>CAVOOU010000004.1:0-215289 GCA_963697645.1 uncultured Acidobacteriota bacterium | reverse complement strand
GACACGGTCCAGTGGGTTGTAAATGAAGGCCCAAGTCGCAAAATCGTAGACAATCAGCGCCCAAAATTGCTTCACGGGAACACGGTTCGGTACGTGCAATTTGTAAGTTTTCCCGGCTTCCAGCGGACGCCCTTCACTGTCAGCCATGGCAACGAGGTAGGCGGTAGCGGGTACTTTCGGCAATCGCTTCGGGTAGTAGGTACCCACATGGTACATGTCAGAACGATTGTCGTATAGCAGGGCGCTCGCAGTCTCAAACGTGAACCCGCCTTCCGGGTCTGGAAGAAAGAAGTAGCTGTAGTGGCGGTCCGGCCAGAATAAATTGTTGCTCTGCACCTTGAAGACTCGGTCTTGCATGTAGAAGTAAGCGTCTACCACCGCGCGCTCCATAGCCGCCTTCAACTTCGGTGATGGGTTGAACGGCTTGCCCGGTTCAATACCGATGGAGGCAAGCATCCCCATCATCACTTTGTCGCGGGGGCGTACAGGTTCGACGCTGATAATGTCATGGAGTTCCTGAAAATAACGGAAATCATAAAAAGGCAGCGTGGAGATGCGGTCCGGGTAGCCGTCCATGAAGTGGGTTGGTTTCGGGTTCGCGGCTTCCGACAGGGGATACATCTTGAGAGTTTTGGCGTAGGCATTGGCTTGTTCATCGGTCATTCCGGGCAGCTTGATGGAGCGGAATGCAAACTGAATCCGATAATTCTGCGAAGGGATGACGGTATAGCCGGATGGTGGAGTCTCTTTGTAACCCGGGGGAAGAAAAAGAATTTTCGCGCCCTTACCTTCATCAATGCCAGAGGGGCCAACATCAGCGATTGTTTCTTGCCAAGCATCCACGACCTGACCATACAAGACCCCTTGGTTGGATGCCGGAGGAATTTCGAGTACAACGGCTCCATGTCGCAGGTCGGCGTTCGCAACTATGTAGGGTGTCGTGTTGTTCGCGGTTAGAAACTCATGCCTTGTGGTGAGGGGACGGGACATAGCCATTATTTCATTGTCCTTCATACCGATTGCGAACATACCTCGGCGAATGCTGTACACACCTAATGCTGGCTGAGACCAAACCACGGCCTCGAACGCTCGCTGGTACGTAATCTGCTCTTCGAAATCTTTGACCGAAGGTTCTGCCCCGGGCGCAGGTTGACCACCGAGGGGTTCGGTTTGTGCGCTTACTTTGCACGCGAAACAAAACAACAGAATTGCATTGGCTAAGGTTATGAAAAACAGTCTCCGCATTGTTTTCTCCAACACATCAAAGCGACATTTTTGTAGCCCAGCGCAATCTATGAGAGAAGGTACGGAGAGTCAAGTTCCCGATGAACGCACAAACCGGACATTTTCAACTTCAACTGAGGGCGCTCATCCTTCCACTTCGCCCGCGCCTTATTAACCACGGCGTTCGCTGCGAGCACGGATTTTTCTCCACGTCATCGCGACCGCATGGGCGCAAATCGGGAATGTCTTATAAGGGGCAGGCGATGCTATCTACCTCTTTGAAGCGGATATCTCCCTCTGAGCCAATACGCGAGCACGACCAATTCTCCAGCAACGAAGAGCACCCCGAAAATGACTTTGTTGTGCTGGGCTAACCAATTCGGCAGATAGATATCGAAGTTGGGGGCGCGGTCGCTGGTGAATCTGGCAGCCAAGTCTGACAGCGGGCATCTGCCACCATTGACAGCAAGCACGCCGCACTCCAGCAGCACGAATCCGGTCAGAACGGCAGCCCAGCGGAATCGGCGCAACGCTCCTAGAATAGGTAAAGCCACGATGCTCGCAGCCATAAACGCCCAAATCGCAGTGTGCAGGAGCTTAATTGCCGTCAACAATTTTCTTCCTCCGCCCCCTCATCGGATGCGCCATTCAGCTCAAAATCTAATTTGATTCCGTTCTCTTCAGCAATCTCAGCTAATTCCGGCATCGGTGTCTTAAACACACGAGCCCGCTCCATCATCACGTCAGCGAAGCAAGCCCTCAGTTCGTTCACGCGTTCATCGCCGGTAGGTTTTGTTGCGGTCTGAATGTTAAACGTCGCGCCGGGTGGAGGAATCACGCCATTGCTCAACAAAACCCTCAGCGCTACGTCCTTATCGCCTTCTTTCAGCTTCTGTCGCAGCACTTCAATAGCCGGGTCGCACAGACCACGCCACAGCTCCCTTTTTGCTTCGACGTACGCAGTCAGTTCGGGTGACCGAACAATCCGGTGAACGCTTTCTCTGTCAACACTCTCTTCTTTGGCAATATCCGTCTGCGTTTTGCCCACAACGTATTTCTGCATGATGCGCGTGCGTTGGTTGATTCCGATACGATTGCCGTTTCGGTGCAGACGCGGGATTGTGCGGGATTCAATTACTGGCGGAATTTCACCAGCTTGCTTAACAAGTTTCCTGCTTCGCTTATCTTTGGTTAACAATCTCTTCGGATGGCTGCCTGTTGCACCTGCATCGGACGGGACACACACTGGGGAGGAATTCCTGCTCATAAGTTACTCTCGCGTGCTGGACTGAAATGCTTCTGGCGTTCTGAGATGGGCGGCGTGCTTCAAGCGGTCAATCTAGCGTAGCATTCCGCTGCCGGTTGGCAAGGCGTCATTCGGCGCACACCGAGTTAGCTTTTCAGCAGACCGATTGCTGGTTGATAGCAAAGGATTCTAGGAAGATACGAAATCGCCTCTGTGGATTTCTTCCAGAAATTCTTTGGCGAGCTTAGGTTCACCGGGAATGTTCGCACCGCGCAGTGAACAGAAATACAAGAAACGCTCAGCTAGTGGATTGGGGAGCCCAAATTCCGCTCTCAATGAGCGAATCTGAAGCGCAGTTTCTTTAAGGCGATGTCCTTCATCCCACTGATAATACTTGCCCGGCTCTTGACGTTCATTCTGCCCGAATAAACCCCAGCGACCATTTCCGCACTCCTCAAGACACGACACGAGGAGACGGCCAAAGTCATTCTCCAAATCGTCAAGCCTTTGCTCTTTGATGAGTCGGGCTTTCATCGCTACCTCTACAGCCAACTCCATAGTGATATTACTACGGCCACAAAAATCACCCTGCATTTATCAGGTATCGCATTCAGAAATTCGCCACCACCCATCCAGAAAGCGACCGACCCACGGAATAAACGCGGCAGTTGCGATTGCTCCAAACTATACCATTCCCGCAGAAAAACGGTTTAGCGCTTGGGTCAAGAAGAAGCCTCAATCACTCGCCGTTGAGTGTGGCGTTCAATTTCGTCTAGCAGATGCTGAAAGGCAACGAAACGGGAATCAATAATCATTGTTTGTGAGCCCGTATGCAGTTCGATTGCACCGCCCCGCTTCTTGTGCATTCTCACCTGCGTGATGTCGTCCCAACGAAAAAAGTGCGAGCGCCAAAGAACCGTCTTCGCAATTCCACTAGCGTTTGTGCTGACCGAACCGCTGGCGAGCCAGAAGCTACCCAACACGAACAAGATCGCCATTGAAACCAGAGCGACATCCGCGTGATGAAGGTCGCGCCATGACCAGATTACGACCCCAGACCAGAACGACACGACCACGGCGCTGAGCGCTCGCAATTGCCACTTTATTTGGTAAAGGCTACTGCCATCACGAATAGTTGGAAGTGGGGCTCCCTTCGCGTCGGAAAGCCAGCGGGTCAGCGCCACAATCAGGGCAACAGTCACTGCTGAGCTGACCACGTTACGAAGCCACTCTGCCATTCCTTCCTCTCAATGCTTGGGGCAGCGATTGCAGGATTATGCCACGCACTGACATTCGCCCCACCCATACCAAAATGCGACGATTGCCGTGGAATAACGCGGCGATAAGCGCTGATAACAGGGTAGCCGCCCATAATCCATCTAAGCGCTGCGCGCCAATTACGGAACGTGAATTTGGTAGGCGCGGAGTTATGCGGCGCGCTCGTGAGAGCGGATTTCGGCTAACAACTGAAGCTCGACCGCCGCGAAGTGACGCCTTAATTTCAGCGGCATTCCTTCATGCAAGACGAGATTGACGTTGGAGCGGAGTCCGGGCTAACTTGTTGACCAGTTCTTTAACGGAGTGCCGCAACGATGCTTCCCATGCGAGCCTGCCGCGAAACATGTAACGCACTCTTCGTGGTCGCGCTGCTGCTAGATTGCGGTTCTTCCGCTGCGCAAACCCAGAACGAACCCCAATCGCAGACACCAGAAAAAATTGAGAAACAAGCGGCTCAACTAAAGCTCATTAAGTCGCCGACCGTTCCGTATCCCGAGGAAGCGCTCAGGAAAAACATTCAGGGGAAAGTTGTCTTAAGTATCGTGGTGGACGCGAACGGAAAAGTATCAGATGAAAAAGTTTTGAGCGGAGCGCCGGAGCTTATTCAGGCCGCCATTGATAGCGTCAAGCAATGGGAATTCGAGCCGCCCGCTCACGCCCCTGTGATAACCAACGCTGAAGTTGGTTACTGTTTTCCCGCAGCGGTAGTCTTCCGACCGGGGCTCAAGAACGAGAAAGTCACCCTCGTCGTTGTAAACGACGATGCGGCCACCTTCACTCAAGATAGAAAGACTGACGTTCCGGGCGAGATGATTCTTTCAATTACCGTGAGCGCGAAAGGCGAAGTCACAAACGTTCGTGTCGTCAAATCGCTTTCGCCGCGCCAAGACAAAGCTGCGATTAAGACGGTGCAGACTTGGAAATTCAAGCTGTTAAGCGGGAATCCGGGCGCGCTGCCCGACGATTTCCAGCTCCACGTCATCTATACGCCGCCATGCAAAATGCAGCTCTAGGCGAGGTGACACCAAGCTCGCGGTTTCGTTTTCGCGCTGCTGATTTGCGATGCCTACCGAGCGCCGTAAGGCGTCCCGCTGGTGCGAAGAAACCACAGTCGGCCTCAACGCCGCCTTGCCATTCGCGTCGCTCGCGTTTTTGCATTGGCAAATGGAACGGTAGGCGAAGGCACCTAGCTAGGGTTGCAGCCACCGTGCCCGAGCCGAGCGTCAGTCCAGCAGTGGTGTCTACGGATTTCCCCTCGTAATTGAAGAAATTTCTCAGCTGAATTCTGTACGCCAAGCCAGTCAAATCGCATAACAGATTGATTCAATTCCAGATGCTTTGCGCCTGCGATGGTATCTAAGCTGCAATAGGGAAGGCTAACGAACCGCACTGAAAGCTCCGCCTAGGCTCGGTTCTTGGAGAAACCCAATGGCGCTGCCATCGTTTAGTACCTTCGAGCTACAACTCTTGATTTGTGTGATTGGTGTCGTGATTTTCCTCGGGTCGTTTCTGGCGGTTCTGGCTTCTGCTATCTTCGGAGTGGGTCTTGTGCGACTTCTTTACGTGGGTGGCCGCTGGTGCTTGGGGAAGATTCATCATGTGCACCAAGTAGGCGGCGCGCTTCCAATCGTGCATCACTCGCATTAGCGAACCTAAGCGATGATTTTGCCTCAGCGGTGTTCGCACCGACACTTGGAGCGTGACGTGCGAGTATCTTTCGGGTCGTGGAAACTAGTCGCGAATCACTGTCACCGGCTCATCCCGCTCAATCCCGACCAATGTCGTATGCGCCATGGCGCTCTCAAAGCTCTTCCCGGTGGCACTCGCAATCAGTTTCTTACCTTTGTATTTGAAAGTTTCCAGCCGACCGCTCTTTTTGTTTAGCAGCACCCGCACGCGGTAGGTGCCACCTTCCCGGTTGAAATACGTCAACTCGCGATTTTTCTTGGTCTCGCGAAACGTGGCGAGGTCAGGCTCATAGCAGGCGGTGATTCCGACCATCTTGCTCTGGTCTGACTCCGCTCTCTGGACACTTGCATACATGATATTGAGCGGAAGCCCTGCAAGCAGCGGCCCCCACTTTTCATCCCAGTCGGCTTCAATCTGGTGCGGGACACATGCGATGAAATCTCCAAACTCATTCACGCTCATAGATGCAAACTCCATTTGGTGGTGGATTGCATCAAGGAGCCAGAAAAAGCAAAAGCCGCCCAAGCACCAGGCGGCTAATTTCTCTGAGACTCGCGCTTCGGAATATTTTCGTTCCGCGCATCGGCGATTGCTCGCCAAGGCACCGTAGCGTCTCCTACCCGGTTGCCGGCTCGGAATTATTATCCGAGCGCTCCTGATGCTAATGCCCAGTATATCAGCAAACCGCGATTGCTTAACCGCCGCCCTGCTAACCGCGTCGCTCGCGGTTCTGGCGTTTGGCAACGGAGCAGTGGGCGGTTGGATTTCTCGGGGTTCAGTCTCAGGCCGTCTGAAATTGCGGGAGCGATGGCGGAAGGCGTATACTCCGTATTGTATCGCTCCCCGATTGCTCCGACTGGCGGGAGATGCCAAATGGGAGCTTATCCCGCCAGTCGTTGTCTTTCAGAACCACAGTGTCGATAGCATCGAAATTGCTGATGTGTGTGATGCTGAGACGCTCTGGAAACTCCACGGTGCAATCATCGTGACCGACCGATGTGAATCCGCTAGCCTAATCGGCAAGACAAGTGGAAGAACGTCGCGCAACTTCTCGATACAATTTAGCCCTTCCGGTCGAAATCAGGCTTGTGCCCATCCTGACTGGGCTCGGGTCAACCTTGGTTAAGACTCGGGATATTTCAATTCACGGTTTCTATTTCAACATCGCGCAAGAATTCACGGTAGGAACAACGTTCGAGTTTTCAATTGCTCTTCCGATTGAAATTACGGGAGCCACACAGGCGTATATCAGCGGGACGGCACGAGCGGTTCGAATCGAGGAAACTGGCGAGAGTCACTCGGGCCGCTCGGGCGTTGGTGCCCTCATTGAAAACTACCAAGTCAGCCGAAGCGAGCTTTCTACGCCAAAATGAATCGAGGCGGTCACTCGTGGCGTTTGCATCGCATGGCTACTTGCAAAACGGTGATAGCGTGCGCGAAACGCAGGTCGCGCGTCACATGACCAGTTTGTACGAACGCTAAAAACCCGTGGTGCGGATTCTTGGTTTTTACTTTCTTATTTCCACATAGACTGCTTCAAAATCCTTGCCGTTCAGGTTCTCAGGCTGGTGTTCCCAAGGTTCCTTATACGCCATGGATTCTCCAGCTTTCTTTCGCAACTCCTCGGTTTTCCCGTCTGGATAGGTGAACTTAAAATGAGCGTCGGTGAGAAAAACAACGACGCCCCGTGGGTGTTGATGCATGGGCGACTTTTCGTGTGCGCGATATTTGATGCGCACGACACGCGTTTGTTCGTTTTCCACTTCAACTTGGTAGTGTTTAGGGTCCAGCGTCACTGGGTCACGCTCAAGTTTTGGAGACGACGCAGCAGAAGCCATCTTGATATCTCCTCCTTATCTTTAGAATCTTTAGAGCAGTTTCCGCACCACGGAAACGGGTTCTGTTTTCTCTGGCGACGACGATATACACGCTGCTGCTTCGATTCAAGAACACCTGTGGAAAATTCGCGGTCGAACCGTCGAGCAGATGGCAGCGGTCCTTCTCAGCTGACCTTCGGGAAAAATTATCCGAGGGTCGGGCTAGAGATATGGGTAGATGTCTACGCCTCACCGCCCTCCTCTCCCAGCGGCATTGCGCATGAATGCCACTCCTCATCTTCGGCGTGAGTCTCGCAGAGCCACCTGCCGCACCTCGTACATCGTACGGTCGCCGGATTGTCGTACGGCGCATCGTTAGGCGATACGGCCTGACACGAGTGATGCTCCCCGCTTTTTAGTTGTTCATCTCCCATCACTCTAGGCGTCTGCTGAGGGAAGGCAGTTTACACCGAGATTGGATTTGGAGTCAGCGCGCCCGAGCGCTGATATTAGCTGCAATCAATAGCTTGAAATTTGGCTCGGCGCAGTTGTACGGCGTCTGTCAAACCGAAATCCCCTTTACTCTTGCAACATCCAAATCGCAGGTCGTTGCGACAAGTTCTCGCTAAACGGTGCATCTTGGTAGTACCCACGCCCGCTGGGGGTGTGAGATGACCTTTTCATTCGAAGAAGTTCTGGTTGAAGTGTACAAGCAATTGTTCAGTGATAACGCCCACGTCGTGAAGATTGGAACCCACCGATATCCAATTCAACGCAGTCACAAAGGTCATCTGCGACAAGTGGACTTCTTATTTGACGGGCATGACATGCGCGGGATTGAGCAGAATCCAACCGCGAACAACCGCTGGGCTGCGCTCGTTCGCTCTGGCAAAAACGTCGCGCAGTTTCTTAGAAACGGACGCTACATTGCGAGCGTGGTTGACGGCAAGCTGACCCGCTTTAGCTAGAATCAGTGAGCCAGAGTCAGAAATCCGCGATTCAGCGTGAAATCCAATCGTGGGATGAAGCAAGCCGCAGCACTTCACTGCAGCATCTAAACGCACCATCACAGCCGATAAGCTAGTAGCCCTTTGTTTTTCGCCACTGTCGTTCGAGCTGCGCTCTGTGGTGCGTCTTCCACAGGGTCTTCGCCGCGTACCACATCGTCACCAAGACGAAGAGACCTACGACCGCACTAATCTACTTCGTGTGCATTCATATCTGCGTCTGTTCCTGCGTCTGCACCGAATGTGACGCAAACGATTGGACCAAACCACGGATAGCGAGCCCAACTGACTCTCGGACTGATTGTGGCCTTCTGCGCTCTCGCTCAACAGGCTTCACCCGTCCTGCTTGGCTCATGGACGGCTACAGCGAGTCCCAACCAGATTTTCGGTGGCACATGGTCCGCGCAGCTTTCGCTTCACAATCCTAATCGCGCACTCGGGTCATGGACACTTCTCAACGAGGCTGGTGACGTGTTACTGGAAGGGAGGTGGACGGCGCAGAAAACGGGCAAGGGCTGGCAAGGCACGTGGACAGCTCGCCCCATCAAAGGACAATTGCTCTCTGGGACTTGGGCCGCCGATGCGGCGAGCTTAAATGCGGAATCCTTGGCAGAGATGCTGAAAAGCACGGCAACGAAGGAAATCAACGGCTCATGGCGAAGCGGTCATTACCATGGTAGTTGGTCGCTGAAGGGTTTCCAAACCAAGAAACTCCCGTGAAATACCGTTAGAAAAACCACGGCGTTTCGCTCGTGCTCTCACACTTCTGCGGACTTGCGTGCCGTATGTTCAGGCTGGCCCGAACTGCCGGGAGTCGCTTTGGACGTAAGCACAGGGATTGCAGAATATGTTATGGGTTTGGCCTTGAGGGCTATCGATTCGGCGTATCGTGGTGCGGCATAACAAACAAAGTGCTCGACACACACGTAGTATTCCAAGAACCTCGGCTTACCGCAGTTTCTGCTGAAGCAAGTGAGCGTCAGATTCATGACCTATTTTCTGCGCCGGTTCTCAAGGACACCGTCTGATGTGCTCTGTTCACTCGCCGCTCCACTCAGCCACGATAGTGCCGGTGGCGGCGGCAGGCAAATGGCGCTATTGGATTGGTTTCGTAAGCGTACACAAGCAGCGCCGCTCGGTGTTGCAAATTACTATGATTATGCCTATAATATAGGTCTATGGCGAGTCATTCTGTGAAGCAGGCTGCGAAATTGCTTGGAGTAGACCCGCAGACTCTGTTTCGCTGGATTTGGAACGGCAAGGTTCGCCCTTCCATCGCAATACCCATGAATGGTCGCAAGCTCTATCGTTTCACGGATGATGACATCAACAAGGTGCACCGCTACAAGTCGGCGCATTACTGGGAAGGTCGCGGCGGTGGCAAGCGGAAAGGGGACCGTGGGAAGACAAGCCGTGGTCCCCGTCGGTTGAGAAAGAAGGAGAAGAAGTAATGAAGCGAGCAGCAATTTACTGCCGCGTGAGCACGGGAGACCAGCATCTTGAAACTCAGCTGCTGGACCTGCGCGACCTGGCGAAGCAACGCGGGCTCGAAATTGTGCGCGAGTACAGCGACGTGATTTCTGGCGCAAAATCGAAGCGTCCCGGTCTTGACCGACTCATGTCCGATGCCCGGCGGCATAAGTTTGACGTTCTGCTAGTGGCTGCGTTTGACAGGATTGCGAGAAACGTTCGGCATTTCTTAGAAGTGCTGGACGAATTGAGCCATCTCAACATCCAGTTCGTCAGCCTGCGAGAAAATATTGATACGGGCGGTCCGTTAGGCCGTGCGCTGCTAACAATAATTGGCGCGATTGCCGAATTGGAGCGCAGTCTAATTGCAGAGCGCGTGAAGGCTGGCATGAGGAGAGCTAAGCTCGAAGGTCGGCGAATTGGACGAGCGCCCCTGAATATTGATAGAGAGCAGGTCGTCAGCGACCGCCGTTCTGGAATGTCGCTTACTCAGGTTGCCAAAAAGCACAGGATTTCGCGAGCGTCGGTCTGCCGACTCGTTAGAGAAGCTGGTGCCCGAGTGATTGCTGCGGTTCCGCAGGCTTCTACTCAACTGGAAACCGCCGCGTGATGTTGCAGATTTGAGTTAGTTACTTTCGTTCAATGTCAAAATAGATGCGGGTTGTCACGCGGTATTCGGTGATTTTTTTCCCATCTAGTTGCATTTCGAAATCCGCCACGCGTGCCCACCTCATACCCCGAACAGTCTTAGCCGCTTCGGCCACAGCGTTTTCGGCTGCTTTAGTAAAGCTTTCCTTGGAAGCCCCAACGATGTCTATGACTTTCTGTGCCATGCGTGTCTCCTTGCGCTGGAACTATATCGGTCTGTTGTGCCGCATTTAATTGTTTCGTGGTTAACCGGCGTGAGCGGCTTTTCGTTTTTGGAATGCTTTGCACTGACAGAAAATGCGGTCGGTCGTTTTGGGGTCTGGATTAGGCCGCCAGCCGTTGCAGCTGTAAGTTCGGTGTAGCGACTGCGGATGTCCGCAAACGCATATCTCATCGCGTTGCATTGTGAACCCGCGCGGCGAGTGTATGCGCGTAAGGGCAGGGAACAATCGGGTATTCTAGGTAGTGATTCGCTTTCTTTTTATTGTGCAGAGAGATTACTACAGGTGTCGGGATTCGATGGTTCGCAAGGGTTAATTCCACAGTGTCCGCAAGTCGTTGACTCTAGAGAACCAAAACCCGCAGCCTGAAGCTAGTTCGTAGGCACAGCTTGTGAACCGCCGTCGTACAGACGCGGCGCGAAGTACATGCTCAACGACACGTCGTTGAAGGTCATCAAGCAGTTGCTCGACAAGTACGGTCGCCCGATTTGGGTGCCCAGCTTGGCGGTGAATGCACCGGATACGATTCTCGGTTACCCCTACGTCATCAATCAAAGCATGGCGTCGCCGGTCGCCAACACGAATCCGACCACGATGCTGTTCGGTGACTTGCAGAAGTACATCATCCGCAAGGTCAAGGACATGTCGGTTCTCCGTTTGAACGAGAGATACGCTGACTACGGTCAGGTCGGTTTCATCGCGTTCATGCGTATTGACGGAAACCTCGTTGACGCCGGAACGCACCCAATCAATGTCCTGCAACAGCACTCCTAATATGAGCGACGTTTGTAGACAGAACCAAACACAACAAAGCCCGGATGCCTTCACAGGTGTCCGGGCTTTTTTGATTGGTGGAATGCTCACTCTTTCTTGAATTCGCTCATCGTAGCCGGACGTATGAAGCCGAAGGGCCAGTTGCGGCCACTCCCATGCAGCATGTCGAGAAAATACAGAAAGTCACTGACAGTGTCCAGAATGGACTCCAATGTTTCAGGGGTAAGACTCGCAGTTCCTAGGTGAACAATCTTGTTGCGCAGAGTCACGGCTTTCCGCAATTCCATGACAATTGTTTCAGGGACAGCCGGGACTTTACCGTTAATGCGCAGTTTAATTTGCTCCCACGGAAATCTAGTAAGCATATCGACTAACGGCGGTGACGGAAGTTCCAGCAGCCAAGCGGCGTCAGGGAATGTTCTTGATACAAATTGTTTGAATCCGACCTCAGCAGCGGCAACTCCAAGTATCAACGAACTACGTGGATTCTCTTGATTTACATCAGCCTCACGCAACAATTCGTGGCCCAACGGCTCATTTGAGCCTTTTACAATTTCGCTTTGGAGAAATTCAGCGTCTTCTTTGGACCAGTTGTGAGTAGAGTATAAAAACTTAATTTTAAGGGAAACGGAATCGGCGACCATCTTCCAGTCGGAGCCATCAACTGACCATGCGAAATAATTCGGTATTGCGCTGCGAATTGGATTGGGGCCGCTACGAATGTTGGTTCTCCAACGTGCGAGGCGTAGGGTGCGTTGAATGGTGTCAGTCATATCGTCAAAAACCTTCGACACTGCCTCTTTGTTTCTGGAGAGAACGCCCGAGGCGACGGCTTCGCTGTTGAGTCGCTCAGTAAGAGTTCGCTCGCACACTGCAACGATTAAGCCATCATTTTCTTCAAAGGCAGGTGGCTGATTATCGTTAGGGCGTTGTTTGTACGTGACCTCAACACCTTTTTCTGAGTCTGACACCCGAATTTCCGCATCACCAAAGAGGAAATCCCTTGCTATGTAAGTTAGTCGAAAGTGCATGTTCCTGTCACTCGACAATCAGCTTGCTTCTGTATATTAGCGGCGGCGAGTCGCGATTGACGATTTCAGCCTACTTAGGAAGCTTGCCAAGCAGTGTATGGACGGCAGGTTGAAGCGCACGCAACCGCTCAATCAAGACTCGACAGGTAGACCCGACGCGGTTAAGACCCTCGGTGTATAAACTTGCCATTCGTACTTGTTCCACGGGGCCCGTCTCCAATATGATTCCAGGCCTCAGCGGTTGAACGTACATGCTCTGTTGGTTCACGACGGCCACAATTTCATCCAGACTGGATATGTCCGAGTAGACTGCAACAATCTCCAATAAAATCGGGTCATCAAGGTTTTTCAATTTCCCAAGCTGTGTTGAGTAGACAGCCGTTCGAAACGATATGCCGAATTGTGATAGGTGTCGAGACTCATCCAGCTTTCGACTCGCCTCTTCGACTTCTGCAATCGCGGTGCTGAGTTGTTGGTCGAGTGCCGCTAGCTCGCGTCGAATTGCTTTCATGAAGGCTTTCTTGGCGTTCCGCGCATCGAGTCGGTCACGAACCCACGTGGCCGCGAATCCGATGGTCGCGCCCCAAAAAAGGAAAATTGTCGGCAGGACGATGCTGTTGACCCACCACGGGACGGGCGTTGGGTCGGGAGCCATGCAAGACTTCTATCACAGCGGCGCTTTAGAGTACAACGCGGCTGTTGACTTCATAGATAAGTGAAGTATATTCTTACGTCACTGTATGAAAGCAGTGTTCACGCTTGTTGTGGCGTTCTCGTTTGCTGTGTCGGTTTACGCTCAGACGAGCCAGAAGCCTAAGCCCGCCCAAACTACTGCCCGACCCGTAAAGCCCGAAACACCACATCTAGAATTTGTAACCGAATATATCCGAGAGTTGGCAGCAGTTGAGCGGATACGTGCGGCGGGTGAAGAGGATATTAATCAAGACAAAAAAGATGACAAGCTGCCCTTCGCCAGCGGTATCCACACCAGCACATTGTTCGAACTCGAATTAGGGTCGCAGGTCAAAATGCTCAAGGGTATGCGCCTCAATGCGCCGTTCGATGAACTCATTCAGGACATTACAGCCTTCTATGAACGAAAAATCGTACTGTGGCGAAGGATGCGTGAGATTAGCAGTGCCTTTATCGGGGAGCCGAAAGACGGCGTGGATTACAGCAAGCTGACAGCGGAGATGCCACAGATAAGGGGTGAATTGGATTTCATTGACCACGCTCTGTTTGAGGCTACGCCGAGCATCTTTGCGACACTGATAGATATGAAGGCAGATTCCAAAGGTCACGCGAGCCACTTGATTATCACGAAGGAAGAAAAGGCTAGGTTAATTTCTAAGCTCGATGACTCCTTCGGCGCAAAGCTAGACCAGAAAGACCAGAACTACACGGTGAGCGCGGCCACAGTCCTGAAGGACTATCTGAACAAGGATTTCAAATGCTCTGACGAACCTTGGGACTGAGGATTGAAGCGTCGGCAACGATGCCCTGCATGTTCTGCCCGAACCAAGAAAATCTAACGGACGAACACGTGTTTCCCGCGTTCATGGGCGGCAAACTGGAAGTGAAAAATGGAAGTTGCTCACGCTGTAACAGGGAATTCGGCGTCATCGAAGCCGCAATTAAAAACGCTACTGCCCCGCTGCTAAATCTCTTGAAGATTAAGAATCGCAGGGGCGTTGTTCCGAACGTGCCGTTGAAAGCCAACATCCGCGGACTGGACATGAAAAACCTACCAGCGTTCATTGATGGGGCTGGCGAGATTCAACTCCAAGACACGGTCACGCCGTCCACGACTCCTGACGGCAGGATTATCCATCACGGGTTTTTCCTGACCAAGAAGGGCGGCGACAAATTTGTGCAACGGGCGCTCGCGAAGGGCCGGCGGCTAAGAAGAAGCTCGCTTCGCTAGCGAGCTAGATTTTATTCACGTCGGTGTGTGGCGCGGCTTCCCCGCCTGTTAATCTACGCAGCAGCACGAAGACTCTTCCCCTCTGTTAGCTCCGCTTCTGCTTGCAACCAGTCATTTAACGAATGGCCGTCACTTTTCCCGCGCTGCTCGTAAAGCTCGTACGCCCTAGCTCGGATTCTTTCTTCCGTTTCGCCGAAGCTGGCATCCAACTGGCGGAAGAGCGTCTTCCATTCTCCAAGGCTCAGGAGCGGAGGGAACTGTCCGCCGCGTTGTGTGCCGCTCTTTCCGTGCGCCCAAAACGTGGGGAGAATCTGTTCTTTGCCAGTTTCGATTTCCCGCAGCACGAGCAAGAACGGGTCGTAACTTTCGTCGTCCAGCCGCGTTCCGAGCCGAACCGCTCGCGTGACGACGAAACCGTATTGCTTCGCGCTCCGGTCGTTCGCATAAGTGTGGTCAATTTTGTACTGTAGTGGCTTGCCGCATCTCTTGCACACGCCGATTTCCCGCCCCTCGGAAACGGCAATGGCGGCGTCTTGAATCGACACTGATTTCGTTGAATGGTCATTCGGACAAGATATCCACGAGGGCATGGGCTGCACCTCCTTGAAGGTGACCTTTTTCCGTTCCTCGGATGCAAGAAGTTTACATCCAAAGACTGGAGTTCGGTTTCACCTTCGGTTCCCGTTCCACCCCAGTTGGTATAGTCTTCCCCCAAATGGAAATAGGCGCAAAGCTACGTGAGCTACGTGAAGCCAAGAATCTCAGTCAGGGCGACATTGAGAAGCTGACTGGTCTCTTTCGCTGCTATACCAGTCGTGTTGAAAATGGCTACACCGTCCCTTCGATTGGAACACTTGAAAAGTATGCGAGCGCGCTGGAAGTTCCTTTGTATCGATTCTTTACGGACGAGGAGTCAGTTGTAAAGCCAAAGCTCCCGAGGCCGGACGACACTTCGCTGTGGGGCACCAGTGGCAGGGAGCACGGCGCATTTCAGACGCTGACGAAGGCGCTGTCGCGGATGGATGAGGGAGACCGAAAGCTGCTGCTCAGCATGGCGCAGGGAATGGCACGACGCGGAGCAAAGCGGTAGCTCTATCGGAACGGCGGGTGTGGGAATCCGATATTGAGGACGAAAAATGAAGTTTCAGTTGTCAGGCACTCATAAATCGCCTTTATCTCTGCGTGTTGTATCGCCTATTTCGCACCTGCTTACCTCATTTTGCGTGTAGCTAGGGCCTGTTCCTATTCCAGAATCTCTTGAGCCGGGTCTTCACCCACCCGCCGAGCGCCACGTAATCACGCTGACCTAATGCTTTTGCCTCTTCAGGTGTTTCGCCAATTTTCAGCAGGAGTTCACGTCTCTGCTCGCTGTTCAGGTTGTCATACTGCTCTTGCGCCGTCATCAGTACCTCCTTTCCGCGTCACAGTCCCAAAGGTTTCATCGGGAAACATTCTCTTAAATACTTTGGCTCTTATTTTGTCGGGGTCTTCCTGCGGCAAGTCCTGCGGTCGGGTTTCTTCGCTCTTAGCGGAAGGTTCAGTGTCGGGAGGGTTCACTTCCTCAAAAATCATGGCAACACCACAAATATATTGTGGCAGACCAAATCGTTGGTTCAATACGGCACATTGCGTAGAACCCTTTAGGACTGCGACAGCATTCCGTTATGCGCTTCCGGCTACGACGCGAAGCGCTACGCGGCACCCAGAACAGTCGCAGCTTTGCGAGCAGCGGCTTCTGGGAGGAAGCACGATTGTGCCGTAGCTTCCGCCTCCGCCGCATACTGCCTTGCACCGCCGCCACATTGATGCGTGCCCCAGCAAGTTTCCCGAGGATATCGGCGATTGCACCGGGGCGGTCGTCGCCGTGAATGTAAAGCGCCGTACTCTTACTCACCCTGAGCTTGGCTTTCTTTGCGGCGGCCACGAAAGTGGCGCTATCTTCGGGAATGAATTCAAGCTGCGCTCGCCCCGCTCCGTGCTTGTAACCCCAGAATGCGACTAGCTTCACGCCCGCGTCGCGCAACGCGCCCAGCACGCGGGCTCCTTCTCCGACCTTATTGAGAATTGACGCTGAATAATGCTCCACCACGCGAATCTCTTCTGCCATGACACCCTCCGTCAGGCGAATTTCTTCTGTCATGACGTGCCTCCTTCCGTAGACCTTGCGCTCATTGTAGTTCAATTACGCTGTTCAAATCGCAGAGCAACTAGGGCAGAGCTTGGTGTAAAGTAAGGATTGAGATGCGTAAGCGCCAGATTTCGCCGACTCCGTCGAGCATTCCGCCTTCTGGTCAAGCTTGGCTGGACGTGGACGGCGCGGCTTCGGTCGAGGTCACATCAGAAGAAAACGGCTATCCGATTGAATCGGCGTTGCTGGATGGAGAAAACCGGGGCTGGCGTGCGGCGAACTCAGGGACGCAGACAATCCGGCTCATTTTTGACGAGCCACAAACCCTCAGACGTATCTGGTTGATTTTCGAGGATAGCGAGAATACACGCACGCAGGAGTTCGAGCTGCGGTGGTCTCCTGACGGTGGAGATTCTTTTCGAGAAATCGTTCGCCAGCAGTGGAATTTTAGCCCGCCCGATTCAGTGCGAGAGGTAGAAGACTACGCTGTGGAACTCTCCGCAGTTACAGCGCTTGAATTGATTGTTGTGCCTGACAAGAATGGTGGCGCAGCTCGGGCATCGCTTGCCAGATTCCGTTTGGCTTAGTTCTTCACAGCAATTCTTTCTAGCCAACCTACGAGACCAAGCCCATTTCTCTGGCAGCATCTTCACAAACGCAAATTGGTTCCGAGCCGTCTTCGAATTTCCGCCAACGTCTTTCCCAGTCAATCATTGGCACGAAGCAGTTGAACGTTGAAGGCATGGATTCCGGTCCGCCATTTCTCAGCCACACCCGAAATCGTGCGGGATGTTCACCGTCATTGGTGCAGGAGGTAGGTCTGCGCATTACTTCGCTCTCTGGTCTGTGCCCGTCCTAGATTTAAAGTGCGAGCGGCGGCCTGTCGGAGTGCACCGTTCCCACAAAAATACTCGGGCCCTGCCCACAGCCGTACGGCGAAGCGCAATTTGAAGCCCAAATAGCCCCCGAAGATTGCGCTGCAGTTAGGAGGCAGAATTTAGCTAATCAAGACCATTCAGTTTCCCAATATGCGCAATGTCATGCACACCCTGCGCGGAGCCACACGGCCTGTCTCTGAACGAAATGTCGAAGTTGGGTGCAGCAAGAAACGGTCTATTGCTTCGGTTTCTCCTCAGGTTTGCTCTGTGGTTTCGGCGCAGCTTCATGTTGTTGCGGCTGCGGTCGTGGAGCCGCTTCGTGTTGCTGTGGCTGCGGTCGTGGAGCCGCTTCGTGTTGCTGTGGCTGCGGTCGTGGAGCAGCTTCGTGTTGCTGCGGCTGCGGTCGTGGAGCAGCTTCATGTTGTTGTGGCTGCGGTCGTGGAGCAGCTTCATGTTGTTGTGGCTGCGGTCGTGGAGCAGCTTCGCGCTGTGGCTGCTGTCGTGGTGCAGCCTCGTGTTGTTGTGGCTGTGCTTTTGGAGCAGCCTCGTTCTTTGGCTGTGCTTTTGGAGTGCTCTCCGTTCGCGGCGTTGTGGTATGCGGTGGTGTCTTCTTAGGCGTGTTCTCTGTGTGAGCTGTGTTCTCATGTGCTGGCGGTTTCGCTCCAGCGCCTGTGGTCTTATGTTCACTTGTCGCGCCAGCGTTTGTATGTTCAGCGTTGTGTGCTGGCGTGGTCGCACGTGCTGGAGCGTTGGGGTGGTTAGGTGAAGTGCTGGCACCGGCTTGACCCGCTCGGTCATGTTAGCGACCAGACTCCGGCAGATGTCGAAAAAATGAGTGTAGGGATGAGAAAAGCTGACCCGGATGTTAAGTCAAGCGTAGAAATTCAGGACATCAAGGTAAGGATTTCTGGCAACACGGCCATCGTGACATATTCAGGTATATACAACACCACCGGCCATAAAGACGCGCGTTACGATGTTCCGAACGCCAAATTTGTGGCGGTTGATACGTGGCAAAAACAATCAGGACAGTGGAAAATTTTGGCTCAGGCATTCGTCGCGACTGACCAGATTCCTAGCGAAGCGTATAAGCTCCCACCTCCGCCGGGTGTGCAATAGCCGCTGCTTTACCAACCCGGTGACCGCGCAGCTTTCAGCCGGGGCTGCCTAAAATCATCTTCGTTCGCCGCAGGGCGCTCGCACGACGCGGCGCGAACCATTAGGCAGCAATTGATGGCTTCTTATTCGCAAAATGAGTCCGAGAGCGGCTACGACCAGCGGTTGCTGGCACTAAGACGACTGTGCCGTAGCTCGGGGCTTTCTGGTGGCCCTACTTATTCGACTTTGCAGTAGCAATACAGAAATTGCTGTGTGGTGCCAAACGGCGTGCGATGTTGTTCTTTCAAACTCTCTACCAAACGAAAGCGCGTGCCAAACTCGTTGTGCAGTGATTCGGCATCGTAGCGCATAACCTCAAGTCCGCTACATTTTGTCGGGCCTTCTGGTCCAAATGTACTGACGATTACGTGCCCACCTGGATTCACAGACTTTGCGACGTTTTGGACATACGCAGCACGCTGCTCGATTGACGTGAGAAAGTGAAACACCGCACGGTCATGCCAGACATCATAAGCGGGCGATTCCAACCGCACTTGCGTGATGTCCGCTGCAATCCAGTTGACTCGTTCTGCGAGAAGCCCCAACCGCTTCTTGGTCACTTCGAGAGCGGTTTGGGACACATCAAGGACGGTGATATTTTCGTACCCTCTTGCAAGAAGGTCGTCAACAAGCGTTGATTCGCCTGCGCCAATGTCAACGATGGAGGCCGACCGTGAAGGCGCTGCCCGTTCGATTAGTGCGAGGGATTTTTCAAGGTGCGCACTGTACCAACTGACTGCTTCTGGTTCCTTGTTGGTGTAGACCTTTTCCCAATGTGTCTTTGCATCCACGGAAGTACGCCCACCTCCCGATAGTTTACAACCGCGCCCCACTTCGGTGATACAGGTCGAGCATCCACACGAGCGTTTTACGTTGCTTGGCACGGACTAGCCCGGAAGCCTCCAATGCCTCTGCCATCCGCTCTGGCGCGTGAACAAACATCCGAAATTTCTTACCCTGCAGCCGCCGCAAGAAATTTTCTAGCCCAACCATGACCCGCACGTACCAACGGTCACGCGGGTAGGTGAACGCCAGTACTTGGCGAGTGTGCGCCGCCGCTGCCACGAGCAGCGCTTCTGCATCAGGGTAACAGCACACAACCCGGTCAAGCGTGACCACGTCAGCGTCGGGCAGTGTGCCTGCAATCACCGCGAAGTCGCCAAGGACAAATTGGATGGGACGTGACCCGAATTTTAACGCGACCTCCCGCCGGGCGACCTCCAAGTACGCGGGCGATGCTTCGACTATGGCAGCGCTGGATATGCTGGTCTCGGAAAGCTCACAACTGATGACCCCAATCCCACCTCCGACATCCAGCAGGCGTAGTCCCTCCAGCGGCCAGCGTCGAAGTTCTGCCACTATGAGCCGGGTAGTAGCGTCTGCGCCGTGACGCCGGTACCGCAGCAAGTCACGCTCAGCTCTTTTGGAGTCGAACTGCGCCGCTGCAGCACAATACCCGGTGCAGCACATCATCCTAGAGCGCTCATGAATTTCTCTCCACGTACCCGATATTATGCACCTCACTCCGGCGCAGGGCGCTCAAACATGCGCGTGCGGGTAGTCCCAAGGGCGCGGGAAGGGTTGTAACCATCAGCGGCGAACTCTGGGCACCAAATTTCCAGTGCATCGCGCTGAAAGCGCTCCCAGCACGTTCGAGCGTCGGGTTTCCGTGTTGCTTCTCGCGACTCTCCCGCACCACTGCTTGCGGTTCAGCGGATAATTAGCCCGTAGCCAGCAACGAAGAGGTAGCCTTCCATTCCGGCGGCATCTGTTCCCGCGGAAGCTGTTCTGTTCCTGCACCTGCTTTGGTGCGGATGGGTGTTGCTGGGCTGGGTGGTAACGCGCCGCCACCCACTTCTGCGGACACTGCATATCGTTTCGCTTGTCTACGCCATCGTCATTGAGTTGGTTCCTTGGCCGCCATGCCCGCTCACCGTGGCGGAAACGTGGCTTGAAGCTCGCGCAGGCATCGAACCCGCACACGGGCCGTTTCTCGTGCGTGCTTGATGCAGTTATCTATCCCAACTTGCCGGAGTGGGTCGTGGTTGGCTGTGCCGTGCTCGTTTGCGTGGCAATCCTATCGGTGTACCTGCGGCGCTATCATCACCGGACAGCGGACGGTGAGTGGTGATGGAAAGTGCCGCCGGGAATGCCAAGGATAATGGGGTTGGGATGATTTACCAATTTAACCGCATCACCGCAGCGTCGTGCCGTTTCTTGTGGCTCTCTCGCATCGCCCTGTCCGCTTTGCCAAGCCACGCGCTGAGGCATTACCAAAATTTGTACCAGCCGTGTTTCGGCTCAATGCCAAGGTCTTCGCGGGAAACGCGGATGATTTCGTCTTGCAGGAGCAAGGGCGTGGCCGAAGGTATCACGAATGAAGTTGTTGATTTGTTAGAACGGCATACTTTTTGTTTATCGAAAGGATTAATCGCATAGTTTCGCCGAGTAAAGACGCAAATCTCTCGCCGCAATAATCTATATCTGCGACATCGTAAAAGTAGGCAACGTTGTCAAAATAACGTTGGTTACCTCGTTTTCTTTTCTTAGTTAAGCCCGATGGCGGACAAAGGAAGTATCCGTGCCTGTTTCGGGCTAGTACATATCCAATCACCATTCCATGTGCGATGTTGTTTCGAAGTTCCTGCCCTTTTTCGTAGGCGCTTATCAGATTTTTCATTTCCGCACTGTGTTGTTCGTCAAAGGGCTGGCGAGTATCAAAAAATACTATGGCTGCGGCTCGGAGCATTTGTGACTTGCTGTAGCAGGATTCCACAGTGCCGTACGCACGGCAGGCCGCAAGAGATGGTGTCTCGCACAAAAGCTGAAATAGCCTCGTGAGTCCCGATTCGAGATGTTCCCAATTGGAAAGAGCTGCCCCTACCGCAGTATGGATTGGAGATAGTGTGCTGTGTCCGGTGTGGGCTTCGGAAGGCGTTTTCTTGGAAGGCGGAAGCCATTCTGCCAAGCCCATGGAGGTTAGATAATAGGTTCTAACATCTTAAATTTCAACTGACCCACAACCCCCCATTTCATGGTTCATTGCGAAGGGGTGAGTTGAACGTGAAGACTACCGCCCGAGTAGCCGCCCGATACCCTTGCTCACAGCGGACATTTCACCGTTTGCTCGTTGGGGAGTGTGCTGCTTATCGTTGGATTGCCGTTGACGATTTTGGTTAACAAGACTGCCACGCATCAGCGTCCCAACATCAGCGAAGGCTGCGCGACGGAACAGCCGTCGAGAATAGGTGAGACCATGCATGAGTGGATTTATCCTCGTTGTCCGCCACAAAAATGACTTTCTTGGCAGATGCGTTGCAGCACACTTCCCGAATTTCAGGCGGGAGCCCGCTCCCCACCAAGACCCTGAAGCCAATCCCCCGCACGAGTAACGAGAAAGCTGTGTGCGGATTCTCCCGCACGGCGCTAGGCGGAAAGACCTTGGCTTGGGAGAGCCAGTCGGTGCATGCCGTCACCGCGACAACGACGTGAGCGGGAAACTCGGATTCGCCGAGCAGAAATCTCCTAATCGGTTCCTGATAAGCTCCGAGGTCAATTGAAGTTGTCATGCCGTCCGGCATCAGCCATCTGTGCACTGACGCTCTCCACATCACGCTAAGGGCGAAATAAGCCAGCTTACCAGTATCAATGCCGACATCGGCTCCGCTGAAAATTTGGAGACCCGGTGACGCGTGAAGCGGGATTGCCACGTTCAACCTGTCAAGCAGTGGGAAGTCCCTGCCGTTGTAAACCTGTCGTGCAATCCACTTTTCGCCGTGCTCGCTGAATCGGCGTTCGCATCCGTCGCAGAGCAGGTAATCTTGCAGTTGCTTGGACGTAGGGACGACCACCAGAGAGGTCATAACGATTGGGTTCGGATTGCTGGCTCCCGGCTGTCTGCTCAATCGGTAAAGAAATGCGGGAAGAAGATGGCTGCGGCGAAGCTGCTTGGGTTGCAGACAGAGCTTACAGATTCCGTGCGGCATTCCTCATTATAGGGGAGCAGAACGGCTCGCGCCATTCACGCCGCATGCGATTTCGCATTTGGACGCGCGGGATTGCGCTTCCATTTTTGGTTAACACATGCGTAGCGCGAGCACGGGTCGGCGGAAGTGTGCTGCAGTTTAATCCCGCACGGGAACGAAACGGTAGGAAGGATGGTTTGACTCCATTTGACTCCAATTGAAACTTGGCGGAGGTGGCAACGTTATCACTCGCCGAGACTTAGGATTTGGAAGTTTGGGTTCGACTCCCACACGCTTCCGCCAAAAAGCCTTCAGGAAAGGGATTTCGGTAGCGACCCCACCTTTTTCTAGTACTTCGGTAGTAGTACTCCTAGGCCAACCTAACGGGACGGGCGGGCTATCCTCAACGACGATTCGCTCCAATACTCTACTTCTGAGCGGCAGAAACACACTGATTTCCGTGCACTTTGGGGATGCGAAACGCAATGAGCGCCTTGTTTCAGGTCCGGAACCTTTCGGTCAAGTTTCCCGCAGGTCGCGCGGCGGCTCACACCGCGGTGGACAACGTGAGTTTCGACGTCGACGCCGCCGAAATCGTCGGATTGATGGGGGAATCTGGCTGTGGCAAAACCACGCTTTCCTTGGCGATGCTCGGGCTGCTCGCCAAAGAGCAGGCCGCAGTATCGGGCTCCGTCATGTTTCGCGGGCGGGAATTGCTCGGTCTCGACGAGCGGTCGCTTGTAAGAGTACGGGGCGCGAAGATTTCGCTGGTATCACAGGAACCTGGCATCGCGCTGAGTCCCGTGATGCGAGCCGGCGACCAGATCGCCGAGGTTCTTCACGCGCACAAGAAATGGGACTGGGCGCAGTGTCGCCTCGAAGCGCGGAGTTGGCTGGCGAGGGTCGGACTGCTGCCAATCGAGCGGATCTACGCTTCGTATCCCCATCAACTCAGCGGGGGACAGCTCCAAAGGGTGGTCCTCGCGCAGGCTCTTGCATGTGAGCCGGAAATCGTAATTGCCGACGAGCCCACGGCTTCGCTTGACGCTCTGACACAATCCAGCTTTCTCGCGCTCCTTCGAGTGCTGAAATCTCAACTGGGCATCTCGGTCTTGCTGATCAGCCACTCTGGTCAGGTGCAGGCGAGCCTGGCCGATCGCGTTCTGGTGATGAAGGAAGGGCGCATCGTCGAAGAAGGCCGCTTCAGCGGGATTAGCCCGGCATGCGTTAGTACGCGAACGCCAGGAGAATTTGCATTGAATGCGGGCGCAGCGGACGCTACTGGGACACGCCTGGAATCTGCCGTGGAGGAGTCTGTTGCGCGATGACGACTTCAACCACGCCGGCTCTCGAGGTTCGGGACCTCGGGAAGGATTACATCCAAACTCAACCCTTTTCTCGCACACAATTTACGATTCGAGCATTCAAAGATATTGGCCTTATCGTTCGGCGCGGAGAGACGCTCGCGATCGTTGGCGAATCGGGAGCTGGAAAAACCTCGCTTGCGCGATGTTTGGCGTTACTCGAAAGTCCGTCACGCGGCGAAATATTCTTTGACGGCAAATCCGCTCTCAATCTTCCAAAGAAGGAATTGTTCGTTCTGCGCCGGAAGATGCAGTTGATATTTCAAAATCCGACGGCTTCTCTCAATCCTCAATTCAGCGCTCTAGAAATCGTCTCCGAGCCGCTAAGGATTCAGCGAATCGGCACGAAAAAGCAGCAGAGCGACCGTGCTATCGATCTGATGCAGTTGGTCGGCTTGTCTCCCGACACGGCCTCCAAGCGCTCGCTAGAATTCAGCGGCGGCCAGAGACAGCGTCTCGCAATTGCACGAGCCTTGGCGCTCGAACCGAGTCTTCTGATCCTTGATGAAGTGCTGTCGAATCTCGATCGCGCGAATCAGGAGAATATTCTGCAGTTGCTTGAGCAACTTCAAGCCGCGCAGTCGCTCACCTATGTGCACATCTCTCATGATCTGCCGCTGGTGTCACAGTTCGCGGATCAAGTAGCCGTCATGCGTTCCGGGCGTATTGTCGAGCACCAGCCAACAAGGAAGCTTTTCGCCGATCCGCAGCATTCCTACACCCGGCACTTGCTGGGAGCAATGGAGCCGGCGGAAGCGACCTGGCTAGGCCGGTCAGCCTAAATGAACGCAAGGTTCCTAATCCGCAGATTCACGCATGCGGCCTTACTCCTGGTCGCGATCTCGCTCTTTTCGTTTGCGCTTGTGCAGTGGGCGCCCGGCGATTTTTTCGACCAGATGCGGATGAACCCGCGAGTCTCGGCACAAACGGTCGAGGGGTTGCGCTCCGAATACGGTCTGGACCGGAGCTTTGCCGTCCGCTATGGAATGTGGCTCCGTTCTGCTGTGCGCGGAGAATTCGGAATCTCGCTAGCCTACAACGCCCCGGTGGGGCCGCTCTTGATTCCGCGAGCACAAAACACGCTGCTGCTGACGGGAACGTCGACGTTCATAGCGTGGATACTGGCAATTCCCATAGGCGTCTGGAGCGCGACAAATCGTAAGAAGCTAAGCCGGAAGAGCTCTGAACTCGCCACATCGACTCTGCTCACGATTCCTGACCTGCTGCTTTTCCTGTGCGCACTACTATTCGCGGTTCGCAGCGGCTGGTTTCCGTCGGGCGGAATGTATTCGGTGGATAGCGAAAGCCACGGACTTCTGCGACTGAAAGATATTGCGTGGCATCTTTTCCTTCCTTCGCTGGCACTCGCGCTGGCGACCTTACCAGCTCTGATTCGGCATGTGCGTTCCGCGATGATTGAAGTGCTCGATTCGCCGTTTATTCGAGCTGCGCGCAGCCACGGAATTCCCAACTCGCGGCTACTATTCCGATTCGCACTGCCCGTTGCCGCGAATCCGTTGATTTCGCTTTTTGGATTCTCCGTAGCGACGATGCTCAGCTCTTCACTCCTGCTAGAGGTGATTTTGAGCTGGCCGGGGCTGGGACCGCTGCTCGTCGAAGCGACGCTCAATAAGGACGTCTATGTGGTGATCGGGACCGTGATGCTGTCGGCCACATTCCTGATCGTGGGCAATCTCGTGGCAGATGTGCTTCTCTTCGCGGCGGACCCGCGAATTCGTGTGGAGTGAGATGCTGAACCATCGTCGCAAACTCGTGGTGTGCGCCGTCCTGCTTGCGGGATTCCACATGGCTGTGCTCTTCGCCGGTTTTTTCGCGCCTTACGGCTACGCCGCTCAAGATCGCGAGCATCCGTTTACGGCGCCGACCCGGCCACATTTCATAGATTCTCAGGGACGCTTTCATATTCGGCCGTTCGTGTACGGATGGCAGAGCGACCCCGCGGTTTCGGGGGCTGTCCAAGAAGACTTCACTCGTCTTTACCCGGTCCATTTCTTCGTCCAAGGCGCGCCCTACAAAGTAGCGGGCATTTTTGTGTCGCGCGTGCATCTCTTTGGAGTCGACGAGCCCGGCCGGATTTCTCTTCTCGGCACCGACGGCTTCGGGCGCGATCAATTTTCGCGGTTTCTTTACGGCGGTCAGGTGTCTCTGCTAGCGGGTTTGCTCGCAGCAGGCCTCTCGGTAATGCTTGGACTGTTGATTGGCGCCATTGCGGGATTCTACGGAGGATGGATCGACGAAGCCGTGATGCGCAGCGGTGAGCTTTTTCTTGCTTTGCCCTGGCTTTATCTCTTATTCGCGGTGCGCGCGGCTATGCCGCTGCACATCTCGCAGTCGCAGGTGTTTATACTGCTTGTCTCGGTGATGGGCTTGATCGGATGGGCGCGACCAGCGCGGCTGGTCCGTGGCATCGCCCTGAGTGCCAAGGAGCGTTATTTTGTCGTCGCGGCCCGAGGATTCGGCGCATCGGACGCTTACCTGCTTCGTCGCCACGTGCTCCCGCAAGCTTCTGGCGTTGCGCTTACCCAAATCACATTGCTCATCCCGCAGTACGTCTTGGCCGAGGTGACGCTCACATTCCTTGGGCTCGGCGTCTCTGAGCCCATGCCCAGCTGGGGCAGTCTGCTTTCCTCGCTTCAGCAATACTACGTCCTCTCCACGTACTGGTGGATGTTCCTTCCCGCGGCCCTCCTCATTCCGCTCTTCCTTACCTATTACCTGGCCGCCGATGCGCTGCAGGAACATTGGAAGCCCGTCTCTCTGTAAAATTTAAACGTACTCTGTTAAAAATTTGTATATGGGGAAACTTCATCTTGGGGACCTCCTCGCCCTCGTGTGTGCTGCGGCGGTGCTTTGCCTGTTTCCTGCTGCCGTCAACCCGGCAAACGGAGCGCGCGAGGATTTGATGATCATGGAGAACGCGCCCGGGAAAGCCGGAGGTCGGCTCGTCGTTGCGCTTCGCTCCGAACCCAAGACCCTGAATCCGGTTCTCGCGATTGACGACCCTTCACGCGACGTGATTCGTTGCCTTTCCGGCGATTTGATTCATATCAACCGGGAGACTCTGAAGACGGGGCCAGCCCTCGCAAAATCCTGGAATGTCTCCCCGGATGGCAGGACGTACACGCTGCATCTTCGCCAGGGACTGCGCTTTTCCGATGGAGAGGCGTTTTCGGCAGACGATGTCGTGTTTACTTTCCAAGTCTATCTCGATGAAAAAATTCATTCGCCGCAGCGCGATCTGCTTGTGGTCGGTGGAAAACCGATCGAGGTGAAAAAGATCGATTCTTCGACGGTCCAGTTTTCGCTGGCACGGCCTTATGCCGCAGCTGAACGGATCTTCGACGGCATCGCCATTCTCCCGCGTCATCTGCTTGAGAAATCGTATCGGGCCGGTCAATTCTCCCAGGCATGGAATCTCTCGACCGCGCCAAATCAGTTTGCGGGCCTCGGACCTTTTCGTCTTAAGGAGTACACCGCCGGCCAGCGGATCGTTCTCGAGAAAAATCCCTACTACTGGAAACAAGATGGCGCCGGCGTGCGCTTGCCATATTTCAACGAACTCGTCTTTTTATTTGTGGCGAGCGAGGATGCGCAGGTGATTCGCTTCGAAGGCGGAGACACCGATATTCTCAGCCGGTTTAGCGCTGAGAACTTCAGCGTATTGGAGACACAGCAGGCCGCAAGAAACTACCACGTGGACGATTTGGGTGCGGGCCTCGAATATAGCTTTCTGTTTTTTAATATGAACAATCTGGGCGCCAAAGCGCTTCCGGGAATCGCCAGGAAACAGGCGTGGTTTCGCGATTTGCGCTTTCGTCAGGCGGTGTCGGCTGCGATCGACCGCGCCGGAATCGTACGGTTGGTGTACAGCGGTCGCGCTACTCCGCTCTGGGGCCAGGTTACGCCGGGGAATAAATTGTGGGTGGATGCGGCGCTTCCGCATCCGACTCGCTCGCTCGACCGTGCGCGTCAGCTCTTGCAGTCATCTGGATTTTCATGGAAGCCTGATGGCACCCTCGTCGACCCACGCGGTAACGACGTCGAGTTCTCAATCCTGACGAGCGCCTCAAATTCCCAGCGCACCAAGATCGCAACAATTATCCAGGACGATCTCAGCCAGTTGGGAATGAAGGTTCAGATCGTCTCGCTCGAATTCCGGGCTATGGTCGATCGCCTCCTGAATACGTACGACTACGAAGCCGCGATCATGGGCCTCGCCAGCGGAGATGCCGATCCCACTGCGGAAATGAACGTCTGGGTCTCCAGTGGGGAAACGCATTTGTGGGACCTCGCAGGCAAGCCCGCTACGCCTTGGGAATCCGAAATGGACCGGCTGATGGAACAACAACTGACCACGCTCGATTATTCGAAGCGCAAGCAGTTGTACGATCGCGTCCAGGAAATAGTAGCCGACGATCTGCCAGTGATTTGCCTTGTGAGCCCCGATATTCTTGTGGGCGCCCGAAATCGCATTGGAAACTTCCGCCCCGCGATCCTCGATCCCTACGCTTTGTGGAACGTGGAAGAACTGTATGCCCGTTAAAGCCATCATCGTCGACGGGGAAGTGGCAGAACGCGACGTAGCGCCTGGCGAAGCACGATTGGCGTGGACCGATACGCGCCTTGTGCGCGAATGCTTGAAGGGCGATGAAGACGCGTGGTCTGCGCTCATCGAAAAATACAAGCGATTGATCTACTCAATCCCTGTCAAGTACGGCTTCAACTCTGACGATGCCAACGACATTTTTCAGGCCGTATGCCTCGAACTGCTGTCGGAATTGCCGAAGCTGCGAAAGCCCAAAGCGCTGCCCAAATGGCTAATCCAAGTTGCCTCGCACAAATGTTTTCATCGCAGACGGCAACAGCAGCGCACGGAAGTCCCCGACGAGGTGGAACAGCTGCCGGAGGAGACGGTTCCGTCGCAGACGGAAGGGATTTTTCGCGAAGCGGAAGAGGAACAAACACTTCGAGACGCGCTCTCGGCGCTCGCTCCTCGTTGCCGCCAGCTCGTCGAAATGCTTTTTTTCGAGGAACCCGCGCGACCATATAAAGATGTGGCCGCTAGTCTCGGGATTGCCACCGGCTCGATTGGCTTTATCCGGCAGAGGTGCCTCGAGCGATTGCGCAAGCAGTTAGTCGAAGCGGGCTTCTAGTGACAGCGAGAAAAACTCAAGTGCTGCCAGCAAAGACGATCGATGAACTGGCAGCTCTAAAGGACGACGCGAGTCGTTCTCGCTATTTGTCACGCAGCAAGCACACGTTTCGTTCGGCTTCAGTGCATCAGCTTATCGATGAATCCCGAAAGCGATTGCGGATAGACACCCATGCGGCCCTCTCCCTCGCCGAAGCGGCCGTCACTCTTGCGCGGCGAATGCGCAAGAAAGGCGTGCTGGCCGGCAGCTTTCGCGCCAAGGCAAACGCACTCTACAACGTAGGTGAAAATCAAGCGGCGCTCGAATATCACCAGCAGGCGCTCGCGATCTTTCAAAAGCTTGGCAATGCGGAAGAACAGGCCCGCACTCTGAATTCTTCGATTCAACCCTTCTGCCTGCTCGGCCGTTACGATCAGGCGCTCGAAGCTGCCGACGGGGCGAGAAAGCTCTTCACGAAGCTCGGCGATACCAGGCGGCTCGGGTATGTCGAAATTAACGTCGGAAATATCTATCACCGTCAAGATCGGTTTGAGGAAGGGCTCGCCTACTACGAGCGGGCGTACGAAATGTTGCTGCCTCATCGCGACTCGGAAGGTCTTGCCGTCGCGCTCTACAACATGGCTGTGTGCCTGATTACCCTGAATGACTTCCCGCGCGCGCTCGCTACTTATCAGCGCGCCCGCGAAATGTTCGTTCAATACGGAATGACGCTACTCGTCACCCAGAGTGATTACAACATCGCCTACCTGTACTACCTGCGCGGCGAATACAGTCGCGCGATCAAGATGCTTCGCGCTGCCCGCGAGGAGTCTGAAAAGAACGGCGACGCACACGTCCTCGCGCTCTGCTATCTCGATCTCTCTGAGATTTATCTCGAACTAAACCTGAGCACAGACGCCAGAGACACTGCACACGAGGGATATTTGCGTTTCCAGAAACTCGGGATGGGCTACGAAGAGGCCAAGTGTATGGCCAACGAAGCCATGGCGCTCAGCCAGCTCGGCAAAAGTGTCGCGGCGCTGGAGCTATTTTCTCAAGCACGCGAGAGATTCGTTCGCGAGAAAGAACCTCGTTTGGCCTTCCCTCGATCGATCTTTATCAGGCTCTGGTGCTTTGTGAAGAAGGACGACTCTTCGAAGCGCGCCAGCTTTGCAAGCGCGCATCGCAGTTTTTCGAAACCTCAATGCTTTCAAGCAAACGCATCCTTTGTCAGTTGCTTCTGGCGCGGCTTACGCTCCAAATCGGCGACGCCAGCGCAGCGTACCAGGAATGCCAGGAAGCGCTCGACCAGGTGGCACGAAAGGAAACACCGGCGCTATCGTATCAGTCGCATTTCCTGATGGGACAAATTCAGCAAGCACGCGGCGATCGTCGCGCTGCGTACGATTCATGGCAAAACGCTCGCGCCGAGCTGGAAACCCTCCGCAGCAGTCTTCGCGGCGAAGAACTCAAGATTGCGTTCATGAAAAATCGCCTCGAAGTGTACGAGAACCTCGTCGATTCGTGTCTGAACGATCCAGAGAAGAAAGACTCAGCGCAGGAATCCTTTGGTTACATGGAACTCGCGAAGTCGCGGAGCCTTGTGGAACTTCTTCTGCAGTATCGTCCGGCAGTAGCAGACGCGGACGAAGGCCAGAGCGGCCTGGTGCGGCGAATCCGTGAAATGCGCGAAGATCTCAACTGGTACTACCGCCGGCTGGAGATCGAGCAGCTGCGTTCCGAGGATTCGAACCCGTCGCGAATACAGAAGCTTGAGGCGGAGGCACTGAAACATGAGAACGAGCTGCTCCGCGTGCTTCGCGATCTTCCTACCTCGGACCGCCAGGAATTGGTGGCAGCGCAACAGACATCTACCTGTTCACTCGAAGACATCTCTGGGTGTTTGCGTCAGGATTCGGCGCTCATCGAATATTTCGTCGTCAAGGATCAGTTCGTAGCCGCCATTGTTACGGCATCTGGTCTTGAAGTCCTCCCGCTTACGCCCGTATCTCGCGTAGCGAATCTTGTGCGAATGCTGCGATTCCAGATGTCCAAGTTTCGGCTCGGTTCCAACTACACACAGCTTTTCGAAAAAACTCTCCTTGAGGCCACTCACTCTCATCTCCATGACCTTTACCAGGAGCTCATAGCTCCCTTTCGCGACCGGTTGCATGAGAAACACGTCACGATTGTTCCGCATGGCATTTTGCACTATCTACCTTTTCACGCGCTTTTCGACGGGACGCGTTATTTGATCGACGAGTTTTCAGTCTCTTATGCGCCGAGTGCGAGCATCTACGAACTTTGTTGCCGCAAAGAGTCGCGCTCGTCGGGAGCACCACTTATCTTGGGCGTCCCAGATTCGCGCGCTCCGTTCATCGAAAAGGAAGTGCACACTGTTGCGGACGCGTTGCAAGGATCGAGACTGGTGCTAGGGGCCGAGGCCGGTGATGAAGCGCTGCGCACAACGGGCGCACAGAGCCGCCTGATCCATATCGCGACCCACGGAGTATTTCGTCAGGACAACCCAATGTTCTCGGGCATTCGCCTCGGCGCTTCGTATTTGAACCTTTACGATCTGTATCATCTGAAACTCGATGCCGAGCTTGTCACGCTGAGCGGCTGCGCCACGGGGCTGAACGTCATTGCGGCTGGTGATGAATTGCTTGGCCTCGTGCGCGGCCTTCTCTATGCCGGGACGCAGTCCGTCCTGCTCACACTCTGGGACGTCAATGATAAGAGCACGTCGGAGTTCATGGCGTCGTTCTACTCTCGTCTCGGGAGTGGCGAAACCCGCGGTGCTGCGCTTCAAGGCGCAGTCCGAGCCCTTCGCGAGTCTTATCCCCATCCTTACTTCTGGGCCCCTTTCGTCCTCATCGGCAAAGCTCTTTCGCCCGTGGCAGGTTAGCGACAACAAGGCCGCCAGATTTACCACCGTCCCGTAAGTAGCTTATTTGTAACGAGATACAAATCTGAAATAATTTCGGCCTCGCCTATATTTTTTCGTCATTTCAATACTCTTTTGTTTGTAAAGCGAGCGAGATTTTCGGGGATTGCAATGCAGCAATGGATTCGGGGGAGGAGAGCATGAAGCATTTCACGGCTCAGGAATGGGTGGATTTTGTGAGAGGCGCGGTTAGAGAGGATGAGAAGGCTCTTATGCAAGCGCACTTGAAGAGCGGATGCCAACGATGTCAGCGCGAGGCCAAAACCTGGCTCCGCGTGCGAGAAACGGCTAGCCGGCAACTAGCCAGCGATCCGGACGACAGCGTCGTTCGCTTCGTGAAGGGGAGCTTCGCTATCAATGGTAAGCGAGAAGCGTAGGCATCCTCGCGGATTTCTCGCCGAAGTCCTCTTCGACAGCTCTCGTGAGCCGCTACCCGTTGGCGTCCGCTCAGCGATATCGACTGCCCGCCAGCTCCTCTTCGGAGCCGGCGATCTGAGGATCGACTTGCGCCTTGAGCCAAAAGTCGACTCCGAGAATGTTTCCGTCATCGGCCAGATCCTAAACTCTGCCGAACCGGGCGAGAACCATGTAGCAGCTTCAGTCGCACTGTTGAAGTCCGGAAAGATTGTCTCGGTGGCGAACACGAATCGTTTTGGCGAGTTTCAGTTGGAATGCGGATTGGCGTCCCGCCTGGAACTGCGAATTAAGCTGCCGAGCGGCAAAGAGACGTCTCTTTCGCTGGTGGATCCAACCGACGGCACTGGGAAAGGTCCTTCGGATTCGCCTGATTCTAAGGGAGTTGCAAGCCTCTTCAGACCGTCAAAACGTACTAGGAAACTCGTTTAATGCGAAACCCGTCGAGAATAGCCACTTGTACCATTGAGCGTATCGCCCGATTTGGGAAGACTAGAACCTCTCATAGTCGGGCCCGAACGCACTCGACCGCAACGCAAAAGGAGTAATTGCTACCATGAGACGTCGAATCTGGATTCTCCTGTTTCTTTCCGCTGCATTGTGGGGACAACCCGCGTCAGCGCAGGGACTTGGCGGATTTCTCTCGAACCTAGGTCAGGTTCTTTCGACCCTCACTGGTAGTCCGGCTCAAGGAGTCATCGTCCGCACCACGCTCGGAGCAGCGGGCCTGCAGAGCGCTTGCCAACAGAAGGGCTGCACCGTCGTCAGCAATCTGGATGGCGGGCAAAACCAGGTGTTCCTCGTTCGGCCAACCTACAAAGGTCTTCTACCAAATCTTTTGGCAGCGGTCCTGCGCCTCGTAACCGGAATTCTGGATGCGGAGCCCGATCAGACTCTCCAAATCCCTACAAGCCCCACAAACCAGGCCCTTGCGACGGCGCCTCCGGCCGGTCTTTGGGACACCACACCGGTAAACTACTACGGAACCTCAGCCTCGGACGGCTATGTGAACCAGCCGGCAGCACAAATTATCCGCCTTTCCAAAGCGCAGAATGCGTTCAACGTGAGCGGTGCCGGGATCGTGGCTGATATCGATACCGGCGTGGATCCCAATCACCCGGTGCTCAAAGGCGTTTTGTTGCAAGGCTACGACTTCACGCGCAATCAGCCGGGCGGGTCGGAAATGAACGACATTTCTTTGTCGTCGCCTCCGCCATGCAATACCTGCGCGGCTGCGTACGTCAATCAGCACACTGCCGCCATGGTTGATCAACACACCGCCGCCATGGTCGACGGCAACGGTTATGCCGCATTTGGTCACGGAACCATGGTGGCCGGCGTAATTCATCTCGCTGCTCCCACTGCGCAAATTCTGCCGCTCAAAGCGTTTCATCCGGATGGCACTGGCAATCTCTCCGACATTCTCAATGCCATCTATTTTGCGGTGCAGAACAATGCCAGCGTCATCAATATGAGTTTCGATTTGTCGGCGACTTCCACCGAACTCAACAATGCGATCAACTACGCCGCGGGCAAAAACGTCATCCTCGTTGCGTCCTCCGGTAACGACGGACAACAGGAAATCGTGTATCCGGCAGCGATGCGCGGAGTGATGGGTGTCGCTTCCACAAGTAATCAAGACCAGCGCTCGAGCTTTTCGAACTACGGCAACCAGATCGTATGGGTGGCCGCACCCGGCGAAGGCGTTGTAACTACATATCCGTTCGGAACCTATGCGGCTGGCTGGGGCACGTCATTCAGTTCGCCCTTCGTTGCAGGAACTGCATCACTGATTCTGGATATGCAGCCGAAGGATAATCCAACCGTCGCGTCGTGGGCACTGGCTCGCGCAAAATGGGTTGGTCCCAACATGGGTAATGGGCGCCTCGACGTCTACGGCGCTCTCAGCTTTCTGAACCCCATTCAGGGGCTGCTCCAATAGGCGCCGCTCGAGCCTTGATGCCCACAACGAGCACATTTTTGCCGCACAGGCCGTCGCAGCCCCTCGGGCGGCAGAGCACCTTGTCCCCGTCGCCCTCTCTGCCTGATCTTCTGAAAATTAAATCGATCGAGGAGCAGTTTTCCGCGCTGAACTCTGCGGTGATCTGCGCCTTCAATCAGCTCTTGGATCTGAAAGGATCTGAACACCGGAGTTCACAGCACGCGCCTTGCAGAGTGGGCCTTGCACGTGGCCGGAGAACTTGGTCTCGACGAAGGCGCCCAAAAAGACGTCGAAATCGCCGCGCTTCTGCACGACATCGGAAAGGTCGGCATCCCTGATGCAATACTCAACAAGCCCGCGCGCTTAACCGACGAAGAATACGCGCTCATGAAGAAACATCCCGAATACGGTTGGGCGGTTCTGCGGCAGATTCCAGGGATGGAACGCGCCAGCTTGATCATACTTCACCACCATGAGAGCTTCGACGGTTCGGGATACCCGGGTAATCTCAAAGGCGAGGAAATTCCGATCGGGTCGCGAATCGTTTCAGTAATTGACGCTTTTGACGCCATGGTTTCCTGCCGCCCCTATCGAGAGGGAATGCCGTTTGAAGAAGCCGAGCGCAGACTCTTGAAGGCAACCGGGACCCAATTCGATCCCCTGGTTATAAGCAGTTTCCTGCCCCACGCTAGGACGGAAATGTCAGCAGTGTTTGCCGCCGCCGGCACGTCGGTCTCAGCCGCTCTGTAATATCTTCCCCGTTAGAGTTTGACCTCTCGCAATCGTTAGTTTGTGAACCAGTCAAGTCTGCGGCGGGGTCTTGCTCTGCATGATGTCCTTCAGTAATTCGAGCAACTGGTGAAACTCGGGCAAAGCGTCGTCATTGCCGGGGAGCAGCTCGACTCCGAGCGAGTCCGGGCCCGATTCTGTGATCTTGAGCTTGCCTTCGAGTTTCTTTCGCAATTCTGCGAGCCGAATGTGCTGTTCGATGGGAATCGGCATGACCTCGCGAGTCTAGCATAGTCACCGCCATCGAAATGTTTGCTGCATCCGGCTCGGTGATAGAAAATCTAAAGATTATGGAATACAGACAGCTGGGCTATTCGGGATTGAAAGTGCCGGTCTTGAGCTTCGGCACAGGTACGTTCGGCGGCGGGAATGAGTTTTTCCGCGCGTGGGGAAATAGCGACGTAGCCGAAGCCACCAGGCTCGTGGATATTTGCCTCGAAGCGGGCGTGAATCTGTTCGACACGGCGGACGTCTATTCGCGAGGCATGGCGGAAGAAATTCTGGGCAAGGCAGTAGAAGGACGGCGCGACAGAGTGCTGATCTCGACCAAAGCCACGTTTCGAATGGGTGATGGGCCGAACGATCTAGGTTCCTCGCGACATCATTTGATTCGCTCCTGCGAAGCAAGCCTTCGCCGCCTGGGGACGGACTACATCGATATTTATCATCTGCACGGCTTCGACGCGATCACTCCGATCGAAGAGACTTTGCAGACTCTCGATCAAATGGTCCGCACCGGGAAGGTGCGCTACATCGCCTGTTCCAATTTTTCCGGCTGGCACCTGATGAAGTCGCTGGCCATCTCAGAAAAATACGGTTGGGCTCGATACGTTGCGCACCAGGCATACTATTCGCTCATTGGCCGTGATTTCGAATGGGAGCTGATGCCTCTCGCCATCGATCAAAAAGTTGGAACAATCGTGTGGAGTCCGCTGGGGTGGGGGCGACTGACCGGCAAGATTCGTCGCGGCAACCAGCTTCCAAAAGAGAGCAGGCTTCACAAAACGGCGGAGTTTGGCCCGCAAGTGGAGGACGAATATTTGTATCGCGTGGTTGACGCGCTCGACGAAGTCGCCAAGGAAACGGGGAAGACCATTCCCGATATTGCGCTCAATTGGCTCTTGCAACGCCCCACGGTGGTGAGCGTCATTATTGGCGCGCGAAACGAGCAGCAGTTGCGGCAGAATTTGGGCGCTGCGGGCTGGAATCTCACGCGTGAACAGGTAGCAAAACTCGATGCGGCCAGCGACGTGAGGCCGCCCTATCCTTACTGGCACCAGTGGCAATTCGCGGAGCGAAATCCGTTGCCGGTGCCGCATCCGCTGCCACCGAGTCGCGAGCCGTAACCGCATCACAGAATCTTTCGAGAGAAACCGGCTTGAAAAGGAGGGTGCGTAATGGCGAAGCCCAAGATATTAGTCTTGACCGGAGACGCGGCGGAATCGCTTGAAGTGATGTACCCGTATCAGCGATTGCTGGAAGAGGGTTACGAGGTTCATATCGCGGCGCCGGCAAAGAAGAAATTGCGTTTCGTGGTTCATGATTTTGAGCCCGGATTCGATACGTACACCGAGAAGCCCGGCTACACCTGGGACGCCGATCTCGCTTTCAAAGATGTGAATCCATCTGACTATGTGGCCCTGGTAATCCCGGGCGGACGAGCGCCCGAACACATTCGCAACCACGAAGACTTCCGCAAGATCGTGCGCCATTTTTTCGAGCAGAAAAAGCCCGTCGCGCAACTTTGTCACGCGCCGCTTGCGCTTATTGCAGCAGGTGTCTTAAAAGGACGAAAAACTGCCGCATACCCGGCTCTGGAGCCTGACATTCAGGCCGCCGGCGCCGAATTTGTGGATTCAGAGGCCGTGGTGGATGGCGTGATGGTTTCCGCGAGAGCGTGGCCGGATCATCCAGCATTCATGCGCGAATTCATCAAAATATTGCGGCAATTGGCACCGATTTCTCGCGACGCCACAGCCGGCCGCTGAATTGCGTAAGACATCCGGTGATTCGGTTTTTATTAGCTCCGCGAGGAGCGATGCACTAGGTGAATCGCGAGCGAGCATTAATATGCATGCATTTGCATTTGACAGAATCGTTCCGCGGCAAGTTCGCATCGCATAACAGTCAAGTCGAAAACACCGGAATTTTGCGGAGTCCCCTGGTCGACGTCTTGGATCTGATTTAGTTAATTTCGGATAGAAGCGCGCCGCTATTTTTGAGTAACATCTTACCCGAGATGGACGCTTATAAGGCGGTGTATCGGCCAATCGAATGAAGTGATGCGGACGGAGGGAATCATGAGTAGCTCACTGGGACGCAGGTTCGTGGTTGGAGGAGTGCTGCTCGTGGCTGTTGTGGCCGTGGCCGTTCTGGCCATGCGCCCAAAACATGGCGCAGGCGCCCCGGGGTCCCCCGACGTCGAGGTAATTCCAGTCGAACAGAAAGATGTTCCGATTTACGGTGAGTGGATAGGCACGCTCGACGGATTCACAAATGCTGACGTCAGGGCACAAGTAACAGGCTACCTGATGCGGCAGGCTTATCAGGAAGGCGCATTCGTCAGGAAGGGTCAGCTGCTCTTTCAGATCGATCCGAGGCCCTTTCAGGCGGTGCTGGACCAAGCCGCGGGGCAGTTGGCGCAGGCGAAGGCCTCGCTTGCCAATGCCAAAGCGGTGCAACGCAGAACTCAGCTTGACGTCGAGCGTTACACCCCGCTGGCCAAAGAACAGGCAGCCAGCCAGCAGGACTTGGACAACTCCGTTCAGAACAACCTTGCAGCCATTGCTACTGTGGAAACGGCCGAGGCTCAAATCAAGACGGCTGAGGCTGCCGTGGAAACCGCACGAATCAACCTCGATTTCACGCGCCTCACCGCGCCCATCGAAGGCATCGCGGGTCAGGCTCAACTTCAAGTCGGTGCTCTGGTGAGTCCGAGCAGCGGAGCTGTAACCACCGTTTCGACCGTCGACCCCATCAAGGTTTATTTCACCGTCAGCGAGAGCGAGTATCTCGAGTGGCACAGGCGGTTCCCTACGGAGACCAGTCTAGAAGCAGCCGACAAGAGCCTGCGCCTCCAACTGATTTTGGCAAACGGCTCCGTCTATCAGCACGACGGCACGTTCTACTTCGCAGACCGTCAAGTGGATGTGGGTACCGGGGCTATTCGGATCGCCGGACTATTTCCCAATCCTGGAAACATTCTGCGGCCAGGCGGCTATGGAAAAATTCGTGCGGTGATCAGGCTTCAACATGACGCGCTCCTTGTTCCTCAGCGCGCGGTCACGGAGCTCCAAGGAGGTTACCAGGTGGCGGTTGTGGGGAGCGACGACAAAGTCAGCGTTCGAACCGTGACGGTCGGGGACCGCGTCGGCAGCGAGTGGGTCATTGCAGAAGGGCTAAAGCAGGGTGAAAGAGTGGTCGCAGAAGGCGTTCAGAAAGTACGCCAGGGCGCGCATGTGAACCCGAAGCCCTTTGTCGCGCAGGCAAAGGATCGGTAATCCCATGTCCAAATTCTTCATCAATCGCCCCATCGTCGTCGATAGTGATCGCGATCCTGATGGTGCTCGTGGGCGCGATCACCATCCTGAACCTGCCCGTCGCGCAGTTCCCCAGCATTGCTCCACCGGAAATTCAAGTCCTGGCGACCTACGTCGGTGCGGACGCACAAACCCTGGAGCAAGCGGTGGCCACCCCCATCGAGCAGCAGATGAGCGGCGTGGACAACATGAATTACATGTACTCGCTGAATGCCACCGCCAATTCGACCACCACCCTGATTGTGAACTTCGACCTGAAAACGGATCCGAACACCGATTTCATTCTCACCCAATCTCGCGAGACCCAGGCCGCCTCACAACTCCCGGTGGACGTCACCAACTACGGAATTACCGTGCGCAAGTCGGTGTCCGCCCCCCTCATGCTCTTTCCCCTTTACTCGCCGAATGGAACCTACGATGCCACGTTTCTGGGGAACTATGCCTACATCAATCTCGTCGATCCGCTCCTGCGCGCGCCGGGCATCGGCAACGTTCAGGTATTCGGTACCGGCCAATACGCAATGCGGATGTGGGTAAAACCGGACCAGTTGGCAAAACTCGGAATCACCGTCACGGATATCATCAGCGCCATTCAGTCCCAGAACACAATCAACCCCGCCGGCAGGGCGGGGAGCGAGCCCGCCCCTCCGGGTCAGGAATTTACTTACACCGTCCTCGCCCAAGGTCGGCTCGTCTCGCCGGAACAGTTCGGAGAGATCGTCGTGCGCGAGACGCCCGACGGCGGCATCGTTCGTGTCCGCGACGTGGCCCGCATCGAACTGGGAGCCCAGGACTACAGTTGGAAAGGCCGCTTCAACGGCAAACCGAGCGCGATAGTTTCTGTCTACCAATTGCCCGGTTCCAACGCTGTGGACGCCGCTGCGGGCGTCAGGAAGCTGATGGCCGAGGCGAAGCAGCGCTTTCCGCAAGACATGGACTATGCCATCGGGCTCGATACCACTCGCGCTGTCTCGGAAGGAATCAAGGAAATTATTGAGACCCTGTTGATCGCCCTGGCACTGGTGATCTTCGTCGTCTACGTTTTCCTTCAGGGCTGGCGCGCCACCTTGATTCCGCTGTTAGCCGTGCCCGTTTCGCTGGTGGGCACCTTTGCCCTTTTTCCCCTCTTCGGTTTTTCCGTCAACACCCTCTCTCTGTTTGGTCTGGTGCTGGCCATTGGTCTCGTGGTGGACGACGCCATCGTGGTCGTCGAGGGCGTCGAGCGCCACATCGAAGAAGGCATGACTCCCAAGAACGCGGCGCTGAAAGCCATGGAGGAACTCTCCGGTCCCGTCGTGGCGATTGCCCTGGTTCTCTCCGCGGTGTTTGTACCGACAGCATTTATCCCTGGCATCACCGGAAGGCTCTACCAGCAGTTTGCCCTGACCATCGCCATCTCGGTGGTTCTCTCCGCCTTCAATGCGCTCACGCTCAGCCCCGCGCTTGCTGCGCTACTGCTACGGCCGAAGGAAAAGAGCCACGGGCTACTCAGCCGGTTCTTTGACTGGTTCAATCGCATGTTCGCGCGCGGCACCGAGACCTACGTCAAAATCTGCGCTGGGGTTCTTCGCAAAGGCGCGCTGGCTTTGTTTGTAATTGCGGCTTTCGCGGTAATCGCAACTTTCTTTGGCATGCGTCTGCCCTCGAGCTTCCTGCCCGATGAAGACCAGGGCTATGCCTTCATCAACATGCAACTTCCGAATGCGGCTTCGCTGGAACGCACGAGCGCAGTGGCGGCTCAAGTTGAGCAGATCCTCGCCAAAACGCCCGGCGTCCGGTACACGACAAGCGTCATCGGCTTCAGCCTGCTCAGCTACGTGCGCACCAGCTACAACGCGTTCTTCTTTGTCACCCTCAAGCCGTGGGGCGAGCGCAAGTCCCGAGCCGAGCAATATCAAGCCATCAAGGCTCACTTGAATGGGGCATTAAGCCAGCTGCCTGGCGCCTTTGTGTTCAGCTTTTCGCCCCCAGCCATTCCCGGGGTGGGCAACTCCGGAGGTTTCACTTTTCTCCTTGAGGATCGGTCTGGTGGCGATGTTCAGTTTCTGGCGCAAAATCTGGCCACTTTCCTCGATGCCGCGCGCAAGCGCCCGGAAATCACCGGCTTGAGCACCACCTTTCTCCCCAGTGTGCCCCAGAAATTTGTCCAGGTGGACCGCGACAAAGTGCTCAAGCAAGGTGTGGCTCTCACCGACGTGTACAAAACGATCCAAGCCTTCATGGGCGGCTATTTCATCAACTATTTCAACCGCTTCGGGCGCCAGTGGCAGGTGTACATCGAGGCCGAAGGCGAAGACCGGGCCACGGCGGAAAACGTCGGGCAATTCTACGTTCGCAACAACAAAGGCGAGAATGTCCCTTTGTCCACGCTCACCACCATCAAGTCAGGCGTCGGCCCGGAATTTACGATGCGCTTCAATGAGTATCGCTCCGCCCAAATCAATGGTAGCTCTGCCCCCGGCTATAGCGCGGATCAGGCCACGGCAGCGCTTGAGGAGGTCTTTAAACAGACCATGCCGCGAGAAATGGGTTTCGACTACTCGGGCATGTCGTTTCAGGAACAAAAAGCGCGGCAAGGGGTTCCCGCATCGGCGATCTTCGCACTCTCCTTGTTATTCGTCTTCCTGATCCTGGCCGCCCTGTACGAGAGCTGGTCGTTGCCGTTCAGCGTGCTCCTGGGAACCTCGGGGGCGATATGCGGGGCTTTCGCAGTCTTGTGGCTGCGCCGCACGGTGCTCAGTGCCTTCTATCCTGCTTACATGGTGCAAATCGAAAACGATGTCTACTCGCAAATCGGCTTGGTGATGTTGATCGGTCTGGCCGCGAAAAACGCGATCCTGATCGTCGAATTTGCCAAAGGAGAGGTCGAAATGGGGAAACCTCTCATCGATGCGGTGCTCGAAGGGGCCAGGCTTCGCCTGCGTCCCGTTATGATGACCTCGTTTGCCTTCATTCTCGGTTGCGTGCCGCTGTGGATGGCCTCGGGCGCCGGTTCAGTGGCGCGCCAAATCATGGGCACCACCGTAATCGGCGGCATGCTGTTGGCGAGTTCCGTCGACATCCTCCTCGTTCCAGCGCTCTTCACTCTAGTGGAGAAGTGGTTCGGCGCCGTGCCCACCGCGGGAGCGTTGCCAGCCAGCCCGCGCCCGGCCCCCGGAGACTGAGATGGACCATACCTTAATGGACGAAATGCGGAGCCAGCTATGAAGAAGCCGCAGCGATGGATTTTCCTTATCCTGGCAGCAAGTCTCGTCGGGGGATGCAAGGTGGGCCCTAACTACCATCGGCCCGACATTCAAACTCCGGCCGCGTACCGCGACTTGAATGAAGACCCGCAGGCCCAGGCGCAAGCAGCGTCCTATGCGGACCTTCCCTGGTGGGAGGTTTTCCAGGATGCGCAATTACATGAACTCATCCGAACAGCCCTAAAGCAAAACTACAACTTGCAGATTGCGACCGAGCGCATCAACGCCGCGCGCGCCCAGGTGGCCGTAACGCGTTCCAGTCTATTCCCGCAGGTCCAAGGAAATGGCAATTTCAGCGGCGGAAAAGAAAATAACTTCCAAACCAAGTTCAATTTTCTGACTCTGACTGGCGACGCGGCGTTCCAGTTGGACTTGTTCGGAAAGCTGCGCCGCGCTACGGAGGCAGCTCGGGCGCAGCTCCTGGCTACGGAGGATGCGCGGCAGACGGTTATCCTGACGCTGGTAAGCGACGTGGCCAGTGACTATTTTGAGCTCCTGCAACTTGACCTTCAGCTCGGAATCACAAAAAAAACTGTCGATACGCAAATAGACTCGGTGAAGCTCACGAATTTTCGCATGGAGCACGGCGTCGCGACAAAGCTTGACGTCTTGCAGGCTCAGCAAGTTCTCGATTCGGCCAATGCAACTATCCCGGACCTCGAGCGGCAGATCGCGCAGGAAGAAAATGCCATCAGCATTCTCCTTGGCAACTACCCGCAAGCCGTGGCACGCGGATTGCCGCTCGTTCAGCAGCCACTTCCTCCCGAAGTGCCGCCGGGCCTGCCTTCCTCGCTCCTCGAGCGCCGGCCGGATATTCGCGAGGCCGAGCAAACTTTGGTCTCCAGCAACGCCGAAATCGGCGTGGCCAAGGCTCAGTTCTTTCCGCAAATCTCCCTGACCGGCTCGGGCGGCGGCTCCTTCGGACGAAGCAGCGCTTTTAGCTCGATGATGAGCTCACAGCTGGGGATTTGGGCTTACGGGGCCCAAGTAACCCAACCGGTTTTTACGGGAGGCGCTCTCAGCGGGAACCTGCGGCTGGCCAAGTCGCAATACCAGCAGGCACTGATTGCGTACAAGCAATCGATTCAGCAGGCATTCGGAGACGTATCCGACGCGTTGATCGGCTATCAGAAACTGCATCAGGTCCGTCTGCGCCAGCAGGATACCGTGGCGGATTTGGCGGAGTCCGTCCGCCTGTCCCTTCTGCGCTACAAAGGCGGCACCACCACCTATCTTGAAGTGCTCGATGGCCAGCGCTCGCTCTTTTCCGCTGAGTTGACGCTCGCGCAGGCGCGCGGCTCCGAGTATCAGAGCCTCGTGCAACTCTACAAGTCGCTCGGTGGCGGCTGGCAGCAGTAGTGGCGATTTATTAGAGCAATCTACTCTGGTCGACTTATCTGCCGGCTGCAAATTGCCTGCAGCGCGACTGCCGTCAGCAGCATGACGGCCGGATCAACCGGAAGGCGATAACGGGGGACAACAAGCGTCAGGTAATACGCCCACGGAAAAACCAGCGGAAACACCGCAATAGGAAATAGATACGCGCTCCGCTGTTTCCATAAAACCACAATTCCAGCCGCAGTCCCGATCGCCACAAGAAAATTGAAGAGCAGCACACCGCGAAACCACAATCCCGGCGTGCGAATGAAATCTTGTAGCGGCGTTGGCGTCCCGCCCGACCAGGTAGCGATGAAGCGGCTCGCGAACTGCCGGACATCGCGTGCCGGATGAGCCAGCATAAATTCAATCGCCTCGTGTTGCTTCTCCCGCATGTACTCGATTTCGCCCATCCGGATGTAGCGCGCCCGCTCCGCGGAGTTGAAAATCGGATGCAGCTCTTCCTTCCATGCCTCCTGCGGATTCTCATTGTTTCCAATCCACATCTGAAGTCCGAGAGTCGATCGCATCGGCACGATCGCGATGGAACACCAGGTAGTTCCGAATCGTCCATGGCACGCAACAGAGCAGCGCAACTCCCGAGGGCGAGAGCAGGTTTCGCAAGGGTGGCCTTAACGAGTCCGGCTGAGTCGTGAGAGCTGAGAGAAGTTTTTCGGCGGCGATAAGCCAGCCAACCCAGCAGCAACGGAAGCAAGGAAATCAGCGTAACGTTGGTCAGAAGTGTCACACCCCAGAGCAATCCATACCCGAACCCAGTCACGCCATCGCTCCGATTTCTCTATCGCGAGGGTTGCCCAAAGAATGATCGCCGCCAGCAATGCCGCCACCGACGCGTCCCACATACTCTCAAACGCATTGAGAATCGTATTTGGAAAGAACGCCCATAACCATGCAGCGATAGCAGCCACAGTAATTCCGCTCATTCGTTTGCCTGTGAAATAAATCGGGATGCAAGTGAACGCTGAGCACAAGATGTTCAGCGCCACGGCTGCCAGAAACGAGGCATAAGTCCGCACGCCGAAAACGCGAAAAATCCCCGCCAAAAGCCACGGATACGCGGGCGGCATCCAAGCCGTTGGTCCGGTCTCAATTCGAAAAGGAGAACTGAACCCGTGTCCGCTTGCGAGCGACGCAGCAATGTTGCCGGATTCCTGCAAGAAGGGAAGTACAGCCAGCGCGTGCTGCGAATTCTGCCCCACGTAATCCCACGCAAAGCCAACTCGCAGAAGCAGCGCGACAAGAACGATCAGCGGCAGCGAAGTTGCTGTTCTTCGGAGTAAGCCGTGGCGCTTAACCACGTTCGCGTCTACGCTCTTCGCAGGCTTGCCGACGTTACGACCCGATCCTTTGGCCCCGCGCTTCATTCAAATCGAATCAAAACAATTTCGGCATTCGTTCCGACGCGCATCGGTGGTCCCCACGTCCCCGCCCCATAAGTCGTATAAACCTGCAAGGTGCCCAGGCGGCTCAGGCCGTAAGCAAACTGTCCGTAAATTCTTTTTACAAAAAGATTAAACGGAAAGAACTGCCCGCCATGCGTATGCCCCGAAAGCTGCAATGAAATTCCCTCCGACGCAGAAACCGCCACGTGATCCGGCGCATGAGTCAGCAAAATGCTCGGACGGCTGCGATCAATCCCGATCGCCTGCAGCACCGACCGGAAATGTTCAGCATGAGTCGCATCGTGATAACGCACTCCGACCAGTTGCAGCCCATCGATCTCGACCTTATCTCGATTCAGCACGCGAATCCCGGCGCCCGACACAGCATTAAGATATCGAGTCGAGTCGCTGAATCCCTCATGATTGCCCAGCACGAAATATTGTCCGAGCGGCACGGAAAGCGCCGACCACGGCGCAGCAAGACCGTTGTAATCTGCGGCAGTCCCATCGTACAAATCGCCAGTGATGAAAACGATGTCGCTCTTGAGTCGCCCTACTTTCGCGACGAGCCGGCGAATAGAGCCAAGGTTTCGGACGTGCCCGAGATGAACATCGCTAACCAGCGTCGCGGTCCGGCCACGCCACGCCTCGGGAAGATTCTCGAGCGTCACCGTGATCCGTTTTACGCGAATTGCAGCAGCATTGATAATTCCGTAGGCGCTGATCAGCAAAGCCGCCGCTAGAAAGACGATTGCCCACTCGTGCCGGTTTGGATGCAAGCCCACAATCGACGCCACGCCGTAAGCCACCCACAACGCACAGCTGGCGAAGAACAGAAAGCTGAATATTCCAAGCCAAGCCGCCGCCAAAGTGTAATAGAGCCGGACCGCCAGATTGAAATAGCGGAAAGCAAGCAGCGAGGCCGTAACGAATGTCACCGAAAGTACTGCAAGCGCGATACGCAGGTAGAGGAGCGCAGAGCCGGACTGCACTGACCAAAAGTAAGCAATCGTTTCGTAAAGGGATGCGTGTCCCGCGAAGAGAATCAGTTGAATGACGGTAACGAAGAACGCCAGGCGGCCGCGCACTCAGCGAAATCCCGTTTCCGGTTCATTGTTCATCCTATCCATGGTAGGGGCTTGGTGCGAAATTGCAAGTAGGCGAGGGCACGCGCAGCAGAGTGCCGATTCACGGCGGTTGCGCTCGCAGTTTTATCGTGCCAGTGAGCAAACTGCGACTCTATCTCTTAGGTCAGTCGCAGCTCAAAGTAGAGTGTTCCAGCTCGGGCGCCGGAATAGTAGCCAGGAATTTCGTGGAATCCGAGCGCCTTATAAAGCCGCACCGCGTCACCCATCTTTTCGGCAACTGTGTCAAGCCGCATAGCCGAGTAGCTCATTTCGCGCGCTTCGCCGATAAGCGTTTCCGCCAGCTTGCGACCAAGCCCGCAGCCACGAAACTCCGGTTTCACGAAAAGCCGCTTCATCTCGCACACCGACGGCTCAAGCTGCCGAATCGCTCCGCAACCTGCCGGAGCTTCGTCAACGCGCGCTAGAAGAAGTAGCCCAGTTGGCCCGGCGTACTTACCGGGCAGCGATGCGAGTTCTTGGTCGAAATTCTGGTAAGCAAGAGAAAAGCCGATCCACGCGGCATATTCGATGAAAAGTTCGCGGACTGCGGTAATATCGGCGCTTGTTTGAGCCTCCGTGAGCGTGACTTTGCCGGCCATGTTCATGACGCTGCAGTTCAACTTACAATGGCAGGAAAGAAGTGGAAACTCCTGGCAAAGCCGGTGAAGATTCCATTTTGGACGGGAGAGGCAAGATCGCAACACCGTGCCACCCAAAAAGAAAAAATCGAAATTCAAAGTCGCAACCGAGGCGCGAAGACGCGCTCGCCTCGGTATCGGCCTGCCTCCTCCAGAACGCACAATCACGGAAAAGCGTTTGAAGAAGCCCAAGCACAAGAAAAAGTTAGAGGACTTAGTCGTCGACGAATGAGAACATTCGATCAGCGGTCATGCTTCGTAGCGTAGGCTTCAGCCTGCGCCAACGTAACGCGCACCGCGATCGCGAATGCTTGCTAACACGCGGCGGCTGCTTGCAGGGAAAAGGTTCCCACGGAACCTAGTTGCGCGACCCTCAACCGGGCTTATGGTCGGGAACCACTTCGCCGGGCCTGAAAAGTGGAGCAACGGGCCGCTTTGTCGCGAGCGCCGCTTCCTTCGCCATGTTCTCGAGATCGTGTTTTGAGAATCCTACCGACCGCTCCAGAATCTGTGCCATCCTGCGAAATCAAGAACACGCTGGGCACATTGGTGATGCCATATTCATTGGAAGCGGTAAAGGTATTCTCGTCATCGATCAAAAGGGGAAACTTCACTCCAAATTCCTGCGCAAACTCTCGCGTGTCTCCAGTATTGTTCTGCGATATCCCCAGAAATGTGAAGCCATCATTACCGTAGGCCTCATACATTCGCTCGAGGAATGGGAACGTAAACTGGCACGTCGGACAGCTCACCTTAAAGAACGCGGCGAGCACCGGCCCTTTCTTGAGCGCCTCTTCGAGCAAGAAGCTCTGGCTGTTCGTATCTTTTAGCGAAATCGGCGGCGCCGGTTCGCCCGCAGGCAGCGTGCTCAGCCGCTTGCCGCAGAAGATTCCTCGCACCGTGTTCTTTAGGCTCATTCTAAAATTCTAACCTTCCTCGGATTGGATGATTGCCGCAGCGGAAGGATTCTGGAGCGAAAATGTCACTGACACTAATTTGATGCGCACTAAAGTGGAATGGATTTCTGCGGCAGCGTGCACAGCACTAGTGGATGTTGCGCGTCTTGCGGCCAACATAATCCATCAGCAGGTACTGCCCCAGCGTGTAGGGAGTGGTGAAGTAGGCTTTTCCGCGGCAAAGCTCCGTCACTTTTTGCACAAAATGCACCAGGCTGTAATCGCTCGCAAGCATGAACGTATTGATCAGTATTCCCGCGCGCTTGCACTTCGCAACTTCCTCGAGCGTCTGCGTTACCACAAGCGGATCGAGCCCAAAAGCATTCTTGTAAATGCGCCCATCTTCGAGGGTCAGCGCCGAAGGCTTGCCGTCCGTGATCATCACAATCTGCCGCATGTCTTTCTTTTGTCGCGCCAGAATCCGTTGCGCCAGCCGAAGCCCTTCGCGTGTGTTGGTGTAATACGGACCTACCTGCACGCGCGCCAGCTTTCCCAGCGGAATTTCCTCCGCGCTATCATGAAACAACACGCAGTGCAGCGAATCGCCGGGATATTGCGTGCGAATCAGATGCGAGAGCGCCAGCGCCACCCGCTTCGCAGGTGTAAACCGATCCTCGCCATACAAAATCATGCTGTGGCTGCAATCGAGCATCAGCACAGTCGCGCACGAACTCTGGTACTCGCACTGGTGCACCATCAGATCCGGATAGTCGAGCTCAATCGGAATCGTCGCTCCATTACGCTGCACCGCATTGAAAAGCGTCCCGCTGATATCCATGTTCAGCGTATCGCCAAATTCGTAATTTTTCGACGTGCCACCGGATTCCACGCCCGTCGCAAGATCGCGCGTGTCATGCCGCCCGAAGCTGCTCTTGCCCAGCGACGCCAGCAGATCCTTGAGCGTCTTGAATCCCAGAAAATCGAGCGCCTTGTCCGTAATTTCGAAACGCGCCTCCACATTCTTCCCGTCGCCGCTGCCAACCTGCCCGCCCGGCGTCTCCGAAGGAGGATGCGTCACGTGCGCCGACTGCTGCTGTTGCTCCGAAATGTATCCTTCCTGCTCCATGCGACGGATAATCTGATTCACCAGATCGCTCAGCTCCTGATTTTGCGAAAGGTCAGGATTTTCGAGCAGCTTCTCCATCATCTCGGGAGGAATCAGGTCGCCCTCTTCCAGCGCCCGCAGAATCGCCTCGCGTAGCGCTTCCATGTGCTGCTCGCGCGACTTCTGCATGTCCAGCTCGTAAATGCCGTATTGCGAATCGAAGCCGCTCTGCAGAAAGAAATCCGAGAGCCGATTCATCAACTCCTGCAGGTCGATATCGTCGGCCGCTTCCGGTGCGTAGCGTGAATAGCGGATGTATTTCATTTTTCCTATGCGAATCGCAACGTCAGTTGAACTGCCGCCGCGGCGATCTCCCGCCGGAGCCCTCTCGCGGATCGCGTGGCTCAGGCGCCTTGCGTGGTTCAGCGAAATAACCGCGCTCCTCGCTCCGATTGATCCGCTTATGCGACCACAGCCCTTCCAGTATGAATTCAGCCGCGCTCGTCACAGCAGCAGGCTCGTCCTTTGGTCCAACTCCCAGAATCTCCACATGCTCCAGCACGCCCGGAATCTTCTTCAGCTGCGCGAGAAGCTCGTGGCTCGAAGCCTGCGCCGGAACCTTCAACTCGCCGCCCAGCTCAAACCATTGCACCGTCGGCTGAAAGTTCACCTCAGAGAAATATCGCGTAAATGTTTTCCCCACCGCCGCGCGAATCAATTCGCGCGCGATATTATCCGCTCCCCGAAGCTCGCCCTCATACTCAAGCTCGAACTTTCCAGTCATAGCGGGAATTGCAGCATACACATCGGACACCCTCGCCACCGCGCTCGCATCGCGGGTTCGCACAGCCCGCTGCTCGGCGCTGCTAAGCACATTTTCGAGAGAACTGATCGGTAGCCGCTGGCTCACGCCCGAACGCCGATCCACGCGCTTGTCGTCCCGGGCTTGAAACGCAACCTCCTCCACCACTTCGCGAATATACTGCGGAATCTCCACACGCCGCGTGCCATCGCGCTCCGTCCACGATTCCTGCGACGTGATCGACATGCCTTCCGCGATCGTCGCCGGATAATGCGTCCGGATTTCAGACCCAATGCGGTCCTTCAGCGGCGTTATGATTTTTCCGCGCGCAGTGTAATCCTCGGGATTCGCCGTGAAGACCAGCAGCACATCCAGCGCCATCCGCACAGGGTAGCCCTTAATCTGGACATCCCCCTCTTGCATGATATTGAACAACCCCACCTGAATCTTTCCCGCGAGGTCAGGGCAGTTCGTTGATCGCAAAAATTCCGCGATTCGCCCGCGGCAAAAGACCGTAGTGAATCGTCAATTCGTCGGAAAGATTTCGCCCGCCTCGCGCCGCCTTGATGGGATCCACATCGCCAATCATGTCGGCAATCGTCACGTCAGGCGTGGCCAGCTTTTCCACATAGCGATGATCGCGTGAAAGCCACGCAATCGGCGTCGAATCGCCTTCGCTCGCAATCCGTTCCCGGCAAGCCCGGCAAATCGGACGATACGGGTTGTCATTGATTTCGCATCCGGCCACGACCGGCACCTGCGCATCCATGAATTCAACAAGCCCGCGAAGGATCCGCGATTTCGCCTGTCCGCGCAGCCCCAGCAGAATGAAATGATGCCGCGAAAGAATTGCATTGATGATCTGCGGGATTACAGTGTCGTCGTAGCCGTGCACGCCCGGAAAAAGCGTCTCGCCCTTCTCCATCCGGCACAGAAGGTTCTCGCGCAACTCCTGCCGCAACGATCGATTGGCAAGGCGCTGCTCGGACCAGTTGCTGCTGCTGCGAAGCTCACCAAGAGTTTTCGGCTGCGAAGTCATGAAGGCCCCGATTCTCGCTTAGATATGCCTCTTCTTACTTAGAGATGCTGTCCAGCTGATGAAGGTCGCGCAAAAGTCATTATAGAGGAACGGAACCGTCACCGACACCTCATAAGATTGGAGTCAGTTTGGCCCGTGGCCGTTGCCCGCCGCGCGTTTGCGGACGGATTGGCGCTCTTCGAGCTTGGGAAGGAACTCTTCGAGCCATTTTTCGAGGAAATCGCAGCGCTCATTCTCGCACCGCATCTGCAGCAGCGTCTGCTTTTGCTCCAGCTCAATGGGGAGCCGCGCGGCCATTCGGTAGGCCAGCGAAAACTCGCGTTCCTCGGAAGAATCCACCCATGCCTGGCCGTAGAGCAGGACATGGCACTCCTGCAGGAGCCGGACGATACGCGCTTTCCTTTGCGCGTCTTCGCGCGCTAGCTCTTCCGAAAGGTATTCAACCACTCCTTCGTGGTAGGTTTCATCCTGCAACAACTGAAGCAACCGAAATGGCGCACGACCGCGAGTGAGGATATCCATCCGCCCGTCGGGATACTGCTTCATCTTCTGAACGATTTCAGCCGTGCAGCCGATCGCCGCTACATTCTGGCCGGTGGCGTAAATCATCCCGAACTCGATCTTCTGCACGATGCAGCGCCCAATCATCTTCTTGTATCGCGGCTCAAAAATATGCAGGGGAAGGGCAGCGCCAGGCAGCAGCACCACATCAAGCGGGAAAAGCGGGATCCGAGTAGGTCTCATAACGCCCCGAGGTCGACGACAGGATTAGCTTAACGCAGAAGTGTCAAAGCCGCTTGCATTTCATCGCGGGCATGCATGTCCCCCGCGCGTTGGGCCACAACGACGCCGTCCGAAAGCATCTTGCGCGCCTCATCCAAACGCCCCATGCGCGAAAGCAGCTGCCCGTATTGAAAGTAGCCGGCCACATAACCGGGATTCATCTCGAGAAGCTTCTGAAAGTGAAGAGTAGCAGCCGAATCGTCGCCGAGTTTCACGCATTCAAGCGCCAGCCCGTAACGCGCAAACGCGTCCGCAGGTTTATCAGCCACAAATTGTTCGAGCGCCTCGCGCCGCGACTTCTGTGCTTGGGTCACCCGGGTAAAATCTTTACGATGATTTCCCATTTCGACTCTCTACTTGTAACCAGCAGTAACCCAAGGACCATTGTAGTTTTGGTCAGAAGGGCAATTCTACTCGATGTATTACAACTTGGCGAGCCGGATGGTAGTACCGGAGTTCCTCATCAGTGATGGTTATCAAAAGAAGGTAGCAATACCCGGTGAACATGCAACCTTTTTTCAAAATGGGCAAACCGATTTCCCAACGGCTGAGGAACTGGAGGTGGATTGTGGCGAACATCGCCGTATGTGCCTGATTGAAGACCATCAAGAAGATCACAGCCCAAGATGCGGAATGCACCATAGAAAGGAAATATTGCCAGGGCGCAGATTCCACTCGGGACATGGCGAAGTACTTCCCAAGAATCTGGTACCACCAAAACCAATCCGATGCGGCATCTCGTTTCGGCGCGAAATACGCTTCTGCAGATTTTACCTGGCGTTCTCTCTCTCCTGCGTCCTGTATGTCGTTTGCCTCTTTCAACTTTTGTTTGTGTAAGTTTTCGAAGTAGAGTTCATCAGTAGAAGGCGCAAATTCAGGTCCGAGAAATCTTCGCGCCACTCTCCGCCAAATGAGATTCTCCCACGGTGTCGGAGATGCGAAGAGCTTAGAAGCCCCAAGATAACCGAAAAGATATCCGATGAAATAACTCGTGTAGCTGACTAAAAGATTGAGTAGCAAGCCAGCGGTATAGGAAATGAACAGAGCTGCGATGAGCCGTGACCGATATCCCAAGAAAGGACTTGAAAGAACTTTAGCAGCCAGCGAAGGATTCAGAACAAGCGTGCCGACCCCTAGAATTCCACCGGGAACGATTGGTGCGATAAGTTCCAAGACGTTCGAGTAGGTTACACGTGAGAAATCCAACTTTATGTCTGGCACCCTCACACTCCGTTTCTTAGGTCGTTTGTGCTCACCACACGATTCGCGGCGCGGATGTTACCACTTCTGAAGTTGACTTTCGATAATCTAGAAAGTAGCTTACGACACGTCGGTAGGCAGGTCGGATGACAAATCGAGGTTCTATGAACTGGCTGTCTGATGCCTTGCTCATCGCGGGCGTGCCCGCATTCATCTACCTGTTTACGTTAGCGTTTGAAGTGTCTTTTGCTCGAGAATTTGGAGTGCCGTTCCAATTCGTCGGCGTCACGTGGACCAGCGGGTTCATCCTTGGAACTTTACTGCTTGGAATTATCGGTACCGTGTTCGTGATTTGTCTCTTCGCTTCTTCATTTATCTCACGCGACAAGGAGCGTCCCAGATACCTACGAGCACTCGACTCAGTACCAGGGCTACTCATGCTAGTTGAGAGCGGTGCCTTTCTCGTAATGAATTGGCGTCGGTCCATGATAGTCATTGGGCTTATTGGATTCGTTATGGGAGTTTTTTCCAGCCTCATAATTCGCCGAGATCGCAAATTGCATTCGATTCTGAATCCGGAAGGAGCCCAGCGTTTGCGAGCTACTTTCGTTATCGCCATGTGGCTTCTTTTGGGCGTCAATACCGCGTGGATGACGGGCGCAGTATTGGCACGAACTCAGACACAATTCTACGTGGTGCAGAGTTCTCCTGAGACAATCGTTTTGGGAATTTGGGGAGATACGGTCGTCAGTGCCCCGTTTGACCGGAAAACAAGAACAGTTAGGAGGGAATTCATCATTACGAAAACTTCAGAGCACTCACCGCTAGATATTCGAGAGGAAAGAATTGGTCCGTTGCGTACTGAGACATCGCCCTAACGCCACGGCATTGCTTCGCGCAGTAGTGTTTATTCGGGATTCTCATTTATCGCTCGTGCAATCATCGCTCCGCTCACCTGAAAGCGATTTGCGATTTCTGGATTGTTGAATCCGTCCGCGTGTAAGCGCTGAATCCGTCGCGTTTCCTGTTCGGAGAATAGCTTTCGCACTCTGCCGCCTAACTTGACGCGCTTTTTTATTCCGGTGCGCTTTCGCATCGCTTGGCGCTCCGTCGTGATCCGTGCGAGTTTGGCGCTGCGCCCACGCGCTGCGTTCACCACTTCGGTAACTTGTCCCTGATTTACTAGCGCGTTAAAGTGCGCCAGTACTTCTTTTCGGAAGTCGGCGCTATCGCCGATATCGGCGCGAAGACGTTTGTGCTTGGGTCATAGTTGGAAAGACCGTAATATAACGGGCGCTGCGTCGTGAGCCAAGCGCCGCGAATGGAAGCTTCGAATGAGATTTCGCAATGCCTAACCCGTCGAAGAAGCGGCCCGCCGATAGGCAAGAGATCGACTCCAAGACCGGCCTGCCGGGAAAACCGGTAAGCGCGTCGTGTTCTGAAATCGTCGAAGCCGTACTGCCCAACGACGCGAACCCGCTGGGCAAGATGCTCGGCGGCCGCGTGATGCACTTGATCGACATCGCCGGAGCGCTCGCCGCCACTCGCCATTCCAATAGCCACGTCGTCACCGCGTCCGTTGACTATATGGATTTCCGTTTTCCCATCGATGTCGGCGAATGGATCGTCCTGAAGTCCAGCGTGAACCGCGTCTTCCGCACCTCAATGGAAGTCGGCGTAAAGGTATTCGCGGAAAATGTTCTCACCGGCGAGCAAAAACACACCAGCAGCGCCTACGTCACCTTCGTCGCCATCGACCATAACCGGCAGCCCAAACCAGTCCCGCCTCTGATCCTCGAAACAGTTGGCGACCAACGCAGATATGACGAAGCGGGCGAACGCCGCCGCATGCGCCTGGCCTTGCGGAACAAAGAGCGTTCGAAGAGTTAGCTTCGAATGGCGCTATTGCAGGTAGCGCTGAATTGCGAACGCCGTCTGGTTTGCCGTCTCCACGCATTTCCCGAGCGAAGGGCCTTCGAGGTAATTTCCGCAGAAGAAGAGCCCGGGATTAGCCCGTTCGCCATCGCGAATCGCTTCCACCACGTGCCCGTGCCCTAGGTTGTATTGCGGCAGCGCCTTCGGATATTTCCAAACGGCTGACGCAACGGGCGACCCGCTAATCTGCAGAATCCGCGCGTTCTCATCCTGCACAATCGCCGCAATCTCATCCTCAGAGCGCTCCACAATCTTCGGATCGGTCGCGCCTCCAATGAAACTCGTAATCGCCACAGATCCTGCCGGCGCCCGCCCCGCAAATAGCGACGAGTTCCACACCGTGCCCAGCGTACGCACCTTCTCGCTCCGCGGCACCAGGAATCCGAATCCGTCGAGCTTCTCAGCAATCTGCCGATCGTAGTATCCACAAGCGACAACGGCTACCGGCGCGTACGCCACTCCCGAAAGCATATGCGTCAACGGGGAAGAAAGCTGTGCAACAAGATGCGCCGCCGCGTACGCCGGAGTCGAGATCACCACCGCCGCCGCTTCCAACATCTCTTTGCGCCCGGCGCACTCGACACAGACCTGATAATTCGCAGAGCGTGCCACTGACACGATCTTCGCGTCCAGCCGAACGGCTTCCCCAAGTTTCCCCCCGATTGCATCCGCAAGCGCCTCGGCGCCTTCCTTGAAAGAACAGAGCGGCGGATGCCCGCTACCTTTCTCTTTCTGAGGCCGCGATTTCATCGCTCCGCGCAGCACGCTCCCGTATTCTCTTTCCCATTCCTCGAGAGTTGGAAACGCGGCTTTGAGGCTCAGCTTCTCCGGATCGCCCGCATACACGCCCGACACAAACGGCGCCACCAGATACTCCAGAATTTCATGCCCGAATTTCCGCCGCACAAAATCCGCGACCGATTCCTCTTTCGTCGGCGGTTTGGTCCGCTTAAAAGGCTCAGACGCAATCTTGGCCCGCGATTTCAATCCCAGCAGGGAACTGGCCATCAAAGCTTGCGGCGTCATCGGAATTTTCTGCAGCTTGCCATGAAGATAAATAAACCGAGGCGCCCGAGGATCGGCCCGCTGCAATTCGCCTTCGATTCCCACTTCGCGGATCAGTTCGAGGAGTGGTTCGGTACCCTGAAAACTCTGCGGCCCGGATTCGAAAAGAAATCCGTCCTTGCGCACGCTGCCCACAAGCCCACCCACGCGCGCAGAAGCTTCCAGAAGAATTACTCGCAGGCCAAGTCGTTTCAGGCGGTAAGCGCAGGCAAGCCCGGAAATCCCCGCGCCAATCACAATCACCTGCTTGGACTCACTCATCGGCGCACTTCACAGCGTCTTCGAAAACAGAGGCCGCTGGTCCATCTGCTGTTCATGAAGATAGCGGTCAAAAGTCATCGCCACATTGCGAATGAAAATGCGACCCAGCGGCGCCACGCGAATTTCGTCGCCGCCAAGCGTCACGAGTCCTTCCGCCTGCAATTGCTCGAGCCGCCCAAGCTCCGGCGCAAAATATTCATCGAACGCAATCGGAAACTCGCGTTCAACTTCGCGCTTTGGAATCACCGTATGACACAAAAGCCGCCCAATCACGTCCCGTCGCAAGCGATCGTCCTCAGACAACCGATACCCGCGCATCGTCGCGATTCCGCGCGAAGCCACAGCCGATTGGTACGCCGGAACCTCCCGCCGATTCTGCGCATACGCCTCGCCAATCGAGCTGATCGCGCTCACGCCCATTCCGTATAGGTCCGCGCCGGCTTTCGTTGTGTAACCCTGAAAATTCCGATGCAACGTGCGATTGCGCTGCGCCACGGAGAGTTCATCACCCGGTTTCGCAAAATGATCCATCCCGATGTAGTGATACCCGGCATTCAAAAAGCCTTCGAGTCCGGCCCGGAAAATCCGAAACTTCTCCATCCCCTCCGGCAAATGCGTTTCGAACGACCCCTGCTGCTTCTTCAGCCAAGGCACGTGCGCATAGCTGAACATCGCAATGCGATCGGGTTCAAGCGTGAGCGTCTTCTCGATCGTGGCCTTGAAGCTGTCCGCGGTCTGATACGGCAAGCCATAAATCAAATCCACGTTGATGCTTTCAAATCCAAGCTCGCGCGCCGTCAGGATCAAATCGCGCGTCATCTCATACGGCTGCACGCGATGAATCGTCTCCTGCACCTTGTGCTCAAAATCCTGCACGCCCATGCTCAGCCGGTTAAAGCCGAGTTTGCGAAGCGTCTCGAAGTGCGCACGGTTCGTCACCCGCGGATCAACCTCAATTCCAATTTCCGCGTCCGGCGCGAACTGAAACCGCTCCCGCGTATGTCCGAAAAGATCCTCCATCTGCGCCGGCGTCAAATACGTCGGCGTTCCGCCGCCCCAATGAAACTGAATCACCGGGCGCTTCTTCGAAACCTGCGCACTCACATGGCTGATTTCGCGCTTCAAGGTTTCAAGGTAGGGAATCGCGACGCTCTTATCCTTCTGAATCGACACATTGCAAGCGCAGAAAAGGCAGAGGCTCTCGCAGAAGGGAATATGCATGTAGAGCGAAACAGGCGTCGCTCGCTCGTCTGCCCGAGCGCAATATTTCTCGAAATCCTCAGGTCCGAAATCGTCCTTCCACACCGGCGCGGTCGGATAGCTCGTATAGCGCGGACCCGGCCGATTATATTTCTCCAGCGCCACGTCAGAAATCTGCCCAATCTCTAGTTTTTCAATTTGGTTTTCAGTAGCGCGAGTAGGATTCATTGACGCCACCGTCCATTTCGCGCGCTCGTCCTCAGTAGGGGCACGGCATGTCGCAGATCCCGGATGGGTTCGCGGGGCCGTGCCCGCTCGACCACCAGCAAGCCCTCATCCATCTCCATGGCGTATCCGGTGCGGCTCCGCGTTTCCTTTTGGGCGCCCTGCCGCTCCCCAGCCGAAGCTGTCATCCTGAGGAGGGCGCAGTTCAGCCCGACGAAGGATCTCAGCTTACCGCCCGCCTCCGACATCGCAATCACTACCGCTGCGCGCATTTCAATCCGCCTCGCCACTATGCGCCCGCGCCGGAATCGGCGCAGCTCTGTCCCGCTTCGACGAACGCCCGCGCATTCTGCACCGGCGTCGTCGGCAAAATCCCGTGGCCCAAATTCAAAATGTGCCCGAGTCCGCCGGTCTTCTCCACCGCCTCGCGCGCAGCCTCGCGAATCCCTTTTTCGTCTCCCAGCAAAATATTAGGATCCACATTACCCTGCAGCGCGACGCGATCGCCAAGTGCGCGACGCGCCTCCGCAAGATCCGTCCGCCAGTCAACGCTCAGCACATCCGCCCCAGCCTTCGACTGCAGCTCAATTAGATGCGAACTCCCCTTACCGTAAAGAATTTTCGGCACGCCCGGTGCGCCGAGCGATTCGAAGACCGAGCGGGTAGCCGGCAACTCGAAGGCCTCATATTCATCGCGGCGTCAACTCGCCAGCCCACGTATCAAAGAGCTGCACCACAACAGCTCCAGCTGCAATCTGCATCTTCAAATATGCTGCCGTCGCCTTCGCTATCCGGTCGAGCAAATTCCGCAGCAACTCCGGCTCCTCGCGCATGAATTGCTTGGCGCTCGAAATGTCCCCGCGCGTCTGCCCTTCAATCATGTAACACGCCAGCGTCCAAGGCGCCGCCGCAAAGCCAATCACCGGAACCTCCGGCCCAACCTCGCGGCAAATCTCCCGAATCGCATCGCCTACAAACCGTGTCTCGCGCTCCGGATCGAAATCGCGAAGCCGCGCCACCGCGCCACGATCGCGCACCGGGTTCGACAGCACCGGCCCCGAATCGGGCACGTCCAGCTGCATCCCCATGGCTTCCGCCACAATCAAAATATCGGAGAACACAATCACAGCATCCACGCCGATAATGCGGAATGGCTGCAGCGATACTTCAGCTGCAAGCTCCGGCGTCTTGCAGATTTCAAGGAAGGAATGCTTTGCGCGAATGGCCTGATATTCCGGCAAGTAACGCCCCGCCTGACGCATGATCCAGACGGGAACGCGTTCCACCGGCTCGAACCGGCAGGCGCGCAGAAATAATTCTTTTCGGTTTTCGTTCACCCGGCTCATGCGTTCCTGTGGATCGAAACGATGATAGCAGAAGGGCCAAGAGGCCGCACGTTTCGGGTCAGATACGATGTTGGCCTATGGTACAGGGCGTTCGCGCCCGAATCGGGGCTATAATTGCGGTTCATCTGGGTACACAGGCAGAAACAGAGCGGCGAGAGAAGCGTCGCTATAAGATCGAAATGACTCACTATTATCTCGGCTACGTCAGTCTGGCGCTCTACGTCGCGAGCTTTCTCTGCTACGCGCGTTTTCTCTATGTGCCGGATCTGTGGCTCGGGCGCATGGCGACCTTCCTTCTCGCCGGCGGAATCGTGATGCACTATTTCGCGCTGCTCGAGCGTTCGCGCTGGATTCACACCGTTCCTTACAATGATCTGTACGGCTCGATGTCGCTGTTTGCATGGCTGCTCGGCGTCACCTATCTGGGCCTCGAACTGTTTCACCGGCAGCGGTCGGTCGGTGCGTTCGTCACGCTCCTGCTGATCGTGTGGATTGTTTTGCTGTCCGTGCTTGCGCCCAACGAAGCGCCACCTCCTCCGCCCGCGCGGGGGCCACTCTTTGCCTTTCACGTGACGCTCGAAACCTGGGCTTATGCCGCGTTCGCTCTCTCGTTCGTCTTGAGTTTGATTTATCTCGGTCAAGACCGCGTGCTGCGTTCTCGCAAACTGGCAACTCCGTTCTGGCGTTTTCCCGCTCTCGACGTGCTTGATCGAATGGCGCGCAGCAGCGTTTACGTCGGCCTGGTGGCGCTGATCATGGGCGTGATTATGGGATTCGTTTGGGAACATCGGCTGAGCGGCGGCTATTCGTGGGGTGATCCGAAGGTGGTGATTACGCTTGCGATTCTAGCGGCTTACGTCGCATATCTCAGGTTGTCGAGAAGCACGGCTTGGCGCGGCGCTCGTGCGGCGAAATTGTGCGCGTTTAATTTCGCCGTTGTGCTGTTCAGCTACACGGTCGTGAATCTGTATATGACCAGGTTTCACCGCTTTTTCTAGACTGGAATGCCAACTCTCACCAACACGAAACGAACCGGCGCAGGAAAAATTGACGTCGCGCTCATTGGCTGCAGCCATCACACGGCGCCGGTTGAGATTCGCGAACGCGTGACGTTCAGTCCCGAGCAGGCGATTGCTGCGGCGGAAGAACTGCGCAAGCGCGGCATTCTCGAAGAAGCTGTGGTGCTTTCCACCTGCAATCGGAGCGAGCTGTATGGCGTTCCCACCGAGCGGGGCACCTCTGTCGCGGAAGCGATGGAAATTTTCCTTACGTCGTTCCACGGCGTGCCGCGTGCGGATTTGAACGGCCGCCTCTACCGCTGGAACGGACCGGACGCAGTGCGGCATCTTTTCCGCGTCGCGTCGGGGCTCGACTCGATGATGCTCGGCGAAGCTGAAATCCTCGGGCAGTTGCGCACCGCTTATACCCAGGCTCTCGATCACGGTTCGACAGGCCCGGTGCTGAATCGCATGTTTCAGGGCGCGATCGAAGTCGGCAAGCGCGTGCGCTCGGAGACGGAAGTTGGCGCGCGGCCGATGTCCGTCGCTCTCGCGGGCGTGAAGCTCGCCGAGCGAGTATTCGGCAATTTGAAAGGACACTCCGCGCTGATTCTCGGCGCCGGCGCAGTGGCCGAGCAGGTGGTTGAAAACCTGCGCAATCGCGGCATCGGCAGGTTGCGAGTGGTGAACCGTTCCTACGATCACGCGGAAGAATTGGCAAGGAAAATGGGCGGCGAAGCGATCGAGTGGGCTTCGCTGGAACGTGTGCTTGGCGTGCCGGACATTGTGATCGCTTCGGTGGGAGGCACCGGCGCGGTTTTGACGCGAGCATTGCTCGAGCGGGCGATTGCAGCGCGCGAGGGGCGGCCGATGTTCGTGGTGGATTTGGGAGTGCCGCGCAATATCACTGACGATGCGGCGGGGCTTTACAATTTGTATCTCTACAACATCGACGACCTCGGTGAAATCGTCGAGCAGAATAAAAAGGCACGCGAAGCGGAAGTGCCGCGAGCGGAAGCGATCGTCGCCGAACACATCGCGAAATTCGAATCGTGGCGCGCGGCGCTCGAAGCCGGGTCGATTGTGGACGATTTGCGCGACAGTTTTCATAAGCACCGCGAGCTGCTTATCCGCGAAAAACTGGCGGAGATGAATGACGTGTCGCCCGAAGAACGCGCGCGGATCGCGCACATCACCGAGGAGCTGATTGAACGCGTCCTCGAGCAGCCGTCGCAGAAGCTGCGGCGCGGCCGCGAGATGCGCGGGCATCTGGCGGGCCTCGACGCGCTGCGGCATCTCTTCGGTCTGGACGCGGCGAAGGACGAGGACAAAGATTGAAGCCGCTGCGCATTGGCACACGCGGCAGCGCGCTGGCGCTCTGGCAGGCCAATCATTTGCGCGACGCGCTTGCTAAATCGTTCGGAATCGAAAGCGAGATCGTCGTCGTGAAAACATCCGGCGACCGTTTCGCCGCCGCGCAGATCGAACAGATCGGGATTCGCGGAATCTTTACCAAAGAACTCGAGGACGCGCTGATTGAAGATCGCGCGGATCTGGCAGTGCACAGCATGAAAGATGTTCCCACCGAGTTTTCCGAAGTTTGCAAAATCGCGATCGTGTTTCCTCGCGAGGATCCGCGCGACGCGCTCGTTTCGCAGCACGGTGAATCGCTGAATCAACTGCCGCGGGGCGCGCGCATCGGAACCAGCAGCCTGCGGCGCGCATCGCAGCTTCGCCAGTTTCGAAGCGATTTTCAAATCGTCGAAGTGCGTGGCAATGTGGACACCCGGCTTCGGAAAGTTGCGAGTGGCGAAGTCGATGCCATGGTTCTCGCGAAAGCGGGGCTCGACCGCTTGAACGCCACCGATCGCATCGCCGAAATTCTTCCCCCGGAAATCATGCTGCCCGCCGTAGGCCAAGGCGCGCTCGGGCTCGAATTTCTCGCATCGCGCGCAGACGAATTCTCCTTCGTGAAGAAACTGGTTGATAGCCCGACATCGCTCGCGGTTTCCGCAGAGAGAACGGTGCTCGCGAATTTGCAGGGCGGCTGCCGGTTGCCGCTTGGCGCCTGGGGACGATTTGAAGGCGGGGAACTGATCCTCGACGCGTGCGTTCTGTCAGCTGACGGAGCGGAAAGCGTTCGCCGAAGAGGATCGGGTGTCTGCGGTTCGGAGAAGGAAGCTGAGGCGCTCGGTCGCGAAGTCGCGACGAAATTGCTCGATGCGGGAGCGGGCCGGATTCTGCAGCTCGCGGGAAGATCCGTTGGACAGAGCTAGCCAGCCGCTGGCAGGGAAGCGCATCGTGGTGACGCGCGCGCCGGAGCAAGCCGGTGAATTGATTCGCGAGCTGGAGAGGCTGGGCGCTGAAGTTCTCATTTTGCCGACCGTGAGTTTCGCGCCGCCTTCGGATTGGCAACCGGTGGATTCGGCGCTGCGAGCGATCGGCGAATTTGACTGGATTCTGCTGACGAGCCAGAATGCAGTTCGATTTCTCGCCCAGCGTGCGCGCGAATTGAAGCTCGGTCCGAAAGTTCTCGAGTCTGAGAAGCCTTCAGTCGCGGCGGTAGGATCAGCTACCGCGCAAGCCGCTGCCGAGGCCGGTTTTCGGGTTGATTACACGGCGCAAGAGCGCAGCGGCGAGGGTCTGGCGCGTGAGTTGCAGGTTTCGCTGCGGAACAGAAGTGTGCTGCTGCCGCGCAGCGATCGAGCAGATGATCGCTTGCCGAATTTGCTGCGGGAAGCGGGAGCACAGGTGACCGAAGTGGTCGCGTACCGAACGGCAGTTCCCGAGTCGATGAACGCAGGGATCGTGGATCGGGTGCAGCGAGGCGACGTGGACGCGATTGTTTTCGCCAGCCCATCGGCGTATCACAATCTGAGCGATGCAATGGGCGCAAAGCGCCTGGCAGAACTTTCGTCGCGAGTGGATTTTGCGGCGATTGGACCAACGACCGCGCGCGCATTGCGTGAAGCTGCAGCGCGAGTGGCGATTGAAGCGAACGAATCGTCCGCCGCGGGCCTGGCTGATGCAATTGCGAAGCATTATCAGAGGCAAGTCTTAGCGAAGGATTCGAGGACGTGAGGGACGCATGACATTTCCGACTCACAGACCGAGGCGATTGCGGCGCACCGAAGCGCTGCGAGGATTCGTCCGCGAGACGCGGCTTTCGACGAGCGGACTGGTGTATCCGATGTTTGCGTGCCCCGGAAACAACGTGCGGATCGAAGTAAGCTCGATGCCGGGAATTTTCCAGCAGTCGGTGGACCAGATTGTGGAGGAGTGCCGCGAAGTGGCGGGGCTCGGAATTCCTGCGGTGATTTTGTTTGGGCTTGCCGGACAAGAAAGACGAAGTCGGCTCCGAGGCTTCGGATCCGAATGGCGCCGTGCAACGCGCGATCGAAGCGATTCGCAAAGCGAAGCTCGACCTGCTCGTCATCACGGATGTTTGCCTGTGCGAATACACCAGCCACGGACACTGCGGCGTAATCGAGAAGGGCGACGTGGCGAACGATCCGAGCGTCGAGCGGCTGGCTGCCGCGGCGCTCTCGCATGCGCGGGCGGGAGCGGACATTGTGGCGCCGTCGGACATGATGGATGGGCGCGTGGGTGCGATCCGGCAGAAGCTGGATGCGAACGGATTTGAGGATGTGGCGATTCTGTCGTATGCCGCGAAGTATTGTTCGGGATTTTACGGGCCGTTTCGCGAGGCGGCGCAGTCGGCGCCGCAGTTTGGCGACCGGCGGAGCTACCAGATGGATCCGGCCAACGCGCGGGAGGCGTTGCGCGAGGTGGCGCTCGATCTCGAAGAGGGCGCGGACATGATCATGGTGAAGCCGGCGCTGCCCTATCTCGATATTATTCAGCGGGTTCGCGAGCGGTTTGACGTGCCGGTGGCGGCCTACAACGTGAGCGGCGAGTATGCGATGGTGAAGGCGGCGGCGCGGAATGGTTGGATTGACGAGCAGCGGGTGGTGCTCGAGATCATGACGAGTATTCAGCGGGCTGGGGCGGAGATTGTGCTGACGTATCACGCCAAGGATGTGGCGCGGTGGTTGAAGCATTGCTGAGGCGGGCGTGACTGGCATCGGAGCGGAGCTGAACTGCTCGCATTGTGCTTTTTGCTGCAACCCAGTTGCTGCAGTTACGACAGGTTTTTCTTCGCCTTATCTTCACCCGGGGTTATTTTAGCGGATTAATTATGGCGACTCGACCAACACACGCTTCCAAACAAGGACCTGAAGCTAATGCTCGTCCCAAATCGACGGAAATATTCGAGCGGGGGAAGAAAATTCTCGTAGGCGGGGTGGATAGTCCGGTGCGGGCGTTTCGGGCAGTGGGCGGGACGCCGCTGGTAATCGAGCGGGCGGAGGGGGCGCGGCTCTACGATGTGGATGGGCGCGAATATATCGACTATGTGTGTTCGTGGGGGGCGCTGATTTTGGGGCATGCGCATCCGGACGTGGTGCGCGCTGTGGGGGAGCAGGCGAAGCTGGGGACGAGTTACGGGATGACGTCGCCACTCGAGATCGAGCTGGCGGAGCAGATTGCGAAGGCGTTGCCGTCGATTCGAGCGGATGCGCTTCGTCAGTTCGGGCACGGAAGCGACGATGAGCGCGGTGCGGTTGGCGCGCGGATTTACGAAGCGGGATTTGATTTTGAAATTCGAGGGTGGGTATCACGGGCATTCGGACAGTTTTCTGGTGGAGGCTGGATCGGGGCTGGCGACGCTGGGAATTTCGTCGAGCCCGGGAGTGCCGGAGGCGTTGGCGAAGCTGACGTTGAATGCGCCGTATAACGATGCGGAGGCGGTGGAGAAGATTTTCAAGCAGCACGCCGGGAAAATTGCGGCGGTGATTGTGGAACCGGTGGCGGCGAACATGGGCGTGGTGGCGCCGGCGCGGGGATTTCTCGAGCGGTTGCGCGAATTGACGAAGCGCGATGGGGCGCTACTGATTCTCGATGAGGTGATTACGGGATTTCGCAGCGCGCATGGCGGGGCGCAGAGGCTTTTTGGCATTGAGCCGGATTTGACGACGATGGGGAAAATTATCGGCGGCGGGTTGCCGGTGGCGGCGTATGGCGGGCGCGCGAAGATTATGGAGATGGTGGCGCCGCTGGGGCCGGTCTATCAGGCGGGGACGCTTTCGGGGAATCCGCTGGCGATGCGGGCCGGGCTGGCGACTTTGCCGAAGCTTGCGGTGGATGGATTTTATGAGGATTTGAATCGGAAGTCGGCGCGGTTGGCGGAGGGTTTGCGGGGGGCGTTGAAGGAAAGCGGCGTGGCTGGGAGCGTGAATGCGGTGGGGTCGTTGATGACGATGTTTTTTACGGGTGATGCGGTGACGGATTATTCGGGGGCGAAGAAATCGGATACGAAGATGTATGCGGCGTTTTTTGGGGAGATGCTTTCGCGTGGGGTGTTTATTGCGCCGTCGCAGTTTGAGGCGTTGTTTGTGTCGGCGGCGCATAGCGATGCGGATATTGAGCGGACGATTGTGGCGGCGGGGGAGAGTTTGAGGGCGATTGGGAGGGAAAGTAGTCGTCGAGACGTCAAAGGCGCCGGCGGGACGCCGGCGGTACGAAAAGAACGAGAGCGCGATTTAGCCTAGCAAATCGAGCTTGCTGGGTTTTGGATTGGGGCACAGGCGACATTTTCACGAGCCGCCTAACGGCGGACGCCTGTGCTACTTACCTACGACTACCTGGCCGCCTTTCATTACGAATTTTACCTGTTCTAGCAGCTTGATGTCGGCTAGCGGGTCGCCGTTTACGGCGATGATGTCCGCGAATTTTCCTGGCTCGATTGAGCCGATTTGGTCGCCCCAGCCCATCAGCTCCGCGGCGTTGATTGTTGCGGAGTGGATGGCGTCGAGGGGGGACATGCCGTAGCGCGTCATCCATTCGAATTCGATTGCTTGCGTGCCGTGGGGGAATGGGCCTGCATCGGTGCCGAAGGCGATCTTCACGCCTGCAGCGAGCGCTTTCTTGAAACTCACTTCGTGAATGGCCAGGCGGCTGGTTTTTCCTCCGGACATGGCGAGATCGGCCTTTTCGAGGGCTCCCGAATACACATAGAGCGTGGGGACGAGGTAGATTCCCTTTTTCACCATTTTGGCGATGGCGTCGTCATCGAGCTGAATGCCGTGCTCGATGGAGGCAACGCCAGCGTCGATACAGTAGTGCAGGCCGGGTCCGTCGTAGGCGTGGCAGGCGACCTTGATTCCCTTCAGGCGCGCTTCGTCGACGATGGCGTCGGTTTCTTCGAGGCTGAAATCGGCGATGCTGACGATTTTGCCGTCGGGCGTGAAGCTGTAGCGATCGGTACCGTAGATTTTGATCAGGTCGGCGCCGTAGTTGAATTGTTCGCGAACGGCTTTGCGTGCTTCATAGGGGCCGTCGATGGTTTGCACGCCGATGGGGACGGTGACTTCGGGCGAGTAGCCTTCGAGGCCGTAGCCGCCGGTGGTGGAGATGCCGCGCGTGGCAACTTTCAGGCGAGGGCCGGGAATCAGGCCCTGATTGATGGCGTTGCGAACGTCGACGTCGCTGTACATCGCGCCTTCGGTTTCGACGTCGCGCATGGCGGTGAAGCCGGCTTCGAGATCTTTTTTCACGTTGAGAGTGGCGAGGATGGTGCGGTATTGCCAGGATTGCTTGAGGAGGATGTCGTCATAGTGCGAGTCGTCGGTGTCTGCGAGCATGATGTGCGTGTGGCAGTCGATAAGACCGGGGAGGACAGTGGATTGAGTGAGGTCGATGACGTTGGCGCCGGCTGGGATTTGGACCTGGTCGGCGGGGGCGATGCTGGCGATTTTGTCGCCGTGGATGACGATGATTTGATTGCTGAGCATCTTGCCATTGCGGACGTCGAGGAGATGACCGGCGCGGATGTACGTGTCGGGCGGAGGCGCAGCGTGGGTGGCGACGGGCGTAAAAAGCGCGACGATGATTGCTACCGTGAGTGCGAGGGGTGCTCCTGAGCGGCGATGCATAATTCCTCCCGAATAGCCGCGAGATTCTAACGCCAAAATCGGCGAGTGCGGCTGACTAGTTTTCAAATCCTGGAAGCACCGCTCGTGCGAAAGCACGTGAGCTTTGCGTGAAACGAATCGGGGCTGCTGCGTCTGAAAGTGGCAATGCATGGGTGTGGCTCTGCTGGCGGCATGGGTTACAATCGGCGGTTTGCTGCGCGTGCGGCTACACACTATGACCTCTGCTGCTAACGGAAGGGAGCTTCCTGAATGATTTCTACTGTGAATATTGCGCGAGTGATGCGGTGCGCTGGGGCTTTTGCTGGCGCTGGCTGTCTTTTTTGAGGGCGTCGGCGTGAAGGGGGCTGCGTGGTGGCCGCAGGACGGCAAGTCGAAATCAGGCGCGAAGCAGCAGGCTGATGACAAGAAAGACGACAAGAAAGATGACAAGAAGGACGAGAAGAAAGAAGAGACGCTGCCGCTGAAGACGACGCGCAAGATGAGTTTCACGACGGACGAGGGCACGTGGATGTCGATTGATGTGTCGCCCGACGGGAAGCAAATCGTTTTCGATCTGCTGGGCGATCTCTATGTGATTCCTTCGACCGGCGGAGACGCGAAGCGATTGACGAGCGGGCCTGCGTGGGATTGCCAGCCGCGATTTTCACCGAATGGGAAGCAGATTGCGTTTATCAGCGACCGCAACGGCAGCGACAATCTCTGGCTGATCAATGTGGACGGGTCGCAGATCGAGGGCAAGGACGCGAAGAAAGTGAGCGAAGAGACGGACGATCAGCTGGGATCGCCGGCGTGGTCACCTGATGGAATGAATTGGAAAAAGCGATGCAACTGATTCGAGATTGCGCACGTGGAGGACGGGCGATCGCGATTTGGCTCGATCGGGCACGGCGTGGCGTGCCCCTACTGACTAAGCTTCGCGATCGCGATTAGAGTTGCGGAAATCTGACGTCGGGCCCGTGTGATATTCTCGCTGGTTCATGAAAACGGCACTGCCCACCACGATTACGCACCTTGAATGCTCGAAGTGCGGCGAGAAGCAGTCGCACGAGAAGCTGCAGAATCTGTGCGCGTGCGGCGGGCCTTTATTGGCGCGCTACGATGTAGCGAAGGCGTCGCGGACATTGACTCGCGAAGCGCTGAAATCGCGGCCGGCGAACATGTGGCGGTATGCAGAGGTGCTGCCGGCGCGCGAGGCGGTGTCGTTGGGCGAGGGGATGACGCCCGTGATTCACGCGCGGCGGTTAGGCGCGCGGATGGGGCTCGATGCGCTGTACATCAAGGATGAAGGGCTGAATCCGACCGGCTCGTTTAAGGCGCGTGGATTATCGGCTGCGGTGACGCGAGCGAAAGAGCTGGGCGCGAAGGCGCTTGCCATTCCTACTGCCGGTAATGCTGGTGGAGCGCTGGCGGCGTATGCGGCGGCTGCGGGAATTCCGTGCGTGATCGTAATGCCTTCGGATACGCCGAGCGCGAATGTGATGGAGTGCGAGGCGTTTGGCGCAGACGTGCGCAAGCTTGATGGATTGATTTCGGATTGCGGCCGATACGTGGGCGAGCACAAGGAGAAAGAAGGGTGGTTCGAGGTATCGACGCTGAAGGAGCCGTATCGGATCGAAGGCAAGAAGACGATGGCGTACGAGTTGTGGGAGCAGTTTGGTGCCGAGATGCCGGACGTGATTATTTATCCGACGGGAGGGGGCGTTGGATTGATTGGGATGTGCAAGGCGTTTGAGGAAATGGAAGCGATGGGATGGATCGGGCGCGAGCGGCCGCGGATGGTGGTGGTACAGGCGACGGGGTGCGCGCCAATTGTCGAGGCGTATGTGCGCGGGGAAGCGAGCGCGCCGCCGTGGCAGAATGCGGCGACGATTGCGTCGGGATTGCGCGTGCCGAAGGCGCTTGGAGATTTTCTGGTGCTGGCGGGGGTGCGAGCGACGCAGGGAACTGCGGTGACGGCGACGGACGACGAGATGCTGGCGGCGGGGAAGGAGCTTGCGTCGACGGAGGGAATTTTTGCGGCGCCAGAGGGGGCTGCGACGGTAGTTGCGGCGAGAAAGCTGGCGGAGAAACGCTGGATCAAGCCGCATGAGCGCGTGGTGCTGTTTAACACTGGGTGCGGATACAAATATAGCGAGGCTTGGCAGAGGGCGCTTCAACGGCAGCGATTGGTGATGAGTGACGGATGATGAGTGACGGGTGATGAGTGGCGAGCGACAGGCGATGAGTGAGGCGACGGAGCGGCTCTACTATCGCGATTCATTTTTGCGCGAGTTTGATGCGCAGGTGATTTCGTGCGAAAAAGACGGCGAGCGCTGGAAAATCGTGCTTGATCGCACGGCGTTTTATCCCACGTCGGGTGGGCAGCCGTACGATACCGGCAAGCTCGGCGATGTGCCGGTGACCGAAGTGGCCGATGTGGAGCACAAGGTGGTGCATTACGCGTCGGCGGCGATTCCGGTGGGTCCCGTCCACGGCGTGATCGACTGGCCGCGACGCATCGAGCACATGCAGCAGCATACCGGGCAGCATCTGCTTTCGGCTGCGTTCATCGAGCTATTTGGATTTCAGACGGTTTCGTTTCATCTGGGCAAAGAGATTTCGACGATCGATCTGGATACGCCCGCCGCGAAGGCGGAGCACCTTGAAAAGGCCGAGCGGCGCGTGAACGAAGTGATTTTCGAGGATAAGCCAGTGGTGATTCGCTTCGGGACTGCAGAGGAGTTGGCCGAAGCAGGGATTCGCAAGAAGGTAGAGCGCGAAGGAATTCTGCGCGCGATTGAAGTGGAGGGATTCGACCGGCAGCCGTGTGGCGGAACGCATCTCGAGCGCACCGGCCAGGCGGGACTGCTGCTGATTCGCAAGCTCGAGCGGCGAAGGGATCAATGTCGCGTCGAATTCGTGTGCGGATTTCGCGCACTCGCGGCGGCGCGGAGCGATTTCTCGACACTGACTCAGGCTGCGTCACTGTTGAGTTGCGGCTTGGCGGAAGTGCCTGCGGTGCTTGGCAAGTTGATTGAGGAACGGCGCGCGCAGCACGGAGCGGTGAAGCGTCTTGAAGAGCGGCTGGCCGAACACGAAGCGCGAGAGTTGCTGGCGTCGCACCCGGCGACGGAGCGAGTGAGCTGCGAGTGATTGCTTCCGCGCTTGAGGAAGCCACGCCTGCCTATCTTGGGCTGCTCGCCGCGAAGCTCGTAGCGGAAGCGAACGTCGTCGCACTGCTTGCCAGCCGCGCGAGCGGTCACGTGGCCTTCGCGCAGACGAAGGGATTGCCGCACGACATGGGCGCGCTGCTCCGCGACACGCTGAAGCAATTCGGCGGCAAGGGCGGCGGCGCTAAGGATTTCGCGCAGGGCAGCGTGGCGGATGCGACGAAAGCTGCGGATGCGGTTGCTTACGCGAAGAAAATGCTCGCAGCGTGACAATCGAGGCCGGAATCGCGTTTGGTAGCGCTGCTCGCGTTTGCTAGAATTATCCGCACCGTGGGCGTGTAGCTCAGCTGGGAGAGCGCATCGTTCGCAACGATGAGGCCGGGGGTTCGATCCCCCCCACGTCCACCACGATTCCCGCTTTACATGTGATCCCGCCAAGCAAGGCAACAAATCAAAAGAGCCGGCAGGATGCTGATTGGATAAGCTCGGCTCCTTCGAGCTGAGTACACTTGGCGTTGGGAACCGACCAAGGCTCGGAGGGAAGGAGCCGAGCGATGAAGATTATAGGCTGTGATTTTCACACGCGCCAGCAGCAGATTGAGATGTTGGATACGGAGACCGGAGAGATCGTGCAGTTGCGATTGGAACACCACAACGGGGAAGCCAGACGGTTTTACGAACAGTTGCGTGGGCCGGTGATCGTGGGGATCGAGGCGACCGGCTACACGCGATGGTTCGAGCAGATGCTGGCCGAGCTAGGGCACGAACTGTGGGTGGGAGATGCGGCCCAGATTCGCGCTGCGGTGGTGCGCAAGCAGAAGAACGACGAGCGGGATGCAACCCATCTGCGAAGGCTGATGAGTGAGGACCGCTTTCCGAAGATCTGGATGCCCACGGTCGCGGAGCGGGACTTGCGGCAACTGGTATTGCATCGCGTGAAGCTGGTGCAGATGAGAACGAAGGTGATGAACCAGCTGCAGGCCATGGCCATGGGCCAGGGTCTGTGCCGGAAAAAGAAGTTGTGGAGCAAGGCCGGGCGGCAGGAACTGGAAGCGCTGGCGCTCGAGCCGTGGGCCTCGCGGCGGCGGAAAGAACTGCTGGAGTTGCTCGACCAGATGGAGAAGCCGATTGCAGAACTAGATGACGCGGTCGAGAAACAAGCGGCGGCTCATCCCGCAGCGGCTCGGCTGATGACTCATCCGGGGGTGGGACCGTTGACCTCGCTGGCCTTCGCACTGACGATCGGCGAGGTCGAACGCTTCCGCCGCAGCCGGCAGGTGAGCAGTTATCTGGGACTCGATCCTCAGCTGAACTCATCGGCGGATCGGGTGCGGATCGGATCGATCAGCAAGCAGGGCAGTTCGACAACGCGCTGGTTGCTGGTCGAAGCCGGGCAGACGGCGGCCCGGAAAGATGCGGAACTGCGACGGCTGTATCAGCGGCTGAAATTCCGTCGGGGGAGTCAGATTGCGAAGGTGGCGGTGGCGCGCCGCCTGGCGGTGAGGTTGTACTGGATGCTGCGCAGCCGGGCCGATTACGGAGAACTGCTGGCGCAGCTGGTTCGTTTGCGGGGTAGCTCGAGTAGCGCCGTGATGGAAGCGGTCGATCCATCGAGACGCTGAGTGAGCGCCCTGCCTCCTCGGAAAGCCGGGGAGTCTGCAGCGAGAATCATGGTGGAAAGACCGAATAGATGGCTGGTGGAACCAACGTTCCATCGCGGATGATTTCAGCAGCGAGCCTTGGTCGGCGATGCACAAGCAAAACCAAAAGATTCCTGGTAGGGACAAACAAAACCGGATCGGAGATTCCCCGGTCTCAGAACAAAACCACCAGTGTGTCTTGACAACGCCGACGCCTTTATAGACGGCGCTACAAGGGAACACCCGGGCCGGATCGTAGCTACAGGACCGTTGAGGCTCTTGGCTAGCGCTCGATTTCGATTTCTGTGTCGCGCAGAGGAACCGGTTTTATGACCGTGGACGGGAAGTTGGATTCACCGCCGTCGCGTTCGACGAGATCGGCGATCTGCAGACGAAGATTGCCGGCGTTCGTGGAATAGGATAGGCCGGTTTCAATATCCACGATTTTCGCGCGAATCAGCTTTTCGATTTCGCCGTCGAAATACTGCATGCCTTCCGCGTCGCCATCACGCATGGCGTCGAGCAGCGATTTTCCTTCGGTTTCGCCCTTTTCGACATAATCGCGCGTGCGCATCGTGGATTTCAGAATTTCGAAAGCTGCGACGCGGCCTTTTCCGTCGAGCCGCGGAATCAGGCGCTGCGAAACGATGTAGCGGAACGCTTTTGCAAGGCGGTTGCGAATCGCATTTTGATCGGCAAGAGGGAAGACGCCGATGATGCGCTCAATCGTTTTGGACGCGTCTGTGGTATGAAGCGTCGAAAACACCACGTGGCCGGTCTCAGCGGCCTCGAGCGCAACCTCAATTGTCTCTTTGTCACGCATCTCGCCGACTAGAATCACTTTGGGCGCCTGGCGCAGGGCGGCACGCAGAGCGAGAGCAAAACTGGGCGTGTCGCTGTGCAGTTCGCGCTGGTGAATCGTGGCGCGTTTGTGCGGATGCAGGAATTCGATCGGGTCCTCGATCGTGATGATGTGATAGGCCTTCTCTTCGTTGATCTTGTTCAAGAATCGCGGCGAGGCTTGACGACTTGCCGCTTCCCGTCGGGCCGGTGACGAGGACGATTCCGTTGCGAAGATTGATGGTTTCGGCGAGCGCATCGGGAAGATTGAGCGACTTGAAATCAGGGATCGAACTGGGAATCACGCGCATCACGATGGCGCAGGTGCCGCGCTGGGTGAAGACGTTGACGCGGAATCGAGAAACTTTCGGCAGGCTGTAGGAAATGTCGCACGAGCCCTGTTCTTTCAGCTTTTGCAAGGCGATCGAATTTCGTCCGATCAAATCCGCGGCGATGCGCGCGGTGTCCTCCGGCGTGAGAACGCCAATGCCGGGGATTTTGAGCTGAATCAAGCCCCCGTGCATGTCTACTTGCGGCGCGCGGCCGGGAGAAAAGATCAAGTCGCTGGCATCTTTAGCGGCGGCGATCATGGACGCAATCAGGGCGGGTGTGCGAACGATCTGCGTGGCGGGGCGGCCGGGCGCGGCAGTTCCCGGTACAGGTGGTGCGGTTGACGCCGCGGGCGATACAGAATCAGTTGATGGTGCAGGATCCGGCTTCGTCGCCAGCACGTCCGGAGTAAGAGTTGGAGCATCCATGCAGATTCTCCGTCGAGTCACCGGTGGTCAGATCTCAGGGTCTCGACGAATAACAGTATGAACCGCGCTGAATCGCAGTGTTTCAGAATGCGAAGGCAGTGTCGTCAAACGATTAGCAGTGAACCAGGGTCCATCGGTGGCTCCTTGGGCGTCGAACGTATGCGGTTATTTCGTCTTATCGACCACGACCGCGCCACCCTTCATGACCCAGCGGACATTGCTGATTGTCACGTTTACATCCGCCAGCGGATCGCCTTCGACGGCGACTACATCGGCGAAATATCCTGGTGCGAGAGCGCCGAGTTCCTTTTCCTTGCCGAGTAGCGCCGCGGCGTTGGTCGTTGCCGTCGCGAGGGCTTGTTCGGGCGTCATGCCGAGTTTCACGAACCAGCCGAGTTCACGGGTGTTTTGGCCGCACATCGTAAAGAGCGCGTCGGAACCCATCGCGAATTTCACGCCTGCTTTGAAGGCGCGTTGAGCGGTGGCGAAATTGCGGCGGATGTAGTCGTTCAAGCCATCGGCGATGGCCTGGTTCCAGCCGAAGGCGACGTAGTTGTCAACGTAGTAGCGATTGTGATCGATCGTCGGCACGTAGAAGGTGCCGCGCTTCGCCATTTCCGCGATCGTTGCGTCGTCCATGTCCGTGGCGTGCTCGACGGAATCGGCGCCTGCGCGCACGGCGTCCTTCGCGCCGTCCGGACCGTAGCTGTGCACAGCCAGACGCTTGCCGTATTTGTGCGCGAGATCGGCGGCGGCTTTCATTTCATCGAACGTGTAGGTCTGGAAGCCGGTGACGTCTTTATCGGTTCCCGTTGAACCGTACATCTTGATTACATCCACTCCAGCTGCAACTTCCTCCCGAATCACGCGCATCACGTCGCCGAGATTGTCCGCGCGACCGCCCGGGGGCACGGTGTAGCCGGGACGCGGCGGCGCATCCGCGACATAGAGTCCATATCCTGCGACGAACATGCGCGGGCCGATCATCGCGCCGCGATTGATCAGATCGCGCATCGCGATGTCGTCCCAGTCGTTCGCGCCGAGATCGCGCACCGTTGTTACGCCGGCTTCAAGAGTCCGGCGCGCGTTTTCCTGCGCCAGAAAAACGGTGACAGCCGGCAGGCGCGAGCCGCTCTGCTGATCGAACGGATGAACGTTCGAGGTTTGGTCCCAGTAATAGGTGATGTGTGTGTGGACGTCGATTAATCCCGGGATCGCCGTGTACCGCCGCAAGTCGATCACTTCAGCGCCGGCCGGAATTTTCGAGGGGTCTGTCGTGATGTCGGCAATGCGCTCGCCGCGGACAATCACGATCGCGTCGGTCCACACCTTGCCCTTGCCATCGACGAGTTTTCCGAAACGCAGCACCTTTGCCGGGGGATCAGCAGCACGGCTACTTGCAGTACTACACAACGTAAAAATTGCCAGACACAAACACGTAAGAATTCGGCGCATAGTCAAGTCACCTCGAATGAAGTTTCGAAAATCTAGCATCAAGCGGAGAACGGAACTACTAATTTCAGGGGGCGAGCATATTGGAGATGGAAGCGATATCGCGGTCGCCGGGGTCTGCCTCGACCGGATGGCCGTTCACCACGGCCGGAAAATCGACCAGAAAGGTTGCTCCTCCCTCGGTGCGGTTGAAGCACTCGATGTGGCCGCCGTGTTCCTGGACAATTCCGTAGCAGATGCTGAGACCGAGACCGGTCCCTTTACCCACCGGCTTGGTGGTGAAGAAAGGATCGAAAACCTGCTTGGGCGATTTGATTCCCGGGCCGGAATCAGAAAACTCGATGAAGACTCTTTCAGAGTTGTGATCGGTGCGAATCACAAGCTTGCCTCCGCCCACTTCTTCGATGGCGTCCACGGCATTGCTCATCAGGTTGAAGAAAACTTGAAGAATCTGGTTCGCATCCCCGCGCACGGCCGGCAATTTCGGATCGGGAACGGTCTCGATGATCACTTTCTTTCCGCGCAAGTCGAGATTGCTCAGGTGGAGGGCGTTGTCGATCACCTGATTGATGTCGAGGTCGATTTTTTCCGTTGGAACGCGGCGCGCGAAACTCAGCAAGCTTGTGACGAGCGACTTGATCCTTCGCGCCAGCATGCGTATTTTCTCGGCCACCTGGCGCTGCCGGTCGCCTAATGCCGGGTCGTCTGCGAGCAGGTCTGAATATCCGAGAATGCCGGTAAGCGGATTATTGATTTCATGCGCCGCGCCAGCCGCCAGCTGCCCGATCGAGACGAGTTTTTCCGTCTGAATCATCTGCGCCTGAATGTGTTTGAGGTTTTCGAGCGAATGGTGCGAGGCTTCGAGCAATCGAGTGCGGTCGCGATCAACGAGTCGTTGGCGCAAGAATGCAAGCGCAGTAACGATGAGCAGGGTGACCTGCGTCACGCCGATGCGAAATGTTCGCACGCTTTCGCGATTTGGGCTGTAGCGCAGGCTCCACAGCGCCATAATCGGGATGGATATCACGGCCGTCATCGCTACGCGAGCGGGCCACCGGCTTACTTCCTCCTCGTGGCGCGGCACCGGGTCCGGCACCGGTTTGCGTTGATAGGCGACGATTCCAGCGGTTCCAAACCATACAAACGAAGCCAGAATCGGCAAATCGAACGGGCTGCCGGTGTAGTAGTCCTTCCGGTCGATAGCCCAATTGGCAAGATACGAGCCCGCCGCATACAGAATCGAGGCGCTGAACAGATGCGCGTACACTTCTCGCCAAACACCTTTGGAGCGCCCAATCAGCACCGCGAACCCGATTGCCAGCAAGCCGTTTTCGACGGCGGCGAGGTAGTCGTAACTGACGCCATAGGCCATCACGTCCGGTGACACGTATTGCCATGGGATCACAACGAACAGGTAAAGATAGACCCACCAAACCAGGAGCAGCGAAAAGTCGAGATAGCCAATATGAAAGTCCGGATCTTCACGGCGGTCGTGTGGTTTCAGAGCGAGGGCCCACATCATCGGGACGGGATGGAGGAACAGAATCACGTCACCTATGAACGGATTGGGAGCTTCCTGGCGACGAATCACCTCGAAGTAGGTCCACATGAGCTGGCCCAGCAACCAGGTTGCGCAACCGGCTCCGAGCAGCACCCAGAACGCGCGGGTTCGGCGCTGCTGCGAAGCTGCATTCATGAAAAGGCAGGCGCACGCGAAGCCAGCAGCCAGCGCCTGTGCGATGTCGCCAAAGGCCGTCAGGGCCGCGCTTTTGGGCAGAGTGACGGAAACCAGCCCGTAAAGCCCTACGAATCCCACCCAGGCAGCGAGGAGCACCCACTGAGCCATGGCAAACTTGCCGAGAGCGCGCTCCAGGGAGGCGAGGAGGTGCTCGAGCCGTTTCGTGGCGGGCGCGATTTGCATAGGTCTAGTACTACCAAGCTTACTTTCATTGGGTTTTCGCTGACGAAAGACTTGGGGTGAAGTTCCGTGGGCTGCAATAGTTAGGCTTTGGTAGCAGACCGACCGACGACCCGGATAGGGTTGGTTCTCGACGTGAGAAGCGGTCTTGCCTCCCGAATACGAGCCTCAGGCTACGGCTCAGAGTGAGGGTGATTCCCGCGCGCCTAGGGATGAGTTGGCTGGCCGGCTCCGCGCTCAGCCACAATCTTGCGCGCGTTTTGATAGAGCGCTCTGGCTTGCGGGATCAGCTCTTCTGCCTTCTGCAGTTGCGGGTCTTCCTGAAGTTCGACCTTATAGCCGTCGTTCAAGCCGAACACCGTGGTAAACACCTCGCGCTTGATCTTCCACTTTAGCCACGCCAGATTGTCTTGAATGTCGGGTTCGGTGAACTTGATATGCTGCTGATCGAGATATTTGCGGAACTGAGCCATCACCGCATCGTCAGCGACGAAATCCTTCGAGATCGTCGGGCTTCTCGCCCAGGTAGTAGCGAACGAAATCGCCTACGCCCTGCGGAAACGGATAAAACACGCCTCGGCGGAGAAGAGTCTGCTCGAAATCGTTGAGTTTCGGCGCCGGTACTGCGTCGTCGGGAGTGATTCCGCCCTGGCCGAAAACCTGGCGGCCGCTGTCGGTTAGCTTCACTTCCGGGGCGCGAGGCGGCTTGGGATTGTAGTGATAGTCGTAAAGCGAAATGTTTTTGTAGTCGCGCTGGATCAGCCGGCCGCTTGGCGTGTAGTAGCGCGCCGTGGTGAGAAGGAGCGCGGTGTCTTCGCTGAGCGGATACTGCGTCTGCACGAGGCCCTTGCCAAAGCTCGTCTCGCCCACAATCAAGCCTCGGTCGTGATCCTGAATCGAGCCCGCCACAATTTCGGAAGCGGATGCGCTCTGCCCGTTGATCAGCACGATGAGCGGAACTTCAATGCCCTGGTTCCCGCGCAACGCGTAGTAGCGCTTCTCAGACGAGGAGCGTCCCCGATGCGAAACCACGATTTCATTCTTGTCGAGGAACATGTCTGACATGCCGACGGCTTGATTCAGCAAGCCGCCGCCGTTGTTGCGCAGGTCGATGATCAGTCCATCGAGCTTCGAGACGTCAAGCTGTTTCAGCGCCTCGGCCAGATCGTTATCGGTTGTCTCGTTGAAGGTAGAAACGCGCACGTAGCCGATGCCCGGTTTCACCATCGTGAAGTACTCGACGCCGGGGCGCGGAATTTCATCGCGCACCACGGTTACGTCAATCGGCTTGTCCCAGCCTTCGCGACCCAGCGAGATATGGACTGTGGTGCCCTTGGCGCCTTTCAGCATGTCGGCCACTTCGGTGGTCGTCAGCCCAGTGCAGGACTTGCCGTCTACTTTGAGGATGATATCGCCCGGGCGAATACCGGCTTTGTAGGCGGGCGAGCCGACAAAGGGCGCGAGTACGATCGTCTGGTTATCGCGGCCTTGGACCGTCATGCCGACGCCGTAATACTTGCCCTGCTGCTCTTCGCGGAAAAGCGCGTACTGGCGAGGATCAAAGAAATTCGAGTGCGGGTCGAGTACGCGCAGCATTCCAGGGATGGCGCCGTCGTAGATGGCCTTGTCGACGTCGACGGGATCGGCATAATTCCGCTCGACGATCGAGAGGACTCGCGTGAAACTCTTCACGGAATCCTGCATGTCCGACGCGCCGGCCGCCGTGGCCCTGACCGTCGGGCCGAACCAGCCGCCGAGTAAAGCCGAAATAGCCAATACAGCCGTTAAGAGTATGATTCCACGCCTGGAAGACTGCGACACGTCCATCGATCCTCGCTTTATGCCCCGAGCGGAAAGTATAGCATATCACTCGGAGGTCGTTTGACAGGCCAGTGACCCTCTTCTATGATGCAAAAACGGCATCGCCGAAGGCAAAAATGTTGAGCATTCCACACCTGATCATCATCTTCATCGTGGCGCTCGTCGTTTTTGGCCCGGAAAAGCTGCCTGAATTGGCGCGAAACCTCGGCAAAGTGATGGCCGAATTCAGGCGCGCTACGGGAGACCTGCGGTCGACGTTCGAAGGCCACATGAGAGATCTCGAGCGCGAAGCCGACACTCGGCGAATCGGCGGACCAACCCCTGGTTCAAGCGCGACCGCTGGCACAATAACCGCCGTTCCGTCGCCTGTAGCCGATTCAGCGGCTGGCACGGTTCCGACTCTGCCCCCACAGTTGGGCGCGCCAATAGAAGGCCAGCAAGCGGCACCCACGGGAGGCGAGCGAGATCAGCCTTCTGACCAGCAAGTTGACCAGGAAGTGCGGTTCCAGCCGCCGCAGATTCAGCCAGCCCATTCGTCAGAAGAATCCGCCGACCCAAGCGAGCACCCTTCCGAGACACCCACCGATGGCGGCACCCGCCCTGCCTGACCCCAATCCGCCGCAGCGCCCCGAGGAAGAAGCCGGTGGCCGAATGTCGTTTTTCGAGCACCTGGTAGACCTCCGCAAGCGGCTCGTCAATTCGCTAATCGGTATCGGCATCGGCATGGTGGCAGGCCTCGCCGTTTCGCCATATTTCATCGACTACATCGTAAAGCCCATGCAGGCGGCTCTGCGCGCGCACCAGATGGACGACAAGCTTTACTACACGAGCCCGGCTGGCTACGTGGGACTGATTATTACGCTGGGTCTGTATCTCGGCATCGTGCTCGCAATGCCGTGGGTGCTTTTTCAGATATGGCAGTTCGTAGCGCCGGGACTTTACAAACACGAACGCAGCGCCGTGGCCGGCTTCATCATCCCTTCGATGATTCTTTTTTTGGCGGGAATCGCTTTTGGCTACTTCATCGTTTTGCCGACGATGCTGGGTTTTCTGATCGGGATGGGGACCACCGGGCCGGTGAAGCCTCTCATCAGCATCAATGAATATTTCGATTTAATTTTGATCGTGCTTGTGGGACTCGGCATCATATTCGAGTTGCCGGTAGTGATTTTCATTCTGTCGGTATTTAACATCGTGACGCCGAAGTTTCTGATCAGGAATTTTCGTTATGCCATGCTGGTTATTACTGTGCTTGCGGCCTTTGCAACTCCAACGCCAGACGCAACCACCATGTTGATTTTCATGGCGGCGCTGGTGCTGCTATATGTGATTGGCATCATCGTTTCGTATTTTGTGGTTCGCAAAAAACGCGCGCGCGCCGTAGCTGGCGGAGAGGGTCCAACAACTTGATTCAACTCGGGAAGCCGGCATGGCTCGCCGCGGCAGCCTTCGTCACTTTGCTTACAGTTGCGTGCGGGCACGAAGCCGGTGGTTTCAATGCACAGCAGAAGAGCAGCGAAGCGTCACAGGATGGCGCGAAACCGACTCTCAACATCAAGACACTCAATGCTGAGCCGGCTCCGCCTGCCACTGAGACTGGAGGATTCGACGGCAATAAAGCCTTCGATCATGTCGCGCAGCTTGTGGCCATCGGCCCGCGCCCGCCGGCGTCCGAGGGCATTCATCGAGCGCAGCAATACATCAAGTCGCAGCTCCAAAGTTTCGGCTGCCAGGTGGACGAAGACGATTTCCACGCGCAAACGCCAGTCGGCGACGTGGCAATGAAAAATATCATCGCGAAAGCGCCGGGTGAAGGACCCGGAATCATTCTGCTCATGACCCACTACGATACTTTGGGCTCCGTGAAGGATTTCGTGGGCGCCGAAGACAGTGGTTCCTCTACCGGACTCATGCTCGAGATGGCGCGCATCCTGTGCCCGAAGAAGCAGCCCAATGCCGTCTGGATCGCATTCCTCGACGGCGAGGAAGCATTCGTCAATTGGAATCAAGATGAAGACCACACGTACGGCAGCCGCGAACTCGCGGCGCGCCTCGCCGTCTCCGGAGATCTGAAGCGCGTGAAGGCCGTAATTCTTGGCCGATATGATCGGACAGAAAAATCTCGAAATTCACCGCGAATCGGATTCGACGAAGTGGCTCACGGACCTCGTGTGGAAGAAAGCAGCGAGTCTCGGATATGGAGATATTTTCACTTCCCGCGAGTCACAGATAAGCGACGACCATCAGCCGTTCCTCTCCCGCGGTGTTCCCGCCGTGGACATCATCGACCTCGACGGCTACACAAACGCGGGATATTGGCACACCACACAGGACACGATCGATAAGGTCAGTCCGAAGAGCCTCGCGATCGTCGGCTACGTGATCCTTGAGTCGGTCAACGAGCTGCAGAAGAAGTTTCATTAACTCGCGATGCGCCGCCGATTCTTCGTCGATCGCTTCGAGCGGGAGTCAGCGTCGCTGCGCGATGAAGCCGCCGAGCATCTCGGTCGTGTCCTGCGCGCAGAGCCGGGACAGCTTTACGAATTGAGCGATGGTCAACACGTCTGGCTCGCGCGCGTCGAACGTGTCGCGGTCTCAAAACGCGGCCCAAGCCGAATCGATTTTGCGCTCGTCGAGCCGATCGAAGCCGCAGAGCCTTCCGTCCACATCGAGCTTCTAGTCTCCGTCGTGAAGTTCGACCGCTTCGAGTGGTGCCTCGAAAAAGCCACAGAACTCGGCGTCGACGAAATCGTACCTCTAGCCGCCACGCGTACAGATAAGGCCCTTATAGCCGCAGCAGCGAAACGTCACGATCGCTGGAAGCGCATCGTCCTGGAATCCGCGCAGCAATCGCGTCGCCTACGACCGCCAGCTCTGCACGCCGCCCTACCACCCGATAAAGCGTTCGCCCAATCGTCCGCAAACCTCAAGGTATTGCTCTCCGAACGCCGCGAAGCCAAATCCTTGCGAAGACTCCTAAATCAGGATTCGCTTCCAGTGGCACAGGCACTCCTGCCTGTGCGCCTTTCTAGCTCTACAAACCCCCAGACTCAAGCAACCCCAACCATATCGCTAGCCGTCGGCCCAGAAGGCGGCTGGACCGACGACGAAATCGCATCAGCCGGCGCCACCGGATTCCTCGAAGCCTCCCTAGGCGAAAATATCCTGCGCACAGAAACCGCCGTCATCGCCTCACTAGCCGTGGTTCAGTTCGCACTGGCAACTCGCTAGATCGGCCAGGAACCCCAACGCCTTGGCGCGCATCTAAGAGCATGATATAAATAAAGTAGTTTCGAGATAGAAATGCTCGACATCTCCAATCCTGGCTCGCCGAACCCTGCTGAAAATTTGTCCGCCCCTCAATTGCGGCAGGACCTACGCAGCTGGACGCGCGACCTAGCCGTCGCCCTCGGCCTCGCACTAGTGATCATCGTTTTTCTCTACCAGCCGGTGAAGGTCGAAGGCACCAGCATGGCTCCGCTTTTGAGCGATCAGGAGCGGATCTTCATCAACAAATTTGTGTATCGCTTCGAGCCGATCGGGCGTGGCGACGTAATCGTTTTCTGGTATCCTCTCGACCGTTCGAAGTCGTTTATCAAGCGCGTGATTGGGCTTCCGGGCGAAACAATCGAGTTGCGCGGCGGGCGTCTCTACGTTGACGGCAAGCCGCGGCCGGAAGTTTATATCCCAGCGAGCTATCTCGACGGATCGAGCTACGGCCCGGTAGCGATTCCGAAAGATGAATACTTTGTGATGGGCGATCACCGCGACAGTTCCAACGATTCGCGCGTGTTTGGGCCCATCGGCCGGCGCGACATTTACGGCAAAGCCGTTTTTGCGTACTGGCCGGTGGACCATTTCGGTTCGCTCACCGGCACTTCGACAGTAAACGCGGCATCGAAATGAACGCCTTGGGAGGACACACTGACGCAGGCCCTCGCAGGTCGCGCGATTCTCGCGCTCGAGGACGGACGAGTCTTTAACGGCCGTGCGGCAGGCGCTCGCACGCGCCGCGGCGGCGAAGTCGTTTTCAATACCAGCCTCACCGGTTACCAGGAAGTTTTCACCGATCCCAGCTATTCCGGCCAGATTGTCTGCCTCACGTATCCTCACATCGGAAATGTCGGCTCCAATCGCGACGACGACGAGTCTGCGAAGCCTTACATCGAAGGATTGGTCGTGCGCGAATTTGCGGCGCTCTCTTCGAATTGGCGCTCCACCGAAACCGCGCAGAAATTTCTCGAGCGCTACGGCGTTCCGGTCATATGGGATCTCGACACGCGCGCGCTTGTCCGGCACCTGCGAGATGTTGGAGCGCTGCGCGGCATCGTCTCGACCGACGGAACTCCCGCCGAGAAACTGATCGAAGAGGCTCGCGCGCTGCCCACGATGGCGGGCCAGGAACTCGCGAGCCGCGTTACGTCGCCGAAAAAATACGAATGGTCGAAAGGCTCGATTGACCTCGCCGCAGCTCAGTCGCTCGGCGCGGCCGGCGCAGCCGCTGCGAATTCAGGAAATGCAGTCCAGCGATCGCCGCCACCGCGTCGTCGCCTACGATTACGGCATCAAGCAAAATATTCTGCGCCTTTTCGTGGACCACGGTTGCGATGTCACCGTGGTTCCCGCGAAAACTTCGGCGGAAGATGTTCTGGCGCTGAAGCCGGATGGCGTTTTCTTGTCGAATGGCCCCGGCGATCCCGAGCCGGTTTCCTACGCCATCGAAAATATTCGCAAGCTGCTGGGTCGCGTCCCGATTTTTGGCATCTGCCTTGGCCACCAGTTGTGCGGTCTCGCCCTCGGCGGCCGCACCTTCAAGCTGAAATTCGGGCATCACGGCTCGAATCATCCGGTAAAGAATCTCCTCACGCAAAAAGTCGAAATCACCGCGCAGAATCACGGCTTCTGCGTCGATCCCGATTCGCTGCCATCGAGCGACGTCGAAATCACGCACGTCAATTTGAACGACCACACCAATGAAGGCATGCGCCACCGCTCGCTTCCGCTGTTCAGCGTCCAGTATCACCCGGAAGCATCGCCTGGTCCGCACGACGCCCGCTACCTGTTCAATGATTTCATCGCATTGATGAACGAGGCGCGCGCCCGCGATAACCAATGCCGAAACGCACTGACATCAAGAAAATCCTGATCATCGGCTCCGGCCCGATCGTCATCGGCCAAGCCTGCGAATTCGACTACTCCGGCACGCAAGCCTGCAAGGCCCTGCGCTCGGAAGGCTACGAAGTCGTCCTCGTCAATTCGAATCCGGCGACGATCATGACGGACCCCGAAATCGCCGATCGCACCTACATCGAGCCGCTCGCGAAGGAATATCTCGAAGCCGTCATCGCGGCGGAGCGTCCCGATGCCTTGCTGCCCACCGTCGGCGGCCAAACGGGCCTGAATCTCGCCGTCGAGCTCGCCGAAAGCGGCATCCTCGAAAAATACGGCGTGCAACTCATCGGTGCGTCGCTGCGCGCGATCAAAGTCGCCGAAGATCGGCTGCTTTTCAAGGACGTCTGCCGCCGAATCGGCCTCGAAGTGCCTGCTTCGGAGGTCGTCACGAACATTCACGAAGCCGTGCGGCTCGCGGACGCGCATCGGCTATCCGCTCGTGATTCGCCCGTCGTTCACGCTCGGCGGCACAGGCGGCTCGATTGCCTACAATCGCGAGGAATTCGCGGACCTGATCGCCCGCGCTCTCGATGCGAGCCCCGTTCATCAGGCGCTCATCGAAGAATCCGTTCTCGGCTGGAAGGAATACGAGCTCGAAGTGATGCGCGACGTTCGCGACAACTTCGTCGTGATCTGCTCGATCGAGAATCTCGACCCGATGGGCATTCACACGGGCGATTCGATCACCGTCGCTCCGGCGCAGACGCTTACCGACAAGGAATACCAGCGCATGCGCGACGCGGCCGCCGCGATCATTCGCGAAGTGGGCGTCGAAACCGGCGGCTCGAATATTCAATTCGCCGTCGATCCCGAAACCGGCCGCATGATCGTGATCGAAATGAACCCGCGCGTCTCTCGCAGCTCCGCGCTCGCCAGCAAGGCCACCGGTTTCCCGATCGCGAAAATCGCCGCCAAGCTCGCGCTGGGAATGACGCTCGACGAAATTCCCAACGACATCACGCGCAAAACGCCGTGTTCCTTCGAGCCCACGATCGACTACGTGGTCGTGAAAATTCCGAAATGGCAGTTCGAAAAATTCCCCGGCAGCGAAACCACTCTCACCACGCAGATGAAATCCGTCGGCGAAGTGATGGCCATCGGCCGCACGTTTCAGGAAGCGCTTTGCAAGGGCATTCGTTCGCTCGAGCCGCACACGCCGTGGCGCGCGCCCGCCGAAGTCACCACCGCGCTCCTGCGCGAAAAACTCCACGTCCCCGGGCCCGACCGCATCCACTGGCTCTTCGAAGCGCTCGAACGCGGCATGACGCGCGACGAAGTCTGCTCGCTCACAAAAATCGATCCCTGGTTCATCCGCCAGATGGAGGAGATGGTCGCGCTCGACCGGCGCGTCGCCGCCACTTCTTTCCACGCCGCCTCGCCTGAACTGCTGCTCGAAGCCAAGCGCTCCGGCGCCAGCGACGAAGAACTCGCGAAGCTGTGGAAGACGACAGCCGCCGAAGTCCGCGCCCGCCGCCACGAGCTCAATGTGCGTCCGGTTTTCAAACGCGTCGACACCTGCGCCGCCGAATTCGAATCCTTCACGCCGTACATGTATTCCACCTACGAGGAAGAAGACGAATCGAATCCGGTCGAGCGCCCGAAAGTCGTGATCCTCGGCAGCGGCCCGAACCGCATCGGGCAGGGAATTGAATTCGACTACTGCTGCTGCCACGCCGCCTTCGCGCTGAAAGAAGACGGCTACGAAACCATCATGGTGAATTGCAACCCGGAAACGGTCTCGACCGACTACGACACCTCCGACCGCCTCTATTTCGAGCCGCTCACTCTCGAAGACGTCCTCGCGATTCTCGATCGCGAAAAGCCGCAGGGCGTCATCGTCCAATTCGGCGGCCAGACGCCGCTGAATCTGGCGCTCGAGCTCAAGCGCAACGGCGCGCAAATCATCGGCACCGATCCCGAATCGATCGACCTCGCCGAAGACCGTCGCCGCTTCGGCCGCCTCCTCGACGAGATGAAAATTCCGCAGCCGCGCGCCGGCACAGCTCTCGCTCCGCAGGAAGCCGTCCGCGTCGCCTCAGAAATTGGCCTGCCCGTGGTCGTCCGCCCCAGCTACGTTCTCGGTGGCCGCGCGATGGTCATCGCCTACGACCTGAAAACCGTCGAAGACTACGTCGCGCAAGCCGCGCAGATTGGAAACGCATCCGATCCGCGCCGGCCAATTCTGATCGATCAATTCCTCGAAGACGCCACGGAAGTGGACGTCGACGCGCTCGCCGACGGCGAAGACGTCGTCATCGCCGGCATCATGGAGCACATCGAAGAAGCCGGCATCCACTCCGGCGATTCTTCGTGCGTGCTACCGGCCGTCACGCTCAAGCCTTCGGTGCTCGAACGCATCCGCGATTACACCTCGCGCCTCGCCCGCGCCCTGAATGTAGTTGGCCTGATGAATGTGCAATACGCCATTCAGCGCGACACGGTATACGTTCTCGAAGTGAATCCGCGCGCCTCGCGCACGATTCCCTACGTCAGCAAAGCCACCGGCGTCCCGCTCGCAAAAGTGGCGGCGCGATTGATGACCGGCCGCAAGCTGCGCGACATGAATTTGCCCTGCATTCAGACAAACGGCGTCAAAGAACTCGCGGTGCGGGATTTCTACGCGGTGAAGTCGCCCGGTGTTTCCGTTCAACAAATTCCGCGGCGTCGACACGATTCTAGGCCCGGAAATGCGCTCCACCGGCGAAGTGATGGGCATCTCCTCCACCTTCGGCGTTGCCTTCGCCAAGGCGCAACTCGCCGCCGGCCAGCGCCTCCCGCAAGCGGGCACAGTTTTCATCAGCGTCAACGACCACGACAAGCGCCACATCACAGGTTTAGTGCAGGACCTGCTCGCAGCGGGCCTAAGAGTCGTAGCCACGCGAGGCACGGCAGCCGCCCTCTCAGCGGCGGGAATCGAAGTCGAATCCGTCTTCAAAGTAAATGAAGGCCGGCCGAACATCGTCGACCTCATCAAAACCGCCAAAGTAAATCTCGTCATCAACACGCCGCTCGGCCGCGAATCCTTCTACGACGAAAAATCCATCCGCCGCGCCGCAATCCGCTACAACATTCCCTGCATCACCACGCTCTCCGCCGCCACCGCCGCCGCAAAAGGAATTCGAGCGATGGCGATGGCCGGTCAAGCCGTGGACGTTGCCGCACTCCAGGATCTCCATCGCCGCAAAAATGCCGCCGCTGCCACGCGCGATTCAATCTCCGCTTCCACCTCCGCGGCGCCGAACCCGGCCTCCTGAGGTAAAATACAGCGATGGACCTGAACCTTCACGGAATTTTTCCGCCGCTCACCACGCCGTTCGCAGCCGACGGCACGATCTCGCCCGCAAAGCTGCGCGACAATATCGCCCGTTACAATCGCATCGCCCTCGCCGGATACGTCCTCAACGGCTCCACGAGTGAATCGGTCCTCCTCCGCTGGGAAGAAATCTATCGCCTCTGGGAGACCGCCAAGGAAGCCGCCGCGCCCGGCAAGATTCTGATCGCCGGCACCGGCGCCGAATCCACGGCAGAAACAATCGAACACACCAATCGCGCCGCATCTCTGGGCTTCGACGCAGCCCTGGTCCGCACGCCGCATTTCTACAAGCCGCAAATGAAGCTCGACGCGCTCTCGGAATTCTATCTGCGCGTCGCCGACGCTTCCCGCATCCCGGTTCTCGTCTATTCCGTTCCGATTTTCACAAATCTGCAAGTGGAAGCGCCGCTGATTGCCCGCGTCGCGCAGCATCCCAACATCATCGGCATGAAAGACAGCTCCGGCGACGTCGAAGGCGTCCGCAAAATCATCGCCGCCGCGCCGAAATCATTTCAAGTTCTGACCGGTTCCGCGTCAACGCTTTTCGAATCCCTCGAGCTCGGCGACTCGGCGCCTGCGGTGCGATCCTCGCTCTAGCCAACCCGTTCCCCGAACTGTGCGTTGAAATCTACGAAGCCGCGCGCTCAGGCGACTCCAAAAACGCCCACTCGCTCGCGCAACAGCTTCTCGCCCCCGCAAAAATGCTCGGCCCGCAATACGGCATCCCCGGCCTGAAATACGCCCTCGATCGCCTCGGCTATCACGGCGGTCCCCCGCGTCCTCCGCTCCTTCCGCTCAGCGAAGCCGCGAAGACAGAAATCGACGCCATGCTCGCGAATCTAACCGCTCACTCCGCGCATCTGTAATAGTGCCTGCTTAGAATTGAATTGCCACCGGAGGAACTCGCCATTTGTTGTCTGCCCAACTCGCTTCCTGGAACGCGGCCGCGCGTCTCCGCGCTGTCGGGCAATTGTCGTCTGCGCCCGATCGCGCACTTGCTAACTTCCGCCCCCGCCGCCCGTCCCACCAGCATTGTTGCCGCAAAAGGGCGCGTGTATCATGACCACCTCCATGGAGCCGCACTGCCTGCCGTTTCGCGAAGTCCCTCACACCACAAAGCTTTTCGTCGCCTTCACGGAAGAATTCAAACGCGTCCAGCGCTACTTCGGCCACCCGCCCACGGAATCAGGAATTCTCGCCGCCGCCAAAGAAGTCCGTCTCGACCCTGAAACTCGCCGCACAGTCGTAGAAGTCCTGCGCGAACAGAATGCGCGTTTCGCCCCCGGCTCCGAGCTTCCGCCCGAAACCGCCAAGAATCTCGATCGTCTCGCAGCAGGCGCAGTCGCGATCGTTACCGGCCAGCAGGTCGGCCTCTTTTCTGGCCCCGCGTACAGCATTTACAAAGCCGTCACAGCGCTGCGTTGGGCCGACGCAATCACAAAAAAAGGCACCGACGCAGTTCCGATCTTCTGGCTCGCCACCGAAGATCACGATCTCGCCGAAGTAAATCATTCCGACTGGAACACGCGCGAAGGTCTCACTCGTTTCGAACTCCCCGCGCAAGAAGACGACGCCGACCATCGCGTCGGCGAAATTCTTCTGGGCGACGCCGTGACGCCCCTCGTCGCAAAGGCAGGCGCCGCGCTCGAAGGCTCCTTCGCCGAAGAATTCGCCGCGGCCCTCCGCGAATCTTACGCGCCCGGCGAAACATATGGCTCAGCGTTCGGAAAACTGATGTCGCGCATCTTCGCCGGGCGGGGAATCATCTTCATCGATCCGCTCGACGCGCGTCTGCACCGTCTCTCGGCCGGCGTTTACCGCCGCGCCCTCGAAGAATCGCAGCCGCTCCGCGAAGCCCTGCTAGCCCGCTCCAAAGAATTAGAAAACGACGGCTTCCACGCCCAGGTGAAGGTCACGCGCGAATCGACGCTTCTTTTCTACAACGTCAACGGTCGCCGCCAACCGCTTCGCGGCCGCAACGGCGATTTCAGCGTGGGCAAGACGCGCTTCACCCTCGACGAACTCCGCGCCGCCATCGACAAATCGCCCGAAGCTTTTTCCGCCAACGTCCTGCTTCGGCCCATCATCCAGGACACGCTTCTTCCCACCGCCGCCTACATCGGCGGCCCGGCCGAAATTGCCTACATGGCGCAGAACCAGATTGTCTACAAATCGTTACTCGGGCGCATGCCCGCCATCGTCCCGCGCGCTGCTTTCACGCTCGTGGATCCTTTGATCGCGCGAATCCTCGCGAAATTCGATCTCGACGTCCGCGACGTTTTCCGCGGCCCTCAGTTTCTCCGCAAAAAGATGGAGCGCAAATTTCTCCCGCGCCCTCTTGCCAGCCGCTTCGAATCGGACGAAAAATCGCTGCGTCGCCTGCTCGATAAATACCGCGAGCCGCTCGCCGGCCTCGACAGCACGCTGGGCGGCGCTCTCGACTCCGCCGAGGGCAAGATTCTCTATCAGTTCCTCAAGCTGAAAGAAAAAGCAGGCCGCGCCGAAAATCTGCGCACCGGCATCCTCAACCACAAGGAATCCCTCATTCTCTCAGCCCTCTACCCGCACAAAGATTTGCAGGAGCGCACTCTCTGCGCTCTCCCGTGGCTCGCACAGTACGGCGCGGAATTTCTGGATAAACTCGTCGCAAAACATCGACCTCGCCGCCCCGCAGCATCACCTCCTTTTTCTCTAGTTCAGTAGGTTCCTCCGCCGCAATCCTTTACTTCCTCGACCTCTTCTAACTCCTCTGCCTCCTCTTCTCTTTCGCTCCCGTGCTAAAATGCCGCGAAATATAACGTCATCGTTCTAAGGGGCGCACAATGAGAATCACACCGGGAAAGCAAAAAGGAATGAAGGCAGTTTCCGACTCGCGCGGCGTCATCGCCGCAGCCGCCATGGACCAGCGCGGCTCGCTCAAGAGCGCCATCGCCAAGGAAAGAGGCGTCGACAAAAGCGCCGTCACCCCGCAGATGCTCGAGGAATTCAAGATCGCCGTCACGCGCGTACTCACTCCTCACGCCAGCGCGATCCTGCTCGACCCCGAATACGGCCTGCCCGCCGCGCGCGCCCGCTCCTCGAATGCGGGCCTGCTCCTCGCCTATGAAAACAGCGGCTACGACAACACCCGCCCCGGCCGCCTGCCCGATCTTCTCGACATCTGGTCCGTTCGCCGCCTCGTCGGCGCCGGCGCGGATTGCATCAAGATTCTTCTCTACTACACGCCATTCGATTCCCACGAAATCAACGACATCAAGCACGCCTGGGTCGAACGCATCGGCGCCGAGTGCATCGCGCTCGATGTTCCATTTTTCCTGGAATTCGTGGGCTACGAAGAAGGCAAAGACGAAAAAACAATCGAGTTCGCGCGCAAGAAGCCCGAGGTCGTCACCAAGAGCATGGAAGAATTCTCGAAGCCGCAATACGCCGTGGACGTGCTGAAAGTCGAAGTCCCGGTTAACATGGCCTACGTCGCCGGAAGCAAAGCCTGCAAAGGCGAGTCCGCCTACACGCGCGACGAAGCCAAGAAATATTTTCGCAGCGCCGCCGCAGTCGCCAAAAAGCCGTTCATCTATCTTTCCGCCGGCGTCAGCAACGACGTCTTCAACGAGTCCCTCGAACTGGCCGCCGAAGCCGACACGGGTTTCTCAGGTGTCCTCTGCGGCCGTGCCACCTGGAAAGAAGGCATCCCCGTTTACGCCAAGCAAGGCGCCAAAGCCCTAGAAGACTGGCTCAACGACCAGGGCGTGAAAAATATCAACAACGTGAACGCGCGCCTCAAAGCCGCCAAGCCCTGGTTCAGCTTCTACGGCGCCAGTTCCGCCGCCGCTCTCGCAGATTAGCGAGTGCGCTATAGGCTCAGGGCACAGAGCCTCCACTGTGCCCTGCCTCTACTTCCACTGTAAACAATTGGAGCCATAGCGGCGCTCTGATCGTTTCCAAACCGTGACATTCACGCCTCAAAACTTCGGATTGGCCTCTCGCTAAATCAATCACCCTAAGTACGATACCGTTTCAGCGCTAACTGGAACGGGAATTGCCTAATTGCTGACCGAATCGAATCGGTTATAATCCGGCCCTGCCTACCCCAGTTTAAGGAGCGCACTGAATGACCCGACCCAGTCTGTCGCTGGTAACTGTGGTTCTCCTTACCGTTTTGCTCAGCCAGTGCACCAATGCTCCCACGCTCATATCCATCCAAGTTATTCCCAACGCTCCAACGGTCTCCAACAAAGGAGACGTGATTCAGTTCAAGGCAATCGGATCGTATGAGCGCGCAGGAACCCATCCGGTTCTTCTCAAAGACATCACCCTTCAGGCAGCCTGGCTATCCAGCAATCCGGGCGTGGCAACGATCAATACCAGCGGCCTCGCCACCGCGAACAACAACGGCACGACTACAATCACCGCCACTATTGGCGCGATCGTCGGCACCGCGACCTTGCGATTTCTGCCCGTTGCCAATGGTGCGCTCGCTGACCTCTCTCACAATCGTTCCTGGAAAACGAGCAACCAGCTACGTAGGCCGATTCACGCAACTGATGGCAATCGGTATGTACAACACCGAGCCGAGGGTCCAGGACGTCACAAATGAAGTCCAATGGCAATCGAGTAACGCTCGCATCACTTCGGTCGATTCAAAAGGATTGGCCATGGGCAGTGACGTCGGACCGGCCACCATTACCGCGACGGCGAAGTCCCAGGCTGGAGCCATCATCACTGCAAGTACGGTGCTCACTCAGCAGTTCGAGACGGACGGCGTTGCCTCGCGCACTGTGACGGTTTTCGACGCGGGCCTGGGATCGGGAACAATCGTAAGCGATCCGCCCGGCATAGAATGCACTTCCGGCAACGGCTGTTCAGCAAGTTTTGCGATGGGCGCGACCGTCACTCTTACAGCGACGCCAGCCCCCGGCTCCACTTTCGGCGCCTGGTCGTCCAACTGCCTTCCAAGCAGCGCCGCCACCTGTTCCGTGCTCGTTCGCAACAACGAGCCCGTCGGCGTCATCTTCCACTGAGCAAACAGTGCCGGACGTTGTGTCTGCGACCGCATGCGCCATCGCCTCGCTGACCCCCTCTGTCATCCCGAGCGCAGCGAGGGATCTGCTTCTGCCTTGTCCACCGAACAGCAACTCCGCCAGACCCCGCATCCCGTAAAGGCCGACGCTGCACGTCCGTACCGCCGGCGTCTCGCCGGCTCTTTTGGCTTGATCCCCGTTCGCGTCCTCACCACCCTGCGTTACAATCTTCCTTCCACCTATGACTCTCGGCCTCTACATCCAAGTCCCGTTCTGCCAAACAAAATGCACCTACTGCAATTTCCACACAGGTGTCGTCTCACGCGATCGCTACCAGCCCTACGCGAACGCAGTCTGCCACGAGATTGCCGGCGTCGCCTGAGGCCACAGCAGCCATCAGCCGACACCGTCTACTTCGGCGGCGGCACACCAAGCCTTCTCGATCCCGCTGCTCTCGCCAAAATCCTCGACGCATTACGCGCAAACTACTCGTTCGAAACTCCCGAAATCACCCTCGAAGCCGACCCCGAAACAATCACACCCGAAAAAGCCAACTCCTGGCTCGCGGCCGGCTTCAATCGCATCAGCCTCGGCGTCCAATCCTTCAACGATCGCGAACTCCAAGCCACCGGCCGCATGCACCGCCGCGCCGATATCGGCCCGCGCCACCGAAATCCTCCGCGCAGCTGGATTCGACAACATCAGCATGGATCTAATCATCGGCCTCCCGCACCAGACGCGCGAATCGTGGGAACAATCTGTCAGCGAGCTTCTCGATCTGCGCCCCGAACACATCTCGATCTACATGCTGGAAGTCGACGAAGGCAGCCACCTCGGCAAGGAATCCCTCGCAGGCGGCACGCGTTACAGCGCCCCCGCAATTCCTCCGGACGACACCCAAGCCGAATTCTACGATTCGGCGTGCACGCGTCTCGCAACAGCCGGTTACGATCATTACGAAATATCCAACTGGGCGCTCCCAGGCCGCCGCTCGCGCCACAATCTCAAATACTGGCAGCGCGAACCTTACTTGGGCTTAGGCGCCGGCGCGCACTCCTTCGACGGCAAAACGCGCTGGGCCAACGTCCACGATTCCGCGCAATACGTCGCCATGATCGAGCAGGGAATTTCCCCGCGCGAGCAAATCGAGCCAGTCACTTCCGAGCAAGCCCTCGAAGAAGAATTCTTCCTTGGCCTACGCCAACTCGACGGCATCGATCTCGCGCAAATCGAACGCAACTATGCCGCGAACGGCAACGGCGCCAGCGCGCGCTTGGCCAAAATCCGCGCGCAAATCGATTCGCTCTGCGCGCAAGGTTTGCTGCAACGAGAATCCGGCCGACTCCATCTCGCCTCCGATCGCCTCACCATCTCGAGTTCGATTCTTTCGGAACTCCTCACATGAGCAACGACGAAGTTCACTAACATCCCCCGAACCAGCGTTTGCATCTAACTCTCTACGTGTTAGCCTTATCAGCGCAAAAATGGAAAAGAAGAATCGGAATCAACGGCGCCAAGCCGGAAGAAAGTACAGGCTCGATGTGGTCGCGGACAGAGCGACCTGGCACACGCCTCAGCCAACTTCTAATAGGAACAATCGAATTTTCAGAAAATTGCTTAACTCTAAGAAAACGCGCCACTAAGCAAAATTCTAATGGACACAAAATAGCCTTTTTCAGTTTTCTACATCTCGCCTCGGAGCCTCTTCGATGACCGCCCTTTCTCCCGTCGATCTGCGCAGCGACACCGTCACAAAACCAACTCCCGCCATGCGCCGCGCCATGGCCGAAGCCGAAGTTGGCGACGACGTCTACGGCGAAGACCCCACCGTCAATCGCCTCCAAAAACGCGCCGCCGAAATTTTCGAAAAGGAAGCCGCGCTTTTCGTTCCCACTGGCTGCATGGGCAATCTTCTCGCCATCAAAGGCTGGGCCCCTCCGACGAGCGAAGTAATCTGCGAGCAGCGCGCGCACATCAATCTCTACGAACTCGCTTCGATCTCCGCGATCGCCGGATGCCTGCCGCGTCCGACGCCCGCGCCCGACGGCATCCTCACCTGGGATCTCATCGAGCCGCTCATCCGCCCGAAAATTTATTACGACTCGCAGACCGCGCTGGTCGCGCTGGAAAACACGCACAACATGCACGGCGGCACCGTCTACCCGCAGGAAGTTTCCGACAACATCTGCGACCACGCCCACGCCGCGAACCTCAAAGTGCATCTCGACGGCGCGCGAATTTTCAACGCGTCGGTTGCCCTCGGCCGCAGCGTCGCCGATCTCACCCGCAAATTCGATTCCGTAATGTTCTGCCTCTCGAAGGGTCTCGGAGCTCCCGTCGGCTCGCTGCTTCTCGGCCCGCGCGACTTCATCGAGAGGGCCCACATCGGACGAAAGCTGCTGGGCGGCGGAATGCGCCAGATCGGAATTCTCGCCGCCGCTGGCCTCATCGCGCTGGAAGAAACACCGAAGATCCTGCATCGCGATCACGAGAACGCTCGTTACCTCGCGAACGGTCTCGCGAAGATCAAAGGCGTCGCAATTGATCCAAAGAAAGTTGCGACCAATATCGTAATCTTCGATGTTCGCGCCACCGGCCGCACCGCCGACGACATCTGCTCCGATCTCGGCAAACACCAAATTCTCTGCGGCTCATCCGACAAGTTCGCCATCCGCATGGTGACTCACTACGACGTGGACCGCGCCGGAATCGAACGCGCTCTCGCGGCAACAGCAGAGGTCATCACAGGCCGCGCCCCGGCGGCTGCGGCGCACTAGGAGAGAAGAGTGAACTCTTCGCGAACTCAAAAAACCCTATGGGCTGGCGCGATTTTTATTCTGATTTCAGGTGGACTCATGACTATTCAAGCAGGAAGCCCGGCTGAAGCCGCGATTCAGGCGCAGGAGAAACGCACGAATGCAACTCCCGAGAGCGCGCGCAAATTCATCGAAGCCGCCGAAACGAAACTCTTCGACCTGTGGATTCGCGCCAGCCGCGCGCAATGGGTCCATCAAACCTTCATCACCCACGACACGGAAATTCTCTCGGCTCAAGCGGACCAGGTGGTGAAAGCGACCACCGCCGATCTCGCCGCGCAATCGAATCAATACGAACACTTGAAGCTGCCCGAAGATGTGGCGCGAAAGATTTATCTTCTCAAACACTCCGTGGATATTCCTGCGCCGCGCGATCCCGCCGAGCAGGCCGAACTCTCGCAAATCGTAGCTTCGCTCGAAAGCGACTACGGGCAAGGGAAGTGGTGTCCAGACGGCGCGCAGGGAAAATGCCTCACGCTCAACGACATGGAAAACATCATGGCGTCGAGCCGCGATCCGAAAGAACTCGAGCGCGTCTGGGCCGGCTGGCATTCGATTGCGCCTCCCATGCGCCAGAAATATTCGCGTATGGTTGTGCTCGCCAATAAAGGCGCGCGCGAACTCGGATTCGCGAATGTCGGCGAGATGTGGCGCGCGGGTTACGACATGCCGCCCGACGCCTTCAGCGCCGACCTCGATCGCCTTTGGCAGCAGGTGCGTCCGCTCTACATTTCGCTCTACACCTACGTGCGTTCGCAGCTTGCGAAAAAATACGGGCCCGCGGTAGTCCGTGAAGACGCGCCCATTCCGGCCGATCTCCTCGGCAACATGTGGGCGCAGGATTGGTCGAACATTTATCCGCTTGTCGCGCCGCCCGATGCCGATCCTGGCTACGACCTCACCGAAATTTTGAAAGCCAAGAATATCGGCCCGGTTGACATGGTTCACTATGGCGAGCGTTTCTTCATGTCGCTCGGCTTTCCGGCGCTGCCGCCAACATTCTGGACTCGCTCGATGTTCACCAAGCCGCGCGACCGCGAAGTGGTCTGCCATGCGAGCGCCTGGGACATTGACTACGTTGAAGACCTGCGCATCAAAATGTGCATCGAGCAGAAGGCTGAAGATTTCTCGACCATTCACCACGAGCTCGGCCACAATTTCTACCAGCGCGCCTACGACAAGCAGCCGCCGCTCTTCCGCGATAGCGCCAACGACGGCTTCCACGAAGCGATTGGCGACACGATCGCGCTTTCCGTCACGCCCGAATACCTGAAGCAAATCGGGCTGCTCGAAACTGTTCCGCCCGCCTCGTCCGACATGGGCTTGCTGATGCACAAAGCGCTCGAAAAAGTCGCGTTCCTGCCCTTCGGCTTGATGATCGACAAATGGCGCTGGGGCGTTTTCTCCGGAAAAATCGCGCCGTCGGATTACAACAAGGCCTGGTGGGACCTCCGCCTGGAATATCAGGGAATCGCGCCGCCCGTCGCGCGCAGCGAAGCGGACTTCGACCCGGGCGCGAAATACCACATACCGGCGAACACTCCCTACGCCCGTTATTTCATGGCCGCAATTCTTCAATTCCAGTTTCACCGCGCGTTGTGCAAGACGGCCGGCTACACGGGCCCTCTGAATCGCTGCTCCATCTACAACAACAAAGAAGCCGGCGCGAAACTTGCGAAAATGCTCGAAATGGGAAAGAGCCGCCCGTGGCCCGACGCGCTCGAAGCCCTCACCGGCCAGAGACAAATGGACGCCTCCGCCATGCTCGAGTATTTCGCTCCTCTGAAAGCCTGGCTCGACGAGCAAAACAAGAAAAACGGCGCCAAAGAAGGCTGGTAGGCACAAACGCAATGGCCAACGTGCTGAATTGCCTGCTTCATGATATAAATGAAACCCACAGTCGTATATATCCCGAATTTATAGCGAGGGGTCTTGGAATTCTCACTCACCGATGAACAAAAGCAGCTGCGGCGCACGGTTCGCGAATTCGCCGATGCCGAAATCCTTCCCCACGTGATGGAGTGGGACGAAGTATCCAAGTTTCCATCTGAAATTATTCCCAAGCTCGCCGAAATGGGATTTCTCGGCGTCATCTTTCCCGAAAAATATGGCGGCGCGGGAATGGGCTACGTCGAGTACGCCATCATCATCGAGGAGCTGTCGCGCGTGGACGGCTCGATCGGCATCATCGTCGCCGCGCACAATTCGCTGTGCACCAATCACATCTATAAGTTCGGCACCGAAGAGCAAAAGAAGAAATACGTCACGCCGCTCGCGCAAGGCAAGAAGCTCGGCTGCTGGTCGCTCACGGAACCCGAAGCCGGCTCCGACGCCGGCGGAACGCGCACCACCGCCGTGCGCAAAGACGGCGGCTGGGTGCTCAACGGCTCGAAAACCTTCACCACGAACGGCCACTACGCCGACGTCTGCGTGGGAATGGCGGTGACCGACGCGTCGAAGAAGAGCCACGGCATCTCGGCGTTCATCGTCGAGAAGGGAACTCCCGGATTTCGCCCCGGCAAGAAAGAAAACAAGCTCGGCCTGCGCGCCAGCGACACCTGCGAAGTGGTCTTCACCGATTGCCGAGTGCCCGCCGAAAATCTGCTCGGCAAAGAAGGCGAGGGCTTCGTCAACAGCCTGCAAATCCTCGATGGCGGCCGCATCTCGATCGCCGCGCTGGGCCTCGGCATGGCGCAAGGCGCCTACGAATGCTCGCGTGAAATACGCCAAGCAGCGCAAACAATTCGGCAAGCCCATCGCCGATTTTCAGGCCATCCAATTCAAGCTCGCCGACATGGCCACGCAAATCGAAGCCGCGCGCCTGCTCACCTATCAAGCCGCGTGGCTCGCCGATCGCGCGATCGCCGCCGGTGACCACGATTCCGCATCACGCGCGAATCCAGCATGGCCAAGCTCTACGCCGGAGAAGTGGCCGTGCGCGTGGCCAACGAAGCCGTGCAAATCCACGGCGGCTACGGCTTCATCAAGGACTACCCGGCCGAAAAATATTATCGCGACGTAAAACTCTGCACCATCGGCGAAGGCACCAGCGAAATCCAGCGCCTCGTGATCGCCCGCCAGATTCTCGGAAAGAAATAATTGCCACTTGTGCGAGAATTATCCCCGGCCGAATGACCGTCTCCGTCGAAAACTGGGCAGAGCAGGTGCGCGCTGGCGATGTGCGCGCAATTTCGCGCGCCGTTTCTGCGATTGAAAATCGCTCGAGCGAGGCGGAAGAAATTCTGCGCCAGGTTTTCCCTTACACGGGCAATGCGTATCTGGTCGGGATCACCGGCGCGCCGGGCACCGGCAAGAGCACGCTGGTCGATCGCCTGGCCGGCGCATTATCGCAGCGAGAAGAAAACGGTCGGCATCATCGCGGTGGACCCGTCGAGCCCGTTCACCGGCGGCGCCATTCTCGGCGACCGCGTGCGCATGCAAGGGCACGCCACCGACTCAGGAATTTTCATTCGCTCGATGGCCACGCGCGGCTATCTGGGCGGGCTCGCGCAAGCGACCGGCGACACAGCGCTGCTTCTCGATGCGGCGGGGAAGCAGATGATTCTGGTCGAGACCGTCGGCGTGGGCCAGGGCGAGATTCAAATTGTGCGGCTGGCGGATTGCACGATTGTGGTGCTGGTGCCGGGCATGGGCGACGACGTGCAGAGCCTGAAGGCCGGCTTGATGGAGATTGGCGATATTTTCGTGATCAACAAATCGGATCGCGAAGGCGCCGACCGCTTCGAGCAGCAGCTTCGCGGCGTCCTTTCAATCGTGCCGGAGCGCGAAGGTTGGAAGCCGCCGATCGTGCGGACAATCGCCACAGAAAATAAAGGCATCGACGCCTTGGCGCACCAGATCGAGCTCTTCCGCGCGCATTTCGATCAGGCGCAGGAGCGGCGCGCCCGCGAAGTGGCGCACTGGAAGGAATGGCTGCTGCGGTTGCTTGAAAGCCGGCTCATGGAGCGCGTGGTGGGAGCACACATGAATGAAGCGCAGTTCGACGCACTGGCGGCGGATGTGGCAGCGAGAAAAAAAGATCCTTACGCCGCGGTGAACGAAATTCTCGCCCGCGCGGGAATCGGAGCCAAGCGTTGAAACTGGGCGACCTGGAATTTCACATCATCGAAGCCGGCCGCTTCGCTCTCGACGGCGGCGCGATGTTCGGCGTGATTCCCAAGCCGATGTGGGAGAAGAAAGCTCCGGCGGATGCGCGGAATCGCATCGCGATGGCGATGAATTCGCTTCTGGTCTACGCGGGCGGCAAGCGCATCCTGATCGAGACCGGCGCCGGCGACAAGCACAACGACAAATTTCGCGACATCTATGCGCTCGAAGGCCCGACTCTAATCGAGGGCCTCCGCCACTACGGGCACCATGCCGACGACATCGACATCGTCATCAACACGCATCTGCATTTCGACCATTGCGGCGGCAACACGCGCATCGCGAATGACAAAATAGTTCCGACCTTTCGCAATGCACGCTACGTGGTGCAGCGCGGCGAATTCGAGCACGCCAAGAATCCCACCGAGCGCGACCGCGCCAGCTATTTTCCCGATAATTTTGTGCCGCTCGAAGCGGCGGGAAAGCTGTCGCTGATCGGAGACGATCGCGTGATCGCGCCGGGAGTGGAGCTGATTCGCACGCCGGGGCACAACGCGGACATGATGTGCGTGAGGCTTCATGGCGGCGGCAAGTCGGCGTTTCTGTTCGACGACCTGATTCCCATGACTCCGCATCTTTCGCTGCCCTGGATCATGGGCTACGACCTGTACCCGCTGCAGACGCTCGAGAACAAGAAGAAATGGATTCCGCAAGTGGTGCAAGGCGAATGGCTCGCGCTCTTCGTGCACGATCCTCACGTGCCGGCTGCGTATCTCCGCGAGCGCGACGGCAAAATAGAAATCGAGCCGGCAAAGGTAGATTGACGCATGCCCAAATCGAAAAAGCGGAAGAATACGAAAGACCCGATCGAGATCGGCATTATCGGCGGCAGCGGCCTGTACGGCATGCCCGGCCTTTCCAACACACGCGAAATTCGCGTGAAGACTCCTTTCGGCGATCCGTCGGACGCTTTTATCACCGGAACGCTCGAAGGCCGGCGCGTGGCATTTCTCGCGCGCCATGGACGAGGCCATCGCCTTTCGCCCAGCGAAATCAACTATCGCGCGAATATTTTTGCGATGAAGCTGCTTGGCGCGGAGCGAATCATTTCGATAAGCGCTGTCGGCTCGCTCCGAGACGATCTGCCGCCGCTTGATTTCCTCATCCCCGACCAGTTCTTCGATCGCACGCGCCTGCGCATCGCTACGTTTTTCGGTGGCGGAATCGTGGCCCACGTGGGCTTCGATAAGCCCACCTGCACGCATCTTTCGGCGCACCTCGCAGACGCCTCGGAGCACGCCGGCGTGAAGACGCATCGCGGCGGCACGTATGTCTGCATGGAAGGCCCGCAATTCTCGACGCTCGCGGAATCGCACACGTACCGCCAGCTCCGTTTCGACGTAATCGGCATGACGAATCTCACCGAAGCGAAGCTCGCGCGCGAAGCCGAAATCTGCTACGCCACGATTGCGATGATCACCGATTACGATTGCTGGCATCCGCAGCACGACGCCGTCACGCTTAGCGAAATCCTTTCGAATCTGAACCGCAACACAGAGAACGTTCAGCGCGCGCTGAGCGAAGCGGTGCGCGATCTTCCCGAAGACCGCGCGTGCAAGTGCGGATCAGCACTTGCGCACGCCATTGTGACCGATCGCAAGATGATCCCCGCGGCCGCAAAGAAACGGCTCGCACCTCATCGTGGGCAAATATCTTTCGTAATACGGAGCATTCATGTCACTGCTGGTAGTGGGCTCAGTTGCGTTCGACGGAATCGAAACGCCATTTGGAAAAGTGGACAAGACGCTCGGCGGGGCCGCGAGCTACTTTGCGCTGGCGGCCAGCCACTTCACGCCGGTGCGCGTGGTGGGAATCGTGGGCGATGATTTCACCGCGCGCGAAAAAGCCATCCTGGGCGGGCGCAACGGGCGAATCGATCTCGAAGGGCTTGAACACGCTCCGGGCAAATCGTTTTTCTGGGCAGGGCGTTACAACCAGAACATGAACGAGCGCACCACGCTCACCACGGAGCTGAACGTATTCGCGAATTTTCAGCCGAAGCTGCCGAAATCCTATCTGGATACTTCATTCATTTTCCTTGGAAATATTCAGCCCACGCTGCAGCTCTCCGTGCTGAAGCAGATGAAGCGCAAGCCGGTCCTCGTGGGCCTCGACTCGATGAACTACTGGATCGAGCGCACAGGAAGCGAACTGCGCGAAACGCTCAGGCACATTCAAGTTCTCGTGATCAACGACGACGAAACGCGCCAGCTAACCGGCGAACACAATCTCACTCGCGCCGCCAAAGATATTTTCAAAATGGGCCCGAAAATTCTGGTGATCAAGCGCGGAGAACACGGCGCCCTTCTCGTCCATCGCGATTTTCTTTTCGCAGTGCCTGCGTTTCCGCTGGAAGAGGTTCACGATCCCACTGGCGCGGGCGATAGTTTCGCCGGCGGCTTCATGGGCTCGCTTGCCCGCGACGGCCGCGTGAACGAAAAGTCGCTGCGCCGCGCGATGGTGTACGGTTCGGTGATGGGTAGCTTCACATGCGAGCGCTTCGGCGTCGAACGGCTCACCACCTTGAAGCTCAGCGAGATCAAGGCTCGCGCCCGGCACTTTTCCAAGCTCACTTCGTTCACGCTATAGGCGGCCGCGGCGAAAGTTCGCCCGTCAGCATTGTAGAATCGTCCATCGTGGAATCCGGTCGCCGCAGGGAGGATGCGATGTTCCAAGACTTGAGCACCGTAATTGTCGGCAGGCTCCTGCTCGCCGCTGCTGCTGGGTGGCGCCGTGGGACTCGAGCGCGAACTGCGCCACAAACCCGCCGGCCTTCGCACCATGATGTTGATCTGCATCGGTGCGGCTCTGTTTACGATCATGTCGTACGAAATGGCGGGCGATGTGGGCGGCGACCATACGCGCATCGCTGCTCAGATCATTCCCGGCATCGGTTTCATCGGCGCGGGTGTGGTGATTCGAGAACGCGGCGCCGTCGTGGGCATCACGAGCGCCGCGACAATTTTCATGATTGCGAGTGTCGGTATGACCGTCGGAGCGGGCTTCCCGGTTACCGCGGTCTTCACCACACTGCTTCTTCTCGTCTCGCTGGTTTTTCTGGGGCTCATCGAAGATCGAATCGGTCTGCACACTCGTCTGCTGACTTTCACAATGACTACGCCGCCGGGCGACCCGAGTATCCTGGAACGCGTTCACCAGATCGTCCAAGAGGCCGGAATCCAGGCGGTGCGATGGAAGACGCACAAGTCTCAGACGGGCTCTGCGATTGTTGAGTTCGACGCAGAAGTGAGCACGCCGAAAGAGCGCGAGTTGCTGAACCGCCTCAGCGCGCTCAATGTGCACTGCGAAGCTCGTCCGGTGGTCCCGTAGATTTGCGCGGCCGACCACGACGAGCCAACCATTCCGCGCAGCCGGGAATCCGAGTTGACGGCCTGCGCGACGGATGCTATCAATTCGAGTGCTCGTTCTGCTGGCCGATTGCGGAGGCCTTCGGTTTTCCTCGCGTGAAGAGCCGCGGGTTCCAAGCCCGAGCGGCTTCGGGGTTTCCGAAAGATTTCAGGAGGTTTTCTTGAGGCGTTTGCGGTGGACTGCGGCTGTTCTTCTGGTCTTCTCGGCATTCCTTGTACTGAACAGTTGCTCCAGCGGTCCCGGCAATATACCCACGCCGGCCATCGGCTCGATTTCTCCCGACAGCATCACGGCCGGTAGCGCTGCGCTCACACTTTTTGTCAGCGGAACTGGATTCGAAAGCAATACGACGGGCTTTTTGGACGGTACCTCTCGTCCCAGCAAGTTCAACACGGTTACGGGCCAAATTGAAATGTCCCTCACGGCCGAAGATGTTGCCGTTCCGGATGCTTCGGTTCAGGTGACTGTCGCAAACCCGCTGCCCGGCGGAACATCCAACGCGCTCACGTTTGTGGTCAATCCCATCGCGAACGGAGCGCCCACCATCACCGGGTTTACTCCTCCCGAGCGCCTCCGCGGGAACGATGGGACCTTTCGCAGTCAGCGTTGCCGGCACAGGTTTCGTGCAAACATCCGTGGTGAGTTGGAATGGAAGCCCGCGCGCCACCACCTTCGTCAGTTCGTCGCAATTGATGGTGAATTTCACCACACAGGATCTGGCCACTGCCGGCTCCGGAAGCGTATCGGTCTCGAATCCCGCGCCGGGCGGCGGCGTGTCACCGTCTAAGAATTTCCTGGTCAACTAGTCTCTATTTTCCGCTACCTATTTTTCCCTCATTTTCCGCTGACCCGAGCGACGAAGAGATTCAAGAAGCGGTCGGCGTCAATGTTCACGGCCACGTGAACGTTCGGCTGCACCGGATCGAAGCCTTCGAAGACGATATCGATCACCGCGCCATACACGTCTTTCGACGGCATTAATGCGATTTGCCACCGTCTCGCCTCGCGTATACGCCCCCTGCGTTTCCACATCGACGTGCCAGAACTCCGTCTCCACCAGCGTCGAATCAAGAGCCGCCGCCACGGCCGTCGGGTCGTACATCCGCATTCCGCCCCAGCCCTGTTTTTCGCCGTAACCGATAATTCGATTAATCACCTCGACGGCGAAATCGTTTTCCGGCCCGTGCGTGCGGCTGAAAGCCGCGAGTCGTTCGCGCGTGAAAACGGTCTTCGCGCCAATACCCAGCGTGCACATCGTCAGTTTCCAGCCAGCCTGGAACACGATCTGCGCCGCCTCCGGATCGCCGAAGATATTCGCCTCGGCCGCTGCGGTGGAATTTCCGCCATTGATTGATCCGCCCATGATGATCACTTCTTTGATGAGCGACGATACGGACGGATCTTTTTGCAAAGCGAGCGCAAGATTCGTAAGCGGCCCGATCGCGATCAACGTGATTTCATGCGGCATCTGATGTGCCATCTCGATGATCAGGTCGGGGCCAAAGCGCGGATCCACGTGGCACTTCGACGGCGGAAGCTCAATATCGCCCAGGCCGTTCTTTCCATGCACGGCGTCATTCGTAATCAGCTTTTGAAATAGCGGTTCAAGCGCTCCAGCCGCCACAGGAATGTCGCAACGGTTTGCGAGTGACACGAGGCGCAAGCCGTTCTCGAGCACCTGCTTTCCCGGCGCATTTCCCGGTACCACCGTGATGGCTTTCACGTTCAGTTCCGGCGAATTCAGCGCCAGGAGAATCGCCATGGCGTCGTCCGTCCCCGGGTCCGTGTCGATGATTACGTTTCTTGTCTCGGTGGGGGCAGTCGAGTTAACTGCTCGCCGTGTCGAGTCGCCAGGCGCGGGAGCCATCAAACGGCGCAGAACATAATTACGACGGCGGCAAATGGGAGAAAGCTTTTCAAGGGGCCTCCTGAAGCTCGCAAACGCGCAGCGTAGTTTGCGGCCGCCGATAATACCGCAAGGAGCATGCGTTGGGGCACTTGCCTTCGGCGCGGCCCGCTACTATCCAAATGCAAACGCTTCGCGCCGCGCTTCTGGACTCGCCTCCGAAAATTCCTTATTCTCGATTGCGGCACATGCCCCAACCTCTGAAGCCGCCTGCGCTGCGATCCGGCGATGCCATCCGCGTTCTCTCGCTCTCGAGTCCCGTGGCAGAGGAGCGCGTGAAAAGCGGATGCGACGAATTGGCGAGGCTTGGCTATGCGCCAAAGTTGGATCGCGACGAGGTTCTCGCGAAACACGGCTTCTTTGCCGGCTCGGCGGAGTCGCGTTGTAGCGCATTGAAAGCCGCGCTCGCCGAGAAGGGCACGCAAGCGATCATCTGCACGCGTGGCGGATATGGCTCGAACTATCTTCTCGATTGCCTCCGCGTCGAGGCAGCGGTGCCAAAAATTCTGTGCGGGTTCAGCGACATCACCTCGCTGCACGCATACCTGTGGCAGAAATTTCGCTGGGTCACTCTTTACGGCCCGATGGTTGCAGCCGGACTCGATCGCGGAGCCGACGCTCCTGAAGGATACGATTCCGATAGCTTCACGCGAGCGCTGACAGAATCGAAACAAGGTTGGTCCATCGCTCTCAAGGGCGAGTCAATCAGCCACGGTTCGGGAGAGGGCACTCTGCTCGGCGGCTGCCTGAACCTGATCGAAACAACGATCGGAACTCCGTGGGAACTCGATACACGCGGCTCGATTCTGATTCTCGAAGATCGCGCCATGAAGCCGTGGCAAGTGGACAAAGCGTTGATGCATCTGAAGCAATCTGGAAAGCTCCGCGAAATTGCAGGAATCGTCCTCGGAGATTTTCCTGAGAGCAATCCCCCGGCGGGGACCGAGAGCGTGAAAGATGTAGCCCGCCGCATTCTAGCGCCGCTCGGGATTCCCATCGTCTTCGGCGCGCCGATCGGGCACACTTCTCGGCCGCTGCTCACGCTTCCATTAGGCGTTCAAGCGCGTCTATCGGCCGATGGCGAAGGCAAGCTCGAAATTCTGGAGCCAGCCTGCTCGAGATGATCTTCGCGACGCTGACATGTTCCTGGCGCTTTTGACGTTGCTTTTCGTACCGCTGGCCTCCGGCCGGCGCTTTTGATTTTGGTTTTCGTACCGCCGGCATCTTGCCGGCGTTTTTGACTTTACTTGTTGAGGAACAACACCATTTGACGCGCACCGAAAAAAACGCCGAACACATCCACCTCCTCGGAATCGCCGGCTCAGCCATGGCCCCCGTAGCCGGCATGCTGAAAGAGCGCGGCTTCCACGTTACGGGCTCAGACATCAACGTCTACCCGCCCGCCTCCACGCTGCTCGACTCGCTCGGTATTCCCTGGAACGAAGGTTTCCGCGAAGAAAATCTGAAGCCCGTCCCCGATCTGGTCGTCATCGGCAACGTGATCGCGCGCGGAAATCCCGAGCTGGAGGTCATCCTCGACGAAAAAATTCCATACTGTTCGATGCCTCAGCTTCTCGAAGACTATTTCATCCGCGGCCACACCTCGATCGTCGTTGCCGGAACCCACGGCAAGACCACCACCACCGCCATGCTCGCCTGGATTTTCCATGTCGCCGGGCGCCGGCCGGATTTTCTCGTCGGCGGCGTAATCCCGAATTTCAACGATCGCAGCTACGGACTCGGCGGCGGGGAAGAATTCATCATCGAGGGCGACGAATACGAGACCGCGTTTTTCGATCGCGGCCCCAAAGTTCCTCCACTACCATCCTGACGAGCTGGTTCTCACTTCCCTCGAATACGATCACGCGGACATTTACCCGAATCTCGAATCCATCGCGCTGCAGTTTCGCCGCCTCGTCAATCTCGTTCCGCGTCGCGGCCGTGTTCTGATTTGGGGCGAGAGCCCGGATTTGAAGCAGGTGAGCGCAAAAGCGTTCTGCCCGGTAGAGACATTTGGCCTGACGCCCGAATGCGATTGGTGCGCGGGCGATATTCTCTGGCATGACAACGCGACGGAATTCCGCGTTGTGTATAAAGGCAGCGAAGTGACGCGCGTTCGCATGCCAGTGGCGGGCCGGCACAATGTGCTGGACGCTCTCGCTGCAATCGCGATTGCCTATGGACGCGGCGTCGAATGCGAAGCAATCGAGCGCGCCATGGCCACGTTTCAAAGTGTCCGCCGCCGGATGGAAATTAAAGGCGAAGCGGGCGGCATTCTGGTTGTAGAAGACTTCGCGCACCATCCAACCGCGATTCGCATGACCCTCGAAGCCACCCGCACGCGCTGGCCCGGCCGCAAAGTCTGGGCGGCCATCGAGCCGCGATCGAACACCATGCGACGCAAGATATTTCAGGATGTGCTGCCGGAAGCGCTGGCCGTCGCCGATGTGGTCGCAATCGGCCCGGTAAATCGCGCTCAATTGCTTACCGACGAGGATCGCTTCTCTCCGGACGCGGTGGCCGAATCGATTCGCAAGCGAGGCCGCGCCGCGCAGGCCTTTCCCTCGGCGGAAGCGATTGCCGAGTATTTTGCCGACAATGTGAAGCCGGGCGACATGGTCATGGTGATGTCGAACGGCAGCTTCGACGGCCTTTGCAACAAACTGCTCGACAAACTCAAATCTCGTACCGGAGTTCGCGGATGACGCGTTGCGCGATTCTCAGATGCCGATTTATTTTCGCTGCCTGCTTCGCGCTGTTTCTTGCCGCGCGACCCGCCGCCGCTACGATCGAATACAAGATTTCGCTCGCCCATCCGGAAAAGCACGCGTTTCAGATCGTGATGCGAGTTCCTGTGGCCGCAGACCAGCGCGATTTGATCGTCGCTCTGCCCGCGTGGAATGCGCTCTACCAGGTGCGGGATTTTGCTTATCGCGTGCGCGATGTTCGAGTGGGCAAAGCCACGGCTGGTGCGGTGCCAGTGGTTCCGTACAAATTGGATAAGCAAACCTGGCGAATCCCAGCCACTGCGGCGGTCGATGGATCGATCGATATCGAATACTCGATATCGTGGGATGAAGCTGGCCCGTTCAATTCGCAGCTGAGTACGCACCATGCGTTCGTCAATTTTGCCGAGGTTCTGATGTACGTCCCCGACCGTCGCGTGGAAAATATCGAGGTCAAGTTCGCAGACGTCCCGTCCGACTGGCGATCGATCGCCGAACTTCCTTCCGGTGTCGCGCCCAACTCTTTTACCGCGGAAAGCTACGACAAGCTGGTCGATGCTCCGGTGGAAATCGGCAAATTCGAGGAATTTGAATTCGATAATGCCGGCGCGCATTTCCGGGTGGTAGTCGATTCCAGGGAATGGAACCGCGCCACGCTCGAAGATTCGCTGAAGCGGATCACGGGCTACGAAGTGAAGCTGATGGGCGGGCCTCCGTTCAAGGAATACACATTCTTCTTCCACATCGGCACGTATCCGGATGCGGGCGGCGGCGGAATGGAGCATGCCAACTGCACTGCGATTGGCGGCAGTTCGGTCGAAATGGTTTCGGCAATTGCCGCGCACGAATTCTTTCACGCCTGGAACGTGAAACGCATACGTCCGCAAAGCCTCGAGCCGGTGGACTACACGAAAGAGCAGTATTCGCGCGCGCTCTGGTTCGCCGAGGGAGTGACGAGCACCTACGGCTCGTTCACGCTCGAGCGCAGCGGCATCTGGACGAAAGATAAATGGTATGTCGACCTCGCACAGCAGGTTTGCGAGCTTCAATCGCGTCCGGCGCGCAAATGGCAGAGCGTCGAAGAATCGAGCCTCGATACCTGGTTCGATAAATACGACGCGTACAATCTCGCTGACCGCAGCATCTCCTACTACAACAAAGGCCAGCTGATCGGCGACATGCTCGATCTTGCGATTCGCGATGCCACCGACAATCACAAGTCTCTCGATGACGTGTTGCGAAGTCTCAACGAATCTTGCCAAGCAGGGAAAGTTCTACGATGAGAGCGCTGGAATCCGCTCGGTGGTAGAAGAAGTATCCGGCACAAGCTTCGAGGATTTCTTCCGTCGTTACGTTTCCGGGCTCGACGAAATTCCATACGACCAGTTTCTCACCCACGCCGGCCTTTCCCTCAAAAACGAATTTCGCCAGAGCGCCGATGCGGGTTTCCTGGTGGGACGTTCCGCGGATGGGCCTACGGTCGTTTCGGTCACGCCGGGCAGCGCTGCGCAAGCAGCCGGCCTGCGCGTTGACGATATTCTGGTCGAGCTGAACGGCGCGCCCATCTCCGGGAGAATTTCGGCTTGGATGCGCGAGCGCACGCCCGGCGAAACCATCAAAGCTGAAAGTGCGCCGCGATGGCGAGGAGCGCGAGCTGTCCTTTGCGGTCGGATCGCGCGAAGAGAATCATTGCACGGTTGTCGAGGTGGCGCATCCGACGGAAAAGCAGCTGCGTATTCGCACGGGTCTTCTGCGTGGAACCACGGAGTAAGGTGCGAGACCGAGCGCTCAACTCTTCACTCGACCGGAAGCGCAGTTCGCGTTCACAATTGCAACACGGAAAATGATACGAACCATCGCCGTCGTTCTGTTCCTCGCGTTGGCACTTCTGCTGGTTATGCCGTTCTTCATTTTGTGGACGCTGCTCACCGGCACGGCGGATCTGATGTACGAAGTTGCGATGAAGACGGTGCGCGCGTCGCTGCGCATCGCGAAAATCAAGGTGCGCGTGGAAGGCCTCGAAAATATTCCTCCGGGCGTGTGCATTTTCGCGGCGAATCATATTTCCAACGTCGATCCGCTCGCGTTCGTCCCCGCAATTCCGCGGCGCGTTTCCGTCCTGCTTAAGAGCGAACTGTTTCGCATTCCGATTCTCTCTACGGCCATGCGCCTTGCGAAATTTGTGCCCGTCGATCGCGCCGACAAAGAAGCGGCGGTAGCCAGCGTCGATGTTGCCTTGGGCGTGCTGAAGGACGGGCTGTCGCTCGCCGTGTATCCGGAAGGCACGCGAAGTCCCGACGGCCGGCTGAAGCCGTTCAAGAAGGGAACCTTCGCGCTGGCGATTGAAGCCGGAGTGCCGATCGTGCCCGTTTCGATTTCGGGTGCGCAGCACTTGATGCGCAAGGGCGAATGGACGATGCGGCCGGGAGAGATCGTGGTGCGGTTCGGTCCTCCGGTGGATGCGTCGCAATATACGATGGAGCGGCGAATGGAATTGCTCGCGCGCGTCGAAGAACTCGTCGCGGCGGGATTGCCCGAAGACCAGCAGCCGCTTTCCGCTCCGGATCACGCCGATGAGAAATCGCAACCGCGGTAGTAAAATGACGCTGCGAACGATGCGTTGGTAGAAAGGGGATTCGATGAAGAAATACCGATGGCTCGCGCTTTTCGTGCTGCTTCCTCTTCTGGCCGTATCCGCGGACGACGATCTCGCCCGTCATTGGGCCTACGATAAAAATCAGCCGCTCGAAATGTCGCAAGCCGGCGTGCAGGAGCGCGACGGCATCAAGATCTACGACATCAGCTACAAAGCGCCGGTTGGCGATCGCGCATCGCTCGTCGGTCCGAACGGCGGCATCGTCACCGCGTATCTCGTCGTGCCTTCGGGCAAAGGACCGTTTCCGGCGGTGATTTACGGCCACTGGTGCATGCCCGGTTCCGAGAAGGAAAATCGCAAAGAATTTCTGGACGAAGCGATGGTGCTGGCGCACTCGGGCGTGATTTCTCTTTTGCCCGACCACGTGATCGTGCATCCCGGATTCGTCGAGGATAAGTCGCCGCTGAACGAGCAGCAGGTCGCCGTTGACGTTCAGCAGGACATCAATCTTCGGCGCGGCGCCGATCTGCTGCTGGCTCGCGCGGATGTCGATCCGAAGCGGCTCGCTTATGTCGGGCACAGTTGCGATGCCGGTGCCGGCGCGTTTCTCAGCGGCATCGATAAGCGGTTCAAAGCCTTCGTGCTGATGGCAGGCGGCTGGCCGGATGATGTGTTCAAGAAATCGCCGATGTACGAGCAATATCGACAGAAAATCGGGGCTGAGAAATTTGACGCGTTTCAGGCCGCGCATTCGTGGGCGGACACGGGAAAGTACGTGTCGCACGCGGCGCCTGCCGCAGTCTTCTTGCAGTTTGCGAGCGACGAGCAGTTCGTTACACCGGAGATGGACAAAGATTATTTCGCGGTGGTGAGCGAGCCGAAGCGGATGAAGATTTACGAAGCGCCGCACGCGTTGAACGCCGAAGCGACGCGCGATCGAATCGCGTTTCTCTCCGAGCAGCTTTCGTTCAAGGCGCCGGATGCGAAAGCTGTGGCGGGGATTCCGGCGCTTGTCCAACCGCCTTGGCCGAAGGACGCGCAGTAGGCAATGCGCGCCGCGTTCGGCTTTGGCGGCGATCATTTGCCTGCCGCCGAGCGAAGACTTGCCACTTCGGCGCGCAGCTCGCGCAATTCTTTCTGCAAATCGGGAAGGCGATTGAAGACGGCGATGGATTTTCGCCAAGCAAGATTGTCCATCGCCGGGTAGCCCGAATAGATCGCGCCGGCGGGAACGTCACTCGGGACGCCTGATTGCGCCGTCAGCGTTGCGCCGTCGCCGATCGTGAGATGTCCCGCCGCGCCGACTTGCCCCGCGAGAATGCATTTATTGCCGACGCGAGTGGTGCCCGCGAGACCCACCTGGCCGCACAGCAGCGTGTCTTCACCGACTTTTGAGGCGTGGCCTACCTGAACCATGTTGTCGAGTTTCGTGCCGCGGCCGATTTGTGTTTCGCCGACCGTGGCGCGATCGACGGCGCTATGCGCCTGGATTTCGACGTCATCGCCGATGATGGCGATTCCGCTTTGGCGCATCTTGTACCAGGTGCCGTCGGATTGGCGCGCGAAGCCGAAGCCGTCGCTGCCGATTACGACTCCGTTTTGGAGCAGGACGCGATGGCCGATGCGGCAGTGCTCGCGCACGGCGCAATGTGAGTGGGCGAAGAAGTCGTCGCCGATTTTCGCGCCGCGATAGATCGCGACGAAGCTGTGCAGCACGGCGTTGCGGCCGATCTCGACGTCTTCATCGACGAAGCAGTAAGGGCCGATGTGCGCTCCTGCGCCGATCTTTGCGGACTTCGCGATCACAGCGGTGGGATGCACCGCAGCGGGGAATTTCGGCGCGGGGTGAAAGAGCTCGATGGCGCGCGCGAAATCGAGGTAGGGATTCGCGGAGCGCAGGGCCGCGATGCGGACGGGGCCGGCGTCGGGGGCGATGAGAATCGCGGAGGCGCGGGTGGTTTCGAGCGCGGGGCGATATTTGAGGTTTGCCAGGAACGTCAGGTCGCCTGGCACGGCGTCTTCGATCCCGGCGACGCCTCGGATTTCGGTGTTTGCGTCGCCTTCGAGCTTGCTGCCGAGTTTTTCGGCTATCTCACTGAGTTTCATGCGGACTCTCCTTCGCGCCCGCATTGTATTCTGGTTTTCGCCGAGGGAATCACTGAAAAGGCCGTTTTTGTCTCGATTAGAAAATTGGAGACTGGTGAAAAAACGAGGCTTATTGTGATTTTCTAATCGCGGTGTCTCGATTAGGAATGCAGTGACTAGTGACGAGTGGCGAGTGATAAGCAACCCGGAGCGGGATAGAGGCTGCGGGAGTTGAACCTAGCTTTTGTTTGGCCGGTTAGTCGGATAATATGCGCTCTATGAATCACGAAGAGGTTGCGAAGGGGCTGCGGGCCCGGCTTGAAAAATTGGAGCAAACGATTGTTCATGCTGACGTTAAGGACCACTTTCTATCGTTTGCTAAGAAGAACCTCGATGAACTGGAACGCTCCTGGATTCAGCACGGGCCGAAGCATATCGCGGATGTAATGTTGCCGCTGATAGAAGAGCAAGTGGCGCGTGTTGAGGTGGCAGTGGCGAAGTACGGCCCAACCATACGAATGATCGCAGGCTAGTGAGTGCGCTTTGAAAATCTCGCCGACCTGAAGCCGAAAACGCTCGCACCATGCATGGCTCCAGCTTTACACGTGACTGCGCCCGACCACTCGATGACCTCAATGTGGTGTTCCGCGAGGTCTTCGGCCGGCAGAAGTAGAATCGCTGGAGCAGTGCGCCCCGTGAAAATGGCCCAGTAGGACGGAGACCCATGCGCGATAGACAACTTATCGATCATCTCAGGGACTTCCACGCAAAAGCGGATACCAGCAATTTCAATGTGCTGGATTTTGTCGCAGCCTTCGGAAATCCATTGGAAGGGCTCGCCTATTCATATCTGTTTTGGCCGGACTTTGTGGAATTCGAGGGCATGATTTTCCACCAAGGGTGCATTGAGAATGACGATGATCGCTCCCAAATTCGTGCGGCACGCTCTGAATTCTCTTCGCGTAAAGAAGTTGAACAGTCTTTCAACCAATTTGTGATTCCGGATTCCTTCTTCAATTCAGGAATTTCTACGACGACAGAAGAGGAAGACCTGTTTCTGGCAGAGCGGATAGCGGAGACATGGAGAGCACGATTGGCACAGCTTTTTCCGAACAAAAATTGTGTGGTTGAGGTTCAATTAGCTGATGAGACCGAGGACGGGCCGACCATTGTTGTGTATCAAGATTAGTTCTTTTTAAATTCGGCTCGGTTCCTCGAAGGGGCAAAATTACAAGGTCTGTGGATCAATACGAGCGATTTAGGGGCAGACCCGATGCAGCCGAACCCGTGCTAGATTTCAGTGCCTGAGGTGGCGCCGATGGACGAGAAGCCGGACTGGAAAAATCACGGGGTGCGCATCGTTCGCAGCGGGGAGCTGGACACGAATACGCCGCAGACGCGGGGGATGACGCGGGCTGAAGCTATTTCGCATGCGCGAGTGGGGGCGCAGAAGCTTTGGGCTGGGACGGTGACTGTCCATCCGCGGGCGAAGACGGGGCCGCATCATCATGGGGAACTCGAGACGGTGATTTACATTGTGAGCGGGCGGGCGCGGTTGCGCTGGGGCGAGAAGCTGGAGTTTGTGGATGAGGCTGGGCCGGGGGATTTCGTTTACGTGCCGCCGTATGTGCCGCATCAGGAGTTGAATGCGCGGGCGGATGTGCCTGTCGAGGCGGTGCTGGTGCGGAGCGGGCAGGAGCCGATTGTGGTGAATCTGGATATTCCGAGTCCGGAGGATGAGCCGGAGGCGGGGGAGGCGGATCCGTTTCATTCGGGGGCGGGAGCGAGCTAGAGCGCGAATGCGCCGGTCTAAAGCCCATCGAAGAAGCGAGAGCTTTTTCGCCGGACTGAAGTCCGGCTCCCCCTGATGAATCAGGGGGCTCCCACCGGAAGACGAAACTCACGACGAAGTCGGGGCACCGGTAAGGCGAAAACTTACGACGAAGCGGGGTCCCAGATCAAGACGAGGCTTCCTGTCGCTTACGACATTGATGAAGCGGGATCGGTATTTGGTTGCAGTGGCGTTTTTGACGGGAGTTGGCATCGGAGGTTACGTTCAAAGCGCGCGGACGGCGACGCTGGAGCAGAAGGACACGCGTGTCTGCGGACCTGGCAGCGATCGAGAAGCTGCATCGGGCGGACGTGGAAGCGACGTTGACGCAGGACCAGAGCTTCCTGACAGCTTTGTGGTCGGAGGACGCGATCAATCTTGGATTTCCTGGGCCGCCTGTGGTGGGAATCAAAGCGATGGGAGAGGCGTACGCGAAAATGAAGGCTGCCTATCCGGAGTTTCGAGTGTTGAAGTACGAGCCGGTGATTACGGAGGTGCAGATCGCGGATGGATGGGCGCTGGAGGTGGGAACGTTTGCGGCAACGTACAAGATGTCGGCGAAGGACGAGCCGGTGAGTGTGAATGACAAGGGGATGCGTTTGTTGAAGCGGCAGAGCGATGGAGCGTGGAAGTTTGCGTTGGTGGGGATGAAGTGGGTGCGGTTGGCCGGCACGATAACTTTACTCGTTGAAGAGTTTGGGTTGCGTGGCGGAGGCGGTGGCGCCGGCGCGGGAGTCGCGTGGGGCGCGGCGGGCGATGCCGACTACGCCGAGGACCTTCATTTCGGCGAGGGCTGAGCGGGGGATGAACATGCGCAGGTTGTTGCCGTGGAGGTCGGGGGGCGTTAGCTGGACGCCTGTGTCGAGCATGTCGAGGAGGTCGTTGGCTACGATGCCTTCCATTACGTCGTCGTCGCGGAAGCGGAGGCGGACCCAGAGGCCGTCGAGCTTGGGGCGGCTGAGGAAGGTTTTGCGCTCGGGCTCGAAATCGTCGGTGAATTCGCGGACGAAGTAGATGGACTTCACGTCGTCGAGGGCGAGGGAGCGGTGCTCGCCGTCCAGGGTGAGCAGATCGACGGTCTCGGAGCGGCCGAGGGAACTGGGGTTCAGGTAGCCGCGCATGGGCGTGCCGTCGAGGTGAAGGACGACCACCTTTTTGTGGGTTGATGATGCGGCGGCGCGGCTTTTGACGGCTTGAGCCACAGAACGAGCCATTTTCGGGTAGATTGTTGCTAAGTTCCCGGATGTTATGTTATCCTTACGCGATTTTTTGTCAAGTTATTGGTGCTTAAAGGGTTAGCACCGGAGCCCCACCGATTGACCGTAAAAGGACACCTCCTAAAGTCGGCCTCGGTCATAGCCCTTGTCACCGTTATCAGCCGGATTTGCGGATACTTACGAGATCAACGCGTAGCCCTACTCCTCGGGACTTCACCCGCCGCCGACTCGCTCGTCCTCGTGTTTGGGATTCCCAATCTGATACGACGGTTGTCGGGCGAGGGGGCGCTCGGGGCGGCGTTTATCCCGGTGTTCACCGGTTACCTGAGAGACAAGCCGCGCGCGACGGCATGGTCGTTCGCGCAAAAGGTATTTTGGGACATGGCGGCTATTCTCGGGAGTGCTCGCCGTGTTGGGAGTGGTGTTCGCGCGGCAGATTATTCACTTCTTCACGATTTTCTCGCGGAATTCGGCGCAGTGGGATCTGGCGGTTTTCCTCGGGCGGATCATCATTCCGGCGATATTCTTTGTCGCGCTGGCCGGGATCGCGGCGGCCATGCTCAACAGCTTTCAGGTGTTCGCATTGCCCGCGGCGACGCCGATATTTTTCAATCTGGTGCTGATTCTGTTTTCGCTGGGAGCTGTGTACCGGCCGGTGATGCAAATGGCGCCGGCTCGGTTTCAGACCCCGGCGGTGGCGATCGCGTGCGCGATTCTGCTCGGCGGGATCATCCAGTTTGCGGTTCAGATTCCGGCGCTCGTGCGGCGGGGCATGCATTTTCGTCCGGAGATATCATTCAGCGATCCGGGAGTGCAGAAAGTGGGTCGCCTGATGGGGCCGGCCGTGCTTGGGGTGGGCGTCTACCAACTGAACTTTTTCGTGGACAAGATTTTCTCGACGTCGTCGCGGATGCCGACTGGAAGCGTGATGTCGCTTTACGTGGCCGAGCACGTGACGCAGCTGGTGATGGGGATTTGCGCGGTGGCGATGTCGACGGCGCTTTTGCCGACGTTGTCGCAGCAGGCGGCTGCGAAAGATTTTGTGGAGATGAAGCGGACGTTCGGATTTTCGCTGCGAATCGTGTCGTTCATTGCGATTCCGGCGGCGGTGGGATTGATTCTGCTGCGCCAGCCGATCGTGCAAGTGCTGTTTCAACACGGGAAATTCGTGGCGGAATCCACGGCGCTGACGGCTCGCGCGCTTTTCTACTATGCGCTGGGGTTGCCGGCGTTTGCGGCGATCAAACTGATCACGCCGATGTATTACTCGATGCACGACACGATGACGCCGGCAAGAGTGGGAGCGTATTCTCTGGCGCTGAACATCGCTGTTCAATTCCTTGTTCCTGCTGTTCTTTCTGAAGTATCTCTCGAACGGAAGTCCGGCGCTGGCGAGTTCGCTGGCGGCGTATTTTAATTTTGTGCTGTTGTTTGCAATTTTTCGCAAGCGGCACGGGCGGCTCGGGGCGCGGGGGCTGGCGGCGTCATTGAGCAAGATGGGTGCATGCGCGGTGGCGATGGCGGCGGTTTGTTATGGCGCGCTGAAGATGAGCCATTTCGCGGGCGTGAGCGATTTCCTGCGGCAGGCGGCGCTGCTTGCAGGAATCATCGGCGTATCGAGCGGAATATATTTTGGATTGGCGTGGTTGCTGCGGTGCGAAGAATTGAATGAGTTTTTTCTTTTGCTCCGGCGGGCGGAAGGCGTAACGCCCGTCGCTGCGGTGGATGTTTAGAGAAGCCGGTGAGATCTAGCGGCCTAGAGCACGATGCTGGCGCGACAGCGAAGGACTGGGAATGGCACTGGAAGCGGATGTCCGGACATTTCTGAGTTATCTGCGAGTCGAAAAGGGGCTCTCGGACAATACGATCCAGTCCTATCGGCGCGACATGCTGAAGTTCGTCGGATTTCTCGACAAGACAGAACCTTGATGCTGCGAAGATTCAACGGCAGCGACGTGGTGGATTTTCTGGCGATCGCTCTATAAGCGGCGGCTCGACAGCCGCTCGGTGGCGCGTCACCTCGTGACGATTCGGCATTTCTTCCGGTTTGCATTGCTCGAAGGATTCATCAAGGAAGATCCGGCGGCGACGATCGAATCACCGAAGTTCCGGCAGAGCCTGCCGTATTTTCTGAGCGTGGAGGAAGTGGAGCGTCTGCTCGCGCAGCCTGATACCTCGTCCGCGGTCGGCCTGCGCGATAAAGCGATCATCGAGCTGATGTACTCGACGGGGATACGCGTTTCCGAACTGGCGGGCATTCGGGTCGGCGATTTGCAGCTGGACGCAGGATGTCTTCGCTGCATCGGCAAAGGAAACAAGGAGCGCCTGGTGCCCGTGGGGAAGAAAGCGCTCGCAGTGGTCGAGGCATATCTGAAAAAATCCCGGCCCGAGTTGCTAAAAGATAACGCGTCGGCGCATCTGTTTCTGAATCAGCGAGGACGCGCGATGGATCGCATCACGATCTGGAAGATGATGGGCCGGTATGGAAGAAAGGCCGCAGTTGCGGAAGCCCTTGAAGCCGCACACGCTGCGTCACAGTTTTGCGACGCATTTGCTGGATCGCGGAGCCGATCTTCGTTCCGTGCAGATGATGCTGGGACATTCGGATATTTCGACGACGCAGATTTACACGCACGTGGTGGAAGAAAGATTGAAGCAGGTTTACAAGGCGCATCACCCGCGCGCCTGAAAACGGCTTCGCGCGGAATTCGCGGAAAGGCGTAACGCTCATGCCCGATTACATGTACTTGCTGGAAAGCAGGCTCTCGCCCGAACAGCGCGCCGTGCTGGAGCGCGTGCAGGAATTGTCGCGTTCGCAGGACGTGAACATCTATCTGAGCGGCGGCGCGGTGCGCGATCTGATTTCCGGCCAGCCGATTCGCGATCTGGACTTCACGGTGGAAGGGAATCCGGTCCGGATGGTGCGCGAATTGGAAAAAGGCGGCGCGCGGACTTTGTGGGAAAGCGAGAAACTGCGCCACTACGAAGTGATTTTTGCGGGCGACGTGGATGGCTCGATTTCCGGCGCGCGCGACGACGTGTACGAAAGGCCCGGAGCCAAGCCGGAGATGCGTTTCTCCGGAATCATGGAGGATCTGCGGCGGCGCGATTTTTCGATCAACGCGATCGCCATTTCGCTGAATACGCAGTCGCGCGGGCTGCTGCTCGATCCGACCAACGGCCTGGCCGACCTCGAAAAACAGGAAGTGCGGGCGCTGACCAATCACGCGTTTACGAATCAACCCATTCGCCTGATGCGAATTCTGCGCTACTGCGCGCGGATGAATTTCCGGATGGAATCGCGCACGCAGGAGTGGTTCGACCTGGCCATCGAACGCGAGTTGCACAAGAATCTGCAGGGCGCCGATGTTGGAAACGAGGTGCGGTCGCTTGCGCGCGAGGATAATCCTGTCACTACGTTGAAGGCGTGGGAGTCGCACGACATGCTGGCAGCGATCCATCCGCATTTGCCGCGTCGAAAGCCGGACTACGACAGCTTGAACAAGCTGGCGCGCGTGCGCGGCAATCTGATGGAGTCCGGGCTCAGGCCGCGTCTGAACGTGCCGGTGATGTATTACACGCTGGGCCGGCTGAAGGATCGCGAAGCGGCGGCGGCGATGCGCAACATGGAGCTTCGAGCGTCTGAAATCAAGGAAGTGGATGAGCTGGTGGGGCACGCGCAGAAGATCGTGCAGGACTTGAAGGGACGCAAGACGAACGCGCCGAAGGATGCGTATTTTTATTTGGCGTCGGTGCCGCCGGAGATGATTGCGTTCATCGAAGTGGAGATGCCGAATCCGAAGGCGTCGTCGAAAATCCGGAATTACCTGCAGAAGTGGCGCCCGCTGCGGCTGGGGCTTCCGGTGGGCGAACTGGATGCTCTGGGAGTACCGCGCGGACCGAAGTTCGACAAAATCATCGAGGAGCTTTTCGAATTGCAGCTGCGCGGCCGAGGGCGCGATCCGGAAAGTCGCGTGAAGATTCTGCGGAACCTGGCGGGAATCAAAGAAGAACCAAAGAAAAAGCCGGAGAAGGAAAAGAAGCGGAAGGGCAAGGACGCTGGTGCGCCGGAAGGGAAGCACGAAAAATCGAAAGGCGAAGCTGCGGCAGCGACTCCTCCGTCAGCGGCTGCGAAATCTGCGCCGACCGGCGAGAAGCCTGCGGCTGGCGCGGCGGGTACATCTGCGGCAAAAGCAAAAGGCAAACGGGCAAAAAAGCCGGGGCTGAGCGTGCGTCCTCTAAACATGCGCGTACGGGCACGAAGTCGAAGGGGCGAACGGCAAAATCAGGCCGGCGCTAGAGTCGGGCACGCGGAATTTTCGAAAGCCAGCAAGACGCCAGCGTAATGGGCGAAATCTCGCCGAATTTTTGTCCGGCGATTCGTGATGGCCGATTCCGCGAAGCTGGTTTAGAATGGATTTTGAATGGCTCCCCCGAATTTCGTTCACCTACATCTGCACACGGACTACTCTCTTCTGGACGGCGCTTGCGAAATCGGCGAATTGACGGCCGAAGCGGCGCGCCGGGGCATGCCTGCGGTTGCGGTTACCGACCACGGAAATCTTTTCGCCGCCGCGAATTTCTTTCATAAGGCCGGCACGCACGGCGTAAAGCCGATCATCGGCTGCGAAGTGTATGTCGCGCCGGACAATCACAAGAATCGCGGCAGCGATGCGGAGCGCTCGAATCATCTGGTGCTGCTCGCGGAGAATGAAGAAGGCTACCGCAATCTGATTCAGCTGGTTTCCACCGGCTTCCTCGACGGCTTCTACTACAAGCCGCGCGTGGATCACGATCTGCTGCAGCAGCACAGCAAAGGACTGATCGCGCTTTCGGCCTGCCTGCGCGGCGAAGTGGCCGATGCGCTCGTGTCTGAAAAATACGACCAGGCGCAAAACCAACGCCTATCGCCTGCGCGACATTTTCGGCAAAGGGAATTTCTTCCTCGAAGTGCAGGACCAGGGAATGGAAATCGAGACGCGCATCAATCGCGATCTCGTCCAGCTCTCGCGCGAAACCGGGATTCCGCTGGTCGCCACGAACGATTGCCACTACCTGACGCGCTCCGACGCTCACGCGCAAGAAGTGCTGATGTGCATCCAGACCGGCAAGACGATGAGCGACAGCCAGCGGATGAAGTTCGCCACCGACCAGTTTTATTTCAAGACCGCCGAGGAAATGGCGGAGGTGTTCCGGGAGTTGCCGGACGCCGTCTCGCGCACCGTGACGATTGCCGATCGCTGCAACGTAAAAATCCAGCGGGTGACGAATCCGTTCCCGGAATTCAAAGTTCCCGAAGGCTTCACGGCCGATTCGTATTTCGAAAAAGTGGTTCGCGAAGGATTTGTCACGCGCGCTCCGATGCTCGAAAAGCTCGCGAGCGAGAACCGCCTGCGCCATCCGCTTTCGGTGTACGAGAGCCGGCTGACTTCTGAAATCGAAATGATCAAGAAGATGCGCTTCGCGGGCTACTTCCTGATCGTCTGGGATTTCATTCACTACGCGCGGGCGCAGGGCGTTCCGGTGGGGCCGGGACGCGGATCGGCGGCGGGAAGTCTGGTGAGCTACGCGCTGCACATCACCGACGTTGATCCGCTGCAATACGATTTGCTTTTCGAGCGCTTTCTCAATCCCGAGCGCGTCTCGCTGCCCGATATCGACATCGATTTCTGCATGCGGCGGCGCGGCGAAGTGATCGATTACGTCCGGCAAAAATACGGCGACAAGAGCGTCGCGCAGATCATTACCTTCGGGACGATGGCGGCGAAGGCGGTGCTGAAAGATGCGGGGCGCGCGCTCGACATGCCGTACGGCGAAGTGGACCGGCTGGCGAAGATGGTTCCCACCACGCTGAACATTTCGCTCGAAGATGCGTTGAAGCAATCGCCGCAGCTCGATGCGATGCGCGAGAAGGACGAGCGCGTGAAGGAACTAGTGGAAGTGGCGCTGCGCCTCGAAGGCCTGGCGCGTCACGCCTCGACGCACGCCGCCGGAGTGGTGATTTCTCCGCGCCCGCTCACCGAGATCGTCCCGCTGTACAAGTCGAACAAGGATGAAATCTCCACGCAGTACGACATGAATGCGCTCGAGCGCATCGGCCTGCTGAAGATGGATTTCCTCGGCCTCACCACGCTGACAGTGCTCAGCGACGCGGTAAAGCTGATCAAGCAAAATCGCGGCATCGATATTGACCTCGACACGCTGCCGCTCGACGACGAAGCGTCCTACAAGATTTTCGCGCGCGGCGATACCACCGGCATTTTCCAGTTTGAGTCGCACGGCATGCGCGACATTCTGCGCCGCTATCAGCCCACTCGCCTCGAGGATTTGACGGCGCTCAACGCGCTGTATCGCCCGGGCCCGATTCAGGGCGGCATGATCGACGATTTCATCGCGCGCAAGCACGGCAAGAAGAAAGTCACCTACGATTTGCCGGAGCTGCAGGAAATTCTTGCCGAAACCTGGGGCGTGATTCTCTATCAAGAGCAGGTGATGCAGATTGCAAATCGCCTGGCAGGGTTTTCGCTGGGCGATGCCGACCTGCTTCGCCGCGCGATGGGCAAGAAGAAGCACGAGGAGATGGCCGCGCAGCGTGAGAAATTCGTCACCGGCTGCATCGCGCGAAAGGTTCCGCAGAAAAAGGCTGAGAAACTATTCGATCTGATGGCCGAGTTTGCCGGCTACGGATTCAATAAATCGCACTCTTGCGCTTATGCGCTGCTCGCCTACCAGACCGCCTATCTCAAGACGCACTACCCAGTCGAGTTTATGGCCGCGATGCTCACGTCGGAAACCGGCAACACCGAAAAAGTGGTGAAATACATCAATGAAGCGCGCAGCATGGGCATCACGGTGTTGCCGCCTGACGTGAATTCGAGCGCGATGAATTTCACGCCGATTGGCGATCAGATTCGATTCGGACTGTGCGCCATCAAGAACGTGGGCGAGAATACTGTCACTGGAATTCTGCAAGCGCGCGAAACGCTGGGTCATTTCACCAGCATGTTCCAATTCTGCGAATCGATCGACACGCGGCTGCTGAATAAGCGAGTGCTGGAAAGCCTGGTTCGATCTGGGGCGATGGACGGACTTGGAGGTCATCGCGCGCAGATGATCTCCGTGATTGACCGTGTGATGGAACGGTCGCAGAAGTTGCAACGGGCACGCGAAGCAGGGCAGCACGGATTATTCGGCGGTGGCGCGACAACTTCGACGCCCCTGCCTCCAGAAGAGCTGCCCGAAGTTGCGGAGTGGCCCGAGCACGAACTGCTTGCTGCGGAATATGCCACGCTCGGCTTCTATATTTCCGGGCATCCGCTCGACAAATACGCGGGGAGATTGAAGGACCTTTCCGCAATCGAGCTGGCGACGATCGAAGGAAAGCGCAATGGGGAGGATATCGTCGTGGCGGGAATCATTGTTTCGTCGCGGCCGATGCGCTCGAGGCGCGGAGCGCGCTGGATGATTGTGACGCTGCAGGATCGTACGGGCGTGATCGAGGCGCTCGTGTTTCCAGAGGCGTTCCAGAAGCTCGAGCCGATTCTGAAAGCGGCCACGCCGCTTCTCGTCAAGGGCCGCGTTGCCGTCGAAGATGTGGGCACTCGCCTGATGGTTTCCGATGCGCGCGTGCTCGATCAAGTGACCGACCGGGCGCCAAGCCTTTTACGCGTTCGGGTGGATTTGAAAGCCCTGGACTCGGGTGTGCTCGATCGGCTCGGCGAGCTGTTCACACGAAGTCCTGGACGTTGCCGAGTTTCCTTTGAGCTGATTCAAGACGATGGCAGCGAAGCAACGCTCGAATCGTCCAGCGCGGTGCGGGCGGATCGCGAGCTCGTCGAGCGCGTTCGCGAAATATGCGGCTCTGATTCGGTCGCACTCGTTCAATGACTGATTCCGTGAGGAAGAGAGACAAACTTCGGGAGCGGCTGCGCCAGCGCCGCGAACTCAAGAAAGCCTTGAAAGCAGCGAAGCTGGCCGAGCAGGCGGCAAATCCCAATGACAATGAGAGCGCGGTGACGACCGGCGCGGAAGCGCAAAGTCCGCGCGACAAAGAACGCGAACGACAGCGTGCTATCAATTCGCTCGAACGAGACGTGGAAGAATTGGGCCGCCTCTCGCCCACCAAAGAGGGCGCCGCCGAAATCGAGCGCCTGCGCCACGAAGTGGAAGAGTTGAGGCGCGAATTTTTCGCCAACATCAGTGCCTGGCAACGCCTCCAACTTGCGCGGCACCCGCAGCGCCCCTACACCGACGATTTCATCCGTCTGCTGTTTGAAAATTTCAGCGAGATTCACGGCGACCGAAACTTCTCGGATGATCCCGCCATCGTCACGGGCATGGCGTGGTTTCAAGGCAAGCCTGTAATGATCGTCGGAAGCCAGAAAGGACGCGACACCAAGCAGCGCCTCGCGCGAAATTTCGGGCAAGCCAAACCTGAAGGTTATCGCAAAGCATTGCGCGCCACACAGCTGGCCGCAAAATTTCGCCGGCCGGTGATCGTTTTTGTCGATACACAGGGCGCTTATCCGGGTGTTGACGCCGAAGAGCGTGGGCAAGCCGAAGCCATCGCCTACAACTTGCGCGAACTGGCGCGGCTTCCGGTTCCGATCGTCGTAATCATCACCGGCGAAGGCGGTTCGGGAGGCGCACTGGCCATCGCCGTGGGCGATCGCGTTTTTATGCTCGAAAATTCGGTTTATTCCGTGATTTCGCCAGAAGGCTGTGCTTCGATCATGTGGCGGGATGCTTCGAAGGCCGAAGTCGCTGCTGAAGCCCTGAAGATTACGGCGCGCGATCTCCTCGAGATGAAATTAATCGACGGCATTATTCCCGAGCCCGAAGGCGGCGCTCATATGGATCCTGAACTCACTGCGAAACTGGTCGAACCGTTCGTCGAGCGGTCGTTGCAGGAACTCTCGCAGCTTTCTCCCGAGCAGCTGATTTCGCAGCGCTACGAAAAATTCCGGAAGATGGGCCAGTTTTTTGCCTGACATTTTCACTCTGCGATTCGAGGAAGGCGCTCGAGAGGTGCGATGAACATGGCGGATAACACGTCAATTCTCAGATCGGGCGGTCGCGCCGGCGTTCTGGGCATCCTGTGGGCTATCTACGGAATTTCGCGGCTGATAATCGCGCTGGTCTTAACGTTCTTCAGTGGAACGGCGACGCTCATGTTTGGCGCGCTGCTTTCTCGTGTGCCGAATCCGTTCGCTTTAATGGCTGATTTTCACCTTCTGTATGTATGCATCATCGTCTGGAATATATTGTCGGGCATCGTCGCGCTCGTGGCCGCGGCGGATTTATTGTCGGGCAGACGATCGGCGCGAGCGATTGCAATACTGGCCGCTTTCATCGCCCTTCCCGTCCCGTTCTTCGGGATCATGCTGGGCATATACACGCTGCTCGTTTTGTTCCCATCAGAACGTTCCTGAGCCTGCGTCGTTTTGGGCGCAGGGAAAAACAGCTAAGAGCCGTGTGTAACGCGGGCGGGTCTGAGACCCGCCCCTACAAACCCATTTCGTCGATCACGCGCGCGCGCTTGGCGGCGATTCAGCTCTGTTCGCTTTTCATCCGCCATTGGAGCATTGAACACGCCCCGCCTAGTTCTGATTGCTCCGCGCCTCGCGCTGCTTTAGTTTCAAATCACGGGGTAACGGACCATGTCGGAAAGCGGAGCGTCATTGATGTCGGATATCTTTCGGCCGTACGAAAAGCTCGTAGAAATTTCGATCATGGGCAAGACGTTCCTCGTTCCGGAGCGCAATTCACTTCTTCGCGCATTTCAATTCATTAGCCCGGAGACAATCCCTTACGGCCGTTTCTGCTGGAATCAGGATTGCCAGTATTGCAAAGTGAATTGCCAGCTTTCTGACGAAGACCACAGCCGGCCCATCCTGAGCTGCAAATTCCTGGTGTCGGAAGGCATGGCCATTTCCGATCTCGCGCCCGAATTGATCGGGTGCCTGCGCACCAAGCTCGGCGCAGCGGCGGCCGCCAGCACGACGCCCGTCGAAGAAGACAAGAGCTCGACCGTCTAGCAAACCTCACTCAGCTACACCTGCGCGGTTTCCCGTTTCTACAGTCGCGTACGCAGGAAATCTCAACAACTCTTGTTCTAAAGAAATCGACGACCTACGTTCCTGCCGGAGGCGTACCCGTCCAAACATGTTGCACGATTTGCCAGCCGCCGCCGGCCTCGCGCTTGTAGAGAATTATGTAGCTACCCCTGGAAGAAATCTTCGCCCCGGTGGCGATGTTGGTTAGAGTCTCCACAAATTCGCCGCTGTCATAGGCCAGATCGCCCGAAGTTTCGAGTTTCAGGCTGCGGAGGGTAAGGCTGCTATCGAAGGTGGCCATTATATTCTGGAAGAGATTGCGAAGCGCTGTGGCACCGGTGATCCGCACGCCGGAGGGCTGAAGGAAGGCAGCGTCCGGTGCATAGAACTTCAAGATCGGTTCGAGTTTCTTGTCGTGGAGATCTTGCACCCAGGCTTCGCGAATGCCGGCCAGCGTCGCAAGCGTCTTGTCTTGAGGGACTGTCTGAGCGTTAGAAAGAGAAATCGGCGCGAGGATGGCGGCAAGAACAAAGAACAGGATGCAGCGCAAGCAGGGAATCAAGAGCGATTTGCCTGGTGTGGTGGCTGGAAAAGTCATGTCGTCTCCCACTTGCGAGAATCTCTTTTAGACTTAAAAATGCGACGCCGATCTTACACCCATTCTGCAGTTCACTTTCCCCTCGATGGTATGAACGACCGACAAACTGTGATTGCGCCAGAAAGCCGAATCCACTACATTGACGCACCAGTGCCGCCTGACTTTTTTGAGGGGAGCAGAATGCAAATCGGACTTAGACATTTTGTGTTGGGTACCTTATTGGCGATGGGGCTGGTAGGTTGTGGCGGCGCCGGATCCGAACCTTCGGAGGCGGAGATGAGGGAAGCCCTGTTAAACGCCATGAATCACCCACCCGGTGAAACCATCTCCGATCCAGTCGAAATCAAGTTCTTCAAGAAGGAAGCCTGCGACAAACCAACTCCACAAGGTTTCAGGTGCACCTTTGACGTGAAGGTAGCCTCCAGGAACATCGGCGCCTCGATGTACAACAACATACCGTTTGGCGAGTTTTACAAAGATAAAGAATCGGGCAAATGGATGATGAGGCTGCCTTTCTAGAGCTGCTCTAGAGCTATCGGGCGGCGCCAAAGCGGTCTACACCGGGGCGAGCGCTTTCACATGTCCCATGAGTGCCCTTGCATCGGTCTTCGGAACGATTCGCTCAACGATCATCTGGAAGCCAGACAGGCCTTTACTCGCGTGGGCGTGCTGAGTAAAGAGAATGATCGGTACGTCAGGCATGATCTTCTTTAATTCTCGAGCTGTCTCCAAGCCATTCAATACCGGCATTGCCAGATCTAGGATTATCAGATCGGGGCGATGTTGCAGCGCTAGCTCAATCGCATCTTGTCCGTTCTCGGCTTCCGCGCAGATATCGTAATCCTCTTCAATTTCGAACAGACGGCACAGCATCTTGCGTATCATCGGATTGTCGTCTGCCACTAAAATCCGTTTGGCCATTCGGCCCTCTGGGCAAAGGTGAGGACTGACCTTAGCCTGTTAATCAAATTCTTAGCATGGCGTGAGGCGCGGGCACATACCACGCTTCACTTAAGGGAGTTAGCGGTCAAACTACACAGAGGGCCACGACTTCCCGTGACTTCAAAAAAAAAAGGGCAACGATTTGGAATCGTTGCCCTTATCACGGCTTGCCGCCCTAAAACGGGCGGGATGGGGTTACGCCTAGAAGCCGAATGGACGCACGGTTGAGAAGAACGTGCCCCAGTTTGCGAGCGACGTGCGGCATGGAAGAGCAAGTCCCGAGCACGCCTTGGGGATGTATTCGCTGGCCATCCAGATTCGGTCGCCGTCGGCGACTGCCGCGGAATAATCTCCCCATCTTCCGACGCCGTTGCCACCCTCCGCCGGATAGATCGTGAATCCGTCATCGGGATCTTGTCCGGCTCCGGCGACGTGGACAAAGGGCAATGCGAACCCTTGGATCACGTCAACGTAAGCCGCACTCGGGAAATAATCATTGCCCGCAAGCGTGAACGCGATGACGCCGTTTCCGTCAGCATTGATACCGAGCGAAGGAAACAAGACGTCCTCGTTTGCGACCGCTACATAGCCCTGAGTGACGACGACACCCTTCAGCGTGGGGCCCTGGAAAGAAGGTCTTACGCCGAACCAGGCAAGACCCTGGTGTTCTGCGCCCTTCACCTTGAGCAGCGAGTTCACCCCGCCGTACAAGATGCCGTTGGCAAAAACGACCTGGTTCATCCGGTCATCGTTGGTGTTGAGTTGCCCTTCCGTCGGGTTACCGAGCGCCACACCAAGTGGAATCTCGCCTGCCTTTTGGTTCGCCGGATTCGGCTGGCCGTAAGTTTCCGATCCGATCACATCAAACGACAACGTGAGGTTCGGTGTCTTCGAGTTCAACGACTTGGTATTGGTGAGTGCCCAAACCGCAATCCGATTGTCGAAGGTATCCACGAATTGGAGAGCGCTCAGGAAATACTCGGCGCCGTTCTTGATGGCGCCGTCTTGGTCGTGGTCCCAGGTATCAGCCCGAGGTGCCGTGGCAGGCTGAATCGAATACGATTCTCCACCGAAAGGCACCAGTTGCTGAGATGCATCGATGCCAATCACCGTCGGCGCAGGACCACCATTGGCCGCTGCGACCAGCTTGGCTTTGGAAATCGCGTAGACCTGGGCTCCGTTGAAGAAGTCCCCGAATTCGTTCGTTGTTTGGTACACACCGAACTTATCCGTGCCAAACAGCGGCTGATCTCCGAAGCATGGGCAACCGGCATGGCTTGGGGTTCCGTCCAGGCCGTCGTCCGTCACGTCGTACTTGAAGACAGTGAAAGGCTGCGTCGGATCGGCGGTTTGGCTAACGGCGATTAGGTTGAAATTGCGGCCTGTTGCGCCCGGGTTACCTCCGTCGTCCTCCATTAGCTCAGTGACGAACCAACGCTGCGTCTGAGAATCATAGAAACACCTCGGATCGCTGAGGAACGGACCTCGGACGCCGGTCGTCCTGTTGATCTGTGTTGCTAGCCCAAAAAAGGAGTTCATATCTTCTACACCGACGAGGATGGTTCCTCGCGTGTTGTACACCTGGATGACATCATTTACCGTCTCGATTACGAAGCCATTCCCCGCGCAAAGACCCTGATCGGGTGGCTCAAGGCTGAATTGATTTCCACCATTCGCCAATCGCTGGTCCACATGGCTCAATCCGTTGAATCCGGCAAATCCCGGTGCCTGAAAGCCGACAACGAAGCTAGCCGGTACATTAGGTTCCGGGGGTGGAAATGTGCTGCTTGAGGTATTTGGTCGCGCCGCCGCGGATGCTCGGCTAGCCGCAAACTTGCTCGGAATTGCGAAGGTTCGTGCGATGCCGTGGCATCTTCGATGACGAAGAAGTTGCAAACGGGCGAACGACAACATCTGCGCTGCCGATCCGGGCTTAATGCCAGGCCCATCGCCTTCACCATCCCGACTATCGTTTCGGGGTTTGCCACTGCGCCGCTCCCGAGCGGGGTTGAATGGATAGTGGATGCGCCAATGAGAGTCATCTGCTGAGTCGTTTGCGGAGCAGTCGCGGATGCGCCCGTCGCCTGCCCCTGTGTAAACGCGAAAGCGAGTGCAACTCCAATCACGACGAGCGCTGCAAAGCCGACTTCAACGAAAGTCGCTTTCGTGCGCCGTCCTGATTTCTTGGTTACAACGCCCATATGTTGCCTCCTCGAAGGTTTGTACACAGCTGTGTTGTCGAATTCACTGATTACAAGGGTGCGGACACAGTCATGCGCGTCTCGATTTCACCACTAGCCGGAGAACGGGGCCGGAGGTCTTCCGAAGTCGAGACGAGGTGGGCGGATTCTGGAACCGCTCTAATTAATAGTCAATAAAAATATGCAGAAATCTTTGAATTTTCGGACAGAGGAGGGTACTAGACGCATCAGGACAGGGAATCATTCCAAACTCGGCGCACCAGGGTTGTCCGCCTAGCTGCAATTCGATCCGGGGTCTCATACTCTCTCTTCAGCGCTTTCGATTTCTAAATGTCCGTTTGTTTGCGTCTTCGTATTTACTTCGCACGCGATTCGCTGAGTTTCATCGTGATCGCTACCCCAGCGGCAAAAGGAACGAGCAGGAAGACCACACCGCCCATCGCATGTGTCTTGGGGATTTCCGTCAAAATAAAGCCGCCCAACCCCACTGCAATGCCGGTCAGTGCTCCGAACAGCACACCCTTCAGCGAATCGTTCCAGTTATGCAATGAAATTCTCCCGGCAGCAAAGACCCGCTAGGAATGGCCATTAGCGCTCACGTTCATTACAAATTATGTGTATATCATTCTATGTCGAGTGGCTGCGTTCCTTTGTGAACAGGTGTTTGCAGAACTGAACTACAAGACCACGTATCTCCGATCGCCGTATTCGTGGCGCTGACAGGATTTTGCCGAGATTTATGCGATTTTCTGCCGCGACCTGACCGAGGTGTCCTTTTCGGATGGCCCCGGGCCGCCTGCGGCCAGTTGAATCCGCCAGAAAAAGATGCGTAGGAGTATAATCGCGCGCGCGAATGGCTCTCACCTCCGGCACGAAACTCGGCCCCTATGAAATTCAATCACCGCTTGGCGCTGGTGGCATGGGCGAAGTGTATCGCGCGCGAGATACGCGGCTCGACCGCACCGTGGCGATCAAGATTCTAACCGAAGGGTTAGAGAGCACGCCGGAAGTACGCCAGCGATTCGATCGCGAAGCCCGCGCTGTTTCCAGCCTCAATCATCCGCATATCTGTGCGCTCTACGACGTGGGCCACCAGAACGGAATTGATTATCTGGTGATGGAATATCTTGAAGGGCAGACGCTGGCGGCACGAATTGAAAAGGGCCCGCTCCCGACTCCGGAACTCCTGCGCACCGCCTCCCAGATCGCCGACGCTCTGGACAAAGCCCACCGCCGCGGAATCGTTCACCGCGACTTGAAGCCCGGCAACGTGATGCTCACAAAATCCGGCGCCAAGCTCCTCGACTTCGGCTTGGCGAAGGGCGGAGAAGTTCTTCAGGGCGACATTGGCTCTTCTCCCACGATGAGCCACCCGCTCACCGTGAAGGGAACAATCGTCGGCACCATGCAATACATGTCGCCCGAGCAACTCGAAGGCAAAGAAGCCGACGCGCGCAGCGATATTTTTTCTTTTGGCGCGATGCTGTACGAAATGGCCACGGGAAAGAAAGCGTTTGAAGCCAAAAGCCAGGCCAGCCTGATCGCCGCCATCTTGAAAGAAGATCCCCGGCCGATGCGCGAATTGCAGCCCCTGGCGCCGCCGCTGCTCGAGAGCATCGTCAAATCGTGCCTCGCGAAAGATCCCGACGAACGCCCGCAAAGCGCGCACGATCTGAAGCTCGAACTCGACTGGATTCGCGACTCGAGCGGAATTACGCAGGTTCCGCAGCAGCCCGCAGTTGGAACATCCTCCTCCCGGAACAAAACTGCTCGCATCGCGTTGCTATCAGCTTTGTGCGCAGCCCTCGCGGTCGGCGCGCTCGCGTTCTTCTTCAGGCCGAAGCCCGCACCAGCGGAACGCCTTGAATTTTTCATCCCCATCCAGCAGGAGATGACCCACCTCGCGCTTTCGCCCGATGGCCACATGCTGGCATTTGTTTCACCGGACGAAGCCTCCGGCGCCAACATGGTGAGCGTCCAACGCATCGGTTCGTCTGCGATAACTCTGCTGCCTGGCACCGAAGGCGCGAGTTACCCATTCTGGTCGCCGGATGATGCGTTCGTGGCATTTTTCGCCGACGGTAAGTTGAAAAAAGTGGCGCTCTCCGGCGGAGCTCCCCAGCCCCTCGCCACCGCCACGAGCGGGCGCGGCGGAAGCTGGAGTCGCACTGGCGTGATTGTCTTCTCGCCGCAGGCGGCCGGCTGGTTATGGAAGATAAATTCCGATGGGAGCGGTCTCGCCCCTGTCACCAACAAATCATTCGATCCCTCGCGAAATGTTTCGCACCGCTGGCCAGTCTTTCTACCGGATGGCGAGAATTTCCTGTTCACGATGCTCACTTTTACAAGCAATGACGACGCGAGAGGCATCTACCTCGATTCCTTCAAAGCCGACCCCAAGCAGCTTGTCCTGTCGCGTTCGAATTTGGGCTATGCAAACGGCTACCTGTTTTACCTCGATGACAAAACCTCGTTGCGCGCCACTCCGTTTGACCCCGCCAAGCGAGCGGTGGGAGGCGATTCGCAAGTTATCGCCGATCAGGTCGGCTACCAGCCATCGATTTCCTGGGGAACCTTCTCCGTGTCGGAGAACGGAACCATCGTCTACAACGCCACTCTCGGAGCCACGCTCTCGGTCCTCACCTGGTATGACCGCACCGGCAAAGAACTCGGCCACGTCGGCGATATCGGTGTTGTCTCAAACCCGACGTTATCGCCCGACGGAAGCCGCGTAGCGATCGACGTCGCGGACGCGAAAGCGAACGACGTCAATATCTGGCTAGGCGATCTCAACCGCGGAACTAATTCCCGGTTTACATTCGATACAACGGAAGATGTGGGAGGCGTCTGGTCGCGTGACGGGGCCATGATCGCCTACCGCTCTCTACAAGCGAAAGACACAAATCTTTTTCTGAAACAATCGCAGGGCCTGCAACCTCCCCGATTGATTTTTTCTGTCAGCGCAAACGGTCACCCCACGGATGACCTCATTCCAAACTCCTGGTCACCCGACGACAAGCTGCTCCTCGCCACGTTGCAGGCCGCCGCGGGAGGATCTCAGCTGGTGTTGATTCAAGCATCCAACGGCAAAATGACGCCCTATCTCAGCACTCAGTCCAGCGAATCCAACGGCCAGATTTCTCCCGACGGCAAATGGGTGGCCTACGGATCGAACGAATCGGGCGACTGGGAGGTTTACGTCACCACGTTTCCCGCCGCCACAGGAAAATGGCAGGTGTCCCGCGGCGGCGGCACCGAACCTCGTTGGCGCGGAGACGGAAAGGAACTTTTCTACATCGGACCGAAGAGCATGCTAACGGCGGTCACCGTCGATGCGCGCGATTCGTTTTCCTCCGGAAACCCCACGCCGCTATTCCGCACTCAGATCCGAGCTCAGGTGTCTTCCACCGATCAGTTTTCATACGACGTGACTAAGGACGGCCAGCGCTTCCTGGTGAACAAGTACGCCAAGCCCGCGCAGGTTGCTCCGCTGCACATCATCCTCAACGCCACCGCAGGCCTGACGAAATAGTCGCGGCCGCCTAATTCAAGTCCTCTGAACGGCGGCGAGATTGAAGCAGAGGGCTTATCTGTTCCATATTTGGCCGGGAGAAATCAAATGCCCCCTAAACTCGATGGCATCCTCGAATCATCTTTGTACGTTGACGATCTCCCGCGCTCGGTTCGCTTCTATCAGGAACATTTTTGGGTTCCCCGTCATCAGCGATTTTGGTGAGCGCGGTTGCGCGATGCACGCAGGTCCTCGCCAGGTACTGCTGCTGTTCAAGAAGGGAGCTTCGCGCGCCATTTTATCTCCGCACGATGGCGACGGCGAACTGCACATCGCATTCGCCATTCCAACCGCCGAACTGGCCGCTTGGGAATCATGGCTCGCGAAGCAGGGAATTGCGGTGGAAGAGAAACGCTCCTGGGAACTGGGCGGCTGGAGCCTCTATTTTCGCGATCCCGACCGCCATTTGCTCGAACTCGCGACGCCAGGCGTCTGGTCAGTATATTGACCGCAACTTGCGAGCCGAACTTCGCGCTAATCCTGGCGCAGCGCGCTGATGGGGTCGATGCGGCTCGCGCGCCTCGCAGGAATAAAACTGGCGAGCAGCGCGGCAGCCACAAGAACCGGAATCATCACGGCGAAACTCACGGGCTCGATTTGGTGCATGCCTTCGACCGAGTGTTCAAGCGAGCGTCCCGCCGCCAGAGCCGCAATCGTGCCAAAGCCAACGCCAGCCAAAATCATCGCGATGCTTTGCCGCATCACCAGCCACATCACATTTCCGGCGGTGGCTCCGAGCGCCATGCGTACGCCGATCTCTGGAACGCGCTGCGTCATCAGGTACGCCAGCACGCCGTAAATCCCAATGCACGCGAGCAGCAACGCAAGCCCTGCGAACACGAAAAAGATCACCAGCAGAAAGCGCTGCGTTGAAAGCGAGTCGTTCACGAGCTGTTCCATCGTGCGTACATCGTAGAGAACCTGGTCGTTGGCCACGCCGCGCAGGTTGCGCTGCAGCGATTCGACCAAATTCATCGGCGGCGCATTCGTGCGAATCGCGATCGACATAAACGACGAAAACAGATGCAGCAGCTGGTCCGGCACCTGCGCGAAAGGGTAGTAGATCTGATCGCGCACTCGCGATTGGTCGTCGCCGGCGAGTCCCCAATGCCGCACGTGGCCCACTACGCCCACGATCTGCACCGGATCGCTTGCTGATTGAGGGAATCCAAAGCGGTTTGCCGACCGCATCCTCGCGGCCAAAGGCATGTTGCGCCAGAACTTCATCGACTACCACGACAAGTGGGTGTCCCGATGCGATCGTCGTCGTTGAAGAATCGGCCGTGGCGAAGAGGGATGCCCATCACGTTCAAATAATCCGGCGTTACGCTCGACGCCAACGCGACCGGGGTTTGATTGGCTGGCGGCTCTACAGCACTAGCCCAGTAGGGCAGATTGTTTTCACCGACTCTCATCGGGACGATGTCGGTGAGCGCCACCGACTGCACGCCGGGCACGGCGCGTGCCCTGTCCTGAACCTCCTGCCATGCCGCGCGCATCGTTGCCGCATCCTTAAGTGCCGCCGGCGACAGCGCCACTCGCGCCGTCAGTACATTTTCCACTCGAACTCCCGGATTCAGCGCCGCCAGCCGTAGAACCGTGCGTCCGAGCATGCCGGCGGAAACCAGCAGCACGACGGCAAGTCCGATTTCAGCTATCACAAAACCGCTGTGCAAACGGCGAGAGCTTCCCCCGACTGTGCGCATTCCGCCTTTAAGCGATTCCTCAAGTTGACGCGAAGGCGCACGCAGGGCCGGCGCCAACCCGAAAAGAAAACCGCAAAGCAGCGAGGTGCCAACTGCAAAAAGCAGCACGCGCCAATCAAGTTGAACGTCCTCCGCGCGCGGCAGACCGCCCGGCCACTTCGCAAGGAAAGGCCTTAGGCCAGCCACTGCGAGCAACACTCCGAGTGCACCTCCGGCAAGTCCCAGGACACCGCTTTCCGTGAGACATTGACGTATCAATCGGCCCCTGCCCGCGCCCAGCGCCACGCGCAATGCGAGTTCCCGCTCGCGCGACACCGCGCGCGCCAGCAACAAGCTGGCAACATTCACGCAAGAAATCAGCAGCACCAGAGTTACCGCGCCAAGTAACAGCAAAAGAGTAGGCCGCGTTTCGCCGACCAAATCCGCTTGCAGCGCATGCGTGACGACGCCGCGATCCGCATCAGCGTCCGGATATTCCTTCGCCAGACGAGCGGCTATCAGCGAAAGTTCCGTCTGCGCTTGTGCGAGCGTCAGACCAGGTGCGAGTCGCGCTAACACATGAATGAAACCCGCGCGGCGATTCTGCATTCTCGGCTCGATGTTTTGACCGATCGGCGTGAAAACGTCCGCCTCGTCCTCCAGATGGAAATTTGGAGGCGCAATCCCAACAATAGAGTAAGACTTTCCTTCGAGGATCAGCGATCCGCCAATCGCATCGGGGCGTCCTCCGTAGGCGCGCTGCCACAAGCCGTAACTTATGATGGCAACAGGCGCGGCCCCGCGTCGGTCTTCCTCATGCGAGAACGAGCGGCCACGAAACAGGGTTACGCCCAGCGCCGAGAATAGTTCGGACGAAATCTCGCGGCCTTCCACATACTCTGCTCCAGCGGCCTCGCTTATCGTGCCTCCTCCGTATGTCCAGGCCGCCATCGGCCCCACCGATCGGCCTGCGCTCTGGTAATCGAGGAAATCGGGATACGAAAATCCCCACGGCTCACCGAACTGCTGCACCTTTCCATGCAGCGCGACAAGCCGCTCCGGCTCTGGATAAGACAGCGGCTTGAGCAGCACGCCGTTCACGACCGTAAACATCACCGTCGTCGCGCCGGTGCCAAGCGCGAGAGTAAGCAACGCGACCGCTGCGAAACCGCGATTCTTGCCGAGCATGCGCAGCGCATAACGGAAGTCCTGGAGCAGATCCTCGAACCAACGGGTGCCCCGCGCCTCGCGGCATTGCTCTTTCACTTGCTCCGGGCCGCCGAGCTCGAGCCGTGCGCGCCGCCGCGCTTCTTCTGGATCGTAGCCCTGCGCAATCAGATCGCTGATGTGCTCATCGATGTGGAAGGACAATTCCTTTTCGAGCTGCTCGTCCATTTGCCTTCGATGCCAGAACCGATTCCGCCAGTTCATTCTGCGCCGCCTTCTGACATTCTGAGAATAAGTCCGACCGCTTCAGACAATCGCCGCCAGCTCGCAGTTTCTGTTCCGAGCTGCGCTCGCCCTTTCCTTGTCAGACGATAAAATTTAGCCTCGCGCCCCGTCTCGGTTTCGTTCCATTCGGACGCGAGAACACCGCGATTTTCGAGCCGGTGCAACGCTGGATACAGCGAGCCTTGCGGAACCTGCACCACGTCGCGCGACACCTGCTGAAGCCGTTGTGCGATCGCATAGCCATGAACGGGGCCGAGCGCCACAATTTTGAGGATCAATAAATCCAGAGTACCTTGCGGGAGATCGGACTTCGCCGGAATCATCACTATACCTCGCTCTTCTACATATGTACCATACAACCTGTAGAAGCACAAGGTGTGGGCCGCCGCGCGAACCTGCGAAACGGAGCTCACCTGCCCGGCCGACGGCAATTCCTTGCGGCGCAGTCGGGCTCCGTGCGATTCTCGTCACATTACTCAGGAGAATTGCAATGCGTGTGTGTGATGGTTGCGGGGCGCCGGCTGACGAAGCTCACATCCGGCAGCGAATCGAGCGGCTCGAGATGGCTACGCGGTTCCGCCCGATTCACATTCAAACTCTATTGCTGGCTGACGCTCCCACAAGTCGCCTCGAAGATTATTTCTATCGGCCGCTCCGCGAGGGAGAATCGCGATCGGCAGAAGCCAGCGAGTTTTTCGTCGAGATGATGAAGGCGGCCGGCATTGCTCCGGACGTTGCTGCCAATGAAGAAGCAGCACTCGCCGAATTTCAGCGCCGCGGCTTCTATTTGGCGCACGCGGTGGAATGCCCGGTGGCAACGCCCGGAGAATTAAGCGAGCGCGTCACTCGCGCCTCTTCAACCCTCCTGAAGCGCATCGAGTTCTCCTACCGTCCGAAGCACATCATTCCCATCGGCGCCGCCGTGAAAGCAATCGCCCCCGAACTACAGAAGTCCTCCATCGGAGACCGTCTCGAAGTCCTCTCCGAAGGTGCCTAATGTTTTTCTCGCGGAAAAAGCATGATTCCATTCCGCTAGGCGTCCCTTGTGCGGCGAAACCCTGGACGCCACCGTCGCAGGCCTAGCAATCCGACGAGTCCTCCTCCGAGCATAATAAATGTGTTCGGTTCGGGAACCTCAAGAACGTCTTGAATCGTGTCCCCCGGCGGATTCACATCCCAAACTAATGCGTACGTACCCTTTTCTGACGGAACCGGCAGGCTCGACGGCACGAGTGAATAAGTATACGAACCCGATCCGCGAGTGGCTTCAAGGCACGGCGCTGACGAAGCTTGGCACGTCAATTTGAAGTAGGTGCCGCCCGCCTTCGTCACTAAATGGGCCTCTGAAACGGTCGCTGCCCAATTCGGATCGTCGAACTTAACTTGTACCTTATCCGCTGCTACGGATGGAGCGCCAAGAACCGCAGACTTAGACGCAAACGTCAGCGTGGTTGTGGGGTAGGTAAGCACCTTGGGGATTACGATGCTGTAGTTGGATTTCCTGAAATGCGCGGCAGCCATAACGGCTAGCACCGCTACGGCTACGACGCCGATAATCAGCTTTACCTTACGTGCGTTCATTTTGGTTTCCTCCTGATGCGGGGACCCTGAGGGGAACGTGGCCGTAAGGTAGACCTGTCGGCGCGTGTCTGTCAATTGATTTGAGATTGGGCCGGTGAGAGCCCCCTGATTTATTCAGGGGGAGCCGGACTTCAGTCCGGCGAAAACGCACGCTCTCACTGAGATGGCCCGCTTCAGCCCTGGCTTCGCACAACTGCTAGGGTACCGTGTTAATGTGACCATCCGTGGGCCAACGACAATAAGACTTTAGGATAGAACGTATGTTACGCAAAATAGGCCTCGCAATTTCGTATTTCATCGCGATCCTATACATCTTATCGATTCTGTTGCCGTCTATTTACTGTCTCCGGCATGGATGCAAAGGGCCGGGCGAGCTCGATGCTTTTATGCCCGCCTTCGCTCTTATTCCGATTGGCGGAATAGCTACGGGGTTCTCATTGCGCCACGCCATACAGCAAATCAAAAAAAGGCACTCATGGTCTTGGGCTTTCTGGCCTGCTGCAATTGTCTTCGCGATTGTTCTCCTCGGTACATTCGCCTTTATCGCGCTTCTGATTTATTTCACTGCATTTCATCGGCGGTAGTCCGGATTTTGTCTTCACCTTCTCATTCGCGCTGCGTGGCGCTTAATCTCAGAACCAAAAGAGGAAGCCAAGCCCCGGCGAGCGGGCAGCAAGCGCGCCAACTAGCTACGGTCTCATTGTGCAACTTGCATTGTCTGCCATTCTCGTGACATCCTCTCGCTTCCCCTACGTTCTTCTGCGGAGGCTCCCCGTTGCCGGTTTGCGAGGGATGCGGGACACGAACGGACGATGCTCACGCTGCGCGCCGCGCCACGCGCCTTGAACTTGCGTCTCGCTTGCGTCCTGCTCGAATCCGCGTCCTTTTTCTCGATGGAGCGCCTCCGTCGCGTATCGAAGACTACTTCTACCGCGCCGCTCTCAATCCCTCCGATCGCTCCCTCGGTGCCCGGCGTTTTTTCGAAGAGCTGATGAAAGCAGCGGGAATCCCCCTCGCCGCAGATTCTCGGGAATCCACGTTGCTTTCCGAATTTCAACGCAAAGGATTCTTCCTCACCTACGCCATCGAGTGTCCATTCGAAGAGCAAGACGATCCCAAAGGCGCGCTGCGTCGCCTCGCCCCCACCGTCATGAAACGCGTCCAATCCGTGTACGACCCAGCCTACATGGTGCCCATCTCACCACCCACCGCCGAACTCATTCGCCTCTTCGGCATGATTGGCTGGGGCGACCGCCTGGTCCTCGACAACGGCTTGCCTTTCACGGATTCCTACCTGGCAGATCCGCGCCGCAGCGCCAACGCCGGCAAGTCCCTCGGCGAACGCATCAAAGCAGCTCTTGCCTACCTGCCCTGAGGGCTGTTTCTTCGCCTGTCCGCCAGTCCAGTCCGCCAAGCCCAGTGACGACGGCACTTTTCGCGAGGAATCACTTTAAGCCCCTTCGATGGAGTGCTAAAATCACTCCGATTTCCGCTTATCATTAGTTGGGATGCAGCCTTAAACCGTCGGCCCCTCGAGCCACGCGCGTAACATGCTCGATGACCGAATAGATGGTTGGTGGAACCAGAATCCACCGCTGGATTCAAGAAGCGAGCCTTGGTCGAAACGAAAAAAAGATCCGGTTTAGGAAAAAAGAAAACGAGCCGTCCATCTGCGGTTCGCAAACCGGGGTGTCTCTTGACAGAGCCGACGCCATCATAGAGGGTGGCGCACCCTTGTCTGCTGCGTGTCCGTGGTCTACACAATTGACGGCGCTTCCGTGAGGATCATGCCACTTCAGTAGTTGACTCCGAAGTTTAGTCTTAGCTCTTGCGGGTGCCCCATCCTTCGCTGGGTTTGCGAAGGGTGGGAGGGGTTGACTTGCTTTCAGTGCCGAACTGAACCACATGCATATACCTGTCCTAAGGCGTGTTCCTTCGCCTGTCCTGCAGTTCAGACCCTGAGTCCAGGTGATGAATACACTTTTCGCTGAGGAATAGCTTTAAGCCGTATCGGCGCGGTGCTAAAATCGCAGCGATTCCGCTAGACTGACGAAGAGGAGTTGGGAATGAAAGCCCGCAGCAAGTTTCTGATTGGCTCGGGAATTATTGTAATTACGCTCGTTTCGCTCGCCTATGTGGGTTTCACGCAGAGCAAGACGTACTACCACACCATCACCGAGCTCTCCACCTTGCAAGGTACCGCCCTTCACCAGCGCATGCGTGTTTCTGGCAATGTGCGCAATGGTTCGATCCTGCGGGCTGCGGGACGAGTGGACTTCGTGCTCGAAGAGCAGGGAAGAACTGTCCCGGTCACCTATGTGGGCCGCGATCCGCTCCCAGACACATTTAAGGACGGAGCGCAAGCCCTCGTTGAAGGGCGCATGAAGCCCGATGGCCGTTTCGAAGCGGAGCAGATACAGGCAAAATGCGCATCGAAGTATGAAGCCACTCCAAACCAGGCACCCGGCGCTTCGCAGCCCGGGCAAACGTCAAATAACGTGCCCGGCGGGGATCGTAAAAGCTGAAAGTAGGTCAAGGTACTTGACCGTTTTAATGTCTATTTTTAGCGCCAACTTAAGCTCCGATTTGAACTCCACCACGAGTCCCAAGCCCAGCCTTCGCTCCACGGAGAAAATGTAGTGGATATCTTCGGCTCTTTCGCGCTGCTGCTGGCCTTCATCGCCGCCGTCTATGCCTTTAGTGCGGGGATTGCGGGAATCGTCACGCGGCGTACTCTGCTGACGAAGAGCGCCCACAACGCAGGAATGGCTGTCTTCGCGCTCGTTACACTTGCCGTTGGGTCGCTTGAATATTTTTTTCTTACTGACAATTTTTCGATGGAATATGTGGCGGCGCACAGTAATCGCGCCCTGCCCGTTTACTACAAATTCGCTGCATTATGGGCCGGTCAGGAGGGTTCGCTGCTATGGTGGAGCTTCCTGCTCTCCACCTACGTTTTCTTCGCGCTGTTCCTGAATCGCAAGAAGCACCCGGAACTGATGCCCTACGTCGTCGTGATCTGCGCTGGCGTCCAAATCTTCTTCCTCACCCTGAATAATTTCGTCGCGAGCCCGTTCAACGTCCTCGGCGGTCCCGACGCGGCCGGCACAATGCACCTGGCCACGCTTGAGCGACGGCCGCGGCCTGAATCCGCTCCTGCAATACCCGGAAATGGTGATTCATCCCCCCATCCTCTACCTCGGCTACACCGGATTCACCATCCCCTTCGCCTTCGCACTCGCGGCCCTTTTGGGCCGCTATCCCGGCGAAAAATGGATCCACATCACCCGCCGCTGGACCATGGTCGCGTGGGGATTTCAGAGTGTGGGGATACTTTTGGGGGCGCACTGGGCTTATGCCGTGTTGGGGTGGGGCGGATATTGGGCGTGGGATCCGGTGGAGAATGCGTCGCTGCTGCCGTGGATTACGGGGACTGCGTTTCTGCATTCGGTGATGATGCAGGAGAAGCGCGGGATGATGAAGGTGTGGAATGTGTGGCTCGTGTTCACCACCTTCATGCTTTGCATTTTGGGGACTTTGCTGACGCGCTCGGGCGTGGTGAGTTCGGTGCATGCTTTTGCGCAATCGTCGATTGGGAATTGGTTTGTTGGTTTTCTGGCGCTGGTTTTTATTGTTTGCTTCTGGGCTTACTGGCTGAACCGGGATTATTTGCGCAGCGACAATCAGCTGGATTCGCTGGTGTCGCGCGAGTCGAGCTTTCTGTTCAACAATCTCATTCTGCTCGCGGCTTGCTTTTCGGTTCTGTGGGGCACGCTGTTTCCGGTGCTTTCTGAATGGGTGCAGGGGACCAAGATCAGCGTTGGGCCGCCATTCTTCAACAAGGTGAATATTCCGATTGCGCTCTTTCTGCTGTTTCTCACCGGCGTGGGGCCTTTGCTGGCGTGGCGCAAGACTTCGCTGGACGCTTTGAAGCGGAATTTCGCGTGGCCTTTGGCCGGCGGAATTTTGGCGGGCGTGATTGCGCTGCTATTTGGATTCCGCGAATTTTACGCTGTGATTTGTCTGATCCTTTCCGTATTTGTAACGCTGACGATTGCTTCGGAATTTTATCGGGGCGCGCGGGTGATTGCGTCTCGCGACCATACGAACCTGCTGACGGCCAGTCGGCGAGCTGACGATGCGCAACACGCGGCGCTACGGCGGCTACATCGTGCATTTCGCGATGGTGCTGATTTTTATCGGCGTGGCGGGATCGGCGTTTAATCGCGACGTGCAGATGGAGATGGGCGCTGGGCAATCGATCAAGATCGGTCCGTACACGGTGCTGTGCCAGAACTTCGATCGCATCGCGAATAACAATTTCGAATCGGAGCGCGCGACGCTGGAAGTATTTCGCAACGGGAAATCGGAAATGATGCTGTATCCCGAGCGCCGATTCTTTCTGGCGAGTCAGGTGACGGAGACGATGGTAGCGGTACAGACGTCGCCGATTTGGGATTTGTACGTTGTATATGCGGGACGCAGCCCTGAAACTGGCAAGCCTGTGATCCACGCGTACTTGAATCCGCTGGTGAAGTGGATCTGGTTCGGAGGAGTGGTGCTGGTGCTCGGAACGGTGCTAGCAATGCTTCCGAACAAGCGAACGGCGCTGGTGCTTCGTCCCGTGGAAATGCGCGACCCGGCATGGAGCTCGACGCGCACGTCCGCCGTGGGTGCAATTGCTCGATCGGATGCACATGATTAAAAACCACGGCTATACCATCGCTCGGCATCTGCGAACGCGATCCAAGATGTGTGCGCTGGGTGTATTTGCACTCGCTGCGATTGCGCCGCTGGTTCCGGTCGCCCAGGCGCAGGAATCCGCGCACGCGAAAGAACTTGGCCAGAAACTGATGTGCGTGTGCGGCTGCAATCAGATTCTCGGCTCGTGCAATCACGTGGGATGCACGTACTCGCACGACATGATGAAAGAGCTGGAAGAACGCATCGCGCGGAACGAGCCGGACGATCTGACGTTGCAGGCGTTCGTGCAGGAATATGGACCGACGGTGCTTTCCTCGCCTCCAGCGAAGGGATTCAACCGGATTGCGTGGATTGCTCCGATTGTGTTCCCCCTGGTAGCGCTGGGGCTCTTATGGGACGTCGTACGCCGCTGGAAACGGAAGGGCGCCGTGGCGACTGCTTCGGGACCGCGTGTTTCGGCGGACCTGATTGCGCGCGCTCAGCGCGAATCCGATAAGGATGACGAATCGTAAGAGACTCATGAGCAGCATTGACATAGCGGTGGCTTGCGCGCTTCTCGCCGTTGCGAGCCTCTATTTCATTTTCAACGTTCGGTCGGATGCCTCCGATTCGACGCCGCACCGAACGAAGCTCGACCAATTGATGGAGCGTCGCGACGCAATCTACGAAAATCTTCGCGACTTGCGATTTGAGTACCGTGCTGGAAAATTCTCCGAAGCCGACTACGAAGAGACGAAACATTCTCTTGAAGTGGAAGCGGCGAAAGTGCTGGCTGAAATGGACGAACTGACCGGCGGCACGCCCACGGCTGCCACACGACAGGCAGCGACGGAAAGGCGGCATTCATGAAAGGATTTTGCGGCGCTGGGACTATTTCGGCCGCAGCAGTACGGGCCATCGCGGCTCGTTTAGGGGCGCTCGCGATTCTAGTTTGTTTTGCGTCGTTGATTGTTTCCGCCGGAACGCTGCAGGGAACTGTGCGCAACGGCACCACCGGGCAACCAGCTGCCGGCGTCGACGTGATCCTGATTCAATTGCAAGGCGGAATGCAGCCCGTAGAAAACACGAAGACGGACGCGCAGGGGCACTTTGAGTTCACTCACCCGCAGATTGGCGCTGGGCCGATGCTGGTAAGGGCTGTCTATCGCGGAGTGAATTACCACGAGCCAATTCCACCGGGAAAAACCACTGCCGAGGTACAAGTTTTTGAGCCGACCGACAAGGCCGGCACATTCGCGATTGCAGCGCGCGCCGTGATCCTCCAGCCAAACGCGACCGATCTGCTGGTCGGCGAAGAGTACAGCATCGAAAATAAGACGCAGCCTCCGATGGCGTATTTTCACCAGAACGGCTCGTTCGTTTTCGCGCTTCCCGACGGCGCACAATTAAGTCAGGTATCAGCGGCGGGTGCTTCAGGCATGCCCGTGGTGCAGGGAACGATCGACAAAGGCAAAGGGCTCGAAGCGATCGATTTTCCCTTCCGGCCCGGCGAAAGCAACGTGCGCGTCTCGTATAAGGTTCCATACGCCGCAAGCGAAACGAAGCTGCGCATCTCGTCTCCGTACGCGGTCGCCCGGCTGGCCGTATTTGCGCCGCCGGGAGTAACGATCACGGGAGAAGGTTTTTCTCCCGCCGGGCAGGAGCAGGGTTTTAATGCGTACATGCGCGAATCAGTGGCTGCGAATACGCCGGTGATCGTAAAGGTATCCGGAACCGCTCCAATGCAATCCTCGTCGCAAGGAGGCGGAGCGGCCGGTGGAGGCGGTGGAATGCCCGCCGGCGGTGCGGCGGGAAGCGCTGGTTCGCAAGACCCGTCAGTGAATTCCCGCGCGGAGTCTGGCGGAGATGCAGCGACTGCGACAGCTACTACGATTCCCGCGCGGCTCGACAGTTTAAAATGGATTCTGGTGGGCGGATTCGGCGCGATTTTCGCGCTGGGGTTCGTTTATCTGCTGCGGCGCCCGCAAGTGGCAGCGGCGAGCGGCGGCGGCACCATGGCTGCTGATGCTTATGAAACGCCGGCTCCCAAGAGAGCGGCAAAGTCATCTTCGACATCTGCGTCAGCGGCTACCTCAACGGTTGCAGCGGAAGTTGATCGCGAGGTGCGCGGCAGCCTTGACGAATTGAAGGATAGCCTGTTCCGTCTGGAATTGAGGCGGCAGGCGGGGACCATCAGCCAAGAGGATTACGCCCGCGAGCGAGAGCGCATTGACGCAACTCTCCGCAATCTCGTTCGTGGCTGAGCAGATCGCCTTGGGCGAACCGCGCGCCAATTCCCAATCTTCCGAACGCGGGCCTGCTGGAAATTCAATTGGAATTGCATTTGAGAGTGTCGAAAAGCGCTTCGGCTCGCTCGTCGCTTTGAGAGATATCTCACTGGCGATTTGTGGCGGAGAGTTTGTGGCACTGCTCGGAGCAAACGGAGCAGGGAAGACGACTCTGCTGCGTATGGCGGCCCAATTGATGAAACCGACGACCGGTAACGTTGCTCTTACCGGGACTGGATCAACATCTGAAGACGCGCGGCGATTCATCGGCTTCGTTGGCCATAGCACCTTTCTTTACGACGAAATGTCCGCGAAAGAGAACCTCAATTTATTCGCACAGCTGTACGGCCTCGGTAATTCTCGCGGTGACGTTGTAAGAGCACTTGAAGCTTGCGGGCTTTCCTCGCGAGCGGGAAGCCTGGTGCGGACATTCTCGCGCGGGATGCGCCAGCGTCTGGCGATTGCGCGAGCGCTGCTGCATGGACCGAGACTACTTCTGCTCGACGAGCCCGCGGCGGGACTCGACCGGCAAGGGTTGGCATGGTTCGGGTCGACTCTCGAGCGTCTGCGCGTCGAAGGCTGCACGATTGTGATGAGCACGCATGCGCGAAATGAATCGCTCGATCTCGCTACGCGCGCCGTTTCGCTGGCCGGCGGGCGAATCGAGCGTGATAGCAGCACCGAGGGAAACCCGACGAAGATGCTCGCCGAGTTTCGCTCCGCTCAGGGCGCGGAGGCATAAGTGACGACCTCTCGCGCTGCCGGGATACTGCTGGCCAAGGAGCTTCGACTCGAATTTCGGACGCGCGAACTACTCACTACCACTGTGATCTTCGCGCTTGTGGTTGTGGTGCTGTTCAGCTTCGCATTTGAGCCGACGGCGGCGGAATCGCGACGCTATGGCCCGGGTCTTCTATGGATTGCGTTTCTATTTGCCGGCTCGCTGATGCTGAATCCTTCGTTCGCCCGCGAGCAATCAAACGAAACGCTCGACGCGCTGCGAATGGCGCCGATTGCGCCGTTCGCGATTCTACTAGGCAAGATGTTGGCGAATTTTGTTTTTCTGGCTGTGGCCGAGGCGATTCTCGTTCCCGTTTTCGCCGTGCTGTACAACGTTTCGTTCAGCGGCGTGGCGGGGCGGCTGATCCTGGTGCTGGCGCTTGGCACGTTAGGGCTGGTCATCACCGGAACGGTTTTCTCTGCGATTTCGGCGCACGCGCGCATGCGCGAACTGCTTCTGCCTTTACTTCTGCTACCGATCCTGACGCCGCTGCTGATCGCGTCCGTGGAAGCAACGGCGTCGCTCCTGGCGGAACAGCCGGAACTCGACCGCACGTGGGTCGCATTTCTCGCCGGATTTGATATTGTGTTTCTGACCGCGTCATGGCTGATGTGCGATTACCTGCTGGAGGAATGAACCACCCATGAAGGGCCGCATCGCGCTTGTGCTCGTCGCCGCCGCGTTGATGGTGTTCGCCGGCTTCGCGGCGCTGTATATCGCGCCAGACGAAAAGACGATGCACGCCATCCAGCGCATTTTTTATTTTCATGTGCCGAGCGCCATCTGCTCGTTTGTAGCGTTTTTCGTCGTCTTTCGTCGCGAACTTCGCCTATCTCGGCACGCGGAAGCCGAAGTGGGACTGGCTCGGCGTGGCGGGCGCAGAAGTGGGCGTGGTGTGCAGCACGATTGTGCTGATTACGGGCCCGATCTGGGCGCATCCGGTGTGGGGAATCTGGTGGACGTGGGACGCGCGGCTGACTTCGACGTTTGTAATGTGGCTGTTATACACAGCCTATCTTCTTCTGCGGGGTTTTCTCGACGACCCGCAGCGCAAGGCAATGTTTTCCGCCGTCTTCGGAATTTTTGCGTTTCTGGACGTACCGCTCGTTTATTTTTCAAACCGGCTCTGGAGAACGCAGCATCCCCAGCCTGTGATCCTGGGCGGATCGAATTCCGGGCTCGATCCGATGATGGGCAAAGTGCTTTTGATTTCCTTTGTGGCTGTGCTGTGCATTACAGCGCTGCTGATCGCCGATCGTTACCGGCTGGAGCGCCTGCGCTCGGAATTTGACGAGCTTCGATTCCGCGCCGAATCGCGCGATGCCGAACGAGCGCGCAAAATTCCGCAAGCGGCAAGGGAAGCGAGGGTGGAATGAAGAATTTCGAAAGTCTCTTCGCGGCGTGGATGGTGGTGTGGGCCGTGTTCTTTTTATACGAGGTGACGGTGGCGCGGCGGCTCTCGAAGTTGCAGGACGATATCGCGCAACTGAAACGGCAGTTACGCGAAGGCTAAGCGCTTCGCTTCGCGCGCCCGCACAGTTTCACCCCACAACGCGACCTGACAAGCGCGACTCGATTCTGGTATCGTACGAATAGCGCGGGAAGTGCCAGGCTGGCTTCGGCGAGGGTTCCCATGGGCGGTCCAAAGCGAATCGCGATCATCCTGTTTCAGCTGGGCGGTCCCGATTCGCAGGCTGCCGTCGAGCCGTTCCTCTATAACCTTTTCTGCGATCCGGACATTATCAATTTTCCCGGCGCATTTCTCGCCCGCAAGGCTCTCGCAAAACTGATTTCCACACGCCGGTCTAAAGTGGTGGGCCAGCACTACGCCGAAATTGGCGGAGGCTCGCCGATTCGCCGCCTTACCGAGCAGCAAGGGCGAGCGCTCGAAGCCGCGCTGCGGCCTCACCTGAACGTGCGCGCTCTGATCGCGATGCGCTACTGGCACCCTGACACGCAAGAGGCGATCGAGGCGCTCGAGCGCGTTCCCTACGACGAACTCATTTTGCTGCCGCTTTATCCGCACTATTCTTTTGCGACGACGGGCAGCAGCCTGAAGGAATGGAATCGAAACTACACGGCGAAGGTGCCGGTTCATTTGATCGATCATTTCTTCGACCATCCCGATTACATCGCGGGAATCGTGGAGCGGATTAACAGCGTGCTGCGCAAGGTGCCGCGTCCCGACGAGATGCAGCTGGTTTTCAGCGCTCACGGGCTACCGATGGCGCTCGTTGAAAAGGGCGACCCGTATCCTCGTCAAATCGAGCAGACGGTGCAGATGATTCGCCAGCTGGGCGCGTGGCCCAATCCGCACGTGCTGTGCTTCCAGAGCAGGGTGGGGCCGCAGAAGTGGCTGCAGCCCTCGCTGACGAACACTATCGAGAAAATGGCGCGCGAGCGGGATCAAGCGCATGCTCGTGATTCCGATATCATTCCTCACCGAGCACATCGAAACGCTGCACGAAATCAATATCGAGGCTCGCGAGGAAGCGGAGGCTCTGGGCGTGAGCGAGTTCTACATGATGCCTGCGCTGAATGACTCGCCGCTGCTGATCCGGGCGCTTGCCGACCTGGTGTTGCGCGCGGTGGGAATGCGGTCCGGTGTAGCATCCTTTGCGTGACGGTTCCTGGTCGTGTTGCATATTCTTTTCGCCCCAATTGTCACTTTTCCTTGACACTTTCTTTCCCGCGTCATATAACCGCCTGTTCGCTTTTTAGAGTGCTGTCGTTGTGACTTTATAAGAAGTTGAGGTGCAGCCTAGCTCTCAAACGGGCCTATGCCAGATATTTCCGAAGAAAAAGTAGCCGGAAAGTCCCCTGCGTCAGCCGCATCGCAGGGGGCAAAAGCATCCTCAGCGGCAGACGCTAAAGCGGCCGCGAAAGACGTGAACACGAGCAGGCGCAGGCTCGTGTGGGCGTGCATCTGGGGCTATCTGGGCGTGAATTTCCTGATGTTCCTGCGGTTTTTCTTTCCTCGCGCGCTGTACGAGCCGAATACCGTTTTCACCGCCGGGTACCCGTCCGACTTCAGCCTGGGAATCGATCAGCGCTATCTGATGACGAATCGCGTGTGGATCGTGCGTGAGCCGGACCGGATTTTCGCCATCTTCGCGCGCTGTACGCATCTGGGCTGCACGCCGGAGTGGAAGCCGGCTGAAAACAAGTTCAAGTGCCCCTGCCACGGCAGCGGCTATGACAGCGAAGGTGTGAACTTCGAGGGGCCTGCACCGCGTCCGATGGATCGGCCGCTGCTGAAGCTGGATCCGACGGGGCAGATCGTGGTGGATACGAGCCGATTATTTGTGGATGACCCGCGAGCGGGCGTGAACCATTTTAATGATCCTGGGGCGTTCTTGAACGTGTAGGCCGCAAGCGCGGCGTGTGGGCAACTGGACGTCAGCGCGCGTGGCTTGAGCGGATACTTGGGAAGGGGTTGGCGAGATGGCGGAAGAGAACGGCGACAAGGCTAAGACGGGCGTTCTCGATAAGGTGAAAGAGGACGCAGCCGCTCTTCGCAAGACGCTGGAAGAGAAGGCCAAGCAGCAAGTTGAAGAGCTGAAGCAGCCTGAGAAGACGCAGCTGTATCGGTCGATGTTCCGCGTGAAGCACGACGATGAGCCGCGGAATCGGGCGCTGAGCGTTTTATCCAACGTTTTTTTTCACCTGCATCCTGCCAAGGTTAATCGCGACGCCACGAAGTACAACTTCACCTGGGGAATGGGCGGCATCACGTTTTATTTGTTCATCGTGCTCACGTTCACCGGCGTGCTGCTGATGTTTTATTACCACCCGACGAAGGTTCAGGCGTTTCGCGACATTTTGTATCTTGAGAACGATGTGCCGTTTGGCAAGCTGCTGCGGAACATGCATCGGTGGGCGGCGCACTTGATGATTATCGCGGTGTGGCTGCATATGTTCCGTGTGTTTATGACGGGCTCGTACAAGCGGCCGCGGGAATTTAATTGGTGCGTCGGCGTGCTGCTGATGGTGCTGACGATGTTGCTGTCGTTCACGGGCTACCTGCTGCCGGATGATCAGTTGGGATTCTGGGCGGTGACGGTGGGGACGAATATGGCGCGGGCGACGCCTTTGTTAGGTCACGAAGGACCGCTCGGCGCGCAGCTGGGCATGACGCCATATAACGATGTGCGGTTTGCGCTCCTGGGCGGATCGATCGTGGATGCGAACGCGCTTTTGCGCGCTTATATCTGGCATTGCATCGCGATTCCCTTGATCGCGGCGGTTTTTATGGGCGTCCACTTCTGGCGCGTGCGAAAAGATGGCGGCATATCGGGGCCTGCGCCGGTGATGCTGGAATCGGAAATCAAGGAAGAGCGCAGCCCGCGGCCGGTGGTGCTGCGGCCCAGCGGCATGGGACAAGGCGGCTGATCTAGATGGGTTTCGACTGGCGCCAAATTTGGGAAATCGCGTCGTCGCCGGACAACGTGCCGATCGTGGCGCTGCTTTTTCTGATTCCGTTTTACGTCTGGTATGCGATCAGGCAGGGACTCGCGAACGACAAACTGATCGCCATTCTGGAAGGCGACGCGCAAGCCGCCAAGACGAGATATCGCAAGACGCAGCCCTGGGACCCCAAGTGGGACCGCGAAGTTCACACCTGGCCATACCTGATGCGCATGGAATTTCTGGTGGCGATCATCATCACGATTTTGCTGATGGTGTGGTCGCTCACGCTGAATGCGCCGCTGGAAGAGCCGTCGAACCCGAACGTCACCATGAACCCGGCGAAAGCGCCGTGGTATTTTCTCGGGTTGCAGGAAATGCTGGTCTACTTCGATCCGTGGATGGCGGGCGTGGTGATGCCGACGCTGATTATCGTCGGGCTGATGGTGATTCCGTACATCGACGTGAATCCTCTGGGCAACGGCTACTACACGTATAAGCAGCGCAAGTTTTCGATTTGGACTTTTCTGGTGGGCTTCGTCGGGCTGTGGGTCTTGATGATCGTCATCGGGACGTTCATCCGCGGCCCCGGATGGATGTGGTTCTGGCCGGGCCAAACTTGGGATGCGGAACGGGTGGATTACGCGGTGAACCGGAACCTAGATGAGGTATTCGGCATCAACGGCGCGTGGCTCGCGGCCATGACGCACATGTCGAAAGATCAGGCCGCGATCTGGGCGCGCGTGATCTTTGGGATTTTCCCCACGGTGCTCTTTTTCGTTGGAGCTGGATTCCTGGTGCATTGGGTCTGCATGCGCACGGAGTTTGCGCGAAAAATGTACAAGCGCATGAGCCTTGTGCAGCTGATCACGATGTACACATTCCTGATTCTTATGATTTCGCTCCCGATCAAGATTTTGCTGCGGCTGGTCTTCACAATCAAATACATCTGGGTGACGCCTTGGTTCAGCATTTGACCATCCGGCGAGGATCGGCGTCGCGTGGAGCCGAGAGATTGGCTATCGTTCGGCATGCCATAGCCGTCACGTCGAAGGAGATTTTGGGTGCCTGAGATTCCTCCTGCCTCACAGCCACCGCTCTCATCGCCGCCGCCCTCACCGCCGCCGGACGATCCGATTACAAGCTATTCGTTCACGTTTCCTTTATTGATTGCTTCGCTCCTGTTGATGGTCACAGTGGCGTGGTCCTTCTGGGACGAGGTGTATGGTCTGCGTCCGTGGCGCACTTATCAAAGCCGGTTCGCGACGGCCTATTCGAAATATCTCGATAAGGCAGTCCAGGATCAGAAGAAGCAGGAAGACGCTGTATATTCCTCACCGGAATACAAAAAGCTTACCGCGCAGCTTGATGATCTGCAGAAAGCCACGAAGGCTCAGGACGACGAAATTGCCAAACAAATCGCTCTCCTCGATGAACAGCGCACCGCGCTCGGAGATGCCTTTAAAGACGCGCGCGGGAAAATCGGCCATTTAGTCTACGAGTACGAAATTGTTCCGCCGGAACACAAAAACGCAAAAGCCAAAGCCCTGAAAGAAGTCACCGACGGCCGCAAGTCAATCTGGAAGGTGGATTGGCCGCTGGCCGATGGGAAGATTCAGCAGGACAAGCCGTTTACCGGCGACGAGTTGAACGATACGTTCACGAGCATCCTGGCCCAACGCGCTACTCTCGTGGGCAAGCGCGCCGAAATCGATAAGCCCGCCAAAGCAGCTAGCGAAGCGCTGGCACTGTATGTCTCCGAGAAGTTGCCGGGGCTGAGCTCATCATCGCTCGATAGTTTGCGGCGAAGCATGAAGGACTTTGACGAGCGCATCATCCAGATCAACGTCAATCCTCCCGGAGCTTCGCTGAACAATCTGGGCGGCGCGGGGCTTGTTGACCGCTGCCAATCGTGCCACGTGGGCACCGATCCGCGGTATGTGCCTCCGCAGATCACGCTCACGAAGGCTGATCTCGGCATGGCCAAGAGCACAGACGCTCCGTTCACCAGCCATCCCGATCTCGATCTCTTGAAATGGCATCCGCTCGAGAAATTCGGATGCTCGCCCTGCCACGGCGGCAACGGCCGCGCCATTGATTCTGTCGCAGAAAGGACATGGCCGCTACGAACACTGGCTCTGGCCGCTCTACTATCCCGAGAATTATGAAGCCGGCTGCCAGCAATGCCATGCGGGGGACATGGTCACCGAGCACGCGCCGGTGTTGAACGAGGGCAAGCAGCTTTTCCGCGCCAAGGGCTGCATCGGCTGCCATCGCTTCAGCGGATTCGACAATCAGGACGAACAGCTCGTCAGCGCGCGCCAGCGCATCATGGCGCTCGAAAAAACAAAGGCTGACGACGAGCAAGAAATCCCGCGCCTCCAAAAGCTCGGCGACAACGCTCCCGACAACGCCTCGGCCGAAAAGTTCTACGGGCAGGCGACAAATCTCACCGTAGAAATCAGCCGGATGGATGCGGAACGCGAAAGTCTCGAAGGGCGCAGCCACAACCTGATTCAAGAGATCAAGAAGGTAGGCCCGGACCTTAAGGAAGCGCGCCAGAAACTGCACAAGGAATGGATTCCGTACTGGATCGCGCACACCACCGAATTTCGGCCCACAACGAAGATGCCGCAATTCCGCTTCGGCCCCGGTGATGTGGAAGCAATCTCCGCGTTCATATGGCAAGACTCGCTTACCAGTCCCGCACTCGAGCACCAGCAACCGGGAAATGCCGAACACGGTAAAACGCTCCTTGAATCCCGCGGCTGCCTGGCGTGCCATTCTGTCGGCGAAGGTTCGAATTCCGTGGGCGGCACATTTGCAGCGAATCTGAGCCGTGTGGGCGAGAAGGACAATTACGATTATCTCGTTCGCTGGGTGCACAACCCGCGCCAGCGGACTCGTCCCTACTGCCCGTATGAGAAGCGCGACCTGGGCCCGGAAGACTACGCGAAACACAATTTGCCTTTTGTCTTCGACGAGCAGCACTCGCGCTGCCCGAATGACAATCACGAATTAGTCGTGCAGCAGCCAACGGTGATGCCTAGCCTGCGGCTATCTCCCGACGACGCGCGGGACGTGGCGAGTTACTTGATTACGCTGAAGCACCCAGACGCGACCTACGCTGACGCGAGCTTCATGGACGATCCAGCGCAGGCAGCGAAGGGCAAAGAGCTGGTTCGTCACTACGGCTGCGCAGGATGCCATGAAATCAGCGGCTTCGAAGATGAAGGCCGTATCGGCACTGAGCTGACGAACGAAGGCTCGAAGCCAATCGAGCGCCTCGATTTCGCGCTTTTCACGGAAGACGCCAAGCGCGGCATTTTGCCGGACGGGAAGAAAAGCGAACGCGGTCCGTGGTTCGATTCGAAGGGCTTCTTCGAGGAGAAGCTTCGCAATCCCGGCCTCTACGATCAGGGCAAGTATCACGCGAATCCGATGGACGCCCTGCGCATGCCCAAGCCGAATTTGCAATCGAACGGCGAGGTCGAAGCGCTCGTGACCATGCTTCTGGGCAGCACCGATCCCGACTCTGCCGCCCGAGTATATGTACAAGCCCTTCGATCGCCGCCGCTACATCGAGGACGGCTGGTGGATCGTCACGAAATATAACTGCATCGGCTGCCACCAGATTGATGTGGGGCAGAAAACGGTACTGCAGACGCTTCCGTTCTACCAGGGTGAGAACAAGGCGAATTTGCCGCCTGTGCTCACCACGGAAGGCGCTCGCGTGAACCCGGAATGGCTGCGTCAGTTCCTTGCGAATCCGTCGCTCAGCACAACAGACACGAATCGCAACGGCGTGCGCCAATATCTGCAGGTGCGGATGCCGACGTTCTATCTATCCGACGACGAGATTCGCAAGATCGTGCTGTTCTTCCAGGCGCTGTCGTCGCAGCCGACGCCGTTTATTCCGCCGAGCGTGAAGCCGCTCGATCCCACGGAAACGGCGATGGCTCGCAGCCTGTTTACGAGTCCGGCCGCTCCGTGCCTGAAATGCCATATGACCGGCAATCCTGAGCACGACAAGATCGCCTCCGCGCCGAATTTCCTGCTCGCGCACGAACGTTTGCAACCGGCCTGGACCGAGCGCTGGATCACCGACCCGGCGAAAATTATTCCCGGCACGGCGATGCCTTCGGGCCTGTTCCGGAAAGAAGGCGATCGCTGGGTGTTTGCCGGGCCCGTTCCCGGATCGATGGAGCATTACACGGGCGACGAAGCGAATCTTTTGGTGCGCTATATGTTTTCGCTCACGCCGCAGGAGCAGGCTGCTTTGCTGGGCCGAACGCCGAGCGGTGGTGGCGCGAAATCTGCCGGGGGCAACTAGTCCAGGGAATTCGGATTTGGTTCGCTGGGTGTCCTGCGGCCGGAAATTTAATAAAACCGGCGCTGGCGCCAGTAGGTCTTGTTACACTATTTCTGATTTGTTAAGGAGAAACATCCGCACATGAATACGAAGCTCTTGAATCTCACGCTCGCAGCGGTTCTGGCCGCGTCTGTCGCCGGTTGCGGCGGCAAGAAAGACGAATCCACATCACAGCCCGCCGCTCCTGCTCCCACAGCCGGCAAGACCGTAGATCAGTCCACAGCCGGATCCGTTTCCGGCACGGTGACCCTTGACGGCGCAGCTCCCACATTCAAGCCAATCAATATGAGCGCCGAGCCCTACTGCCAGAAGGCACACTCCAGTCCGGTGATTCCGCCGGAAGTGGTGACTGGCGAAAAAGGCGCGCTTGCCGACGTGGTGATTTACGTGAAGGACGGCCTCTCATCTGATTACACCTTCACTGCCGCCTTCGACGGCGATTCCGCTCGACCAGAAGGGCTGCATGTACGATCCGCACGTGATCGCGGTGATGGCCGGCCAGAACATCGAAGTGAAGAACGACGACCAGACCACTCACAACATCCACCCGATGCCGAAAGACAATCGCGAGTGGAACAAGTCGCAGCCTCCCGGCGCCGCTCCAATCGAAGATAGCTTTGCGCGAGCCGAGAACGCCATTCCGGTGAAGTGCAACGTGCATCCGTGGATGAAGAGCTACATCTTCGTCTTCAAGAATCCCTACTACGCGGTGACGACCAAGGATGGCAAGTTCGAGCTGAAGGGTCTGCCGCCTGGAACGTACACCATCGAAGCGTGGCAGGAAAAGTACGGCACCCAGGATCAGACCGTGACAATTCCCGCCAAGGGCAACGCAACGGCTGCCTTCACCTTTAAGCCGGGATCGGGCGACTAGTCTTTTGCAGGTTTCGCAGGGGCTGGGATTTGCGCTGCTGGGGCGGAAAGTCTTCCGCTCCAGCAGATTTTCTCTTCCGTAGGGTGACGTTCACGCTCACGATCAGGACCAATTGAGATTGACTGAAAACTCCAACCTCCGGGCCGTCCATAATTTCGCCATCGTAACGGCGTGCAGCACGATTTTGCTGCTGGTCGCAGGGGCGCTCGTCACCAGCAACGACGCTGCGGATTCCGTTCCCGATTGGCCGCTGGCTTATGGCCGCATCATTCCTCCGCTGATCGGCGGCATTCGCTACGAATTTGCGCACCGCGTTGTCGCTGGGCTGGTTGCTATTCTCACCGTGGTTCTCGCAATCTGGATTTCATTCAGCAAGCTGCGTGGTTCGGCTCGGCGCTGGGCTTGGATTGCTTTCGCGTTAGTTGTTGCGCAGGCGCTTCTGGGCGCCGCTCGCGTGCTGCTGGGTCATGCCGCTTTTGTTGCCACGATTCACGCCACAGTCGCGCAGATATTTTTCATCACGCTCGTCAGCCTCACGATGTTCACCAGCGATTGGTGGCAGCGCGATCTTCCGCAGCTCGACGACACCGGCAGCCCGAAGCTTCGGTCGCTGAGCGTCTGGCTTACGGCGGTGATTCTGGTGCAGCTCGTCCTCGGCGCTGGATTCCGGCACGGCGCGTTTGGCATTCTTCCGCATTTGATCGGGTTCCTCGTCGTCACTTTCATGGTTATCTGGACGGCGCGAATCGCGAACAAGCGCTTTGGGCACATCGGCGATATTCGCCGCTGGGTAGTGATGCTCCACGCGACTTTTGGCACGCAAGTGATTCTCGGTTTTCTCGCGTATTGGGCGGTGAGCCAGGCGCGGCTTGCGACGCAGCCGGTGCTGCTCTATACGATTATCGAAGTGGCGCATGTGGTGATGGGAGCGCTTGTGCTTGCTTCGAGCGTCCTGCTGGCGCTCACGTGTAATAGATTGATTCGCCCTGCCGATACGATTGCAGTAGAATCCGGGGCTGCGCGCTCGCAGGCGCAAGGATCGAGAGCGTAACCCATAAAACAATGAGCACCACGCGCACCGCCACCTACAGCTCGCTCGATAAACCGTGGGCCTACGTTGTGCTCACGAAGCCTGACGTTACGTTTCTCGTTGTGATTACGACTGTCGCCGGTTTTTATCTTGCGTCGCCCGGTCATCTCGACTGGGCGTTGTTGATGCACACGCTTTTCGGCACCACGCTGGTCGGCGCTGGTACGGCCGCGCTCAATCAATACTTCGAGCGCGACATGGACGCGCTGATGCGCCGCACGGCCGCACGTCCGCTTCCCACAGGCACCCTGCAACCGCGCGATGTGCTGATTTTCGGCATTGCGACAATCGTTGTGGGCGGCGTGTGGCTCGCGCTCGCTGTGAACTGGCTGGCATCTCTGCTCGCCATTGCCACCACGGTGCTCTATCTCGGCCTCTATACGCCGCTGAAAACTCGCACCACATGGGCGACGGCGGTCGGCGCTTTTCCCGGCGCACTGCCTCCGCTGATTGGCTGGGCGGCTGCCCGAGGCTCGCTTTCCGCAGGGGCGTGGGTGCTGTTCGGGATTCTGTTCCTCTGGCAATTTCCGCACTTCATGGCGATTGCCTGGATGTATCGCGAAGACTACGCGCGCGCGGGAATCAAAATGCTGCCGGTGGTCGATCCGTCGGGCGATGCGACATTCGCGCAGATCATCGGCACGTCGGCGATGCTGGTGCCCATGAGCCTGCTGCCGGCGGTGATGGGCATGGCGGGGATACATTATTTCTTTGGAGCGCTGGTGCTGGGGATGATTCTGCTGCAAGTGGCGCTGTGGGCGAACCGGCATCGCGCGAATGTGCGCGCGAAGTGGTTGATGCACGCTACTGTGGCGCATATTCCGATTCTTTTGGCCTGGATGATATTTGACAAGGTCAGTCGATGACCGCTGCAGTAACCGGGAGGGAACTGGGAATGGCGCCTAAGAGCACCGCGATTCAGATTAGTGCGATTTGCGGTCTCTTCATATTGCTGGCTCTCTGGGGGATCGTCTGGGACATCACGAGCGGGTTGCTGACGAGCGGCATTGACGGAATCATGCTGGTGCTGGTTTGCGCGATGATGGCGGGGATTTTCTTTCTGATTATGCTGATGGAGCTGACGAAATCGGGAATTCTGCCGACGCCTGCGTTTTTGCGGCCGGCGCCTAAGCCGGCTGCTGCTGCAAAGGCTCCGGCTGCTGCAGCTCCTGCGGCGAAAGCTCCCTGCTGCGGGCACGCCCGCTGCGGCGCCGAAGCCAAGTGCTCCGGCTGACGGTGCGCCACCCGCTGTTGCGCCGAAGCCTGCGAATCCCGCTGCCGCCGCCACGCCGGGTGCTCCTACCGACGGCGCCACGGCCTGCTGCTCCCGCTCCCGTTGCGACGCCAGCGCCTGCGAAGCCAGCCGCTTCCGCTCCGGTGGAACCGTCCTCGGTTCCGGAGAAGAAGTAGCGGGCGTCAGCCGCTCGTCCATCTCATGGCCCTGATTCCGCTCAGAGAGTTTCCTGCCATCAACGCCGGCTTGAACGGGGCGTCGGCTATTTTTTTGTTTAGCGGCTACATATTCATTCGCAGCCGCAGAATTCTGCAGCATAAGATCTGCATGCTGAGCGCGTTCACGTGCTCGATCGTGTTCCTCGGTTGCTACCTCTATTTTCATTTTCACGCCGGGCTTATCCGCTTCGGTGGCGAGGGATGGATTCGGCCGGTGTATTTCACGCTGCTGATTTCGCACACGATTCTGGCAGTGACGATCGTGCCGCTCGCGGTGATTACGCTGAGTTATGCGCTGCGCGAGAAATTTGGCAGCCACATGAAAATTGCGCGCTGGACGTTTCCGCTGTGGCTCTACGTGTCCGTCACCGGCGTGATCATTTACTGGCTGCTTTATATCGCTTACACGCCCATTGGCGCACCTGCCTAGTCGCGTCGTCTTGTCCTTATCGCCGGTCACTTGTCACTCGTTGCTGCTCCAAGTAATCTACTAAGCGCATGACGACCGATTCCAAACCGCGTGCGTCCTTTGGTGGACGCTGGACCTACGGCATCCTGATCGTGGCGTTCCTGTTTGTGCTGATGCCATTCTTATTCTGGAATGCCACGTGGTTCGGCCGCCCGATGAACGACGCGCAAATCGGGAAGGCGCTGGCCGACCGCACCCATCCTCGCGAAATTCAGCACGCGCTGGCGCAGCTTGAGACCCGCATCGAAGCGCGCGATCCGCGCGTGAAGCAGTGGTATCCGCAAATCGTCGCGCTGGCCACCGATCCGGTGGACGAAATCCGCGTCACCGATGCGTGGGTGATGGGGCAGGACAATACTTCCGAAGAATTCCATCGCGCGCTTCGGCAGATGCTGAACGACCCGAACGTGATGGTGCAGCGCAATGCCGCGCTATCGCTCGTGCGTTTCAATGACGACTGCCGGCCATCCGCAGATTCTCGCGATGCTCAAGCCGTACGAGATGATGTCGCCCCTCACCGGCGCACTCGATACGCGACTGAAGCCCGGCGACATCGTGAATCCGGGGACAATGATTGCGCACATCGAAGCCAGCGGTAAGAGGAACCAAGTTCGCGCCACGGTTCCGGGCACTTTGATTCGATGGCTCGCGAAGGATCACACGAATATCACCGCAGGTCAGCCTCTCGTCGCGCTCGCTCCGAGCGAAGGCATGGTGTGGGAAGCGTTGCGTGCGCTTTACATCGTAGGACGTTCCGAAGATTTGCCGGATGTAGAACAGGTGGCGCGTGCGGCCTACGGCTCATCGCCTCAAATCGGCCAGCAGGCACAATCCACAGCCCGCGCTATTCGTGATCGTTCGTCTTCATAAAAACTTTCTGGGAAATAAGTTCTGAAATGAGGGGCCGCTGGCTGCGTCACTCAGTACGTCATCACTTGATGCAGTATCACTTATATGTCATGACAGCGTGGCCGTCTTCAATTTTGATGTCGCCCACGTCCGGCGGCAGCCGCAGCTTCTCGCGATTCTCGGGCGACGCCATCAGCTTCTCCACCGCCGAATTCAGCACCGATTGCGGCAGCGGCATCGAGCCGAGCATCCCGCTGATGGGCTCGAACTTCACATAGCCGCCTTCGGTGGTCAGATGGCCGTCGAGCTCGAGCGTCATGTCTTTGCCGTGGAAGTCGAATAGCACATAGGCCTTCACCACGTCGCCCACCATGTCCACCTTCACATCTTTCACCGACGATTGCACATCCTCGAGCGTAGGCTCCGGGTCGGACGCGGCAGCGCTGCCTGAAGGCGCGCTTGCTGGTCGTGACGCGCCTCCCGTGGTGGCATCGATGCCGACCGGCGTTCGTCCGCCTTCCACTTGCAGATTTTGCGAGAGGTAAGAGTTCAGTTCGGTGCGGTCGAGTGCGACCTTAGCGGGCAAGCCGGCAGCTTTTGCTTGATCCGCGGCTTCGAGTTTCTGCTCCGCACGCGCAGCTGCGGCCGGGTCGTTGGGAACATCAGGCGCAGGCGATTTCCGCAGCACGAGCAGGATCACCACGATGAGCCCGGCGAGGCTCACCCAGCTTAGAATCTGGTACGCCTTCTTGAATTGTTCGGGCAGCGGCATGGATTCACCACTTCCAGCGTAGCAGAGCGAAGCGCAACCGCTAGGATCGTGCCCGCCTCGCGTGTACAAGTCGCACCTGAACGAACGGACAGGCATCGAAAACGCTGATCAACATAGAAGGATTCCTGCTGGGCTAAGCGTGAAGAAGAGTCAAAAAGCGCAAAAAAGCAGATTAGTACGGCATCGCTCCATACTTCGCTTCGAACTCCGCCAGCGGCACCATGTCAATCGCGTCCCACGGGCAGCCTTCGAGGAACGCGCCATCCGGGCCTTTACTAGTGCAGAGTTTGCAGCCGATGCACAGCAGCGGATCCACCATGATGCGGCCAAACGGCGCATGCTCGGAATCCGGCACCCAGAACATGCACGCAGCCACAGGGCAATAATCCACGCACGCAGGCGAGCCCGAGCAGCCCGTGCACATCTCATTAATCACGGCGACAATATGTGGCTTGCGTTTGCGCTGCTTCGTATCGCCTTCGGAGATGGGATAAAACTTCTCGATATCGCCGTCGACGAACCGCGTTACGTCCAGTGTGGCTTCTTCGGGCACCAAAATCCTCCGAGTGTTTCGCTGCTAACACCTTCATTCTTCACAGGCGGAGCAGGGAAGTCAATGCCCGGAAGTGTCGTTAAGTAGCACAGGCATTCCTGCCTGTGCCAACGCAACACCGCAGCGCGATCGCTGTGCTTGGCTCCCGCAAGCTCCCGTTCTTGATACCCGACTCCTAAATTCAAGAACATCGCCCAACGAATCCAAGGTTTCCTCGATTCGCAAAGCTGAGCCCACGGCATACTGCGGCGAGACGCTGGGGGTACGAAAGGAACTGTGGCGTCGCCGTGCTGGGCCGCATTCGGGCACGGCATGCCGTGCCCCTACTGAAGATTCGGAGCGACGCAGCGCCTGAGAATTACTGTAGCGCGTGAATCACGGCCGACGTGAACTCCGCGGTCGTGGCAGTGCCGCGCACATCGCGCGTGAGCGATTTGCCGTCGCGGTAGACTTTATGCAGCGCATTTTCAACGCGCCGCGCCGCTTCCATTTCGCCAATGTGATCCAGCATCATGATGCCGCTCATCAACAGGGCCGTCGGATTGGCGATGCCTTTGCCCGCGATATCCGGCGCGGTGCCGTGCACAGCTTCGAAGATGGCGACGCTCTCGCCGATGTTTCCGCTCGGCACCACGCCCGAGCCCGCCGACAAGTCCCGCCGCGAGGTCGCTCATGATATCGCCGTAGAGGTTCGTCAGTAGCAGCATATCGAACTGCTGCGGATCGAGCACCACTTGCATGCAGGCATTGTCGATAATCAGCTCTTTATATTCGATGTCCGGATATTGCGCGGCCACCGCGCGCGTGGACGTGAGAAAAAGCCCGTCCGACAGCTTCATGATGTTGGCTTTGTGAATCGCGTGAATCTTTTTGCGCCCGTGCTTGCGCGCATATTCGAATGCGAACTTCGCAATGCGCGTCGAAGCGCGCTCGGTAATAATCTTCAGGCTCTCGACGACGCCCGGCACCACGGTGTGCTCGAGTCCCGCATACAAATCCTCGGTATTTTCGCGGATGATGACGAGGTCCACGCCCTGAAAGCGCGATTGCACGCCTTCCAGATTCTTCACCGGCCGCAAATTCGCATACAAATCGAGCGCCTGCCGCAGTCCCACGTTGATGCTCGGAGCGCCGCCGGCCACGGCCGTCGTCATCGGCCCTTTCAGCGCCACGCGGTTCTTGCGAATCGAATCGAGCACGCCCGATTGCATGAACGTCATGCCGCGCCGCTCGATCTCCGCGCGCGCGGGGATCTCGTCCCAATCAATCGCCACGCCCGCTGCCGCGAGGATTTCCTTCACCGCCTTCGATACTTCCGGTCCGATCCCGTCACCGGGAATGAGTGTGATGTGATGTGTCATGTAAGCGAAGCATTTTAAGGAATTTGCGCGGCTCTGTATACCGCCTCATCGCCTTTCGGTTCCATTCTGGATGAATCGGCCGCTTTCACCTTGGACTGAATCGAGAATCTTTCTTCCGCATCTAACCCGCTGAGAGCCGAGGCCTTACTGTGTTTATCACTTGCTCCTCTCGTTCGCTTCGGTCCTCAAGCGTCCGGGAATCTGGTATAATAGCAGTGTAAGACGCGCAAGAGCTCGAGCGCGAATTTTGGAGGGTGACAGAATGGTCCAACTAACGCCGGTGGCAGTCACGAAGGTCAAAGAGATTATCCAGTCGCAGAACCCGAGCCCGGCAGGGTTGCGCGTAGCCGTGGTGGGTGGCGGATGTTCGGGCTTCAGCTACCACATGGCTTTCGAGAATCAGATCAACGAGAACAGCGACAACGTGTACGAGTTCGAAGGCCTGAAAGTGCTCGTCGATCAAATGAGCGAAATGTATCTCGACGGCATCTCGATCGACTACATCGAGACCATCGAAGGTTCAGGGTTCAAATTCAACAACCCCAACGTAAAGAGCACCTGCGGCTGCGGCAGTTCGTTCAGCGTTTGAGCGCGGCACGTGATACACGCCGAACCTGACTGGCTCGTCGCTCAAAGTTTTCAACTCCCGGGGAATTCCTTCCGGGAGTTTTGTTTTTAAGATACGCGAGAACTAAAGCTTCTTCTTACCCCGAATCGCCCAGGCGCGTGCGGGCATCTCAATCGCCCCTTGTCTATTCCTGGGCAACGTCGCCCTCAGTCTCTCTCGAATCGCCGTGCGAATCTGTTCATCCCTGGCCGCGAGGTAGTTCGGTGCTGAGCCCTGCCCGGTCAAAAGCGGTTCCCAATAATCATCGAAGTCGCTGAAGCGCGTCACCACGTCAAGAGCGCGCACATCGACTTCTTCGAGCTTTGCTTGTTCAAAGAGACTACGCAGCCCTTCCTGGGTACACATCGGGAAACGCAGTGCCTGGTCGAATGAGGTAGCTTCACTATCGATTGCGGTGGCCGCATCCCAGAACTCCCGCGCGAACCTCGCTCCGTGGGCGTAGTCCCAGACGTAAGCCCCGGCGATACCATCACCGCGGATAACACGGCGGAATTCCTCCAACGCGAGGCTTGGATTTGGAATGTAATTCAACCCGAGGCCACATACAGCGGCGTCGAAACTCGAATCCGCAAAGGGCAAGGCAGTCGCGTCCGCGATCTGGAAGGTGACTTTGGAATCCGCGCGATGTTCGCGAGCGAATCTAATCTGCTCAGCAGAAGCATCCACTCCCACAACGTTGGCAGGCGCGCTGCGTTCCACGATAGCTTCGGTCACCATGCCGCTACCGCAGCACACGTCAATCCAGCGCAGCCCCGGAGGTCTATCCAGCCACTTTAGAAATTCCTGGGCCAGCAGGCGGCTCCAGCGTCCCATCCACTGGTCGTAGTGGACGCCTGAAGTCCATCGATCTATTTTCATCGATTGCATCATCTTCTTCTCATTCTCCAAGGTTCTTCTTTCTTAAAAGCTCTCATCTAACGTGAGGCTAAGTCCAATAATCTGTCTCACTGTCTCAAAGGCCGTGTCGGAGACAGTGAGACAGCCCGAAATGGGACTCCACAGCACGTCGCGTAAGGTCGGACACGTGGGACAGCCCAAAATGGGAATTTCTGCTCTCCTGCGCAGCTTCTCCTTATTCCCGCTTCGCCTCCCGCTCCGCCCTCAGGCTCTCCATCACGCTCTGAATCAACTCTTTCGCTTTGCTGATTTCCTGCGTCACGATGCGGATGTCCATCACCGGCTGCTCGGGATTCCAGTTGCTATGGCAATAGACGCCATGCTGCCCGACGAGCACCAGCGCATTCGTCAACAGGTCGAGCGTCACCGCCAGCCTGCCGCGGTTCGGGCCCATCATCGTCTCGTAGTGCTCCAGTTCGTCACGGTGCTCGTCAAAAGCCGTCATCGATCCTTCACCTCCTAATGCTCCTCTGCGTGCTCGTCCACATCTTCGTCCACTTTGTTTCGCTTCGAAGGTAGCTTGGCGCTCGCGAATTCGCAACTCGTCGTCGCAAGCAGCGAATCGCAATCGACCGACAACCGCCCAAAAATCGCCCGCAATAGCCGTAGTCCTAGGACTATATGTTGCGCGCTATGGAACACTACTGTCCCACTTCGCTTTACTAAGTTGTATTACTCACAGCATAATTCCGGCGGTCGCTATCTTGTCGCGGTGCCAGAAGGCGGTGAACGGCCACGCTGCTTGGGTGCGGACGATTTCGCTCGTTATGTCAGCAGGCGCCTACGGCGGGCGATTCACGAGAAAATTGGGGTGATTGAAACATGAGACGTTCTGATCTGGTTCGCAATCCTGGGAAAGGCAAGTCCGTGCGGACATCGCAAATTGTCTTTGGCGAACGCCAGCATCTCCTTCGCGTCCTCGATTCGGTGGAACGCAGCGCGCTGCCCGCCCCGCGCCTCGAACAGGAGCGCCGCGTGATCGAAGGATTGATTCACGCGCGCACGCAAGAGCTGAATCACATCAATCCGGGCTGGGACGAAAAAGTGGGCACGGTGCTCAGCGCAGAAGTGAAGCCGGAGTTGCTCGACCAGCTTTCTCGCCAGGCGCCCAAAGAAGATTTTTATTTGCTGCGGCTGATCAGCGAGCATCCGAAAGTGACGGCGAAGACTCTCGGCCGCCTCTCGCACCATCCGTATTCAGCGATTCGCGAAAATATCGCGCGTCATCCGAATAGCGACGCATCCACACTCTCGCGACTGAGCCGCGATCGCACGCAGCCGCTCTGGTATCTCGTAGCCTTCAATCCCAACGCCCCCGGCCCGCTGCGCAAAAAGCTGCAAGAGCGCATGCGCCGCCTGGGCGAAAAATCCGCCACGCAGTAGTTCAGTAGCACAGGCATTCCTGCCTGTGCCGCAAGTAGCTACCTTTCCGCGGTCGCAATGCAAGAAAGCTTCGGCTGCGTTGGGTGGATTTCAGTTTGCGCGACCCGGGACAAAAAGAACGCCAGGGCGATTCAGCCAAGCACTTGCGATCTGTGGCGCGGGGGTACGCAGGCACAGGCAGGAATGCCTGTGCTACTGAACTTCGCGCTTCTGCCCCCAAAGACAAATTGGCTCTTTACTGCTACAATTACGCCTGTATATTGGCCTACAGGATTGAGCCAATGCTGCCACTCCATTTACAGCCCGAAAGCCACATTCCGCTCTACGTCCAATTGCGCGATCAGCTTCGCGCCCTCGTGCATTGCGGCGAGCTTCGCGATGGCGACCGCATCCCCGCGAGCCGCGAGCTCGCTACGCAACTCGGTGTTCACCGGACCACCGTCGCAAACGCCTATGCCGAACTCGAATCCGAAGGCCTGATTCAAGGCCACGTTGGTCGCGGCACCTATATTTGCGGCTCGGCGGTGCGCCAATTCACTCCGGCTCCGCGCACCAACGGCAATGGCGGCGGCATGCGCTGGGAATCGCTCTTCGCCGACGAGCGCGGCGAAGAAGGCCTGAGCCGCCTGATGCCGGAAGTTCCGCCCGACTCGATTGCGTTTGTCACAGCGCGTCCCTCGGAGGAATTTTTCCCCGTGGAAGAATTCCGTCGCTGCTGCAATTCGGTGCTGAAGAATGAAGGCCACCGCATCCTCCAGCTCGGTTCGACCGACGGCTACGAGCCGCTGAAAAAAGAACTGATCGCGATGTTCAGCGCCGAGGGAATGGCGGTCCGCAACGAGCAGCTGCTTATCACCGACGGCTGCCAGCAGGCCATAGATCTGCTGTGCAAGGCGTTTCTGCGCCCCGGCGATTCCGTGGCGATGGAAAATCCTGCGTATCCGGGCGCGATCGCGATTTTTGCGGGCGCACGTGTGCGCACGCTCGCCGTCGGAGTTGAAACCGATTCGCGGCGCACCGGCTATGTGGGTCTCGATCTCGATTCGCTCGAGTCCGTGTTGCTGCAGAATCGCGTGAAATTTATTTTCGTCACGGGCGATTTCCACAATCCTACTGGCACCACGATGCCCATTGCTGCCCGTCGCCGTCTGCTCGAACTGGCCGCGCATTATCAGGTTCCCATCATCGAAGATTACATCTACGCCCGCCTGCGCGTGCGAGGCACAGCCGTCCCGTCGCTCAAATCGCTCGATCGCTCCGGCAACGTGATTCAAATCGATAGCTTCTCGAAGATTGCCTTCCCGGGCTTGCGCGTCGGATGGTGCATCGCCGCCGAAAGCGCCATCGAGCGCCTGCGCCTCGTGAAGCAGTCCACCGACCTGCACACCGATCAGCTAGCGCAAGCAACGCTCGCTGAATTTGTGCGCCGCGGCTATCTCGCGCGCCATGTCGCCAAGATCAAAAAAGTCTATCTCAAGCGCCTCGAAGCGCTCGAAGCGGCCCTCGAAAAGTACATGCCCGAGGAAACCACCTGGACGAAGCCCGAAGGCGGCATGTCCATCTGGGTCACGCTGCCGCCAGGCTTCGACGCAGGCGAACTGCTGATTCACGTTCGCGAGCGTGGCGTGCTGTTCGTCCCCGGCCGCTATTTTTATCAGCAGAGCCCGCAGATGAACACGCTGCGCCTCGGCTTCGCGGGCCTCGACGAAAAGAAAATCTTCCGCGGCGTCCAAACGCTCAGCGAGCTGCTGAAAATCGAGTTGCGCAAACGCCAGCGCGGCGCCCGTAGTGAATCAGTCTCGCGCGTTGCCCTGGTTTAACGCGCGGCCCTGGTTTAGGTTTTTGCACCGGGTTTTTGTACCCGGTTTTCGTACCGCCGGCGTCTCACCGGCTCTTTTGCTTCTTGTTTATGGTTTTGCTTTTGTTTTAACGCTGTCATCCCGAGCGAAGCGAGGGATCTGCAGTTTCCTTTTGTAGCGACAAGCGAAACGGAAAGCGCAAACATGCTACTCACACCCAATCCGACCAACACCTGCTTCGGCTGCGGCGGCGCAAATCCGCGAGGAATGCAGCTAACGTACGAGCAGGACGACGCCACCCGCCGCATCCGCGGCGCATTCAAACTCGGCGCCGAATACCAGGGCGGCGGCGGATTCATCCACGGCGGCATCATCGCCCTCGTCCTCGACGAGGCCATGGGCAAAGTCAACCGTTTCCGCGGCGTTCGCGCCGTCACCGCAGAACTCACGATCGAATACATCCGCCCGGTTCCGGTAGACGAAGAACTGATCATCGAAGCGCACGAAGTCGAAAAGGACGGCCGCAATCTGCATTACGTAGGCGAGATCGCCAATCGCGCAGGAAAAGTCCTAGCCCGCGGCAAAGGCCGCTTCGTCGAAATCGACCCGGACAAATTCAAGATCGAGCGCGCCGAAGTATCCGCACCGAGTAGAACGCGACACTAGGGGCACGGCATGCCGTGCCCGGCAAAAGAACTTGGCAACAAAGCAGTTGATCTAGCTAATCTTTTTGTAGCGCCGGTCTTCAGACCGGCAGGTTTTGGGTTTGATTGACGAATTTCGAATAAGCAATCGTAAAAAAGGGAGAAGAACGATGGACTTGATGAGCAACAACCTCTGGCGCGTAAAAGTCGGCCTCGCCGAAATGCTAAAAGGCGGCGTCATCATGGACGTCACCACCGCCGCGCAAGCCAAAATCGCGGAAGACGCCGGCGCCTGCGCCGTGATGGCGCTCGAGCGCGTCCCCGCTGACATTCGCAAGGAAGGCGGCGTCGCACGCATGGCCGCGCCGCGAATCATCCGCGAAATCATGGACGTGGTTTCGATTCCGGTGATGGCCAAAGTCCGCATCGGCCACTTCGCCGAGGCGCAAGTACTCGAAGCGCTCGAAGTCGACTACATCGACGAGAGCGAAGTCCTCACGCCCGCCGACGAAGAGCATCACGTCTGGAAGCACGGCTACAAGGTGCCCTTCGTCTGCGGCGCGCGCAATCTCGGCGAAGCGCTTAGGCGCATTGCCGAAGGCGCAGCGATGATTCGCACCAAGGGCGAAGCGGGCTCGGGCAATATCGTCGAAGCCGTGCGCCACATCCGCGCCATCATCGGCCAGATGAAGAAGCTCACCACCCTGGGCGAAGAAGAGTTGGTTCACGAGTCAAAAGAACTCGGCGCGCCGTTCGAGCTCGTTTCGTGGGTCGCGAAACACGGTAAGCTGCCCGTTCCGAATTTCTCTGCCGGCGGAATCGCCACTCCTGCCGACGCTGCGCTCGTGATGCAACTCGGCGCCGAAGCGGTCTTCGTTGGCTCCGGCATCTTCAAATCGAACGACCCAGCCCAGCGCGCTCGCGCCATCGTGAAAGCGACGACGCACTACAAGGATCCCAAAGCCGTTCTCGAAGCCTCCGAAGAACTCGGCGAAGCAATGAAGGGCCTCGACATCCGCCAGATGGAAGAAAAGGATCTGCTGCAAACCCGCGGCTGGTAATCGCTCTTTTTGCTGCTCTTTTTGCACCGTAGGGGCGGGTCTCAGACCCGCCCGCTGTAGCGATAGCCTAGACGTTCCTGCGGAGCGTCGCGACGAAGGGTGCGAGTCGGGGACGCTGAGATTCTTCGCTACGCTCAGAATGACAGCTCTCCGGGCGTGAGTTGGTTGCTGGCGGATTAACACACCGCGCTGTCATCCTGAAGGCATCCGACCAGGATGCGTGAAGGATCTCAGCGTTTCGCATCGTGCAGTAAAGTTGTCATCCCGAGCGGAGCGAGGGATCTGCAGTTAGCTTTATTTCAAATGCGTGACTCAAGAAAAATCGGAATCCTCGCCATCCAAGGCGACTACGACGCCCACGCGAAAGTCCTCGACCGACTGGGCGCTGAACACACCTTCATCCGTCGCCCCGAAGATCTCGCCGGCGTCGAAGGCGTAATCCTGCCCGGTGGCGAAAGCACCACGCACCTGAAAGTGATGCAAGAGGAAGGCCTCTTCGACGCGCTGAAGAAATTCGCGACAAATGGCGGCGCATTCTTCGGCACCTGCGCCGGCGCAATCCTCCTCGCCAAAGAAGTCCACGGCCCGCCGCAGGATTCGCTCGGCCTCCTTGATATCTCCGTCCTGCGCAACGGCTACGGCCGCCAGCTAGCCAGCGACGTTCACGCCGCCGCCACCAAGCTCAGCAAGAACCCGCTCGAAATGGTTTTCATCCGCGCCCCAATCATCGAATCGGTGGGCAAAGACGTCGAAGTCCTCGCCGAAGATGCCGGCCACCCGGTTCTCGTTCGCGAAGGCAAGAATTATGGCCTCCACGTTCCACCCGGAACTGACGAACGACTCCACCGTCCACGAATATTTCCTGAAGCTCATCGGCAACGGCCGCAACGGCTCCTGACCGTGATGGACGATTCCGCCGCGCGCCACTGGAAAGTGCTCTTTGTTTGTGTAGGGAATTGCGTTCGCAGCCAGATGGCAGAAGCGATTGCACGCCGCGACGCGTCGGACGTCATCGTCCCCGAAAGCGCCGGCCTCCACCCGCTCGGCTTCATCGACAAGACGGCCATTGCAGTCCTGGCCGAGCGCGGAATCTCAGTTGTCGGCCAACACTCAAAAGGCCTGCGCGATCACTCGCTTTCCAAGCCCGACCTAGTCATCAACATGTCCGGCGCCCCCAGCGCTTCGTTCTTTCACGGTCACCGCTTCGAGGACTGGCCAGTGGCGGATCCTTTCGGCGAAGACGTGGAACTCCACCGCCGCATCTGCGATGATATCGAGCGGCGCGTAAAGGATTTGGCCCAGCGTCTCCGTTCCGCGAACGGCTCCGCTTCCTGACGCTACGTTTAGCATCAATCGGCTTCGGGTGTTACGTCAGAGCACGGCTTCAGCCGTGCCGATAGCGCCGAAACAAACGGCGGCTTTAGCCGCTGAGGGAAATTCGCTCGCTCTTCTATCGAGGCAACTTGCGCCGCGAAAAAACCAGCGTCTCCCAGGAAGACTACCTCAAAGCCATCTGGGAACTCGTCCAGGAAGAGCAAGCGCCCATCAGCGCCCGCCTCGCCGAGGATTTAGGCGTCACTCCGCCCGCCGTCACCGCCGCACTCAAGCGCATGACCCGCGGCGGCTACCTCCGCGTCCGTCGCAGCGGCCAGATCGAGCTCTCGCCGAAAGGCCAGGAAATCGCCGAGCATCTCGTCCTGCGTCATCGCCTCGCGGAAAAATTGCTCACCGACGTAATCGGCCTCGAATGGACCCGCGCTCACGAAGAAGCCGAACGCCTCGAGCACGGAATCTCGCCCGAAGTTGCCAACCTGCTACTCGAACGCTTCGGCCGCGACAGCCGCTGCCCCCACGGCGTCCCTCTCTTTGGCGGCATGCAAAAACTCCGCCGCAAACACGGCGCCGTCCGCCTCTCCGAAGCGGAAATCGGCTGCTCCTACGAAGTGATGCGCGTCTACGAGAAGGATCCCCACTTCCTCGAATTCCTGGTGAACTTCAGCCTCAGGCCCGGCGCCCGCCTCCGCGTCCATCAACGCGAATACGACGAAACGATGACCCTCTCCGTCACCGGCCACCGCCCCCCGCGCATCCACCTAGGCAAACCAGCCACCGAGCGCATCTGGGTCCGTCGCCTGTCGTAGTTTCAGTAGCACAGGCATTCCTGCCTGTGCCGCAAGCCGCTACGCCGCGAAGATGGCCAATGCTTGGCGCACGCATGATACCGTTCTTTTCGCAGTCGCAGTTTCTTCAGTAGGGGCACGGCATGCCGTGCCCGAACGCGCCAACTCTCCGCACGCGCCATCGAATGCCGACTCCGATTAAATAATCACATTCCACAAAAGTTGCGACACGCCCCGCATCGGACAGCGTAGAATAATCCCAGAGACAGAATCGCCAACGCGATTCCTCTCGGCCCGCCCGGCAAACATTTAAGGGACCACCAGAATCTCATCTACGGACACGAGACCTATGCCAACTCGAACTCGATTCCATCACAAGCCACACCTCATCCTTAAGCTGACCACTTCAGCACGCATCATCGTCGCATCCTTGATTCTCTGCCTGGGCCTCGTCACCGCCGCCCTGCTAAACGCCGACGACCAGCCCGCCATCAGCAGCGACGCCATCATCCGCCACCTCAGCTCCATCATCTCCTGGTACCGCGACTCCACCACCAAAGTGCAGCCCCCCGGCTTCGCCAGCGACGCAATCTACCAGAGCGACGCCCGCACGCTCGCCGAGCAAGCCGTCCGCCTCGCATTTGATTCCGCCCGCGCCACCGTGCCCCTCGTAAACGCCCAAGGCCAGCAGCCCAGCACCGATAGCGACGGCCAACCGGCCCAAGGCGCCACGCAAAGCCAAAATCTCGCCCAGTTCAAAGCCAAGACCAGCGCACATCTCGCCGATCTCCAAGCCCAACTCGATTCCGTAAATAAACAGCTCGCCACCGCACCGCCTCGCGCCAGACCCGCGCTCCAAAATCAGCGCGACAACCTCCAGGGCCAGATCGAATTAAACTCCGCCATCCTCGATTCCGTCGGCAAGCTCTTAACCTTCATTGAGAATGGCAATGACACGCCAGCCGCAGGCTTGCAAGGAAGCATCGACGCGCTGGCTCGCTCGGTCCCCGAAATTTTCAGCCTCGCCCCCACCAACCAAAAGACCGAAAACAAGCCAGCCGCGCAGGTCGCTCCCGCCGCGAGCCAAACGCAAGCGGCCACTTCCAAGTCAAGTGGTCTCATTGGGGAAGCAGGCGCGCTCTATACCGAAATGACCAGCCTTCGCGAGATTGATCAGCTCGTCAACGAAACGCAAAACGTGCGCGATATCGCCGACGCGCTGCGCCAGCCGCTTCGCAGCGCGATGAAGGCCACGATTCAGCAGAGCAAGGACCTCGAGAATCAGACTCAAGCAGCCGGCTCAAACTCTGCGCAAGCCGCCAATTTAAAGCCGCAATACGACGCTCTCGCAGCGAGATTCAAATCACTGTCCGCCGCACTCGTCCCCTTGAGCCAGGAAGTGGTCGTGCTCGATCAGAGTAAGGTGAATCTTCTCGAATGGCGCCGGTCCATCACGCGCCAATCGGGTTACGCCCTGCGCTCCTTGCTACTGCATGTGGGAACGATCGTCGTCGCGCTGGGACTCGTTTTGTTGCTTTCGGAAGTGTGGCGCAGGGCGACCTTCCGCTACATCCCCGATGTGCGCCGTCGCCGACAATTCCTCACCGTGCGGCGCTTCGTGGTCGGCTTCTTGATGGGCATCGTTCTCATTCTCGGATTTGTGAGTGAATTCAGCTCGCTCGCCACATTTGCGGGATTCGTCACGGCCGGCATTGCCGTCGGCCTGCAAGCTGTCTTGTTATCGATCGCCGCCTATTTCTTTCTCATCGGGCGTTATGGCATCCGGGTGGGCGAACGTGTAAGCGTGGCAGGCGTCACGGGCGACGTGGTGGATATCGGGCTTGTACGCCTCTACATCATGGAGCTCGCGGCAAGCGGCGGCGATCTCTACCCCACCGGGCGCATCGCCGTATTCTCGAATTCCGTCTTTTTTCAGGCGGGCGTGCCGTTCTATAAGCAGATTCCCGGCACGGACTACACCTGGCACGAGGTCGCTGTTCCGATCGTCGCTGGCAGCAACTACAAATCCGTGGAGGAAAAGATTCTGCAAGCCGTGAATTCCGTTTACGATGGATATCGCAAGGACATCGAACGCCAGCATACAGACGTCGAGCGCCGCATCGACATCTACATGCAAGCCCCTAATCCCGAGCCGCAACTCCGATTCACGGACAAGGGCCTCGAATTCCGCGTGCGCTACCCCGTGGAATTGCGGAAAGCCTCGTCCATCGATGATGAAGTAACGCAAAGAGTGCTGGAAGTGGTGAATGGCGAGCAGGATTTAAAAGCCGCCGTCTCAGGCCCGCCGACGATCCGCACTCCGGTCGGCGCCTGACGCGCGCAACTAGCTTCCCGGCAGTCCTACAATGTCGAGCGCATTCACACGCGAGTCGTCCAGAGTAAGCCCCCAATGCAGGTGCGGCCCGGTCACGCGTCCCGTCGCTCCCACGCGACCAATCACCGCGCCCGCGGAAACCGTTTCGCCTACCTGGACGCCAATCACTTTCATGTGCCCATATAACGTATACACGCCCAATCCGTGATCAATCACCACTGTATTCCCGGCAAAATATAAATTCTCGGCCAGCACCACCCGCCCTCGCTGCGAAGCATGGATCGGCGTTCCTTCCACCGCAGGTATATCCACGCCGCTGTGCGGAGAGCCGGGTGTGCCGTTCAGCACGCGTCGCCGCCCGAAATTCTTCGCCGTATGAATGCCGGGCAGTGGCAGGCGAAACGCCCCGGTCCATAATTTGTCAGGAGTTGCTGTGCCGAAGAGTGCGCGCAAGCGTTCACCGTCTTCTTCGGCCCGCTTCGCGTCTTCCGGACTCGGCTGGACAAACTTCGGCGCAACCGTCAGCTTCTCCTCCGGAAATTTACCGGCCATCACAGAAACGGAGACCGCGCAGCTCACCGAATCGCTCGCTTCCGGTTGCACGCTGAGTTTCAGCTCATATTTTCCAGCAGGATGTGCGAGATCGACGCCAAGGAAGCCGTGAAAGAGGCCCTTGTACCTTGCGTCGCGCCAGAAGGGAACTGAACGCACGGCTTCGCGCCCAGTCCATTCTCCGGTCACCTTGGCGAGCGCCGTTGGCCCGTGCACTTCGAGCCGCAGCAAGCCGCCCTGCACTGCTCGCGCCGGGAAAAAGCGCACCGTGATTCCGCCGCCGCAATCGTGAGTGTTGCCGCCGGTCGCCGCCTTTGCCTGCGGTTTTGACTTTGCAGATGCCTGAGCCAGCGCGCGTGAGGGCACACAAAGAATTAGAAACGCCGCCGTCGCAGCGCACAAAATATTTCGCCAGCCCGCAGTCGAAGCCTTCAGCTATTTGCTCCCGGTATAGGTCACACGCCAGACGCTATCCGATCCATCATCGGTAAAAATCAGCGCGCCGTCCGACGCCACCGTAACTCCCACCGGCCGTCCCCAAACCTCTCCGTTCGGCGTAACGAATCCGGTGACGAAATCCATGTACTCGCCGGTGGCTTTCCCATTGTGCACCGGGACGCAAATGATTTTGTACCCCGTCCTCTTCGCGCGGTTCCAGGATCCGTGCTCGGCCGCAAATGCATACCCCGAGTATTCGGACGGAAACATCTTGCCCTCGTAGAAAGTCATCTCGAGCGATGCCGAATGCGCTTGCAGCAGCACATCCGGCACAATCACTTTGTCCTTCAGCTCCGGATGCTTCCCGGCATGGCGTGGATCCTGATTCGCCCCGATGTAATACCAGGGCCAGCCATAAAATCCGCCGTCCTTCACGCTCGTGATGTAATCGGGGACCAAATCGTCTCCGAGCTCATCACGTTCATTTACAGACGTCCACAGCACTCCTGTCGAAGGATTGATCGCGATTCCCACCGGATTCCGGATTCCCGCCGCATAAATCCGCTCGCCCGATCCATCCGGATTAAATTCCAGAATGTCCGCGCGATGATCTTCGGCCGCGTCATCGTCCACATTCGATTCGGAGCCCACGGAAACGAACATCTTCTGCCCGTCCGCGGAAAACGCAATATCCCGCGTCCAGTGCCCGCCTCCGTGCAACAGACCGCCGCCCGGAATCGTCGCCACCACAGTTTGCTTTTTGCCCCGCGCCTTTAAATCGCCATTTTGATAAGGAAACTTCACCACGCTGCCGGTATTCGCCACATACACGAACTGAGGATTCGCCCCAGGCGGATAGAATGCAATTCCAAACGGCTTCTTAAGGCCGGTGGCGAACACCTGCACCGTCTGCGCTCGCCCATCTACTCCTATTCCGCGCAGAACACGTATCTGTCCCTTCTGACTCTCCGCGATGAAAAGATCGCCATTCGGCGCCGCTCGAACCAACCGCGGCTCGCTCAATCCGGTAGCGATCTGATCAACCTTGAATCCCGGCAGCGCCTGCGGCCATGCATTATTCGGCCGCGATACCACATGCGCATCGTTGTCCGCCGACTTCGTGGCATACGGCCTCGGCAAATCTGCGGGCGTGATCAACCGCTCTACACCCGGCGCATCTTCGCGCCAGTCGCCATAGGCGCCTTCGCCCTTTAGGAATTTCTCGCCGTCCGTCGGTACGGGACTAATTTTGTCTGCGCCGCGTTCGGCTGCGCTCGTTCCGGCACCGCCTGCAGCGTCTTTTCTGCGACTCTCATCTCGCTTCAATGCCGTAACCGCGAGTGCCAGAAGCACCGCGATGGAAGCAACGACAAGCCGCCCTTTGAAATACATCTTTCTGCTATTCATGGAAACGTGCCTCCGCAGGACCGGGTCCACCCATACATGTAAGATGATTTGGCGCGCCCGCCGGTTCCATCTGCCAGGGCCGGAAAACCGCCCGATTTCTCCTGTTCTGAAATATACTCTTTCACCGCGCGGAGGCTCCATGCATCAAAATACCGACCAGCGCACCACCACGACGCATCAACTCTTCATCAACGGGGAATGGACGGACGCAGCCGCCAAAGGTACCTACGAGAAAGCGAATCCGTTCAACGGGAAGCCTGCCTCCACAGTTGCCGCCGGGAAGCGAGAAGATGCCAAGCGTGCCATCGAAGCAGCCGCCGCTGCATTTCCCACCTGGAGTAACACCGCGCCAGCCGTCCGCCGCAAGCTGCTGCTGAAAGCGGCCGACGTTCTCGATTCCCATCAGGCCGACATCGCCCGCACGACCGCCGAAGAAACTGGTGAAACCTTCGGCTGGGGCATGTTCAATTGCATTTTCGCAGCAGGACTTCTTCGCGAAGCCGCCGCGCAAGCCTACGGCCTCATCGGCGAAATAATTCCATCGGATCTTCCCGACACCGTTGCCATGGCCACACGCCAGGCAGTTGGTGTCGTCGTCGGCATCGCGCCCTGGAACGCGCCCATGATTCTCGGCATGCGCGCCGTCGCAATCCCGATCGCGTATGGCAACACAGTCGTCCTCAAAGCCTCGGAAGAATCCCCGGGCACTCACCTCGCAATCGCAAAAGTTTTCGAGGAAGCAGGCTTCCCCAAGGGAGTGCTCAATATAATCACCAACGCCCCTGCCGACGCCGCTGAAGTCGTCGACGAGCTCATCGCTCACCCCAAAACGCGCCGCGTCAATTTCACCGGCTCAACGAAAGTAGGCCGCATCATCGCAGAGAAAGCAGGGAAGTACCTCAAGCGCGTCCTGCTCGAACTCGGCGGCAAAGCCCCTATGATTGTCCTCGCCGATGCCGATGTGGACGCCGCCGTCGCCGCCGCTAATTTCGGCGCCTTCATGAACGCCGGTCAAATCTGCATGTCCACCGAACGCATCGTCGCCGAAAAGCCAATCGCCGACACGTTTGCCAAGAAACTCGCCGCAAAGGCAGGCACGCTAAGAGTCGGCGACCCGCTGCAACCCGACACGCAGATCGGCTCGGTAATAAATAAAGGCGCAGCTGCCCGAGTCCAGGAGTTGATCGATGATGCAGTAGCCAAAGGCGCTAAAGTCCTCTGCGGCGGAAAATCCGATGGCAACTGTTATTCACCTACCGTTCTTTTTGGCGTCACACCCAAAATGCGAATCTATGGCGAGGAATCTTTCGGCCCGGTCGTCTCTGTCGTAATCGCCGACACCGACGAAGAGGCCTTGCGCATCGCGAACGACACCGAGTACGGCCTCTCCAGCGCCATCTTCAGCCGCGACGTCAACAAAGCCATGCGCTTCGCCGAGCAAATGCAAACCGGCATCTGCCACATCAACGGCTCCACAGTTCACGACGAACCGCAAATGCCCTTCGGCGGCGTAAAAGACAGCGGCTACGGCCGCTTCGGCGGCAAAGCCGCCCTCGAAGAATTCACCGAGCTGCGCTGGATCACAATCCGCCGCACTCCCACTCATTACCCGATCTGAAAAGGGGATCGCACTCGCCGCAGTTTGTTTGGTATCAGGAACGCCTTGTAGGTCGCCCCTTTAGGGGCGACATAACAAAATTAAAAGGTGATGGGCTTTAGCCCCTGAAGTCCGCAACCCAATTCGCCAAAGGAGTCCAACCATGATCACCGGCACCCACGCTTTGATCCACTCCGACCGCGCCGAAGAAATACGCGCATTCTTCCGCGACACACTCAAACTCCCCCACGTCGATGCAGGCCACGGCTGGCTCATCTTCAGCCTCCCGCCGGCCGAAATCGGCATGCACCCGGCGGAGAAGGGAAGCCACTACGAACTCTACCTCCTGTGCGACGACATCAATTCCACCGTCGCCGATCTCGAAAAGCGTGGCGTAAAATTCAGCAGACCGATCACCGACGCCCGCTTCGGTTTCGTCACCTCCATCACGCTCCCCGGCGGCGCCGAACTTGGTCTGTATCAGCCCAAGCACCCTCTCGCTCCGCCCTGGCCCACACCGAAAAAGAATCGAACCCGCGCCGCGAGCCGCCCGAAAAAGAAATCACGCGCAAAGCGACGCAAGTAAGCCTCAAACGCGAAGCAATTTCGGCCTATTGCCATCCACCGCCCCACGCGCCTATCATAGGCCTTGCACCGATCAGAATCTGGCGGGCGAAAGTACGCCCCGCCGAATCAGAAACGCTACTGCGCTGAATGCTCGTTCACTCCCAATCCGCAGAAAGCACTTCGAGCCGCACCCCAGGCTCACAATTTCCCAAAATAATAAAAAGCAGATCCCAAGAGGAGGAATAGAAATGGCAACAGCCACGCACGCAGTTCAGCTGGACGATAAGGTCACAAACTTCGTAGCCCAGAAACGCAAGATGCTCATCAACGGCAAGTGGGTTGACGCCGCTTCTGGTAAAACCTTCCCGACGTACAACCCTGCCACCGGTGAAGTGCTCGCCAATGTCGCCGAAGGCGATCGCGAAGATATCGACCGTGCAGTAAAAGCCGCCCGCGCCGCTTTCGAAAAAGGCCCCTGGGCAAAAATTTCGCCCTCCGAGCGCGGCCGCATGATGTGGCGTCTCGCCGACCTGATCGAAAAGCACACCGAAGAATTCGCGCAGCTCGAATCGCTCGACAACGGCAAGCCGCTCAAGATCGCCCGCATCGCTGACCTCCCGCTCGCCGTAGACCATTTCCGCTACTACGCCGGCTGGGCCACCAAGATCGAAGGCAACACGATTCCCATGGGACTCGCGCGCCAGGGCAGCTATCACGCCTACACAGTTCGCGAACCCGTCGGCGTCGTCGGCCAGATCATTCCGTGGAATTTCCCGCTGCTGATGGCCGCCTGGAAACTCGGCCCAGCGCTCGCCACCGGCTGCTGCGTCGTCCTCAAACCAGCCGAACAGACGCCGCTCACCGCTCTCCGTCTCGGCGAACTGATTCAGGAAGCCGGCTTCCCGGATGGCGTCGTGAATATTGTTCCCGGCTACGGCGAAACCGCCGGCGCCGCACTCGCCGCCCACATGGACGTGGACAAAATCGCCTTCACCGGCTCAACCGAAGTCGGCAAACTCATCGTCCACGCCGCGACCGGCAACCTGAAGAAAGTCTCGCTCGAACTCGGCGGCAAGTCGCCCAACATCGTCATGGACGACGCCGATCTCGAAACCGCCATCCCCGGTGCCTCCATGGCCATCTTCTTCAACCAGGGCCAGTGCTGCTGCGCCGGCTCGCGTCTCTTCGTCGAAAAGAAGATTTTCGACAAGGTCGTCGACGGCATCTCGCAGGCCGCCTCGAAAATCCGCGTCCGTCCCGGACTCGACCCCGAGAGCGATCTCGGCCCGCTCGTCTCCGAAGAGCAACTCAATCGCGTTTGCGGCTATCTCGAATCGGGCATCAAGGAAGGCGCGAAGGCCACCGTCGGCGGTTCACGCGAAGGCGACAAGGGCTATTTCGTTAAGCCCACCGTCCTCGTGAACACCAATGACAACATGAAGGTGGTGAAGGAAGAAATCTTCGGCCCCGTCGTCACCGCCACGCCGTTCAGCGACATGAACGAGATCGTCAACCGCGCCAACGACACAGTCTATGGTCTGGCCGCAGGCGTCTGGACCCGCGACGTGAAGAAAGCACACGCGATCGCGTCGAAGCTGAAAGCCGGCACAGTCTGGATCAATTGCTACAACGTCTTTGACGCCGCCCTACCATTCGGCGGCTACAAGCAATCCGGCTGGGGTCGCGAAATGGGCCACGAGGTCCTGAAGAACTACACCGAAGTAAAATCCGTCTGCAGCGCGCTCTAGCAGTTAGGTAGCACAGGCATTCCTGCCTGTGCCCCAAGTTGCAAGCAGCAAACGCTTCTCAAAACAGCAAGGGGCCGAGCCAAGCCGACTCGGCCCTTTTCTATTCCTACCAGGTCAGGATTCATGCTCATCGAAGCCGCATTGAACGGCGGACGCACTCGCAGCCAGCATCCGGCGATCCCGCAATCACCTGACGAGTCTAGCGCAGGCGGCACGCGAATCGGTCGCCGCAGGCGCTGGCGCGATTCACTTCCACGTCCGCGGACCCGACGGCCGCGAAAGTCTAGCGCCGTCCGACGTCACCGCCGCCGTGCGCGCGGTACGCGAAGCAATTCCAGGAACGCCTTTCGGCGTCAGCACCGGCGCATGGATTCTCAACGACACCGCACTGCGTCACAAAATGGTCTCCGAGTGGAAGGCGCTGCCAGATTTCGCCTCGGTAAATTTCAAGGAAGAAGGCGCGGTGGAACTTGCCCAGCTTCTGCTCTCGCGCGGCATGGGCATCGAAGCCGGAGTGAGCGACCTGCCCGGCGCCGAAGCCTTCGTCGCCAGCGGGCTCGCGCCGCGCTGCCTGCGCATCCTCCTCGAGCCGCAAGAAAACTCAGCCGATAGCGCGCTCGCAAATGTGTCCGCCATCGAAGCAGCCCTCAAGGCCGGTGGCGTGCAGCTTCCACTGCTGCTCCACGGCGTCGACGCAACAGCATGGGAACTGCTCGACGCAGCCGCGGTGCGTGGCTACGACACGCGCGTCGGCTTTGAAGACATCCTCACGCTCCCCAGCGGCACCCCGGCCGCGAGCAATGCCGAACTGGTAGCCGAAGCCGTGCGTCGTGCGACCCGACACGGCGCCCCCTAACATCGCGTCCGCTGCAAACAACGTCGTCATCCTGAGCGGAGAGTCGGCCGCTTCTGTTTTTCGTCCCGCTCCTGCGGGACGGCCGACTCGCAGTCGAAGGATCTCAGCGTGACGCTTGCCCTCGGCGTTAGCCACGAGCGCTGCGTCACATCACGCTCCGCCCTTTGCCTTCTGCTCGCGCAACTCCTTCTTCCAACCTAGAACGCGCGCTTTGTTCCCAGCCTCCTCCGCCTCCGGCACCATCCCCTTGCGCTGATACGCGCGCGACACAGTCGTCCACGCCAGAATATCCTCCGGCTCGATCTCCAGAATCCGCCGCGCCGCCTCGATCGTCCGGTCAAAATCTTCCTTCGCGTAGTATGCTTGCGCCAGACCATGCAGCGCGTCCGCAAATTTAGGATCGAGCGCAATCGCGCGCTCATATTCCGCAATCGCCGCGTCCAGTTTCCCCTCGCCGAAGAAATCAATCCCGGCGTAGTAATGATCCTCGGCGCTCGTCGCTTCCGTCATCCTTTTCCCATCGCTCCCGCGCCGATTCTATCATCGCCTCCGAGTCGGCGCTGGACGGGACGCTCCGCAATTTCAATTTCCCCATTTCAAATTTCCGCCACATGCTGAACGCCCTCCGCTACTACTGGATCATCTCCAAAGGCTACCGCCTCCGTCCCTGGGCCTCGCCTTATATCCAATGGCGCATGGAAACTTTCTTCGGCCACGAAGCCGCCAACCTTAACGCCCGCAAATTCTTCACCCTGATGTGGCGCGAACGCGCCCGCATGGAGCGCTTCCTCGACTGGGTTGCCACCCGCCGCCGCGCCCAGCGGTCTCGTTGAAATCGGCGCGCGAAAAATCAGAATAAAAAATCGCAAAATATTTGCGATTAGAAATTCTTAGTGGGCTGAGTTTTGTGTGAGTTAGTCCGAATTCTAATTCCAGATTTGCGATTAGGATTTCAGTGGCGAGTGCTGGATTTTTGTACCGCCGGCCTCCGGCCGGCGTCTTTGACTTCGCCGCTGAGCGCGAACGCGCGCTCTGCGCGTTGCGCGGGTGAGCCAGCGCAAAAGGTAGGGAACTGGTTCGACGGCCGTGTATGGAGGGGATGAATCCCCTCCTTGACGTTTTCTTGCGCAGGTGACTCAGCGCAAGCGGTACGAGACCGGATGACGGTCTCGAGATTACCGAAGCTGCGATCCGCCACGGCGGACGGGGAGCGCTCGTTCGCTGCGGCGAATCGAGGTTGCGCGGGTGGGGCTGCGCAAGCGGTACGAGACCGGACAGCGGTCTCGAGATTCTGCAAAGTGCGATGCGACGTGGCGGATGCGCGAGGCGCGTTCGCTGCGGCGATTCTGCGATCGCGCGGGGAGGAGCGGGACGCGAAAAGCGTGATTTGTGTCCATTAGGATTTGGGTTTGTCGTTTGTTTTGAGGGAGTTGAGTGATTTTCTGATTGTTCGATTGTTCCTATTAGGAATTTGGGCGGGGTTGGGGTGGGGGCCGCGAATCGCGGTCGAGTGCGCCTGCCGTCCGATAGTGACGTCTTTGTCATCATATAAAAACGGGCAATGGTAGCATGGATTTGGGCGGTTGTATATCTGAATAACTACGCGGTAGTGACTCATTTTGATTTAGCGCCCGTACTTTTTGATTTAGCGCCCGTATTTTGAAGCAAGCCAGCCGATTATCGTTCCGCCCACTGCACCCGATGCAAGAATCGGAATCGTGGCTTTGGTGATAATCGCATCGGGCAGACTTAGCAGGATGCCGAGGACCAATCCGACCACCCAACCCGGCCACGGGAGTTTGATATTGCAGATAACGAATCCAAGCGCGAAGCGAGCGATGAACGCGCCAAGCATCGCGGCTCTCTTGTCTGGAAAGCTCAGGGGAATCATCATCGCGATATCTATTCCGCCGAACACTAAACCGCAAACGATACCTAGATAGAGTCGCTGCAAGTGAGGTTTCCTCTAGGCCGCGATTCTAGCAGGAGCGTCCAGTAAGTCTACGATTTGCTAGATGTCCAACGGTGGTCATTAGCAACCATGCGGGCCTGTGGAGAAAGGGAATCGGAAGAGAAAAAGTGGACAATCGGAGAGCGAGTTCAACTCTTTTTCTAGATCGCAAATCAATCCGACCCCTTCGACGAGCCAATGAAAAGTGGGGCAGCCGGCAAAACGAGAAACGGCCACCGGCCGTTTAGTTACTATTAGGGTTATTGTATATCTGAATAACCGCGTAGAGCCGACCTGCGGGTGAGGTTCGCGTAGCTCGGTTTAACTACCTAATTGATGCGTTTCACTGCGTGGGCGACGTAGGCGGACCCTGTCACTTTTGACAGTACACAGCGAGACATTCCATCACTATCTTCCCGAGTGAATCCGGTCACTCTGAGGCGGGGTACGTCTATCGTGAGAGCTTGTCTGATTGCGGTCTGGAACAACCGGATCACACGACGGAAAAGAGGGATACGTCACATGAAGAGTATCGAGAAGATGCGGCAGGGCCGTGGCTTGTTTTATCTAGGTGCGATTATCACCATGTTTGTGACGATCTCGACGCCGGTACGTGCGCAGCAGACGCAGACATCCGGTGCCCCGTGTTCCACCAGCGCCACTACGACCATCGACGGCAAGTATGTTCCGTCTCCTCCGCCGGAGTTCGGCGGCGTCATCAATCTCAACGCCACCGATTCCAAGTCCTGCTGGCCTGCGAAGATTGTGCCTCCTAAGGGTGCCCCGAACGTGCTGCTCATCATGACCGACGATCAGGGTTATGGCGTAACAGGCACATTCGGCGGTGTGATCCCGACGCCCACGATGGACCGGATTGCGAAGATGGGATTGCGTTACACAGAGTTTCATTCAACCGCGCTGTGCTCACCCACACGCGCTGCGCTGATTACCGGTCGCAACCATCACTCCGTGGGCTTCGGAGTGATTGGAGAGTTAGCCACCGGTTATCCTGGCTACGATTCCATCATTGGGCCGGACAAGGCCACCATCGGCGAGATCTTGAAGGAGAATGGTTACGCAACGTCGTGGTTTGGCAAGGAACACAACACTCCCACCTATCAATACAGCGCGGCAGGCCCCTTTGACCAATGGCCCAGCGGAATGGGTTTTGAATATTTTTACGGGTTCATGGGCGGTGAGACCGACCAGTGGACGCCATACCTTTTCCGCAATACTGAACAAGTCTTTCCATGGATCGGGAAGCCAGGCTACAACCTCACCACCGATCTAGCCGACGACGCGATCAAACACCTGCAAGAACTCAATGCATCCGCGCCGGACAAACCGTTTTTCCTGTACTACGTTCCCGGCGGCACGCACTCGCCGCACCAGCCCACTCAGGAATGGATTGATAAGTTCAAGGGCAAGTTCGATATGGGTTGGAACCAGCTACGCGAACAGATCTTTGCCAACCAGAAGCGACTCGGCGTGATTCCGGCGAATACCCAACTAACCCCGTGGCCCGACGACGTTCTGCCGAAATGGGACTCGCTACCAGCAGAGAATAAGAAGCTTTTTGCACGCGAGGCGGAGGTATTCGCAGCGTACGCCGCCTATACCGACTACGAGATTGGGCGCGTGATTCAAGCGGTTGATGACATGGGCAAGCTCGACAACACGCTGATCATCTACATCAGCGGCGACAACGGCCCCAGCGCCGAAGGCACACTTCTCGGCACGCCGAACCAAATGACCGCTTACAACGGAATTCTCGAAATCCCTGTCCCTGCGCAGATGAAAGCCTATGACTTATGGGGTTCCGCTGCGACGTACCCGCACATGTCGGTGGCGTGGTCGTGGGCGTTTGATACCCCATTCAAATGGACGAAGCAAATCGCGTCGCATTTCGGAGGTACGCGGCAGGGCATGGTAATCGCGTGGCCCAATCGTATTAAAGACGCTGGTGGTATCCGGCCTCAGTTTCATCACATGATTGACATCGTGCCCACGATTCTGGATGCCGCAGGCATCCAGGCGCCGACGATGGTTAACGGCATCGCCCAGAAGCCGATCGAAGGCGTAAGCATGGACTACACCTTCGACAAGGCCAGTGCGAACGCGCCCTCCACGCGCACGACGCAGTATTTCGAAATGATGGGTAACCGTGCCATCTATCACGAAGGATGGATAGCAGCCACCACCCCGCCTGCTCCTCCCTGGATGCTCGGGACAATCAAGTTGCCCGATGTGGTCGACGGTTATAAATGGGAGCTTTACAACATCGCAGACGACTATTCGGAGTCCAACGACCTCGCAGCCAAATATCCGGACAAGTTGCGTGATTTGAAGGAATTGTTCCTGGTAGAAGCGACGAAATACAACGTGCTCCCATTGGACAATTCAGTCCTGCCGCGCCTGATTACGCCGCGGCCGAGCGCGACTGCTGGACGGACCCTCTTCACCTACCCCGGCGAGATAGCTGGTCTGCCGCCTGGCGACGCTCCCAGCATCCTGAACAAGTCTTACAGCATCACCGCTGAGGTGGAAATTCCCGAAGGCGGTGCGGAGGGGATGCTCGTCACCGAGGGCGGCCGCTTCGGTGGCTACGGTCTCTACTTGCTGAAGGGAAAACCGGTTTTTACCTACAACCTGGTCGATTTGGAGCGTTTCCGTTGGGAGGGCAAGCAACCTCTTGCGCCCGGCAAGCACACGATCGTATTTGACTTCAAGTATGACGGCCCCGGCTTCGGCAAAGGCGGAAGCGGTGTTCTCTCGGTTGATGGACAGCAAGTGGACAGCAAGACAATTCCGCACACCATTCCGTTCCTCATGACGATCGACGAGACGTTTGATGTTGGCGTCGATACAAGAACATCGGTGGACGACAAGGATTACCAGGTACCGTTCCGCTTTACGGGCAAGCTGGTGAAAGTGACCGTGAACCTGAAGCCCGCCCCGATGAGCGCCGAGGACCAGAAGCAATGGGACGAGGCAGCCAAGCGGGTTAATCTAGCAGCAGAATAACCGGAAGCTCGAACACACTGGAGCTGCGCGAGGTTGCCCACGAAGCTCGCTGGTGGGACGCTGAGCCGGCGGCAAGGTGCACTGTTACCTTTGTCCGCGGCATTGCCATATTGGCGAGGGGCAGGGCCTTCGCGAATCCCGGGGCTGAAGCCCCGACTTGGCTTGCGCGCCTTGCCCCGCAAAATGCGTACGGGACGCAAGAACCGCGCTGCGCTCCCTTCGTTCCTCAGGCAAGCGGGATGACAATGGGGGAGAGGGGCGCGGGACGGGGAAGGCCCACGAAGAGACATGCGCTCGTAGTTGCGCTGGACTGAAGTCCAACTCCCCATGCTAAAGCAAGGGGCTCCCACCTTGAGCTACATCCGAACTGCAACAACAAAGGCAAAGGCGGGGGCAGCAAGCAGCGACCCTACAAAACCGACTGCAGATCCCTCGCTCCGCTCGGGATGACAACGGGGGAGAGGGGCGCGGGACGGGGAAGGCAAAGGCTAGAATTCGAGGCGCAATTGAAAGGCGATCATGCGGGGCGTGCTGTCGCCGCCGAGGCCTACGCCGAGGAGTCCCGTTGGTGGAGAAGTGGTGTAGGTGAGGGCGCCGAAGCCGGTCTGGGTGGTGGGTTTGCCGGGGATGCCGGCGAGGACCATGTTGGGCAGGCCGAAGTTTGGATGATTGAACACATTGAAGAATTGGACGTCGAAGCGCAGCTTCACGCGCTCAGTGACAGCGAACCACTTGGTGAGGTAGAAATCGCTCCAAGCGAAGTTGGGGCCGCGCAGCGCGTTGCGGCCTAGCGTGCCGAACTGGCAATTTGCGGGGCTGTCGGCGCTGAGGCACGTGCCCGTCATCGGATTCACTGTCGAGACGAAAGCATCAGGATTGAGCCACTGAAGAGTCCCCGGCTGAGTGACACCTGAAATGGGATTGTGATCGTAGAGCGGTACGCCGGGGACGACGCTGGCGAATTGCGGGCCGCTGCCGTTGACGATGCCGCAGGTCTTCTTCGGCTCTTGCTGGCACGATGCGGAGTAGGGTGTGCTGAGGACGGAAAACGGAATGCCGCTATGCCAGAAGAAAGTGCCGGAGACTTGCCAGCCGTTGAGCGCGTGGCCGAGGAGATGATTCTGGACCTTAGACGGGAATTGATAGGAGTACTGGGCGTTGAGATTGTGGCGGATGTCGTAGTCGCAAGGGCCGTAGTCGCGCGCCAGATCGCCGGGAAGCGGCGAGAGAATTCCGCCGGCGGAGAATTGCAGAAAGCCGCCATTGGAGACCGTGTCCATGCAGCGGCTGAACGTGTAGTTCACTTGACCGGTGAGGCCGTGGCTGAGGCGCTTCTGCGCGGTGAGCTGCAGGCCGTTGTAGTGGCTGTTCGCGCCGGTGGCCAGCTGAGTGACGGCGCCGAATCTGGAATCAGCGGGTTGAAATCGGGGATCCGTCGGATCCACGGGATTGACATACGGGAAGGGAGCGAAGCAGCCGTCGCAGACGGTCTGGAAGCCGTTCACCTGCGTGAGATACGGCTGATTGACGGCGCGGGTTCCGACGTATTGCAGGTGGACGCTACCCGTGGTTCCGAACTGGCGTTCGACGCCGAGGCTCCACTCCATGAAGTAAGGCGCGTGAAGTTTGCCGCTGGGAACGGCGGTGATCGCGGCGGGCGGAAGGCAAGTTCCAGAAGCCGCTTGTCCAGGCGGGCATGAGAGCTGGCCCGCCGGAAATCCTTGGGTGAACGTGTTGTTGGCGGCAACGGTTGCGTCCACGGCGCTATTGGGAACGCCGGGCGCGATTTCGGTGCCGCCGACCGTGCCGAGCAAGCCGCCCTGGAAAGTTTTCACGTACGGCGGATTCACGCCGACTCCATCGACGACGCTGCCGGGCAGGATGTCACTAAAAATTCCGAAGCCTGCGCGCAGGACGGACTTGGGATCGAATTGCCATGCGATGGCGGTGCGCGGCTGAAGAATGGCGAGCGGCGTGGAAGAAAATATATTGCCGAGGCCGGTTTGAATCGCGGCGTTGAGCGGTTGATTCACGTCGTGCGAGATGGAATCGAACGAGCCGCGCAGGCGCGCGATGTGCTGATGCGGATTCAGGGGATTGGAGTTCAACGTGTCGCGGAGCCCGAAGGTCCACGTGAGCGTTTTTGTGACTTTCCAGGTGTCCTGCGCGTAGAGATCGAGATTCAGGAAATTAAAGGGCTCGTTGGGCGAGGTGGGGAAAGTTTTGGTAGCCGTCGAGGCGACGCCATAGATGAATTGCGGCAGCGTGGTGTAGGTGACGGTGGGAACGGAGCCTTGGCCGAAGTCGAAATCGTTGAGGCGAAAAATGCGCGTGTTGGTGCCGAAGCGGAGTTCGTGCGCGCCGTGGCTCCAGGCGAGGTTGTCGTTGATGAAAAAGCGCGAGGCGCGGCGGCCCTGGACCCAGGTGTTGTCGAGACCGCCGATGGTGGTGAACGGGGCATTCGCGCCGAGTCCTTGAAGGACGATCGGAAACGCGGCGAGCGTTTTGTCGAAATCGCTGGGGCCGAAGAGGCTGCCGTACCAGGAAAAGGCGGGATTGAAATAATTGACGAGGTTTTGCGAAAAGACGTGCGTATAGCCCGCGGCGAAGGAATAGAGCGGCTGCGGGGAAAGTGCGTTGAAAAGCGGATTGATGGGATCGGTGTAGGCGGCCTGGAGCCCGTTGTCGGTCTGGAAGCGATACCACGTGGTGTTCTTGTCGTTGATGTTGTAATCGATGCGGACGGTCTGGACTTGTTCGTGATCGTCGCTCGAATGAGAGACGCTTTGGCGATTGGCGCAGCCGTTTCCGTCGTTGGGAATCGCGGGCGCGCCGCCGCCGGAATCAAATGGGCAGCCGAGAACGGCGAGAGGCGTACCGTTCGTGTTGCGGTAGAGCGAAAACATTTTTTGATAGAAGGGCACCGATTGCGGCGACGGCTGATAGATCGAGCCGGTGACGGAATCTGTGCCACCGAGGGGAAGCTGCTGCAGGACGTAACTTTGGAACGCGGAAGTGGGAACCGTGGTGGCGGTGACGATGGGCAAGGCGATGCGAACCCATTCGCTATCGAAGAAGAAAAAAAGTTTGTTGTGAATAATGGGGCCGCCGACGCTACCGCCGAAATGGTTCACCGTCGAGCGCGGCTTGTGATTGCCCGGCGTCGCATTGGTGAAATAATTTGCGGCGTTGAAGCGGGAACCGTTCCATAGCTCGTACAGGTTGCCGTGAAATTCGTTCGAGCCGGACTTCGTGACGTAATTCACCTGCGATGCCCCGTAGCGGCCCTGATCGACGGCGTAGGACAGCGTGTTGACAGTTACTTCTGAGATCGAGTTCAAGCCGAGAACGAGATTTGTGGAGAGGCCGCTATTGAGATTCGTGAGCGGGTCGTTTGTTTCCAGGCCGTCTACAATGTAACCGTTCGAGAGAGCGGGCAGGCCATTGAACTCCACGTTGCCGTAGCCATTCGTGCCTCCGACAAAGTCATTGCCGCTGCCGGCGGTATTGATAAGCGCGCCGGCAGCGAATTGCAGCGGGTAAGTTAGATCACCGCCCGGATTGGGAAGATTCTCGAGTGTGTGAGCACTGAGAGTGGTGGAGGTATTCGCGTTCTCGGGATTCAGGATCGGCGTATCGCTGCGTATCTCGACGGTCTGTTTCGATTGCGCGACCTGCAGCGTGAAGTCGACGTTCTGCTTCTGGCCCAATGCGGAAATTACAGAATCATTCTCCTGCGGCTCAAATCCCACCGCTTCAACTCTGACGATATACGTACCGGGTTTCAGTTGCGGAAAATTGAAGCGGCCGGCGTCATCGGTGCTCGCGTTTCGACGTAGGCTGGTCTCCTTATTTGTCACTGTCACGATGGCATTTGGCACGGTGGCGCCGCTTACATCCCTCACTTCCCCTACGATTGCGCTGGTGGTCTCGCCTTGCGAGAAAGCCGGCTCGGGGGTGCACAAATCGAACGATGCGATCACTAGAAGTGCCAGCAAGGCTCTGCGAAGCATGATAGTTAACCATAATTAATAAAGACCGTTAATGCAAGTAAATATGAAGAGACGCGTCGTAGGGTCGATTGCCTGTCAAGCGGTAGGATCGAAGGGGCGTGAGAACGGCAAACCGCGTTAGTGCCAAGCTGTGAGTCACGACAGTCACAAGGCAACATGCTAGGCCCGTCGCACGGGCGTATAATGTCTCCAAAGGCTTAGGCAAAAATGTCGGGGCTGAAGATTCTGCAAAAATCCGAGGCGTTGCACGAGGCTCGCTGGTGGGAGGCTGAGGCTGGCGGCAAAGTGCACTGTTACCTTTGTCCGCGGCATTGCCATATTGGCGAGGGGCAGGCTGGGTTCTGCTACATTCGCGCGAATGAGGGCGGGAAGCTTTACAGCCTGGGGTATGCGCATCCTGCTGCGTTGCAGATTGATCCCATTGAGAAGAAGCCGCTCAATCATTTTATGCCCGGGACGAAAATATTTTCGATGGGGACGGCCGGGTGCAACATGGGCTGCTTCTTCTGCCAGAACTGGGACATTTCGAAGTCGCGGTCGGACCAGGTGAACTCGTCGTACATTCCGCCTGAGGATGTGGTGCTGCTGGCGATTCGCAACGGGTGCCCTTCGATTGCATTTACATATAACGAGCCGACGATCTGGGGCGAGTATGTGATCGACATCTGCGCCGCTGCGAAAGAATACGGGCTGAACACGGTGATGGTGTCGAACGGATACATCACCTACGAAGCGTTTCACGATATTTACGATCACATTGACGCGGCGAATATCGACCTGAAGGCGTTCACCGAGAATTTCTACGGGAAGATCACGCTGACGCATTTGCAGCCGGTGCTCGACACGTTGAAGTGGCTGAAGAACGAGACGAATGTGTGGTTCGAGATTACGAACCTGATGATTCCTACGCTGAATGACGCGCCGGCGGAATCGCGCGCAGCTGGCGGAATGGATTCTCGAGAATCTGGGGCCGGATGTGCCGCTGCACTTCACGGCGTTTCATCCCGATTTCAAATTGCAGGATAAGCCGCGGACGCCGGCGGAGACGTTGCACGCGGCGCGACGGATTGCGCTCGAGGCGGGGCTGCATTACGTGTATGAAGGCAATATTTATAGCGATGGGGCGAATACGGTGTGTCCTTCGTGCAAGGCGGTGCTGGTGGAGCGGTCGTGGCACAGCGTGATGAAGAATCGGCTGACGGGCGATGGGCGGTGCCCGAAGTGCGGGTGGGCGGTGGCTGGGCGGTGGGTGAATCCGCGCGGGCAGACGGCGGCGAAGATTGCGGCGCGGGCGCTGACGTGACGGATGAGAAGTATTCGGATTTGAATCTGTAGGGCAAGAAACTAAAAGAACGAGATTCGTGCGGGTGTGCCAAGGATTGGCGACTTGCGCTGTGTTGGTGCGTTGGCACAGGCGACATTTTCAAGTGCCGCCTGCCGGCGGACGCGTGCTACTGAAAGGCGACGACACGGGTAGAATGGCGGCGCGCTGGTTAGGGCTAGCGCGAAGGGTACGTCACTGGAGGTGACTATGAGCGCGTTTCGCTCGCAGGATGCTGAAGATATGCTGCATCGATATGGTTCGGGGCTGCCGCAGAAACTTGGGTTTGTGCTGCTCGCGATTTTGATTTTGATCCTTGTGTGGGCGTCGGTGGCGTACGTGCCGTCTGGGCACGTCGGGGTGCTGACGCTGTTCGGGCGCGTGACGGGCGACGTCCTGCCCGAGGGCACGCATTTTGTGAATCCGTTCAAGGTGAACAACACGATGTCGATTCGCACGCAGGAGCTGAAGGAGACGGCGAGCGTGCCGTCGGACGAGGGGCTGGTGATGACGCTCGACACGTCGCTGCTGTTCCGCTTGAGCCCGGAGAAGGCGGCTGAAGTATTCCGCACGATTGGGCCGAACTACGTGGAAGTGGTGGTCGAGCCCAATTTGCGCTCGACGATCCGGGCTGTGACTTCGCAGCACAGCGCGAATGCGCTTTACACCGGCGCGCGCGAAGAAGTTGCCCAGCAGATTACCAAGGAGCTCGTGGGGCAGTTGGGGGCGCGTGGCGTGGAAGTACAGAGCGTGCTGCTGCGGGATATTCAGTTGCCGCAGATGCTGAAGGGATCGATCGAAGCGAAGCAGCAGGCGGAGCAGGATTCGCTGCGCATGGCGTTCATTTTGCAGAAAGAAAAGCAGGAAGCGGACCGCAAGCGAATCGAGGCGCAGGGAATCCGCGATTTCCAGACGACTGTGGCGCAGGGCATCAGCCAGCAGCTGCTCGAATGGAAGGGAATTGAGGCGACGGAGCGGCTGGCGGCGAGCAACAACGCGAAAGTGGTGATCATCGGTAATCCGAAAAATGGATTGCCGCTGGTGCTGGAGCCAAAGTAGGCGGCGCGGATGCGGGGCGTAGCAGCTGGAACCTGTGCGAAGGGACAGTGCGGCGTACAGTAACGCATACGGAGAGAAGAGCAGTGGGCGGCGGCTGCGGCGCGGGGAGTCGGTTTATTGTAGAGTAGGCTGATATTTTGGCGATTACTGGAGCCGCGGTGAGCCGCATTTGGGATGCGTTGAAGCAGGCGGAGAATGAACGGTCGCGCGCGAAGGGGCGCAAGCAGGCGGGCGGTTTGTCTGGCGCAGGCGCGGATGCGGATTCGGCTGCTGTGGTGCCGGCGCACCTGAACTCGGATGGGGCGGATCGGCGTCGCAGTGAGAGGTGGGGACAGCCGGTGCCGGTGCTTGTTTACGGCTCGGATTCTGAGAAGCAGCCGTTCCATGAAGAGACGGAGACGGCGGACATCAACGACGACGGATGTTCGTTTGTGATTGGAACCGCGGTGGCAAAAGGGCAGCGGTTATTTCTGGTGAATATGCTGAACGACGCTGAGCGCGAATGCCGGGTGGTGCAGGCGAGCCGTCGCGGGCGCGGCAAGGCGGAGATCGCAGTGGAATTTTCTGCGGCTGATGCGGACTTCTGGCTTCCTCGCAGTAACAGCTGACCTGACAATTTAATTCCCAGACCAGGCGCATTTTCATTTTGCGTCGCTCGCGCAGGCTCGCGCATCTATTATACGTAATCGCAGTAGCCTCACTTTTTGCCGCTCTGCCGCGGCCGCGACGGAATGCTGTATTGAATCGCGCCGCGGATAACTCTACAGTTCAAGCGCGGATTGCGCTCGCTCATGGCCAACGAATCCACTCCTCCTCCTTTCGTCCAAACGAATCCATGGTTCATTGCCGCCGCGGTGATGCTGGCGACGTTTATGGAAGTGCTGGACACGTCGATTGCGGCGGTGGCGCTGCCGTACATTGCGGGGAGCGTCTCGGCGACGAACGACGAAGCGACGTGGGTGCTGACGAGTTATCTGGTGGCGAATGCGATTGTGCTGCCGGCGAGCGGATGGTTCGCGCAGAAATTCGGGCGCAAGAATTTCCTGGTGGTGTGCATCATTATTTTCACGATTTCGTCGTTTGCGTGCGGGGCGGCGACGAGTTTGCCGATGATTCTGATTGCGCGGGCAGTGCAGGGCGCGGGAGGGGGCGCGCTGCAGCCGCTTTCGCAGGCGATTCTGCTGGAAAGTTTTCCGCCGGAGAAGCGCGGGCAGGCGATGGCGGCGTTTGGATTCGGCGTGGTGGTGGCGCCGGTGCTGGGGCCGACGCTGGGCGGATGGATCACGGTGAACTACAGCTGGCGGTGGGCGTTCTATATCAATATTCCGATTGGGATTCTGGCGGTGATCCTGATTTCGCGGCTGGTGGTGGACCCGAAATATATTCGCGAGGCGGTTGTGGGGAAGCTGGATGCGATCGGGCTTGGTTTGCTGGCGGTGTGGTTGGGCGCGCTGCAGATAATTTTGGATAAGGGGCAGGAAGACGACTGGTTTGGCGCCACGTGGATTCGCTGGGCGACGGTGGTTCTGATTATGGCGTTCATTGCGTTCTTATGGCGCGAATTGAAGATGAAGAAACCGCTGGTGGATTTACGAATCATGCTGAATCGAAATTTCGCGGTGGGATGCCTGCAGATCGCGATTTTTGGCGCGGTGGTCTACGGGATGATCACGATCTTGCCGCTTTTTTATCAGACGCTGCTGGGATACACCGCACTGGCGGCCGGGCTTGCCGTGGCGCCGCGTGGAGTGGGAGCCATTTTCGCAATGCCGCTCGTTGGGTACCTGCTTTCAAAATTCGATGGGCGGAAGCTAATCGCGGTGGGTTTTGGCGGCGTGGCGGTGGCGAATTTATGGCTCGGGCACATGACGCTGGACGTGGGGCAGTGGTCCATGTTCTGGGCGGTGGCGGTGAGCGGATTTTTTATCGGTTTTGTGTTCGTGCCGCTAGCGACGCTGGCGATGGGGTCGTTGCCCGACAACCAGATAGGAAACGCGAGCGGCCTTTACAATTTATTTCGCAACGTGGGCGGGAGCGTGGGAATTTCGATTGTGAATACGATCGTCTCGCGCCATGAGCAGTTGCATCGCACCGAGCTGTCGCATTCGTTCTCACCGCAGAATCCGGTGCTGCAGCACGCGATTGACGGATTTCATGGGCTGATGAACCAGCACACCGACCCGGTGGATGCGCTGCACCGGACGTATAAGCTGCTCGAGGGCGCGATCGATACGCAGGCTTCGCTGTGGTCGTACATTGACGATTTTCGGTATCTGGCGCTGCTATGCTTCGCGACGGTGCCGATTGCGTTTGCGTTGAAGAAAGTGTCGTCGAGGAAAGCGGTGGCGGCCCACTAAAGTGGCCATGCGGAGTAGTAGCCCGGGCCAACGCGCAAATGGTGATGCCACGCCAGCGGGAAAGCCCAGAAAATCAGCGAGCCTAGAATTGCCTGGCCTATGGCGAGTGGAATGATGTTGCGGTAGCGGCCGAACATCCAGGCCATGGCGGTGCCTCCGATCAGTGTTAGCGGCACGAGCACCGGATTCGGCCAGTGGCACGCGGCGAAGATAAGTCCCGTCAATATGGCTGCAAGCCATTGCCGCGTGACGAGTGAAAGCATGCGGTTGTGCACCAGTGAATTGAGAAGCACCTGCTGGAGCACGCAGAACGCGAAGTAACTCCACAGGCGATGCCAGGAGATCAGATTTGGCGGCAAGCGCAATGGCGCTCGAAGTGACGCGCCGATTGCGAGCAAGCCTACACTCATCACACCGAAAAAAAGCAAGGCCTGTCGCGTTGCGGGCCATAGATTGTCTGCGCGCCAACCGAGCGTCTTCGGCGTGTCGCGATGCAGCACGAAACTAAAAATCATCCACGCGACAAAAACTATCCACGTCCATCGAGCGGTGAATTGCAATTGCCAAATGAACCACAGAATAAAGGCGGGCAGCAGGGTTACGTCGGCGATTGTGAAGTAGCGGAGAGTGCGCGCGTTCATTTCTGGCGTGCGAGGTCAGGGCCCGCAGACAGCAAAGTGTTTGCGAGCCCCGCGATTTCAGCTTTCGTTAGAGTGCAGGGATTGAAAAATGGTTCCACTTCGATGTCCGGAAAGCCGAGGCGCGTGATTTCTGCGACGATATGCTCGCGCAAGGCTGCCGAGTGGCGCTGGCGCGAACGCCGCAGGGCTTCGTAGATTACGCGATGGTCAGGATGAATCCAGTTGTGATCAGCGAGGCGGCGAAGTGTGTCGGTGCGATTTTCAAGCGTCAATGGCCCCGTGCACAGAGCGCCGAGGAGCAAGCGTTCCACTTCCTCGGTATTGAGAGATTGCGTCGCCATTGAAAGACGATTCCCAGTCGCGAGCGATTGTATCCGGGATGGAGATTGACGAAGGGAAGAATCCGAAGCAAGTGAGGGAATTTCGAGTTCAGGTCAGCGATTGCGAACGACGCTATGCAGCCGATGAAACCACCGGCCGGACGAAATCAAGGCGATCGATTGTTGCTGCCACGCCGTAGAGCGGAGAAATTTCGCCGGGCAGCGCGTTTACGCGGAGCGCCTTGGCGCTGGCTCGAACGAGGACGGCCGTGCCACGCTCTTTCTCGCCAGGGAGAGAGAAGGTGAGTTCAACGTGCGTTCCGGGATCGAGCGGGACGTGTGAATGGAAGAAAATACCGCTGCGAGAGACGTCGCGAAGCTGGCCCGTGTGGAAGTCGGCGGGACGGTGACGCGCCAGGCAAACTTGCACCGGTAGGTAAACCTCATAGCGCCTAGCTTTTCTTCGCTCTCCCATTTTTACCTCGTGCTTCTCATAGGATGCAATAGTATCGCCGTTGGTCGTCTAATTTCTCCTAAGCTGATATTGTTTACTTTAAAGCAGTTACAGGGTCCCCGAAAACCCAGACTCTCTGTAAAATTTTCCTGAACAGGGAAATAGATACCTACTGTTGCCTAGTTCGCTAGTCCTATTACCACCTCGCCAATCGATAGTGGCGATTAGACTTCGCCAGTCCCGCACCCGGTACGGCCCCGTTTTGGAGCTTATTCCCGATAAAGGCCAGAGTCAAGCAGCACCCTAAATTACCTAAATTAGAGGACGGGATCAATCAGGACCGAAGCGCCTTCCGCCTCAGTCAGGATGCCTTTACCGATCATTAGTTGGACCAGCCGAACGAGCGAGGTATTTGCGCTACCTCCGCGTTGCGGAGAGGAGCTCAAGGTGGCGCGCGTCTCGTAGGTTACAACGTCATGCGATTGGCGCTCGCCGGTTAAGTCCGCAAGCCAGGATTCGAGGGCGGAGCGGCGCTCCTGGGCCAGATCGCTAAAAGCGATTCCCATGCCCAGACCATTCTGTGAGTAGACAACGATGCCGGCGGTCTCGAAGCTGGTCTTGCCCTTGTGCAGTCTTACGTGGAGCTTCGAGCCGACCGGAAAGGGATTCGTGGTGTCGACAAAGCAGCCGCCCGGTCCCAAGTCAGTGGTGCGAGTGGAAAAACGAGCACCCGAGGAGATTTCGACGACGTCCGCCGCCGCGGTAAAAATATGGCGATTTCCTTCGCGGCGCTCCGAGTCTGTGACGGTTACTCCGGCCGAGTGTTTCGAGTGGTCCGGGTGATGGTCTTTGTGCCGCTCATGTGACATCGTTTTTTCCTGGCTGCCCGTGCGAAAACGCGCATGCTCTAGAACTCAAACTCGTCGGGCAATGCGATTTGCGCTAGCGGTATTCTCGCCGGGCAGGGCGCGAGTGACAAGACGGAATGCGACCTGGCTTGCCCAAAGGCAAACGACGGTGGAAATACGGCCGAAGGAATGGCGCTACAGAAGAAACCGCACAGCGATACCAAGACTCCCGTCGTCTCTGTCTTCCATACGAACGATGGTAGCGAGGAAACGCTTGTGGGCGGAGGCTTGATCGCCAAAAGGGAACGTGACGATCAGCCGCATCCCCTTGAAATAATGGGGCATACAGGTGCTGAAGTAGAGGCCGTCGCGGGTAAAGTCGCTTACTTCACCCACATCAATAATGTCGATGAATCGGGCGTCGAATGGCTGAACCTGGACTGGCAGGGAGACCTTGAGCCGTTCCCGGCGGCGGCCATGGCCGCTCCGGTGCCGCTCAACGTCTGGGGTTTCGTGAATTTGGACAGCAGTTGCCATCTCGTCGCCTCCTGGTGCTCGGTGCCCATTAAATCTACTGAATCTACTGGAGATAGGCTATAGAACGGGCGTACTAGCGGGTACCAACCAAAGTTGAAGTTTTCCATTCTTTGGCGCGTAACCTTTTTGGAGTCTCAGCGGTTTATGTTATGAGAAGGCGATCGGGTAAGCGGAGCGCGCGTTGAAAGACGTCAGCAGCGAAACTGACGAGCGGATCCTCATCGAAGAGGCGAAGAGGGATCGTCGCCGCTTTGGGGAACTTTATGAGCTGCACTTCGAGCGCGTGTACGCGTTCATCGGGCGGCGGGTGCAGGATCGAGCCGCGGTGCAGGATCTGACGGCGGATGTGTTTCGCAAGGCGCTCGAAGGGCTCGACCGTTTTGAGTGGCGAGGTGTGCCGTTCGCGGTTTGGCTTTTCCGGATCGCTAGGAACACGATCGCAAACCACCGGCAGCGTGCTGCGAGAGAGACGACTGGCGCTGACATGGAGATGAAGGAAGCATCGGAATCGACGGCTGCGGTTTCAGGTCCCGTGGAGGACCGCGCCGCGGTTTACCGGTTCGTGCGCGAACTGCCCGACGACCAGCGTCGCGTAATTGAAATGCGATTTGCGGAGGAGAAGGGAATTCGCGAAATTGCGGAAGCGATGGGACGCACGGAAGGCGCAGTGAAGCAGCTGCAGTATCGCGCGATTCAAAGTCTGCGCGAGCGAATGGGTGCAAGAAATGGCTGAGCGAACCCAATTTGAAATGCTCGACGAGTTGGTGAGCGCGGTCTTGTCCGGCAAGGAATTTGCGCCCGGGCGAGACCAGACGGATCTCGCCGCGCTCGCTCGCGTGGCGGCTGCTTTGCGCGGGTTACCCAGCGAAGATTTCAGGGCACGACTAAAAATGGACCTTGAAAGGAGAGCGGAGATGGCTACAAGCGCAGTGAAACCGGTTCGAGAGGGATTTCATACGATTACGCAGTATCTGATTGTTTCCGACGCGAATCGCTTGATCGAGTTCTTGAAGAGCGTGTTTGGAGGCGGTGGAAAGATTTCGAGCACAAAGGCCCGGGAGCAGCGCCGTCATGCATGCGGAGGTAGCAGATCGGCGATTCGGTGATTGAATTGGCGGATGCAAACGAAAAGTTTCCGCCCAGGCCGGCAGCATTGCACGTTTATGTGGACGACGTGGATGCGGTGTACGCCAAGGCTCTGGAGAAAGGCGCGAAATCCATTAGCGCGCCGACGGACCAGGAATATGGCGAGCGCGGTGCTTCGATCGTGGATGAATTCGGGAACCACTGGTACGTGGCGACTCCGTTGAAGGGCGAAAAGATTCCAGAAGGACTTCGAACCGTGACGCCCTATCTTGCCCTCGAAGATACGAAGGGGTTCATTCAGTTCATCAAGGAGGCATTCGGAGCCCAGGAAAAATTGGTGGTGCCGTCGCCCCGGGGCGGTATTGCGCACGCGAAAATCGCGATTGGCGATTCGATTCTGGAGATGAGTGATGCGCACGGAGTCTATAAGCCGATGCCTTGTGGGTTGCACTTGTATGTGCCGGATACGGACGCAGTGTATGAGCAGGCGCTACGGGCGGGCGCAAAATCGCTGATGCCTCCCGCCGATCAACCCTATGGTGACCGCAGCGGCGGAGTGATTGATCCGTTCGGGAATCAGTGGTTTATTGCGACGCACATCAAGGACGTGGCTTTCTAGCGCGTCGAGCTGTTGGGCTGAGGACGGGTGTGGCGTGAACCGGCGGCCATTGCGTCTACGGCTTCGGAGCAAAATGTTCGGCGGCTTCCGCGGCGGTAGGGTAGATAGCCAGGACCTGGTAGAGCTGCGTCATTTTCAGAACGCCCTCCACCATGCCGTGCACTCCGGAGAGATGCAATGCTCCGCCGGATCGTTTGAGGCGGCTGAGGCATTTCACGATTTGTCCGATGACGGCGCTGTCAACATGATTCACGCCGGCCAAATCGAAGATCACGCGATTTTCATTCTTCTGGATGTGGCGTTCGACTTCGCTGTCGAGCAGAGTGCAGTCGTCGCCCATGGAGACGCGTCCCGCGATTTCAAGCAGGACGATGCCCGGCTTAATTTGCCGCGTGGATAACTTCATGGGCATCGGCGGTTCGCTACTCCTCTTCGTAGGGAAAATCTCGAATCATTCGCAAGCAGCCGGCCAGCGCTTTCAGAACCGAGTCGCCCCATCCGAAGGGAAGCAGCGCAACTGATTTCTGGTTTACTTTCTTGTCTGCTTCGGCGAAGAAGCGGGTGTGTTGGCCCGGCGGAGGCGAGACGAATTCTTTGAGCGTGATTTTGAATTCAATCTCGCGGCCGTTCTCGTGTTTCTTCGCGGAATAGTAGGAGATTTGCGCAAGCTGCTCGGAGCGATCGGATTGCGCGTATTGCCAGTCGGCCACCAGTAGCTCCTGCGCTGAAAAATTCTGAGACTCGAAAGACGTAAGAATGGCGGAATCTTAGGACGCGCGGAGAGGCAAGTCAATCGGCGTATGAGAAAACTTAAATCGAATGGTATGACGAAGCGATCGGCGATGCGAATTATTCGGAGCGAACCAAGCCGCGCTTCAGCGCAATGCGCGCAGCTTCAGTGCGTCCATTGGCCCCGAGCTTCGCGAGAATATGGTTCACGTGGCCCTTCACGGTGCCTTCACTGACGAATAGGGCGCTGGCGATTTCTTTGTTGCTCTTGCCGCCCGCCATCAATCGCAGGACTTCCAGTTCGCGGCTGCTGAGCTCGGGGCCCTTCATTCGCTCGGCGAGCTTGGCGCCGATCATGGGAGGAATGTAGTTCTTGCCGTCATGGACGATGCGGATGCAGTGAATCAGGTCCTCGAGGCGGGTGTCCTTCAGCAGATAGGCGCGTGCGCCGGCGCGCAAGGCGCGGTAAATATCCTCATCGCCTTCGAATGTGGTGAGTATGATGATTCGCGCGTCGCCGAAGCGTTCGCAAATCGCTTCGATCGCTTCGACGCCGTCCATCTCGGGCATGCGCAAATCGACGAGCGCGACGTCGGGCACATGCCGCGAAAATAGATCGAGCGCTTCTTGCCCGGTGGTTGCTTCGCAGACAACAGTCATATCCGGAACGCGATTGAGCGAGGCGACGAGCCCTTCGCGCACGACGGGGTGATCGTCGGCGATCATGATGCGAATAGATTCGCTCCTGGTCATCGAAGTGAAAACCTGCTGTGATGAAACAGTGCTGCGCGAAACGCTACGAGGGATTGCTTCCCTGCGAGCTATCCTCTCCGGGTTTTGTGGTGCGCAGAATCGGCAGCAGCAAATGAACTTTCGTTCCGGCGCCGGGTTTGGTGAGGATGGTCAAATCGCCACCAATACGGTCCGCCCGCTCCTGCATACTAATCAATCCGAAGCCGCGACTCAATGAGTTAACGTGGGGATCGAAGCCGGCGCCGTTGTCCTCGATGGCGAGCTGAACGGCTTCCGGTCCCGCCGAGAGGCGCACGTTGATCTGATTTGCGCCGGAGTGCTTCATAGCATTGGTGACCGCTTCTTGAGAGATGCGCAGGAGATTGCTTTCGATGTCCGGCGACCAAGAGAGGCGCTGAGCGTCTCCATTTGAGGAAAAGTGGATGCGAACCAGGGAATCGGTGGCCAATTGGCGGACCAGTTGATCGAGAGCCGTGACAATGTTGCCATCGCGCAGCAGTTGCGGGCGGAGCCCCTGCACGGAGCGGCGCGCTTCCGTGAGGCCAACTCGCGCGAGGGCGATCGCAGATTCCAGATGCTGGGTGGCTTCTTGGTGAGCGCCGTTGAGTACCTGTTTCGCCGCCTGCAGCTGAATTAGGACGCCGGTGAAGCCTTGAGCCAGGGTGTCGTGAATCTCGCGCGCCATCCGGTTCCGTTCTTCCGTGATAGCAGCTTTGCGGGCTTGTTCGGCAAGACGCGTGAGTTGAAGAGCCAGAGTGGCTTGTTGCGCCAGTCCTTGGGCGAGCTCTAATTCCACCGAGCCGAACTGACGTAGTTCGGAGAAGCGGACGACAATTGCGCCGATTGCTTTGTCCGCAAGGATCAGCGGAATGCCGAGCAGGGCCTTCACGCCTTGTTGCTGCAGGTAGGTTCTGGCTGTTTCGTCGAGCGCTTCGCTTGTGGCCACTTCATGCCACACCGGGCGGCCTCGGCGAAACACGGCGAAGGCGAACAAATCCTGGCGCGACAAACTTAACGTCTGACCGGCGAGACGATGGCCTGACTCCGCGCCGCTCACGAGACGGCCGTCCTTGAACACAAGATGCAGCTTGGCGGTTTCGTCGTCGCGATCCCGCAACCACAGAGTGGAAACCGTTCCTTCAAGCACCTGCGTAATTACGGTTAAAACGTGCCCGAGGACTTCATCGATTTCCGGATCGGTAGCGAGAACATCGAGCGTTTGCTTGAGAGCCTGGTTGGCGCGAGCAAGTTCTGTGGCGCGCCCGGTTGCGGCGAGGTTTCGCTCCTCGAGAATTGCGACTTGCCGAGAGCGCTGGGCCAGATGCGTGAGATGAACGGCGAGACTGGCCTGTTGGGCGAGGGCCTGCGCCAGTTCAATTTCAGCCGGACGCAGTTCGCGGCGTTCTTTGATCCGAATACTGAGCGTGCCAACCAACTTATTGTGCACGAGCAAAGGAACCAGCAGGAGGGTGCAGACCTTGTTGGCGAGCAGCCAGGCGCGCCGGTCCTCGTCAAATTCAGAGGAGGTGGATACGTCGAGAACCACTGGTTTGCGGCAACCGCCTGTTTGCGCCTGCCAGCGCTCGGTGGCGCGGGCCACATGCAGAGGCTGGAGTGCGGACGGATCGTTGATATCCTCGCCGCGCGTGATTTGTCCATCGTCGTAATTCATGTGCAGGAACGTATCGTTCGCGTGCAAACCTGCGAGGTGAAGTCCGGAGGAAGTCACGCTGAGCTGCTCGGTAATTGCTTTCAGCACGTGGCTAAGAGCTGTGTCGAGCGAGGGTTCGGTGGCGAGAAGAGTCAACGTCCTGTTAAGTGCGGCTATCTGGCCGTTCGCAAGCGACTCGGCATGCTGCCGCGTGGCTTGTTCGCTGCGCTTATGTTCCGTGATATCAACTACGAACGTTATCGCCTCCGTGGTCGAGCCCTCCAATAGGGCTGAAGTCACGAGTACGGGGACTCTGGAGCCGTCCTTGCGGATGTATTCCTTTTCGATCGGCTGGAATATGCCGTTGGCGCGGAGTTCCCTGGCGTTCGCTTCTGCTTGCGCTTTGTATTCCGGAGGCGTGATATCGATCCAGCGCAAGCGACCAGCTTTGATATCGTTCGCCGAGTAGCCGAGCATCTCAAGAAATTTATGGTTAGCTTCAAGGATTCCGCCTTCGACACTCGTATACATAGCGCAAATCAGGTTCGAATCGAAAAGTTGACGATAGCGTGCCTCGGTGCGGAAAAATGATTCCGTGGTTTTCTTGAAGACCGAGATATCCGCCAAGTAGCCGACGGACCCGGAAAAGCGTCCCGACCCATCGTGTCGGGGTGTCAGGGCGCAAAGAAACCAGTGATACTCGGCCGTGCTGGTCCGCAAGCGCAATTGGATTCGCCGCGGTGGCGAGACATCCCGCAGGCTCGTGAGGTGGTGCGCTAAATTAGCACAATCATCTGGATGAACGAAGCCGGCCCAACCTTCCGCAAGCAGAGCCTCTTGCGTCTTACCCAGAAATTCCAGGCCGGCTTTGTTCTGAAATGTGCAGCTTCCGCGTTCATCAGCCAGCCACACGGGAAAAGGAAGCGAATCAAGCAAGGCGAAGTAGCCTTCCTCTCCGCCGTCGCCCGTCCAGACAGTTTTGAGACCTACGCCGGACAATTTGCGCTCCTAGACGAGGCTTGGTGCCCGTAATGTTCGCCGGGATTGCGTGTTTGGAATGGGACCATTTTGAGGTTTGGAGCGCCCCCCGATCCTACCTCAGCGGCCTAAACAGGCGGATTCTCTCACAGATTCGGGGAATTCGCAGTACGGCCTGCGTTGAGACGTGGCCGTGGATGGTTACAGGTGCATATCGGAAGATATGTTTTAATAAGTATCCTTCGATATAAGGGCTACCTTATCGCATTGCCGCCGAAAAAAGATACCCTAAGAAGAATTGCAACCTTCTGATTCCAAGGTATTTTCGTCGTGAGTATGAGCGCTTTTCTCCCCTTTCCACAATCGATTCTTGCGCTTAGAGGTGAAGTGTCTTCGCTCTTCTTGCCGAGTTTTGCCTCAATCGTTGTCGAAGCGCGCGAAGGTTTTCAAATCAGGAGGCACGGATGAATTCCCATTCGCCGTCGAACATGGTTAACCGAGTTGTCGCGGCTGTGCCCGCACTCATCTTACTTGCGGCTGTGCTGCTCCCGGCGCCAAAACCCGCCAACGCGATTCCCGCGTTTGCGCGAAAGTATGGGCTGCCGTGCTCGGCTTGTCACATTGGTTGGCCGGAACTGAATAACTTCGGCCAGGTGTTTCGCGACAACGGGTATCAGATGATGAACGAGCGCGATTCTCCGATCACGCGCGATGCCGTCCTACTTCCCGATGACGGTTCGCATTACGCCGCAGTGGCACCGTGAGAGCGCAAACAATCAAGTAGTGGACAACGTTCCGGGCGGCGGCACGGAAGGCGGTACTCATCCAGGAACACTAACGACCGATGGATTTGATCTCTCGGGTGTGGACCTGTGGTTCGCGGGTACTTTGTACAAGAACATCTCATTCAGCGTGTTGCCGTCGTCGGACAATACCGCTTCGTTCCACTTTGAAAATGCCTTCGTGCGATTCGACAACCTCCTTCACTCTTCCTGGTTAAACTTCAAGGTTGGAAAATTTGAGCTTGATCTGCCAGTGTCTGAGAAACGGCTGCTTACCCTGTCTGGAGATGGCGGCTTTTATTACATCTACCATTTCACGCCATTGAACGACGCAAATCCATTTGGTGGTATCGGCGACAACCAACTGGGCATGGAGCTGGCGGGCCACAATGCCAATAGCTACACGCGCTACACGTTCGCCGCCCTGAGCAGCGTTGATGGGAACGTTGGGTTGACTTATAGCAACGGCCAGGTTGCCGGTCGTACCTTCGACTACTACGGTCACTTCGAGCAGGGATTTAACACGTTCGGCAATGGGTTTATGAAAGTGGGTGCGTATGGGTATTTCGGCTACGCGCCAACGTTTTTCCAGACTTCTAACACAACGCCTATCTACGGGCGAGGTAACAAACCGTTTAGCCGGACGGGAGTCGAGTGGAAGTGGTATTTCAACAAGTGGCTTGTGAAGGGCGTTTATTTGCATGGGTACGACAACGCCTTCCTCGCAAATGGAATCGCTGCCAACACCGGACCGCTTCCGCCCGACTCGGGCCTTCGCGCTGCCAAATGGAATGGAGGTTTCGTAGAAGGCCAGTACATCATCTCGCCTCAGTGGATCGTCATCGCTCGCTGGGAGACGGTCCATATGGCCCAGCAAGCGGACCCTGCATCCACTCCGGGCGACACCGGCAACCTGAACGCGTTCACGATTGCGAATCGCTGGTATCCGATCATGTTCAGCCGGGCGGGTCTAGCGTTACAGCAGGAGTATTCGTTCGTGCGATCGAACGGCGTCACGAACCAGGGCGGGGGATTTGGCAGCCTGTGCACGGACGCGGGGCGAGTATTCAACTGCACCATCAGCAGCAGCAGCCTAACGTTCGGTTTTGACTTCGACTTCTAAAGGAGCGAGGAGCCCATGGCACTATCAAAGAAAATCACGCGAAGTCTGATGCTCGCGGCTTTCGGTGTGGCCCTCGCGACGCCGGGCGTTGCTCTCGCTCAGGACACGGGAGCCAGCGTAAACGGCCTGACGGGAAACGCGGCGGCGGGGAAGCAGGATTATCGCCGCTGGTGCGTCGGCTGCCACGGCAAGGAAGGAAACGGCGAAGGCGAAAACGCTCAGTGGATCGATCCCAAACCGAGAGATTTCACCGAGGGTCTGTTTCGCTGGAGGTCCACCCCCACGGGAACGCTGCCGACCGACCAGGATCTATACGACACGATCACGCGCGGCGTTGTCGACACTCTGATGCCCACATGGCGTCCGCTGACCCCGCAAACGCGCGTGGATTTAATCGCCTACATCAAGACCTTCTCGCCGAAATGGCAGACGCAGAAGGCCGGCACTCCGATCACCATTCCGCCGGAGCCGCCGCAGACGATCGATAGCGTCCTGCACGGAAGGCAGCTATTCGATCAGATGCAGTGCTGGAAATGCCATGGACCGGAAGGACGAGGCGACGGTCCATCCGCCATCACGCTAACAGACGATAAGGGCGAGCCAATTCGCCCCTACAATTTCCACGATGGTACGCGTTTCCGCTGCGGCGAAACGAATTCGGATCTGTACAAGATTTTTATGACCGGCTTGGACGGAACCCCGATGCCGTCGTTCGCGGATTCGCTTAAACCGCAAGACGCCTGGGACCTGGTGCACTTTCTCCGTACGCTGCAGCCGAACGTGCAATCGGAATCGCGCAACGTCTGGCTGGAGTACGTGAAGACGCACCAGGGACAGATTAAGCCGATCGGAGCCGAATCAGCGGGACAATAGTTTCGCGGGTTGCAGCTGGATTACGCGGAATTATAGTGATAAGGTCCGAAGTTTATGGCCCAGTTGTAAAAGGGGAGTTAGATCATGCGAACGAAGTTTTTTATTTTACTGGCCGTCTTCGGGCTGGCCAGCTCGGCGATGCTAGTCACCGCTGCGCGACCAGCGGGCAGGAACAATCACGGGAAAAGTGACGTTCACAGGCACGCCTCCCAAGATGAAGCCGATTGACATGTCGAAGGAGCCGTATTGCCAGAAACTTCACAACCCACCAATCAAGACGCAAGACGTCGAAACGGGCCCGGGCGACACACTCGAAGATGCAGTCGTATTTATTTCCGCAGGGGACAAGGAGTCGGCCACTCCGAGCGCGGGGTGCGTTTCGATCAGAAGGGATGCCAATATATACCGCACGTTCTCGCGATGCAAACCGATGAGGACCTCAAGATCTACACCAATGACCCTGTGGCCCATAACATTCACCCGCTGCCAAAGTTGAATCCGGAATGGAACAAGTCGCAGCCTCCTGGCGCGCCTCCGATCGACACCAAGTGGGATAAGCCGGAATTCATTCCCGTCAAGTGCAATATTCATCCGTGGATGCACGGGTATTTTGTGGTGTTGAAGACCTCACACTACGGCGTAACCGGAGCAGACGGTACCTACGAAATCAAAAATGTGCCACCGGGCAAGTACACTCTGACTGCCTGGCAAGAGCATATGGGCACTCAGACACAAGAAGTCACGGTATCTGGCGGGGCAGCAACAGCCAACTTTACTTTCAAAGCGTTGCCGTATTAGCAAGCGGAGCACTGCGGATACGTGGCGTCCTTCCGCGTGGGATGGGCGCCACTTGCACTATAGTCAAATCGTTGTGTAATCGCGGAGGCGAGCTCCGATGGGCAAGTTTTTTGCAATCCTGCTTATCATCATTACTGTAGTTTCTGTCTATCCGATTGTCACGCACATGTGGTGGATGCCGGAGGTGGTGTCCGCTCACGGTCCCGCGGTAGACCACCAACTAGACGAGACAATGATCGGCTTCGGGGGTTCTGTTTATAAGCTCTCAGTTTGTACTTGCTGGATTTATCTGGGCCTTTGGAAACTACAAGGGGAAAATTAAGAACTGGCCGGGCGGACATCGCCCGGTCGTGGCGTTTGGAATTATCTTGGTCGGGTTGGAGATTCTCAGCCTTTCGTTCGTAGGATCAAAAGTTTGGGCCTCGATGTATATTGCCAAGCCCGATCCGCGCGCGCTGCACGTTGACGTGCAGGCCGAGCAATTCGCCTTCTTTTTCCGCTACGCCGGCCCTGACGGCGTGTTTGGGTCAGTTCATCCGGACAAGATTAACGACGGCAACGGAAACTATTTTGGTCTGGACCCGGAGAACGACGTTGCCGCGCGCGACGACATCGTCGTCGGAACGCTGACGATTCCAATCAACACGCCAATTTTTCTCACTCTCCATTCGAAGGACATGATTCACAACTTTTATGTCCCGGAATTGCGCATTCAGCAGGATATTGTTCCGGGGATCGATATTCCGCTTCATTTCACGGCAACGAAAACGGGGAAGTGGGAAATCGTTTGCACACAGCTTTGCGGCCTGGGTCATTACAGCATGAGAGCCTATCTCCAGGTGTTGTCGGAATCGGATTTCAACGATTGGCTCAAGCAGCAGTCGGGAGATTAGTCGTTCGCGTTAGGCGCCGCCGCTGGTCCGTGGCTTGATACATTGCTCGGTGTTTGGGTCGCGGCTGGTCGCAAACTCAGTTGTGAGGGGCACACATGCATGACATGCAGTCACAGCCGGAAGTTCATCATCTGGCGCCGCCAACTTCCTTCATCCGCAAGTATGTTTTCAGCTTGGATCATAAAGTTATTGCCCTCCAGTATTACGGGCTCGCCCTGGTCGCGGTCTTTATTGGCATGATCTTGTCCTGGCTATTCCGTATTCACTTGGGTTGGGCTTCGGCAGCCATTCCCGGCCTGCAGTTTTTCTCTCCAAACGGTGCACCGGGAGGGGTGATCAGCCCTGAGTACTACCTGTCGCTTCTCACCATGCACGGCACGATCATGGTTTTCTTTGTACTCACGAACGCCCCTTTCGCGGGCTTCGGAAACTACTTCCTTCCGATTCAAATTGGCGCGGAAGACATGGCCTTTCCACGCTTCAATATGATGTCGTTCTGGACCACGTTCGTCGCGTTCCTTGTCCTGATGGCGGCTTTCTTCGTCCATGACGGTCCGCCGATTGCTGGCTGGACCGCTTATGCAACGCTGAGCTCTGTAGGCGGAATTTCCGGTCCCGGCGAGGCGATGGGACAGAATCTCTGGGCGGTTTCAATCGCGCTCTTCTGCATTGGTCAATTGCTCGGTTCGCTGAACTTCATTGCCACCACTCTCGACTTGCGCACGAAAGGCATGACGCTCTCTCGCATGCCGCTTTCCACCTGGGCTTGGTTTATTACGGCCTGCATCGGCTTGCTGGCCTTCGCTGACCTTCTTCCCGCTTGCATTCTGCTCATCCTCGATCGCACGGCTGGCACCAGCTTTTTCAATCCCGCTGGCATGGTCGTCAGCGACACGCTGCTGCCGCATTCCGGAGGCTCACCGCTCCTGTGGCAGCACCTGTTTTGGTTCTTTGGCCACCCAGAGGTATACATCGCGATCGTGCCGGGATTCGGAATCATTTCGCACATTTTGCCCGCCTTCACCCGCAAGCCGCTACTCGGCGGAATGCGCGTGATGATCGGCTGCATGATCGCGATCGGCTTCCTGAGCTACATGGTTTGGGGCCATCACATGTTCGTCAGCGGGATGAATCCGTTCTCAGCGATTCTATTCTCGGTGCCGACGCTGATCATCACGATCCCCGCTACAATTGCCACGCTCATGTGGCTGGGCTCGATTTATGGGGCGAACTTGCGATTTACGAGTGCGTCGCTTTTCTGCCTCGGTTTCATCTCGGTGTTCATCAGCGGCGGAATCAGCGGCTTCTTCCTGGCACAGCCGGCGATTGACAGCTATCTGCACGCCACCTACTTCGTCGTTGCCCATTTTCACTTCGTCATGGCTGTGGCGGCGATTTTCGGAATTTTCGCGGGCACCTACTTCTGGATGCCTAAGATGATCGGTCGCATGATGAACGAGACGCTCGGAAAGCTGCATTTCTGGCTTACGTTTATCGGCGTCTACTGTATCTTTATGCCCATGCATTACCTTGGCCTTGCGGGCAACGTGCGCCGCTATTCCGCTTTCACAGACGACTACCTCATTCCGCTGATTCCCGTCCACAAATTCATTACGATCGCGGCACTCCTGACGGGAGCGGCTCAGTTGATTTTTCTTTACAACCTGATTCACACGCGCTGGTGGGGTCCGCCCGCGCCGGATAATCCCTGGGAGGCGACTTCGCTCGAATGGTCTACAACCTCGCCGCCTCCATTCGATAATTTCGGCGGCCGCCACCTTGGTCGTTCATCAGCCGCCATACGAATACAGCGTCGAAGGGGCTGCGACGGACCACATCATGCAGATCGATCCCGGGCCTGTCACCACACGCTGACGAGCCCGAAAAGAGGAACATGTCGGTTACAACATACACGCGACCAGAATCAGCGCTTCGCTCACGTCCGGCAATGCCGGTGGTCGCAGCCACAAAAGGAATTCCTTCGCAGACGGGCGTCTGGGTAGCGGTCTCCGCGATCGCCATGTCGTTTGCTGCGCTCACCAGCGCCCTGGTCGTGCGCCAGGGTTCGGGAGCCGATTGGCAGCGATTTGTGCTTCCGCGGATCCTGTATCTGGATACGGCGATCCTGATCGCCAGTAGCTACACGCTCGAATTGGCACGGAAGCGCTTTGCCGCCGGAGTGGCCGCACTTCGCACCGAATCCGCGCAACCAGCGGCCGCACTCCGGGCGAGCGGGCTTTATTGGCTGAATATCACGCTGACGCTTGGATTGTTTTTCGTTGCAGGGCAGGTGCTGGCATGGCAGCGTCTTGCGTCCCAAGGCTTGTTTCTCGCCACAAGCCCGAGCAGTTCGTTCTTTTACCTCCTGACCGCGATGCATGGGCTTCACTTGCTGGGAGGTGTTCTGGGTCTGATTTACGTAGGGTACAGGCTGCGCCACAACGCGCGCAATGCGCAGACAAGCCTTGGAACTGCGGCTGTCTACTGGCATTTCGTTGACCTGTTGTGGGTCTATCTGCTGATGGTGATCGCAATTCGGATGTAGTTTAGCTACGGGAGGATTTGTGAGCGATTCCGAGCTGACCATGGGATCCGCCGGGCACGGCGCCCTGCTGGAAGAAACTCCCTATGGAATGCAGTCGAAAAAGCTGGCGATGTGGTTGTTCATAGCCTCCGATGCGGTCACGTTTACCGTGGCCCTGGTCGCTTATGGTTTTCTCCGCATCGGCAGCCCCGACTGGACGCGGCCGTTCAACTTCTGGCCCAGCATTGCCAACGGATTGGTGATGACGTTCGTCCTGCTCTCCAGTAGCCTCACCATGCTGGTTGCAGTGCGTGCCGCCAAGGCCGGCGATAAGCACAAATCGATTCAGTGGATCGGATTTACGATCCTGCTTGGCATTATTTTTGCGGCGCTGCATCTTCGTGAATGGTTCCATATGTTTGCCGATGGTTGGGGACTCTTCCATAACCCGACCGGAGGATCGGTGGACTTTGGCGCCGCGTTCTTCAGCGTCACGGGCCTTCACCTGCTGCATGTCACTTCCGGGGTGGTGGCGCTCGCCGTGATAGCTTGGGGATATAATCGCGGCCGACTGGACGCGAACCACGTCGAGACCACCAGCCTCTACTGGCACTTCGTTGATATCGTCTGGATGTTCGTATTTCCATTGATGTATTTGATGAACGCGCGCTGAGCCGCTCAGACGGGAGGATCGCACAATGGCATCTGGCGCATCTGAACACGTCCCTGGTATGGGAACGTACGTGGGTATCTGGGCAGGGTTCCTCGCCATCGTCGGGATCGAGGTCTTCATTACGTACCAGCGTCCCGAAACCAAGCATCTTCTTTTCACCCTGCTGATACTGGCGGCGATCGAGGCTTTGGTCGGGTTGCTCTACTTCATGCACATGAAGTACGAGCGAAAAATCCTATTTTGGACGATCGTCCCTATCACTATTTTCGTCCTCTTTATGATGGACCATGTCTGGGCCGATGCTTATCGCCTGTTCAATCTGCGATTGCAGTGAACGAACTGGGAAACAGAGGATGGCCGTATTCTGCGGGCTTTGATATGATTCGCGAGATGCAATTGACGCCTCTAAAGCGGCTTGCAATTGGGTTTATAGCCCTTTTGAGCCCTTCAACGCTCTTTGCGCAGGGTTGTGCCCTGTGTTACCAGAGCGCCGCCGCCTCGGGCGCTCAGTTCATCCAGGCGCTCCGCCACGGTATCGAGATCATGTTTTTTCCTCCGATTCTGATCATGGCCGCGATCTTTTATGCGGCTTACCGCAAGCGCAATCAGTTCAACTCCGTGGAAGGAGCGGTGGCAGGCGAGACCGCTCTGGAAGAGGATTTTGCGCCGGATTGGACCTTCGCGGATGAAGCGGAGTTTCGCAGGCTGACGGAAAACGAATCATAGCAAGCTGTGCCGCCGTTTCGGTCAGCCACCGCAAATGAGACGAAACTACATTGCTGAAATTGGTCGTCGGTCGTCAGGAAATGCGGACCTGTGCAGAGTGTGGTGGCATTCCCTACAAAGTGTTATGAGGTTCGCCTCCGCGTCGTCACCGAGTGCGCTGCGCCATCTCATGTGGTGGACATCGAGATTCCTTAACGATCCGCATTTTTGACAACGCCAACCGTCGCGTTCCAGGATCACTCGACGCAGCATCGCATAAAGCCCCGGCACCGCTCGAATTCGCGGTTGTTTCTTGCGAAGGAGAGTCATTGATTTTCCTCGTCTCGTGACGAAACGGTCTGCTCCGAACTTGCAAATGAATCACAGTCGGTCGTCGGACACCCAATGTTTGGTTCGGATCTTCCGGTCTCCAAAGCGGCACCCGCCAAGAAGTCGGCACAGATCATTTCCAGGCAATAACCACGTGACTTGTCGCTGCCGAGCATCAACGCTGCCGTCTCGAGGGCACGTTCAACCACCGGCAACTGGCTCTTGTAGAGCTTGAAATAAATGATCTCCCAGGGCTCGGTTTCTTTGCCGGTCAGGTGCGAATCGACCGCCCGTTTGAAGTCTTCCTTGGGGAGTTCCTTGGCCCTGTGCAACCAGGTTGCACAATCGAACTCACCTCCGTCTCGGCGAGCTACTTTGACGAGCTCTGTGGCCTTGCTCCAACCCACTTCGCGAAGCTGTCGCTTCGGAATCCGGGTCAGATTCTCGTGAATGGCCATGAGGTAGTAGGCTTTCCGACGCGATTCAGGAAAGCGCTTCTCGAGGAATTCATCGAAAGATTTCAAATTCTCCAATCGCCAGTATTGCCCGGCACGAACCTCGCAAAGGTATTCACCCAACTCGACGAAGCGTTCGTCGCGTTCGTGCTCCTTGGCCTGCTCCCAGGACAAGATCTCGTCGATTTTCCCGAGAACGACCAAAGCCCGCCGACGATTGATCTCGGGAGACACGAGGGTTCGCCCGTTAATCCACAAGCTCGTCAAGCCAATCAAGATCGCTGGCTCCTGGTTTTCGAATCAGGTTCGTGCTGATCAATTCCTGGTTACCCAGACAGAGGCCCAAATGTGGACAGCTCATGCATCCGTTCTGCGGGAAGCGGATGCCGCTGTGAGAAGGGAACTGCCCCGCTTCGATCTGGGCAACCGTCGTTTCGACGAGGCGACCGTACTCGCGGCGCTGTTCTTCCGTGATGGCTGCCTTCAGATATTGAATCTCGGGATGATTTTTCCGCACGAACACAACGAGCGCGACATCGGAAATCCCGCTGATCCAGGAATAGCAAATCAACTGCGGGTCGAGTGACAGCAAGCCGTCCGGCTCTTCCGAGTAACGACTCGTCGTGGTCTTCCAGTCGATCAAGCATCGCTTGCCATCGAGTTCGCCTAGGGCGTCGATGTAGGCGACGAATTCGTTGTTTCCGGGAAGTTCCCGGGCCAGCTTCACTTGCAGATCGCTTTCTGGATGGTGGATCCTGACGCGATCATCCTGGACGAACTTCTGGAGAAGATGGACCCCTTGATGGATGACGCGATCCCAAGACTCGCCCTTCTTGTATTCGAAGGGAGTGTCCCGAAACGCTCCCCATTCCTTGAAGAGTGCAGCGGTGCAGTCGTTTCCTTGAAAATAAGCAGCCAGCGCTGTTTCGAAACAACGCCCGAACACCATCGCGGCACGCGTTTCTTTCTCTCTCCAGCCGTCGAGGTAGCGATGTCGGTAGCTGCGTGGGCAGCGAAGGTACTGAGCGATCTGGGTGTGGCTATAGATCATTGCCGTTCCGTTGCTCGTGCGTCCCACCGGCTGCTTCGCACGAAATGTCTTGCCATTCTGCCGGCGGGGCAAAGGCTTCCAGGTTTTGGAATGACCGACCGTTCAAGGTCACGTGAGATGTCCGAACAACTCCGCGAAGGCCGAGGAGCGCTTTCTCATCCACTTGGTCTCGGCTGAGCAGATCGGGGTCGTAGCCGAAATCTCGCAAAAACCAATTCAGCTTCCACAGGGCTCGCTCGGTGCAATACAGCCGCCCAGAAAGCGATCGTGCTGCAAACGGCTCAGGCTCGAGAACGACAAAGCGAACGGACAGGAAAGGTTTCTGCGGATGCCAGCGATACGAAGCAGCATCAACGCGAACGAGGAACAAGCCTTCGAGAGGACTTTCGCGATCCTGCTCCCGTGAATGCAATCCTGGGATGTGCCGTTTCATGGCGTTGCCTCCGCAGGTTGAGCGTAGGAATTGAGTTTGCAGATGAGCCCGTCTCGATCTTTCTTGGCGAAGGCCGCGAGCTGAGCGACAAAGGATTCAACCAAGTCGCGGCTTGCTTCTTTCAGGGTCTGTGTACCGCAGAAATCGGCCGCGTAGGCCTTCACGAGGTTGGGATCGAGGTTGTGCTGCCGGATCAGCAGGCAGAGTTGATCGCGCAATCGGGGCTGGCCGTTGCTTGAGCCGTTCGATCCGTGATTCCCATTCGTATGCAGCGAAACCGCAACAGGCTTTGGCGAGGCCGAGAACGAGCCGAGCTCTTCGACACTGCAAAGGCCTATCCCGTAAGCTTTCCTAAGAGCTCGATTGACCGCCCTTGTTTCGGCAGTGCGCATCTCGGCGCCGCGCACTAGGGGCGAAACGTTAGACGGATTTGCGTCACCGTAGCCGACAAATCCTTTCGAATGGGAGCCCTTGTAAACCGTCGCTTTGAAGACCCAGCAATCGGTGCGCGGATCAGAGAATTTCTCGAGAGCGTGAGTGTGAATTCCACTGCATCCGTGGTTTTTCGCGATTCGCAAGAGCCCGGCACTCGTTATATACCACCGCCCGTCCAGCAAGAGGATCTCCCCCGACGTGATGGCCAAACCAGACTCTCGCGAGAGTGTTCTCAGCTCCGAAAGCCGTAGAGAAGTAAGTTCCTCAGGCCACACAGATTTTGCGAACTTAATATTTCGCCGAGTCAATGAATCGAAACCACTCGTTCTCGTTTTTCGTTTCGGGATGGCCAAGTCCCACCTCCTTTTGTCGTATGTTTAGCAAGGCTATACAATGTTTAGCATCGATCAAGGCAAATGTCAACCTCTTCCCATTGCTCACCCTTACCTTCTAGCCTTAGAATTCACCCACAATGCGAAATAAGAATGAGCAGATTGGTTTTAGACTTCCAGCGAATTTGAAGCGGGAATTGCACGACATAGCAAAACGTGAGGGGAGAACTTTGTCTCAAATCTGCGAAATCTTTGTTGCTGGAGGCATGCAAGCCTACAGAAAGGAAGGACCGAAGTATATGCAGCGCCTGGTCAGTCACCAAAGGAAGGAAGAACATTCTGATAAGTAATCCTCGGCACCTCTAGAAGTGCTGAAATACGCAAGATCGAATTGTCCTTAGCACGCCGGCGTCGGCACTCTCCTTTGTTCTAATCTAGAACGTCTTCCAGCCAATTCACTACTTTGGAGTACTCGATGGAAAAGACTACTGCTGATGCGAATCGAAAGCTTTCGGAACTTCTCTGGATGGTACGGGAGGGTCGCAAAAGCGCGCTCGGCGATGCCTACTTGGCGGACAGAATGGTCTTCCGGCGGAAACTTGACAAGGCCAGCTTTTGGCTCTAGTCTAACGTTGAGCAGTACGGTAAGTTTGACAGGACGTGGTGCAGTCGGCAAGGGCGCCGACCCCCCACGTCTTTTTTTTTGCCCTACGCAAAAAACAAAACGCCGGCGAAAGCGGGAGCGCCGGGATCATGTCAGATCGTAAAATATCCGAGCGCCAATCAGACAAACCGGTGGTGCACTCCGGCGGCGAGGTTTTTTCCGATGGCTCGATCGTGGAGCTGATCCGAATTCCGAACGGCGAACTTAACTTTCTCATCTGGAACGGAAAATCTGAGAAAACGGCCGGACAGTTCGTGCGGCGTGGCGAAATCTTCGCCCCGCTGCGTGTAGATCCCACAATCCTGCCCTGGCTACAGCTCCCGAGCAAAACGAAGGAATTTGGGTCCACCCGCAAGCTGTTCGGCGAAATTTCCGGCTTGATCTCGCGGACCCAGGTGGATGACGGCATTGCGAAGGCTCTGAGCTTCTTCGTCTTCGCGACTTGGTTGGACGACTACCTCCCTGCAGCGCCCTTCCTTTGGATCGTGGCACCGCCCACGACCGAGGTGGGGCCTCTCCTCCAGGTCATTCATTTGCTTTGCCGCCGCTCTTTGGTCTTGAGCGACACCTCTGCGGCTCGATTTCGTTTTCTCCCGGTGGACTTGCGGCCAACACTGATTGTGGAGGTCTACCAACAATCGCGCCAGGTGCTGAACCTCTTGCGCGCATCGAAACGGCACAGCGCGTTAATTGCAGCGAACGGCAAGGCCGTCGATACGTTCGGCGCAAGGATTGTGTTCGCGCGTGAACCAGTACACGACCCCGCAAGTGCGGGTTTCCCGCTGGAGCTCGTGCTCCCTCCGACTCGCCAGTATGTCCCCCCGATGAGCTCGTCGGAGGCTGAGCGTATTGCCGCAGAAAAGCAGGCCAAGCTGTTACGCTACCGGATTTTGAATTGGGCCAAAGTACGCACGCCAGCTTTTGATCTCAATCAATTCACCGTACCCATGCGCGAAACCGCGCACTGTCTCGCCGCATCGATCGTGGATGACGATCAACTGCAGTCGCAGATCGTGCCGTTGTTGAAGCCGCTGGATACAGAGATCCGCGTTGATCGCACGTCTCTGTTGCCGGCCCTTGCCTTGGAGGTCATTCTCGCTCGATGCCACACCGCTTCAGGCAAGTATTTTCCTGTTGGTGATTTAACCAAGGACGTCAACACCGTACTCCGCGGTCGCGGCGAGATGCTCGAACTTTCGCCCGAGGATATCGGTTGGGCGCTGCGAGGTCTCGGTCTGCATACGGATTTCATGCCCGGGGGCAGGAAGGCGCTGATTCTTCGCGACGATGTGCGCAAAAAGGTACACGGTCTGGCTGCAGCATACGGCGTCCGTACCCTACGAGAACATCCCGCGAAGGTTGATTGCCCGCTTTGCGCGACGCTGAAAGCGCAGTGGGAGCTGGAGGCGAATCCTGCGAGCACGAGCATAAAGCCAGTATGAAAGAGGCCTGGATTTGTCAGGCCTCGAAGTTGGCGTTGAGGTTATTGAGGTGTTGAGGTTTTATCATTTGGAGGACTCTGATGAAGAATCGGATTTTTGCAGCTTCCTATGAGCGAGGTAGCGAGTTGATCGCAGCCGGTTGTCCACTCGATTACCCGGGCGCTCTTGCCCGGCATTCCGCGGCGCAGCGCAAAACATTTCGCGCTCAGCAACTAGGTGGGTACGCCGAGAGCCGCATCTACGCTATCAGCGAACTCCAAACGGGATACTTGATTGGCCTGCGTCTCGAGACCGAACGTCCCAGTGGAACCATCATCTCCGCGTGGAGTTTCGAGCCACCGTGGCAGGATCATATGGTGATTTGGGACTACGAACCCCTGGACATCATTCCGGACGGGCAGCTGGGGGCCTACAGGGATCTTCTCGATTCACGTCTCACGGGGGTGCTGAATGAACGTCGCCTATTCAGGCGCGGCCATCCGGTCGAAGGCCTGCTGTGCGGTTGTTCAGGTCAGCCGGTTACAGAATCGGGCAACGGGTTCGTCTACGGGCAACTCACTTTGGTTGACGATCGAGGAAACAAGGTCGCGCTTCGTGTCGCCATGAGGGTAATTCCCCTTGCGGCGCGGCCGGATACATTTCAGAAGCGTGCGGGTCGACGGTTCCAGGAAATGCACAAGCTTACCTCCGATGCCGGTCGATAACGAATTGTCGTCCTCACGACGAGATTGCAGCACAGCAGAAAGTGGTCTCGTCCTCGCCGAAGGTTTGCGGAAAACGACGCGGAGGTCGCAATGAGAGTTCTCCAGTCGATCACCCCGCGCTTCGCGAAAGCGCGGCGACGAAAGCCTGCGAAAGCCAAATCTAGACCGGATTTCGCCGCGACACGTTCGAGTCATACAGGAGTACGCAGCGGGAAAGCACCTGACTGAAATTGTGCACGAGGAAAAATCAAGCCGCAGAACTATTTTGCGAATTTTGAGAACGGCTCCCTTCAGAACGCTCGAATTGTGCGGAATCACCGAGTCTGAATCGTAAGTGCGGCCGAGCAACACGCAGACGCCCTGAGAACCCAAACCACGACGCGGCCGAGGTGACTGACCTTTTCTTCACTGACGGCGGTGGTGGCCCAAGCATCGCCGTCAACCTCACAAATGCAACTAGGCGACCATGAACATGGTGAACATCATGAACATTGCTGAGCGGATAGGCCAGTAAACGAATGATAGCCGGGACACCGCAGCGGTGATATGATTCGGACGGTGACAAGTGCCCCTTACATGCGCGCCGCAGCCGCGGTCGCAGTCCTTTTGAGCCCTTCAGCGCTCTT
>CAVOOU010000003.1:0-75599 GCA_963697645.1 uncultured Acidobacteriota bacterium | reverse complement strand
TGCGCAGGGTTGTGCCCTGTGTTACCAGAGCGCCGCCGCCTCGGGCGGTCAGTTCATCCAGGCGCTCCGCCATGGTATCGAGATCATGTTTTTTCCTCCGCTTCTGATCATGGCCGCGATCTTTTATGCGGCTTACCGCAAGCGCAATCAGTTCAACTCCGTGGAAGGAGCGGTGGCAGGCGAGACCGCTCTGGAAGAGGATTTTGCGCCGGATTGGACCTTCGCGGATGAAGCGGAGTTTCGCAGGCTGACGGAAAACGAATCATAAGCAAGCGTTCTGGTGAACTTCTTCTTTCAGTATTTCGGGGTCGTAGGTCGGTTGATTAATCTCCGGGCTATTTCGCTACTTCTCGCTTTCTCTTTTGCTCTCCCCGTTTCCGCGCAGATTTACCACGACCCACACAGGAAAACGACCGTCGGCTTTTCCGTTGATTTGAACACGCCTCCGGATACTGTCTTGCAGATTGTGAAGGCGGTCGCAAACGACTCCATTATCCGTGGCACTTCAATGTACGCGAAGGAAATCGATCTTCCGGATGCGGAGTTTGCAAAATCGTCTACCGTCCTTGCCGCTCAGCCCGGTCCGGGGCAGGTATTTTACAAAATAAGATCCAAGGTGCTGGCTCCCGAGCACTTTCCAGCCTCCTCCGATATGGGAACAGTCACCGTACGCTACGTGGTGGAAACGGTGAATCCGCAGCGCGCGCATCTGGCGATCGACGCGGTGTTCGTCACGGATGCTGGCCATCATCTGTACGCCTCCGACGGAAGCGTCGAAACCGCTGAATACGCCGAGATCATCACGCAGATCAAAGCCCTCGAGGCTCCCAAGGTGCGTCATCACAACCCGCAAACTGTGGCCAACTCGGGCCAGGAAACGCTGGGACTGCGGAACACGCTGGCCGATGAGCAGTCGCGCCTGGCCGATTCCCAAGCAGCTGAAAAGAAACTGCAGGAACGAGTCAGGCAACTCGAGTTCAACACTCAGGGCCGCATTCGCGGTCAGGCCGTGCCTCTGAAAGCCTCGCCTTACGACCATTCAACCACCGTGCTCTCGCTCGAGAAGGGCCTGACCGTGACGGTGCTGACGACGACGAAATACTGGTATCGCGTGCGCACCGCGAAAGGCGACGAAGGTTGGATCTACTACGTTTTCCTCGAGCCGCTATCGTGAGCGCGGCTTACAAAAGTCGCATTGAAACCCGCGCCCATCGCTACGCGACGCGTTCTGATTCGATGCCTGCTCTTCCTTTTCGCGCTTCTATTTTCCTCGTGTCTCGCGGCGCGCGCTCAGGATGCAGACTCGACAGATCGCGTCTACAAGCACAGGAAGGCAGAAGTCGAAGAGGCTCTGCAGGCATTGAAAGCGTACGCGACGAACCGCCTTCCGGTCCTTGATGGATTCGTGAACGCCAATGCCTCCACGATCGCAAAGCTCGAGAATCCGCACTATCAACTTCGCATTGAAATTGAATCGCAAGGCCCCAATCAAACGCTCGTTTCGGTCAGCGCGAAAATCACGGCCTGGAATGCTGAAGAAGATCCTTCGCGCTCGCAGTATGTGGTGGTTCCATCGAATGGCCGGCTCGAGCAAGACATGCTCGACCGTCTGAGCGTTGCACTCGAAAAAGGCAATATTGCTCGAACCGGTGATCGGAGTGGTGGCGTAGCTCCTGATCGATCCGCCACGTCCGCATCCGATTCCGCCGGCTCGTCAGTCCCGCCGATGCCCGCAGGCGCACCCGGCGGAAACGCGTCAGCCTCGCATTCGCCCTCGCCGGGCGCCGCGCCTGGAGAACCCGCGGCGAATCCTACCGCGCCTGTGCCGGCATCAGGGTCAGTCTCGCGCGCGAACTCCAGCGATCCGGCCGCCCTCGCAGGCGAAATCGATTCCGTTCGAGCCCAGCTCCAGGCGGCTGAGATGAATCAGCGCAAATTGCAGCAGCAGGTCTCAGAGCTCGAAGCGAACGCAAGCTCGCAGAAATTTCTGTCGAATCTCGCCGTGATCAAAACGCCGCAGGCTTCCGTATTTCAGCAGGACGACGATACCTCCAAGGTTCTTTTCCGCGCCGATCCGGAAGACGAATTTGAAGTAATCAATGTGAAGGGAAACTGGGTCCATGTCCGGCTTGAAAATGGCGCCGAGGGCTGGATTCGCGGAGCACAGCTGCAGCCCCCGCAAGAAGTGGACGACGCCGAAGATGCAGCCGCAGCCCTCAACTTCTCAACGCCCAATCAGGAAATCAAGCCGTTCGGCGGCGAATGGACGCCGCTAAAAGGGAAGCCGTCGCTCTTCGTATTCGCTCAGCCTAACCGCGCGATTCCCAGCGCAATTCTGGGCCAGAGCCAGTTCGCATTTGCGAAGCACATTTTCACCGAGGGTTATCGCGAAGCCATGCACTCCGAGCAGCCTATGTCCGGCGTCGTCGTCGTGTTTCTCGGAGATAAAGGCGGCGTTGCTGCCGCCACCCTTGCTGACATTCGCCGTTGGCGCGATGGCGCGATTACCGACAAGGTCTTCTTCGAGCGCTGCTCGTTCGATCCCCCGGAATCTTTCCGCGACGCCGCCTCTGCAAAGCCCGTAAGCAATCGCTAGCACTACAGTAATTGGGATATACGGTTACATCGAACCCCGCTTGGAACTTCGGCGATTCCCTCGCATAATAGAGAAGAGTGGAGCGCACATTTCGGCGCTCGAAGGGCTCAGTCATTCGATGCGACGAAAACTAAAACCCGGCCTCAGCACTCGCATACTGGAGACTTCGTTGCGCGCTGGTTTCCGCAAGGCCTACGACACCGTTCGTGTGAATCCGGATCAATATCTCGCGCACCTGAAGCGCGTGCACCGGCTTCCCGTGTTGTCCTGGAAAGATATGCTGCGCGTTGACGAGCGCACGTTGAATCCGATCGCCACCCGCGTGATTTCTGCATCCACGAAAACGGCAGCGCTGGAAGGAATGGGGTTTGGCCTGGGCGGATTCGCTACGATCCTGCCGGACATGGGAATCCTCTCAGCAATCACGGTTCGAATGCTTCAAAAGCTGAGCCTGATCTACGGCTTTGAGTACACCAGCGCGGAAGAAGAGACGGAATTGTGGTTCGCGGCTGCCACGGCCGCGGGACTCGATTTGGGACGCGACTTCATCGAGAAGCAGACTGTCGAACGGATCGTCCCGCGAATCATTGATCGCATTGCCGTGAAGGTTGGCACGGAAGTCGCGGAAAAATGGTCGGCCCGCGTGATTCCGGTGCTCAGCGCGGGAGCGGGCGGGACGTTGAACTACTATTTCGTGCGTTCCTGGGGGCGCCGCGCGCAAAAGCATTTCCTTGAGCGCCATCGCGAAGCTCGAACGCTAAACGCCTTACCGCATCCCGCCTTGCCCGCCACGACGCCTCACACCTACCGTCGCCCGGCGCACTAACGCGCAATCACAGGTCCAGCCGCGACGGTCGCTTGTATCATCCTGCTTTAGCTCGCTACGGCTCCCGACCGCTGCTCAGCCACTTCATTTAAGCGCCCAGTCTGCACGTCATACACAAAGCCTCGAACTGAAATGTTTTCGGGAATCCAAGGATGCACTTTTACCTTTTGAATTTGCTCGCGCACATTTTGTTCCAGGTCGCCGAACGCATGGAACGCTGCGGGGACGACGGCAGCGGTCCCGGTAACGGATTGCAGTTTCGAGCGGAGGTCTTCGTCCTTGAACGTCAGCATCCCGCAGTCCGTGTGATTGATGATGATGAACTCCTGCGTCCCCAGCAGGTAGTGCGAAATAATCAGCGAACGCACGGCATCTTCGGTCACGATTCCGCCGGCGTTCCGAATGATATGCGCATCGCCCGTCTTCAATCCCAGCATATCCTCTACCGACATGCGCGCATCCATGCAGGCCACGATCGCCAGTTTCCGCGCGGGTGGCATCGCGAGATTCCCCAAATTGAAATCCGCCGCATACTGCCGATTTGATGCCATCACTTCATCCGTTACGCTCATGAGGGAAGCCTCCGCTCTAGATTAAATCCGCTTGCCGGTTCGGGCATGTGATGCCGACGAATGCGAAAAGGTCCACGAATTTGGGGGATGCTCGCAGACGCCTGGAAACACGAAGAACGACCCGACCGATTCCCTGATGACCTGCTAAAGATTGGAACAGGCTGCATTCTAGGGCGCAGCCGAATCAGCCTTTTGGCTCCGCTCCAGCGCCGCGCGATCCCAATTCCCCAGATTTGCCGCTGCTTCGTAAGTGGACTGGCAGAAATCGAGTAGCGCTGCGCGCGGGTCGGCTGCATTTCGCACGTCGTCATACCCCAGCAGGAACTCCTTCATCTTCTCGTCGTACCGGGCCTGCGCAGGCTTCACCGCGTAATTCTTGAACCCATCTGGCTCAGGCGCCACGTATGCATAAAACGCAGGGTTGTCCACACCCTCGCCGCCCGGCCACCATCCAACGCTGCTCACCTCGTGCGAATAAGCCTCCCGCGTAATTATGTCCGCCCCCGGCCGCTCCGGCGCCCGCCGCCCCGAAAATCGCGTGACTGCAAGATCGAAGCTGCCCCAGAAAAAATGCACCGGGCTATCCTTGCCGATGAATCGTCCGCGAAACTCCTGAAAAATCGGATTCAGTGTCGTCAGAATATGAAAGAAACGCTCGGCATATGCTGGATCGTATGACGCATGCGTCGTATCCTGATCGAACCGAATCGGATTCGGAACTTCCACCGCCATCGGCCAGATCTTCACGTCAATCCCCAGAGATTTCAGCGACGCCATGAATTCCTTGTAAAAGTTAGCCACGCTTCGCGGACCAAGATCGAGCACATCCGTCTCGCCCGTGCTGGTTTCGAGCCGCAGCGCATGCTCGATGAAATCGAATTCCGCCTCGAACACTCCTGCTCGATAGGGAATCGCGGAAGTGGTCAAGCCGCGCGCGCTCACGTAGAAAGGCACTTCCCACCAGTGATTGATGAACGGGCTGAGCGCCAGCCGCACCTTGCCCACAATCTGCGTCCACATGTGCAGCGTCTCGCAGGTATCTTTCCATTCGGCATACGGCAATGCCGGCCACATCAGCTCTTTGGGCGGTGCGGACTCCGTTGTCATGCGATGCTCCTGAAAGTTTTTCTTTCGCGGCGGAACTTATTCGCCATTTCCTCGCCATCGAATCGCGACGGACAAAGCCGCCGCGGCGCCCATGAGTTTCGCTCATTCAACCCGAACCTTCAAATGAAACAATTGAGCACTCCGCTCCACGGCGCCCGTGCTCTGCGATATCGCCGCCATCTTCGATATCATACGTTCTGCGACTCATGGCCCAGACAAATCTTGTGCAACCCACGACGCCTCGCTCGATCGCCGGCCAAATTCGCCGCCTTCGCCTGCGCGACCTGCCGCTTGATACCATCGAACTGGCAAAATTTCTCATCGGCAAATCGCTCGTGCATGAAATCCAACAAGGCCGCCTTAGCGGGCGAATCGTCGAAACAGAAGCCTATCTTGTCGGCGATGCCGCCGCGCACTCCTTCCGCGGTCTCACCCCGCGCAACAAATCGCTTTTCCTCGCGCGCGGCCACGCCTACGTCTATTTCTGTTACGGAAATCATTTCATGCTGAATGTTTCAGGCGGCAAAGAAGGAATTGGCACGGGCGTCCTGATTCGCGCCGTCGAGCCGCTCGAAGGCATAAATAGCATGAAGCGCGCGCGCCACACTAAGCAAATACTCGATCTGGCACGCGGACCCGGTCGAGTAGCTTCCGCATTCCGCATAAACCGCGAATTGGACGGACTGAATCTGGTCGACGGCAAAGGCGCTCTCTGGCTGGGTTCAGCAGTCCGCAAGACCGGTGCAATCGGCGAAAGCATCCGCATCGGCATCACAAAGGACGCTGATCGCGTCCTGCGCTTCTACGAACTCGGCAGCCCCTTCGTTAGCGGCCCAAAGCGCCTCAATAACGGTGTCGCTTAGCCTTATGCCTCGAGCCCATTTGTCCGCGTTGCAGCGCTTAAGTTGCGTGCTCCGGCAGAACGTGTGACCCACGCGATCCGTAGCTCAGGTGCCTCCAGATCGATTTTCAGACCGAGATGACCTGGGGCTTTTGACTTCGAACTTTCCTACCGCGGGCGAGCTGCGATTGCAAATGTCGTGCCTGCGAATCAAACCGCGTCGCCCGATTCGCCCGCTCGTTTTCCCTTTCCACTCCCGCGCCTTTTCCGTAGAATCGTTGGTTGTCCCCGTGCCGAGGTAGCTCATCGGTAGAGCGCGGCCCTGAAAAGGCCGGCGTAGGCAGTTCGATTCTGCCCCTCGGCACCATCCGCACCGCATACAACGTCCGATTTCAACAAAAGGCTCCCCTTTCTAAAAACGACACACGCTCCCATTTCGCCATCTGTCGTGTGGCATTGAGCGGCGATTGTGATAGGCTACCCGCCATCTCTTAGCGACAGGAACCGTAAAGTGCGTGTCCCCGTCCTCGCGGCAACTGGCTACGTTTTAGTGTTATGCGTGCTCACTCCTGCCTGCGGCACCAAGGTAACGGAGACGCCGAACCCACCCGTGGTTGGCTTCAAGCCGCAAGCCTTCCAACCTCCCGAAAACTGCCTTCCTTGCCACCAGCGCCAATTTGACGAGCTCCGCAGCGCGGTGAAGTCCGGCTATCGCAACGTCAGCCCTTTGTTCAACGGACTCGAATCGGCAGGCAATCTCGTGAACGGCGGTTTGCTGCGTCCTGTGTACAAAGACAGCACGGTCGTCTTGCCCGACGGGACGATCTTGAATACCAACATGTACTCATCACCCGTACTCACCGAAACACGCCAGGTTCAAGCGGGGTTTTGCTTCACCTGCCACAATGCGAACGTCGAGGTTCTCGGCGATAGCGACCTGACGAAGAGGGAGGTTCCGCAACTCGCCGGTCTGGGAACCTGCAATCCGGCGCCCCCTGCCGGGCAGCAATGCTTCCAGCCGCAGTTGTTCCGTCCGCTTCGCGACTATGTGCTGGTGGATGCGAACGGAAATCAGATTTTGCCGCCAACTCCCGGTGGCGATCCGCCCTCGGGCGCAATGCCCTCGTTGGCCGCCGCGGGAATTACGTGCGACTTCTGCCACGACGAGAACGGGCCAGACCTGAATCGCAGCTTCCAGATGGACGGCTTCGGCAACACGAGTTTGCTGCTGAATCAGACGGATCTAAAAGTGGGGCCATTCCTGCATCCAGTCGCCGTCAAGAATAATTTTCACGTGGCCAGTAACGACCCGAACAAAATCGCATTCCTGCGTGCGGGCGCGTTTTGCAACACGTGTCATGACGTCCGCGTCCCCAATCGCAATCTCGTTGCCGAAGAACACAACATGAATCCGGGAGGGCAAAACGTCAGCTATTTTAGGCTCGAAAATCTGAGCACCGAGTGGCAGATTGGTCCCTACAACAGTACAAGCAATCCGTTCGGCCAGATCGTGCGCTGCCAGGATTGCCACATGTCGCTATTCCCGTATGCCGGTACGACGACCTACCAGGTGGGCGACATGACCGTCACCAGTCCCACGCCGGCCGTCTTTGCCACCGACTATGCCGCTGTGCCGGGAGTTGCGACGGACCAGAACGCGCCTCTCCAACTGCGAAAAGTCGTCGAACACTATTTCACCGGAGTCGATGTGCCGCTTTTGACGTCCGGCCGAATTGAGCGCTCGCCTGGGCGCCAACTATCCCGATCCGTATGCCACCGGTACGGACACGCACGGTGTACCGGACGGACTCGCGACGCGCCGAGCAGATTTGATGAAGGCAGCGGCGCGCATCAGCTTGAACAAGTCTGACACTACGGCACAGATTGGGCAGGAATTTACGGTGCGGCTCGAAGCCGTCTCGCTCACTGGACACCGCTTGCCGGCGGGATTTTCGCAGGAACGCACCGTGTACGTGCAGTTGGCGGTCACGGACAACAACGGATTCCTGCTTTATCAATCCGGGTACGTCGTGGATAAGCCGCACCCGAACACCGGCGAGAACGCTCCGGACGGCAATCTGGACGACGAAGATCTTGAGCATCTTCACGCTGTCGTTGACCCGGGGATGCACACCGCTACATACACGGCCGGAACTGCGACGAATGGTGGAAACAATCTAGTGTTTGAGGCGGGACCCGACGATGGACCGGACGCTCGTTTGTTCGTCGGCGCGCAAGAAGGACTCGTCCTGTTCCGTAACGAATTGACGCACATCTTTCTGCCGGGGCAAGCGATCGGGCGTATCGATCCGGTCACGGGAAAGCCCGTTCTGGCACAGGGCGTGCATTTTGAAGAGACTTTTCAAGCCGCGCTGGCAAACGCCGTCGATAATTTCCGGTCACTGCAGCCGTTGCACCCGCAGACATACAACTACGTGATTCAGCTTCCCACACAGCAGCAGCTTCAGGCGATCGGCGTAACTCTGCAAGGGCCCTTGCACGTACACGCGCAAATCAACTTCGAACATTTTCCGCCACTCTTTATGAGGTTTATCGCTGGAGTGACGAGCGCGAACGGGCCTTCCGGCAATAATTTGAATTTGGTCAACGAACAGAGGATCGATTCGCTGCTAAAGAACGTTAAGAACATCGCATCGGACGATATCACCGTGAGCTTGACGCCATGAAACTCCGCTACGCGATTCTAATTGTGCTCGCCATTGCGGGAATCCTTGCGGCCGTTTTCGCACAGAGTGGCGGCTACACGCCGGGAGAATTTCAAAGCACCAATCCCAATTATCCGAAACCCAACCCGTTTTATTTCGAGGGCAAGATCGACTGGAACCTGCTCGGCATCACCACGCCGCAGAACGCCTGGGATTATCTGCAGCGCGGGATGCACTTCCAGGACGACATGGACGACATTCCCGACGCGATCAACGATTATCAGACATCGCTTTCGATGAATAGCCTGCAGAGCCACACCTGCCAGATCGTTACGACAGCTACGTTGGTCAACGGCACAGTTCCAACTCAATTGACTCCTGCTCCCTGTATGTTCACCTTGCGCCTGCGGCTCGGCTATCTGATGCGAGAAACCAGTCCGAGCACGGCAATCGGGCTCTTTCAGGAGGTGTTGCAAATTGATCCGCAAAGGCTCGGAGTGAATACCTTGATAGCCGAAACCTATGTGATCGAAGCGCAGCAGGCGACCAATCCATCGACTCAACAACAAGCTTATGCAAACGCCATCGCTGCCTATCAGGCAGAACTGGCCCTTTCTCCCGTAACGCCGCAAAGCACCGCGCTGACTGCCGACACGGCGAACAATTCCAAAGTTCACTGGGAGCTGGCGCAGGTTTACGTGGCGACGGGACAGAACAGTCTGGCAAAAACCGAGTTGCAATCGTATTTGCAGGCGACGAAGTGGCACAGTGACGTCTATCCGTGGCGGATGGCGTTAGCGAACAGCCAAATCCAGGCATTGGTACGTGTGAAATAGCCTTTCCCGCCGGCCGAGCGGTCGCGAGGGGATACAGTGTCGAACTGTTTTCGAGTGATGTCACTGCGTTGTGCCGCCGGATTGGCCGCCTTATTTTTTCTAACGGCCGCGAACGCTCAACCCGCAGTGCCCCTCAGCAATCCTCCAGGGGACAATTCAGCCGCTCCCACTATCGACGCCGCTTGGGACAGCCTCTTGAAGGACACAATCCCTCAGACCGCTCCAGATCCCGCGCTTGCCGTCGCGCAGACATCCTACGAAGCAAGCCCGGCGGGCGACTTCCTGAATCATTTTTTCATGAACACGCGCACCGAATATCTTCGGACCCAAACCTTTTTCACCGGCCTCCCGACTGTAACGGGTGTCATCGATGCCCCCATTACAGGCGTCTTCAATCCCAACGGCGTTCCGTATCCCAACGCCTTTCAATCCGACACCAATATAATTTACAGTTTTCTGAACTGGGGCACCCGCGGGTGGCTTTCCGATCGAGTGAATTCCAATTTTTCATTCGCCTATTCGCAGGATCTCACACACGTCACTGACGCCTCGCCCCAGCTCGACGTCCTCAATACTTTCGGCTCCAATCGCCGTCTCGAGTTAGTGTCCGGCTACATCGATATCAACGGCCGGCCGACCGATGGCATATTCGCCGGAACAAGTTTGCGAGTGGGCCGGCAGGCCGTCTACGGCGCCGAGTTGGCGGAGATGGACGGCGCGTCATTCACCATGGACCGTCCGAAATTCTCGTGGACTCTCTACGCGGGCAGAAGATTCACTTATTTTTCTGATCCCGAGCAGCGCGCCATGGGAGGTGGGAACTTCCTCTATCGCTTCAATCAGAATTCCAGCCTGGAATACGATACGTTTTATTACATCAAGGGAACCAACAGCTTCCGTTATCGCCAATCTTTCGGCAGCGCGTGGCTTTTTAGCGCCGGGTTCCGGATGGTCGGAAGTTATCCCGTTGATTTCAACGCCGACGGAGTGTGGAATCCGTCCGACGGCAAGACATCGCTACGCGTGAGCTTTGCGCAGAAGATCACCAACAAAGACTATTTCTTCGACTATACCTACAGCGCGCACGATTTCGATCTGCACAATCCGCTGCTGCGTTTGAATCTCGAGGCGCTGCATCCGCACACGCAGTTCATCGTGGATGCTTCACGCGCGATCAATACCAGGCTTCGCCTCGGCGGCAACGTCTGGGTGCGCCGGCTCGACGACAGGCAGGACGTGGGGCCGTTTGACACGTCCTTTGAAGACTACCGTGCCCACGCCCAGATTTTCCCGTGGAATAAAACCGACTTGCTCGTCGGATATCATTTCCGGCACTCCGACGATCGGGGTTACGCCACCACGCCGACGCAATTTGACGACCTGAGCGGAACCGGCGAGACGCAGGTCGAGGACGTGAGCGTCGAAATCGGTCGAACTTTCATGGATGGCCGCTTGCACCTGCAGGCTGGCGGCTTTTACCGGCGATTGAATTTCGTCGATCAGTTCTTGGTTATCACCAATGCGCGCGATAAAGGTGTTCTAGCGAACGCATCCTTCAACGTCGACAGCCGTACCCGCGTGTATCTGGATTATGGCCTGGATACCGATTATCCCGTGTTCCGGCCGGCCATACAGAACAGCCAGACATTCCGGTTCGGCATGGCCTGGAGATACTGAGTGGGCTGGCGGCGCATTAGCTTAGCGAATGCCTCCCTGGCCGGCTTGTGCCTCTGCTTCGCAATGACGCTGAGCGGGCAGGAAAATTCCACTAAAAAGCCTGAGGCGCCGTCATCGCAACAAGCGGCGCAAGCGCCATCGGCCCCCGCTCCGCCGTTTCATTTACACGAGTTTCATTTGAAGCAAGTTGGACTCGATTGCGACGCTTGCCACGTCCCGGCGAAGAGCGGTTCGGTAACTCTACAGCGCCCCGGGCACGATCAATGCACTACCTGCCACCAGGATGACTTCAACAAGGACCTGAAGGAAAAAATCTGCGTCCAGTGCCACACCGTCTTTCCTCCCACAAGCGCCGAAGAGCTCCTGCCATTCCCTCGCTTCAAGAACGAGCGCCCGATCGTCTATGAGTTCTCCCATGCGAAGCATGTAGACCCGCACGCGCGGCTGGACGCACGCACCGGTTTCCGCGCCGATTGCACGTTCTGCCATAAATTTCAGGGGAACGGTGACTACGCCTCATTCGGGAACCACGAGGTTTGCGCCGGCTGCCATTCCAAGGCGGGGATGAAGCCGCTGCTCAGCGACAAGTCAACCACCGCGGATTGCCAGGGCTGTCATCACGTGGAAGAAATTGAAAATCCGGGTCCTGCTTCGATTCACCGCCAACTGGCCTCGTTCGTGATCTCCGGCAAATACGATCACATCAGGTTCTCTCATGCGGAGCATTTCAAAGGGCGCGAGGCTTATCACCTTGACTGCACCACCTGCCACTACGGTGTCGCTGCCAGCACGAACCTCGCCAGCCTGACGTTACCTAAAATGGTCGATTGTGTGAACTGCCACGACATTGAGAAGAGCGTCGCGACGAACTATCGGATGAACAACTGCGCGGTCTGTCACGTCGACGAGAAATCGGGTCCGCTTCCCGAACTACACTCGCGCATCGCCAAGCCCGCCTCGCACAATGAGGCGTTTCGGCTGCATCACGGTGACGAAGCCTCCAAACCGGGCGCGCCGTGTTTCGTTTGTCATTTGAACGTCGCTCCCTCGGCAGTCGGGAACCAGGAGTGCATTGGCTGCCACCAGGTAATGATGCCCGTTTCTCATGCGGCGCGATGGAAGGACGATGTTCACGGGAAATACGCGGCGCTCGATCGCAAGAACTGCGCGGTCTGCCACGTGACGGACTACTGCAGCAGATGTCATAATCAGACACCTGCCAGCCACTTGCCGCTTGCGCAGTTCAAGGCCGGAGGTCATGCTCAGTCGGCTATGTTGAATGAGAGGGCCTGTTTCACATGCCACACGTTTGCGGACACATGCTCGGAGTGCCATGCCCAGAATCTCAAATCGATGAGCCGCCCAAAATGAACGAGTGGGTCAGGAGGCGCGACACGCTAGGTGGGCGGGCGTCATATTTTTCAGCAGCGATGCGATTCCTGGTCGCGATTCGATTCATGGTATTGACCGCTGGCGTTTTTCTTCCTCTCGCTGCGCAAGCACAGGACGAGGGCGCGCGATTCCAGCAGGATCCCGTCGAGCAGGTTGCAGTGCGCCTGCTTGTTGCGCTGGCCGTCATTGGAATCCTGATTGTCGTTTACAGTTTGATTCGCTACCGAGGCTCGGCAGTGGGACCCGCCTCATGGGGCGTTCTGTTGGCAGGCGCAGTGGCGCTTCCGCTTTTGATCACCGGCGTGGGCACCATCCTGGTGTTTCAGCGGGCGGAGCGCGTCGAATTCTGCGCCTCGTGTCATCTCACGATGAAACCCTTCGTGGATGATCTCAAGAATCCCAAGAGCAACAGCTTGGCCGCGTTACACTACCGGAATCGCTACATTCCCGACGACCAGTGTTACAGTTGCCATACTTCGTACGGTCTGTTTGGCACCGTCGAGGCAAAAAAGGAAGGGTTGAACGACGTCTACAAATACTACACTCGGACGTTCCACTTGCCGATCAAGCTACGGCATCCGTATCCCAACACGGATTGCCTGAAATGCCATGCGGGCTCCGCCAAGTGGATCGCTTCGCATCAGGACTATAAAGACGCGCTATTCTCCGGCGAGGCCACTTGCATGCAGTGCCACGCGGATTCGAACCCGGCGCACAACATCGCGCAGAACATTGCGCCCCCACATAAACCATGACAGCGCACGCGACTACAAACTCAGCAGTGAAGCCCTTCAAACTGAACTCTGCCACCTCGCGAACCCTCCTCGTCGCGGCTCAGTTGCTCGCCCTGGTTGTATTTATCCTGGCGCTTGTATTTCTGAAGCGCACTACCGGTGGAACGCTCTTTCTCTTCTCGACAATTGCTCCCCTGCTCGTAATGCTCGCCGTCGCGGCCGTTTTTGGCGTTGTGGCGTACCGATTTTTGCGGCGCCATAGCCTGTTTGAGGTCGAAGATGTCGAGCCGGGACAAGTGATATTCCGGGAGGGCGACGAGGGCGATTGCGCCTATTTCATCCACGGCGGTGAGTTTGCTGTAACACGTGAGGAAAACGGAGCCGAGAAAGTGATCGCCAGGCTCTCCACAGGGCAATACTTCGGAGAGATGGCCTTGATCGAAAACGAAGGGCGAAACGCCACCGTTCGTGCCGTCACTCCGGGCAGGGTGGCCATTCTGGGGAAAGAGAATTTTCTGACGATGCTCGAATTGATGCCTCACACTCAGGAGGGCATCATGAAAACGGTTAACGAAAGAGCAATGCGCGAAGCAAAGAAGTAAAGTTATTGTGCAAAAAAGGAGGAATGAGGGAAATGAGCATAAAGGGAATTGCAGGTGCAGTGGCGACGGCTGGATTGGTGTTTGCGGCCTCGGTTTCGCTTCCGGCGCGCCCCGCAGGTGATGCGGCAGCCGGAAAAGACACTTACATGAAAAAGTGCAAGACCTGCCACGCCGAAGATGGACATGGCAATGACGGCATGGCCAAGCTGCTGAAGACCACGATTCCGCCCCTCGATGGCAGCGAAGTTCAGAAAATGTCCGACGCCGACATCAAGAAAATCATCGTCGAGGGCAAGGGCAAGATGAAGCCCGTTCAGGGCTTGAGCGATGCCGAAATCGACAACGTAATCGCCTACGTTCGCACGATGAAAAAATAACCGGATTTTGCGCTCCGCCTCGTTCAGCTTTGACGAAAGGTAGCCCGAAACCGGCTGCTTGAGCCCGGTGCGGTGGGGTCGGCCGTGCCATCCCGCGCATGTTCAGGGCGTGGTTCCGCCGCCGACAGCACTGGAAACAACGACTGTTAAGGTTGTTGCTGCGAGTGCTCTCACATTTACCGCTTGAGGCAGTTCCGCGATGACGTCAAACATTAAAAAAATCGCGATACTGGGTGGCGGGTTCGGAGGCGTCTACACTGCGCGCCACCTGAGCAGCATGCTGCAACCGGGCGAAGCTTCCGTAACCCTCATCAATCGCGAAAACTATTCCGTGTATCAGCCAATGCTGCCGGAGGTAATCTCCGGTTCGATTGGTTTCACCGACGTGGTTTCTCCCATCCGCCAGTTGTCGCCTCGCACGGAACTCATCACCCGCGAAGTGGAGAACATCGATCTCAAGAACAAAATTGTCACGGTAAGTCCCGGCTTTCGGCCCCGTTCGATGGAAATTCCCTACGATTATCTGGTGATCGCCCTGGGCGGCGTTACCGACTATTCCGGCAAGCCCGGCCTGCTCGAACACGCCAAACCATTTCGCACACTCGCCGATGCCCTCAGTTTGCGCAGCCATTTGATCCACGTGCTCGAAGAGGCGGAATTCGAGGCCGATCCACTCTTCCGCGCAAAATTACTGACCTTCGTCGTTGCCGGCGGCGGGTTCTCCGGCGTCGAGGTCATCGCGGAGCTGCATGACTTTGTTCATCACGTGAAAGGCAATTATCCGCGCCTTCGCAGCGAAGAGATCCGCTGCGTGCTGGTTCATTCCGGTGACCGCATCTTGCCGGAAATCACCCCGCACCTCGGCGTCTTTGCTCACAAACTTCTCGCCAAGCGCGGCATCGAAATCAGATTGCTCGACCGTCTCGTCTCCGCTACTTCGGAAAGGGCGATCTTGAAATCGGCGATCGAGATTCCCACCAAGACCATCGTCTCCACCGTTCCATCGGCAATTGCACCGGTTCTTCAGCAACTCGATTGCGCCAAAGACAAGGGCCGTCTGCAAGTGAATCGAAAGCTCGAGCTGGCGGGCTATGAAGGCCAGGTCTGGGCGCTAGGAGATTGTGCTTCGATCGTTACGAAGTTGGGAAATCCGGTTCCGCCTACGGCCCAGCATGCCACACGTGAAGCCGCCACCGTGGCGGGAAATATTGCTGCTTGTCTTCGCGGCAAAGAAAGTTCCGAATTTGACTTCGAAGGCTTGGGTAAGCTCGGTTCGCTTGGCCGCTATTCGGCTGTGGCGGAAATTCTCGGCGTTCGCGTCTCCGGTCTTCCCGCATGGTTTCTGTGGCGCACCATCTATTTGATGAAGATGCCCAGCCTCTACCGCAAGGTTCGCATCGGACTTGACTGGATGATCGCACTCTTTTTTCACCCCGATCTGGTCCAGGTACGCGACATTCATGGCTCCAGCTTCGCGCGCCAGCATTTTGAGCCCGGCGATTTGATCTTCCGACAGGGCGAACTCGGCGACTGCGTCTATGTGATTGAAAAGGGCGAGTGCGAAATCTTCCGCGAGCAGGATGGGAAGGTGGAACACTTGGCTGTTTTACACGCCGACGATTATTTCGGCGAAATGGCAGTCCTCACCGATTCCACTCGCAACGCCACCGTTCTCGTGCGCACTCCGATGGACGTCCTTCTCATCCCCAAATCCGACTTCCAGATACTGAAATCCTCGGTGCCTGCGTTCGGCGAGTTCTTCAGCAAACTCGCTCGAGATCGAGCGCCCCTCGTCTCCAAAGATTGATCCGCCCCCTCTCGCCCGGGCGCACCTCGAACCTGGAGCCTCACTACATTCGCCGTTCCGCGACCCGAAGCTGTTCTTTCTCCCCTAAACCCTTACAGATGAGGTTGGGGCACCACTCGCTTTGTTTGGGATCGGCACGAGGTGTTTGTCGCCAATCGGCCGTGGGAACGGAATTGGGTCAATCGCCACACCTATGTTCATCATTACGACGAGATACACCGTTCCAATGAAGCTCGCCGCGTCGAGCATCACGATCTGATACGCCGCGACGAGAATGAACGCAACGCAGCTCGTTTGGGTCATGAACGGCCGCACGAAGTGCATCACGAAGAACACGCACAACACGGCGACCACGACCACCATCATTAGGTCTAAGTGTGTTCTTTCCGGGGTTTCTCGGGTCCGTTTTCCTCGCAGGCCCGAGCCGCCGCGGTGAGTGTGCAAAATACACGGCTTCTCGACAGTGAAAGTTAGCCGGTGAATTTGCTCAAAATAAGCGGTACCCTGATTTGGTCTTCATCAAGTTCGATGGCGTGTCGGGTGCTGCGGAAGCATGGACGGCTTCTTAAAAGAGGCGATGTCGCTTTCCCTCTTCGGGAAGTGTGTCGCCGCTCTCATAGGCGTCCTGATCATTCACACCGGCTTTCGCCTGCTCGAGCGGACTGTCCCTCGCCATTTCGGTCGCGCCAATTCCCGCTACAAAGTTCGCAAATTCGTGGTTTTTTCCGGCTACGTCGCGATCCTGCTTTTTCTCGCCCTTCTCTTTGAAGACCATTTGGGAAGGCTCGGTTTCGCCCTCGGTCTGGTCGGCGCGGGTGTTGCCGTCGCGCTGCAAGACGTGCTGGCCAGCATCGCTGGCGCTTTTTCAATCGGCTTTTCGAAGCTTTACGCGGTCGGCGACCGGGTACAGATCGGCGATACCAGAGGCGACGTGATCGACATCGGTCTCCTTCGCACGACTTTGCTGGAAACAGGGAACTGGGTCAGCAAGGACTTGTACAACGGGCGCATCGTTCGCGTTCCCAACAGTGCCGTCTTGAAAGGATCCGTTTTCAATTACTCGCAAGGATTCCAGTTCGTATGGGATGAGATTAAGGTGGTGTTTACTACCGGTAGCGATTTCCAATTTGCGAAGGACATGCTCACACGTGTAGCCAGAGAAGCGATTGGGGATTATCTGCTTGAGGCGCAGGCCTCATGGAAGGTCGTCAGTGACTACTATGAAACCGTGAGTCCCCCCTTAGAGCCCACCATCACGCTCGTCGTGAACGCAGGCAACCTGGAATTCGACGTCAGTTACGTCGTGCACTACACCAAGCGGACCACCATGCAAGATCAGCTATTCACGAAGATCGTCCAGGAAGTTGCCAAGAGCGACGGCCGGCTCCAATGGTCCTCCACGCTTGCCCCGGTCATAATCCAGCCGCCACCTCCAAACCCGGCCGGACCGCAGCCACCAACTCCCACCCAAGGAACGCCCAAGATGGCGACCCGCCAGTAGATCGTTCAACCGCGACGATAGCCTTGAGCGCCCTGCCTGTCATCGAAGCGACCTTTATCTCGCCTCTGCCGTCTTGGAAAGCTGCGGTTTCTTCTTCGTGGTTTCGTTGAGAAAACTTTCTACCTTGGCGCGGATCTCGTCTCGAACGCGCCGAAATACCTTCTTCTTCTCTTCCGGAGAATATTCCGCGGTTTCCGGATCGTAGATACTCCAGTGCACAAGGTTCAGCGTGAATGGAAACACCGGCGCTCTTTCGCGCGCAGAGTCGCACACCGTAATCACGTAGGCGAAATGTTCCTTTAACAATTCCTTTACATTCTTCGCCTGCTGATGGGAAATATCCATTCCGGCCTCTTGCATCGCCTCAACGGCCAGTGGATTCAGCTTTCCCGGCTCGATTCCTGCGCTCGTGGCTTCGAACCGTTCCGCGCCAAGGCTCCGCAAGAATCCTTCCGCCATCTGGCTTCGCGTCGCATTGCCCCTGGAAAGAAATAACACCTTAGGTTTCTTCTGCACGGATTCCTCCTTGTTAGGCGGGCCTGGGGTTAAAGCTCTATTGGAGAGGATGAATGCTGTCGCGGAGGCGATTCAATACAGCCTTTTGCGGATTACCTCACCTTGGATTGTTAACACTTACCGGGGGGAATTCGGATATTCAAAGTGGCTCGAGTCCAGCCGAGCGCGCCCACGCAATTATGGTCGCACATTCATCTGTATGCTCGTCGCGATCCCGTCGCCTGTGCGCGGTATCACTAGCTCCTCGGGTGCTATCACCCGCTGCTCGACGCCGCGCACCAAAGTCACCGCCACGTCCTCGCCTCGCCCCGGACATGCCGACGTCTCGCCCACGCCGTCTTCACGGGCATAAACGTCCGAGACCGTCGAAGATCCCACGCAGGTCGCGATACGAATCGTCCCCACGAAATTCCCTTTCACGTGAACAATCAGGCGCCGTGCGGGCTGGCTCGATGCGCAGGACAACATTAAGAAAACCACGAATAGCTGAAGTGCCAGAAGGCGAGGTACTTCGGATCGTCGAGTACTCACCGGAAGCTCCTTGGGTCGGCCGGCCGCGAGACGGGAACCCGCGGCAATACCTGTGACTATTGATATCGTACGTCCGGAATGAAATCTACGATAAAATTGCTCTCTTGTCCAAGGCCCAGCCGGCCTTCGCCAAGATCAAGACGACAAAGACTATGTGGCGTCAAATCAGCCCCCGCAGCATCTTCCTCTCCGCCCTCGTCCTGCTGCTTTTCAGTGCCATCGCTGCGGGCTGGATGATTTACCGCCTTTACGAAAGCGCGCGCTGGGTGCAGCACACCTTCGAAGTGCAGCTGGCGCTGGATACCGTCGAAAAGGACGTTGCCAAAGCCGGGCGTTCGCGCAGCTTCTTCGTAAGCAGTGGCGATCCGAAATTTCTTCAGGATTTCAAAGCCGCCCGTGAGGGTGTTATTTCCAACCTGGTGCGCATCAAAGCCTTAATGAAGGATAACCAGGAACAGCAGCAACGCTGCGAACGCCTGGAAGCGGTCACGCGCGAGAGACTCACCGACAGCGAAGAAAGCATCCAACTTGCGAAGTCGGGGATCAAGAACGGGGCCCGGCAATCCGAATTGGCGTCCGATATCGTCGAATCTGCCCTCCAAGGCGCTGCAGTCTCTGGTGAAATCAATAATGCCGAGCAGATTCTCCTCAATCAACGGAGAGCATTGGCTGCAAGACTCTTCCGCCTCACGGTAATCCTTCTGATCGCGGCGTTCTTTCTCGCCATCTTTCTGATCTGGGAACACTATCGACGGCTTGAGCAGGAGCTTCAAGAGCGCACCAACGAGGAGCAAAAATCCCGCAGGCTCAGCATCCAACTTCTGCAAGCACAGGACGAAGAGCGCCGCCGCATCGCGCGGGAGCTCCACGACGGTCTCGGGCAAAGCCTCAGCGCCGCCAAGATACTCGCGGACACGCATCTCACGAATCACCCGAATGACGAGGTCATCACCGATCTGGCGTCGATTCTGTCCGAGAGCCTGAATGGCGCGCGCACCATGTCGTACCTGCTGCATCCGCCTCTGCTGGACGAAGTCGGCCTGGCGTCGGCGGCGGAGTGGTTCGTCGAAGGCTTCTCGAAGCGCACTGGCATCAACGTGAATTTCGGGGTCGAAGGCGAGAAGCGGCGCCTGGGTCAGGCCACTGAGCTAACTCTGTTTCGCGTGCTGCAGGAAAGTCTGACGAACATTCATCGCCACGCCAAAGCTTCCGGCGCCGAAGTGGTCTTGAAATTCGGCAGTAATCAAGTGGGCTTGCGCGTTCATGACTACGGCATCGGCATTCCCAAGGGAAAGCTGGAAGAGTTCGACGGCAATGGGGCGCATCTCGGCCTGGGGTTAACTGGCATGAAGAACAGAGTTCAGGAACAGCAGGGAAAATTTCGAATTGTTTCGACGGGCTCGGGCACCACGGTTCAAGTCGAGCTACCCGTCGTTTGAGTTTTTACGGCCTCGCTAAGGCAAGCAAAGCGTTCTGAGAATCAGCAGCTACTTCATCGAATCGTCGAATTCCTTCATCCAGCCTTTTGCTTTCAGCACTTCGCGCGGCTTTGCGCCGTCGGGCGGCCCGACGATTCCATCCTTCTCCATCAAATCGATCAGCCGCGCCGCGCGGCCGTAGCCCACGCGCAACCGGCGCTGCAAAGTGGAAGTGGAAGCGCGGCCCATCTCGCAGACCACGCGGACGGCATCCTGGTAGAGCTCGTCGTCCACATCCTCGCCGTCGCCCGCGTCGTCGCCTCCGCCTTTCGCGGAATTTTCATCGCGCGGCGGCTTGAGCAGTTCTTCGTTGTAGATCGCTTTGGCCTGGTCGCGCCAGAATTCGCACACCGCCGTCACTTCCGATTCGTGCACGTAAGGCCCGTGAATGCGGTGCAGCCGCGACGAGCCTGCCGGCAGATACAGCATGTCGCCTTTGCCCAGCAGCGATTCCGAGCCGTTCGAATCGAGAATCGTGCGCGAGTCGATCTTGCTGGCCACGCGGAACGAAATGCGCGCGGGGAAATTCGCCTTGATCAAGCCGGTAATCACGTCCACCGACGGCCGCTGCGTGGCGAGAATCAAATGGATGCCCACGGCGCGCGCCATCTGCGCCAGCCGCGTGATTGATTCCTCGACGCCGTTCGTGTCCACCATCATCAAGTCGGCCAATTCGTCGATCACGATCACCACGTAGGGCAGCGGCTTCGCTTCTTCCTCCTCGGAATTTTCAAAAAGCGAAAGCGAGTGGCCCTTCTCGAATGTCTGGTTGTACTGCGCGATATTGCGCACACTGCGCCCGGCCAGCATCTTCAGCCGCCGTTCCATTTCGCGTGTCGCATTCCGCAGGACGTTCGCCGCCACCTTCGCATCGGTCACCACCGGCGTCAGCAGGTGCGGAATGTCGGAATAAATTCCCAGCTCCACCTGCTTCGGGTCGACCAGCACCAGTTTCAATTCTTCCGGCGTCGCCTTGTACAGCATGCCCATCAGCAGGGAATTGATGAAGACGCTTTTGCCGGTGCCGGTCGAGCCGGCGATCAGCAGGTGCGGCATCTGCGTCAAATCGGCCGCGCGAATCCTGCCGATTAAATCTTTGCCGAGCGGCATCGTGAGCTTCGAAGGCGAATGGCTGAATTCCGGCGCCTCGACGATATCGCGCAGTGCAATCGTCTCGCGATGCGGATTGGGCACTTCGATTCCGACGGTGGATTTCCCCGGAATGCGCTCGATCAAAATGGATTCGGCGCGCAGGGCAAGACAAAGATCTTCGGCCAGGCCGGTAATGCGGCTGTACTTGATGCCCGCTTCGGGCTTGAACTCGAACGTGGTAACCACCGGGCCGGGATTGATCTGCGTCACCTGCCCATTCACTTCGAATTCCTGGCACTTGAGCTCGATCGCGCGGGCGTATTCCTTCAGTTCGCTCTCCGTCATTTTCTCGCCGCGCTCAGCTGCTTGCAGCAAGCTGGGAGAAGGAAGTCGGTAGGCTGTCTTGCCTTGGGCGATCTTTGGTTCGCGCGCGCTCTTTTTCGGCTGTGGAGGCGTCACGCGCTCCTGCTCGTGGAACTTGATCACGGCAGGGCCGGGCGCGACACGCGCATCGACATCCAGTTCAGCGTCGGCGGAATGATCTTCCTCTTCTTCCTCTTCATCCACAGCGGGAAGCGTCTCGCGCGCCGAAGCTGACACGCGCTGCGGCGCCACCGCAGGACGCCCGGCAATTTTGATCTCCTCCACACGCTTCTTCAGCCGCTGCGATTCGCGCTCCTCGCGCCAGTCCTTCACTCGCGTCGAGAGCTTGCCGAAGATTCCTTCCGGATTCGTCGGCTTCTTCAGCCATGCACCAGCGGCGCGAAGCGAAAAACTCGTGGTTAAAAATAGCGCGGTGAAAAAAGTGACAGACGTTACAAGCAGCGCGCCAACCGGATTAAACGCCGCGCGCAAACCTTGCGCCAGCACAGTTCCCAGCAATCCGCCCGACGGCAGCGCGCCACGCACATCCGGAAAATGCAACAACACCATTCCCGCGGAAAACGACGAAAGCACCATCGCCGACCCGATCAATTTCGCCACCGGCGCCTCGAGCAACTGGCTCCGGAACCATCGCATCGCCACCAGAAACATCGCCACCGGAAACAAAAACGCGCTGAACCCGCAGAATTGGAAGAAGAGATCGGAGATGTACGCGCCCACCGGTCCAATCCAGTTCCGTGCCGGTCCCGACGCAGGCGCCCGAGCAGCCACGTTGAACGACGCATCGTGCGGCGAGTAGGAAAGCAAGCTGAGCGCGAGCAGCACCGCCAGGCTCAGCCCGACGAAGCCGATCATCTCGTTGATGCGCTTATTCTCGGTCGGTGTAAGGATGCGCACTTACTTCTCCTTTGGCCTTGTCGTCCTACAGCATCTCATCGCGTAGACGCAGCTGCTTCTCGGTGGGAGCCCCCGCGTTTATGCGGGGGAGGAGCGCTTCAGCGCTCCGAAAAAGCTCCCACTCCAATCCTGCGCTTTAGCGCTGGGCATTCAATGACTCGCCTTGAAGCGCACGCCCGAAATCCCCATGGCTAAAGCCATCCCGAACTCGCTCTGCTTTTTCGCCGGACTGAAGCCTGCCTGCAGCAGGCAGGTCCAGCTCCCCCTGCTAAAGCAGGGGGCTCCCACCTCGAAACCCATCGCTCGCACAAGGATACGCCCGTATGTCGACACAACGGAATCGGGAAGAAAAGGGGAAGGCAGCTCGCTCGAATCTGGGCGGCGCGGGCGCTGTCGCGCGGAAGCCCAAAAGCGCTCGCCACGAACGGCGAGCCTCGCGAGTGACCCGCGAACTATAACAAAGCGCAGGAGAAAGCAAATCAGGTAATTCATGGATATGTGTCCAATGTAACGCTCCGGTCGCAAGTGAAACCCGGGAGCGGATTCGATAAAAGGCTTGCAAACCTTTGGAGCAGGAAGAAAATGAGAAAAAGTGACAACGCTGTTCGCAGGCGAGAAACGCATTGGGGAACTTCGAATGAAACCGAGCAAGTGGCAAGAACCCAAGTCAACGATTCGTTTTAGCGCCAAATTTCTTCGGCGCAAGGCAAACGAAAAGACCGGATCATGGGTTCTCACCCTGCCCAAGAACGCGAGTGCGAAGCTTCCATCACCAGGCAGGACGATGGTGGAGGGAACGATCAATAGCTTCCCTTTTCGAGCCGCTCTCGAACCAAACGGCAAAGGAAGTCACTGGCTCAAGGTCAACAAAACCATGCGCGAGGCCGCAGGCGCAAATGCTCTAGACACGGTGACGGTGGAGATTACGCGAGCCGGAGAAGAGCCGGAGATCAGGGTGCCGATGGATCTACGCAAAGCCCTGGCAGCCGCCCCGCTGGCGCAGGCAGGGTGGGAGGACATCACGCCATTGGCGCGGCGGGACTGGATTTTCTCGATAAGCTCAGCGAAGCAACCGGAAACGCGCAGGCGGCGGATCGAGAAAGCGTGCGACATGCTTGCGTCTGGAAAGCGACGGTTATGCTGTTTTCCCGGTATCAAGTGGATGATGAAAGAAAACGCAAAATCATGCGGAATGTGGCTTCCGTTGCCGAACTCGCAAAATCGTGTTTCGCAGAGATCAACAAAGTAGGCGTGCGCACCGTCGCCCCGGCAAGCCGGGGCGTAACAAAGCGACGGCGAGCCGTCGCACTCCAAATGAGACGGTGGAGAATTGTTAGCGGGTCGCCCCTGTGTCGCGTAGGAGGACCACGTCGGAATCGAGGCGGCCGCGGAGGATGGCGAGAATTTTGCCGTCGGGGGACCAGGCGAAGCCGCCGCGGCTTTGTTCGGAAGCGAACTTGGTGATGTAGTGGCCGGGGCCGCCGTCGATCGGCTGGACCCAGACGTTGTCGACGCCGTTTTCGCGGACGGCGTAGGCGAGCGATTTGCCGTCGGGCGTGAAATGGACGCTGCCGGTGATGTGCGGGTTGGGCGTAATCAGCTGGCGCGCGCCCTTGGAAGCGGGATCGAGACTGACGAGCGCGATTTTCTCCTCGCTCGGGGTTCCCGGGGAAATCATCGCTTCCGAGGCTTCCGTAAGGACGAAAGCGAGTTTCGAGCCATCGGGGGAAATGTGCGTGGCAAAACCGCCGTAGATCGTATTGGGAATCGTGGTGCCGGCAACGTCTTCCACCTCGCCGCCATCAATCGAGACGCGGCGAATGCGGTCGGGATTGTTGTTGATGAAATAGACCCACTTGCCTTCGGGCGAGCAGCTGGGATCCTGATCGCCGTGTCCTGTGGTGAGCTGCTTGAGATTCGAGCCGTCGAGATCTACGCGGTAAACGCTACGTCCTGTGGCGTTCTCGCCGTGACCGGCCCAGGCAAAGACGATGCGGTGCGATTCGGGCGCGTTCGAGCCTGGCGCCGCGGCGTTGGAGCAGGTTTCGGGCGCATTGAGAAGCGCGTTGGGATCGCTGGCGAGGACGGCGCGGGATTTTCCGTCGAGCGAAAAACGGACGAGCTTGTCTGCCTCCGAGACGACGATCTGATCATTACCGGCCCATGCAAAATTGGCGATGTCGCGCTCCTGCTCGAAAATGGGGCGCGGAGAGGCATTGGCGCCGCCACCATCGGCCGGCAGAAGGTAAAAGGTGCGAGACGCTTTTTGCTGTGAGGTGGCAATGGTCTTGCCGTCAGCGGAGAGGCTCAGGTTGGAATAGTTGTTCGTGTCCTTGGTGATCGCGGTGGTTTCGCCGGAAGGCAGCGCGACATAGGCGATCTGATTGCGGCTGTAGCCAGACTCGCGGCCCTGATGGGAAATCAGCAAGCCGCGCATGTCCGGGAGCCAGGCGAGGTCGGTGACGACGCTGGCCTTCACCGAGGCGAGCGGCTGCCAGTGGGCTTCGGCTGCGGTGGAAGCGACCTGCACGGCTTCGAGCGAAGTAAGACCTCGATCGTTATGAAAAACCGCGCCAGCAACTAATTTCCCGTCCGGGGACCACACTACGCTGGTAGGCGCGTCGTCGGTCGAGCCGATCACGAGAGAATGCTCGGCGGAGCCGTCGGCGTTAGCGATGAGCAAATGATATTTGCCAACTTCGGGGTCATTCTGGCGGACATAGGTGATCAGGCTGCCATCTGGAGAGAACGAAACATTCGAGTCCACATCCTTCACCACCACTTGCGGCGCGCCACCGAGCACTGGAATGCGATAGATGAAGCGAACGGTCTCGACAGTATTTTCCGAGCGGCTGAAGTAGATGTAATTCCCGTCGGGAGAAAAAGTAAAACCGTTGTAGCTCCGCGGCGCGGGGGGAAGGACCTGCGTGTCGCTCGAAGTGGGGACGTTGCGGAGCCAGACGCTCTGGAGACCGTTATCGGCTATGGCGCTGACGACGTATTTGCCGTCGGGAGAGATGGCGGCGTTGACAGATTTGCCGGTGTTGGTGATTTGCGTAATGGTGAAATTCTGGAAAGGCATCGCAGCTTTGCCGCGGAGCATAGAGAAGACGCCGTAACCTGCGACCGCGAGAGGACCAGCGCGACGACAGCGCCGACGATGAGTTTGCCTTTGTGTTCACGCGCCGCCTGCACGGCGACGGAGCCTGAACCGCTTGCGTCCCGCGCGCCCGCAGGCGTGGCAGCGGAACCACGTAGCTTGCGGATGAACCTGGCGCGACGGCTGCCGATTGTGCGCTCGATTGCGGTACTGAAGCCGCCACGCTACGGCCGGCGCGGAGCCTGAGCCGGGCTGGTCGACGTATTTCACCTGTGCGGAGCGGCCGGAGCTGGTGTCGCGCTTCAGGCGCTCGAGGTCAGAGGCCATGTCGCGCGCGGTCTGGTAACGCAGGCGCGGATTTTTTTCGAGCGCTTTGCCGATGATGCGGTCGAGCTCAGCGGGCAGCGCGGGATTCAGGCGCGCTGGGGGCACGGGTTCGCGCTCGAGAATCGCAGCAAAAATTACGCCGGTGGTATTTCCGGAGAAAGCCTGCTGGCCGGTGGCCATCTCGTAGAGAACGAGGCCGAAAGAAAAAAGATCGGAGCGCGCGTCGAGCTTTTCGCCGCGGACCTGCTCGGGCGACATGTAGGCGACGGTGCCAAGCGCCATGCCGGGGCTGGTGAGATTCGGATCGGTATCGAGGACTCCGCCGGCAGTAACAGTTTCGGCGACGGCGCGCCCGGCCACTTGTTTCGCGAGACCGAAATCAAGAACTTTGGCGCGGCCGCGATCGGTGACGAAGAGATTCGCGGGCTTGATGTCGCGATGAACGATGCCGCGTTCGTGGGCGGCTTCGAGCGCGTCGAGAACTCCGATGCCGATTTCGAGAAGCTGATCGAGCGGGACAGGCTGGCCGTTGATGCGATGCTTGAGCGTGACGCCTTCGAGCAACTCCATCGCGATGTAGGGGATGCCGTTATCTTCGTCGATATCATGAATCGTGCAGATATTGGGATGATTCAGGGCGGAGGCGGCCTGCGCTTCGCGGCGGAAACGCTCGAGCGCCAAAGGGTCCTTGGTGACATCGTCGGGCAGAAATTTCAGGGCGACGAAGCGCTTCAGTTTTGTATCTTCGGCGCGAAAGACAACGCCCATGCCACCGCCGCCAAGTTTTTCAAGGATGCGATAGTGGGAGAAAGTGCGGCCTTCGAGGGGACTAGGTTCGGGCATCGGGGATGCAGTTTAGAGCGAGGATAAAACTAAGTCAATGAATTGGCGGAAGATTCGCGCGCGATACACCGAAATCACCGAGCGCCGCTCGCTCCCGGGCCCGTCTTCGTGTCGGGCGATATCTTGATTAAGCCTGAGCCGCTTTCCCTTTATAGGCCGGAACGAAAACTTCGGCCACGAAGGTTTCGAGTTTTGTCGGAGTCGAATTCGCAGGTGAACGCGGTTCGAGCATCTTCATGTAGCCTGAATTCAACGCGTCCGCCATTTCGAGCAGCAGGTCCGCCATGCTGGACGACATGCCCATCTGCATCAAAGCAGGCTTCAACTGTGTCGCAGGCATTTGCTGATACTTCAGGTCAGGCTTGCCGATCGCAGCGCCCACTATTTTCGCAACCTCGTTGTAACTCACGTCGCGAGGCCCTTGTAGTTCGCGTGGGTGCTTCCCGGTGAAATCAAGTTTCAGCAAGGCTTCGGCGGCTACAGCACCTATGTCGCGAGTGGCGATCATCGGTAAAGGCAAATCCGACCGGACGGGGCCTGCCAGCATGCCGAACGATTGGATTACGCCCACCTGCGGCAGAAGGTTTTCCATGAAATAACCGGCTCGCAGGTAAAGAGCATTCAGTCCGGCAATCCCGTCGAGCTTCTTCTCGAGGGTATGCAGACCAACCACGGGACCGGTTCTGTCTGGTTTGTCCGCGCCGACGCTGCTTAGAACCACGGCATGCTTTATGCCGTTCTTGGTGATTGCGGCGGCCAAGTCGTCGCTCACCTGCTCCTGGTACGCGCGAACATCTGAGGCGGCGATGTTGGGCGGAATCATCGCATACACTGCCTTCGCGCCAGAGAATGCTTTCGTGAGCGCATTTGCATCGGTGGCGTCGGCGACGAATGGTTCTGCACCTTTCTGCGTAAATCGTTCCAGCCGCTTCGCGTCGCGGCCAACGACCCGCACTTTCTCTCCCTTCGCCAAAAGTTTCTCGGTGATTACGCTTCCCGTGTTTCCTGTGGCACCAGTAATGACGTACATAAGCTCCTCCTTGCGATGACGGTAGCTGTATTTCTATCCGGTCAAATAGGATGTTCTCTGAGGGCATTCCGATTCTACCGCCAATCTCAAAATCGAGCGATCTTTCGAACGCGTGTGGCCGAATCTGCGATACCACACCCATTTCGACGCTTGCAACTGCAAGCGTTGCGTCCGAAGACCTGACGAAAGTGGGGACCAGCTAGTCTGAGTCTAGTGCATCGAGAAATGTGGCGGAGGGAACGAAGAAGAGGTTGCCAGTGACAGCGCGGCTGAAGTCGAGAAGGCGATCGTAATTGCCGGGCGGGCGGCCGATGAACATGTTTTCTAACATCTGCTCGATGGTGCGGGGCGAGCGGCTGTAGCCGATGAAATAGGTGCCAAATTCACCTTGGGCGGCGCGGCCGAATGGCATGTTGTCGCGCAGGATTTTTACCTCTTTACCGTCTTCGGTGATGGACGTGAGGGCGTTGTGCGCTGAAGTCGGTTTCACGGAATCGTCCAATTCGATGTCGGATAATTTTTTGCGGCCGATGATGTGTTCCTGTGCTTCCGTGGACAGCTTATCCCAGCCGGAGAGATCGTGCAGATATTTCTGCACGATGACGTAGCTGCCGCCCGCGAATGCGGGATCCTCTTCACCAATGAGCACAGCGTCGATCGCTGCCTGTCCACGCGGATTTTCCGTGCCGTCAACGAAGCCGATGAGATCGCGGTCGTCGAAGTAACGGAAAGCTTGCACTTCATCCACAGGTGCGACGGCGTCTCCAAGGCGCGCCATCAGTTGCGTTGCTAATTCGAAGCACAAATCCATGCGTTTCGCGCGAATATGGAAGAGCAGATCGCCTGGCGTCGAAACTGCGTGATGCTTTTCGCCGCGAATCTCCCGGAAGGGATGCAGCACGGCCGGCCGCGGCTTACCAAATAGCTGATCCCACGCGTCGGAACCGATACCCATGATGCAGGAGAGCCCCGCATCGAAATCGCGAGCTTCCACCGCCCGCGTCAACCCGGCGAGATCTCCGCAGAATGCCCGGACGGCGTCGCGAGTTTGTGGCGCGGGCTTCAGCGCCACCACGAGAAATATTGCAGCCCGACTGAGTGGCGCGGCTACCGGCTGCGCGAGAGTTCGCAAACCGTGCAGCGCATTGCTGGCATTTTTCGCATCAGGTTCCATCGGATTGAGTCCTGGCGGGCGCACGCAATTTAAGCGCGAAAGGTTACCATCGCCGACCAATGAACGTCCATAGCGGCTCGCCGGATGCGACCGCTGTCGGCAGAATGGGGCGGGAACTTCTACATCGGGAGATTGACTGGGATGCTTTTAATCAGTGCGCTGAGTTGCTCCTCGCTTACCGGCGCCTCTACCACGAGCCTGTCTCCGCTGGGTGTTATCCGAACATTGTCCAGCACCTTTGCCACCTCAGGATGCGATCTGGCATCTGCGTAGCGCTCGTACACGACGCCTGCTTGCAGAGCTGTACCGAGAAGATTCGCATCATCCACTGAATCGCAAACCACCTGGAACCGCGCGTCCATGCCATTTCGGGCATCCACGTTTATCGTCATCGCGTGCAACCGGCTGATGACGGTAGCCGCCTGTCGAAACTGAGCGGCTTGGCCGACCAGCTGTTGCATGGCGAAGTGCGTGTTGCTCTTGTCCAGAACTGCCCAGAAGAGCCCGCCGCCATTCGCTTCGCTTATTAGCGGGAACAACGCAGCGTTTGTAAGCAAACCCTCTCCGGTGCCCATCCGCACGTCCACGAGTTTCTCAAGAGCCGACCGTGGGCCGAACGCTGCTGTGCTGGAATCGAGGAAGGTGACAAAAATTTCGTCCGAGCCGTTGGCGCCAGCGTAGAGATGGTATCCCCTGTAAGCGACCATGGGCAGCTTCTGCTGTTTAAAGCGATCTTCGATCGATGACGGATCGAATGACCCAAGAGCGACGCCAATTGCCTCCTTTCCGTTCTTCGACAACGGCAATTCGCCCCATGCCACCTCTTCTACCTTCGTATTCGCGTCTACGCCAGCGGACGCGAGAATTTGTTCGAATTGGAGGAAACGCGAAGGCAGAAGTTGCTCGCGAAACTGAGAGAACCACGGATACTGCCGCGCCGACTTCAGATCAGCGTATGCGAACTTCCCCACCAGTCTCGGGAACATCCCGATCACGGTCATGCTTAGAGAGCCCGCCGAACCGCGCAAGGGCACTGCGAGCACGCCCGCCAGTAATATCATCAACGCGGACAATGCGATTCCGGGCGAATAAGAATGTCGCTCTAACACTTGCCTCATGATCGATTGATCGGGTTCGAGTGCTCAGGATAGCGCCTACATTGTGATAAATACCATGCCGTGCGGATCCTGTAGCGCGGCCGGATTCCCGATGCTGACGGCCACGGGCGTCAGATGCCCGGAGTTTACATCCAACATCAAGACTTGCCCTTGAGCACAACTATATGCATCGCCCGGCATAAACGATGCGTCAAGCCGGTACGTCGTGTTGGACGCATCAGTGAAAAGCATGAACAGCTTTCCGGTCGCTCCCGGAGCGGCAGGTACGAAGCGAGTATCGTCGACTGGCGTTGTCGGGCCGTCCTTGTCGTTAAAGAGAGTAAGCGACAACACACTCACGGTTTGAGATGGGCCAGGAGTCCGGATAAAGACCAGTTTTCCATCCGCCTGGCTATCCAGCACAATCCTTCCGAAGAAGGGGTCAAATCCCAGCGAATCGGGGTCTGTTAGAGCCAATGGAATCATCGTGTTGAATGTCGGATTTGGCGATCCGCCAACGGATGGCGTAATGTCCAGCGCCATGGCATTGCCGGCGAGCGCAGGGGCAACATCGAAGGTGGTGCCGTTGGGGTTCAAAGTGAGAATGCCGAGGGTGGGAGCTGCTCCTCCTGGCGTGGAGGGATTCGAAGCGCTTACATAAACGACGCCGTTGAGAAGAAGCATGTCGTCGTAGCCACCGCCATGAGGGGGAGGGTTTACTGTTGCCGTATAGGATTTTTGCGTGCCGGCCGTCAGATCAATAACAGTTAGCTCCGGGTTTCCATCTTCATTCGCCATGGCCCACACCTGGGTGCTGCTGAACTCCATCAAGCCATCGACGTGTCCTGGAACCATAAATGTTTTCATGAGGTTAGGGGGAGAAGTGGTCAAATCATACTGCACGACCTCATTCATCAGGCCGGGTACCGAGCCGTCCTTGACGTCTCCCGCGTTCTGATATCCGATGAACAGAGTGGTGCCTACTTGAATGATTGAGTCTGGCTTCATTGTGGTTGTCGGCGCTTTGATAAAGACAGAGAGCGTGTAACCGGTTGCTGTTGCGGTATTTGGCACTTTGGCTGGCGGTGGGGTCGTGCTTGTTTTTGAACCACCTCCGCAGCCACCGAGCCAAGCACATAATGACAGGGCGATTCCTACTACCGCGCGCGCTCGCATTTCGATCCCTCCGGTCAGAACTGCTGAGAACCTTAATGGAAGGGCAAAGTAAGGCCCGCTTGTTACGGGTTTGTGAACCCGCCGTGAGAATCGTCTTAAGACCTTAAGAGATGAGCGTCTCGAAGAGACTATAAGCAATGAGGACGATAACTATCTCGATGAAAGAGCCTTACATCGCGACGTGCGCGGCCCAGTAGAGAACGGCGGCCCCGAGAATGATGCGGTAGATGGCGAAGGGCACGAAGCCGCGGGTGCGGACCCAGTTCATAAACCAGGCGACCGAGGCATAAGCAACAATGAACGAAACGACGAAGCCGATGGCGAGGACCATCCAGCCGTGCGCGTCAATCTGGCTGACGCCGATGGGATTTTCGACGCCTTTGCCGCGCAGGGATTTGAGCAGGTCGTAAGCAGTGGCAGTGACCATCGTCGGAATTGAAAGAAAAAACGAAAATTCAAGCGCCGAAGCGCGCGACATTCCCGCGACCTGTCCCGCAGCAATCGTGGACATCGAGCGAGAAGTGCCGGGAAAAACCGCGGAAAGAATCTGGCACGCGCCAATCCATACGGCCTGGCCGAGCGACATATCCTCCATGTGCCAGGTGTGAATGCGGCTGTACGGCGCCTCAGGCCCCGCCTTTTCGGAGGGCGAGTTCATCGCGTCAACAAACCACATCACAATCCCGCCAACCAGCAGGCTCATGCCCATGATGTAAAGGTTCTCGAGATGCGCGCCGATCATTTTCGTGAGCAGGAACGCAGGAATCGCGGTGACGACGAACGCGATGAGTCACCAGACTGAGCGGATGTGTGAAGATCGTGCGGTTGCCACGTTCGCCGCGATGGAAACGTGTCGAGAGAAATTTCGCGATGCGCTCGCGAAAATAAATCGGCAGGCAGAGAATCGCGCCGAGCTGAATCACGATCGTGTACATCTTCCAGTAGCCGTCGCTCAGATTAATGTGCAGCAAAAATTCCGCGATACGCAGATGAGCGGTGGAGCTGACAGGAATGAATTCGGTGAGGCCTTCGACGATCCCGAGGATGAGAGACAGCAAGTAATCGTTCAAGATGCCCCCGATAATTTTGTCGCGAAGAAATCAGGCGATCGATTTGATCATCGCATAGGCGTCGCGGCCGCCCGGATAATAGCCCTTCCAGATCCCGCGAGTACGATAGCCATGCTTCTCCCAGAAGGCAATTGCGGAGTGGTTTTCGGTTGCTGTTTCGAGAATCACTTCGCGCACGCCCGATTTCGCCAGGCGCGATTCGACAGCTTCGAGGAGACGCGATCCAATCTTGTGGCGGCGATAGGCTTCGAGCACATCAATGGTGATGATGTGCCCACGAGCTTCGCGGTACGCGGTGAGACAGAAGCCGACTGGTTTACCGCGAATCGTGGCGATCAAGCAATCCGCATTGGGGAAGCGGAGGTAGGCGCGAAGTTCCGGGCGGGAATAGGCGATGCCGGTAGCGTAGCAGGCCTGGTCAATTTCGTAGAGCGATTCAAAATCTTCGGGACTATACGGCCGCAATGAGATTTTCGCGGTTTGGCGTGCTGGTTTCGCGCGGGCACGGCAATCACACTTCCAGGATCACCGGCAGAATCAGCGGACGCTTCGAGGTTTGCTTGTTCAGGTAGCGCTTCAGGTCGGCGCGGATTTTTTCCTTGATCACGCCCCAGTCAGTTTTTTCTTCGGCAGTGGATTGCTCGACGGTGCGCAGAATCACCTCGCGGGCTTTGCCCAGAATTTCCTGGCCGTCCTCAGACAAAAACCCGCGCGTGACGATTTCAGGCGGCCCTTCGAGATGCCCTGTGTGCTTGTCGATCGCGATGATCGGCACCACCACGCCATCCTCCGCAAGATGGCGCCGATCGCGAATCACCACTTCTTCGATTTCCTCGAGCGAGCCCGAATCCACGCAAACGCGCCCCGCCGTGACAGGCTCGCGACGATAGGCGCTGCCATCCGGCGTGAATTCGATTGGCTGCCCGCTTTCAAGCAAGAAAATCTCGCCCGAGACGGCATTCATCTGCTCGGCAAGCGCAGCATGCCGGAATAGATGCCGATATTCACCGTGCAGCGGAATGAAATATTTCGGCTTGCAGAGTTGCAGCAGGATTTTCTGCTCTTCCTGGCTCGCATGACCGGAAACGTGAATCGGCGCAGACCGTCCGCCTTCGTAATAGACAAGAACGCGCCGCCGGAAAAGATGATCGATCATGCTGAAAAATCGCTTTTTCGTTCCCGGGAATCTGGCGCGCAGAAAGAATCACAGTGTCATTCTCGGCGATGTTCATCAGCCGATGATTATCCACCGAGATGCGCGACATCGCCGAAAGCGGCTCAGCCTGCGTTCCGCTCGCAAGCACGACAATGCGTTTGGGATCGAAACCCTTGATGTCCTGCGGGCGAACCACGCTGCCATCCGGAATGCGCAGCTTGTCGAGCCCGTGCGCAATTTCGATGTTGTCCACCATGCTGCGCCCGACAAATCCCACTTTTCGCCCGACCACACGCGCGAGATCGATCACCTGTTGAATGCGATGAATCGAGCTCGAAAAACAAGAAACGATAATTCGCTGCGGAGCGGCGCGGAACAGCTCTTCAAGACGCACAACGACCGAGCGCTCCGAAGGCGTGAAGCCAGGCCGCTCGACGTTGGTGCTGTCACTAAACAGCGCCAGCACACCTTCCTGCCCATAGCGCGCAAAGGCATGCAGGTCGAAAGGCTTGCCGTCAACCGGCGTCGGATCGATTTTGAAATCGCCGGTGTGAATAATCACGCCGAGAGGGGTGCGAACGGCCAGCGCCACGCAATCGATCGTGCTGTGAGTCACATGCAGATATTCAATTTGAAACGCGCCAAGAGTAGTCGTCTGACCCGGAGCCACTTCGTGGAGCTTTACCTTGTCGAGCAGCCCGTGCTCTTCGAGCTTTTTACGCACGAGCGCGAGCGTGAACTTCGTGCCGTAAATAGGAACGTCGAGATCGGCGATGATGTAAGGAATCGCCCCGATATGATCCTCATGCGCGTGCGTCAGAACGATGCCGCGGATCAGCCGCTTGTTCTGCTTCAGGTAAGTGGTGTCCGGGATGACGATGTCAACGCCGAGAAGCTCCTGCTCGGGGAACATCAAGCCCGCATCGATGACGATGATGTCGTCGGCGGTACGCACGACGAGCATGTTCATTCCGAACTCGCCAAGCCCGCCGAGCGGGATGGCCCATACTGAGGATTGGCTCAATTTATCTTTCTTTCGAGTGCGGCCGACATTCTTGATTTATGGGCGGCGCATTGCTTCGCGTCATGCGGGCACTGCCCGCCAGGGCGGGTCTTCGACATTCCTTGCCCCTACTGCAGAAATGCATGCTTGGCACAACAGAATGACACGTATGAAGCAGCAGTTCAATCCCTGCTGCCGGCGAAGAGGCGAGCGATGGCTACGAGAAGAACGGCGCCGACAGTGGCCGCCGCGAGCGTGCCCCAGAAGCCCCACGGTGCAATCGCGATTCCGAGTTTTATGAAGAGCCAACGACCGATCACAGCGCCAATCAAGCCAAGGATTACGTCAACGATGCAGCCGAAGCCACGGCCGCGCGTAATGTGGCCAGCGATCCAGCCCGCCAGCAAGCCAATGATAATCGTGGCAATAAAGCCGGGAGAAGTCACTTGAACGTAGACGGTGTGCTCGTCGATTTGGTTCGCGACTGTGACGAATGCGGCGCCCAAGGTAGTTGACGCAAATGAGACGAACGCGAAGCTTGTCATGAAACTCCTCTGAAATAACTTCTCTACAGATTAATCCGCTGCCGGTTGGCGTGGTAAAGGCTACTCCTCTATAGGATAGCTGGATGCGGACGAACAGGCTACTGCTGGCAGAAAATATATCCGAGGCACTTGTAGACGAGCTTCGCGGCCAGAAAATCCGACGCGTGGTCGCCCGGTTGAGGCAAAAGTTCTACGACGTCCATGCCCACGATTTTCTTATGATCGGCGACGGCGCGAATCAGGGAAGTGACCTGCATCCAGTCGAGGCCGCCCGGTTCGGGCGTTCCCGTCGCCGGAACGAAAGCGGGATCGAAGCCGTCGAGATCGATAGTGAGGTAAACATTCGGACTGAGGTCGGCGAGAACTTTTGCGATCCAGCTCTTCATGGGCGCGCGCGCGATATCTTTTGCCCAGTAGACGCTGGTGCGCAGATGAGGAATCGCCTGTGCTTCTTCCACGGAAAGCGAGCGAATGCCAACCTGCACGGCGGGGCACACTTCGACCACGCGGCGCATCGCGCAAGCGTGGCTTGCGGGATTCCCGTGATACTCGTCGCGTAGATCAGCATGAGCGTCAATCTGCAGCACGCTGAGGTCTTTGAATTTTTTCGCGGTGGCGGAGACGAGCGGAGGCGTAAGCGAGTGTTCGCCTCCGAGCGCGACGGTGAATTTGTCGTCTTCAAGCAGACCCATCTGCGCGGTAAAAATCTCGGTAATCACTTCATCGAGCGTGCCGTCGGCTGTGTCGATAGCCGGGAGCGTGTGGATTCCGATTTCCTTGTAGGGCTCGAGCTCGAGTTCCTCGTCGTAGAGCTCCATATTGCGGCTGGCGGCCAGGATGGCGGCGGGACCGTTGCGCGTGCCGTGTTCGTACGACGTCGTGCGTTCAAGAGGAATCGGAAAAATCACGGCGCGAGATGTTGCGTATTGCGAATGCTCGTCAGGGAGACCGCCGAAATTTTCAGGCGGCATCGGAGTGTATCGTGTCATCGTCGGTTTAGGCTCACTCTGGATTCACATTCATACGCAATTCACATTCAACGTTAGCAGTGAAACCTGTATTTAACAGATTTGTCTTTCAACGAATGCCTCATCTGTACTATCAATGAGGCGCGCGAGAACAAAACTTTCGCGCGAGACGGGCCGGACGCAACTACATTACCTGCGAGGACGCGGAATGGCAAAGAAAAAGGGCGCAACGGGACGAATCCTGCACGACCCGATCAAAGACAAGCTCGTTCCCATTTATCCTCTCGATCTCTCGCGAATCCGGACGATCGATGACCTCGTGCGCGCGATGGGCCAGACGGCCTTTACCGCGCGGCAGATCGGTGACGCGGCGGATGTTCTCGAAGCAATGGCTCGCGACAAGGATTGTTTTGGCGTGATGACGCTATCGGGCGCTATGACCGTGGCAAAAATGGCGCTGGTTTTCTGCGATTTGGTCGAAGCCGGCATCATCAAGGCAATTGTTTCGACCGGCGCGCTGATGGCGCACGGTCTCGTGGAAGCGGAGGGCCTGCATCACTATCGCTACGACGAGAAGATGAATGACCGCGAGCTTTTCGCCGCGGGTTATAACCGCGTGTACGACTCGCTCGAGCCGGAAACGAATCTCGATCACGTGGAAGAAACGATGCAGCACATCCTGGAGAACTGGGATGCCGGACGATGTGCTGTGCAGCTGGAAGATCAATCGGAAGATCGGCGAGTATCTTTCGAAGCATACGAAGGGGCGGGGAATTCTGAAAACATGCTACGAGCACAAGGTGCCGGTGTTTGTCCCAGCGTTTACCGACTCCGAGTTGGGGATTGACGTCGCGCTGCACCAGCGGCTACGAAAGAAGGCCGGGCAGAAATTGCTGCGATTCGATCCGTACGAGGATTTCGAGTTTTACGCGTCCACGATGCTGGCCACCAAGCGCATGGGAATTTTCACGATTGGCGGAGGTGTCCCGCGCAACTGGGCGCAGCAGTTCGGCGTGTATGCGGAACTGCTGGCGCGGCGCGGCTATGAAAAGCTCCCGCTGAAACGCTATAACTACGGAGTGCGGATCTGTCCTGAGCCGGTAAATTGGGGCGGCCTGTCGGGAAGCACATACACGGAGGCTGTATCCTGGGGGAAATTTGTACCCCCGGAGGAAGGCGGACGATTCGCGGAAGTCCTCGACGATGCGACGGTGGCGCTGCCGCTGGTTGTGGGCGCGGTGCTTGAGCGGATTGGATATTTGAAGAAGCACTGATTCGGCGTTGTCGCGAAATGAGTCCTGATTAGTCCCCGCCCTCTCTTCGTAGGAGGTAATGATGCGAATCCTGCTAAAGATGCTCCGGTTCGCTGGCGTTGCACTACTCCTGGTGTCATGCCCCGCACTCTCCGCTCAGTACGCGGAGGCACAGAACACGAAGGCACAAAATGACAACCGTCTCATTCGCAATATTGTTCTCGTTCACGGTGCTTGGGCGGACGGTTCCGGCTGGAAAAGCGTTTACGACATTCTGGTCAAAGAAGGATTCAAAGTAAGCATCGTCCAGGAACCAGAGACATCCTTCAAAGAAGACGTCGCCGCCACGAAGCGCGTCCTTGCGCTACAAGACGGCCCGTGCATTCTCGTCGCTCACAGCTATGGCGGAGCTGTGATCACCGAAGCTGGTAACGACCCTTCAGTCGCCGGTTTGGTCTACATCGCGGCTCACATGCCGGATGCCGGAGAGAACGAGGCTGACGACGGGAAAAAATTCCCGAGCGATCTCAGCAAGTCTGGTGCAATCAAGAAAACGCCGGACGGATTCACTTACCTCGACCCGGCGCAGTTTCATGACTTGTTCGCCGCCGACCTCTCCGAGGATCAGTCCGACTTGATGGCGCGATCGCAGGTGTTCAATTTCGCGGACAACTTCAAAGCTACGATCACCACGGCTGCGTGGCGAAGCAAACCAAGCTGGATGCTGGTGGCGGGGAAAGACAGAACCATCAATCCCGACCTCGAACGTTGGTATGCCAAGCGCGCCAACAGCCACACAGTGGAAATTGCGGGCGCTAGCCACGTGGTTTACGTATCCAGGCCGGCAGAAGTTGCAACGCTCATCCAAGAAGCTGCGACCACGCTCAGTAGGAAACCCTAGTGCTGAGAGATTTGCAGATGCGACGAAACTTCGCTTCAATGTTGTTTTTCGGCGGAAAAGGGAAGGGCTAGTCGTCTTCGCCTAGAAGAATGGCGGCAGCCAGGACGGTGCTCCACAAGCCGCGCTTGTCGCCAACGGCGGATTGCGTGATGTTCATGGTGCGGACGATTTTGTTCGAGATCCGGTAGACCTCTTTCTTCTCATCCCACGAAAGATCCGGATCGAATTCCACGTTCAGAGTAGTAGCGAGCATTTCGGCAGCGAGTTCTTCGGCGTATTCTCCGGCCACTTCTTCTGGCTCGCCGAAAGAGTGGTGCTCGGAAAGGTAGCCAAACATGGATTTGTCGCCGGGAAGAGCAAGGCCCACGCCCGCGGCAATCAACCGGTGCGGCTCGCGCGTCTGATTCTCGCTGATCACGGTGAAAGCCACCTGGCCCGACTTCAAATGCTTCAGTCCTTCGCTCCGCGAAATCAGTTTGCAGTAGGGAGGAAAGATGGAGGAGACGCGGACGATGTTGCAGGCGGCGATTCCTGCATTGCGCAGGGCCAACTCGAAGCTCGAAAGGCGCTCGCGGTGTTTTCCGACTCCCTTGGTGAGGAATATTTTCTTCGCGACGAACGCCATGGACTGGTTAGCGGTGCCTCTTCTCGATTGAGTTGGGAAAATTTCTTCTTCGGGAAATTAACAAGCGCGTACCGCGAAGTCAATCACTATTCATGTACGAGCGTTACAGCAGTGTTACAAAGCGCTCCGGAAGAGACTCGAAGGATCTAAGCGTTAGCTTTCACGCCGATGCTGACGCAGGGAGCGAGAGCCTCGGCGATCGTCTTCAGTTCGCGCAACTGCTGGTGCGTGAAATCGGGGCCGGCATCGGGTGCGGAATTGGCTTTGCGAGAAATCTGAATCACGCCAACCACTTTTCGGTCAACCACGAGCGGAGCGCTCATGATCTTCTGGATCGCCTCGCCGGGCTGGTTGTCGGCGATGGGAACCGCCTCGAATACCGACGAATGCGGAATCACGGAAAAGTGATTGATCACCTCCGCGCGCTTCTCGCGAACGGTGCGAGCAGCAAGCGAGTGCGTGCTTGTTGTGGGGATTTGTCCCACCTCGCGCAGCTTTTCGGGCGTGAGAAATTGCAGAAAACGGTCGTCCGGAGTCAGCGCGAAAATCGCCACTTCGTGCGGGCGCACCGAAAAATTGTGGCTGATCAGCTCCACCGCGCGGTTCAGCCCGATTTCATCGCCATCGCCGCTGCGGCGTGCCAGTTCGGCAGCCCATTTCTTCAACTCGTTGATGAATTCTCCGCCCATTTTCCCAAGTCTTCGCCTAACAAAGTCTCGCCTAAGAAAGCTTTGCCTGGAATAAGTCTAGCAAGCCGTCCGCTCTGCTCGATTCATTTCTGCGCTGCGTGACACCATCTTGCAAACCTCCGGACCAATGCTTATACTTTCTGTTACACACTGGCGGAAAAATGATTCGGAGAGTGCATGTCGGCCACAGCGGCTGATTCCAAAACGAGTTACTTCCTCGACAAACTGCAGTCCCTCAGCGGCGTAATTCCCATTGGCGCATTTCTTCTCGAACATTTCTGGTCCAACAGCTACGCCCTCGTCAGCGTGCAGAAATACAACGACGTCTCCGTCGAACTCCAGAGCATCCCCTGGCGAGTCATCGTCGAAGCCTGCGTCCTCTGGCTCCCAATTCTTTTTCACGGTTTTTACGGAATCTATATCTGGTGGATGGGCAAATCCAACGCGATCGGCCACCCCTGGATGGCCAATTGGCTCTGGGTCCTCCAGCGCTGGACCGGAATCATCGCGCTCGTTTTCATTTTCTGGCACGTATATCTCGAGCGCTTCGTAGGCCACGGCCGCACCAACTACCAGGATCTAGCCGACGCGATGTCGCATCCGGGATATTTCGCCTTCTATATCGTCGGAATCACCGCCGCATCGTTCCACCTCGGCAACGGCCTCTGGAATTTCGCCTGTAAATGGGGCATCGCAGTCTCAGCGCGCGCGCAGCGAGCGGCTGGCTGGTTTGGCGCCGCGGTCACGGTAGCGCTCACGTTCGTCGGCATCGCCATCGCGATCGGATTTCGTAGCCACTGGTTTCCCCTGGGTACTTACGTTCAATGAGACACCCGAAAATCATCGTCGTGGGCGGTGGTCTGGCCGGCCTCATGGCCACAATTCGCGTCGCTGAGCACGGCGTCCGCACGGAACTATTTTCCATCGTCCCCGTCAAGCGCTCGCATTCGGTCTGCGCGCAGGGCGGAATCAACGCCGCGAAAAATCTGAAAGGCGAAGGCGATTCCACCTGGAAACATTTTGACGACACAATTTACGGCGGAGATTTTCTCGCCAATCAGCCGCTCGTAAAGGGAATGTGCGAAGCCGCGCCCGCCATCATCGATCTGCTCGATCGCATGGGCGTGATGTTCAATCGCACGCCCGAAGGCTTGCTCGATTTCCGCCGCTTCGGCGGCACGCTCTATCACCGCACCGCTTTTGCCGGCGCCACCACCGGACAGCAACTCCTCTACGCCCTCGACGAGCAAGTCCGCCGCGCCGAATCCGAAGACAAAGTAAAAAAATTCGAAGGCTGGACGTTTCTCTCCGCCGTAATCGACGACCAGGGCATCTCCCGCGGCATTTGCGCGATGAATTTAAAAACGATGGAGATCAAAACCTTCCCCGCCGACGCCGTGATCTTTGCCACCGGCGGAAACGGCGCGATCTTCGGCCGCTCCACGAATTCAGTCGTGTGCACGGGCTCTGCGCAATCCGCGCTTTTCCAGCAGGGTGCATGGTACGCCAACGGCGAATTCATCCAAGTCCATCCCACCGCGATTCCCGGCGAAGACAAATGCCGCCTGATGAGCGAATCGGCGCGCGGCGAAGGTGGACGCGTCTGGGTCCCCAAACAACCGGGCGATAAACGCAGCGGCAAAGATATTCCCGAATCCGAGCGCTTTTATTTTCTCGAAGAGTGGTATCCGAAGTACGGCAACCTCGTGCCTCGCGACGTAGCCACGCGCGCCATTCACAAAGTCGTCTTCGAAATGAAAATGGGCCTGCCCGGCGAGCCCGCCGTCTATCTCGACGTCTCGCACATTCCCGCGGACGTGCTCGACAAAAAGCTCGAAGGCATTCTCGAAATTTACGAAAAGTTCGTAGGCGTCGACCCGCGCAAAGAGCCCATGAAAGTCTTCCCCGCCATGCACTACACGATGGGCGGCCTATGGGTCGACAACGAAAATCAAGCCACCAACGTCCCCGGAATTTATGCGGCCGGCGAGTGCGAGTATCAATATCACGGCGCGAATCGGCTCGGCGCGAATTCGCTCGTCTCCTGTATTTACGGCGGAATGCTCGCCGGACCTGCGGCCGTGAAATACGCGCACAATCTCGAGCAAGGAGTCGAGAACACTCCTGCAAGTGTTTTCGAGCGCGAGCGCGTCCGCCAGCAGGACATCAACGACGCGCTCCTGAATCAGCACCAGGGCACCGAAAATCCGATAGCGATCTGGCGCGAAATGGGCGAAACAATGACGGAGAACGTCACCGTGATCCGCTACAACGCCAATTTGCAGAAGACGCTCGTGAAACTCGACGAGCTGAGCGACCGCTTCCGCCGGATCAATTTGCAGGATCGCACACAGTGGGCAAATCAAACGCTGAATTTCGTCCGCGAACTTGGCAATATGCTGGTGCTCGCGAAAGTGATCACGCTCGGAGCGCTCGCCCGCAACGAAACGCGCGGCGCGCACTACAAACCGGAATTTCCGAATCGCGACGACGCGAATTGGCTGAAGACGACGAAGGCTTCGTTCGTGCGCGGCGAAATCAAGCTCGATTTCGAGCCGGTTGACACTTCGCTGCTCCCGCTACGTGAGCGGAAGTACACGGCGGCGAAGTAATGCAAGTTCTGCAGAGGAACAATGGCTGATACGCAGACGGGAAGCACTTTCATCGTCAGAATCAAGCGCCAGCAGCGCCCCGACGAAGCCGTTCGCTGGGAAGAATACGAACTCCGCTACCGCCCGCACATGAACGTGATTCAATGCCTGCGCGATATCGCCGAAAAGCCGTACACCCGCGAAGGCAAGGAATCCACGCCCGTAAGCTACGACGCGAATTGCCTCGAAGAAGTTTGCGGCGCCTGCGCCATGCTCATCAACGGCGAGCCGCGCCAGGCCTGCTCCGCCCTCGTTGACAATCTCGCGAAGCCGATCCGTCTCGAGCCCCTCACAAAATTCCCGCTCGTGCGCGACCTCGTAGTCGATCGCGATTTCATGTTCGAAAGCCTCAAGCGCACAAAGTGCTGGATTCCCATCGACGGCACCTATGCCCTCGGCGAAGGCCCGCGCATGTCGCCAGCCACGCAGGAAGTCGGCTATCCGCTCTCGCGCTGCATCACCTGCGGCAATTGCCTCGAAATCTGCCCGCGAGTCAACGAGCATTCTCATTTCGTCGGCGCAGCAATCGTAAGCCAGGTGCGCCTGTTCAACCTGCACCCCACCGGCGCCATGCACGCAGCCGGGCGGCTCGAAGCGCTGATGGGCCCGGGCGGCATCGAAGATTGCGACAACGCCCAGAATTGCGTGAAAATCTGCCCCAAGGGAATCCCGCTCACGGAATCCCTCGCCGCAGTAAATGGCCAGGTACTGAAGCACGCAATAAAAAGCTGGTTCCAAGGCCACGACTAGAACCGCCGGCGTCCCGACCTAGTATGCGTCTGGCTCGAAACGCCTTGTAGGTCGCCCCTTCAGGGGCGACATAGAACAAAGACGAGCACCAGGGGCTTTAGCCCCTGAAGTACCGATTCAAAAACTGAGGCTCGAATCCGAATGCTGACTCGCATGGGACTCTTTCTGCTCTGCATCGCCCTGGGCGCCATCCTCCCACTCCTCACCGTCACCGCCCAAAGCCAAAGCGACATCTCCCAAAAAGCTCACGACCTCCATTTCAGCTCCATCGTCGTCGATACCCACGACGACACCACCCAGCGACTCCTCGATCCAAAATTTGATTTCGGTGTTCGCCACAACGACGGCTCGATCGACATCCCGCGCATGCGCGAAGGCAACTTAAGCGCAATCTTCTTTTCCATCTGGATTTCAGGCACGATCACCGGCCCCGAAGCCGTGAAGCGCGCAATGGACCAGATTGACGTGGTACGCGAACTCCCGGTTCGCTATCCGAAAGATATCGCCCTCGCTCGCACCGCAGACGACGTTCGCCGCATCCATGCCGACGGAAAAATTGCCGCGCTCATGGGCGTCGAGGGCGGCCACATGATCGATAACGACCTCGGCGTCCTTCGCGATTTTGCTCGCCTCGGCGTCCGCTACATGACCCTCACGCACATGGTGGACACCGACTGGGCCGATTCCTCGACAGGGAAGTCCACGCACAACGGCCTGACAGACTTCGGCAAGCAGGTAGTCCACGAGATGAACCGCATGGGCATCATGGTGGATATCTCGCACGTCTCCGACAAGACTTTCTACGACGCGCTCGCCATCAGCGAAGCGCCCATGATCGCGTCGCACTCTTCCTGCCGCGTCGATTTGCGACGCCCCGCGCAATATGACGGACGACATGATCAAGGCGCTCGCAGCCAAAGGCGGCGTGATACAAATCAATTATCACGTCGGCTTCCTCAGCCAGGAATTTCGCAACGCCGATAAGGCCAACCCGGACATGGGTAAAGCCATGCAGGAAGAAATCAAAAAGCGCTGCGGAGAAAATGAGGGCTGCCAGCTCACCGAAGGCGATAAACTTACAAGAGAATACGTCGCGCAGGGCAAGCTCCCGCGCGTCGAATGGACCAAGATCATCGAACACATCGATCACGCCGTGAAGCTCGTTGGCGCGGATCATGTAGGCCTGGGTTCGGATTTCGATGGCGCGAACATGCCATACGGAATGGAGGACGCGTCGCATTTGCCGCAAATTACCAACGCGCTTCTCGCAAAGGGATATTCAGCTGGCGATATCCAAAAAATCCTGGGTGGCAATACGCTGCGCGTGATGGAGCAGGTGGAAGCCACGTCAAAACGAATGGGAGGACTACCGTGAAGGGTCATGCCGTGAAACTGATTTCCAGATTGTGTTTGGTGGCAGTGATGGGGGCCGTGCCGGCTTCTCTGTGGGCGCAGGCGAGTGATTCGAAGCCGGCTGCGCAGGCCACGAAACCAAGAAGCACAGCAATCGCGCATGCGGGCACCGATCCCGCTCTGCTTCATCCCGCCACGCTGAAGGCGCAAGCCCCGGCCGAATACGACGTGAAGTTTGTTACCACCAAAGGCGACTTCGTTGTTCACGTAACGCGTGCGTCGGCGCCGAACGGCGCGGACCGCTTTTACAATCTCGTAAAACATCATTTTTACGATGGAGCCACTTTCTTCCGTTATGTGGACGGATTCGTCGTACAGTTCGGTCTCACCGGCAATCCCGCAGTGAACAAAGCCTGGACTGATGCCAACATCAAGGATGATCCAGTAAAGTCCAGCAACAAGCCCGGCACTGTCACGTTTGCAATGGCAGGCCCCAACACGCGCACCACGCAGATATTCATCAATCTCGGTGACAATTCGCGATTGGACGGAATGGGTTTTTCAGCCTTTGGCGAAGTCACTTCCGGCATGGACGTGATCAAGAGCTTCTACAGTGGCTACGCGGACGCACCTACGAGCCATCAAGGCGAGATCACCAACGAAGGGAAAGCTTATCTGGACAAGAATTTCCCCAAGCTCGACAGCATCAAGACTGCTACGATTGTTCCTGCAGCAGGCGCCGCTGCCGCGCCGGCACACAAAGCCGCCGCGTCCGGAGCAGCCAAGTCTCAGTAGCTGCGTTGCCTGAATACTCGACGGCGCATTTTCAGAACTTATCTCAGATCACTGGAATCTCTCATGACAACAGGTTCGCCATTGCATCAACCGGAGAATGCCAAAGAGCAAGCCCCGGCGGAGTACGACGTTAAATTTGTCACCACGAAAGGCGATTTCACGATTCACGTAACGCGTGCCTGGGCTCCTCTGGGCGCGGACCGCTTCTACAATCTCGTCAAGCACGGTTTCTATTCGGACGCGCATTTCTTCCGTGTGCTGCCCGGATTCGTGGTCCAGTTTGGCTTGAACGCCGACCCGCAGGTGAGCCGCGTCTGGCGCGCCGCGAATATCAAGGACGATCCCGTAACGCAGAGCAACAAGCCGGGCACGGTGACGTTTGCCACAGCTGGACGCGACACGCGAACGACCCAGGTCTTCATCAATCTCGGCAATAACGGAGGCCTCGATGCGCAGGGCTTCGCGCCATTCGGCCAGGTCACCGACGGCATGGACGTCGTCAAAAAACTGCACAGCGGCTACGGCGAAGGCTCTCCCCACGGCCGCGGCCCGGACCAGGGCGCCATCACCACTCAGGGCAAAGAATACCTGGACAAGAATTTCCCAAATCTCGACAGCATCAAATCAGCGACAATCCAAGCCGCTGCCGGCAAATAATTCACCACTCACAAACACGGCGCCGGCATATCGGAGGAGGTGTTCGCCTTAAGTGGCACAGGCACTCTTGCCTGTGCTCTGACGAGCACCAACCCTCAACAAGCACTGCCGACATCGGCATTCCCGGATCAAACAACGCGCAACCCGCTAACGACCCGCATAACTATTGCGTCGAATACAGCGCCCGATGAATCTCACCTCATGATGGACGGAAGCTTCCCCGACGCGGCCACTCCGGCCCTGATACGGACCCGTGCGCAAGAAGGCGCACTCAGCGCAACAGCGATGTTGTGTGCTCTGGCGGGACTCTCCATCGTAATTCACCTGCCGGGCATAGCCCGTTACGGGTTCTTTCGCGACGAGCTTTACTACATCGCATGCAGCGAACACCTCGCGCGGGGCTACGTAGACCAACCTCCGCTGATTGCGCTGATCGCATGGATTTCCCGTCACCTGCTCGGCAATTCGCTGGCCGCGTTTCGAGTGCTGCCGATCCTGGCCGGCGCCGTGACCGTATATCTGACAGGCTGGCTCGCCGGAGAACTCGGCGGCGGCCGGCTCGCGCAGTTTGTAGCTGCACTCGCGATTCTCTTCGCGCCCTTGTATCTCGCCTTCGACAGCATTCTCACCATGAACGCCTTTGAGCCGGTCTTCTGGCTGGCTTGCGCTTGCATCGCGGCGCGCATCACGAATGGAGGGTCCCCGAAGTTGTGGCTGCTGTTCGGACTCATCTCGGGAGTTGGACTAGAAAATAAGCACACCATGGCCGTCTTTGGTTTCGGCGTCGTGCTGGGGTTTTTATTGTCGCGCGATTTGCGCCCGTTCCGTTCGCGATGGATCTGGATCGGTGGACTAATCGCGCTGGCGATTGCAGCCCCGAATCTTGTCTGGGAAACACGCCACGGTTGGCCGCAGATCACGGTAGTTCGCAACGCGCAGCTGCTGAAAAACGAGCCGGTTGGTCCGCTGCGATTTTTAGGCGAGCAGGTCCTGTTCTACTCGCCCATCGCCTTGCCATTGTGGCTTGGAGGCCTCGCGTGGCTTCTCACTGCGCGTGATGCGAAGCTTTTCCGCTTCCTCGGATGGGCGTATCTGATCGTGCTTGCAGTTTTCATCATCGGTGACGGGAAAACGTATTACCCAATGGGCGCGTACCCGATGCTGATGGCCGCGGGCGGCGTGGCTTTCGAAAAGATTTCGGCGAATCGGTCCTGGAAGCCGTTTCGAATGGCGTATCCCGCCCTGATCGCTGTAGCCGGTCTATTGACGCTTCCGTTTGGCGTGCCAGTTCTGCCGGTAAACACTTTCCTGAAATATTCGGACCTGTTGCCCTACGCTCACGAAGTTAAAACCGAGCGCGATTCCACAGCGCGCCTGCCACAGAATTACGCGGACATGTTCGGTTGGGACACCCTCGCAACGACGGTCGCGCACGTCTATTACGCGCTGCCCGAAGCCGAACGAGGAAGCTGCGCAATCCTGGCAGGGAATTACGGAGAAGCCGGAGCAATCGATTACTATGGTCCAGCGTTAGGCTTGCCGAAAGCAATCGGCGGTCACAACAGCTATTTTTATTGGGGCCCGCGCCAATATTCAGGCGAGTGCGTAATTCTCTTCGGCGAAGGCTCAGAAGAACACAAGAATTATTTCAACGACGTCCAGCAAGTAGCCACAGTATCGAATCCGCTAGGCATGCCCTCGGAACAAAACGTCGCCATCTACCTCTGCAGAAAACCCAAAGCACCACTAGCCGAACTCTGGCCCCACTTCAAACTCATTATTTAAGATCACACTCTCTACCGCAGCGGCGCATGACGCGGATTCCGCGCCGCCCGCTCCAGCATCGTGATATCAAGCCCAGTCTCGCGCAACCGCCGCCCAAGCTCCGAGCCGTCATTAAACGCAATACACAACAGCACGCACTCGCTGGTAAGAATCGGAATCGCGCGCCCATTTACGGTGTCGTGGTGCGGAGCAATCGCCTCGGAATTCCGCAAAACCAAATCAAGTTCCGCAGACCGCGGCAAAGGTTTGCCATCCTTCTTCGCAGACTTTCTTCGCCTCGGAGAAAAAGAAACCCGGCTTCGTGTCCGCCTCCTTGCGCGACGTTATCGTAAAACTCAATCCACCGGTGCCACCGCTGCGGACTAATCTGGCAAATCCGTTGCAAAAGCGCCTCAATCTCGTCGTGCTCTTCCCAGAAGCGCGAGAGGCGGTCCCACTCATAGATATAGATACCGGCAAGAAAATCGGGAACATCCACCACGGCTGCCGCTCGGCTCTTGGCGAGCATCTGCGCAAGTCGTTCAGCGCGAACGAGATCGCGGGTCAGACGGTGAGTCAAATTTCCGCGATTTCCGTCGTCACCCACGTCAGGCGAGACCGTGGGGCGAAGGTTTGCCGAGCGCGGCGGTTTGCGCTTGAAGAGTTTCATTGTGATGGACGACGCCCGGGTACAAGTGTAACAGGAGGGCTCGGATTCGCAGGACAGGTTAAGTACAGGTCGTGCCTAAGCAAAACGGAGCGCAGCCAGCGCAACAGGGGCCGATTTAGACGGCGCGATTTGGGCCGCGCTACGAACTGCTTTTTGCGGCAACCTGCTTGCTGCAGTTGCAGCGACAAATTTTGTCAAAGGGATGAATCCAGCAATGCGAGAACAAAAGAGAACTGCAGATCCCTCGCTTCGCTCGGGATGACAATCGCTGAGTGGCGCGAAGCCGACTACAGGCCGAGGACTGTGACTAGTTCGCGGACTGAGGCTGCGGACTTGTCCAGCGCGGCTTTTTCTTCGGCTGTTAGTTTGATTTCGATGATTTGTTCTATGCCGCGGGCGCCTAGTTTTACTGGGACGCCGACGAACAGGCCGGTGATGCCGTACTCGCCTTCGAGGTAGGCGGCGCACGGCAGGATTTTCTTTTTGTCTTTCAGGATGGACTCGACCATCTCTGCGACGGCGGCTGACGGCGCGTAATAGGCGGAGCCCGTTTTCAGCAGGTCGACAATTTCGGCGCCGCCTCTTCGCGTGCGCTTCACGATTTCTTCCAGCTTTTCCTTGGGCAACAGCTCGGGGAGGGGAATTCCCGCCACGGTGGAGTAGCGCGTGAGCGGCACCATGTCGTCACCGTGGCCGCCGAGGACGAACGAGTGCACGTTCTCGACGGACACGCCAAGCTCCATCGCCACGAATGCGCTCATCCGCGCGGAATCGAGAACGCCGGCCATGCCGATCACTCGATTGCGCGAAAATCCGCTGATCTTGAAAGCGGCCTGCGCCATAGCATCGAGCGGATTCGTGACGATGATGAGGATTGCGCCGGGCGAGAGCTTGACGATCGCATCCACCACGCCCTTCACGACGTCGTAATTGGCTTTCAGGAGATCGTCGCGCGACATTCCCGGCTTGCGCGGGAAGCCTGCGGTGATCACCACGATGTCGCTGTTCGCAGTTTCGCGGTAGTCGCCGCCAGCGGTCGAAATTCCGACGGCGCGCGAATCGGTGCCCAGGATCGGCGCGGACTCGGCCATGTCGAGAGCCTTACCCGCGGGCGGACCGTCGAGAATGTCGGTCAGCACCACGTCGGCGAGCTCGGCATCGTGAATTCGCTGGGCCGTTGTGGAACCGACGAAGCCTCCGCCCACTACCGTCACTTTCTTGCGCATTGCTGCCTCTCCTTCTTTCTGGTTGAAGATGATTTGGCGTTGAAGTTCAATCGGCTGCGACGGCCGATTGCATGTTCTCGATGATCGCGGACGCGTACTCGGACGTTTTCAGTTTTTTCGCGCCCGGCATCATGCGCTCGAGATCGTAGGTGACGCGCTTCTGGCGGACGGTGCGCGCGATGCCGTCTTCGATCAGGCGGCCGGCCTCTTTCCATCCCATGAACTCGAGCATCATCGCGCCCGAGAGCATCACGGAACTCGGGTTGATGACGTCCTTATCGGCATATTTCGGAGCAGTTCCATGCGTGGCTTCGAAAACGCCGAAGCCGTCGCCGATATTGGCGCCGGGAGCCATGCCGAGGCCGCCAACCTGCGCGGCGCAAGCGTCGGAAAGGTAGTCGCCGTTCAGGTTGGGCGTGGCGAAGACCTGATACTCGTCGGCGCGAGTAAGCACTTGCTGGAAGACGGAGTCGGCGATGCGGTCATTGATCAGAATTTTGTTCTTCCACTGGCCGTGGCCGTGCGTTGCGTAGATGGTGTCGAGCGTCTGCTTCACTTCGAGGGCCACCGCTTTTTGAAACGCTTCATTGGCCTGATTGAGCCCCGGCTCGATCATCGCGGCAATCTGCTCGATCGTCAGGCTTTCATTCTGGTCTTTATTATCGAGAATCCAGCTTTCGCGCTCGGTGACGATCTGCTGGCGGAATTCCGCGGTCGCGAGGTCGTAGCCCCAGTCGCGGAAAGCGCCTTCGGTAAATTTTTGAATGTTGCCTTTGTGCACCAAGGTCACGATGGTGCGGTGATTCTCGATCGCGTACTGGATCGCGCGGCGGACGAGGCGCTTGGTGCCTGTGGGCGACATGGGCTTGATGCCGACGCCGGAATCTTCGCGGACTTTCTTCGCCACGCCGACGAGCATTTCGTTGTTGAGGAAGTCGATCAGCTTTTTTGCTTCGGGAGTGCCAGAACGCCATTCGATTCCCGCGTAAACGTCTTCGGTGTTTTCGCGAAAGATGACCACGTTCATGCGCTCAGGATTCGTCACGGGCGAAGGCACGCCGTGAAAATAGCGCACCGGGCGGACGCAGGCGTAGAGGTCGAGCACCTGGCGCAGCGCGACGTTGAGCGAACGAATGCCGCCGCCCACGGGCGTGGTGAGCGGGCCTTTGATTCCCACGCGGAAATCGCGGAAGGCGTCGACGGTATCCTGCGGGAGCCACTCTTTGAATTGTCTGAAGGCTTTTTCGCCCGCGAAAACTTCCATCCACGCGATCTTGCGCTTGCCGCCAAAGGCTTTTTCGACGGCTGCGTCGAACACGCGGCGCGATGCGACCCAGATGTCGCGTCCCGTACCATCACCTTCGATGAAGGGGATGATGGGCCGGTCGGGAATTTGAAACTTGCCGCCTTCGTAGGTAATTGCCTTGCCTTCTGAGGGAACTGCCACGCCGCTATAGGAATTTTTCATGCGCCTCGGGACTCCTCGCAGGGGTCGAATCGTTGTACGACGTTAAAATGTGCCGCTGCGGAGCCAATAACGTTAACACAATCGGCGGGGTGGGTGCAGCAGTGCTGCTAGAATCGATTCAGAGGAGCGGCTTCAAATCCGATTCCACGGCCTCCGTGTATTCGAATCCGATGATCTTCTGCCGAAGAATCCCGCTGCGATCATATAGCATCGTTGTCGGTAACCCCTCGACTCCGCCAAATTTCAATTTCAACTCATCAGACGCGACGGCCAGCGGATAGTGCACTCCGATCTTGCGAGCAAACCTGATGGGATCTTCCGTGTCTTGCATCGTGTCGAACTTGAATCCGATTACGACAAATCCCTGCGTGCCGTAGCGGTCGAGTAGCTTCTGATAGCCCGGCATCTCTTTCTTGCACGGCTGACACCAGGTGGCCCAAAAATCGATGAGCACTACCTTGCCGCGAAGGTCGGCGGAAGAAATTTCGCGTCCTTGCAAATCCTTGACTGAAAAATCGGGCAAGCGAGAACCGATCTCGCCCGGTGCGGGCGTAGTCGCTTTTTCTTTTGGCTCAGGGGGACTCGCCGTATGCGCATTGCATCCAGCGAGCCCCATTGCAGCAAGACTCAGCAATAGCAGGGTTTTTCGCAGCATTATTCCTTCTTCTGTATTTCGAGAATCAGCAGCTTCAAGGGGACTGAAATATCTGCTTTCTTCTTTCCCGCGGATTTCTTATATAACTCGCCCTTTACGGTAATCATTGTCTGGGAGCCAGCGAGCGGTTCGAGTTCTTTCAACATGTCATTCGATGCAATCGCAAATGAGCGATTCGGTTCGAATTGCAAGGTGATGACGCCTGAAGGATCCTTCACGACATGCCCGCGCACGATCACGTCCATCTGCGCCACCGTCACGCCGCTGTCGTATGTCGCTTTTAGAAGCTGGGAAGGGTCGATTTGCCCGTCTTCCTTCGGAGTCACCTGAACCTTCCCATCAATCAAGCTGACTTCCACATTTTGAACGCCAGACTGGCGTCCGAGGTGTTGTTTCACCCCGTAGGCTCAAAAATTTCAGGTCATGCCTTCGACGCGCATTTCGACGTGCTTGATCTGCGCGAGCGATGCAGGCGCAAGAGCGGAACCTAGCAGAATTAATAGCGCAAGCTTTCGCATTTCCATCGTGCCTCCTTGTTATTTGGTCATTTGTTATTTCCCGAGAACATGAAATCGAAACTGCTGCGTGACCCCGAAACTGATATGGCGGCGCACAGGCATGAACATCGCGCCCGTCGAATGCGCAATGTCCCAATCCACGCCCACCCAAACGTGCATACCCGGACGAACTCCCGCGTATGTGGTGATTCCGGCAAGAAGCACATCGCCGCCGCTTCCGTGTTGCGTGGCTCCCGCGATGCGGTCGTCCTGCGAATGCAGCCAGGTGAGCGCGGGGCCGATGAACCATTCGCGGGTTACGTCCTTCGATTCGTACGGCCGATAGGAAAGCCAGAAGCGTGATTCAACGGAGCTGCCGAGCCGAGTCCTCTGCGTTCCCTCCGAACGAATCACAGAGTGAAAATGCTCGTCCGCGACCAGCCGCCGAAGATTGAACAGGCCTGTGTAGGTCCAGTTCGCCGCGATGAAGAAATCTGTCGAGCCTGATCCCGGCTGCAATGTTGCGGGCAAGAGCTTCCCTGCGTTGTCGGCCAAGTTCGTTCGACCAGTGGGTATCTTTGGCCCTGCGGTCACGGACGCTTGCGTGGTTCCGCGCTGCGAATCGCGCCGGTAGAAGCGATATTTCACGAGGAGCAGCGTGTCGCCCAATCCAGTTCCATCGGCAAGAAGCGTTCCACCGGGAATTTGGAAATGGTTGGTGACAACCGGAACAATCACAGTCAAATCAAAATTCGGATGAAAGCCCCAGGTGAAATTGAAATCGCCTTCGTGCGAAAACGTCGGCCGCGCCGTCGCCGGAATCGTTTCCGATGGATCGGACATAAGGCCTCGCGTGGTGAAAATCGAGTTGTAAGAGATGAGCGCCCCGCCCGGAAAAAGCGGCGGAGCAGTTTCCGGCGCAGGTCCTTGCGCGCGGGCCACCGAAGCGGCCAGCACCAACAAGAGTGGCGACAGGACATATAAGAACGTTCGCGGTCTCACGGTCTGCCTTCCCATAGAAAATTCGGTGCGCTCAAAGCACACCTCTTCTCCTGCAAAGAAAGAGTTGGAAGGCGACTAGATTCGGAGGGGCGTCAAATCGGAAGCGTTGTTACCTGGCGGGGCATGTTGGTTCACCGAGACGTGAACTCTGGATGAATCCGCTCGATCAAAGTACGGAATTACTGCAAGAACCGCTGGTTGAGTTGCGTGCGACGTGATGCTGGCAGTCGAGGATGGTTGTACGAAGGGCGCATGCATGGCCGGCATCGTTTTGCAGCAATCCTCGCTCGCGTGACCCTGCGACGAGCACCCCATCGACTGGCAGCACTCGAGAGCGTGCTGAGGCGTCATCATGGCCGAGCAGTCGAACGCATAGGCCATGAGAACCACTGCGAGGACCGCTATCACGCTTTGCCTTATGAACAGCATCAATAAACACGCTATATGTGTGAGCGCTTGAAGTCAAGTTTGTTGGTGTGCGGAATTGATGGGCGGCGAGGAGTGAAAAACGGAATGCTTGCGCGGTGAGACGTCCGATCCTCAGGATAAAGCCGCGCCCTTCGTTCCTCAGGATAGACCGGCGGTACACCGCTCGGATGACAATCGTTTGAGATGAAGGCGGAGGAGTCCCACCCTCGGGAAGGATGCGGATCCGCCAGGCTACACAAAGCCCCAACACCGGAAAGAAACCAAAGAGAGATCCTTCGACTGCGACTCGCGCCATCGCTTCGCGATGGAGGAAAAAACGCGCGAGTCTCCGCTCACGATGACGGGTTTGGTGTGTGCATATAACGCGGGAATATTTTGGGCGCCGCCCCTGTATAGACAAGAGAAGGCGATCCGAGACGCTGGAATTTTATGGCGGGCCGGAGAGGGGAGAGGGGAGCGATGGGAGATTTCATAAAGGATAATTTGAATGCTGACGGTGTGGATCGCCGTGGGTTCCTGAAGTGCATGGCTTGGGCCGGGACTGGAACGTTGTGTGTGATTCAGGGTGGCGTGCTGAAGTCGTTTGCGCTTAGCGACATGGCGAATCGGGCGCTGGCTACGGCGAAGGCGGACTTGAGCTTTGTGCAGATCAGCGACAGCCATATTGGGTTTGACAAGGCTGCCAATCCGGATGTGACGGCGACGCTGGATGCGGCGATTGCCAAGGTGAATGCGCTTGAGACGCCGCCTTCGTTTGTGTTGCATACCGGGCGACTTGAGCCATCTTTCGAAGCCGGCGGAGTTTGACACGCTCGATCAGCGGCTGAAGAGCCTGCGCACGGACAAGATTTTTTATGTGCCGGGCGAGCATGACGTGTTGAACGATGACGGCGCGCAGTATCGCGAGCGTTATGGAAAGGGATCGAAGGGCGACGGTTGGTACAGCTTCGACCAGAAGGGCGTGCATTTCATTGGCCTCGTGAACGTGATGAACCTGAAGGCTGGCGGGCTGGGGAATCTAGGGAAAGAGCAGCTCGAGTTTGTCGAGGACGATGTGAAGCATTTGAAGTCGAGCACGCCGATTGTGGTGTTTGCGCACATTCCGCTGTGGTCGGTGTATCCGGAATGGGGATGGGGAACTGACGACGGGGCGCAGGCGCTCGGATATTTGAAGCGGTTTGGGTCGGTGAGCGTGTTGAACGGACACATTCACCAGGTGATGCAGAAGGTGGAGGGGAATGTGACGTTTCACACGGCGATGTCGACCGCGTTTCCGCAGCCGCAGCCGGGGACGGCGCCGTCGCCGGGGCCGATGAAAGTGCCGGCGGAGAAGCTGCGCGGGCTGCTGGGCGTGACGGATGTGAACTTCGTTCGCGGGAACAAGACGCTGGCGGTGGTGGATTCGACGCTGGCCTGACCGAATAAACTTTTAGACAAACCCTAACCAACAACATTCGAGCGATTCGCTCGAATGAATCATTCGAAAGGAAAATCGAAATGAAGAAAACAATGCTGAAGGTGGTGGTGTGCGCGGTTGTCGTGGCGGTCGCGGGCTGGGTGGCGGCGAACCGCACGCATTTGTTCGCGGCGGCTACGGTTTCGGCGAACGGGCTGGCGAGTGAGCCGGCGGGCGGGCCAGCAAACGGACCGGTGGAAGTGAAGATCGACAACTTCAGCTTCATGCCCGGGGATCTGACGGTGGCCGCGGGGACGACTGTGACCTGGGTGAACCACGACGACGTGCCGCACACGGTGAGGACCATGGATGGCGCGATCAAGTCGAAGGCGCTGGATACGGACGACAAATTTTCGATGACGTTCGACAAGCCGGGGACCTACGAATACTTTTGCTCGATCCATCCGAAGATGACGGCGAAGGTGGTCGTTAAGTAGCTGAACGAGATACGAGCGACGTGAGAACTGCGGAAGAAAAAGCAGATCCCTCGACTACGGCCCGCGCCATCACCCCGCACAGAGCCGGGACGCACAATTCGCGCTTCGTGATGGAAAGGAAAAACCGCGCGGACCTCCGCTCCCTTCGTTCCTAAGGGCAAGCGGGATGACACGTTGCGTGTGGGGCGAGGGCGATGTGTAAAGACAAGCGCGGAGAAGTTTAAGGGAATAAAATGAGCACGCTTGCGGTCTATAGAGTAGACAGTTCGAGTGGCCGGATGCCTATGGCGACACCAAACGCGGGAAACGCGGCGGATGCAGGGCGGTTTGAGCAGACGGTGATGCCGCACCTGGATGCGGCTTACAATCTGGCGCGCTGGCTTGTCCGGAACACGCACGATGCGGAAGATGTGGTGCAGGAAGCTTGCCTGCGGGCCTACAAATTTTTTGGCGGGTTTCAGGGCGGCGATGCGCGGCCCTGGCTGCTGAAGATTGTGCGGAATACGAGCTACTCGTTTTTGGAGAAGAACCGGCCTGCGGCGCTGGGCGAAGAGTTCGACGAGCGGGTGCACGGGCAGGACGCGGCACCTCCCGATGTGGAAGCGACGATGGTGCGGAATGTGGAGAGTCGCATGTTGCGCGAGGCGCTGGAGGAATTGCCGGTAGGATTTCGCGAGGTGCTGGTGTTGCGCGAACTGGAAGGGCTCTCGTACAAGGAGATTGCGGAATTGGTGGGCATACCGATTGGCACCGTGATGTCGAGCCTGGCGCGAGGGCGCGAACGGCTGCGCGAAGCGCTGTTGCGGGCGCGGGCGAAGGAGGGCACACGTGGTCTGTGACGATAATGCACGGCTTTTGCACGGATATCTCGATGGGGAACTGGATCTGGTGCGCAGCCTCGAGATTGAAGAGCATTTGAAGACTTGTCCGGATTGCGCGCAGGAGCTTTGGAACCAGCAGACGCTGCGGAAAGCGTTTCGGTCGTCGAGCTTGTACGATCGGGCGCCGGCGGGGCTTGCGGATCGGATTCGCGCTTCGATTGGAGCTGAGACCGCTGCTGATGCCGATGCGGGTGCGCCTGCAGGTGCGGCTGCGCTTACGCCTGCGGAGAATCCCACGACTAAGAAGGCGCCGGTCGTTTCGATGGCTTCGAGGTCGCTGACACCGAAGCGGGCTGCGTGGGGCTGGCTCGCGGTGGCTGCTGCGATACTTGTGGTGTTCGCGATGAGCTGGCGCATTGGGCCGGGTCTGGTGAGGAACGCTAATTCTGACCTGCTGGCGCAAGAGATTGTTTCGAGCCACATTCGGTCGCTGCAGCCGGACCATTTGTATGACGTGAAATCCACGGATCAGCACACGGTGAAGCCATGGTTCAACGGGAAGCTCGACTTTTCGCCGCCGGTGCGCGATTTGGCTGAGGATGGTTATCCGCTGGTGGGCGGGCGATCTGGATTATGTGGACCATCGCGCGGTGGCGGCGTTGGTTTATCAGCGGCGGCAGCATCTGATTAATGTTTTCATCTGGCCCGAGGCGAAGGGAACCGAGGAAGCGCTGACGACGAAATCGGTGCAGGGCTACAACATGATTCCGTGGGAAGGCGGCGGGATGTATCAGTGCGCGGTGTCGGACTTGAACAAGGGCGAGCTGGAAAAGTTCACGGAACTTTTGCAGAAGTAGTTTTGCGCATCGCGACTAAGGGAGGGAAGGGGCTGACGGCGGTCAGCCCCGGCAGGTTGCTAACCGAGCGGGAGAATGCGCGGTGACGTACTGATCGGTGGCGGCTCTGAAGCTCGAATGCTACGAACTCGACGATGATCGGGAGCAAAAGGTGGCATCAGTCTCTCGGTCAACCCTATATTCGACCCATCACTGCGAGGATAATCAGAATCAGCAGAATCAGCCCGAGCCCGCCGCTGGGATAGTAGCCCCATCCGGTGCTGTACGGCCACGTGGGAAGCGCGCCGATCAGAAGCAGCACGAGCACGATGAGCAGAATAGTCCGCATCTATTTCCTCCAGTATTTGCGCCGGTCGACTGTTTCTGAAACTCGTTCCCTGGCTTGGTTGCGGCATCGGAGTCGTTCAACTGTCAGGCGCCTGACCCAACTTCAAGCGCTAGCAATGTGGCGCAGTATAAGAACCTACAGGTGGGTGTTCCATGCCGGGAAGTCTGTAAGGACTTAGGGGATTTGCTGTAGCAGTTTTAGGGAAAAACAGGACTCAGTGGGCCGCGGAATAGGCTTGAACGTCTCGCCAGGATGCGATCTAACTGGCTCCGGGAGAAATAGCGGCCGTTGGAAAAGACCGCGGCGATTTTCTGGGTATTGGCGATATCGTCGAGGGGATTCGCGTCGAGGAGGACGAGATCGGCAATTTTGCCTTTCTCAACCGTTCCCAAGTCTCCCTCTTTACCGAGAAACCTTGCCGGGTTGATTGTGGCAGTCTGGAGCGCTTCCATCGGAGTGAAGCCGGCAGCTACGAAGCGCTGCAATTCGAGATGGAGGCTGAAACCGGGGAGAACGTCAACTCCAGCCGGAGTGTCGGTTCCGGCGAGGAACGGAACGTTGGCCTGGTGGAGCTTTTTTGACGATGTCGAGCTCGTGTTCGACGAACTTTTGGCGCACCGGAAGCGGATCGGTATCGAGGTCCTTGATGATTCCGGCCGTGAATTTCGGCCAGCTTTTCTCGCGCCAGAATACGGGCGCGTATTTGCCGTCCGGGTCCTTCGTGACGTCAATGGCATCGACCAGCCACTGACCTCGCTCCCAGTAAAGAGTAGGGCATTGCCAGGTCTGATTTTTTGCGAGGAGCTGAATCAGCGCGGCTTCATGAGCTGGGTCGTAAGTTTCAAGGAAACGGCCGGGACCCTTCGGGCCTTTCAGCAGCTGGTCTTCGACGGTGGAACTGCCCTCGAAAATGCCAATCAAGTGCTCGAAGCTTTTTTGGCCGGCGTTGGACGCTTCTGAGGCTCGAATCGCGTCCGGTACGTGGCCGACGAAGACGATATTTTGCTTTTTGCATTCGTCGGCGATGGCGAAATAAGCGTCGCGAGGTACGTAGGATTGGATCTTGATGAAATCCACGCCTCGGCTCTTCAACATGTCCACGGCGCGGCGGCCGTCATCGGGAGTGGCGATTGCGATGGAGGCAGGGAATTGAGTCTTGGGGCCGTCGAGCATCGGGCCAGCGACGATCATACGAGGGCCGAGCATGGAGCCCGAGGCGGTGTCGCGACGGGCCGCGAGGATTAATTCGAGGTCGCTCCCCATGTCGCGCACGCCGGTGACGCCGTTGGCGATGAATAGCGGCAGCGTCACTTCTTTGCCGCCCGGAACCCAGTCTCCGAAAAAGGTGTGGACGTGCATGTCCCAGAGTCCCGGGATCAGATACTTCCCGGTTCCGTCGATTACATGCGCCTGCTTCAGGGCGTGGAAGTGGCCCTTGCCGACGTAGGTGATTCGATTGCCGTCGATCACGACGGTGAAGTTCGGCCGCGAGGGGCCGCCGGCGGTATCCACAACGGTGACATTGGTGATGGCGTAGGGAACGCCAGACCCTTCGAGGCCCTGCGCCCATTGCGGAAGTGCGAATAGCAGCCACACTATGATTGCGAAGCAGGATTTTTTCACAGGCCCCCTCAGGCAGGCGTGATTGTACCCGTGGTTTTTCAAATCCTGTTCAAAAAAAGGCGCTATTGGGGCGAGTGGATAACGGAGCATTTTTTATTCTTTTTCCGGATCTAGCGGAATAAATGCCGCCTCTATCCGGTAGGGACAAATGAGCGCACGCCCAGCCCGGCGCCCATGGGTGAATCCTGAGGAGTCCATGGATGAAAACGTCCACGCACACGGCAAAGAGCGACTTGCCTGATTCTGAGGCGATACGGCTCGCACAACGGGGCGATCCGGCGGCTTTCGAGATTCTTTATCGCCGGCATAGCCGGAGGGTATTCGGAGTATGCCTGCGAATGGCGGGCAATCGAAGCGAGGCAGAGGACCTGACACAGGAGACGTTCCTGACGGTTTTTCGCAAAATACAGAGCTTCCGAGGGGAATCGGCATTTTCTACCTGGGTGCATCGCGTAACGGTGAATACGGTGTTAATGCGCTTCAGGAAGAAGGAACTCGCATCCGATTCGCTTGACGAACCAAACGATCGGAATGAAGAAGAATTCAAGGAGCCACTGCAGCTGGGCGAAAGGGACCTGCAACTGAGCGGGACGATCGATCGCATAAATTTGGAGCGGGCGATTGGCCGGTTGGCCCCGGGATGCCGGGCCATGTTTTTGCTGCACGACGTGGAAGGCTACCGTCATGATGAAATTGCGGTGATGGCAGGATGCTCGGTGGGGAATTCAAAATCGCAACTTCATAAAGCTCGAACGCGTTTGAGAGAAATCCTGAGGAACGAGGGGCCTGGATCGAAGAAACGGCGAAGCCGGCAATATGCCGCGCATGGCGGGACTGGCAGGGAGAGTCTTCGACACAGTGCGCGTGTTGGAACTGGCGAGATTCGTCTTGCCTTTCATTGAGACTCCGCCGAGGCAGGCAGCGGGAATCGGTTGCCCTTTTTCCGCTTGAATCGTGGGCGGAGCTATTTATTTTTTGGATTTGACGGTAGCGAGAGCGGCGCGATAGGCTTGTCGCGGCAAACCGCTCAGTGTGGTTCCCCTTATTCCTTCCACTGAGTTGAGGTTTACCCAATCTTAGGAGGATCATGTCCACCGAACTTCGCGAATTCCTGGCGCTATCGTATGCAGAGTTGGAAGAGCTGAATATAAAGGCGAAGGAGCAGCGGAAAAACCGCGTGGCGCCTCACAAAATTCAGGAGGAGCGGCTGAAGTACCTCACCGACGAGAAGCGCATCAAGGCCGTGACGGTGCTGTTCAGCGACCTGGAAGGCCGCTTGCACATGCTGGACTACGACAAGAAATTCCTCATCAAGAGCTGGGACAATCTGACGTTTGATGGTTCGTCGATTCGCGGATTCACGGCGCAGCGGGAAAGCGATTTGCGGCTGGCGATGGACTGGGGGGCGTTTTATTGGGCGCCGGCGGATGTGTTCGGCTCGGGAAAAGTCCTGGTGTTCGGCCAGGTGATCGACAAGGACGGTTCGCCTTACAGCGCGGACATTCGCGGGGCGCTCAAGGGATATGCGGACGAATTGCACAAGCGGGAAGGCTACACGCTGAATGCGGCGAACGAAATTGAAGGATTTCTTTTCAACGGCAAGGATGCCGAGAGCCGCTACAACGAGACGGGTAAATTCGAATACGTAAACACAGGCGGCTACTACCATTCGCTGCCGGGCGACCCGCTTCGGACTTTTATCGACACCTGCGCGGAAGTGCAGCGCGCGATGGGTTTCCAGAATGAAAAGGATCACCCCGAGGTGGCGCCGTCACAATTCGAAATCAATTATGGCTACGGAGAAGTGGTGGCGGCGGCGGACCAGATTCAACTCTACAAGTTGATCTGCCGGCAGGTGGCAACGCGCATGGGAATGACGGCGAGCTTTCTGCCGAAGCCCGTTGTGGGAGTGAACGGGAGCGGGATGCACACGAACGTTTCCGTGAGCAAGGGATCGAAGAACATGTTCTGGGATCCCAAAGGCGACGAAAAGCTCAGCAAGTTCGGATGGGCCTTCCTGGATCGGATCCTCACGCATGGAAACGATCTTTGCCTACTGCTCAATGCAAGCGTGAACGCTTACCGCCGGCTCGATCCTCACTTCGAAGCGCCGAACCAAATCAAGGCTTCGCCGGTCGATCGCGGCTCGATGATTCGGATTCCCATCGGAAATGAAAAGAGCATGCGCGTGGAGGTGCGATCGGTGAGCCCGGATGCGAGTCCTTACATGGTGATGCTCTCGATCTTCAAGACGGGGCTGGATGGGGAGACGGCGAAGATCAAGAATCTGCGGCAGGCGGAACGCTATTTGCCGGACAACATCTATTCGGCGCTGCAGGATTTTCGCAAGGCGGAGTGGACGACGAAGCTGCTGGGCGAAGACGTGAAGAACCGCTACGCAGAATTGAAGCAAGCGTCGGCGGATCGTTGCCCGCGTCTACTGGGCACGTTTGTGAAGACGCCTGAGGTGCAGTATCACCACGAGGTTTACAACCAGTTCCTCTGGAATCTGTTTTAGGCCGACGCTTCGAATCCCGAAAAGAAAAACGCCCTGGCCGCTTAACCGGCTGCCAGGGCGTTCTTGTGTTTTGGATGTTGTGGAAATTAAGCGCTACTTCGATGCTCCCGACGCGACTGCGAGGAAGTCGCGATGCTCCGAGGTTTCCGTCGCGGCGCCGAATGCCGGACCGCCGGTTGGATTGGCTTTACCGTTTGCTTCCAGTCCCGCCATGAATTTGTCGAGCCCGTCTGCGTTATTCGTGACGATCGCGATGTCGACTACATAGGGATCGCCCGAATGAATCACTTCGCGATCCACCGAATAACTGTGGAGTGAGCCATCTGCCATCAGCTTGTCGAGGAACGGGATGATGTAGGAATTGATGACCTTTTCCAATGCCTCGCCTTGACCCGGCTTGGTTCGATAGGTCGCGACTCGAAGATACCCGTTGTCGAAGCTGCCGGCATGAGCCGCGTAATGGCGACTGGTGAGAATCAAGTCAAAATGCTTGGAGGCGGCTTGAATTTTTTCGATATCCGCTGGAGCGGATTGTGTGGCGAGAACGGAGAGGACTTTTAAAACGCCTGCCATCGACGTGGCTGTCCACCAACCGCCATGATTGGGCCCTTCTGCGGTATGGGCGGCCATTTTGAAAAAGCCGTAGCCGATGATCGTTCCGTCGGCGATGAGTTTGTCGAAAACCGGCTTCTGCGCCGCGTCATACTTTTCGAACGTGGGCCAATCGGGACGGGGTACTTCCCACTCGGCCACATAGGTGTAGATGGGCGGCTTCTCTTTTTCATCTGTGCCGCCTTGTGCGCGAGCGGAAAAAGAACCGGCGGCGGTGGCCAAGAGCGCGACTGCGAGTACGACCGACTTCAACATCTTGCTATGCATCTACATTCCTCCTTAAAGGAACACGAGCGTAAGTGTCCGCACCGTTGATGCGGAGAAGAAACATTGGTTTTGGATTTGGTGCGACCAGGAATCGAACCGGCGTGACACTACTCCGCAAGGGGCACGCTGTCAAGCCGCATGAGCAGAGTGCAATTGGAATGATTCTTGGCAGCTAGTCGTAATATTCGGCGCCGAGGTGTGTAATCAGCTCCTCACCCATCATCCAGCGCAGCGTGTTTTTCAATTTCATGAGCTGAATGAAGAGATCGTGCTCGGGGTAAAGTTCCTTGGCGCACATCGGCGATTTGAAATAGAAGCTGAGCCATTCCTGAATGCCGCGCATTCCTGCGCGCTGCGCTAAATCGAAGAACAAAGCGAGATCGAGAACGATCGGGGCCGCGAGAATCGAATCGCGGCAGAGGAAATCCACTTTGATCTGCATCGGATAGCCGAGCCAGCCGAAGATATCGATGTTGTCCCAGCCTTCTTTGTTGTCGCCGCGGGGCGGATAGTAATTGATTCTCACTTTGTGGTGAATCTTGCCGTAAAGCTCGGGGTAAAGATTCGGCTGCAAGATGTATTCCAGGGCGCCGAGCTTCGATTCTTCTTTAGTCTTGAAGGAACCCGGATCTTCGAGCACTTCGCCGTCGCGATTGCCGAGAATGTTGGTCGAAAACCAGCCATTGAGGCCGAGCATGCGCGCTTTGAAGCCGGGGGCGAGGACGGTTTTCATCAGCGTTTGGCCGGTCTTGAAATCCTTGCCGCCGATCGGGACGTGCTTGTCTTTCGCGAAAGTTTCGAGGGCGGGGATGTCCACGGTGAGGTTCGGCGCGCCGTTAGCGAAGGGGACGCCTTCGCTGATCGCGGCGTAGGCGTAGAGCATGGAGGGCGCTATCGCGGGGTGATTCGCCTTCATGGCTTTTTCGAAGGAGGCTAGATCCTTGTGGACGTCTTCGGGCTTCAGGAATACTTCTGTGGAGGCGCACCAGACCATGACGAGGCGGTCGAGTTTATTTTTCTTCTTGAAATCGCGGATGTCTTCGCGGAGCTGCTCGGCGAGATCGAATTTAGTTTTGGCTTTTTTGATGTTGGTACCGTGGAGATTCTTTACGTAGGTCTGGTCGAAAGCCGCCTTCATCGGCTTGATGTTTTTGAGAAATTTCTGGGCCTTGGCTAGATCTTTGGCATCGAGAACGCCTGCTTTCGAGGCGGCTTCGTAGGCGTCGTCGGGAAACACATCCCAGCCGCCGAAAACGAGATCGTCGAGCTTCGCCAGCGGCACGAAATCCTTAATTTTGGGAACCCGATTATCTGTTCGCTTCCCGAGGCGGATCGTGCCCATCTGAGTGAGCGAGCCTACCGGCACGGATTCTTTTCGACGCACTAATTCGACGCCCGCCATGAACGTTGTTCCTACCGCCCCCATCCCCGGCGTAAGGATTCCCAGTTTTCCTTTTGGCGGAGCAACACTAACCGGCCTACGCATTCAAAATCCCCCGTAGTTTGTAATTGAAATTATGCGATTTGAAGAAAAGCCATGATGCGGTATCGCCTGTGAATTTGCAACCTTGCTGCGCCGAGCGGTAGGGAATGGAAGTTGTGCTGCGGTGCTGGGAGTGTAAAGCGCTGCGTTACTCCTGCGAGGCGGAACTTCCTGGCTATTTTTTTGAGGTCGGCTGGGCGCGTCGCGCGCAATCCGCGATTCCGTCGGAGAGGCAAAGGAACCCGAGAACGGCGATCAATCCCATCATCACAAAGGCAATCATGTTTGAACCCCCATCAACTCGAAGACAAAAAATATAGGCACGCGGTTCGCCAAAGGCGGGCGATACGTAAGTGATTGAATCAAAAGGCGCTCCTTCCGGGCAGGATTGAGTGGATATGTGTTTGCGCAGACATTTGCAGTATTCGGCTGACACACCGATAAGAAAAAGCTTACATCGCTACAGATGGAAGCCGGGGGTTTAGAGACCCTCTGCTCTGCCGGGTTTTATCGGAGACAGATAACGCGGCGCGTGCACCTAGAGCTTTTGCAGATGAATCGAGCCGTCGCCGGATGTGAGCGAAACTGTGCCGCCACCATTATTGAGCGTGCCGTGAATTGAGGAATGGCTCAGGGAGCCGGAGACCTTGATCGGGAAATCGAGCGTGATTTTGCCGTCGCCGGTGTGGGCGTCGAGGTCGGCATTGAAATCGCCGGGAAGCCACATGTTGATATGACCGTCGCCGGAATGGAGGCGCCAGCTGTTTGCGACTTTTGAACCGCTCATCGCGCGGGCTTCGATATTGCCATCGCCAGTTTTGAGATTCAGGGAATCGAAGCGGCCGTCCACGGAGACATGCCCGTCGCCAGTATCAACTTCGAGCGAGCCGTCGAGTCCCGAAGCCTGGATATTGCCGTCGCCGGAGCGCATGTTGATGGAGCCCTTCAGGCCGCTGACGGTGATGTGGCCGTCGCCGGTGTTGATTCGAATATCGCCGGAGATGGCCTGCGAGTTCACGTTGCCGTCGCCCGTGTGCACGTCGAGGTTGAGGTCCTTGGGAACACGAATGTCGATTCGAACGGAACGGTGGCGGCCGCCGAAGAATGAGAAATTGAAGTGCGGCATCTTGACGCTGATAGTGACGTTGTCGCCTTCCTGGTGCTCGTCGACGCGAACATCGCTGGGACCGATCTTGAAACCGTCGGCCGTGACGCGGGCTTCGATTTGTCCTGGATCGCCGGCGAGGATGTTGACGTCGCCGTCGTCGGTATCGACGTGCAGGCTCGCGTGGCCGCTGACTTTATAGCTTTTCGACCATTCGTCGGCGCGCGCTGGCTGAGCCGCGGCCCCCCGCGAAATGCCCACCAACAGAACCGCGGCGATCATCCACGTTTTTCGATTCATTCGTAACGCTCCGTCAGCATTGAGGTGCCGTAGCCCTTTGATCGCTTGCAGTATGAAATACGCAGGGATGGCGCAAAATGTTCCATAGGTCGCTGCTGGCTACGCGGATTTCTTCTTGGCTGCATTGGTTGCGGACGCCGCCGGTGTGGCGGCAGGCTTCGGGCGCAGCGCTGCAAGAAACTGGTCGAGGGGCAGGGCGTTGATTACGTCCTTCTTTTCGATCCAACCGCGGCGGGCTGTCGCGACGCCGTACTGCATGAATTTAAGATGTGTGGTGGAGTGCGAATCGGTCGAGATCGCCACCTTCACACCGCGCTCTTTCGCCATGCGGAGATGGACGTCGTTTAAATCGAGGCGATCGGGATACGCGTTACACTCCATCGCGACGGAATGCTTTTTCGCGGCATCGAGGATTTTCTCCATATCGTAGGCATAGGGATCGCGGCGCAGAAGCAGGCGGCCCGTGGGATGCGCGACGATCTGGGCGTACGGATTCTCGATACCGGCGAGAAGGCGCTCCGTCATTTCCGTGCGATCGAGATTCATGTAGGAGTGGATGGAAGCCACCACTACATCGAGCTGGGCGAGTACCTCGTTATCGAGATCGAGTTTGCCGTTTTTCAGGATATCGACTTCGATTCCGGCGAGCAGCCGGATGCCGGGAACCCGTTCCTGCGCGGCGCGAATCGTGCGGATATTCTCGAGCGTGCGCTTCTCGTCCATGCCATTCGCGACGGTGACGGCTTTCGAGTGGTCCGTGATGGCGATGTATTCGTAGCCGAGGGCGCGCGCCGCTTCGCCCATTTCCTCGACGGTATTTCGCCCGTCAGAGGCCGTCGAGTGCATCTGCACATCGCCGCGCATGTCTTCGAGCTTGATAAGAGCGGGGAGCTTAGATTGCTCGGCTGCTTCGATTTCGCCGCGCATTTCGCGCAGCTCCGGCTCGATGTAAGGGAGTTTGAGCTTGGCGTAGATTTCTTCTTCGGTCTTGCCGGCTACACTACGACCACTTTTGATCGTGGTGAGCGCGTATTCGTTTAGAGTCCAGCCCATGTCGTTGGCGCGGCCGCGAAGGGCGACGTTATGTTCCTTTGAGCCCGTGAAGTAGAGGAGCGCGGCGCCGAAGCTGTTTTTGTCGAGAAGGCGAACGTCCACCTGAAGCCCGCTTTCGAGCAGCATACTGACTTTATTTTCGCCGTGCGCGAGTGTCTGCACGTTTCGCGGATATTTCAGAATGTGTTCCGCCACAGCGTCGATATTCTTCTGGCGATCCTGCCCGGGGCGCATCGTGACGAGCAGGTCGAGGTCGCCGACGGTGTCTCGGCGCCGGCGCAGCGAGCCTGCGGCCGTGACCGACTCGACGGAATCGCCCACCTGCTTAATGAATTCCGCGAGACGTTCGGCGTCGCGGTCCCCGGCATCCATGAGAAAACGCCCGGAGGAGCGCTTCGCTGACTCCGTGGCTTTCAAGATGTTCTGCTCGCTTTTTTCGCCGAAACCCGGAAGATCGCGCAGTTTCCCTTCGCGGGCGAGCTTTTCGAGATCAGCCACAGTGGCGCATTTAAAATTTGACCACAGGAACGCGACCTTCTTGGGGCCCAGCGATTGCAAAGCAAGCAGCTCGAGCAGCGTCGGCGGATATTTTTTCAGAAGCTTCTGGCGCAACTTGTAGTTACCGGTCTCGAGGATCTCGCAGATGTGCTCGGCCATGTTCTCGCCGATGCCGGGAAGCTCGCGGAGCTTCTTGACGTCCTTGGCGAGGTCTTCGATGCGCTCATGAAGGCTGAAAAGCAGGTCCGCAACTTTTTCATAGCTTCGATAGCGCCCGATGATGGCGCCATCGATCTCGAGCAGTTGAGCCGTTTCGCGGAGGATGAGTGCTACTTCGCGGTTCTCCATGTTGCCTCTCTTACCTTACAACCAATTATAGCGATTGCGCTGAATTTGAACGCTCACCGCTTCCGTTTGCGCCGGACAAAGGCGGCATAATAGAGTAAGCCGGAGATGGTCTTCGCATCGCGAATCTTGCCGACGTGAATCCAGCGCTCGGCTTCGCGGAGCGTGAGGATGCGCGTTTCGATCTTCTCGTCATCCTCGGGACGAGCTTGGCCTTTGGTCAAACCTTCTGCCAGGAAGATCACCATCCGTTCGCTCAAGAGCCCAGGGCTCGGATAGATTTCAAGCAGCTTTCGATAACGTCGCGCGGTATAGCCAGTTTCTTCTTGCAATTCGCGCGCCGCGCCCCGGCGGAAGTCTTCATCCGGCTCGCGGTGGCCGGCTACCAGTTCCCACATGAATTGTCCCGCGGCGTATCGGTATTGACGGATGATCAGAATTCTGCCGTCATCAAACACCGGCAAAACGACGACTGAACCGGGGTGAGTCACAATCTCGCGAACCACCTTTATACCCGTCGGCTCGATCAGCTCATCGCGGCGCACGCCAAATACGCGGCCTGTGTATTTTGTTTCGCTGCTTAAAATCTTCACTTTCGAGGTTCTTTTGGCCACCCGCGCTCCTTTGCACTTTGCCCGCCGATTTTATCCTATACTAAACGGGAAAATTCCATGCCTATCCGCACAGTGATTGTCGACGACGAGAGGCCTGCGCGCGACGAACTGCAGTTTCTGTTGCGCAGTTTTCCCGAAATTGAAGTGATTGCGCAGGGTAAAAACGGCCTCGAAGCGTTGGCGCTCATCAAGGAGCACGATCCCGATCTTGTTTTTCTAGACGTGCAGATGCCCGGACTTGACGGCTTCGGCGTGATACAGAAGCTGATGGAGCGCAAGCTGCGCGTGCCGCCCATCGTTTTTGCAACGGCTTTCGAAAACTACGCGATCCAGGCGTTCGAGGTGAACGCCGTCGACTACGTGCTGAAGCCTTTCGACAAGGCACGCATCGCCAAAGCTGTGCAGCGCGCCAAGAAAATGGTGGAAGCCCAGATTTCGCCGGTCGAGCGGCTGGAAAATTTGGTGGGGCAGCTGGGGGCCGGAGCGCCTCGTGCCAAGACGGCCCAGCCCGTCAAGCTGCTGGTCAAGTCGCAGTCGCGCATGTTTTTGGTGGACGCGGACGAGATGATCTACGCCTCGATTCAAGACGGCACGATTACGATTTTCGCGCGCGATGCGGAGGGTGTTTCGAACTACCGCACGATCGAGGAGCTTGCGGCCGCGCTCGATGCGGATATTTTCTGGCGCGCGCACCGAAGCTATTTGATCAACATCAATCACATCAAGGAAGTGGTGCCGTGGTTCAAGTCGAGCTACATGCTGAAGATGAACGATAAGCGGCAATCGGAGATTCCGGTATCGCGGGCGCAGACGAAGAGGCTGCGCGAATTGTTGAAGTTGTAGCACGCGGGCGTAAAAATGCCTCACGTCAAGCCCGACAAAAACGGTCAGGGCGGGACGTGAGCTACAGTCGCAACGAACGTGGGCAGCGCTTTTGCCAACGGCTGGGCGGCCGATCGGATTGGCGCAATTCGGTGGCTGTGCTAGCATCCCTCGTACACCTTTCGGAATGGATTTTTCTCTCACAAGCGATCAGCTTCTGATTCGCGACACCGTCCGCCAGTTTATGGAGACGGAGATGCGCCCGGTGATCCGCGAATACGAACGCGCGCACAAGTATCCCGTCGCCGAACTGCGCAAGCTCGGTGAACTCGGCTGCTGCGGCATGATGATTCCCGAAGAATGGGGCGGGGCTGGAACGGATACGATCAGCTACGCGGTGATGATTGAGGAAGTGGCGCGGGTGGATGCTTCGACGGCTGTGGTGGTGAGCGTGACGAACACTGTGTCTGCTGGCCCGGTGTTCAAGCACGGTACTGATGCGCAGAAGAAGAAATACCTTTCGCGGTTGGCGCGTGGCGAAATTATTGGCGCGTTCTGCCTCACCGAGCCACAGGCTGGATCGGATGCTGGAGGAATCCAAGCACGGGCGGTGCGCGATGGCGATCACTACGTTTTGAACGGCACGAAGATATGGGTTTCGAACGGCGATATTTCCGGCGTCTACATCGTATTTGCGAAGACGGACCCGGCGGCGGGTGCGCGTGGCATTACCGCCTTTCTTGTGGAAGGCTCGTTTCCGGGGTTTCGAGTGAGCCGCTACGAAGAAAAGATGGGAATGCACCTTTCGCCGACGGTTGAAATTGTGCTGTCGGATTGCCGCGTGCCGGCGGAGAACCGTCTGGGCGAAGAAGGGCAGGGATTGCGAATCGCGCTCGAAGCGCTCGATGGCGGACGCATCGGGATTGGTGCGCAGTCGGTGGGGCTGGCGCAGGGCGCGCTCGAGACGGCGACGCGGTACGCGAAACAGCGGCGCACCTTCGGACATCCGATCGCGGAGTATCAAGCGATTCAATGGATGCTGGCGGATATGCAGACGGAGATTGATGCGGCGAGGATGCTGACGTATCAGGCTGCCCAGGTGCGCGATCTCGAAACGCGCAAGAAGCCATCCGGCGCGCCCGGACCTTCGCGTCTTGGCCCGTATTCGGCGCGCGCGAAATTGTATGCGAGCGAAATGGCCAATCGCGTGGCGTATAAGGCCGTGCAGGTGCACGGCAGCCTGGGGTATTCGCGGGAGAGCGATGTGGAACGTTATTATCGCGACGCGCGGGTGCTGACGATTTATGAAGGCACGAGCGAAATGCAGCGGCTCGTGATTGCGCGCGATCTGCTTCGCGTCTCGGGAGGCCGGTAGTTGGCTAAGCGCAAGCGAGTTTTGAGCGGCATGCGGCCTACTGGCCGGCTCCATCTCGGGCATTATTTTGGCGCTTTGCAGAACTGGGTGAAGCTGCAGGACGAATACGAGTGCTTTTATTTCGTCGCGGATTGGCACGCGCTCACGACGCACTACGAAGACACTTCCTCGATTGCCGAGAGCACTTTGCAGGTGGTGATCGACTGGCTTTCGGTGGGGCTCGACCCGGCGAAATCGACGCTGTTCGTGCAGTCGAATATTCTCGAGCATGCTGAGCTTCACGTTTTGCTCTCGATGATCACTCCTCTCAGTTGGCTCGAGCGCGTCCCTACCTACAAAGAACAAATCGAGAATTTGAAGGATCGCGATCTGGGAACGTACGGGTTCCTTGGGTACCCGCTGCTGCAATCGGCGGACATCGTGATGTACGGCGAGCCGAAGCAGGAGCTGCTTGTTCCGGTCGGCGAAGACCAGGCGCCGCACGTGGAATTGACGCGCGAAGTTGTGCGGCGGTTCGATACGCACTTCGGATTCGTGGTGAAGGACGCGCTTTTTGACGCTGCAAACCAGACTGCCCTCGAACAGGCAGTCGACAGCGCGAAGGTCACGTTGCCTCGCGTTGAGACACCTCTGCGCGGAAAGGAACGCAGCGCTGCTTTGGCAGCAGCATTTCGGAAACGCGCGCTCGAAATCGGCGTCGAGAACTTTTTTGAAAGCGTGGGGAAGTACAAGAAATTCTTTGCGGTCGACGAGGTGCTGCGCGAGCCGGCCTATCTGCCGACCGAAACGCCGCGATTACCGGGCCTTGATGGGCGGCGCATGGCTAAGAGCTACGGCAATGCGATCTGGCTTTCCGATCCACCGGACGAAATTCGGGCAAAAGTTCGCAACATGATGACGGACCCGCAGCGGATTAAACGCACCGATCCGGGGCGGCCTGAGATTTGTCCCGTCTTCGCGTACCACAAATTATTCTCGCTGCCCGAAACGATCGCTAAGGTTGACCATGACTGCCGCACGGCGCAGATCGGCTGCGTGGATTGCAAGAAGCTGATGGCCGAAAACCTGGTGACGTGGATTGAGCCTATTCAGACACGTCGCAAAGAATTAGAGGCGCATCCGGGGAGAGTTTGGGATATCCTCGACGCCGGTTCGAAGAAGGCGCAGAAGGCCGCGCGACGGACGATGAAGCGCGTGCGGAACGCGATCTTCCACTGGGATGAAGCGCACAAGTGAGCGATTGGCGAAATGAAACAGGGGAGCACAGCCTGAAGAATGGCATCACCTTATCGAATTAATTTGCCGGCGTACGAAGGCCCGCTCGATCTTCTGCTCGATCTGATTCGCAAGCAGGAGATGGACATCCACAATATTCCCATCGCCAAAATCACCGAACAATATCTAGATTATCTCCACCAGCTTGAAAAATTCGATATAGACGTTTCGGCCGACTTTATCTACATGGCCGCCACGTTGATTCACATTAAATCCAAGATGCTTCTGCCTGCCGATCCGCTGGCGGGATCCGAGGGCGAGCAGGATCCGCGCGACGAACTGGTTCATCGGCTGCTCGAGCATGAGAAATTCAAGAACGCGGCGCAACTGCTCTACCAGAAGCAGCAAATTGAGGATCACGTCTGGTCGCATCCGGATAAATCGCTTTACGGTAGCGAGGAGACTGAGGGCGAGTTAGTCGTATCGCTTGTGGATTTGGTGAAAGTGTTCTCGCAGGTGCTCGAGCGGCGGAAAGAGGTTCCCAAGTTCGAACTGCATCACGATACGGTTACGATCGCGCAGATGATGGACCGGTTGCGGCAGCGGTTGGTCGGGACGGACGAGGCTGTGTCACTCATCGAGTTTTTCGAGTCCTGCACGACGCGCAATGCCATGATTGTTGCGTTGCTCGCAGTGCTGGAGATGGTGCGGATGCAGGCGGTGCTGCTGGTTCAGTCGGACCTTTTCGCGGACATTCGGCTGCGCAAACATAAAATGTTTGACGCTGTGTTTGCCGGGCCTGATGCGATGTCGCAGATTGAAGAGCAGTATTTGTAGCGGCCGCCTTCAGGCAGGCGGTTTGAGTTGATACGCAAGATGGGGTGCCTCATATGACGCCACAAGAAATTCAAGCTGCGCTTGAAGCGATAATCTACGCCGCGGATGAGCCAGCCTCGATCGATCAAATCAGCCGCGCGCTCGGCGTCGAGAAGACGGAGGCGAGGGCTGCCCTGGACCTGCTTGTCGCGTCGTACTCGACCGAGGATCGCGGAATTGAAGTGCGCAAGGTGGCGGGCGGATGGAAGTTTTATACCAAACCGCAGCATCACGACGTGGTGCGGCGGTTCATCAAGAGCCTGCAGCCGCCCATTCGCCTGACGATGCCTGCGCTCGAAACTCTCGCAGTGATTGCCTACAAACAGCCCGCAACGGTGCCCGAAATTAATGAGATTCGCGGCGTCAACGTGGGCGGTGTGATCAAGACGCTGCTGGAGAAGCGGCTAATCACCACGGCAGGCCGCAAAGCCGTGATCGGGAGGCCCATTCTGTATCGGACGTCCAAGCAATTCCTGATGCGATTCGGACTATCCGACCTTGAAGAATTGCCGAGCCTGAAGGAATTTGAGCAACTCGCGCAAGCGGCGCTTGGCTCCGACGAAGGCGTCGCGCCGACGGAGCCGGATGATGCCGCGCAGACTGGTGGGGAAATAACATCTGCTGCGGAATTGAGTGCGGATGCACGCGAGACGGTGATTGAAGCAGAATCGATCGATGCTTCCGGCGAGCAATCCGCGGAAGCCGAACGGGCAGCATCACCTGCGGAATCGGCCGCCGAGGTTTTTGCCGAATCTGGTGAGTCAAGCGCGGATTCGCAGGCGAAAGGTACTTCCGCATAGTTGAATTTCCGCAGGCCAGTCCATTTTGTGCGCAGCCTTTATCTCATTTCAGGTTTTTCAGCGTTCGCGTCCGCAGCAGTTTTCCGCTACTCTATTAGCGCATAAATGGCGGTTATGACGGCTATTCAGCGAAACTGATGGAAGAGCGGCTGCAAAAAATCATCGCGCGCGCGGGTATTGCATCACGGCGGCATGCGGAAGATCTCATTCGGTCTGGCATGGTTACCGTGAATGGCCGAACCGTCACGGAACTCGGCTCGAAAGCCGACGAAGCGACCGACCACATAAAAGTCTCCGGTAAGCTGCTTCGTCCCGAGCACGATCGCGTCTATCTGGTGCTCAACAAGCCGCCGGAAGTGGTCTCGACGATGAGCGATCCGGAAGGCCGTCGCTCGTTGCAGGATCTTCTTCACGGCGTTCCGGTGCGTGTGTTTCCAGTCGGGCGGCTCGAATACCATTCCATGGGATTGGTTTTTTTGACCAATGACGGGGAACTCGCCAATCGCATGCTAAAAGCGCATCGCCTTCGGCAAACGTATCTGCTGAAATTGAAATCCCTTCTTACATTCCAGGAGATCGAGCAGCTTGCGCGTGCCACTGGCGCGCGGATTACGCGAGTCCGCGGCAAGGAATCGCCGTGGTATGAAGTCACGCTCACGGAAGCGCGACGCGATGCGCTGCGCAATCGGCTTTTTCAGACGGGCCATCCGGTCGAGAAGATAAAACGCATTCGCGTCGGCAACCTTGAGCTCGGCTCGCTTCAGCCCGGCGAACACCGAACGCTTTCATCCGAGGAGGTAGCCGCGCTGTCACGAGCGATCGAAGGCAAGCTCGAACCTGCTTCGGAGCCTCCTATCAAACGAACCCAGGTGAAGCGGCCCGCTAAGAGCTACGCCGCGGCGGCGAAAAGCGCCCCGAACGGAATTCGGAGCGTCAGCCAGGATCCACCGGTAAGCGGCAGGGAAGAACCGAGCTGACGAAGCGAACGCGCATGAGACCGAGGAAAGCCCGTTGAGAGTCCGCCGCGCATGAGCACTCTGATTCGCGAACTCGTCCCGGAATACATCCGAGAACTCGCGCCCTACGTGCCGGGAAAGCCGATCGAGGAGGTCGAGCGGGAATTGAAAACCACCGCCATCAAACTCGCTTCCAACGAGAATCCGCTGGGTCCTTCTCCGCTGGCGATTGAGGCGGCGAAGAAAGCGCTGGCCGGATCGAACCGTTATCCAGACGGAAGCGGGACGTTTCTGCGTGACGCGCTCGCGAAGAAGCACGAAATACCGGCGGAAAATATTATTCTCGGTGGCGGTTCCACGGAACTGATCGATCTTTCCGCGCGCCTGGTGTTGCGGCAGGCGGATTGCGGCGTTACATCCTACGGATCATTTCCCCTTTACTACATCGCGATTCGCGCCACCGGCGCGCGATATGTCGAGGTGCCGCAGCGCGATTATCACTTCGACCTGGACTCGATGGCCGAATTTCTCCCACCTGAAACCAAACTGATCTTCCTTGCAAATCCGAATAATCCCACCGGGACGATGTTTGATGCGGACGAACTGGATCGGTTTCTGGCGCAGGTTCCCGAGCACGTTCTCATCGTTCTGGACGAAGCCTATTGCGATTATGTGGAGACTCCGAACTACACGCGTTCGATCGAGCTCGTTCGCGGCGGCCGCAACCTGATCGTGTTGCGGACATTTTCGAAGGTGTACGGCCTCGCCGGTTTGCGAATCGGCTACGGAATCGGCCCGGCCGCCCTGCTCGATGAAATGAACAAAATTCGCGGACCGTTCAACACCTCGAATGTGGCCCAAGCGGCGGCACTGGCCGCGATTGACGACAGGGAACACGTCCGGCGCTCGATTGAATCGAATCGTGCCGGCCTCGCGCAGCTTTCTGCGGGACTCACGAAGCTCGGCATCAAATTTGTGCCATCGTTTACGAATTTCCTGCTGGCGGACTTCGGCTTTGAGACCGAGGCGCTATCAGATGAAATGCTGAAGCGCGGCGTAATCGTGCGGCCTATGCGATGGATGGGTTTTCCGAATTGCATACGCGTATCGGTGGGTACAGCCGACGAAAACGATAAATTCCTGCAGGTTCTCACCGAACTACGCGCTTCTCAGGGCCACAATAGCCACAAACCCCGGAAGTAACGCTAATGCCGAATGACGCGCCGCCCTCGGGCGATCCTGTTCTCGAAATTCTTAAAACCAGCAAAACAATTGCGGTAGTCGGGCTTTCAAGCCGCCGTATGCGTCCCAGTTACGGCGTTGCCGAATACATGCAATCGGCCGGATACAGAATTATTCCCGTAAATCCAAACCAAACTGAAGTCTTGGGTGAAAAAAGTTACGCACGCTTGGAAGACGTTGCAGAGCGCATCGACATCGTCGATATATTCCGTCGTTCACAATACGTTCCGGACCTAGTCGAATCCGCGATTCGTATCGGAGCGCGCGCGGTTTGGATGCAGGAAGGCGTGTTTCATTCAGCAGCGGCAGCCCGGGCGCGCGAAGCGGGGCTATTTGTGATTGAAGATTCCTGCATTCTGAAGGAACACATGAGCCGCCGCAGGGCTTTAGCCTATTGAAGCGGGTAGACCTTCAAAATGTGCTTTCCGGGCTCGGCGATCACGATGGTCTGCCCGTCGGGCGCGATTTGGAATGCGCTTACCAGCAGGTCGTGCAGAATTGGACGGAAACTGCCGTCCGTAAGACCCACCCACACCAGATTGCCTGATTTGTCGTCGGGGCCGCGCTTCAAGAGCACGCGGTTTTCGTCGAGTCCAAATTGAAAGCGTCCGAATCCGGCTCGCGTTTTCATCGGTTGATTGGGATGAGCCAGTTCGCGGACTTCAATCGTATCGGCATCAACAAAGTAAC
>CAVOOU010000002.1:0-781283 GCA_963697645.1 uncultured Acidobacteriota bacterium | reverse complement strand
AGGAGATTCTTAAGACGTTGGTCAAGACGCTGATGTAGGTAGCAGAGTGAAGTCGAAGCCCGAAGCGTCCGCCGCCCGCCGACATGATTTCTTCAACCAATAAAAAAGGCGGGGCTGAATCTCAGCCCCGCCTGTCTGCTCTCCAAACTTTGCGATGACGCAGTCTTAGTCGGCTGCCACCCGCGCGCTGAGCTTCTCGCTCGACTTCGGAGCGGCCGCAGCTGCGTGGAACTGCGCTGCTTCCGTCGAACCTTCGAGCGCCGTCGTTGACGCTTTGCCGCTGGTGATTGCCTGCTGCACCGCGTCGAAGTAGCCGGTGCCGACGAAGCGCTGGTGCTTCACCGCTTCGTAGCCATCCTTCTCGGACGCGAACTCCGCTTCCTGCACCTTGCAATATGCGGTCATGCCGCTCTGTTTGTATTCGCGCGCCAGATCGAACATGCCGTAATTGAGCGAGTGGAAGCCGGCCAGCGTGATGAACTGGAACTTGTAGCCCATCGCGCCGAGCTCGCGCTGGAATTTCGCGATCGTGGCGTCGTCCAGATTCTTCTTCCAGTTGAACGACGGCGAGCAGTTGTACGAGAGCATCTTGTTCGGAAATTCGCGCAGGACGCCTTCCGCAAATTCTTTCGCTTCCGCCAAATCCGGCTTCGACGTCTCGCACCAGATGAGATCGGCGTAGGGAGCGTAGGCGATGCCGCGAGCGATTGCCGATGGCAGGCCGCCGCGAACCTGGAAGAATCCTTCGTGCGTGCGCTCGCCGGTGCAGAACTCCTTGTCGCGCGGGTCAATGTCGCTCGTGATCAGGGTTGCGCTGTCCGCATCGGTGCGCGCCATCACCAGCGTGGGCACGCCCATCACGTCCGCCGCGAGACGTGCTGCGACGAGTTTCTGAATCGCTTCCGTTGTGGGCACCAGCACTTTGCCGCCGAGATGGCCGCACTTTTTCGCGGACGACAACTGATCCTCGAAATGGACGCACGCCGCGCCCGCTTCGATCATGCCCTTCATCAGCTCGAATGCGTTCAGATTGCCGCCAAAGCCGGCTTCGGCGTCGGCAACCATGGGCGCGAGCCAGTACGTGTCGTCTTTTCCTTCGGCGTGAGCGATCTGATCGGCGCGCAGCAGCGCTTGATTGATGCGGCGCACAAGATTCGGAACGCTATCGGCAGGGTAGAGGCTCTGGTCGGGATAGGTTTGCGCGGCAGCATTTGCGTCGGCGGCAACTTGCCAGCCGCTTATGTAAATCGCAGGCAGACCGGCTTTCACTTGCTGCACCGCCTGGTTTCCCGTCACCGCGCCCAGAGCTTGCACGTAGGATTGCCCGTGCAACAGAGTCCACAGGCGCTCGGCACCGAGGCGAGCCAGCGAGTGCTCGATGTGCACCGAGCCGCGCAGGCGATCGACGTCGTCAGCCGTGTAGGGGCGCGTCACGCCTTCCCAGCGCGGGTCGGATTTCCACTGCATCTCGAGCTTCGAAAGGCCATTCGCGCCTTTCCCGTTTCCGTTGTGCCCGTTTCCGTTGACGTTTCCGTTGGTCGCCATGTTCGTTCCTCTCGGTTTTTATTCGCCTTACTTTCGCCTACCGGAAATTCCTTGAAACTCGTCCAAAACTGGTGAAAACACCTCTCCCACGGCCCAAAATTGAGCCCTCTAGGTCAATCTACTTGACCGAGTTAATGCCTATTTTGTTTCGCTTTGTATTCGCCCTACGCTGCGGGGAGTCCGCGGAGCGTAAGGTCTTCGATCAGGTCGTTCAGCGCTTCGCGGTTTCCACCCGAAAGGGAAGTGAAACCGATGCCGACGCCTGACTCGCGCGCGTCCGAATTGCAGACGTGGCCTTCAGCCTCGAAAGGCTTGGGCGACGAGATCCGCACCCGCACGGCTGCGCCCACGGGAAGACCGGAGCGATGCAGGAAGAGTCCGCCGACGCTGAGGTTGTTCGTGGGATTCTCGACGCGAATCGTATCTCCGTTGATTTGCACTTCTACCGGCTTGTCCAGCAACATGCGGGGAAACGTCCTTGTATTCGAGCCTTCCATGGGGTGTTTCTCCTTGAACTGCCCTTTAACTACTGCTGGCAGAGGCGGCATCCGCTGGTGAGGCCCGCTCGCCTTGGCCGCGATGCGCTGAACATGCCGCCGCGCGACGTTGGAGCGATTGTCAGCGAGAAATGCCAATCAGTCAAACTGATTAAACTTATCATCTTGATAGAAATCGATTATCAGAATAAAATGGGAGTAAAGGGATATCTGTATTCCCTTTTGGGCCACAAATTCGCCGCCTTTTGTCTGGAGAATTGATGGAATTCGATCAAATTGAGACGTTCCTCGCCGTCCTCACCTACGGCGGTTTCCACAAAGCCGCCGAAGCCCTCCGCGTTAGCCAGCCGGCCATAAGTGCCCGGATTCGCGCGCTCGAAGAGTCGCTGGGAGTTGCGCTCTTTACCCGCGATGGCAATAGCTTGACGCTGTCGGCGGCGGGGAAGGCGCTGCGGCCGCAGGCGGAGCAGCTGTTGAGGCAGGTGGCGCTCGCGAGGCAAGTAGTGAATGAGCAGAGGACGTCGGCGGCGGGCTCGTTGCGGATTGCGGCGGCGCTTTCGATTTGTACTTATTTTTTGCCGGATGTTTTGAAGGATTATCAGGCGGCGAATCCGAAAGTGCTGGTCACACTGCGGTCGGGGAATTCGATGGAAGTTTTGAAGATGGTGCTCGATGGGGAGGCGGACATCGGCGTGGCGCGCTCGCTTTTGCATCCGGAAGTGGAAACCACGTCGCTGCGAGACGATCCGTTGATACTGGTGGGGCATCCGGGGCACAAGATGGCGCGCACGCAGCGGGTTCGAATGGAAGAACTTGAATCGTGGCCGCTGATTTTCTTTGACCGGGGTTCGAGCGATTGGACGCTCACGCAAGGTTTATTCCGGCGCGCGGGGCTTCTGCCGAACGTGGTGATGGAAGTGGAAACGATCGAAGCGGCGAAGAGAATGGTGGAGCGCAAACTTGGATTCAGCTTCCTGCCGCAGATCTCGGTTACGGAGGAATTTCGTCGGCGCAAACTGACGGCGATTGAAATCGTGAATGCGGAGCCGCTTCGCCGCAATCTAGACGTGATCTATCCACGCCACAGGGCTTTGAGCGGCGACGCGCAATCGTTCCTTCGGTTGTTGCAGGCTGCCGCCGCGACGGAGGTTCCGGTTGGCGGCAGCTCGAAATCACGCAAGCGGAAAAAACTGTAGAGTGAATCTTGAAAGTGTCACGCGCGTTCGCAGCGTCCAAGGGATGCCATAGCAATTGTTAATACCGCCGATAAATATTTCGAATTAGGGCGGTATCGCATTCGCCTGTAGAGTTCCGATTTTAGAAATCTGAACTTCCCGGCGGAGATAGACGGATTTTGACAGAAAGACGCCTGATCCCGCGGATTGCAATTCTCTTCATTCTTCTCGGCTTTACTCCCCTCAATTTGCTCGCACAGAATTCCTCTGCACCAGACACTCAATCGAAACGCATCGCGGCCCTGGAACAGCAGGCGGCCGACGCGAAAAGCTCCGCGGACAATGCGTGGATGCTCACGAGCTCCGCGTTGGTCTTGATGATGACCGGTCCCGGCCTCGCGCTCTTTTACGGCGGGCTGGTGCGAAAGAAAAATGTGCTGGGAACGATGATGCAGAGCTTCGCGATGATGGCTGTGATCACCGTTCTTTGGGCGATTGTGGGATACAGCCTCGCATTCGGAACAGGGAACGGCTTCATCGGCGGATTTCATAACGCATTTCTGCGCGGAGTGGGATTGCAGCCGGATGTGGATTACGCGGCGACGATTCCTCTTCAGACATTTATGGTTTACCAGCTTATGTTCGCCATCATCACTCCCGCGCTGATCACGGGCGCGTTTGCGGAGCGAATGAAATTCAGCGCGATGCTGCTTTTCCTGATTCTCTGGTCGTTATTCGTTTACGATCCGATGGCGCACATGGTTTGGGGGAAGGGCGGGTTGTTGAACGCGTCGCTCGGCGGGCGTTTTCCGACTCTCGATTTTGCCGGCGGCACGGTGGTGCACGTGAGTTCGGGAGTTTCGGCGCTGGTGTGCGCGCTGTATCTTGGAAAACGGCTGGGATATCCGAAAGTTGCGATGCCGCCGCATAGCGTGGTCCTGAGTTTTATTGGCGCATGTTTGCTGTGGGTCGGTTGGTTTGGATTCAATGCGGGGAGCGCTCTTGCCGCGGGCGGATTGGCAACCAGCGCATTCGTCGCGACGCATTTTGGCGCGGCTGCGGCGGCGATCGGCTGGAGCGGCGCGGAATGGTTGCGAAACGGAAAGCCCAGTGCGCTTGGGGCAATTTCCGGGGCGGTGGCGGGCCTTGTGGCCATCACGCCGGCTGCGGGATTTGTCAGTCCGATGTCGGCGCTGATTATCGGGCTGATCGCCGGAGCATTCTGTTTCTGGATGGTCACGAAAGTGAAATCGCGATTCGGCTACGACGATTCGCTCGACGCATTCGGCGTACACGGAGCGGGCGGGACGATTGGCGCGCTGCTCACGGGAATTTTTGCTTCGAGCGTGATCAATCCGATTTTCAAGGATGCGAATGGTAATGTGCTTCCGTCCGGTTTGCTCGAAGGCAACGCTCATCAGCTGCTGAATCAGTTTGTGGGCGTTGCAATCGCATGGGTGCTGGGAATTGTGGGAACGCTCATTCTGCTTACGATTGTGGACAAAGTAGTGGGTCTGCGAGTGACGGAAGAGCAGGAAACGCAGGGTCTCGATCTTTCACAACACGGAGAAGAAGGCTATTACTGGGAGACGTCCGCTTAGCGCGGTGACCGAGATTTACGTACAAACGACGATGACAAAAGTTGAAGCGATCATCCAGACGTCGAAGCTTGATGCTGTAAAAGATGCGCTGCACGAAATTGGCATCGAGGGCATGACGGTACTTGAGGTGCGCGGGCATGGCAGGCAGAAGGGGCACACGGAGTTTTACAGAGGCCGTGAATACACCGTCGATCTGATCCCGAAGATAAAAATTGAAATGGTGCTGGCGGACGACATGGTGGAGAAATCCGTCCAGGCGATCGTGACAGCGGCGCGCACCGGTAAAATTGGCGACGGCAAAATATTCCTTACCCGCGTGGACGACGCGATTCGAATTCGCAACGATGAGCGGGGCGAGAGCGCCCTGTAAGCAGGTCGGGGCCTATCGAGCCCGTCGGTATTTCCTCGCAAGACAAGCACCTCCGATTGTAGAAATATGGATGCACCGCAATGGCGACGAATCCCACTCTTGCCGCTGAGCTTCGCGAGCTTTACTCGAAGGAATCCGCACGCCTAAAAGAAAATTTCGCGGCCACCCGGGATGGTCGTTTCTTTCTGGCCGGTAGAACCGAGCTGGTTGATTCCCTCGCACGACGAGCATGGCGCGAGATTATCTCGTCCGATCCGGAGGGGCCGAAGGATTTCACCCTCATTGCGCTCGGCGGCTACGGAAGAAAATGGCTTTTCCCTTATTCCGATATTGATCTTCTGTTTCTCCACGCCGGCGACAAGACGGAAGCAAAGATCAAAGAACCGATTCGCCGATTTTCGCAGGAGCTTTGGGATCTGCGGCTGAAGTTAAGTCCTGCGAGCCGGACGGCCGGGGAATGCGAGCGCGTCGATCCTGAAAATCTGGAATTTGCGATCTCGCTACTCGATTGCCGGTATCTGGCCGGCGACCCCCGGCTTTTTGCGCGGCTTCACGATGACGTGATACCGAAGCTCGTAGCGCGCGAGTCACAGATGTTTCTTACGCGGCTAGCGGAGCTTGCGCGCAACCGGCACGGTAAGTTTGGTGGGACATTGTTTCATCTCGAGCCGAACGTGAAGGATGGACCCGGCGGCCTGCGCGACTACAACGTTGCATGCTGGCTGGCGCTGATTTCGGCGATGGCGAAACAGCGCGCGTGGCCAGATCAAGCAGCGTTTTTCGCGCCATTACAGCGGAAGAAGCTCAAAGCCGCGCTTGAATTTCTCACGTCAGTCCGCTGCTTCCTTCATTTTCGTCACTCGCGCGACGATAACGTGCTTGCCTGGGACGCGCAGGCAGAAGCTGGCGCGGCGCGAATCGGCGTCGCGAGCGGCGCCGAGCTTGCTGCTTCCGATTGGATGCGAATCTATTTCGGTCACGCGCGGACGGTCCATCGCGTGTGCACGCAGCTTCTCTCGGAGATTCCGGCGGAGCGCCCTTCGCTTTACCGTCAATTTCAGACGATGCGCTCGCGGCTTTCGAATGCGGAGTTTTCCGTGGTGGACGACATGGTTTTTCTGCGCCAGCCGGAAAATCTGACGGACCCACAGTTGATTCTTCGGGTGTTTCGATTTCTCGCGAGGCACGGCCTTTCGCTGAGTTCAGTTGCGGAGGCGCAGATCGAGCACGCATTGCCATCGCTTGTTGCCGATCCGCCCGAGGGAAGCGAGCTCTGGCACGTGCTGCAGGAAATTCTTCTTGGGCCACACGCCGCGGACGCACTGCGTGCGATGCATTCGCTCGGCGTGCTGACCATTCTGCTGCCGGAATTTGAAGGCATCGATTCGCTGGTGGTGCGCGACTACTCGCACCGGTTTACCGTGGATGAACATACGTTCGTGGCGATCGAGAACCTTCACGCGCTGCGGCAGTCGCAAGCGAAATGGGATCAGCGCTATGCGGAGCTTCTCGAGGAGCTCGAACAGCCCGATCTGCTCTATCTTGCGATTCTTTTGCACGACACGGGAAAAGGCGCGAAGACGGACGATCACGTGCGCGCGAGCGTGGACATTGGCTGAAGCGGCGCTCGACCGGCTCGATCTCGACGCGCTCGATCGCGAGTCGGTGATTTTTCTCGTTGGCAGGCACCTGGAAATGAGCGCGGCGCTGCGCCGCGATATTTTCGATCCCGAGACGGTGCGAGGGTTCGCAGCGAAAGTGGAAACTCCAGAACGGCTGAAGATGTTGTGCCTCCTAACCTACGCCGACATCAAGGCGGTGAACCCGGAAGCGCTCTCGCCGTGGAAGGCGGAAAACATCTGGCAGCTTTACATCGCGACTGCCAATCACCTGAACAGGAACCTGGATCAGAGATTTCACGTTGACGCGCATGACGAAGTGCTGGAACACCTGCGCACGCTGGCTCCCGCCACCGGAAAGCACGTGGAAACTTTTCTTGAGGGATTGCCGCGCCGCTATTTGCTGACGCATGCGGCCGGAGACGTCTTCGCCCACGCGGACATGGCGACAAAGCTGGGCAAGGATCCCGTGCAGGTGGATTTGCGACGCGGCCGCCATTGGTACGAATTGATTCTGGTGACGCCGGACCGTCCGTTTCTTTTTGCCACGATGACCGGCATTCTCGCGGCCTGGGGAATGAATATTGTGAAAGCGTCGGCGTTTTCGAATCAGGCGGGAATTGTGGTGGACACATTTTATTTTACCGACACGTTTCGCACGCTGGAGCTGAATCTTTCGGAGTGGGAACGGTTCAAGGTGAGCATTCACGACGGGCTGCTGGGGAAACTTGATCTCGAACGGATGTTGCGCGATCGGCTGCGGGCGAAACAAAATCGCGCGCCGAAAGTGAAAGTCGAGACGCAAATTCATTTCGACGATACGTGCTCGGCGCATAGCACGCTTGTGGAGGTGATTGCGCAGGATCAGCCCGGGTTGCTCTATCGCATCAGTTCGCAGTTCGCGCGTGAGAAATGCAATATCGAAATCGCGCTGATTGATACGGAAGGGCAGACAGCGATCGACGTTTTCTACCTCACTTCGGGCGGATCGAAGCTCAGCGCCGAACAACAAGAGCGGTTGCAGGGCGGGTTTGCTTGCTGAGCTTGCTTCCTAATTGTTCTCCTTTCTACCTGGCGGACTGAGTGCGTTCCTCTGATTTCTTGACGTGCGCTTCGAGAAAACTAGTCACCAGGCTCCACGCTTCTTTCGCTGCGACCGGATTGTAGGAGGGGCGAGCGTCGCAGAAGAATCCGTGGTCGGCGTCGGAAATTTCGACGTTGATGTAGGGCTTGCCCGCGGCTTTCACCGCATCGATCACGGAGCGGATTTGATCCTGCGGGATGTGTTTGTCGAGTCCGCCCCAGAAGAAAAGCATCGGGGCATGAAGATTCGCCGCGCGCGGAAGTAGTGCTGGAGCGATGCCGCCGCCGTAGAACGAAATTGCGGCGCGCAGCGCGACGGTGGCATTAGCGAGAAACGAAACGCGGCCTCCCATGCAGAAGCCAATGCTGCCGATGCGGTCGGGCGTCACATGGCTGGAATCGCGCAGCCATTCGTAGGAGGCGCGGACATCGTCGGAGAGTCCTTGCTCGGTGAGAGCTTTCATGTGCGGCATCGCGGACGGAAAATCGTCGTAACGCACTTCGAAGCCGGGCGCGGCCGAGCGATGAAAAAGTTCCGGGGCGATGGCGACGTAACCTTCACGAGCGATTCGTTGGGCGACATCGCGAATATGGGCGTTGACGCCGAAGGCTTCCTGGAAGACGAGCATTCCTGGAAACGATCCCTTTTCTTCGGGACGAGCGACGAAAGCTTGCATCGAACTGCCGTCGGCGACCGCCAAGGTGTGTTTTTCGGTGATTACGTTTGGCATTTTCATTCCTTTCCAGATGCCTTCGCTGCTTCCAGTCTAGGATAAGTCTATCGGTACAGAATCCGAAGCTCATATACGAACATCAGTTAGACTGGCAGTCCGTGCTGCTGTGAATATTTCGGAGGAACGCTTATGAGCTTGTATGAGTATGTGACGCTGGGACGTTCAGGCCTGCGGGTGAGCCCGCTGTGCCTGGGTGCGATGACATTTGGCACCGAATGGGGATTTGGCGTGGATGAAAATGCTTCGCGGTCGATTTTCGATCGCTACATCGAACTTGGCGGAAATTTTGTGGATACGGCGGATGGCTACACGGCAGGGAAGAGCGAGGAGTTGACCGGGAAATTTATTGGCGACCGTCATTTGCGCGATCGCGTGGTGCTGGCGACTAAATTTACGTTTAACACCGATCCGGGAAATCCGAATGCGGGCGGCAATGGGCGCAAAAATATTTATCGCGCGCTGGAAGGCTCGTTGCGGCGGCTGAAAACCGATTACGTTGATCTTTACTGGCTGCATGCGTGGGACACGGTGACGCCGGTGGAAGAAGTGATTTCGACGATGAATGATCTGGTGCGCGCGGGAAAAATCCGGCATTACGGATTCTCGGACACGCCTGCGTGGTACTTGGCGCGGGCGCAAACGCTCGCACAATGCCAGGCGACGGAACCGCTGATCGCGCTGCAGCTCGAATATTCGTTGGTAGAACGCACGATCGAGCGCGAGCATGTGCCGGCGGCGCAGGAGCTTGGGCTCGCGGTTTGTCCGTGGAGTCCGCTGGCGGGCGGATTTTTGAGCGGAAAATATAAACGCGAGACGAGCGGGCACAAGGGAGAAGGGCAGGGCAGGCTGACGACGCCGGGCGGCAGTCCTTTTAATCGATTCTCTGAGCGTAACTGGCGCGTGCACGATGCGCTGATGGATGTGGCGAAGCAGATGGGCAAGCCGGCGGCGCAGGTGGCGTTGAACTGGGTGGCGACGCAGCCGGGAATTACGTCGACGATCGTGGGCGCGACGAAGGTGACGCAGCTGGATGACAATTTGGCGTCGATTGATTTTGCGATTCCCACAGATTTGCGAAAGCGGCTTGATGAAGCGAGCGCGCTGGAGCCGGCGCAGCCTTACATTTTCTTCGGCGGTGAAATTCAGTCGCGCATCGCGGGCGGAGTGCCGGTGCATCCGTGGATGCCGGCGCGGATGTACAGTGTGCCGGTGAAGGTGGCCGCGAAGGTGAGCGGCAAGGAGCAGTGAGGCGGCGCGGCGACACGGATGGGAAGCTGGCGGGCACGCGCTGATTTTTGCTGAGGACTTTCATGGCGCAGGAGATTCCGTCGCGATTCAATATTGCGGAGTGGTTTCTCGATCGTCCGGCGGAGGCGCATCCGCGGCGAATCGCGATTCTTGGCGAGCCGCGGCCGGTTTGCTACGGGGAGCTTCGCGAGTTGGCGAATCGCGTGGGGAATGCGCTTTTGGCTGGCGGGTGCGCGCGTGGCGATCGCGTGCTGATTGTGTTGCGCGATTCGGCTGAATTTATGGCGGCGTTTTTTGGGGCTGCGAAGATTGGCGCGATTCCGGTTCCGGTTAATTCCTTTGCACGTACTGGCGATTATTCATTTTATGTTTCGGATTCTGGGGCTTCGATTGCGATTGTTGATGAAGGTGCGCTGGGTGAATTCGCGCCGGCTGCTCGGGCGAGCAATGTACCAATTGTCGTGGTGGGCGGCGACAATTCGGGTTCGGATATTGCGGGTGAGGAGGTCGAATGGGCCGAGTGGATCGCGGCGTCGTCGCCTGAACTTTCAACGTGCGCGACGGCGGCGTGTGATACAGCTTTTCTTCTGTATACCTCCGGAAGCGGAGGGCGGCCGAAAGCTGCGGTGCATCAGCATAAGGACATGCTGGTTGCGACGCGCAGTTATGGGGAGGGCGTGCTGGGGATCCGCACTGATGACCGGTTCTTTTCGGTTTCGAAATTGTTTTTCGCTTACGGGCTTGGCAATGGGATGTACTTTCCGCTGTCGGTTGGCGCCAGCGTGGTGCTGAATCCTGAGAAGACGCGTATCGAGCGGGTGGCGGAGCTTGTTGCGCGGCATCGGCCGACGATTTTTTTTGGGGTGCCGACGTTCTATGCGGCGCTGCTGGGAGAATTCAACCGCGGGTTGGCTGTCGATTTGTCGTCCGTGCGGCTGGCGGTTTCTGCGGGCGAACCGTTGCCTGGGGAAGTATTTGAGCAATTTCGCGAGCGATTTGGGATTGAGATTCTGGATGGGATTGGTTCGACGGAGATGCTCCACATTTTTATTTCGAATCGACCGGGGGACGCGCGGGCTGGGACGTGCGGGACTCCTGTTCCTAATTACGAGGTGCGAATCGCGGACGATTCGGGTCGGCCATGCAGGGTTGATGAGATCGGGAATTTGTTCGTTCGGGGTGAGAGTGCGTTCGCCGAATACTGGCAGAAGCCAGAGTATACGGCGAGAGTGAAGGCGGCGGATGGTTGGGTGGCGACAGGGGACAAATTCTTTTGTGATGCGGATGGCTACTATCATTACAGCGGGCGCAGCGACGACATGATGAAGGTGTCGGGGATGTGGGTTTCGCCGATCGAAGTTGAGAATGCACTGCTTGGCGATGAGCGCATCGCGGAGGTGGCCGTTGTCGGCGTGGCGGATGGGGCGGGACTCGTCAAGCCGGTCGCTTACATTGTGCTGGTCGCAGGGCTACAAGCGCATCCAGATATTGCGAATGCGATTCAAGAGGCCGTGCGGGCACGGCTGGTGCACTACAAATGCCCGCGCGAATTTCATTTTGTCGCGGAGCTTCCTAAGACGGTTACCGGAAAAATTCAGCGGTACCTGCTACGTGATCGGAAAACGGAGGACTGACTCCGTATCTGGCTCAATTTCGGTGATGTCGCGCGGGAGTCCCGAGTACCGCGTCGAAAAACACGCCTAGCAAATGCCTCATCTCTTGGGCCGGCAGCGTCTTCGGATCGAATATATGCTCGAGCAACAGCGCATTGGAAAGCGCGTCAAGTTCGGTGACCGCCGCTTCGGCAGGGAATCGAGGCGTACGGCCCGAGCGCTCACGATGCCGCCCGCGCCGCCTGTACGCTAGCCTCATTCACTCAAATCCGATCCTGCTCCACGTTTTTGTCGACCGCGGCGAATCTTTTCGTCCGGGTACGTGATGCATGATCCGCGAACGAGCGCAAACGGAGTGATTTTGTGGGCCGACGCACGCGTCGCGCTCGAGATGTGCATTACGGGGATTTTTCGCGCCGAGAGCGCGTCAGCAACGAGTGAACGATGGCACCGCCAGGGAACCGCTTCGGCGCACATCAGTGCAGACGGCTTCGTTTTCGCGAGTTTGATGGCGCGCTCGAGCGCTGCGTCGAATTCCGGCGTTTGCATGTAGTCCGCAAATCCGCGGAACCCCGAATTGCGCCAACCCAGATTGATGGATTCTTTCGAGGGATGTCGCAGCCCGCCGAGCTTTTTAATGTGTGAGTACGCAATTCCTGAGGCGCGCAATGATTCTGCGAGCGCCTCGCCATTAAACTGGGGATTGTGCCGCGAGCGTGGGATCGTGCGGATGTCGATCACGCGTTTGACGCCGTTCGCTTTCAAAATCTGAACGAATTCCGCAATTGGATGCGTCGAATGCCCAATTGTGAACACTTCGAATTTCTTTGCTCTGTAACGTTCCGGCATACTCGCTGGTTCATCATATCCCCGGCGACAGCCGCGGCATCCTTTTGTTCTTTAGCAATCGCCGTGGGATAAGGATAATGGAGGCCGTGGCGCTGGGTGATGGTTGGTTCCGCGCTCGGATACCAAGAATTGAGAGAAGGCGGACAATTACACGGATGAGGCGGCATGGATAAGATAGAGGCGCTGTTCTGGGACAACGGCGGCGTGATTCTCACGAACGGCTGGGATCGCGAAGCGCGAAAACGAGCGGCCGAGAAATTTCATCTCGACTGGGACGATTTCTCCGACCGGCACGAGTTGATGCTCAACGCCTTTGAGACCGGGCAGGCCACGCTCGATCAATACGTACAGCGCACGGTGTTCTACCGGCCGAGAGACTTCAAACCTGAGGATTTCAAGGCTTTCATGTTCTCGCAATCGCAGCCATTTCCCGAGGCGCTCGAGTTTTGCGGCAAGATTGCGGCTCAACGCAAATACATCATGGCCGCGCTCAATAATGAGTCACGCGAAATCAACGAATACCGCATCACGCAATTCAAGCTGAAGGATTATTTCGAAGTATTTTTCAGTTCGTGTTATCTCGGCGTTCGCAAGCCGGATATCCAAATTTACCGGCGCGTGATGGAAATCACGCAACGCAAACCCTCCGCCTGCGTGATGATCGATGATCGCGAACTCAATCTCGAATGCGCCCGGGAGCTGGGCCTGCAGACGATTGCCGTAAAGAATCTCGAACAACTCAAACAAGATCTTGCCAAGCTCGGCGTCACCGCCGACAAAAATTAGCCAGGAGGAATCGCGATGGAACTCGGAATGATCGGTTTGGGAAAGATGGGCGGATTCATGTCGGAACGCCTGATTCGCGGCGGCCACCGCGTGATCGGTTTCGATCGTGATCCGGCGGTGGTTCAAAAGCTGGCCGAGAAAGGCGCGATCAGCGCGAATTCGCTCGACAATATTATTTCTCAACTAAAAGCCCCGCGCGCCATCTGGCTGATGGTGCCGGCAGGCGATCCTGTCGACCAGACGATTGCCGCGCTCGTGCCGCATCTCGCTCCCGGCGACACGATTATCGATGGCGGCAATTCGTACTACAAAGATTCCATGCGCCGCGCGGCCGCGCTGGCGCCCAAGAAAATCAATTTCGTGGATTGCGGCACGAGCGGCGGCGTGTGGGGGATCACCGAAGGCTACAGCATGATGGTGGGAGGCGATGCGGACGTGGTGAAGCGCCTCTCGCCGATTTTTGAGACGCTCGCGCCCGGTCCCGACAAAGGCTGGGGCCGCGTCGGTCCGGCCGGCTCCGGGCACTTCGTGAAGATGGTTCACAACGGAATCGAGTACGGAATCATGCAGGCATACGCGGAAGGTCTCGACCTGCTGCGGCACAAGAAGGAATTTTCGCTCGATCTATTGCAGATGGGCAAAATCTGGCAATTCGGCAGCGTGATTCGTTCCTGGCTGCTCGATCTCACGGTGGACGCGCTTTCGAAGAATCCCACGCTCGCCGGCATTGAAGGCTACGTCACGGATTCGGGCGAAGGCCGCTGGACCGTAATTGAAGGCGTGGAGCTGGGCGTTCCGGTGCCGGTGATTTCCGGCGCGCTCGATATGCGTTTCCGTTCGCAGGACCCCGAGCCATTTGCCAATAAGCTGCTCGCCATGATGCGCCACGAATTTGGCGGGCACGCCGTGAAAACGGCGAGCACAAAATAAAGCGATGTTTTTCGAGAGCCGTATTTTCCCCACTATCGCAGAAATGAGCGAAGCGGCGCTCGCTGAGATTCTGCGCATCTTGAATGACGCAGTGACGAAACGAGGCCGCTTTTCAATCGCACTGGCAGGCGGGCACACGCCCGCCAAGCTTTACGCTCTCTGGGCGGAAAAATACAAGACGCAGACCCCCTGGGATCGCGTGCACCTGTTTTTCGGCGACGAGAGGTTTGTTCCTGAAGACGATCTACTCAGCAATTACCGCATGGCGCGGCAAACACTCATCGATCATGTACCGATTCCGAAAGAAAATGTGCATCCGATGCTGACCGATTTTCCTTCACCGGACAAGGCGGCCGAAGCGTACGAGGTGGAGCTGCGAAGGTTCTTCGGTGAGAGTGCGCCGGCGCTCGATGTCCAATTGCTCGGGCTCGGCGTGGAGGGACATACGGCCTCGCTCTTCCCGGGTTCACCGGCGCTCGATGAACACAGGCGCTGGGTGGTGGCTGTTACTGCGCCTGCCGAGCCGCCGCAGCGGCTGACTCTGACTCCTGTAGTCTTGAATCAGGGACTCAACACATTTTTCCTGGTAGCTGGTGAAAACAAGCGCGAAATTCTGACGGCACTTCGAAGCGAGCCCCAAAACGTGCCGAGCAAGTATCCCGCGGGCAGGATTCGTCCCGCTCGAGGCGTGGTTTGGTATCTGGATCAGGCTGCGGCGGGATGACGCCCGCCATTTTGTCTTAGGCCAGATTGGGAAGCCGCGCAAGAACGGGAAACAAATTGTGCCGTATGCAGTCTTCATCTTAGTCTCCTGCGTAAATAGAAATCTGTTCCGTACGGTCATCCGCGAAAGTTCGAGAGCTGTACTCCCTTGCCCCTCGGTACAGTTTCGCCTGTCGTTGCGTACCATTGACCCCGTTGAATTCGCTCTTTACGATGCGTTTTCGGGTGCAGAACGGTTTGGAATGTGGGATTTCGCCCCGTGTTTTGTAACCAGCCCACGGGGAGCACTTCAGGATGTCACTACTCGATCTACCGCGGGATATAAGAAGCCGGCGCAAGCGACGCGGACCGCGCATGAATTCGCGCGTACCGATAGCTGTGGAATGGAACGGCCGCAGCGGAACGCTCCATTTTGAAACAGGCTTTGCGCGAGTTGTCAGCACTTACGGTTGCCTGTTGGTGAGTCCAAAGGAACTCGACTTGCAACAGAGAATTCGCGTCACGAATTTAGCCACGCACCAAAGATCGGAAGCGTTGGTGGTCTGGAAGGGAATGCAGCGGCCGGACGGTTGGGACCTGGGGGTAGAGTTCGTCGCGGCCGATTTAGAGTTTTGGGGTGTTGAGCTTTGAAAATTGAAAATCTGAAGTTAGCGCCTGGAAAGCCGGGAACGCCGCAGGTGAAGCCTGTCACAGCGCCTGCCAAACCTGGTCCGGCTACTGCGAAGCCGGTTCAGGGAGCGATTGCGCAATCGTCGGGCGCCGCGGGAGCGCGGCATGCGGTGGCGGGCGAGGAGCGGCGGCGCAGCCAGCGAGTGCTGCTGCGGGTGCCCGTGAACGTTCATGTTGCGCTGGGCAGCAAAAATTCCACATTTGAAGTTATGACCCTCAGCGTGAATGACCATGGAGCGCTCATTGCGATGCCGCGCAGCCTGGCCATCGATACGCAGCTGGTTCTCGAGCACTCGCTCACAAAAAGACGGGTCGGATGCAAAGTGGCGCGCGCGCCTCGCGAGATGCCCGAAGGATTCCACACGCCGCTGGAATTTGACACCACGGAGCCGAACTTCTGGGGTATTGCATTTCCGCCGGCAGATTGGCGCCCGCCGGATGATTTCTAGCGCCGAGAAGTATAGCTAAACAGAGAACGGCAGCTTCGTTAAATCGAGATTCCCGCCGGACAGAATAATTCCCACCTTCTTGCCCTCTGCGCCGAGCTTGCGGAAAAGGGCGGGGCCCGCCGCCACTGCGCCCGACGGTTCGACCACCAATTTCATCCGTTCCCAAAGCAGAAGCATCGCCGAAATAATTTCTTCTTCGGTGAGCGGGCAGATCTGGTCCACGTGCTCGCGTAGCACGGAAAACGTGAGCGGCGAAAGAACTGCGCGCAGGCCGTCGGCAATCGTCTCGTTGGGCGAGCCGGCTTCGATGCGGCCTGACGCGAGCGATCGGTACGCGTCGTCGGCATTGCTGGGTTCACCGGCTGCGACGCGAATTTGAGGGCGGATCGCTTTTGCAGCAATCGCGGTGCCGCTCAACAGGCCTCCTCCGCTGACGGGCGTGCAAATCACATCGAGATCGGGAATTTCTTCGAGCAGCTCGAGCGCGGCAGTTCCTTGCCCGGCCATCACGCGCACGTCGTTGTAGGGATGAACGAGATGCGCGCCCGTTTCGTTCATCACGCGCGCGGCGGTGGCTTCGCGCGACGCAAGATTGGGCTCGCATTCCGTGATTTGGCCGCCGTAACTTTCGACGGCTCGCTTTTTCGGGACGGGCGCGTTCGACGGCATGATGATGAACGCTGGAATTCCGCGCCAGCGCGCTGCCAGAGATAGCGCCGCCGCATGATTGCCCGATGAGGGTGCCACCACTCCGTTGCGTGCTTCTTCGTCGCTGAGGGAAAAGACCGCGTTGGTTGCGCCACGTATTTTGAACGAGCCGGTCTTTTGCAGGTTTTCGCACTTGAAATAGAGGCGTGCGCCGGCGATTTCATCGAGCGATGCGGACGTCAGAACCGGAGTGCGATGGATCCGAGGCGAAATCCGGCGATGAGCGGCGCGGATCGCTTCAATATCTGGGAGCTAGGATTTGAGTTTGTGTCGCCATGGTACGGACGAGGTCATTATGGCACATCTTTTTCGCTGCCAAACGCGGCGCTGCAGCCAGGTGCGAGATTTTTGTCGGGAAAAACATTAAAATCCTTGACTCGCTTTTAGTGCAGTGCGATTCTCGGCGAACCCCTTCTGGAAGTTTCTCCTCTTACAACTCTAATTGCCGCGCCAGGAGGCACTATGTCCAGCAGCGAACGCCGTATCGCACCCCGCAAGATTTTCTCGATTCCAATTCGTATTCGCCCGCTCGCAAGCGAATCGCTGTCTGTGGCAGCGGGCTCGACGATCTTAAAAAACGCGGCGCCAAGCACTTACGCCGCAGCGCCCGTTTCTCCTGCGAGCGACTTGATGAACAGCGCCGTCGCGACATCGAAACCCATTCGCGTGCTCGACATGCAGGAAGGGGAAACGGTGAATCTGTCCGAGCGTGGAATATATTTCAAGACCGTGCAGAAAGTGAGAATCGGGCAGGCGATGGAGCTTTATTTCACGCTGCCGCGTGAATTGACGGGGCGAAGTCCGGAGCCGGTGCGATGCAGCGCGCGGGTCGTCCATGTCGAACAGCACTCGGACGAGCGCGGATGGACGGGAGTCGGCGCGTCCGTTGAGCAGTTTGAGCCGCTGCAGCGATTTCGCACCTGGGACAATTAATTTGTCCGTTAGCTTTCCAGGCGCGCAGCTACTTGCTCGAGTGGCCGCTCGCTGAGAAGGTGATTTTCGCCGCGGTGGTGTTGGCGAAGCGATCCGAGACTTGCACCGCGATCGTGTGCTCGCCGGGAGCGAGGCCGCTCAGCTGAATCTTGTAGGTTTCCTTCGGCGAATCGGATAGAAGCCCGGTGGGAAACACGATCAGCCAATCGCCTGCATCCACGCTGTACTGCGCGTGTTCGATCGCGGCGGATGAGCCGATAGCTTCGAAGGTCACCGTCGCAGTGGGCGAATTCGATTGCGCGTGAAGATTTTCGATGCGCGGCGGCGTGTTCGCGACTTCGAAGCGATCGGCTTCGCGTTCGGTCGAGAGCGCCTGGTCCGGCGGATTTGATGGCGAATCCGAGCCTACAATCTTCAAGTAGTAGGCGCCGTCCGGCATGGTCGTCGTGTCCCAGGAATAAAAGTGCTGCGTGATTTTGTCTTTCAGCAGGCGCCAGTTCTGCTCACCTTCGCCGCGGTAGTACACCGAAAAAATTAAGTCGTCATCATTGTCGTCGTGAGCGCTCCACAGCACGCTTTGATATCCCTTATCCTGAAATCCCTGCGGCGGCACATCGATCTTCTGCTGCAGCTGCGGCGGGGCAAGCGAAATTCACAGTACCCTGACGCTGAGGCATCTTCACCTGAGCAGGAACCGGGCTGCCGGGACCGGAGAGTTGCGGTGCAAAACCCTGAACACGAACGCCAGGATCCTGAATCGCTATGTCGTCAATCTCAGGCGCAACATTCTTCGGCTGGTACGCCAGACTCACCCAGGAAACGTTGGGTGTACCTCCGTGGTCGGTATCAAGAAACACGGCCTTCCACTGAGCGAAGCGCGCGGGCGGGCAGTTGATCGTTTCGCCTGACGGCATTCTTGTAGGGACCCGACCACGCGCTCCAGTTTTTCTCGGGGCTCGAAGTGTTTCCCGAGCGTACGTAGAAGGCGACTTTTCCGGCTGTGGCGCCGTTGTCGCCCCACCAAGTGAGCCGTCCCCAGTGCGAGAAAATCTTGGCGTCGAATGTGTCGGACTCAAAACTTCCGTCGGATTCAAATCCCGGTCCCATCGTAAATATTTTTCCGGGATTTGCTGTGGCTACAAAGATCTTGCCGCCGGTTCCCGCGATGAGGCTGGTCACTTGTGCGGAGGCGGTCTTCGCGACGGTCGAGTAGATGTTCTGGCTGTCCAATTCGATGATGGCGCCTTTGTTTCCCGTGCCCAGCAGAATTTTTCCGGCTGGTGAAAGTGCCATTGAAAAAGCGAGTTCCTCGCGCGAGGTCCAAAGAGATTCTGGCGAGCCGTCGGAACCAATTTTTATGACTTCAGAGCCGCCCGAAGTGGATGGAAAAAACAAAAATGGCGCTTGATTTTGTGTTTGCGCTTGAATCTGAGCGATGGAGATGCCGGATTGCTGCGGAGTGGTGATCTGCGGTGGTTGCGTGGGCTGCGGCAGGATCACGGCCGGAATACTGGGAGTTGGCGGGCGGTTTTTTTCGCCGATGGCGCTGGCGTAGAGATTCCCGGCTGGATCCATCAGAAGCGCAGTCACTTCCTTCTTGCTCGTCTCGTAGACGACGAATGACGCGCCCGCATCGGGCAAGGCCGCGCCGTTCTTGCGCGCTACTTCGATCCGCAAAATGAGGCCATTGGGATCGGTGCCCACGAGCAGATTGCCTTTCGCATCAAAGGCCAGCGAGCGAGCGTGCCGTTCGTCGCTCTGATAGAAAAGTTTGCCTTTGCCATCTGGCCCGACGACGAAAATCTGGCCAGAATCGCCGGTGGCGACGAACAACGAGCCATTCGAATCGATCGCCAGCGCCCAGATGTATTTTGTCTTGGGTTCGAAGAAAACGCTTTTCTGGCCGTCGGGCGTCACTTTGTAGACTTTGCCGTCGGGCGAGGTGCCAACGAAAAGATTGTCGTGCGAATCGAAAACGATCGCTTGTGCCGCCAGTTCGGGAGATTCGAAAACTGTGGCCGGTTTTCCGGCATCATCGAAGCGCAGCACTTTTGCATCGGAGCCGCCCGCCGCATACAAGCGGCCCTTGGAATCGAGGCGAAGCGTCCAAAGATACGCGAGATTCGGATCGGAGAACGAAGTGAAGCGCGGCGCGGGCATCAGCTTTCCGTCACTGCGAATCGCGACGCCTTTCGCGGTACCTTTTTCGAATTCGCCGGAGTCAGATTGACGCCAGGTGCGCGTGTGCTCGGCTTGAGCCGGAATTGCAGCCACCGTATTCAGCCCAGCAGCCAGCGCGCACACCAGAATCGTTCGCCGTATTTTCAAAACAACATCTCCTTTTGCCCCGGAAATCACTTCACCGTGATCGTCAGCGAGCGCTCACCGGCGATCACTTGATGCATCTCGACGGACCATTCGCCGGCTTTCGATTGACCGAGCAACCGCGCGCCGCCGAAACTCTGGCGCTGGTCGAGCACGTTGATGGCGGAAGCGGGTGCGTTGGGCATTTCCTTGTCTTCGACGAGAAGCGTGGGCGTGGACTGAAACAACGTGGCATAGAGCCGGTCATTCTGGCGTTCTCGATTGATCAGATTAATCAGTTCTTCGAGACCGGGAAGCTGGTTGCGAGTTGCCGGAGAGCATCTGCACGTTGCGATTGAGGGTTTCCGCATCGCTCACCACAAGTTGCAGATTGCCGTGCGCCGCTTGCTCGGGAATCGTCACAGGAATTTCCTGAATAAACGGCGCACCCCGGTAGGGCCGCAACTGCACTTTCACGGCGACAGTTTCGCCGGGCCGGACTTCGCTTTTTTCAATCCAGGCGTTGTCGATAGTGGCGACGCGGCGTTCCGGCATCGTCGTGACGCGAATCTGAATGTGCGACAAATGCGGAAGCTCGTAGGGATTCGAATACACGCGAGCGAAAGCGCCCTGCACGGAGGTGGCAACGAAGAACCCGGTCGGAACCGGCGCGTCAGTGGGCGCGAAGAGATCCTCGAGCCGCACCGGCGTGTGTCCTTTAATGTCGATCGAACCTTCAAGCGACAGCGTGGAACCTTCGCTGTAGGCCGGGCTGGCGACAATTCCGTTGAAGGTGGCCATAGCTACGAGAAGCGGCGTCAATTGCGGGCTTTCAATCACTTCAAAATGGAAATTCTTTTCGCCTGAAGGAGTGGCGAGCTGCACGTCCATCGGAATCATCGCCGGACCAGGGCCGAGCTTGCCCATCACCGCCGTGAGGCGATCCTGCGTGAGCGTGCCGATCGTGCCGCCGGTGGACATGATTTTCGTGGAGGCCATCGAAGAAGCAAGCGTGAGGAGCACATGCCCGCGCGTGAGCGGCATGGCTACGGCGCCAAACCCGAAAATCGGATGCCCACAGGCGAGAATGCGGTCGGCTCTCACCAGAGTTACTGTGCATCCGGGAGCGATCGAAAGATCTCCGCGAACGAGCTCCATGCCGACCATGTCGCCGGGTTTCAGGTTGGCATCATCAGGCGACGGAGCGGCTGTGCCGCCGGCCATCGCCGTCATACCCCAGGCAGAAAGTTGCTTTCCGAATTGCGCCAGCGTTTCGGGATAAAGGCCGGTGGAAATCAGCGGCGTTTCAATCGGAACGAGGAATTGTCCCGCCGCCAGCGCTGGTCTGGTGAGCATAATTCTCGGGTAGCGGAATGCGCGCATCGGCGATCGAGGCTGGATTTGCAGGCGTCGCGCCGGGCATCGGGCTCGCGGGAGTGGCCGCGGCTTTTTCCACATCCAGCATATTTTCGATCGGAGTGACGCCGCCGATCGCTTCCTTCGTAAACACGCCGAGCTTCAGCGAAAGCGCTCCCGCGAGTTTTCCATCGAAATAGACCGGACTTCCGCTCATCCCGGCGACCACACCGGTGTGCTCCACTTTTTCGCCGAGAAGCTTCACAAGGATGACGTCTTGTTTCGGGCCGAGCGCGTTGTGAAGCGTACCGAGAACGACGAGGTCCATTTTCTCGATCTGGTCACCTTCGAAAATCGTGTAAGCGACGCCTTTCATGCCCGGCTGAATCTGGCTCAGCGGCATGATTTCGGGAGAATCTCCGGCGTAAAGGGGAAGCGAACAGACAAACAGGACAGCGATAGCCACTATCCAAAACCTTCTAAACCTCATGATCATGGAATCCTGATGATACGCGGAGGTAAATCCAGAAGCAAACGAGGGAACTTCCGTGCCACTCGTCAGAGCGACCGCTGAGAGGCGTTTTGCGCAAATGCCCGTTTTGTTCCGATTAGAAATTACGTAAACACTCATTCTGTGGGAGTTAGCTGAATTTCTGAATTGCGCAATGTTGCTATTAGACTTGTGCGCGCCAGTGATCGGGAGCTCGTTGGAGCTCCTGCTCGCCGCCATCGCTTTCTCCCTACCAGTTCGCATATGCAATTTCATGGCCCAAGGGTGACGGTAGCAAGATGCTAAATGGTATGCAAACGGTTGTTTGCGTCTCGATTCCGACCTGCCATCGGATTGCCTACGAAGCATATTGGGGAGGTTGGCCCTTCGGAGCGGGGCGTGAAAGCCGCGTGCTAGAATCGCGCGGTGAGTAGAGAAAACAATTTCGCCCGGCGGAAATGTTACCGGCGTTGTTGAATTGCCTGGCGACAAATCTATTTCGCATCGGTATGCGATTCTGGCCGCGCTCGCGGAAGGACGCAGCGAAATATTCAATTACGCCACAGCCGCTGATTGTCGCAGCACGCTCGAATGTTTGCGAAGGCTGGGCGTTGAAATTGAAGTGACTCGTGAACGGGTTCGAATCACGGGCAATGGCCTTGACGGGCTGAAGGCGCCGAAACGGGCGCTCGACGCGGAAAATTCCGGCAGTACGATGCGTATGCTTTCCGGGGTGCTGGCCGGGCAGAAATTTACGTCAACCATTACGGGCGACAGCTCGCTGCGAAAACGGCCGATGCGGCGCGTGGCTGAGCCGCTGCGGCAAATGGGCGCCGAGATTCGCGGGCGCGATGGAGATTTGGCGCCGCTTGAAATCCGCGGCGGAAATTTGCGCGCAATCGATTACGCGCTTCCGGTGCCCAGCGCGCAGGTGAAGTCCGCGATATTGCTCGCCGGTTTGTACGCTGACGGGGCGACGGCGGTGCGCGAACCGGTTCGGACGCGCGACCATACCGAACTTGCACTGCGCGAGTTTGGCGCGACGGTTGAGACAGTGAAGGATTCGATTCGAGTTCAGCCTCGGCCGAAACTCATGGCTCGGCAGCTGACGGTTCCGGGCGATCTCTCCGGCGGAGTATTTCTCGCAAGCGCCGCGCTTATTCTCCCCGATTCGTCCCTCATGCTGCACAACGTGGGACTGAATCCAACACGAGCGAAAGTGCTCGATTTTCTAATTTCCATCGGAGCGCAAATCAATCTTGCTTCAGTGCAATTGCGCGATGGCGAGCTGATCGGAGATCTATCAGTGAGGTACTCGCAGCTTTCAGGCGGGAGCATAGCCGGGGCGCAGGTGGCCGAGATGATTGACGAATTGCCGATGCTTGCGGCGCTTGGCGCGTACACAGAGAAGGGAATTGAAATTCACGACGCAGCGGAATTACGAGTGAAGGAAAGCGATCGGATTGCGACGCTCGCGACGGGGTTGCGGCAGATGGGCGCGGACGTGGAAGAATTCCCCGATGGGCTTCGAGTGGCAGGCCGCTCGGCCGGGAAATTGCGCGGGGCGAAAGTGGATCCGCAAGGCGATCACCGGATCGCCATGGCGCTTTCGGTGGCGGCTCTCGGAGCGGAGGGTGACACGGTGATACGCGACGCCGAATGTGTGGGAGTCTCGTTTCCGGAGTTTTTCGCGACGCTGGAGCGGTTGCTCGGTGCCGCCGCGTGAAGAACTGGGGATTTTGAAGGAGTCACGCTTAGGATCGGCTGGCTTTCTTAACGAAACGGGGTTTGTGAATGGCTTGGGATGAGGGCACGCCAGCTTCTTTTCGCAACCCTTCAAGCGATTCAAGCTTTTCAGAGCACGCTGCGTGGTAGATTCCATCTTCGTCGAATACTCCGCCCTCATCCACAATCTCACGATGGCAAAACGCACATCTATCTGGAAGACGTGATAGCAGCGTCTTCATCGTGACGTTCTGAGCGTCTATGAGCTGAAGACAGAACCAGCTGACGGCGACGAACGCAAAGAGGGCGAAGCCAATCCATCCCAAGAAATGGTAAAACGCGCCAGCCAAAACGGCGTCGATTGCAATTTCGAGGTACCGCTTTTTCATTCTGGCTGCCCCAAAGGGTGCCTTGGATCTAACCTAAACCTTAGCGTTCTGCCAACGTGTGCGCATTCTCGCCTTCACATCTTCTGACGTAGACTCCCACAGCACTGACCACAAATCTAGTTCCTGAGCGCGGCACCGCAAGCGCCGATCTTCTACAAGTGCATGGACGTGCTCTTTCACTTCTTGGGGAATTGCAGCCCACAGTTCGGCCCAATCTTGCTCAGTAGCTTTTCGCAGTTCAGGTTCGGAAGGACGGACAATGGCGTTGCGAGGAACAACACGTTCCAGCACCATCGTGAGGATTCGTCCAAGATCCTTGAACACGTGGATCAGAAGTCTGGCGCCAATAATCCCGAGCGCGATGTCAAAGATCATCGATGTATCCGAAATCATTGGTTGGGGTTTGCCAATTTCAGCGCTGTGAGTTTACCATTTCTTTATGTCAGAAGATGAGTCTCCAATCATCCCGGCATTCATCGACACAGATCCTCGAAGCCCCATTTCAGAGGTGGCATTGCGCGTCGTTGTTGAATTACCTGAATGGAGATTTTTTGTCGTCGGTACTGCAATCCTAATTACAGGCCACTTGGCTCTTACAGCTGGTCATGTTGTAGACTCCGTGCTTAAACAGTTCGGCACCAGTTGCGAGCTCACTCTGTATCAAGTGCTGCCAGGGCCCGCTTACAGGATATGGAACGTCTCCCAAGGCTGGCGGTGTCCAACAAGTGATATTGCGCTGCTTCAACTGGCTGCACCTCCGCGAGAATATGGAGACTGTGGCGACATTGTTTGGAAAACGTTAGCTCTCAGGGCAACCGCCCCGACACCTGGCTCGAAGGTTACAGCCTTTGGATATCGAGAGGGCCAAATTGCGTGCGCGGAAGATTCTGAAGGAGTGCACCACATTGAGCTGAATGACAAAGGCACTACTTCAATCGGCGAAGTTGGTCAGGTCTTTGCCGAGCGCCGGGACACCGCAATGCTAAATTTTCCTTGCTTTGAAGTGCGCGCGCAATTTTCGCCGGGTATGAGTGGAGGGTGCGTTGTAGATGATACGGATCGGATTTGCGGACTCATTTGCGCGGGCTGCATCTTCGAGAATAAGAGTGCTCTGCCTCTGAGCTATGCGGCTACCCTGTTACCGATGCTGACAATGAACGTCTCTGGAGATCGAGGTGAAAAATATCCGCGTGGCGTTTGGTACCCTGTTATTGACTTGGCGCTGGACGGCATCATTAAGGTGGATGGTTTAGAAAACCTCAACCCCGCACTTTTTCCTGGTCGCGTGTTGCCGAAGAAGGCCTAAGTCGTGATCCTAGGTTGCTGAAAACGCGGCAGACACCAAGCCAGTTAGTTAAGACGACTTGCGCAGGTAGATTGTGCCGTAACTCGTGGTGAGCGTAATGTGCGGGCCGTGTGAGCCAACGGTCCCGTTGAGGCGTCCAGTATCGCTTTCGTTCGCGAGCTTGAGCGAAGCGATCTTCGAAATCGCTCTGCACTTCTCCGGAGCGCGACGAAGCGGCGATCTGGAAGCTGGAGCCTGAGGGAAGAGTGAGATCGATCTCGCCTGAATCATTCACCACGTTGATATCTTCGCGCGGCGGATCGGAGTAGCGAACTTTGATATCGCCGTGCGCGTTCGAAACGTCGAGCTTTCCGGCAACATTCTCGATATCCATGTCCTGATTGTGTGTCGTAATCTTCGCGGAACCAGCGACGTCGGAAATTTCGATATCACCGGAATCGAGTTCGAGCTGGCCGGTTAGATGCAGACAGCGTGATATCGCTGCGCTGCGATGCGTAGTGCGTGGTCTTTTTCACGTTGCGAACGCGAATCGGCCCGAAGAAATCGCCTTCCATCAAGGCATCGCCGTCAACATCGGACACCTCAATCTGGCTGCCTTTGCCGCTGATGCGCACGGTGCCGGGAACATCGGAGATCGCGCACGTCTCCTTTCTGGAGCTGGACGCTCACGTCAGAACCGGCATCGTGAATTTCGATATCGCCGTTTTGCGTGGTGGCGTTGATAGCACCGCCAATTCCGGAAATGGTGATATCGCCACGTGCGCTCGTGGCGGTGAGCGAGACGTTCTTGGGCAAAGCGACATCAAGGTCGACCGAAACATTGCCGCTGGCGCGGTCTTGATTCACGGGATGAACGAGGTATCCGCCACCGGAATGCTCGATGACAACTCGAACTTCCCGCATTCGTTCGCGCGCCGACGATTCACTGGAGCGCAGAGCCTGATTTGTTTACTTCCACCCGGATTTCGTTTACATCGCTGGCGTGGATCGTGAGATCGCCATGGCCTGTCTGAACGGTAATTTGCGAGCCAGCGGGGATGGATTGCGAAGGAATCACTTCCATGTCCGAGTGTCGGTGCGAGAAAAGGCCGATGCCGTCCATTTCGAGTTGCGGATGCTTCATGTGAATGTAGTCCACCACCCAGATCCAGCCGAGGACGACAACGAGCAGCACAAGCAAAACTGCTTCGCCGCCCGAGAGGACCGGAGGCCGTGCGTGACCCGTGCGTTGCGCGGAGAGATGATCCACTAGCTTCGCAATGCCCCAGATGATGAGCAACACCGGCCAGTAACGAGCGATCAGATGACCGATGCCGAGTTCCGGAATGTAACGATGCAGAAGGAAGAGAACGCCGAGAAGAATCAGAAGCAGGCCGGCAAAGATGGAGCTTCGCTGCGGTTGCTGGGGCAGTTCGCCGTTGCTCACGCGCTCCTCACGAACCGATGTGCCCTTCGCGAGAGGCCATGGCCTGGGCCACGAGAACGATGCCGGCGACAATCAGCAGGACCGGCCAGAGTTCGCCGATGCTGTAGCGGGTGTATTGGCGGATGAGAAAAAGCACGCCGATGGTGATTAGCATCACGGGACCCATCAATCCGCGGATGCGGCAGTTGGGGCAGGTGCAGCGTGTTTTGAGTTCGTCCGGCATTCGGGCGCTCCTAAGCGTTTCTGTGCGTGCGATCCCAGATGAGCCAGCCGCCCAGCGCGATCAAGCCGATGGGCCAGGCTTTTTCGAACCAGTCGGTTTGCAGCAGGCCAAAATTCGAAAGAAGGAAAAGCACGCCCAATAGAATCAGGACAAACGCGCCGATGGGCCGCGCGCCTTTAGCATCCACGATCGCGTTGGGCTCAGCCTGACCGAGTTGGCGAGCTTTCGCGACGCGGTAAGAGTCGATCGGCATGTAGCAATAGAAACAGCCCAGAGCGATGCCGAGGAATGCGAGGTATCCGCCGGGCATGTCGCTACTGAGGCCGGCGATGAGGCCGCCGAAGATGAGGACCTGAATCAGCGCTTTGACGTATTCGCCGTTGTAGACCGCGCCGAGGCCGGGAATAAAGCCGAGCGTCGCGGCGAGGCCCGGATTCACGTCTGAGCGCGCGCCGCCTGCCGCTGCGCCGGGGCCTCCGGGGCCGAGCTGACCTGCGAGCAGATTCGAGAGGCAGTCCTCGCAATAGAGAGCGCCGCGCACTTCGCGCGTGCACTCCGGGCAAAGCGCTTTGCCGCAATTGCGGCAATAGCCGGTGGCTTCGCGATCCGTGTGGACGGCGCAGGTCATCGAGGGCTCCTGGTAAGCGTTGCGATGGTGGAAGCGGGAAAAGTTGCAGGCATCAGCACTGCGAACATGCTGCCGCCGTGAACCTGGCTGCGGTCGCGCGGCGGATTCTTATCGGATTTTTGCTGTGGCGTCGAAGGATCCGGTTGCGATTGCTTTTGCTCTGGCGCAGGCGCTGAATTGGGCGAAGGCTCGGGGCCGGGTTGCAGCCGCGACTGAATTTCGTAGACGACGCGGAGGTCGTTCACGAATTTTGCGCTGCGCGCGTAGGTGAGATGCACCTGGCGATTCGCCGAGCGGAAGAGGTTCGCGGGGCTCAAGTCGGCGCGCTTGATCTTTCGCCGGCGTTATGCCGGTGGAGTGAATCACGATTGTGAGTGAAGCAGCAACGGTAATGATGCCCATCGCGAATCGCGGCTGCCAGAGCATCGGCACCCAGGAGAACCACTTCTTCCAGCCTTCCTTTTGAACGCGCGGGCCGATGGTCGCGTCGAGAATGTTTTGGATGAGCTTCGGCGGCTCTTCAATTTCGGCGAGCTGATGCATCTGGCCGACCAACGCGCCGACGCGGGCGACTAATCGAGCGCAATCCGCGCAGCCGGCCGTGTGGACAGCAAACGCGGAGGCATCTGCCGGCGAAAGCTTGCCGTCGAGATATTCGCTCAGCCGCTCGTCCGAAATTTTGCAGTTCCAATCCATTTCACTCACTCCGAATCTCTAAAACCAAAACCATCATGCCAGCACTACGATGGCCGCACGCCCATCTCTTCCAGCACCCGTGCCAGCTCGATGCGACCGCGATTGATTCTCGATTTTACGGTGCCTTCGGGCACTTCGAGCACTGCCTGAATCTCGTTGTATTCCAATCCTTGCAAATCGCGCAAGATCACCGCCTCGCGCAATTCGGGCGAAAGCCGGGCGAGTCCGCGCTGCAATTGCGCGCTCAACTCGGACGCTTCGGCGAGCCGGTCGGGCGTTCGCGCCTGCGAGTGCTTTTCCTCGAGCACCGGCATCGCGTCGTCGATCGAATCCGTCACGCGATCGTGGCGCGTGCGCCGGTAATGATCCACCAGCAGATTGCGCGTCACGCTGGTGAGCCACGTGGGAAACGCTCCGTATGCTGGCCGATAGCTTGCGAGCGTGCGATAGATGCGCAGGAAAACTTCCTGGCTCAAATCCTGCGCGTCGGTTGCGTTCCCTGTGAAGCGGTAGCATATGTTGTACACGCGCCTCGTGTGCCTGCGCACGAGTTCCTCCCAGGCCGGCCCTTCGCCCCGGAGACATTGCTGCACCAGTTGAGCGTCGGGCTCCAATCTTCCTCAGCCTCGCGCGTTGCGTCACCTTTCGGGCCTCAGTCATGAAACGCAAAATGGGGTCGAAAAGTTCCACACCATCGCGATGCATCTTAGCTGCCCTGCGCGAGGGAACACAAGCTACCTCCGAGGCGGAAGAAACGGCGGCGAACGCCCGCCTTGAACTTTCCGAATGTAACTGTTAGCTTTTGCGGCGAATGCCTTCCCAGTGGCGCAAGTACCTCACGTTTCTGATCGCGGCAGTTGTCCTCGCTTTCATCGCCTATGAACTTGGCCATTCCGGCGCTTTGAAAAACTTCGATTGGCGCATGGTAGCCGAGTCGGTTCGCAACGCAAATCTTTCTCTTTTGCTGTTGGCGATGGCGGCGATTTACGTCTGCTACGCGATTCGAGCGCTGCGCTGGATGCAGTTTTCGCGCACGCTGGGCCGTACGCATTTCTGGAACGTGTATAAAGGGACGCTGATGGGGTTCACCTGCCTTTTTTTGTTGGGGCGCCCCGGGGAACCCATTCGCCCGGTGCTGATTGCCAAGAAGGATTCGCTGCCGGTGGTGGGAATGTTTGGCGTTTTCTTTCTGGAGCGGATTTCGGACATCGCCGCCACGGCGGTGCTGGCCGCTGTTGCCCTCGCTCTTTTCCAACAGGGCGGACTGGTGAACGAGCGCACCGCGCACCTGCTGGTTTTCGCGCGCTCGGTGGGGCGGGCCCTGGTCTATGGGCTGGTTGTGACCGTCGCGGTGCTGGTGTACTTCCGATTTCAGGGCGCGCGATTGCTCACAAATTTTCTGCGGAACCCGAGATGGCGCACGGGATGGCGCGAGAAGGTAGTCGTGCTGGTCGAAGGATTCAGCGAGGGGCTGCAGGCGATTCGCACCTGGAATGATCTTGTTCCTGCTGACTCTCTACACGGCGCTGCACTGGATCCTGGTTGCATTTGTTTATCTATGGGTGATGCGCGCGTTTGGCGAACAGGCTCGCAACGCTCCACTTTACCGACGCGCTGCTTGTTTTGGCCTTCGCGATGGTGGGGTCGGTGGCGCAATTGCCGGGCGTGGGAGGCGGAGCGCAGGCGAGCACGATTCTTGTGCTGACGTTGATCTTTGGAGTAGAACATGAACCGGCTGTGGCGGCTTCGATGGTTGTGTGGCTGATTGCGTTTGCGACTGTTTGTTTGGCGGGTATTCCACTGATGCTGAGTGAAGGCTGGTCGACGGGAGATTTGCGTCGGATGGTGAAGGAACAGGAGCGCGCGAGCGAAGCCGGTGCTGATGGACGGCACCGAGCCGCAGGCTGCGCGTTCGGAAGAGAGTTCGCGGTGAAGTGCCCTTTCTGCGCGCACCTGGATGACAAAGTGGTGGATTCGCGCGAGGCGCGCACCGGCGATCTGATTCGCCGCCGCCGCGAATGCTTGAAGTGCAGCCGCCGGTTTACCACCTACGAGCGCATCGACGAAATTCCCTACATGGTCATCAAGAAGGATGGCCGCCGCGAGAAATTCGACCGCCAGAAAATTTTGCAGGGATTGCTGAAAGCCTGCGAGAAGCGGCCGGTGCCGGTGGGGAAGCTCGAGACGATTGTTGACGAGGCGGAAGCGTATGTCAGCGAAGCGCCCGAGCGCGAACGCACCACGTCTGAAATCGGCGAACTGCTCATGAAAAGTTTGAAGAAGCTCGACAAGGTGGCTTACGTTCGTTTCGCCTCGGTGTATCTCGATTTCAAGGACGTGAAGGAATTCATGGACGAATTGAAGGGGCTGCTGAAAGATCGCGCGAAGAAATAGTTTGAATTCTTTACGCCTGCCAGACGCCTGCTGCGAATTTCTTGATCGTCTTGAATCCCAGATGCTCGTAGAGCTGCACTGCCGACGTATTCACCGCCGTCACCGTGAGCGACAGCCACTCGTACTTGCGCCGTAGTAGCGCGTGGATCGAGGCTTCCATTAATGAGCGTCCGATGCGATGGCCCTGGTAGCCGGGCAGGACGCACACTTGCGTCGTATGTCCCACGCGTTCTTTCACCGTCGAAGTAAGAACCATGCCGACCAGGCGATCTCCGGTGGTCGGACGCACGAGGAACGAAGCTTCCGGCAAGAACTGCCCGCATCCCGGCAGAATCACGATGTTGCGAAGGAATTTCATTCCGCCCGCTTCGGAGCGGTACTGATCGTTGATATCGCCGTCCACGTGATTCGCGTAGGAAAGCTGAATCAATTTGGCGGCGGAATCGAACGCACGGTCGCTCCACGGCTCCATGCGAAAAGCGGGCGAGAGAGGCTTTTCGCTCAGCTTCGCATCTGCAAGACGAAGCAGCATGAATTGACGCGTGTGAAGATGCATCTCCTTGGAAAGGAATGCCGGATCGAATTCGATTCCGAAGGGCATCAACTGCGCCTCGATGCGTTCCAGGCGCGGAGTGGCGCGAAGCGCCGCCAGCATCTCGGTGAGGATTTCTTTTGGAATCGCGGATTGCGCGTAATCGGAGGAGACAAACAGCCCGCCGATCAGCCCCTTGTGATCCTCGAGCACGTAGAAGCCGTAGCCGGCAGGACGTCCGTTATCGAGCGCAAGGAAACCATTCAGCGAGCGGGAATCGATGAATTTGCGAATCAGATCGATCGAGGGGCGGTAGTCCCAGTGCAATTCGTCGCGCCAGTGGCGTGCTTCCTCCTGAAACAACACGTCGAGGGTTTTCGAATGGACCTGCCGGAGGTCAACAATCTGCATGTAGGCCCGAGCCGCTCCCGTAAGTCATTATAGCCGTGACGAGTGAAAGAACCCAAACGCGTGTCCCGGATAGAAACGCGAACAAGTGTCAAACGGGGATAGTCAAGGAATTGTGCTAACATTCCGTTTGTCGAGGCGCGAAATCGCGCGCTCGCGCTCAACGGATGGCCGTCCTCTCAGAGCTACGCTATCCCACAACGCGCCCCGCCAAAGTCGTTTCTGCGCTGCTGGCGATAATCCTGTTCGGCTTCGTGTCGATCGCTACCGTGTCCGGATTTCTCCTCTACCAAATCCTTAAGCCCACCCATTCCGCCTCCTCGTCCGACGACCTGAATGTGATGATGGGGCATCCCGTCCCGTTTTCTTTTCCGATCGCTGGCCAGCCGGAGCGGGAAGGTTGGTTCTTCCCGGGCTTGCGTGGTGCACCCACGATTGTCGTTTGCCACGGATATTTGTCGCAACGCACCGACGTGCTCACGCTGGTATCGGCGCTCCAGGATCATCAGTTCAACGTTTTTGTGTTCGATTTTCTGGGGCACGGTTCAACTCCAGGTATTACGACCCTTGGCTATCGCGAAACCGCAGAACTGGAAGCGGCGGTTCAGGCGCTTTCCACGCGCGACGACGTAAATCAGAAGAAATTCGGCTTGTGGGGCGTAAACTTGGGCGGCTTTGTTGCGCTCGAAGTAGCGGCCTCCGATCCTCGAGTTGCCGCGTTCGTCGTTGACGACGCTTGGGACGATCCGCGGGACATGGTGCAAATTGAAGTGAAGCGCTCGGGTCTCACTGTGATTCCGTACGTGAGCCGCTTTTCCGACTGGGGATTCCGATTGATGAATTATCGCTATCGCTCGCAGCAGGCGGTTTCGCTGCATCTGGCCAAAACCCAGGGGATTCCCAAGCTGTTCATTCAATCCGATGATCGCCCGCAGCTTGCTCAAGAGACTCTGCAAATTTTCACGCGAGCGCCGGAGCCGAAACAACTCGTGCGCGACCGCCTGAGCTATTCCGAGATGACCGACGACGATCGCCACACGTACGAAAATCAGATTGTGAATTTCTTCCTGCAGAATTTGCCGCCGGTTTCTCGCACGAATCCCTAGCGCGCAGCAGGGAGCACCGGAACGTACAAAATTCCTTCGTAAGGTTCATCCAGCGCCCCCTGCACCCGTCCCATTTTTCTGATCTCATCCAAGCCCTTGGGCTGTGGTCAGCACGAGCGCCGCATCCGCATCGCTTGGCGACCATTCCGCGACTTCGCGCCCGAGGTAAAAGTTAAGTCCATATTGCCAGGAACGCGTGAGATGAAACGTGAAGACGCGATTCGGGTAGCGGTGATTGCGAAGCAGATCGCCGTGAAATCTTGCCGAGATAAACGGGTCGAGCGCGGGCAGGACACGTGCGCCGGCGAGTTCAACACAAAGCGCAGCCATAAAGAATGAAAGCAGCAGTGCGCCACGGTTGCGAAGAAGAGCGAACACGACGATCACGATCCCGCCCGCGACCGCGATGATTGAGATGTGCAGAATCATTTTTCCAGAAATATCGCGCGCGGCAGCAGGGAGACGGTTTATCCAGTGAACCGCCGAGAGCGCCATCACAATCCATGTGATCCCGACCGCGATAAGGGCACACCACGCAGACGCAACACGTGAAGGTTGCGACTTAGGCGCGAGGATCCGGCGTTGCAATCCAACCGCAATCAGGAGAGCGAGCGGAGGAATAGCAGGAAGGATATATCCGGGCAGTTTCGATTGCGAAAAGCTGAAAAACAAGAAAGGGAAAATAGCCCAGCATGCGAAAAAGAATCCCGGCGAACTGCTCCAGGATTTCTGCCGCCAGAGTTGCAGTCCTTCTTCGAAGGCCGGCCAAAGGCACGCCGTCCACGGAAGCAGCCCGAGCAGAAGAATCGGGACGAAATACCAAAACGGCTGGCGATGCTGAAACATGGGAGTGAGGTAGCGTTCGAAATTGTGCTGAAAAATGAAAATGCGAAGAAAATCCGGATTGCGCAGCGCGCAAAGCACGTACCACGGGAGACGCGACGAGGCAGAAGACCGCGATGGCAAGCGGATGCGCCAGCCGGAATGCATCGCGCCAATGCGAGGTAGCGAGTGCCCAAATTCCAATCGCGCCAGCCGCGAGGAGAACTCCCGCCGGGCCTTTTGCGAGAACTGCAAGCCCGAGCGACGCGCCGAAAAGGGCTAGCGCAAAGTGATCAGAAGGATCGGTGCTTGCCCGGTTGTCATTTTCAGAACGCAAGGCACCGCGTCGAGATAGCACAATCGCGCCGCTTGCCATCGCGACGGTGAGCGCGGCGCTGAACAACATATCCGGCCCTGCCGCGCGAGCGAAACCGATCGCAGCAACGCTCGTCGAAAAAATCAGCGGCGCAACTAAGAAAGGCGACGCGAACGGCGAAGATTCCGTCGCGTAGAATTTCCAACCAAGCCAGCCGATCGCAATAGCTGCCACAAGCGCCGCAAAAGCGGAAGGCAGTCGCGCCGCCCACTCGGCCGGCAAGTGAGCCAAGAATCCCAGCGCAGCCGCCCAGTAGTAAAGCACCGGCTTCTCAAACCACGGCTGACCATAGAGACGCGGCGTCACCCAATCCCCGCTCGTCGCCATCGCACGCGCAATCCACGCATAGCGCGGCTCGTCCGGCCCCACCAATCCAATCGCGCCCAAATGGCTGAAGAGGCATACCATCACGATCAGTCCCGCACTGGCATAGGCAACGAAATTGGCGCGCTGCCGGGATAGCGAGTGTTCGCTCATTGTATGTTCATCGCGCTTCGCTCTCGCAAGCCCGCCGAGTCTAACATCGCCGCAAACACTCTTTCATCACACATCGCTGGCATCGGCTCTAGAGCCTCTTGCATAATGACGCGCAATGCGAGAATGGCTCGAATACGCGGCCGCGTGGATTGGACTCAAAGCGCTTGGCCTGCTTCCGCGCAGCGCAGCGCGCCAAGTGGGCGCCGCGTTTGCCGCCCTCGCATATCAAGTGCGCACGCCCCTGAGGCGCGCGGCAATGTTCAATCTTCAACTCGCATTTCCGGACATGAGCGACGCGGAGCGCGAACGGATCATCCGCGGAATGATTCGCCAGATCGGCTGGATGGCCGGCGAGTTCTCGCAATTCCCAAAATACACCGCCGCGAATATTTCACAGATCGTGACCATCGACGGCGCCAAAAATTTCGAGTGCGCCCAGCGCCGCGGCAAAGGCGTCCTGTTTCTCACCGGCCACATGAGCGCATGGGAACTCGCGCCCTTCGCGCACGCGCTCTACGGCCACCCGCTGCATTTCCTGGTGCGGCCCGTCGCCAATCCTCGCGTCGACGCGCTCATCAATCGCTATCGCTGCCTCTCCGGAAATCAGCCGATCGAAAAAAACCGCTCCGCGCGCGCTATTCTGAAAGTGCTCGGCGAAGGCGGCACGGTAGGCATACTGGCCGACACCAACACATCGCTCGACGAAGGCGTCTTCGTGGATTTTTTCGGCAGACCGGCGTCCACCACTTCCGGCATTGCGAGAATCGCGCTGCGCACGGATGCCGCCGTGATTCCCGGATTTCTGGCATGGGACGCGGGCGAAAAAAAATATCACCTGCAGTTCGCGCGCGCTCTCGAGCTTGTGCGCACCGGCGATGAAGATGCCGACGTCCGCGAGAACACCGCGCGCTTCATGGCCGTGATTGAAGCCTGGGTGCGCGAGCATCCGGACCAATGGCTCTGGGTTCACAAGCGCTGGAAGACTCGTCCGCCGGGAGAGCCGACGATCTATCCGTTTTAGCATTGCGAACCTGATTGAAACGATCGGCGCACAACGGTTCCGCGCAAATCACAAAGTCAAAAAGAGGTTCACATGAATCGCACAGCCGCTGAATTGGCAGAATACCTTGGCGCAAAGTTGCAAGGCGAGGGCAGCCTCGCAATCACGGGCGTCGCCGGACCTGAGAACGCAACCGCCACCGACCTCATTTACCTCGACGCTCCCAAGTTTGCGCCGCGCATCGAAAAATCAGCGGCCATGTGCGTTCTCGCTCCTCCGAACACTCGCGCAGCTGGCAAGACAATCCTCGAAGTCGCCGACCCGAAATTTGCGTTCGCGAAAGCCGCGGAGTGGCTCTTGCCGCGCGCCACGCCAAAATCCAGCATTCATTCCACCGCGATCGTGTCGCCGACGGCCAAGATCGCCGAAAATGTTTCCATCGGCCCGTACGCCGTAATCGAAGAAGAAGCTGAGATCGGCGCAGGCACCACAATCGGCGCTCACGCGTTCATAGGCCGAGCCTCACACATCGGCGCGAATTGCACTCTTCATCCGCGCGTCACGCTTTACGCCGGCGCGCGCCTCGGCGATCGCGTCGAAGTTCATTCCGGCGCCGTCATCGGCAGTGACGGCTTCGGCTACGTCTTCGGCGAAGGCCGCTACTGGAAATTTCCGCAAGTCGGCAGAATCGAAATTGCCGACGACGTGGAAATCGGCGCGAACACCACAATCGATCGCGGCTCTCTCGAAACCACCCAAATCGCCGCCGGAGTAAAAATTGATAATCTCGTTCAAGTGGCGCACAACGTCCGCATCGGCCAGCACACCGTAATCGCCGCGCAAACGGGAATTTCCGGCAGTAGCACGATAGGCAAGCGCGCCATGATCGGCGGACAAGTCGGCATCGCCGATCACTGCAAGCTCGAAGACGGCGCGATCGCCGGCGCGCAAGCCGGTATCCCCACCGGCAAGACAATCCGCAGCGGTCAAACTGTCTGGGGCACCCCGGCGCGCCCGCTCGAGAAATTCAAAGAACAGTACGCCTGGTTCGCCCGTCTGCCGGAGTTGGCCGAACGCATCCGCAAATTAGAAACAGCGCCGCCAGCGAAACAGACATACTCCAAGACGGATCGATGATCGCGAAACGATGATCAACAAAACCAGATCGACAAGATCACGATAATGACCGCAAGTCGCACCCCACCGCCATTTCGCGGCTTCCTGTTGGCCGTAGGAGGCCAATGCCGCAAAGTCGGGAAGTCCGCGCTAGTCGCCGACATCATCCAAGCTTTCCCGAATCGGCACTGGACAGCCGTCAAGATCACTCCTTACGCTGCGTCCGGCTGCCCGGTGAACGGACCCTCGTGCGATTGCTCGCTGCAAGACCATCCGTACGCGATCCGCGAAGAAACCAGCCGCGCCGGCAAATCGGACAGCTCACGCTTCCTGGCCGCGGGCGCCCGCCGAGCCCTGTGGATCGAAACGAAGGAACATCGCCTGCAAAATGCGCTTCCAGCACTGGCAGCCGAGTTGGTGAGCGCGGGCCACGCCGTAATCGAAAGTGACGCGTTAATGAGATTCTGGAAGCCTTCGCTGTTCGTTATGGTGCTGGATCCCTCGAATCCGGATTTCAAGGATTCTGCTCGCGAAAATCTCCTGCGAGCCGACGCTTTCGTGTTCCGTTCGCCGTTTGATGACTCAGACCCGCGATTTCAATCTCTCGCAGCCATGGCCAAACCGCGATTTCTTCAACCAATCGGATCGCCCGTGCCGCCCGATTTGGGGCAATTTTTGTCAGGCATCATTTCCCGGCTACCAGCATCATAAGTTTGGACACGCGACATGGAAATTCAGTTGACCGGCGAGCCAAAGCCGAACATAATGTTAGTGTTACGGAACAGTTGATGCTGTGTGATGACGCGAAAGGGTTTTTACCGAGCGTTTTTCAGCTCACAAAACGTCCCATACACTGGCTAGTGGGGAAGCCGGGTAAGCGGACGCGGCGATTAGGACGGGAGAGCAATAGGACGCCCGGTTCTGATGCCCTCCGCAGGGCAGCGAAGTAAGCAGTGCGACAAAAGGGGCTTGGCCGTCCATTTTAGGTGAAAGCGGCGGTGCCCGGCTGCAGCTGCAATTTCCAAATGGGCCGACAAGGACCGAAAATATATCTGAGGGATTGATGACACCGGAAGCAAGACTGCGTATAGAGACTTCCCACAGCGGAACGAGCCAGGCCACAGCGGTTGTTCAAACCCGCAACCTCGAATCTCTCGTCGAACAGGCCATTTCCCGCAGCCGCGACTGGATGTTAGCCGCTCAGGCTCAGGAAGGCTACTGGTGGGGCGAGCTCGAAGCCGATACCACGCTCGAATCCGATTACATTCTCTACCTGCACATCCTGGGTCAGCTTAAATCCGAGAAAACCGCCAAGCTGGCGCGCTATATCCGCGAACGGCAACTGGAAGACGGCGGCTGGTACATCTTCTACGGTGGCCCTTCCGAGCTGAATGCCACGGTGAAGGCTTATGTCGCGCTTCGCCTCGCCGGCGATCCCGCAAATGCGCCTCACATGCAGCGCGCGAAGCAAAAAGTACTGGACCTCGGCGGCCTCGAAGCCACGAATTCCTACGTTCGGTTCTATCTCGCGATGGTCGGCGCCATTAGCTGGGACATGGTGCCCTCGATTCCGCCCGAGATGATGCTTTTGCCGGATTGGTTCCCGCTGAATCTCTACGAAATGTCGTCGTGGACGCGGGGAATCGTCGTTCCTCTCGCGATTGTCTACGCCAACAAGCCGGAATGGAAATTGCCGGCGGACGTCACGGTCACCGATCTATTCAAAGTTCCGGGGCAGAGACCGGCATCGTTTGCCTGGGATAAGGGTGTCTTCACCTGGCGCAATGCGTTTCTCGCGCTCGAACGCGGCTTGAAGCTCTACGAGCGTTCTTCCTGGAAGCCTTTTCGAAAGTTGTGCCTGGCTCGCGCGCGGAAATGGATGATGGACCGCCTCGAACGCAGCGAAGGCCTGGGAACCATCTACCCAGCCATGATGAATTCGATTTTCGCCCTGCTCGCGGAAGCGCGCGATGTGGACGATCCGCTGCTTCACCGCGAAATCAAGTTTCTCGAGCGCTACGAAGTCGAAGACGAGAGAGGCCGCACGATTCGCGTTCAGCCCTGCATTTCGCCGGTCTGGGACACGGCCATCGCGATGGTTTCGCTCGAAGAAGCGGGGCTCGATCCGTCACATCCCGCGTTGGTTGCTGCGGAGCGTTGGGTGCTCAAGAATCAGATTCTCGGCCCTGGCGATTGGCAGGTTAAAAATAAAAGGGCTGCGCCGGGCGGCTGGGCATTCGAGTTTCAAAACGATTTCTATCCCGATGTGGACGACACCGCGTTCGTCCTGATGGCGCTTGGTCGCGTCGCCGATCCCGATTCAGCTCCGCTGCGCGGCGCGATCCGCCGCGGTCTTGCCTGGCTCGTCAGCATGCAGAATAGCGACGGCGGTTGGGGCGCATTCGACCACGAGAACAATCTCCAGTTCCTGAATCACATTCCGTTTGCCGACCACAACGCGATGCTCGATCCTTCCACTGCCGACGTTACGGCGCGCGTCCTCGAATGTCTCGGGCAGTTTGGTTGGTCCGCGAATCATCCGGTCGTGGATCGCGCGCGTGATTTCATCAAGCACGATCAAACACCAGACGGCTCCTGGTATGGCCGCTGGGGCGTGAACTATCTCTACGGAACGAGCGGCGTCTTGCGCGCCCTTGAGACAGTGGGCCTGTCGTCCGATCCCGATTGCCAGCGCGCCGCGAATTGGTTTCGCTCGGTGCAGAATCCCGACGGCGGCTTCGGCGAATCCATTCTTTCCTATTACGATCCGGCGCTGAAAGGCAAAGGCAAGAGCACCGCATCGCAAACAGCGTGGGCTCTGATCGGCCTGCTTGCAACGGTTGGTCCCAACAATCCGGCTTCCGAACGCGCGGCTGCGTGGCTCACCGAGAATCAGAATGAAGACGGCTCTTGGGATGAAGCGGAATTTACCGGCACTGGTTTTCCGTGCGTCTTCTATTTGAAATATCACCTCTACCGAAATTCGTTTCCGCTGTACGCGCTCGCGCGCTTCGACAACATGCGCAAAGGCCGGCGCAAATCTTTCGCTTTGCAGATTCCCGCCGAGGAAATAAAGCATCTAATTAAAGACGGGGGTAATGGATGAGAGTTCCTTTCAGCCTCACTGCGAGCATGACGGGTTATCTCGCTCGCAAGAGCATCACTGGGGCGCAGAAGTTTCCGCTGGTGATGATGCTCGAGCCGCTCCACGCCTGCAATCTTACTTGCACTGGCTGCGGCCGCATTCGCGAATACAAGTCCACGATCAACGAGATGCTCACCGTCGAGCAGTGCCTGAAGGCTGTTGACGATTGCGGCGCTCCGATCGTTTCTATCTGCGGCGGCGAGCCGATGATTTACCCCGAAATTGGCCGCCTGACCAACGAAATTCTTGCCCGCAAAAAGCACATCTACCTTTGCACCAACGGTATGTTCATTCGCAAGCACCTCAGCGACTTCACGCCCACGTCGCGCCTGTTCTTCAACGTTCACCTCGACGGCCTCGAAAAGACTCACGATATCTGCGTCGAGCGCGATGGCGTATTCCGCGAAGCAATCGAAGGCATCAAGGCAGCCAAAGCTGCCGGATTTCTCGTCACTTCCAACACCACAATTTACAAAGAGACAGACATCGAAGAGATCGCCGATCTTTTCGCGTATTTGCAAACGCTTGGCGTCGATGGCCACATGCTTTCGCCGGCCTATTCCTACGCTGCGGTGATGACCAAGGAAATTTTCATGTCTCGCGATGAAATCCGCGACAAATTCCGCCAGGCCTACAAGCTTCTCGAGCGCTACAACATCGTCACGTCGCCCATCTACATGGAATATCTCCGAGGCGAGCGCGAGTTGATGTGCACGGCCTGGGGCAATCCCACGTACAACCCGCGCGGCTGGAAAGGCCCGTGCTACCTGATGACCGACGCGCATCACGACAATTTCAAAGACTTCATCGAACAGACGCCCTGGGAGAAATACGGCCGCGGCCGCGATCCGCGCTGCGAAGATTGCATGGTTCACGCGGGATACGAGGCGTCCGCAGTACTCGGCGGCAACAAGAAGCTCGGTGACACCTGGAAGATGCTCAGCTGGACCGTCTCCGGCAAAATGGGCGGCCTTCTCGGTGAACCCACCGAACGCGAGAAAAAAGCTAACGGCCATGGCAATGGCCATTCGAATGGCCACGGTAACGGCTCCGGTAACGGAAGCGTTCCGAAGCGCGTGATTCCCGTGGCGCCTGCACAGCAGGGAGACGAAGTTTTCCGCATTTTATGACCACGCTTGTTACCGGAGCCTCAGGGTTCGTGGGAAGCCACGTCGCCCGGTTGCTCGTTAACCAGGGACACGAAGTCCGTATCTTCTCTCGAGTCACCGGCAAGGTGGCTACTAATGCGACTAGTAATCCGGACATTCTCGCCGATTTGCCAGTCGAGCGCGCCGTCGGCGATTTGCGCGACGCTGCTTCGATCGAACGCGCGATGCGCGGCGTCCGCCGCGTCTTCCACGTGGCTGCTGATTACCGGCTTTGGTCCGCCCATCCCGAAGAAATCTACGAAAGCAATGTGGAAGGCACCCGCAAGCTGCTCGACGCGGCGCAGCGTGCCGGAGTCGAACGGATCGTCTACACCAGCACCGTAGCAACGATCGCGGTTCCGCGCCACGGCGCCCTGCCCAACGAGGCAACTCAATCCGAACTGGGCGAAATGATCGGCCACTATAAGCGCTCGAAATTCATGGCCGAGCAGGAAGCGATTCGCGCGGCGCGGGAAGGCGTGCCCGTGGTCATCGTGAATCCCACCGCACCGATTGGTCCTTGCGATTGGAAGCCGACTCCCACCGGCAAAATTATCCTCGATTTTCTGAACGGGAAGATGCCCGCATATGTAGATACGGGATTGAACGTAGTTGCCGTCGAAGACGTCGCCGTCGGTCATCTGCTCGCAGCGGAAAAAGGCCGCATCGGCGAACGCTATATTCTTGGCGCGCGCAATCTCACCCTGAAGCAAATTTTGGACATGCTCGCGGCCATCGTCGGGCGCCCCGCTCCCCGCGTGCGCTTGCCGCATGCCGTCGCGCTCGCCGCCGGCTACGCCGACGAATTTTTCGCCCGCCTCCGCGGACGCGAACCGCAAATTCCAGTCGAAGGCGTGAAAATGTCGCGCCATCGCATGTTCGTCGAAAGCGACAAAGCCGAAAGGGAATTGGGCTACAAGCCGACGTCAGTCGAAGCCGCTCTCGAGCGCGCCGTCCGCTGGTACGAAGCCCACGGCTACATCCGCGGCAAAGCAGCGAGCGTACCGACGGTACACGCCGCAGCGGCATAGACTTTCGGTTTACGATTCGGCTTAACGATTTTGTAGCGCCGGTCTTCAGACCGGCAGGTTTTGGGTTCAGGTCGTGCACCTGTAAATGGAACCACGGTGAAAATATTGGTCACATTCGCCCTCGAAAACGAATTCGCTCCCTGGCGGACATTGCACAAATTCCGCGAGAGCACGTGGGGCAAGGCCGATGTGTTCGCGACTGAAATTGGCGGCGCCGACGTTGCGGTTCTGCTTACCGGCGTAGGCCAGCGGCCAGCGAAGCTAGCGCTTTCTAAAATAGCCTGGGGCGAATCCGGAACGCTCGAGTACTGCATCTCCTCGGGCCTGGCCGGCGGCCTTCGGCCCGAATATTCCATTGCGCAAGTGATGGCGGCTCGCGAGATAGCTTCCGAGGGAACCCGGGATGAGAATGGAGATCCCCAGGTGATTCCGACCAGCGCTTCTCTTGTCTCATTCGCCTCCGAATGCGGCGCCACTGTAGTGAACCGGTTCTACAGCGCGGAGAGAGCCATCGGGCGGCCTGACGAAAAGAAGCACCTTGGCAAGATTGCAGATGCGGTCGAAATGGAAAGCTTCGAAATCGTTGCCGCGGCTACGGATGCCGGAGTTCCGGCGGTAGCGGTTCGCGCGATTAGCGACACGTCGGAAGAGCCTCTTCCGCTCGACATGAACGAAGTTTTCAGCGACGAGGGGCAGTTGAGTATTCCGCGTGTGGTAGGGCAGGTAGCGCTTCACCCGCAAGCGCTTCCGGGGCTTGTGAAGCTTGGCCAGCAGAGCAAGAAGGCAGCCGAGTCGTTGGCGCAGTTCCTGGATCGTTACGTCGTGCGGATCGCCTCAAGCGCCCAGCCGATCGAACTGAAGGCGGCCGCCCAATGAGAGTGGCGGAGCGAGAGACAATTGTTGCGATTAGAGCAGGCCAATGTCAAATTTCTAATCGCAAATCTGGAATTAGAATTGAGGTCAAGTAGCTGAAATAAAAGGACCTAAAAATTTCTAATCGCAAATAAAATGCGATTTTGATGACCGGAAAATGAGCCACACAACCATCCAAATCGACCCCGCACACAGGCCAATCGGTCCCTGAGCCACATGCGCGCCGGCGTCTATCGCGGCAAGGGACGCGTCGTCGTCGAATCCGTCCCCGTCCCCGAAATTGGCGAAGGCGAAGTGCTGTTCCGCGTCGCCGCATGCGGGATTTGCGGCACGGACATCAAGAAAATCGAGCACGGCTACGTCGCGCCGCCGCAGATCCTGGGCCACGAGCTGGCCGGCACCGTCGTAAAAGTGGGCGCGGGCGTGAAGAAGTTCAAAGCTGGCGACCGCGTGATGAGCTTTCATCATGTTCCGTGCGGTGCGTGCTTCTATTGTGAGCGCAAGCTGTTCTCGCAGTGCGCGGGATACAAGAAGACCGGTCTCACCGCAGGATTCGATCCCAACGGCGGAGGCTTCGCCGAATATGTCCGCGCGATGCCGTGGGTCGTCGAACGCGGAATGATCGCGCTGCCTCCCGACGTCACCTTCGAAGACGCTACCTTCATCGAACCTGTGAATACTTGCCTCAAAGCCGTCCGCAAAGCGCGAGTCGCGCCCGGCGAAACTGTGCTGGTGATCGGGCAAGGGCCCATCGGAATGCTGCTGATGCTGCTCGCAAAGTACGAGGGCGCCGAAGTTTTCACGAGCGACCCGATGGCGGGCCGCCGCGCCGCGAGTGTGCGCTTTGGCGCCGCCGAGTCCTTCGATCCTAAGAGCGCAAATTTGCTGGACGAGATGCGTCGCCGCACTTCCGGACGAGGGGCGGACGCCGTCCTGGTGGCAGTGCCCAACCCGTCATTAGTCCCCGAAGCGCTGGCTATCGCGCGGCCGGGCGGACGCGTGCTATTGTTTGCTCATAACGACCCGGTGACTCGTTTGGAGTTTCCTGCCGCTGCCGTTGGGGTGGAAGAAAAAGAAATCCTGGGAAGTTACAGCGCTTCGGCAGACGATCAGGAAGAGTCTGCGGCGCTGGTGTTCGAGCGGCGCTTGCCGATACGGGAGATGATCTCACACCGGTTTCCACTGGAGCGCATCGCGGACGCGCTGGAGTTGGCGGCGAGGCCGCTGGATGGTACGCTGAAAGTAGTGATCACGCACCAATGAGACGAGAGAGAAACGGACACATGAACGCGGCCGTCCTGTACGGCCGGGAAGACGTGAAGATCGAACGCGTGGATATTCCTCGCGTTGCCGATGACGAAGTGCTGGTACGCGTGGAAGTGGCGCTGACGTGCGGCACGGATCTGAAAGTCTGGAAACAGGGCTTCCACGCCCGGATGATCAAGCCGCCCGCGCTTTTTGGTCATGAGTTGGCAGGCGTGATCGAAGAGCAGGGCCGGTCGGTGAATGGCGGCGTTCACAAAGGCATGCGCGTACTGCCCGCGAATTCGGCGCCGTGCAACACGTGCTTCTTCTGCCGCAAGGGCCAGCCAAATCTCTGCGAAGACCTTCTTTTCAACAACGGCGCGTATGCCGAATACATCCGCATTCCCGGCAGAATCGTTCGGCAGAACATGCTCGAGATTCCCGAAGGCGTTTCGTTCGTGGACGCGGCCATGGCTGAGCCGCTGGCCTGCGTTCTGCGCGGCATTCACGAAACAGGCATTCGCGCCGGTGATACGGCCGTCGTGATCGGTTGTGGCCCGATTGGGTTGAAATTTGTTCGCGTGCTTTCCTCGCGCGGCGTGCGCGTAATTGCGCTGGGCAAGCGAAAATCGCAGACTCGCGCGGCTGAACGCCTGGGCGCGGTGGCGGCATTCGATATCAGCGAGATTGAAAATCCGGTGAGGCTCGTCCGCGAAATGAGCGATGGCTGCCGCGGTGCGGACGCCGTAATTGAAGCAGTGGGGACGGCGACCACCTGGCAGTGGGCTGTGCAGATGGCTCGCAAAGGCGGCACCGTAAATCTCTTCGGTGGCTGTCCGCGAGGCTCGCACGTGGAATTCGATCCCGCTGCTCTTCACTATTCCGAAATCACCATCAAATCGACATTCCATCACACGCCGCAATTCATGCGTGAAGCGCTCGAAACGATCGCGCGCGGGGAAGTTCGCGCCAGCGATTTCATTACCGGGGAAGTGCCGCTCGCGGAGTTGCCGGCCGTGTTCGAGCACATGAAGCACCGCAACGGCCAGTTGAAGACTGCTATCATTCCTTAAGCGACTTTGCCGCGCCACAGCGGCCCGAATTTTTATCCGCAAGCGCTCTGGTTGATTCGAAACGGGGAACAGAGCGAGTTCGTTCTGAATCAGTACGTAAAAAGCGAAAGGCAAGCAAGCACCTCTCTGCGTCAGCTACCGTGTTAGCTACACCCGAACTCGAAATCGCGCGCCATCTCCCTGCTGAAGGCTGCAGCGCTGCCGAAGCCGAGCGCTACACGCGCTGGCTGGCCACGCATCACTACGAGAATTTCAACGTGGTCTCGTGGCTGCTCCCGAGGCGATTGCACCAGCATTTCTACAATCTGTATGCCTACTGCCGCTGGTCGGACGATTTGGGTGACGAGATCCCCGACCGCCAGCGCGCTCTCGATCTGCTGGATGCGTGGGAAGACGAACTGCATCTGTGCTATGTGGCCGAGCGCGGCCCCTCACATCCCGTGCTGATTGCCCTGCGTGAAACGATTCGCGCGAAGGATATTCCGCAGAAGCCGTTCAGCGATTTGTTGCGGGCATTCCGGCAGGACCAGCGAGTGCAGCGCTATGCCACCTGGGACGCTGTGCTCGATTACTGCGTGTATTCGGCGAACCCGGTGGGCCGGCTGGTGCTGTATCTCTGCGGCTACCGCGACGCCGAGCGCCAGAAGCTTTCCGATTACACCTGCACCGCGTTGCAGCTGGCGAATTTCTGGCAAGACGTATCGCGCGACCTCGAAAAAGGGCGCATCTACATTCCGCTTGACGCGCTCGCGGAGCACGGGCTGGCGGAAGTGGACATCGTCGAGCGCCGATTCAGCGAACGCTATGTATCGCTGATGAAAGACTTGATCGGGCGCACTCGAGAGTTGTTCGCGGCAGGAATGCCGTTGGTCGATAGCGTCGAAGGGCCCATTCGGGTTGACATCGAAATGTTCAGCCGTGGCGGCCTGGCGATTCTCGACGCGATCGAATCGTCGGGATACGACACGCTAAACCATCGGCCGGCGCTAACGAAGTGGACGCAGCTTCGTTTGCTCACGCGCGCGCTGGCCGGCCGCGCGACGGCGAAGGATCGCGACGAACGACCGAACACTCGCAAGGAACTGCCGCAGCAGTTGCGGCGTGAATCGGCGGCTGTTGCGCCGGATGCAGGTTCAGCCGAAGACGACGCGATCACGGTCCGCGATTCCTATACTGAATGCAACCGGATTGCGCGAGGAGCGCATAGCAGTTTCTATCTCGCTTTCTTTGGCTTGCCGCGCGACAAGCGAAACGCGCTCTTTGCGCTCTATGCGTTCATGCGGCTGATCGACAATGTTTCGGATGAGCCGGGCGATCTCGAAGCGAAGCGACGCGGGCTGGCGCGTTGGCGCGGGATGCTCGATGAAGCCATCGCCGGCGAGACGAGCGGCCATGCGATTTTGCCTGCCCTGGCCGATTCGATAGCGCGATTCAAAATCCCGACGCGCTATTTCCACGATTTGATTTTGGGCGCGGAGATGGATTTAACCGTCGCGACCTATGCGACATTCGACCAGCTCTCGGAGTATTGCTACCGTGTGGCGGGAACCGTGGGGCTCACCTGTCTGCACCTTTTTGGCTTTCGCGATCCGCGCGATCCCGATCTCGCGGAACGGCTGGGCCTCGCGTTTCAATTGACGAACATTATTCGCGACGTGAAAGCCGACCTCGAAATGGGCCGCGTCTATCTGCCGCAGGAAGATCTCGAGCGGTTCGGTTGCAGCGAAAACGATTTGCAAGGTCCGCTTACGCAAGGTGTGCAAGCGTTGCTCGAATTCGAAGCGGAACGCGCCTGGCGGTTTTACGAAGAAGGCGTCGCGCTCGTCGGCCAGATCGATCCAGACAGCCGCGCCACTTTGTGGGCGCTGGTGCGGACATACAGCACGCTGCTGGCGCGGATGGAAGAACGCAACTTCGATGTGTTCAATTCGCGCGTTTCGCTGTCGAGCGCGGAAAAAGTTCAATATCTCCTCGCAGCAGGCCTGGCGGTAAAGAAGGCCGGTTGGTGGAAGGGTGATGCCCTCGCAAAGCGTCCTGGTAATCGGCGGCGGCCTGGCGGGCCTGTCCTCCGCCATCGCGCTGGCTGACGCAGGCTTTCGCGTTCAACTGCTCGAGAAGCGTCCCCACCTCGGCGGGCGGGCTACGTCTTACACGCTGCCCGACGGCAGCGAAGTGGACAATTGCCAGCACGTGACGCTGGGTTGCTGCACGAACCTGGCCGATTTTTACCGGCGCGTGGGAGCGAGCGAGAAGATCCGCTTTTACGACCGGCTGTATTTCGTCGATCGCGAAGGAAGGCGTTCGGAAATTCAGGCTTCGCCGCTGCCGCCACCGCTGCACATGGCGCCATCGTTTTTGTTGTTTGACGCGCTGACGCTGGCGGACAAGCGTTCGATTGCGGAAGCGATGCTGGCCATCGCGCGGGCGGGAGGGAACCCGCCGCGCGCGGATGGCGCGACGATGCTGGACTGGCTGCACTCGATGCGCCAGACGACCGGAGCGATCGAGCGGTTCTGGCGCGTGGTGCTGGTGAGCGCGCTCGATGAAGAACTGGCGCGAACGGATGCGAAGTATGGGATTGAAGTTTTCTGGAAGGGTTTTCTGAGCAACGCGCTTGGATATCGAGTTGGAATTCCTTCGGTGCCGCTGGCGGAACTGTACGAGGGTTGCCGCGAGGCCATCGCGAGGCGCGGAGGCGAAGTGCGATTGCGCTGCGGAGTGCGCAGGCTGTGCGTGCAGGGTGACCGCTTCGCGGGCGCGATTCTCGAAGATGGCACGGAGATGGAAGCGGAAGCGTGCATCGCAGCGGTGCCGCACGACGTTCTGCTCGCTCTGACGCCAAGAGAGATGGCCGAACCGGGAGCGCCGCTCGAAGGATTGCGTCACATCAAAACCTCGCCGATTACGAGCGTGCATTTCTGGTTCGATCGCACGGTGATGACGGAGCCGTTTCTGACGCTACTCGACCATACGACGCAGTGGATTTTCAATCGGACGCTGCTTTCCAGTGGAGCCGAAACGAATGGCTCGAAAGCGCGTCCAACCGGACATGACGAAGGAGCGCCCGGGGGAGAAGTGCGTGTCGAAAGGCGCAGCGGCGAAGAGGGGCAGTACTTACAGCTGGTGATCAGCGCTTCCTACGACCTGGTTCCGCGCTCGCGCACAGAAATTATCGAGCTTTGCCGCCGCGAATTGGCGGACGTGCTGCCTGCCACGCGCGAAGCGAATGTGCTGAAGGCGACGGTGATCAAAGAAGTGAACGCGACATTTTCACCGGAGCCTGGAGTGGACCGCTGGCGGCCGGCGCAGACGACCCCGATCGGCAATTTGTTTCTGGCCGGTGATTGGACTCAAACGGGCTGGCCCTCGACGATGGAAGGCGCGGTGCGCAGCGGATATCTCGCAGCCGAAGCGGCGCTCACGCATTTTGGCCAACCGGCAGCGCTGCTTCAACCGGATTTGCCGGTAGAAGGCCTGTGCAAGTTTTGGGCGAGGCGATCCGCGTCAGGCACGAATTAAGGCCAATGTAGAAACGATTACCTTTCCACACGTCTTGCGTGAAAGGGAATCGGAGCAAGAGCTTTGGGGGTATCATCAGACATCCCCCGGGAGGACCTTCATGGAGCGGAAGTATAGGCAGAGGGGTTATAGCGACGCGGAAGCGCGCGAAAAGAAGCGCGAACGCGCCGACCGGCCCGCAGAGCAGCAACAGCCGCGTCCGAAGCAGGACATGCTGGGGCCGCGAACGCCGCGGATGGTGGGCACGGTGATGAGGGCGCGCTGCTCGAGTTGCGGGGCGGTGCTTGCGCCGGGATTCGATCAGAGCGGAGAATGTCCGCGCTGCCAGGCGGCGATGCATTCGTGCAAGCAGTGCGTGCATTTCGATACGGCGGCGCAGTTTGAATGCACGCAGCCGATTCCCGAGCGAATCGCGAACAAACTGGCGAAAAATGATTGCACGTTTTTTGAATTTCGCATGACGGTGGAGAAGGATACTTCTCCCGTTACCTATGCCACCAAGACTTCGCCTGAAGCGCCCGCTGCGCGTCCCAATGATGCGCGAAAAGCCTTCGAAGACCTCTTCAAGAAGTAGATTCTAGAAATACTCACAACTATCAAATTTAAAGAGCGGCCAGCTTTTCTGTTCGCAGAGGTGTGTCTATTTGCTTTCACTGGTGCGATAGCGTGATAAAGCCAAGTTTTCAGGGGATTGCCGTAGCAACGGCGCACAGGCAAGAGTGCCTGTGCCACTTAAAGCGAAGGCCTCCAATTTTTGCCTATTGAGGGGCGAGGGGAAACAGTAGCGGCTCTTTTGGTGGCTCGCTGGCGATTGAGTCCAGCTGCGGATAGTGCTGGCGCAGCGGTTCGGGGACTTTCACCTTTTCCTTTCGCAGCAGGTGGATCAGCTGCAGGGCGTTCACGGCAGCTTTTCCTATGTAGTGATTGTTGCCTATCACGAAAGTATTTTCTGCGTGTTTTGCGACGTGCTCAACGCGCTTAGCCCACGGCTCCAGTTCTTCCTCGGAGTAAAGATAGTTGTAACGCTCAAAGCTGGGAACTTCCGGATCGTCGGTGAACCATGTGTCGTAACGGCGGCCATGCAATCGGAAGTAGCCGACGGGAGAAGTGGTTCGCTCCGTGGGTTTAATGGACTTGCCGATCACGGGCTGATCGATATTGCAGAAGCCGACGCCGCGTTCGTGCAGCAGTTCGTAGAATTCGGGCTGAGCCCAGGACGAATGGCGAACCTCGACGACCAGCGGATATTCACGGAAGGTTTGAAGCAAATGCTTCAGGCGAACCAGCGTTTCGGAAGTATGGTGGAACGAAAAAGGGAACTGCAGCAGGACGGCACCGAGCTTGCCCGCGTCGAATAGCGGATCGAATCCGGCGCGCACCAACTTTTCATCTTCCGCCGTGGCGCCAGTTTCGTGCGTGAATTTCTGCCACATTTTGGCGGTGAACACAAAGCGCGGATTGTCTGCGGCCCGGCCAATCCAGTGCGCGGCGAGTTGCGGCTTCAGCGGCTGGTAAAAGGAAGTGTTGATTTCAATCGTGTCGAAAAATTGCGCGAGAAAAGTTACTTCGTGGAAATCGCGGGGATGCGGTGATGGATAGACGATTCCGTTCCAGTCGTCGTATGACCATCCTGCCAGACCCACGCGGATGCGGTGCGATTGTGCGCCGGTCGCGGCTTTCTTGTTGGAGTCCATCGGATGCTGGTGCGCTGATGGCAGACTATGACGCGAATGCACGCGTGTCAATAAAGTGCGCGCAGTATTGAATCGCGTGACAAGCGGCGCTATGCTGAACCTGCCTCCATGCGAAAGCCCCTTCCCCTGGCGAGCCAACTCGAAAGAGGGTGCTCCAATGAAACTTTTCTACAGCAACATCAAACCGGAACATCGCAAGGTAATCGATGGCGAAGCAGCGCATCATATTGAAAAACTAAACCGGCTGTTGAAGCGATACGATCCCGACTTGGTTGAGCTGCACTGGTCGATCGAAAAGACGCCGCGCAGAATAGAGTATACCTGCTCGATGAATCTGAGGCTGCCGACTGGAAACTTGCATGCCTCGGGAACAGGTGCCGATGTGCTCGCTTGCGCGAAAATCGCTTTCTCCGAAATTGAATCGCAGGTGAAGAAACACCAGGAGAAATTGCGCAAGGATTACCTCTGGAAGCGGAAGCGCGGCCGCGGAATCACCGCGAAAAACGAAGCCGCGGACTGACCCGCCGTTGCCCTTGTTTCCGTGATGCCCTACAAAGATGTGTTGGAGAGGACGGCAATCGGGATAATCTCCGACGATGAAAATTAGAGGATGGGTCACGTTTGCGCGCTTCGTACTAACGATCGGGATCGCTTCGATTGGGGCGAGCGCGGTGCCCGCGCAAGAGTACGTGCGAGATTCGGGCCCCAAACTCTTCTCTTATGATGAGTTGGTTCAACTCAGCTCGGACCAGCAGATGAGCGCCGAGTTGGCCGAAAAGCTTCGGCTCATCACAACAACGCCCTTCGTCAACAATGAAGCTTACTTGGACGGAGCGAGATCGCGACCGTTGGAAATTCCGCGCTTGGGGCCTTCCCTGCGAGTGGCCTTCCAATTTCTCGGCGGCAATCATCTGCTTAGCGGAGGGACTCAATCGCAGGTGCCGTCGTCTGCGAACTGTCCACTCGCAGCCATCGCCCCAAGTGAATGACCGCAAGCGACAAACTTCTGGTTCAAGCTGTCATTCTGGAGGGCGTCCGGCGAGACGTAGGTCATGGCGGCGCGAGCAGCGATGTATTTGTCGCTTAGTTTCGCCATGTTCTGAAATTCATTGTTCAACAACTGATAGGCGCTGTGGTCTGAATCGGTCGAGGCTGCGGTTGCGGCCAAACGTAGGTTGGTAGTAGCTTGGGCGCGATACGGTGCAAGCATGCCCGCCGTCACTGGGTATCCATTTTGCACGGCGCTTGCAAGAGCTGTATGCCATTCCCGCAGAGTCGCCGCTTCCTCAATTCCCGCATTCAAGAACCCTTTGGAGAATCCAGGGTTGGGTGCCTGTGCGGTGGAGGACACGGGCCTCGGTGCGCTGGCCACCGACGCGCTGCTCGCGGAGCCGATGGGCACGCTGAATGCGATTTGACTTCCCGAAAAGCTGAGCGAGCCATTTACCGCGTTCGCTAATGCTTCCAGGTCAACGTAGGAGCGGCCGTTCACTTGGACCACGGGCACCTGCGTGGATTGTCCATTTATGATGAGATTGCGATTGCGGTTCGCGTCCTGTGACAACGCGGCTCCCGGTACAACAAGGAATAATGCTACTAGCCAGCACAGAATTGATTTTCTTCCTCTCATCACTCCGCTCCTGTAATTCGTAACGCCTTATTCTCCGGAATACTTCGCGGGAATCGCCGAATCGGCATTACAGAACAGTTTTCTTGGACGCGCTTCGTGAAAAATGGCGCGATCGCCTTACACAGTCACCTCGACAGGGGTAGGGCAACGTCATTATGGGGTTGTGAGAGGGGTTTAGTCCCGCTCTGGGATGAGTCGCCCCACGATTGGGAAGCTTACTCCGTTGTGAAATGAACGGAACTGTCAAAAGGAACGGGTCGAATTCACAGCAAACCTAATCTTCTGGCGGATGATGGTCCAGGCTACCGCTCACGGTGCAGAACATTCACGATTACTTTGACTTATCCGGAGATGCTGTCGTGACTTGCAAAGGAGGAGCATGCTCTGATTTTTGAGTCTCTGCGGAAAACACAGTGAAAGTGCCATTTGCCCCGCGCACTTCGACGGTTTTCGTCTGCTGCGCACTGGAGGCAGCATACTTCACGGTGTATTTATTTTTTCCGTTTACCTGCACACCGTCACTAGGATTACCAATATCGGGCTGTTCCACCTGCTGCTCAGTTATTTTTCCGGTTGAATCCCTTTTTTCGATGCTTGTCACTCTTTGGTTCAGATGCAGGCTGCCGTCCACAGGTATTCCCGATGCCTGGATAGAATAGGTCTCGACTGTATTGCTTTTTTCTCCCGCGGTATTTTCTGTCTCTTCACTCACCGTGCGTGAAACCTTTGAAAGCCTGCCCTCTGGATCGGGGCGTGAAACACTCTCCTCGGTGGTTCGATTCTTACCTTCTTCCTTGATTGTCTTTTCTTTCATTTCCAGCAGTTCCCAGTTGCCGTTGGCGCCCGGCAACAAGGTTGTCGTTTTCACCTCCACCTTGCTGTCAGCGCCGCGCTTTTGCAACTCCTGCGTTTGCCGCGATGGGGTAAAGCCGCCATTGCCGTCCGAAAGGTAAACCGTCGTTTTCGTTTCCTGCGCGTCCGAGCTCGTTTTCTTTGTATCCGCTACCTCACGTTCCACAATCCGAAGGTTACCGTTCACATCACGATTTGAGGTTGTTCGCACCACCTTTGCATCGCCGCTGGTCGGGTTGTGTGCTTCCTCTTCTGTAACCTGCACCAGACTTCTTTGTCCGTTTGCGTCCCATTTGTACGTCCGCACCACCGTGCGGGTCGTCGTATCGTTTACGCGGATCGTCTCCGTTTCGATATCGTGGTCAGGTCGGTACCCGCCATCGGTACCAAGCACCTCCACTTTCTGTTTATCAACACTCCGATTGCCGGACCTGGTGTGGCTCTCCGTCGTCCGCAGCGGGTTCGTGTTGTCTATGGAAGTCTGTGTGGTCGCGGTCCAAGATTCGTCTGTGGTGTTGGCTCGGGCATCCTGGGCCTGCGCGCAGACAGCTGAGCCGGCGCACAGAGTCAAAAAAATCATGCACTTGAAGAGCCGTGGCGCAACGACGTGATCGTCAGGCTTTGATAAAAGCATGTTGATGATCCTGCTGCTGGTGCTCCTGTTCTGAATTCGAAAGGACCTGAATTTCTGTTTTCTGACCTTTGACTTTTGCAGCGTACGCCGCTCCTCCCTTGAACACAATACAATTGACCACCGCCCGGTCCAGACCTTGGGCCAACCGTTTAGCGGAGCGCCTCTCGCCACCGCTCTTCGAAATCCCACCCCGTTACTTTTGACGGTTGTAACAAAAGCGTACTCGATCTAGTTTCTGGGGGGGAACTGCATTCGGGCGGATCGATTCCCCAAAAACCCGGACTTAATCCAGCTTGCGGCCTTTTGAAAGCAGTGGTATTAGAGTTTCTCCGGGAACCAGATCGACAAGATGCAATCTTTTATGGAGGACGAAGATGATTAAGAAGAGTGCGGCGGCTGCGGCCATTTTTGCGTTCCTGATTTCTGTTTCCCCGTTGCTGGCCCAGGAAAAGACCCCACCTCAGAAGGCGCCGGCCAAAGGCGGCAGCAGCGCCGGCCACGCCAAATGCGCAGAATGTGGATGCCTACATAAAGCTGTTGCGGAAAGACGTGCGCTCCCAAAAGTCCTCGGTAATGAGCGAGGTTATGCAGCTTGATCCCGACCAGGCCGCAAAGTTCTGGCCAATCTATCGTGACTACGACGCTGAACTGAGCAAGGTGAATGATTTGCGAATCGCGAATATCAAAGAATATGCCACCTCTTATAACCAGCTGACCGACGCAAAGGCAGACGAGCTAATTCATAGCTCGATGGCTTACCAAAAGCAGCGGTCCGAACTCTTGGCCAAATACTACGAGATTATGAAAGAGCAACTGGGCGCCGTTACCGCGGCACGTTTCGCCCAAGTGGAATATCAGTTGCTCTTGATTATCGATTTGCAGCTTCTTTCGCAATTGCCGATCGCGGGCTCCTGATACCCAAAGAATAGGAGAATGATAATGCGAAGACACAAGACTTTGTCCGCAGTATTGTTGGTTGGACTCATCATGACATTCGCAGGAACGTCCGCGTCGCGCCCTGCGCCCGCCGCGACGCCACAAAAGATGATCAACGTGCCGGCCGGCACCACGATACTAATTCGCATGCTGGATACGGTGGACTCCAGCAAGAACCCACCGGGATCCAGGTTTACCGCGACGCTTGAAACCAATCTCATGGTCGGCAACACCGTCGTCGTGCCGAAAGGAAATACTGTCTACGGCCAGCTAATTCAAGCAAAACAGGCCGGTCGCGCGACCGGCTCATCCGAGCTGCAGCTGCAGCTCACGAGCATCGTTGTCGGTGGTACCTCCTATCCCCTGCTTACGAGTGATTACGAAGTGAAAGGCAGCAGCAGCAGTAAGCGAACTGCCAAACGTGTTTTGGGAGGTGCTGGACTGGGCGCGGCATTCGGAGCCATCGGGGGAAACGCCGGGAAGGGCGCGGCCATTGGCGCGGGCGTCGGTGCGGTGGGATCCGTCGCGCAAAAAGGGCAGTCCGTCAAAGTGCCGAGCGAGACGTTGCTCGAATTTCGTCTGCAGCAACCGGCATCGTTGCCGGCGCGATAGAGGCAGCGTTCGCAGAATTCTAGCAATAAGAAATTGCCAACCGGGAGTTAATGGCCGTTCAGGGACTGAGAGAGGCTTAAGAGATTTTGTGGAAGTATGCGAATGATGCCGCTGCGCGGGCTATCGATGTCGGCGACAAGAAAAAAAGCGACAGACAGAATAAGCGGCAGAACCAGAAACTGGATGAAACCGGGTTTGGCGCCTCGGCTGTCGTAACCGATCCCCACGTTGGCGAAAAGGGCGATCAAAATCATAAGGCTCCACGCAGCAATCGGAATTCTATTCCACCACGCGGCCTGCGTGTATCCCTGCGAATTCAACACATCATTCATGCCTGAGACAACCAGTGCGACAACGGGTGTTGGCTGCTTGGCGGCTGGCACTTCGACTGTCGACCACAGTTCGGTCTGCAACTGAGCAGTCTTATCATTGATCGCTTGAACGTCCTTCTCACGGCGAGTCTTATAGAAGAGGACGCGCTGATCAAGATATTCTTTCAGCAGGACACGGACTCTCGCGGCGTCGGCAGGCGACAACAGGTCCGCGCGGACATATTCCGTGCCAATCGCGTTTGCTTCGGCCTCCTCATAGATCTTACGCTGGTCGTATCTGGTGATAGCCATCGAGAATGTGAATCCGATGATGAGACCGAGCAGCGTCAACGTGGCAGTAACAACAACATCGAGATCGCGGCGCACGTCTTCTGTCAGATTCGGCTGCTTTTTGCGCAAGAAGATGCCGATTTGAGCAGAAAGCCACATCGCCAAGAAAGAGCCGACCACAACCAACAACGGGAATCTTTGGACACCGTTCATGTCGTGTCCATTATGCCTGTTTGGCTGTCCGGAAGCATGGGTTGGTCTCGCGTCAAGGCTAATCGCTCGCTCAACCTCCGTCGTCCCGCGCTGGGCGAGCTGCGATCTAGAGTCCCTCAGACCCCTTTTACCGCCGATTAGAATTTTGCAAGTTGAAGATTCGTGACGGTTTGGCGTGATTTTTAATCGCGCTACCGTAGATTAACCGCATTAACGGCGAGCGCGTTGGAGGCAACCCTGAGGCCGCCTAGCCTGACTGGCCGCCGATAGTATCGTGTTCGTCATCATATAAAAACGGACAATGGTAGCATGAATTGGGTGCAGTTGACGAGACATAAAACAACCCAAACGCATGGAAATTCAACCAGGAACTGTGTTCAAAAGATTGACCGAGGTGTCTGAGCTGGATAGAGCCGAGTTCTCCGTTACTAAACTCATGATGAGGTAGTTGGGCGCGAACCCTGTTCTCGACAGTTATGTAAGGCCGGGGTAAGATGCAGGCGACGTAACCGGCGAACGTAGAAGGAGTGCTGGTGAGTTTTCTGGACCTTTTCGCTTCAAGGAGAGAAACCTAAATGAACGCAAGAATCGTACTTTCGGGAGTTCTCTGGCTCGCATTCACAACTTTGCCGACAGCGTTGCATGCCCAGGCCGCTGCCGACAACCCGAGCGTCTCAGCACAGCTGGCCGCCGTAAAGCCTCTCATCGCTAAGATCAAGAAAGATGCTGCGGAACTGCAGTCGTTTTCGCTGGCCACCGGCCCGAGCTGGGAATCTCATTCGGCGGTGTTAAACAGGATGAAAGAAGATGTGAATAAGCTACAAGAAAATATGCGCGGCCTGCAGTCGCATCGAACAGTGGCGAGCGCCTGGCAGCAGGACGCAATTGATCGTGTCACGTCAATTGCAAATGATTTGGCAACGAACATGAACAACGCCATGGCCCATCTCAACAAGAGCAAATCTCGCCCGACCAAGGCCCCCTATCCCGAATACCTAAAGGCAAATTCGCGAATTGCGAACGATCTTGGCGAGGAAATCGACGCCATCATCGACTATGGTCAGAGTAAAGCGAAAGCCGATGAGCTTGCCAAGCAGCTGGATTCTGCAGGGGACTAAATTTAAACTGCTCACGAGAGGAGGGCGGGCCGAATTGCCGCCCTTCGCCTGAGTTGATTCTAAATTGACGCTCCGGGCGTGGGTTCTGTTGCCGCTGAACTCTCTGCTATATAAGTGGCACGGATTCGGGCAGTAGCAACGCAGACCTGTGAAAATTCGATCAGAGACTATCTTTAAAAAATTGCGAACCGACTCGGTCCATCAGCGTTCTTCCCTTCAATTGGTCTGCCGGTAGTTCTCCGTCACTTTTGACGGTTCACAGAAGGTTGGGCGGCCCGTATCCTTCGGTACTCCAAGTGGTACTGAAGCGGTAGCGTGGCCGGAGGCCAACTGTGAACTCTTCCACAAGAAACGTGCTTGCGCTCGGGATACTGGTGATATTGCTCCTGTTGAGTGCTCCTGTATATGCCCAGGACACACCGATTGGACCGGAAGGGACTCAAGTTGCGACGCAGGAGACGCCGGCTGCAGCGACGAATTCCGACGCACTGAGAAACGCGGCGCAGAATCCTGTGGCCAGCCTGATCAGCGTTCCGATCCAGGAAAACTTCAACTTCAACGTTGGACCGGCCGACCGCACTCAGAATGTTCTGAACATCCAGCCCGTGATCCCTCTCAGCGTGTCGAAAAACTGGAACCTCATCGTCCGTTGGATCACGCCGGTGATCTACCAACCGGTGTCAGTGCCACAGGAATCCGGGCCTACACTGCAGACTACCGGCGTGTATGGCTTGGGGGACATGAACCCTTCGTTCTTCTTAGTGCCGAAGAAGAGCAAGATAATCTGGGGCATCGGGCCAACGCTGGTGTTGCCCACGGCGACAAATACGACATTCCTCGGACAGGGAAAATTCAGCATAGGGCCGTCAGTGGTAGTGCTGGTGCAGCCTCCGCATTGGACGATCGGATTTCTTACCAACAACATCTGGTCGGTAGCCGGCCATTCCAATCTCGATAAACCTCCCGTGAATCAGTTCCTTCTCCAGTGGTTCGCCAACTACAACATGAAGAAAGGGTGGTATCTGACCACAGCGCCGATTATCACCGCCAATTGGAGAGCAACCGACGGTAACAGATGGACAGTGCCTTTCGGTGGAGGGGTGGGCAGAATCATGAAGCTTGGTTTTCAGCCGGTGAACATAACCGCGCAGTTCTACGGAAACGCGGTGTATCCACGCGGGAGTTCGCCATGGACGCTGCGGATGCAATTTGTTCTGCTATTTCCCAAGCTAACCAAGGAGCAGGAGAAGGGATTGCTGGAGCAAAAGCTGAAGCAGATGAATCAGGAGCAACCACAAAAGCCGTGAACCCTTTTTGACATATTGTAGAGCCGTACCGGAAAAGTACTATTGTGGAAGAACGTCTGTCCCTGCGTCCGCTCGCTTTATCGCAGGTGGGTTCCAACGACCATCCAGTACTTGTGCTTTCGGCGCATAGAGACGCATCGTGACACCTAACGTGCCCGTGGCAGGAGAAGGCAACCAGTTGGATTCCTTGTCCGGTCCAGGATTTTCGTGTTGAAGGTACAGGTCTAGCGAGCCATCTGCGTTGTATTTCAGATCGTCGCGGTCACCGATGGCGAAGCGGTTAATCGGATTAGCGACCTGAAACCCGGCCTCGTCGTACATCGTCACCGACCAGAACGCGCTGACAGGCGGAATCTCTTCCTTGCTAAAGTGCAGAACGTATTTGTGCTGCCCCACCAGAGGTTTTCCATCGGCATCGGCAACGTTAATCGGATAGATAGCATCCTCCGGCTGATTCATGCCCAAGCCGATCAGAGCAATAATGGCACGCTTCAAATAGTAGTCGCCATAAACGCCCGTCGTGTTGATGTTCATCTGCCAGCCGTTCATTACAGGGGCAAGCGTCGGCGCTTTGGCATACATCATTTTCAGGCCATCTGTGGCAGCTTTGTCCAAAGCCTGCTGAACGCTCGGGTCCAGCCGCTCGAAGTCAAAATTCTTTCCGGGTTCGATGCCGATTTGCTTTAGCCGCTCAATAGTGGACCAGTCCGTAAGATGAGGAGGGTTAAGTTTCATGAGTTCGACAGCATATTTGAAGTAAGCGGCGGCAGGCATTTTGTTCACTTGATCTAGTAGCGGAATCTTCATGTCCACGGACGGGTCAATAACGGCGTGCACTGGTAGCGGCGCTTTGCCCCATTGCGAGAGCGGAGTGATGATGTAGCCGTCCTGCACCTTATGCACTGCGTCGTAATCCTTCGGACCATTGGTCTGAGTTCGACCGATTATCCAGACGTAGGTGGTCGGTGATTGAATTTTCTGTACTCCTGCTGGTAGCTGCCCCTGCCATCCCGGAGGCACGACGGCAAAGTTTCCCGCCTTGGTGCCCGATGTGCGCTTTCCCGGCGCCGCGAACACGTCAGTCCACATGTCGAGCATCGGCAACATATAATAGCGACCACCCGTGTCAGGAGCAGAGACGATCATCGGCTCCTTGGTAAGGTCCAGCCAAGCGGAGGAGTACAGCGTGTCGAAGTTGGGTCGCACCACCGTCTTGAAGTCGGCGGTTGGAAAAGCCCGAAAGGAATTAAACGAATTAACCGGGCCAAGACCCGGCATTTTGCCTGCCTCGATGTTAGTCGCCACCTGCCGGGTGATGTTTATCGAGACAAGAGGGTAGAAGTAGACGTAAGCCTCAACCCCAATTTCGTACGCTTCTTGCGCGGTGACGGGAGCGGCGGAAGTGGACTGTTGGGCACCTGCTGGACTAACGGCGCATAGAGAGAGGACAAACAGGAGCCCCGAAATGGCCAGAAATCGCAAACCGGTTTTCGTAGACCGCATCTGAAATGCTCCTTTCAATTGGGCAAAGAATAACGGAGCGATGCTCTCACAAGTCAAACAAATGCGGTACCGCCAACATCGTAACTCCCGATCGTCTGTTGTCGAGCGTGTAGATCGCCATCCTATAATTTTCATCTCGGCCTCCTTCGATCCGAGCTCTGTACGTTGGATACCGCACAGTTTACTCGGCTCGTCGTGAGGCCGACTTCGTTATGCCATCACCTATCTGAAAGTCAATGTGGGTAACCGCGTTCATCGGATCATGCGCCTTTTGCATACACTACGATTACGTTACAATGCCGGCGGCACGCACAGACCCGGAGACAACCATGACAAATCATTGTGGAGTAAGCGCGAGAGCCTGAACTCTCAATCTTCTGCGGCCACTTTTTGCGCTGCATCGCACCGCACTAGTTGCTGGTTTGTTGGGCTCCGTTGGTTATCGCTTCCATTACGCGGTCGAGGTTGAAGCTGCCGGGCTTCTGCCGCGGTGGAAATTCGCGGAAGCTCTGCAGCCACTGGGCGACATAGAAACCGGCTGGTGCCAGCAAGTAGACGTGATCCACGAACCAATGGTTGTAGTCCATACCTTCATATTCGGCGCGTTCAAACGGATCGCTGCGCAAATTCTCGATCAGCGGGGCGCGCAATTGGGTGAAGGGCTGCATCCAGACTTGTAAACCGTGGGCATTTTGGACGAGGAAAGTCACTTTCCAGTTGTTGTAGCGCAGTGCGGCCACGTTGCCGTCATCGGTCCAGTAGATGAACTCTTTGCGTGGCCAGGCGCCTTCGCCTTTGAATGCCGGCAGCAGGTTGTAGCCATCGATGTGGACCTTGAAAGTTGTGTCGCCAACCTTCTGGCCTTTTGCCAAGTCCTGATTCACGGTCGTATCGCCAGTGGCGGCCATGAGCGTGGGAAGCATATCCTCATGCGAAACAATGTCGTTGATGATCGTGCCGGGCTTGATCACGCCAGGCCAGCGAATCAGGCATGGAACACGGTAGCCACCCTCCCAATTGGTGTTCTTCTCGCTGCGGAATACAGTGGTGCCGCCGTCGGGCCAGCTCATGGTCTCCGCGCCGTTGTCGGTGGAATACATGATGATGGTGTTGTCTGCGATTCCCAGGTCGTCTAGCTTCTTGAGTAATTCGCCGACCATGGCATCGTGCTCTACCATTCCATCGGGATAGACACCGAGGCCAGTCTTGCCCTGGCTTTCTGGCTTGAGATGCGTCCAGATGTGCATGCGCGTGGTGTTCCACCAGATGAAGAAGGGCTTGCCGTCCTGGTGCGCCTTGTCTATGAAGTCCAGGGCGCCTTTCGTGATCTCCTCGTCTACAGTTTCCATACGCTTGATTGTCAGCGGGCCGGTGTCTTCACAGATCTGCTTGCCCCAGGGGCCGAAGCGCGGATCGGGCGGGGCGGGATTGTCCTTGTCAGTGGCTTTGCATTTTAAAACGCCGCGAGGGCCGAACATTGCTTTGAATTTGGGATCTTTCGGATAATCGGGATCCTCAGGTTCCTGCTCGGCATTGAGGTGGTAGAGGTTGCCGAAGAATACGTCGAAGCCGTGAACCGTGGGCATGAAATCATTGCGATCGCCGAGGTGGTTTTTTCCGAATTGCCCGGTCTCGTAACCGAGGGGCTTGAGCAACTCCGCAAGCGTCGGATCTTGCTTTTGCAGCCCTTCCGGCGCACCCGGAAGACCCACCTTGGTGAGACCGGTGCGGATGGGCGACTGGCCGGTGATGAACGCGGCGCGTCCGGCGGTGCAGCTCTGTTGGCCGTACCAGTCTGTAAAAAGAGCACCCTCGTGGGCGATACGGTCGATATTGGGCGTCTTGTAGCCCATCATGCCCTGGTTATAGGCGCTGACATTCCAGTAGCCGATGTCGTCGCCCCAGAGGATCAGGATATTGGGCTTCTTGGTTTGAGATCGAGCCGGTGGAGCTGCGGGTAGTAGAGCCGACACAACGATCAGTGCAGCGAGCATGCATTTAATCAGATCGCTTCGTTTCATATTTCTCCTGTGGGTCTATTTTTTGTCTGGCTCACCGGCGGCTTGACGGTTGGGACAGAAACAGAAGTTGAGTGCACGGAAAAATCCGCGCTGCTGCCAGCATCTGATTTCGTTATCGATCCCGTTCGGAAGAACAGGCCTCTAAAGCTTTCCTCGCCGAGCACTCGTTGCAATTCCCTGAACGCGAAGAGTGGAATGAAGGTACAAAATACGACAACACAATGGCTGACCAGTAGATCGATTCGTATGTGGTGTAACGCTGCAACTATTTTTTCACCATGGACAATCAGCTTGATGACTTCCTCAACGATGTGAAATGCCAGCACAAGCAGGCTAAACAGAAACGCCTTATAGATAGCCACCCAAAGTAACGGTCTGGTTTCTTGCCTGCGGCCAAGCCGCGCATATTCCCCTATGAGAATGACTTTGGCGATGACAGCGGCGTTGATCAGGGCCGCGCCATAGCTGAAATACGAAATGTGATAATCGTTGAGCAGGAGCCTTTGGTTGGTCGCAACAGCGCAGAAGAAAAAAGCCAAATACAAGAAGATGCCGACAAATTCCTGGCCTTCGTGAATGGCCTTTTGCTTGAGAACCGCATGCTTGGAGTTTTCGGTACTCATTTAGCTGTCACGTGTTGAGCCGGCATCCTGGGTCATCTAGAGCTTAGCCAACTACCATGCAGACTACGGTCCGGAGCGAATCGTAGGGGTCGGATTTCTAGGTGTCTACCGTCAAAAGAGACGGGGCGGACCCAGTGTCGGGCGCAGCCTCAACCCTACGTGCCCAACAGTCATGAGGGCTTTCCCAGGTCGGCGAGCTACCTCCTGATCCTAAGCACCAAGATGAGCCAGGGCGGCTTGTAAAGGGGCACTGGAGATCTGAATCAGTCCCCCGTAGGGCGTATACATCTCAAGAATTAAAAGAATGGCTCCGGAAACTGAGAGCGCTGATACAAAGAAGCTGGCGAACACCATCGCGTTAGGCGGGGCGAAGAGACCAAAACTGATAAAAATAATAGTGAGCCAAAAAATGAGCACGGCGAGCAAAGGGATCGAAACCGAGGTGATTTTTTGTTCGTATATCAACCATCGCGTCTGCGCCAGGCTTATCGTAATGCTTAGCGCCTGGGCCTGGATCGACCGTTGCGCATCGTTCTTCGCTGAGAGTCCCTGGATTTTGTCAAACAAAACTTCGGATGCATTAGTAGACGTATCTGATTGGAAAGGACCGTCAGGATTTTTCGACGCCATTCGATCGAGAATGCGGACAACCGAAGAACGCAAGATATCGCGCGCTTCCGCTGTCTCTGGGCCGTAATGAGCCAGGATACGGTCCAATAGAACAGCGTTGCTCGACATCTCTGTCAATTCAGCTGTTTGTGTGTCGAACGAGGATTTGGCAGAAGCAATCAATAGCCCGAGAACGAGCGCCGCCATGGTTGCGACTAATGCCATTCCAAGCTTTACGGCTTCTTTGGACTCGGGCGTCAGATTGTGCTTAGGCACGGCAGCGCGCAAGGTGGTGCCCAACAAAGCGCCTCCGAAAACGAAGGCGAACGCGACCGAGCTGATTGTGGCTGGACTCATGATTCGTCTTTCATCGCGCAAAACCGGAAGTTGGCGTCGTGGGATTCTACAAGGCAGAACGCGAAGTACAACCGTTAAAAGACACGGTGCCTCGACGTACAATCTTCGGGTCGTGGTCCGGGCTCCGGACTGGCATTCCGTATTACTACTGATTGCGGAAACGGTATTTTCTGATACAGTACTGCCCAGTCACCGACAAATGTGCGGATTAACGGCGAATGCCGAAGCATCGGTGCGCCGATGCGGATTGAATGAGCGCCAACATTATGAGTAGAAGATTTTCTCTTATCATTCATAACTTGAATTTCTAATCAACGCTACGTGAACAAGAACATTAAATAGAACCTCTGAAGACAGCCAGCAGGCCGATAAAAAGTGTTGAATCGGATCAACTGTCGCCCTCGTTCCTTCTCTCGGCACTCCACCATTGCGCGAGCTCTGTGTCTCGTCCTTCTTTCAACTTCGCTCGTTGTAGCTCAATCAAATGAGCGCAAGAAAGTCCTGATACTAACGGAGGAGGACGTAAGTTGGCCGATTTTTCGACTCATGGACGAAAATCTGCGTGCGACTCTGCGCGACGGCTTGGGGGGACACGTTCAAATCTTCAGCGAGCACCTCGATGTCGCGCATTTTCCGGAACCTGCGATTCAAGCAGAGCAGCGAGCATGGATTAAGAAGAAATACGCGAATTCCGGTTTGGACCTCGTGATATGTGTTGGCGAGGTTCCGACAGATTTGTTCCCTGGTGTGCCTCTCGTGTTCATGAGCGACGATCCTTTGCGAAAGGCTCCGAATTCGGTTCCACCAGCAGCGAGGATCGCAAGCGTGTGGGTCAGTCTCGATGCGCAGAAAACCTTGGAGGTAGCACGGAGATTTCAACCGCGAGCGCATCGCATCGTGGTGATCGGGGATGACTCCTCTTCAAACGATACGATCCTTGGGCGTCTTCGGATGGAGATTTCCGCGACTGCCGGGGACATGCAGGCGATCTATGTGACAAATCGTTCGGTGGCCGAGATTCGCGAAAAGGTTTCCGAGCTGGGAGCCGACAGTATCGTGCTTTTCGTGACTGTCACGCACGACGGGCACGGGCATCCTCTAATTTCTGCGGACGTGATTCCGGAAATCGCAGCCGCTTCTGGCGCGCCCGTGTACACGATCTTCGATACGCACCTGGGAACGGGAGCCGTCGGAGGATATGTGACGAGCTTTGCGGACGTGGGGAAGGCGGGCGGCCAATTGGGCCTTCATATACTGGCTGGGGAACATCCTCCTGATATCACGGTCCCCAACGTGTATATGTTTGATTGGCGACAGCTTCAGCGCTGGAAAATCTCTGAATCGGCGCTTCCGGCAAACAGTGTAGTTTTGAACCGGCGGCCCACACTCTGGGAATCTTACAAGGATTACATTCTGGTTGGCCTTCTTCTAATCGCGGGTCAGATGCTGCTGATTATTGGTTTGCTGTGGCAAAGGGCGAAAAAGAGGAGGGCGCAGCAATCGGTGATAAGTCTGATGACCTTCGAAAAGATGCTTTCGAAGCTCTCAGCGACTCTTATCAATCTACCCGAAGGCCACGTCGAGGCGACCATAAAGGACAGCCTCAATGGGATCGCGGATTTTCTCGGACTTAACCGGATTACCCTCTTCGATTATTCGCCGGAAGACAAGGAACTCAGAATGACGATTTCCTGGTGCGGCGTGGGCATAGAGCCACCTCCGGCGGCGCTTGGTATCGACCGACTACCGTTGCGTCGCGATGCTCTTTTGCGAGGCGATACGGTACTCCTGTCGGATATCGAGTCGTTGCCGGAAGAAGCAGCCGCCGAACGTGAATATTTAAAGCTGCTCGGTACCGTCTCTGTCGCAACGATCCCGTTGATGAGTGGCGGGAAAATCTTTGGCGGAATATCGTTCGTCAGTACGACACGACAGGTGAACTGGACGCAGGATTTGGTCGAGCAGCTCACGTTATTAGCGGAGATATTCTCGAATGCTTTGACGCGCAAACGAGCCCAGGACGCCCAATTCAGGTACACGGCCATTGTGGAATCTTCCAATGATGCAATCGTCTTGAAGAGTCTCGACGGAATGATCATGAGTTGGAATGCAGCTGCGGAGAGACTGTTCGGTTATTCGTCGGCAGAAGCTGTGGGAAGTTCAAGTGCAATTCTCGTGCCGCCTGAGCTGAGAGACGAAGAATCGCTACTTCTAGAACGATTGAGAAGCGGAGGACGCGTCGAACACTATGAAACAGTTCGAATCGCAAAGAGCGGCAGAAGGGTGTCTGTATCGCTCACCATCTCCCAGGTCATAGATTCGGCAGGCGAGATCATAGGATTTTCAACTATTGCGCGCGACATTACCGATCGTAACCGGACAGAACAAGTACTGCGCGAGAGCGAAGAACGCTTCCGCCTGGTTGCGGACACTGCCCCGGTATTGATCTGGATGTCTGATACTGACAAACTCTGCAATTTTTTCAATCAAGGCTGGCTCAACTTCACAGGACGGCCTTTAAAAGAAGAACTGGGCGAAGGGTGGGTTTCAAGTGTGCATCCGGATGACGTGGGGCATTGTCTCAACATTTACTCCGCCTCATTTGACGCGCGAATCGACTTCGAGATGGAATACCGGTTACGGCGATTTGACGGCGAATATCGATGGGTTGTCGATTATGGCGTGCCGAGGTTTGAATCCGACGGCACCTTTTGCGGCTATATCGGGTCCTGTGTCGACATAACGGAGCGGAAGTCGTCAACAGAATCGTTAAAGAACTTAAGCGGCCGCCTCATTCAAGCTCAGGAAGAAGAGCGCACCCGCATTGCCAGGGACCTTCATGACGATTTTAGCCAGCGTTTGGCCCTTCAATGCATCGAGCTCGAACAGGTGCGAAAGACGCTTCCCGAGTCGGAAATAGAAGCGCGAGCCAGGCTGCATGTAATGCTCAAGGGAACCAAAGCGATGGCTTCAGACCTTCGCTCCCTCTCGCATCAACTACATTCCAGCAGACTGGAGTTCATTGGTCTGCTCCCCGCTCTCAGCGGCCTCTGTAAAGAGATCACCGAGAAGTACAAGATAGAAGTGAGTTTTGCCGGATGCGAACTTCCAATGGGCATCCCGAAAGATATCGCGCTATGTTTTTTTCGAGTCGCCCAGGAAGCGCTGGGTAATGTTGTCAAACACAGTCAAGCCACTAAAGCGAACGTTGATTTGCGGCTGAAAGCGAACACCCTGAACCTTTACGTTACGGATAACGGGAAGGGGTTTGACTCTGACGCTGGCAACTCCGGTGCGGGGATTGGATTGATCGGGATGACGGAAAGACTTCGGCTTGTCGCTGGAACGCTCACGATACGTTCGGAACCAATGCGAGGGACGGAAATTGAGGCCGAGGTGCCGCTGCTCGCCCTCGCCAACGACGAGCAAACAAAGGCACTGGCCGCCGGGGCGATGCCATGAAGCGCCCACGTGTACTACTGGCGGATGATCACTTGATGTTAGCCGACGCGCTGCGGGGGGTGATTGAGCCACGTTGTGAGGTTGTGGGCACAGTTGGCGACGGTCGCGCACTCTTGGAAGCTGCGGACCGATTGCGGCCGGACATCGTAGTACTCGATATTGGCATGCCGCACTTGAACGGATTCGACGCCGGCAAAAAGCTCAAAAGCACATTACCCAACGTAAAGCTTGTGTTTATGACGATGCATGACGACCCCTATCTTGTAGGCGAAGCTTTTCGCGCAGGGGCTTCGGCCTTCCTCTTGAAAGAGGCAGCAGCATCGGAGCTGATTGACGCGATTGAGCACGTCTTGAAAGGCAATTCCTACGTAACGCCCAGTGCGTCGAAGGGCTTGAACAACATATCCTTGCGAGACCCCAAACACCGTGAACGCGCTCCAGAACCAACACCTCGGCAACGGGAAGTGATTCAACTCCTGGCGGAGGGGCGTTCAATGAAGGAAGTGGCTTTCGAGCTGAAAATCACTCGGCGAACCGTGGCCGGGCACAAGTATGCCGTAATGGAACTCCTACACCTCAAGACCAATGCCGACCTGATCCAATATGCAATCGAGCATGGAATTATCTCTCTACACCGGATTTCTTTGCCCCACCGTTAATTCTACCTATAGACCGGAACCTTAATTGCAGCGAGTCTGGCTGCAGAATGTAATCCCGGAGCGGACTGATCGAGTCCAAGCTCAGCATTTGTTTTCGTGCGATAGGAAGCGATTCATGCCATCCACGTCGGCCTAAGCACTCGATTGGATCGTCTGGGACGAGTTTCGATGAACCTTAAGCGAGTTCTATTGGCTGATGATCTTCCGCCGGTGCTCACGGCGGTTAGAGCACTCTTGGGCGAATCTTTCGAGATCGTCGCCACGGTGTCAGATGGGCAGTCCGCTCTTGATGCCATCTTGGAGCTTAAGCCTGACGTGGCTGTATTGGATATTTCGATGCCCGGCAAGAACGGATTAGAAGTGGCCAAAGAACTGAAGAATCACGCCAGCATGACGAAGATCGTTTTTCTTACGGTGCATGAAGACTGTGACATTATCGCGGCAAGTCTTTCTGCGGGAGCCCTGGGCTACGTATTCAAGGGGCTAATGGATAGCGACTTAATTCCGGCGATGAATGACGCTCTTGCCGGTCACGTATTCGTCTCCCATATCTCCGAGTAGGATGTACCAGGCCTAAGTACTTCAGTCAAACCGCAGTACTCGCTAATGTGACTTCACGGCCGCAAGATCTGCATCTCCTCGTAGACCGTCACTTTTGACGGTTACGTCTAGGATGCATCTTGGGCAGTATTTCTGGGAATCAGCTCATCGTCAGTAGCTTTCGAGGACTGCCGCTCTGTTTTTCTGTCAAATGAGCAACCGGAGGAGACTCATGAAGTGGATTGAAAAAAGCACCCTTGTTGTAGTGATGCTTTTCGCGGTATTGGGCCTCGCGGCATCGCCACACGCAGCAGCGCAAGAGAAGAAACCAAACATCGTCGTGATCATGGGTGACGACATCGGTATGTGGAACATTGGCGCGTACCACCGTGGCATGATGGCTGGGCGCACGCCGAACCTTGACAAGATGGCCAAGGAAGGAATGTTGTTCACCGACTATTACGCCGAGGCGAGTTGCACGGCGGGTCGCGCGAACTTCATCACCGGCGAACTGCCGATTCGCACGGGCATGACCACAGTGGGCCAAGCGGGCGCGAAACTCGGTCTGCCTGTCGAAGCGGTGACCATTGCCACAATCCTCAAGTCGATGGGCTACGCCACCGGTCAGTTTGGCAAGAATCACCTCGGCGACAGAAACGAATTTCTGCCCTGCGTCCACGGATTCGACGAATTCTTCGGCTATTTGTATCACCTTGATGCGATGGAAGACCCGGCGCATCCCAACTATCCACAAAATTTGCTGAATGTGGTCGGCCCACGCAACATGGTTCATTGCTGGGCCACAACTACAGATGACAAGACCGAGATGCCCCGCTGGGGTGAAATCGGCAAACAGAAGATCGAAGATGCCGGCCCGTTGTATCCCAAGCGGATGGAGACGGTGGACGACGAGATTCGCGACCTCTCCCTCAAGTTCATTGACAAGGCCAAGAGCGACAATAAGCCGTTCTTCGTCTGGATCAACCCGACCCGCATGCATATCGTCACGCATCTCTCGCCGAAGTATGAAGCGATGCGCAACTCCGAAAATGGCTGGTCGGAAGAAGAAGCCGGCATGGCGCAGTTGGACGATGACGTCGGCCTCGTAATGAAGAAGCTGAAGGACATCGGCGAAGACGACAACACGATCGTCGTATTCACCACCGACAACGGAACGGAAGTCTTCACGTGGCCGGATGGCGGACAAACGCCGTTCGCGCAGTCCAAGGGAACCGTCCTCGAGGGCGGATTCCGCGTGCCCTGCCTCCTTCGCTGGCCGGGCCACGTTCCTGCGGACTCAGTACAGAACGGTATTTTCTCTGGCATGGACTGGCTTCCCACCTTCGTCGCGGCGGCTGGCAACCCGAACGTCACCGAAGAACTGCTGAAGGGGAAAACGATCGGCGATCGGACTTACAAGAACCACCTGGATGGCTACAACCAGATGGACGCGATCACCGGCAAAGGCCCCTCGGCGCGTCATGAAATCTTCTATCTCGGTGAAAGCACAGTCGGTGCGGTACGCATCGATGACTACAAATTCCGCTTCATTGACCAACCCCAAGGTTGGCTGGGTGAAAAGACCCATCCGGACGTGCCCTACATCACCAACCTGCGCCTCGATCCATTCGAGCGCACAGGCTGGCCCAACGACGGGACGAAAGAGGGAGGGCAGCAGTACTTCGATTGGTTCAAGTACGAGTTCTGGCGCTTCGTTTTCGTCCAGCAGATAGTGGCTAAAGAAATCCAAACCTTCCTCGAGTATCCGCCTATGCAGCGAGGAGCAAGCTTCAATCTTGACGCAGTGAAAGCTGAGATGGCGAAAAGGATGCAACAAGCGGAGTCGGCATCAAAGGGCCCCAGTCAGTAACTAACGGGAATGATCTTCGTGGCGGGCAGCTCGCAAGGGCCGCCCCGCCGCGAGGTCAATTGAGGCTGCGTCCTGGATCAATCCGAAATGCGTAGCTGTCTAAGGATATTCGAGAGACAGGAACCAGAGGAGATTGCAAGATGAAAAAAAGAGGTGTTATGTTGAGCTTTTTGCCGCGTTTGACTATTCTTTGCATCTTAGCGGGGGGGATACTTCCGTCGCTGAGCCGAGCACAAGATGCCCCCGTTTTCGTAATAACACCGGAAGCAAGCAAGGTTACGTTTTTTGTGAAAGCGTCGGTGGCTCTTGAAGGCACCTTCGAGAAGTGGGACGCCACTCTCGTATTCACGTCTCCCGAGCTTTCGACAGGCGTTTTGACTGTCAAGATTCAAGCCGATAGCGTGGACACCGGAAGCGGGATGAAAGATGGCAAGCTGAAGAGCAAAGACTTCTTTGATGTTAAGAAGGATCCGCTGATCACGTTTAAATCAACGAAAATTGTGCAGACCGGCCCCGATACCTTCGATGTGGCTGGCAACTTTACGATACGGGGAGTAACCAAACCCGAGACGCTGACGCTAACCCTTAACCGCGAGGGGGAAGGCTCAGGGCAGGTGAAAGGAACAATGGCCTTCGACCGCAAGGACTACGGAATGAACAGTGGCATTCCTTTCATCAAGATCGCCGATCGTGTTGAGGTGACCGTCGCTCTCAAGGCGAAACGAGTCAGCGGGCCGCCTGTGCATCTGAAACAGTAGTTATCGACCGCATGGGTGGTCAGGTTTTACTGGAGGAAGGGATCTATGACAGCAGACGCTTTTGGATCATGGGCTTCAGCGCTATGTACTGCATTCGTACTCGGCCTGTTTTCGCTGATGAGTGGAGGCGCTTGTAGCGCCCAAGCAATCGCTGGCCAACACGATACGGATGTTCTTCTCTCGGACAGGCTCGATCCCGTCACCGTGCCGGCTCTTGTGATCGCAGACGACCCGCCTTCCTCTGGCACTGAGTCAACATCGGCAGCTACGCCCGGTTCGCCTCCGGTAGGTGAGCCGACCAGCGACTGGCATTTCGCAGTCAGCCCCTATCTGTGGTTTCCAGGGGTACACGGGACTGTCGGTGCTCGCGGTCATGAGGCGAGCATTCATGTGTCTCCCGGCGACCTGCTTTCACATTTTCGTTTCGGACTGATGGGGCTCGTCGATACCCGCTACAAGCGGATCGTTATGCCAGTCGACGCAATGTGGATCAGACTCGGTGCAAACAACGCACTGCCACTAACCGATGGGGCTGTAAACGGCCAAAGTCACAGGGAGTGAATTCATCCTTACTCCAAAAATTGGTTACCGACTGGTTGATTCGCAAATCGTAAAGATCGATGCCCTCACCGGTTTCCGCTACTGGTACTTCGGAGAAAGCCTGCGCCTGTCGACATCCGCAAACAGTTTGAAGTTCTCGGGTTCGCAGAATTGGGTAGATCCTCTGGTTGGCGGACGAATTCTGGCAAACCTGTCGCCTAAAATATCAGTATCAATTGGCGGAGACGTCGGCGGCTGGAACACCGGTTCATTGCTGGATTATCAGTTCGCTGGGATCTTGGGCTATCGGGTAAAGCCGGCCGTAGTTCTGCAGGCTGGTTATCGCTATCTCTCTGTGGATTATCGCAATGGGGGAACGACCATAAACGTAGTTACGTCCGGTGTGCTCTTCGGCGCGACGTTCACGCTCAAGTAAGGGAAGTTGACTGCATTTCGCACCGGGAAACGAGGGCTCTGAATGGGAGTTTCTGGGGAATACTGAAATGAAAACCGTGATCGCAGGTTCTTTGCTGTTTTTCGCTTCTGTGAGCGCAGCCTTCGCCCAAGATCCCGGATGGCCCCGCCAAATCACGAAACCGCAAGGCACGCTGGTCTACTACCAACCCCAAGTTGACAATTGGAATGACTTTGTAAATCTCGATTGGCGAATGGCCTTCTCGATCACTCCCGCAGGCGGCAAGGAGACCGTTGGAGCCGTCACACTACATGGCCTGACGAGCGTGAACTCAGAGAGCCAGATGGTGTTGATTTCCAATCTGCAGATCAAGAACACGTACTTTCCTTCTCTGAGTCCTAGCGACGCCGCGGGCATGGATCAATTGGTGAGGACGTTTGTGCCGCCAACTGTGTGGATTTCCATGCATCGCCTGGTCTCTTGTGTCCCGAAACCTGCGGCAACGCCTGCAGGCGTGCAATTGAACAATGATCCGCCGCAAATCTTCGTGAGTTATCACCCGGCGATTCTTTTGGGTGTCGAAGGAGAGCCCCAACTGGCGGAAATCCCGCATACGAAATTGAAGTACGTTTTCAATACGAATTGGCCATTGTTTCTAGATAGGGCAGGCAATTATTTCCTGCTAGTCGGAAACCGCTGGCTCGAGTCGCAGAGCTTGCAGGGCCCGTGGTCAGCCGCAACGAAGCTCTCAAACGAGATGGACAAACTCGTTGATGATCCGCAGTGGGCAAGCCTGAAGAGTTACATACCGCCGCCTCCGAGTTCCGGTTCCGTCGTTCCCGCGGTCTTCTACAGCACCGTACCTTCGGTCGTCATACTCTTCGATGGGCAGCCGGTTTATGCGCCCATTCAAGGAACGCAGCTCGTTTACGCCGCAAACACGAATAGCTATCTCTTCGTTTATTCGCCGACGAATCAGTTCTATTACATGACAGCGGGGCGATGGTTCTCGTCGAGCAGTCTGCAGGGACCCTGGACCTTTGCAAATTCCAGTTTGCCTGCTGACTTTGCTCACATTCCTCCTGGTAGTCCCGCCGGACAGGTTCTCGCATCCGTTCCCGGAACGGAAGAAGCCAAGGACGCGGTGATGATCGCCCAGGTTCCCACGTCGATCACCGTAAACGCAGCGGCGGCCGCGGCGAAAGCGAATGTGTCCTACGATGGTGCACCGCAGTTCGTGCCTATTTCAGGGACGACGATGTCGTATGCGACTAACACGGCACAAAAGGTGATTCAAGTCGGCGATCTTTACTATCTTTGTCTGCAAGGAATCTGGTTCATGTCCACGACTCCGCAAGGGCCGTGGCAAACAGCGCCGTCTGTCCCCCAAGTGATCTACACAATCCCGCCAAGTTCTCCCGTTTACAACGTTACATACGTCACCCAAGTATCGGCTTCAAACGGAACCGTGCAATCAAGTTACACGGCCGGTTATATGGGAGCGTTCATAATGGGCGCCGCGGTGGGAGCGGTAGTCGCGGGCGGAACTGGCTACTACTATCCGCCATATTACTACCATCCGGCGTACGGATATCCCGTTTATCACCCCTATCCAACGACGTACGGCTATTCGTCCACTTACCACACGACGACTGGGGCGTACGGAGTTTCGCAAACCGCATATGGCGCTTACGGAGGATCCGCAACCCGAAGCGCGTCGTACAACCCTTACACCGGGACCTCTACTCACACAGCATCGGCTTCTAATGCCTATGGCAGCGCGAAAGCTGGTACCGCATATAACCCATACACAGGAGCGTCTGCCGCCACCAAGCAAGGCTCGAATGGTTACAGCTCGTGGGGAAGTTCCGCGGCGGTCTCGAAAAATGGCGAGAGCGCTTATTCTCAGCACTACTCCACAGCGCAGGGAACGACGGGCTCGGTGCAGACGTCTTCCGGCGGGAAAGCCGTGGGCGCGAGCGGCGCGTACGGCAATAGCGCCAGTGCCGGCAAAGCAGCGAACGGGAATATGTATGCCAGCGCAGACGGAAATGTTTACAAGAACACCGGTAGCGGTTGGCAAAAGGCCGGCAGCAACGGGAGCTGGAATTCTGTGAACTCGTCTAGCGCCGAGCAGCATTCGTCCTCCTCGGGCTCCGCTTCCAGTTACCAGGCGCATCCCTCGTCTTCTTCTGCATCCTCTTCCTACCATCCTTCGAGCAGCGAGACGCAAGGCATGCAACAGGAAGCACAGAACAGGGCAAGAGGCGAGCAATCGAGCCAGCGGTATTCTGCGCAGCGTTCGAGCGGCGGATGGGGGCATGGCGGCGGTGGTGGTTGGGGAGGTGGTGGTGGCGGTGGCGGTGGGCGCAGACGCTAAGGCGATCAGTTTTCCCAGGAGACTTCAAATGAACTGCAGGCGTTCAAGCGCAGAAAATAAACATTTCCTCGTTGAATCCTTCCTTCCCGTCAGAAAACACGGGATTGTGCTCGCCGTGGTCTTACTTGCAACTACTACTCTCCCGGCGATTGCACAGAATGGCGAACTGCAGCAGAAACTTGCGGCTGTGAAGCAAGCTGCAGCGGAGAACAAGCAGCAGTTGCACCAATATCAATGGATCGAAACAACGCAATTAACGCTCAAAGGAGATGCAAAACCTTCATCTCAAAAATTGTGTCAGTACGGGCCTGATGGACAGGTTCAGAAGACACCAATCGGACCTCCTCCTCAGCAGCCCAGCGGCGGCAGAATGAAGCAACGAGTGATTGCGAAGAAAAAGGAAGAGATGCAGGAGTATATGGGAGACGTGAAGGACGTCCTCAGCATGTATGTGCCGCCTGACCCTCAAAAAATGCAGCAAGCTTTTCAGGCTGGTAAAGTGTCATTGAATCCTGCGGGCGGCGTCGTGAACTTGATATTCACAGATTATGCCCAGCCCGGCGACCGGATGACGCTCAGTTTCGACACAGCCTCAAAAAAAATCATCTCATTAAGCGTCAACACTTACATGGGGCAAGCGAAAGACGCGGTGACACTGCAGGTGCAGATGGCCAGCCTGCCCGGGGGGCCCAACTACGCGCAGCAAACAATTCTCACCGCGAGTGCGAAGCAACTTGTGGTTACGACGACAAATTCCAACTACCAGAAACTCGGTGGATAGTTCTTCGCGCGAAGCGGGCAAGTTTTCCCGATGCTGCTCGATGAGTTGTCGCTCAGGTCCACTCAACCAGAGAGCAGGGGCAGCGGGACGACATAATGCTCAGGGCGGTCGATTTCAATACCTCTGAAAGGAGCGGTGTGCGCCCAATGGCGAAGAAAAATCTGGCACCGAAAAGTTCGCGGGTTGCGCCGCCTGGAGCGCTTGCGCCAAACCGTTTAACCACCATAGGGGTCCTCATTCTCCTGATTGCAGGGTTCGGCCTGTGGAGATACGCCAGTCATCGAGCCGTTCAGGCCGACAAACCCGCGAATATAGCGAGGACGGAAACGCCACCGGCTTCGCCACCAGCTGCCACGAACAGCTTTACGCCGACGGTCGAAAACAAAAATCCCCATGTCGGCTCTGCCCCGGCAGGAATGGCTTGGATCCCGGGAGGCGAGTTCTCCATGGGAGCACAGGATCCCCCGACGAAGGACGCGGTTGGCATGCAGGCCACTGTTGATTCGCGGCCAATCCATCGCGTGTACGTCGATGGATTTTGGATGGATAAGACCGACGTGACGAATGCGGAATTTGCAAAATTCGTGAAAGCAACAGGCTACATCACTGTTGCCGAGCGCAAACCCAAAGCGGAGGACTATCCTGGGGCGCCGCCGGAAAATCTTGTGGCAGGGTCGGTGGTTTTCTCTCCGCCCGACCATCCCGTCAGCTTGAACGATCACTATCAATGGTGGTCATACGTTCACGGCGCAGACTGGCGGCATCCGGCGGGTGCTCAAAGCAGCATCCAGGGAAAGGCGGACTATCCGGTCGTGCAGGTCGCATACGAAGATGCGGTGGCTTATGCGAAATGGGCTGGGAAGCGCTTGCCCACGGAGGCAGAGTGGGAATTTGCGGCGCGAGGTGGGCTCACGGGCAAACCATTTGTCTGGGGAGATGAGTTTCGCCCCAATGGGAAGTGGATGGCAAATACGTTCCAGGGGCAATTTCCGTACAAGGATACGGGCGAAGACAAGTATGTAGGCGTCACCGGGGCTGGTCGGTTTCCACCTAACGGCTACGGCCTCTATGACATGGCCGGAAACGTATGGCAGTGGACGAGCGATTGGTACCGCCCGGACTACTATCAGCAACTGGCGGATGCAGGCGGCGTGGCACGAAATCCAAAGGGACCTGATAGCTCATATGATCCCGCCGAACCAAAGGAACCGAAGAAGACACATCGAGGTGGTTCGTTCCTATGCACCGATCAGTATTGTTCGCGGTACATGGTAGGCACGAGGGGCAAGGGCGAGGTCAGCACCGGCACAAATCATCTTGGATTTCGTTGCGTGATGAACCCTTCGCCTCACAGGTCGCAATAAGTCGCCGCCAACAATTCTCACGAAAGATTAGGATGCCATCTCGAAATTCTTGGAGAATGCCTTGCAAGGTGCTTTTCTTCTTTTGAAGGGCTCTCTAAGAAAATCCCTTTCGCAATTTCTGCTGGCGGCATTTCTTGTGCTGTGTTCATGTGCGTCCGCCTTAGCACAAACATCGACAACGGATTTTCTGCCCGAAATCGATTCATACGTACAACTGCATTCCGATGTCCGCCTCGAATTTCAAGCAAAACAGACGCGAGAAGGCGGCGATCCCACGCAGGCGGAGTTGGGGCCAAGCGTATCGTTCTATTTGAAGCCGTTACTAAAGCTAAAGGATTTCGCAAAGTTCGATCTGGATCTTTCCAAATCCAGGCCTCTTGTTTTGTCAATCGGATACAGGTACCTGGCATCGCCGGACGCTCCGGCGATAAATCGTATGGAGCCTGTGGTGATCTTTCACGTTCCGCTCAAAGGCCGACTACTGATTTCGGACAGGAACCGGGCCGATCTTGACTGGGCGAAGGGAAAATTCACCTGGCGCTATCGCAACAAAGTGACGGCCGAACGTCGAATTACGATTCGTGGTTACCATCCTGCACCGTACGCGAGCGCCGAGGTCTTTTACGTGAGCAAATATGCTAAATGGAGCACAACCGCGCTGTATGCGGGGTGCATCTTCCCGGCGGGCAAGCACGTCGAATTCAACACGTACTTTGAGCATGAGAACAACACCGGCAAGAGTCCGAATCAGCAGGTGAACTCCGCGGGCCTGATACTGAGTCTCTACTTTTAGCCCGAGCAGGCAGGACTCAGCAGACGTCAGAATCGCGTGGTGCGCACGTGCCGCAACAACGGTTTGTTTATAGCTGCCCGAACACTAACGCCGTTGTCGCTAGGAGCTGGCAAATGAAAATTGGATTTCCTTCGTTGTCCGTGGCAAGTCGGGTCTTGCTGCTTGTGCCGGTTGTGGTGTTGTTCGGTACTCCAGCTCAGGCTAAGCGAAAAGATGTGGTCATCATGAACAACGGCGACCATTTCACTGGACAGGTGAAGCGTCTACAAAACGGTTTGTTGTACATCGAAACGGACTATGTCTCCGACAAGATCGGGCTCGACTGGAATCAAGTTCAATCGGTCCAAAGTGCCGCCACCTACCGGATAGTGTTGAACAGTGGCAAGAGACTCATAGGCAAGATCGAAAAGCGCACCGCTGAACAGGGAAAGACCGAAGATTTTGTAATTCGCGAGGCGACCGAGGAGGTAGAGGTTCCGTCCACGGAAATTACCAGTATCGAGACGAAAAAGCCGACGTTTTGGCGGGAATTACAAGGGAACATCGATCTGGGTTACAGCTTTACCAGTGGAAATAGCCAGTCGTCATTGAATGTTGATACGACCGCCGCGTATCAGACTCCACGATGGAAGGCTTCGGCCTCGTTTGATTCAACGTTTAGCGGGCAGTCGGGAGGCTCCAGCACAAATCGCCAAGACCTGCAATCGACATTCATTAGGTTCCTAGGCAGAAATGCCTTCGTTCTAGGCCTCTCCGACTTTCTTCACAGCAGCCAGCAGGATTTGAATCTGCGCGCCACCTTTGTCGGTGGTTATGGACGGTACTTGAAGCGTACAACTAACAGCAGCCTCGGCTGGCTCGGCGGCATTGCCTACATTCACGAGTCCTTCGACACGGCTGCAGGTCAACCATCAGGGCAGAGTGCGGAGGCTGTCGCGGGCTTGCAATACAAGTATGTTCGCTTCGACTTTGGGGAGTTCGACTCCCAATTGCTCACTTTCCCGGGTCTATCGGACTCCGGCCGACTCCGCATAACGACCAATAACGTAGTCACAATCAAACTGAGAAACAACTTTCACCTGGCTTTCACGCTGTGGGATAACTTTGATAGTCGACCGCCTGCGACCGCCAGGAAGAATGAGCTGGGAATCAGCTCAGGTATCGGCTGGTCTTTTTAGGCGAATAAATACTTGCGCAGAGCCGTTCGAGGTCGCTATGCAGCCGCTGGCTTTTCCTCTTCCGGATGTTCTGCGTGTTGTCGCAGCGGCCAAGCGCACTGACGAGCCCTTTCGCGGCCCGAGGACTTGGTTTGAACGGTCGCTGAAGGATGCTAAGCTTGAAGCGTTCCGCTGGCATGATTTGCGGCATACTGCTGCAAGCCGCCTCAGGCAAGAGAGTGCCGAGCCTGAGGAGATCGTGGAGTTTCTTGGCCGCGAGAGCTTGATGATGACGAAAAGGTATGCGCCTTCGCCTTCGGGACTTCACAACGTCGTGGCGTTGTTGGAGACAAAGCCGATCGCCGCACCGCGACAGGCAACTGGACCCACAACTGCCCAAACGCCTGGACCCAAGAGTCAGGTTCAGAAAAATGCCAGTGTTATCAGCCAGCTAGGGGCGTAGCTCAGTGGTAGAGCAGCGGCCTGGACAGCCGTTCGATACATTCCTGGCACGTTGGCTGCTGCATTCTCTTCTGGCGTTCGCCTGTGCGCTCCGTATTGCGATAGGCGACGCATCTACGATACTTCCCAGTTACCACTAACATCGCTCGCGGCTGCCACCACGAGAACGGAGAAGCACGGTCTCGTGTTCGAGGCTGCCACCTCTTTTTCGCTGTTCCGGGTCACCTGCGAGCCGAGCGCATTGGTGCAGCGCAGCAGCAAAGCGAAGCTGCACCAGCAAGGCAGGTGTTCCGCATTCTCTTACCTAGGGATGCGGAACGCGGAACGGGCTGTTCCGAATTAATGCGGAACAATGTGGAACGCGGAACGGGAGTGACGGTCTATTTGTCGAGTTCAAGCCTGTATTTGCGGATGGTGGACCTGGCGACCTCGATTTTGGCATCGTGAAAGCGACGTTGCATTTCCTCATCGGTGATGCCGGGTTTCTCTTGGCGCATGGTTCTCATCATGGAAATCTTGGCGGCACGCGCTTCACGTTCATGGACGGTTGCGCCGGCTTTGTTCCGGCCTGGGATATCCAGGTATTCGGAGAGCGATCCGCACTCACCGGGTTTGCGGTACATGCGGAAGTCGCCTTCATCGTCGATGTACGGCCGGCCGATGAGCTGGAACGGGCCTGGTGGTTCGAAGTCTCTCGGCTTGACGCATTCGATGTGGATGATATTTTGCGCGGGATCGATTTGTCGGATACCGAAGGCCGTGCCCACCATCGCGCCGACGTCGCCCGATCCTCTGAGGCAGTTCTCGAGATTCATCACAGTTTCCTTGGAAAATCCCTTGGGGCTGTGGTGCGCGGCAATGACCGAGCGAGCGCCGGCACCGAGCAGGCCGAAACAGTCAGCGGCTAGTCCGCGCTGATTGTCGCCGGCAGAGTTTTCGTCGCCTTCGGACCATCGACCGATGGTGTCGAGAAAGACGTGAGCGCCGTTCGCCGCAGCCAGGATGCGCGGATCGTCGAGCTCGACGCGTGGGCCTTTGCTCAATGTGCGCGTGAGCAGCCTTCCGTTCTCGACGTGTTTCATCAGGCCGAAGCGTCTCAACCGGTGGGCGAATGGTCCAATGGTGGATTCAGGAATGAGGTAAATGACTTTCTCCGCGGATTCGTTGAGAGGGAAGTGGTCCCAAAGCAGCGGAGGTTTATCGAGCAGCGCTTTTGCGATGCTGAGCAGCAGCCACGTCTTGCCCTGGCCGGCCAGACCGCCGAAGATTGTTGCGGCGTCGAGTTGCACGAAGTTCTCGATTGCGAATCGGAGTTGCGGCGCTTCCATATAATCTCCCTGGGCGTGAAAAGTTTTCATCGCCGCTGCGTCTTGCGTGGTTTCAATCTCGGCGAGACTCTTCTTTACGCGCTCGATGATGGCGAGCGGATCCGCGCCGGCCGCGGTCGCAGATTCCCGGGCCGCTTCCATGTCGCGTGCGATGTCTCGAAGAGTCGCGTGCTTCCGAATTATCTCGATATACTGCAGGACGAATGGAGCGCGCGGACCTTGCAAGCCATCTGGCAGCGAGGATAAATATGCGGCACCGCCCGCGGAATCCAGTTCCGAGGCGAGAGTGTCCATCAGCGTGACGGTATCAATCGTCTTGTTATCGCGGTGCAGGTTCAACATGGCGGCAAAGATTCGCTGATGCTGAAAAAGTAAAAAGTGGGCCGGCGTGATTTTGTCGCTGATCGCTGAGAGCACGTCCGGTTGAATCAGGATGGAGCCGAGCACACATCGTTCGGCTAATACTTCGGATCGAATCGTGTCGGTCATGGGCATGGTTCCTCGCCTTCTGAAGGCGCGACCAGCAGACGGGAGAGCCGAATCCGTTCTTGGCGCAGTGCGGCAAGCAATGCAGCCGGAAAGCTATCCGAACCGAATGGAGCGGGAGCAAATGGGCGAAAGACGAGTCGCGCGATCAATCGATGCACGACTTGGAGTTTTCCCTTCGCTTCCTCAGAATGCGGCAAGGGCTTGTCGACGATGGTTGTCATGGATTCCACGGCGGCGATGCGACTACTTCGCGGCAGCGCTAGGCAGTTGCGTCCTCGTAGCCGCGGAGTTCTTCCCTGAGTTCAGTGAGATAGCTTTTGAGGAATGGGAGAATCTCGGGCAATACATTTTCATCGCGTATCTTCTCGAGTCGTTCTAGTTCGCTGCGAAGAAATCTCTTCCGCTTCGCAATGCTCGTGGAATTGTCGCGCGTGACGATCATCGTGCCTCCTGCTCATGCCTGCGGATGAACGCCGCGAGCGCGGTTTCGCTGACCAATCGCTTTTTCCCTATTTTCAAACTCGCGATTTGTCGAGACAGAATGAGGGTATCCGCCGTCCTGATGCTGACGCCCAGGCGCTGCGCAACCTGTTCCCGGGTCAGAAGCTGAGGTGCCGCTGGTTTTGCGGTTGCCGGTGGCTCTGTTGCCGTGATCTTTTCCATGCGCGTGTCCCTCCGAATTAAACTTGACTGCGACCTGCATCATGCTGCATCATGTGGTTATGGGCAAAATGGAAAAGCGTAACGAAATTGAGCATCATAACGACAGCATAACGGCCCGCCCTCGTATCTACTTTCGTGAGCGGCCCGGGGAGTGGGACCGCGTTATAGGCATCGCGCCACACACTCGCGAGTTTACGAGCTCCCATGTAACGTTGGGCACGCCCGAATATAAGGAAATGGAGCAGGCCATCACCACGAAGAGCCGCAACCGGCTGCGGGCGTTGCGGTTGTTGCGGTATGTGTGCGTTGAGAGTGACGAAACGGCTGCGCGGAAGACTCTAGTCGACGCCGGACAGCTAATCTTTGACGATCCGAAGCTAGCCGCGCTTTTCGCGGCGGGCGGTGACGATCCAAGGAAAGCGGCATCGGATGCGTACAGACAGGTACAGCAAAAACTTTTCGCTCAGAGTTAAAGTTCCAAGCGAAGGTTTAAGCCGAAGGTCGTGGGTTCGATCCCCACCGCCCCTACCAACATCTCCTTCCTTCATAACGTTTTTTGCTCTCCCGCAACGCTTGATTCGAAACAGGTTCGTGGATCTCAAGCAGCGATCATGGAGCGCAGCAATTTTCCTATACCTCCATTCCGCCCTTGCTAATATCCGCGCCCATCACGGCCTAACGTCTGCAGAAACCTGGACGTAATACCGGAACATTATTTTAAATCGGCGTGACGCGATGTGCTTCCGGGATTAGCGTTTGCGACAACAAATCTCACGGATGTTCTGTGGCACCCGAAAGCTTGGGCATATTATTTATCACCCCCTCGAGGCAACTCGTTGCAGAGTAGAGGCGCTCTACGAACACGACGGAGCCGAAGCGGCCTTTAGGCTTTTGAACCCGCCGGCGCTAATTTGCTCACGTTCTGAAGGGATACTCGGTGATGAGGCCTGCCACAGTCGCGCTCGTATTTCTGTTCCTGACGCTGGCGCCCGCGCGCGGTCAAATTTCTCCGGGGCCCTTGTCCAAAGCGCACCAATCTCTCAACGGATCGACGCAATGTTCGAGCTGCCACAAGACAGGCGGAGGTTCGGCTGCTCTGAAGTGCCAGGAATGCCACACCGAAATCGCCAAAGAGCTGTCCCAGGGCCGCGGACTCCACTCCACATTTCCCAACAAAGAAACCTGCGCGAAATGCCACTCAGACCACAATGGCGAGGACTTCCCGCTGATCCATTGGGTTCCATCACTGCAAGATTTCGATCACAAGCAGACCGGCTACCCGTTGCAGGGAAAACACGCCGGAATCGATTGCAACAAATGCCACACGGCCGCACACATTCAGCCGCAAGAAAAACCGCTTATCAAAATCAAGGATTTGAACAAGACGTTTCTTGGCTTATCGCAAGATTGCGTCACGTGCCACGAGGACGTCCATCACGGTCGCTTGGGTGCGAATTGTTTGCAGTGTCACAATTTCGTAGATTGGAAGGCGGCGTCGAATTTCGATCATTCGAAAACCCATTACCCGCTGACCGGCCTGCACGCTCAGGTTCCCTGTGCGAAGTGCCATACTCCCGCGGCGCCGGGCGGCCAGGCGCGATTCACCGGCATTCCTTTCGCGAAGTGCTCCGATTGCCATACCGATCCGCATCACGGCGCGTTTGCGCAAACCTGCGAAACGTGCCACACCACGGGCGGATGGAAGAAAATTCCGGAGACCGAGCGATTCGACCACTCGAAGACGAAATATCCGTTGCTCGGCAAGCATGCGCAGGTGGACTGCCTGCAATGCCACACGGGAGGAAATTTCAAGAAGCCGGTCGCTTTCGCGCATTGCACTGATTGCCACACAACCGATCCTCACGGAGGCCAATTTGCCCAGCGGCCTGACAAGGGAGAATGCGCGTCTTGCCACAACGTGGATGGATGGAAGCCGTCGCTCTTCAATGTGAACGCGCACGCGGCGACCGCATACCCGCTTCTGGGCCGCCACGCTCAAGTAGCCTGCGCGAAATGCCATCTTCCCGCCGGTGCAGCGACGCGCTACAAGATCGCTTTCGCCAAATGCGTAGATTGCCATACCGATGTGCACCAAGGCCAATTTGCTGCGGCTCCTTATAAGAGCCAATGTGAGGAGTGCCACACTGTGGCAGGATTCCAGCCGTCCACGTACGCCATCGCGCAGCATCAGAAAAGCCGATTTCCGCTGGAGGGAGCGCATCTCGCGGTGACGTGTTCCGAATGTCATACCGCTTCAAGAGAGGGCTACGCCTCCAAGGTTATTCCGTATCGATTCGAAGACCGCTCATGCACCGGTTGCCACGCCGACCCGCATCACGGCGAATTCCGAGAACGAATGGCGCAGAAACGGCCTAACGGAACGCCACAGGGTTGCGAGGCGTGCCATTCCGTGAAGTCGTGGACGGATCTTCCTAGCTTCGACCATTCGAAAACGTCGTTTCCCCTCGTTGGAGCGCACGCAAAAGTCCAGTGCGACGAGTGCCATAAGCCTAGTATTCCGGGGGGCAAGATCAGCGAAGTTTCTTTCAAGTCCGCGCCGACAACCTGCATCGGCTGTCACTCCGACATTCATGGCGGACAGTTTGCACGAGCAGGGCAGCCCGAAAATTGTGACAAGTGTCACAACAACGAAAAATGGAAGCCGTCCCTGTTCAATCACGAAAAACAGACCGACTTCTCTTTGAAGGGCGCGCACGAGAAGGTGGCTTGTGGAGAGTGTCACACCGGCTATAGAGACGTCGCTGGGAAACGGGTTCTATTCTATAAGCCGACCTCGCGGCGATGCGCCAGTTGCCATAATTAGACGGCAACAGAATGCCAGGGCCTTGCGAGTTGTGACGGACGTCACAAAACGCGACCAAAATGGTCAATCCGCGTCGCGATTTCCTAAAAAATTGAATCATTCCAAAAACCTTCTCCGGCTCAAGACAACCCTTGTGCAAACGCAAAGAATCGAAGCCGCATCATCGCGAGATTTTCAATTCGATCTCACGTGAATCGTGAGGTCAGGTCTTGCGAGATGAACTAAAGCTGTACTGACGGTCAGTTGTCACGACCAAGCTGCACCGCTAATCTGGCTCGATACTTCGGCCCCAGCCATTTCCGAAGGTCTAATCGATTCAAGCTGTTGCCGTATCTCGTTCGGAAGATGCGGAAATCGTTCCTACTCACGTTGCTGCTCGGGCTGCTGATTCCCCTCGCTCATTGGCAGAGTTCCGCCCAGCCGCCGCCCCAGAAGCAGTACAGCCGCAATCCTCACGGTCCCATCAGCATCCCCTGCGAAAATTGCCACACGAATACGAGCTGGAAGCCTATCCGCGGTGTGCCGGAATTCGACCACAACCGGACAAGCTACCCGCTTCGAGGCATGCACGAAAAGGTCAGATGCACGCAGTGCCACACGAATCTGGTGTTCAAGAACGTCAGCAGTAATTGTGCAGATTGCCACGCCGATATTCACCGCGGCCAGTTCGGCGCGAATTGCGCCAAGTGCCATACCGTCCAGGGTTGGGACATTCGCACCGATCAACTAAAGCAGCACGACAACCGCTTCCCGTTGCTGGGGGCACACGCGCTGCTGGAATGTGCCGACTGCCATAAGGGTGAGGCTGTGGGTCAGTTTGTCGGGCTGTCAACGGAATGCCTCTCGTGCCACATGTCCGACTTCCAGAAGGCCACCGAACCGGATCACAAAATGTTCAACTTCCCGACTACCTGCGAAACCTGCCACAGCATGGACACTTGGCTCGGCGCAAAATTCGATCACCTGAAATACACGGGTTTTGCTCTCACGGGGGCGCACGCCACGCTCGACTGCACCGCCTGCCACATCGGGGGCAAGTACCAGGGGACGCCTGCGAACTGCTACGGATGCCACGCGAAGGACTTCACTTCGACAAACAGCCCGCCGCACGTACAAGTGGGATTTTCGCAGCAGTGCCAGCTGTGTCATGACACCACCACCTGGCTCGACGCCAAGTTTGATCACAGCACGACCGCATTTCCGCTCGTCGGGAAGCACGTGAGCGTCGCTTGCGCCCTTTGCCATGTCAATAACCAGTACGTCGGGACGCCGACGGACTGCGCGTCGTGCCACATGACCGATTACAACGGCACGAACAACCCGCCGCACGCCCAGGCCGGATTCGCGGCTTCGGCCTGCGCCACGTGCCACACGCCCGCAGGCTGGGATACCTCGACCTTCAACCACAATCAGTTTTTCTCGCTGACCAACGGGCACGCGAACTTGCAGTGTACGCAGTGCCACATCGGCGGGAACTATGCAAACGCTCCCACCACCTGTGCCGGATGCCACACGGCCGACTACAACGGCACGAACAATCCGCCGCATGCGCAGGCCGGGTTCCAGCCCGCCATCTGCTCCACGTGCCACGACACGATCATGTGGACTGATGGAAAATTCGACCACAACACTCAGACCTCGTTCCCGCTTACGGGCAAGCATATCGGCGTCGTGTGCACGAGCTGCCACACGAGTGGCGTCTACAAAGGACTCTCGCCCGATTGCGCGTCGTGCCACATCACCGACTACAACAACACCAACAATCCGCCGCACGCCCAGGCTGGGTTTGCCGCATCCGCTTGCGCCACCTGTCACACGACGGCGGGATGGGACCAGGCAAATTTCAATCACAATCAGTTTTTCCCCCTCACGAACGGCCACGCGAATTTGCAGTGCACGCAGTGCCACACGAACAATAACTACGCGAGTGCGCCGACGGCATGCTACGGTTGTCACGCCCCGGATTACAACAGCACTGCAAATATTCCTGGCGTGCCGAACCACGTGACCGCCAATTTTCCGCAGGATTGCACGCTGTGCCACACCACCGTTAATTGGACGAGTGCAAACTTCAATCACAGCACCACATCATTCCCGCTCCAGGGCCCGCACACTACCGTTCCTTGCGCTACCTGCCATACCGACAATTACGCGGGAACCCTGCCAACCACTTGCTATGGCTGCCACCAAAAGGATTACACCAACGCCGGAACCTTTCCGAACGTCCCGAATCATGTGACCTCGGGCTTCCCGCAAGACTGCACCCTTTGTCACACAACTTGGACGACCACGAACTGGCTCGGCGCCGTTTTCAACCACAACGCCACGCCATTCCCCCTCCAGGGCCCACACGTCAACGTGCCCTGCGCCAGTTGCCATATCGGCGGCGTGTTCGCCGGGACGCCGACTGATTGCTATTCGTGCCACAAGGCCGATTACAACGGGACGACGAACCCGAATCACATCACGACAGGGTTCCCGACGACGTGCGTCACCTGCCACACCACATGGGTCACCACGAATTGGCTAGGCGCAACCTTTAATCACACCTGGTTCTCGATAAACCATGGAGGCGCTAACGGCGTCTGCTCCACCTGCCACACGAACCCTTCGAACTACGCGGTGTTTCAGTGCACGGACTGCCACACGGCGTCCCAAACGAATCCGAAGCATTCCGGCGTCAAGGGCTACGTCTACAACAGCGTGAATTGCTACCAATGCCACAAGAATGGTGGCGGCGGTGACTAAGTCGCGACTGCTAATTATTTCTTTCGCACCGCTCCTCGTCGCGATGGTGCCAATACTGGTATGGGCGCAAGAAACGATTGAGAAACAGCTGTTTCGGGTGAAGTACATCGCTCAGGGCGTCGTCTACCTTGAAGGAGGCCGGGCGGCGGGCCTGAGAGAAGGGCAGAGCCTCATCGTCGAGCGCGCCGTGGCCGCGCCCGTTGCCAATGGCGGGGTACAATCGCCCGCTCCCCCGTCGGGCATCATCGCTTCGCTCAAGGTCATCTCTATCGCTGCTTCGTCAGCTGTTTGCGAGATCGTCTCCTCGACTGAGCCTGTTGCTGTGGGTGACATGGCCCGTTTCGCTCCCGAACAGCTTCGAGAGGAGCGAGAGGCGGAGAAGAAGGAGCAACTTGTAGGCGGCCGCGCATACCCGCAGGTGATTACTTTCACTTCGGGCGATCCGGCTGCCGATGAAGCAAGAGCTTCCGTGCCACGGCCGCCTTCTCCCGAAATAAACCGGATGCGCGGGCGCATCGGCGTCGAGTATGAAACTCTGTTGAGCCACACCAGTCCGAGCAGCACGAGTTCGGACATCGGCCTGGTCGCCCGCTTCGATATGACGCGAATCGCCGGCTCGTACTGGAATTTCAGCGGCTATTATCGCGGCCGTTTCACTTCGCTCTCTGGGGGCGAGCAGCCGGCTACGATCACCGACTTGGTCAATCGCACTTATCACTTGAGCTTAACGTATGACAATCCCAATTCCGCCTGGGTCGCGGGCTTTGGAAGACTTTATCTGCCCTGGGCCACGAGTCTCGACACGCTTGATGGCGGCTATGTGGGGCATCGAGAGGGAGACCACACGATCGTAGGTGTCTTCGCAGGCTCGACTCCCGATCCTACTTCGTACGACTACAACCCGAACCAGCGCCTGGCCGGCACTTTTGTGAATTTCCAAGGCGGCGAATGGGACGGTGTCCGCTATACCACCACCTTCGGCGTCGCGCTTGCGGCGATTGATTGGCATGCGACGCGCCAGTTTTTCTTCACTGAAACCGGCATTTTTATCAACCGCAAGTTTTCCATCTATGATTCGATGCAGATCGACGCGAACCACACCGTCGTCACCGATCCGACTACGACTCCACCCACCACCGCCAAAACCGGCGGTCTGAACCAGAGCTACTTGACGGCTCGTTATGAGGCCAACCAGCACGTCGAGTTGAGTTTGAGCGACATCTACTTCCGGAATGTGCCGACATTCGACCCTCAATTGATCGGTACTGGACTCCTCGACCGCTATTTGTTTCAGGGACTGAGCGGCGGTGTTCGCCTGAACTTTCCGAAGCGAATCAGCTTCTACACTGAGCAAGGCCAGAGTTCTCGCACCGGAGATTCCAAGAGTTCGTGGAACCAGATGTATGGGATGACGTTCGGAGAAATCGGGCGAACAGGCTTCCGGGCTGATCTGCGCTATTCGAAATTCAACAGCTCGTTTGGAAGCGGCGATTACAAAGCAATCTCTCTTTCACGGCCGTTCGGCGATCGCTTCCAATTTAACCTGCAGGCCGGATTTCAGAATTTCTCGTCGACTCTGACAAGCACCACCCAGACCCATTTCGTTACTTCTTATATCGACTGGACACCCGGTAGGACGGCATTTTTCGAGACTGGGTATACGTGGCAGCGCGGCGGCACGATGAACTACGACCAACTCCAATTCATCGTGGGCAAAAGGTTCTAACGGTTCAATCAGTATGACGACCCGATCTCAACAACATAGGATTGCCGGTCATCTCAGCGAAGGGCTTCTCGCAGCTTTGGCGCTCCTTTGTTTGTTCTCTCCCTTTCCGGCCGCGGCGCAGAAGGCCGACTCACAGTGGGATTTGCTGAACAAGACTCAAACCCGAGTCGAGCAATTCGTCGAACAGTTTGCCTACCTGCGCTACCAGGAAGACATTCTGCAGGAAAAGCTGAGAACCAATGACCGGCCGGAATACAAACAGGAAACCGTATATGACGCGCTGCTCATGACGCGCTTCGAGGATGGCCGCTTGCGTGTCGAAGAGCAGCGCCTGATCGAACGCGCTCCCGACAAGCACGAGTTGCGTCCTCTGATCAAAACCGACGGATTCTCGACCCTGGCAATGGTGTTTCATCCCTATTATCAATCGAGTTTCCGGTTCAAAAAGTTCGACGATGAAGCGATCGATGGCCAGATCCTAGCGCGAATTGGATTCGAGCATATTCCGGGTAAGCCCACTCCCATCCTTTATCAAATGATTTACGCGGATAGGCCGATGGAAATCTCCGGCGTCGCATGGGTCGATCCGAACGGCAATATCCATCGCATCGAGATGAACGTGGGCTCCTCTATGTCCGACATGGGCCTCAAATCCGTACGCGCGCAACTGGATTACGGTTTGGTCACACTCAAAGATGAGCCGGAGCCCCAGTGGCTTCCCGTTTCGGCAACAATTGATCTCGAAACACCTAAGCAACATTGGCGCAACGTCCATCGATTCGTTAACTACAAAAAGTACAGGACGGAAATCAAACTCGACGTGGATGTGTTCCCATCACAATGACAACGAATGCGACAGTACGAACGATCACTGCTTCTGTGCCGAACCGAGATACCGCCCATCATCTGAGGCTTGCTGCTGCCTGGGCCATCTCCATCGCCTTCTTGCTCGCCGTTGCCGCCTATGGCTTCGATTACTACACGCTCAGCGCCGGCGCGCGGCCCTTTTCGCCCAAGCATGCACTGCTTCGTCCCAGCGGTCCGATTGGGATAAAGCTCGGTATGCTCGGTGTGTGTATGTTTTTCGTAATCTACTTCTACTATTTTCGAAAACGGTGGGGATGGCTTGCCAGCATCGGCACCACCACGCACTGGCTCGATTTTCACATTGTCCTGGGCGTCACTGCTCCTATCGTCATCGCATTCCATGCCGCCTTTAAGTTCCGCGGTATAGCGGGAATGGCGTTCTGGATCATGGTGGCCGTGGCGCTCAGCGGAATCATCGGTCGCTATATCTACGCGCTGATCCCTCGCCGTTTGAACGCCGCGGAGCTTACTTGGCAGGAGCTCCAGGAAACCCAGCTGGCATTGACGCATCAGATGGCGTCGCAAAAGCTTTTCAGTCCGGGCGAGCTGGTCCAAGCATTTCATATCCCGGATGTCGAAATGGTGAAACATAGATCAGCGATTGGCGCCCTCCTGTGGATGTTCTCGCTCGACTTGGCGCGGCCTTTTCGGGTAGCTGCTCTTCGCCGTCGGGTGCTCGGGTTTAGTGGAATCCTTTTAAGCTGCGGCGGCCTCTTGCCAAGCACAAATTCGGAGCTCGAAAATGTCGTGAAAGTCGTTCGCAGGCAGGCGACCCTGTCGCTTCGAATGGTGTTCCTCTCGCGCATGCAGCAGGTATTCCAGCTCTGGCATGTGATCCATCGTCCGTTCAGCTACGCATTTGTCGTTTTGGCCATCTTGCACATCGCTACAGCCCTGTGGTTCGGGTACATGTAGCACACTCGGAAGACATGGATACTTTCATAGCATTCATTATCGCCGCGGTCGTGCTTCTGGTTTTCATGTGGCGCTACCTGAGGGAAATGAAAAAGGCCGAAGCGCGAGGGCGCGAGGCGGCAGAGCGCGGAAAGATTCATTCCCAAGGACCTCAAGCCCAGCACCCCCACATCGACGCCAGCTACTGCATCGGGTGTGCCGCCTGCACCGCCGTCTGTCCCGAAGGCGACGTGCTTGCCATGCTGGGCGGCAAAGCCGTCATCGTCAACGGCCACAAATGCATCGGCCACAGCCTGTGCGCTGAAGTCTGCCCGGTTGGAGCCATCACAATGGTAATGGCAGGCCCCAGCGTCGGCGCCGACATGCCCTACCTCTCCCCCGAATACGAAACCACAATTCCGAATCTGTTTATCGCCGGCGAGCTCGGCGGATTGGCCTTAATCAAGAATGCGATCACGCCAGGGCCGCGATTGCGTGGATACGATCGCGAATCGCATCACGTCGCTTCGGGCAGCCAAAGCCGCACCCGGCGTTTACGACGTTCTTATCGTTGGCGCAGGTCCCGCGGGAATCAGCGCCTCATTGCGCGCGATTGAAAGAACACTGAACCACGTGACTCTCGACGAGGGCGATCTTGGCGGTACGGTCGCAAAATATCCACGTCAGAAACTTGTCATGACAAGCCCGGTCGAATTACCCATGTATGGCAGATTCAAGAAGAAGGAGCTCTCCAAAGAAGAGCTCATCGCATTTTGGAACAAGGTTCTGGGAAGTGTCGATTTCAATTTCCGCAAAGGCGAAAAAGTTACTGACATCGCGAAAGGCCCCGACGGTATCTTCACCGTGATTACGGGCACCGGCCAATATCGCGCCTACGCGGTCGTTCTGGCCCTCGGTCGGACCGGCAGCCCGAGGAAACTCGGCGTGAAGGGAGAAGATCTTCCGAAGGTGATGTACCGTCTGATCGAAGCCGACCACTATGTGAACAAGCGCATTCTCGTCGTCGGCGGCGGCGATAGCGCAATTGAAGCGGCGATGGGCCTCGGTCATCAGGTTGGTAACAAGGTCACACTTTCGTATCGAAAGGAAAGCTTCACGCGCATCAAAGAAAGAAATTCGCAGCGCATCTCGGACTGCATACGTACCGGCAAGATTAGCGTGCTGTTTAACTCGGTCCCGGTGGAATTTAAGCCCGACTCAATCGTTCTCGATGTCCAAGGCCAAACGCAGGAACTCCCAAACGATTTTGTCTGGATCTTCGCGGGTGGCGAGCCTCCGAATGCGTTCCTGAAAAAAATCGGCGTGGGATTCGGTATGCGCGACATGACGTACGAGGCACAAAAAGAAGCCAAGCTTCCGCCCGCGATGGAGCTGGCGATCTAAACAATGCGAGGTAGAGAAATGAGAACGGTAACTCCAGCACCGCCTCGAAAGGGCACGTGCATGACGCGATTTCGCGTGGTTGTGTTTGCGGGGCTGGTCCTGATCTTAACCGGCGGTTGCAACAAAACGACGAGCAACGCTCCATCTTCGGCCAGCGCCACCACAGCGAGCACGGCTACGCCCAGCGGAGGCTTCGCTTCCCCCAGTCTCGACAGCCCGTCTTCCAGTGCGACGCCGAGGACCGATGAGGATTCCATCCATGCTGCGGTTCAGCAGCATCTCGCCGCCAACAGCAACATCAACATGGCTGCCATGGACATGAAGGTGATTCAAACCTCGATAAATGGTGACCAGGCCCAGGCAGATGTCGAGTTTCGCCTGAAGCAGGGCGGCACAACGATGCAAATGACGTATTCCCTGATGCGCCACGCTGGTGGATGGCTCGTCACAAACAGTCACCCCACCGGCGGCCAGTTTGCTCACCCGCCGATGGACCGGAATCACTCTGCCACTGCATCTGGCGCCCCGCCAAACTCGGGCTCACCGGCGATGCCCGATGTCCACGATTTCTTCAAAAACGCCCCCAGCGCAAAAACATCTCGAGATGCTCAATAGGGGAGCTTGCAACGCGTTTTTGCGGAGCTCTGGTAATGTAGTCGAGTTTCCAATCCCCACCGCCCCTACCAACGCCCGATTCAGCATGGCCATCAGACTCGAAGGCTGTCTTACTTCGGCGGATAGTTCTTGAAGAGCTTCTGCATGGCCTTATCCAGGTTCTTCTGTTTCTTTTCCTGGTTCGCGTTGGGATCGAGCGTCTTCGTCGCGCGCCCGGTCCAAACCAGCTGCTTGTTCGACGGGTCATACATGTCGACAACCAGCGTGCCGATATTAATCGTCGAACTTTGAGCTGACGCCATTCCACCGCCCCACCGCAATCCGCCCCCCGTACCGTACGCATTCCACTGTTTTTCCTGACTGATAGAGGCCTGATAGCCGATATACAAATCGGCCTTTTCCGAATCCGTCTTCGTCAGTCCTTTTGAGGCTAACTGAGAATCAATGGAGCTTTTGATCTGCGCGTCCACAATCTGGTTGGGATAGGAGGCACCCTCAATCGTGATCCATTTGTAGGTGTGGAATTTCGAGAAGTCCACTCCCGGCATGGAGTTGTACGACACATCCTGTGCTAGCGCTGCGCCACACGCCAACATTGCCAATGCAAGGCCAATCCCGAACTTCGTCATTTTGATTCGAATTGCTGGTTTCATGTTTTCCCTCTCCTCGAGTTTTATTTCGGCCGATGCTCTCGATGCCGGTGGATGTGGACCGCGACTCACTCTTCGCCGGAATCCCCCGCTTGTGGAAGAAACCAACGGTGCTACTGCGCCTTTATCCAGTTGTCTGAACCCGCCAGCTTGACGGACACGTCCGAGAAGAAAATGTGCACTGGCTTGCCGTCGGCCGTTCCGCGATGCTCCGTCGAGACAAGCAGAGGCCCTGCCTTCTTGTTGCCCACCCACGTCGTGATCACCACACTCGGCTTTTTCGGTCCGCCGCGGCGGTAGATGAATTCCTCCACCCGATGGTCGGGAGCGAGAAAGAGTTCCCACGTGTCGCCGGGCGTGTAGCCGACATCCGCGGGATACTTCACAACGATCTGGTCGGCGGTACCTTTCCCCAGCGGCAGCTTCTGCTTGCCCTTATCTTGCACGTCGGCGCTGGTGTCCCACACCACATGGAAGGGGAAGACCAGCCAATATTGATCGTTCATGAACGCCGGATCGATTTCGTCCTTCACGTTCGCAGGTTGGCGGCTGAGCTCAGACCGCAGGTATGTAACCTTCACCGGTTTGCCGTCCTTATCCTTCCCTTCAAAGGTCACCTTTCCGGTCTTCGGCTCCCATTCCCACGTATGAGCCAGCTTCAGGTTGAACGCGGGCAAATCTATGTTCCAGGTATAGCGGATCCCATCGATCTGCCCCCACGAATCGATACCATAGGCTTTCGCCATCTGCTCGACAATTGGCGGGCGCGCCTGCGCCCAGGAAGTTGATGAAAATCCCAGCATCCCGAAACCCAGAAGCCCCATCATCGCTACGCGGATCGCATTTCTCATGAAGCTCGCTCCTCAGTGAAATCACGCCTTGCTCGAACGACGCCGCATTATATAGCACACCCCGGTGATTGTGCTCTGGCAAGCTCAGGCGGCCACACTCGTGGATCGCTTGAGCCGCCGAAACTCGAGAATAGCGGCAGCGGCTGCTACGGTTCCGTATTCCAGCAGCATAATCCATCCAGGAACTACCCACCGGGCGCCCAGCGTGCGCAAATGCCACACGTAGAAAGTCGGCAGGATGCTGATCGTCCAGATGATGAGCGGCACCGTCGAGACCGATCGCGCGAACGGAAGCAGCCAAAGAAGATACCAGGGGTACACCACCGGAGCACACAAGAGTGATGCAGCCATCGGCCATGCAAACGCCTGCGGCGAGTGTCCGTCTAGCCTCGCTTGCCTTTTTCGCAGCACCGCCGCAGTTACCAATCCAACCGACGACGGCCAGACCAGCCACGACCTGCGGACTCACGATTCGCTCCAGTGTAGCGAAGGCCGGATCATTGAAGCGAAACCGCTGTACGAACACTCCGATGGATCCCGTCGGGACCGAAACACCTCGCAGAAATGGCACATACAGCAGCCCAACGATGATCACCGCCAGCAACCCGTCGCGCACTCGCACTCGGCGCCAGTAAAGCGGCGCCAACACAATCGGGAGAAACTTCACAGCCACAGCCACTCCGAATGTCACCGCCGCGAAAGTTCGCCAATGGCGTTCGAGCGCAGCCGCCGAGAGCAGTAGCAGTAGGACTCCGAGGATGTCAATGTGGCCGCTCTGAGTCACGCATGTGACGAGCAAAGGATTCCAGGCGTACGCCAGCACCCAATGTTCCCCCTGCCCGAGGCGACGCAACTCGGCCAGCAACAGTGGAACGATTGCCAATTCGCACAGAACGAACGCAACCTTGAATGCAAACGCTGACTCGTGGATCGCCGTTACAGCCCGAAAGAAAAGCTGTGCGCCCGCCGGGTAGGGGCTCGGCACGTCTGGGTTGTTAAGCTGGCGGGTTTCGGCCGTGTGTAAAGCGGCGAACGCAGGATCGTTGGGAACGACACTGTAAGGGTTGTAGCCGAGCCGCTGCAAGCGGCCATCCCAGACGTAGCGATGAACGTCATCATCAGGCGCCCGCCGCCATCAGCAGAAACGGAATATGCCACAGAGCAGCCACCGCAAGACCAATTACGATGACGCGGCGAGGAAATTTCGGCGTCGAAAAAAACTCGCGAATAGCAAGCAGGTAAGCAATACCTGCAATGGCCAGTGTAACCAGGTAAGGAGGGGCTCCCACTCCGCCCGGAATTCGGGCACACGCTAAAAGCGCCGCAAGCATGACGGCCGCAAGCCCGTAGAGCCTGTGCGACGCCGTGATCCTCATTGCTCTTGGCCGCTTTGCTCTGGCGGCATCGCCTTCCTCCATTCCATGAACCACTGCGCCGTTCTCGGCGCTCTCTCGGGCGCGCGCTGCAATTCACGGGCGAGGCGGCTCAGATCGTCTGCCACGTCAATGTCGTAGAACGGATCGGTGAGATTCACCGAAAGCCCCAGCGCCCGCACCCGCCCAAGTAGCCCCTCGTATGCATTCGTGGTTCCCAGCCCATCGCCCGAGAAGAGTCCCGGATGAGACGCGGTCGCGCCGACAAGGTAATAACCTCCGTCATGCGTCGGTCCAACAACCACGTCGCTCTGAGCGAGCGCTCGGAACGCGCTTTTCAGTACCGACGCCGGGAGGTGCGGGCTGTCGCTATTGAACGCGACCACGCGCCGGTGGCCAGCCGCCGTGAAATGCGCAAACACCGACGTAAGCCCCGCCGCAAGTCCATCACCCGATTGTGCCACGATGGGAATCGAGTCACCCACCGCACGCGATAAATCTTCCACATCGGATGCCGGGCACATGATGGCGACATCGACGTCGCCAAGCGACCTCGCTAACGCCATCGTATCGTCCAAGAGGCAGCGATATAACTCCACCACAGCCGCGAGAGGCAGGCTCTGCGCGAGTCGAGTCTTCACCACGCCCGGCTTCGGCGCCTTCGCCATAATTACGAGCGTGCAGCCACCGCTACGTGAACCGGCAGTGCTCTGGCTAAAGGTTTTCATTAGGAGCTAGACGGTTACATTGGGAGCTACAAGATTTCATCAGGAGATGTTGTCGCGGACTTCACGCCGACTGCGGCATTCCAACTCGTCGCTGGCGGAAATAGTAGCGCAGAATGCGAGTGAAAATGAACCAGGCCGCGCCGAGCGTGCCGCCGATCGTTCCGCTGATCTTTGATTTTCCGATCCGCGGATAGTAGCTCACCGGCACTTCGACAATCCGGTATCCACCGAGCGCGCCTTTCAAAATAATTTCCACCGCCCAGCCGTAAGTCGTCTCTTCAAGTGCGAGCGCACGAAGCACATCGGCGCGCGCCGCTCGGAACGGGCCGAGGTCGGTGATCCGCTGTTGAAACAGAAGCGAGATCAATCCCGCAGCGAGCCGGTTGCCAAACGCGGAGTGCCAGGGAAGAGCACCCGGAATGCGCGGCCCCGCCAAACGTGAGCCCAGCGTAATGTCCGCGCGTCCCTCGGAGATCGGAGCGAGCAAGAGCGGGAGTTCAGCCGGCCGGTCGCTGTAGTCACCATCGAGAAACACGACGACGTCAGCCGAGTTGGCATTGGCAAGACCAGTCAAACAGGCCTGCCCGTATCCGCGACGATGTTCGAAGACGACCCGAGCCCCCGCTCGCTCAGCAATCTCCGGCGTCCCATCGGTCGAGTTGCTGTCGACGACGATGACCTCGGTCACGAGATCAGCAGGAATGTCCGCGAGGACCTTACCGATAGCGCCCGCCTCATTGTGCGTGGGAATAATGACCGAAACTCGCAAGCAATCTCCGCTGGGTCCGCTGGCTCGTCGGTTCCGTTTGCCTTACCACCAAAGCGAGTTCGGTCGCCGCCGCGCCAGAAACGCATCAACCCCCCACGTCCGGCCCGCCCCTCCCACCGCGATCCCCAGCGCTGCCAGCGTAGGAACCAGCAGTTCCCAAATCCACGACGTGCCCCACTCCGACACCCAGAGGCTCGCGAGCAAACCACATGCGACAAGTCCAGCGGGCCGCGTGAGAAGGCCGAGGATCAGAAGCACGCCCAGCGAAATCTCCGTCACGCCCTGAAGCGGCGCCGCCATCGCTGCATGACTCGCCGCCGTCGCCATAATTGCTTTCCAAATCGCCGGAGCGTGATCGTGTTGGATGTAATAGTTGATCAAGCCGGCGTAGCCGCTCGGCGTGTACAGGCCTTTCCCTAAATTCTCGAAAAAGACCCCGACGAACATCGCCCCAATCGTCAGCCGAACGATCGCCAGTCCGAAACGCGCATAAGGTTGTTCTGGCATTCAGGAAGTCCTCTCTTGAAGTTGGCTCGATTTCATTTGGCTCGCCATTGTAACAACCACCGCTCGTATTCTAATCGCGCGCAATCACGATTGTCGTGCACGCGCTTTCGCCCTTGGGAAGTTCTCGCGCAGCAGCCATGCGGACATCCAACTTCTCCACTCGTCCGCGGACAACGGGGCAGTAGAAGTCTGGCTCGCTAAGCGCGTTCTGCAGGCGTCGCCGCCCGGCACATCCGCCGTAACAACTCTCGAGATAGGCGCATGGCCGGCAGGCGTCGGGCACAGTACGTGCCTCGACAAAGGGCGACGTTTCCACAACTGATGAGCCCATGGATGCCAGGAGCGAGAGCGGCTCTCCAGCTCCGGGCCAGTAGACGCAGGGCTGCGTGGTGGCTCGCGGCGTGATCCGCACGGTGCTCACCCCGCATCCGCCGGTCCTCGGAGGCAGGCCCGCCATCGCGCGAACCAAAGGTTCGCCAATGGCGATCACGTCGGTCTCCGCAAACAACGCTCGAAAGCCTCGCCAATACTCCTCGTAACTCAACGCATACAAATCCGAACGCACCGACTGATAAACATTCACGCGCAGCGGCGACTCGTAACGCTTCACCACCCGCGCCACTTCAGCCAGACGCGGATAGTTCGACTTCATCATCACCGCAATAAAAGTAACGGGAACTCCCAGCCGCACGCAGCGTGCTGCCTGCTCATTAATCAAGGCCCAATTGCCGCTGCCGCGTTGCGCGTCCTGCTCGCGCTCCGTAGGATAATCCAGCGAGAACTCGATATCGTGAAAAGCGCGAAGCTCGTCATCGGTAAGCACCGCCGCGCTGTGGCCATTCGATGTAATGGTGAGCTTCACAGGCAGAGAACGGAGGTAAGCCAGAATGTCGCGGAATTCCGGGTGCATTCCATTCTCGCCGGTGCCCAGATTCACCGACCGCACCGGCAAGTTTTCCATCACAGATCGTACTTGCTCCAGGCTAAGCCGGTCCGTCCGCGCCGGATCGCGATAGCAAAATGAACAAGCCAGATTGCATTCGTTTGTGAGTCCGAGTCCGAGCGCAAATTTTCCGCTCGCAATAGGGCGGACCATATGAGTTTGCAAAGCAGAATGAGCGCTCGAGCGTGTCATGTCGCGTACCGACATGGTCGAGTCTACGCCATCCGTCGGTTTCCGAGTAAGAACAGAATTCTTACGCCTCGATTGCAGTCGTTTCATACCGCGCACTTGTTCAGTAGGGGCACGGCATGCCGTGCCCGGCGCAGGAACTTGGCGCAGTCACGCCATTGGACGTCGTGACGATTTTAGTAGCACAGGCATTCCTGCCTGTGCCGCAAGTTGACGGTGGCTTCGCGTGTGCAACACAAGGAAGCGGAAGAAGGCGTTGGGTTACGCACCAGCGACAGGCGACGCGTAAGCATGACGCTTCGCCGGCCCAGCCAGATGCGCCGCTGTTTGTTCAGTAGGGGCACGGCATGCCGTGCCCGGCGTAGGAACTTGGCGGGATCATGCCAATCGGCCGTCGTGGGGATTTTAGTAGCGTAGGCTTCAGCCCGCACCGCAAGTTGATCGAAACTGTGCATGTGCGAAACGAGGAAACGAATGCGAGCCCGGGAAATCACTCCAAAAGCAATCAGCTAACCCGGTCCATTCACGCCGCTAAGAAATCCGCCCAGGTGGCCCGTCAGCACGATGACCAGAACCGCGAACGCCTCGACCACCAGCCGATACTTTGGCAGCGAATCCTGATTCTGCTGGCGTGCCCGCCAGTGAATCAGCAACACCAGCCAGATGAGCACACTCGACACGCATCCCAGAACCAGATGCATCAAAAGGATGCCCTTCAACTTCTGCCCCTCGAGCGCCCACTGCCATGCCGCAAGGCCCGTTGCAACCACAGGCACCGTCGAAATCGCCGCCAGCAACAAATTGAAATACGCCGCCGCTGCCAGCGTCCGGTTCTTCGTCCGCTGCGCGACAAAGTCGAAAGCCACGGCCACGATAAACAGCGCAATCGGAAAGTGAATCAGCACCACGTGCTGTGCGTGCCTTGCCAAAAGCAGCGTCTTGATATCGAAAGGGTTTACTTTCATCGTCTTCTCACTGAACCACAGCCGTGCCGGTCATCAACGTCCGTGCATCTACCAGAACCGGCCCGGCGCCTGTCTTATTCCCGATTCAATGAATTTTGTAAGTGAAAACGAAGCGATAGAGATGAAGGGACTCGATGCCGAGTCCCTTTCGTTCGTCTAGGCGCGATTTTAGAAGCGAAGTCTAGTTGTGATGATTCTCTAGCGTCTTTTTCAAGAGGGAATTTGTCAGTGGGTTGATGTTTGTGCTTGCGTTGGAACGGCCGACGACCGCCGGCACGACTTTTGACAACGTACCGCTCCCGTTGTCCGCAAGACCGCAGCTTGTGCCGCCGATCTGGTAGCTGGTGCCAAGAGTCGCATACGTCGGGTCGGATGCCTGCGCAACGAAACCGATCGTTTGATCGGCATTCTGCAAATCAAGAATGCTGCCGATGGCAATGCCCGTCAGATTAAGCATCGAGCAGCCGCCGTTGGTGAGGCTGATATTTGCCTCCAGGTTGTTGCTGGCATTTTCCTGGATCGCAGCCAGCACGGTAATCACTCGACTGTTCACCTTAGAGGTGAGCTGCCCAGAATAGGAACCGGACGAATCGCCGAATTTTGTCGCTGCCCACGTTCCTGAATCCGATGACGCGCAATCGCCGGACGGCATCTTGTAGTTACCGGCCATGCTGAGCCCGTTGTTGCTCACCGAGCCAGAGAACGACGTCGTTGGATGTCCGGTGCCGAAGGCCAGCGTAAAATTGATGTTGCTTCCTTTGACGGTGCCCTGAATAAAATCAGTGCCGAAGTCGCACGGTGAGCTCGAGAGAATCAGCGACTGCATAGCCGAGATTGCGCCGGTGGATTGCGAGAAGTTCGCTTCAATGTCCACGTTGTTGCTCGCGCCGTGGTTCGACGTGAGGAGGAACGACCACTTGCCCGAGACGCTCGCGGGCGAGCCGCCACCGCCGCCTCCGAAGATGTCACCCGGGCTCGGAATGCACGCCGAGAGAGAAGCAACCGCTGCAATCGCGGCGACGGCCAGCACTACTCGAAAATTTCGCATGAGATCCGTTTCTTTTGAACTCAGCGTGATTTTTCTGGCACGCGACCAGCATTCTGGAGCGGGATTGATAGCTGGGAGCTTAATCCAATTGAAGTTGCTGGGGGATTTTATTTTCGAATTTTATCGAAGGTGTTGCTATACGACACATGTAATAGCTATGAAGCTTTCTCCTGGGCGTCGACGAGGTATTCGGAGTAGGGGCCTTTGAAGTCTTCGACGCGGCCGCCTTCGAAATGCCAGATGCGGGTGGCGACTTCGTCGATGACGTCGTGGTCGTGGGTGACGAAGAGGACTGTGCCTAGATATTTTTGAAGTGAGATATTAAGCGCGTTGATGGATTCGAGGTCGAGGTGGTTGGTGGGCTCGTCGAGGACAAGCACGTTGGGTTTTTGCAGCATTAATTTGCAGAAGATCAGGCGCGCGGCTTCGCCTCCTGAAAGAGCGCCCGTTGGCTTGAGGGCTTCTTCGCCGCTGAAAAGCATTTGACCCAGAACGCCGCGAAGCTGTTCCTGCGTGGCCATCGGATCAAATTCGTGAAGCCACTCGATCGCGGTGGTGCCTTTTCGAATGGTTTCGCTGTGGTCTTGCGCGAAGTAGCCGACGGCCACGTTGTGGCCCCAGCCAACCGTCCCGCCATTGATCGGGAACTGCTTTTCTTCATCGCTGATGAAACCTGGAGCATTCCGAACGAGCGATTTCAGTAGTGTTGTCTTACCGGTGCCGTTGCGTCCCATCAGCGCGATTTTTTCGCCGCGGTCGACGTTGGCACTGAATGGCTTGAAGACTTTTACGCCATCGTATTCTTTCACCACGCTTTTGATTTCGAGCGGATGTTTGCCGGAGTGCTGGTCCATTTGGAAGCGGATGAAGGGGCGCGCGATGTTGGACCTGGCAAGCTCGGTGGTTTGCAGGCGTTCGACTTCCTTCTTGCGCGACGTGGCTTGAGCGGAACGCGTGCCGGCTGAGAATCGCGCGATGAATTCGTTGAGTTGAGCAATCTTTTTCTCGCGCTGCGCGTTCTCCGACTCGATTCGCGAGCGAATCGAAGTCTTGGCGATGACCATGTCGTCGTAGCCGCCGTTGTACATGATGATGGTTTGATAGTCGATGTCGGCGACGTGGGTGCAGACGCTGTTGAGAAAATGGCGGTCGTGAGAAATGACGATGAGCACGCCTTCGTACTCGCACAAATAATCCTGGAGCCAGTGAACGGAATCGAGGTCAAGGTGGTTGGTCGGCTCGTCGAGCAGCAGCACTTGCGGATGCCCGAAAAGCGCCTGGGCGAGCAGGACGCGGACTTTTTGTCCGCCTTGCAGCTCGCGCATCTTGCGCTCGTGCAACGGTTCTTCGAGGCCCAAGCCATCGAGCAGGATTGCTGCGTCGGCTTCCGCGGTGTAGCCGTCTTCGTCGCCGACGATTCCTTCGAGTTCGCCCATGCGCATGCCGTCTTTGTCGGTGAGTTGGTCGTGCGGCTTCGCGTGCAGGGCTTCGCGCTCTTGCAGGGCTTTCCAAAGGCGGCTATTGCCCATGATCACGGTGTCGATCACGCGATGTTCGTCGAAGGCGAACTGATCCTGGCGCAGGATGCCGAGTTTTTTCGGCCGCGTGACGTCGCCCTTGGTGGGCTCGAGTTCGCCCGTCAGGATCTTCATGAACGTGGATTTGCCGGCGCCGTTGGGGCCGGTGATGGCGTAGCGGCGACCGGTGAAAAAGGTGGTGGTGACGTCCTCGAACAGTATTCGGGCGCCGAACCGCATCGTGATGTTGTTTACTGTGAGCAAAGGAGTCCAATTATACCGTGAAATGAAAAGTGGTGCAGGCTGGCGGAGAGCATAGCTTGTGCGGACGCGAGACCCTGGCAAAACCGCCGATTAGAAATTTGCAAGTGACTGATTCGTTGTGGCTTATGCGAAGTTTTAATCGCGGAACCGTAGATTAAAAGTAGCCTTGAGAGGCGGTTTCGGTTGCGCGTGGTGAGCGTCGGAGAGATTTGGCTTTGTCATGGCGCGGATCGCGGACCGTTCCAGGCTGGGTGGTGCTAGTGCGCGGAGTAGCGAACGTCGGGAGAGAAGCGACGCGAGACCCCACACGAAGCCTTGGATCGTTGGATGTAGTCGAGGTTGACCGCGGTCGCATAGAAAGTCCCGCGAATCAAGCTGGCCCGAATTTTCTCCCGTACCATCATGCAGCTTCCTCGCTCACCTCAAAAACGTCCCCGATTCATGGTAACACGTTCGCCTAATCTTCGATATCGGTAAAAGCACCCAAAATACGGTTTCGGGATCAAGCGGGGGGAGCGAGAAATTGCTAGACTAACAGTGACGGGCAAGAAGAGAGTGGCGCATGCGTACATCAGTGGTCATCCAGAGGGCAATTTTGGGTGTGATTGCGGCAGTGGCGTTGGTGTATGCGGGTGATTATCTTTGGGCTAAGCATTTGATGGCTGGCGGTGGTTCTGCTGCGTTGGGGACTGTGATGGTGCATCACGAGTGGGATATTCCGCGGAAGGATGGGCGGGTGGAGTTTGATATGGATCCGGCTGTGGCGGAGAGTTGTATTCATGCGATGTTTTCGCATTTTGGGTATACGCCTTGTTGGTATGCGGTGAGGCATACGACGGTGCAGAATTAGGGGTGGTGGTGTAGGCGCGCGAGTGGCGCGGTGGTGGCGTCGTAGAAGTCAAAAGAGCCGGCGGGACGCCGGCGGTACGGAAGTGCAGTTTCGGCGCGAAATAAATGCGGAGTCTGGGGCGGTTTGAAGAACGAAGGGCGAGCGGGTGAAGGATAGGCGATTCTCTGCTGTCGGGTTGCTTCGGGCACGGCGTCATTTTCACGAGCCGCCTGCGGCGGACGCCTGGCTACCGAACTACTGGAAGGCGGGCTCGGTTGAGCGGAGGAACCAGTTGTTGAGGACGATGTGGCGGGAGAACCATTTGGTGGCTAGTAGGGCGCGGCCCAGGGAACTCATGAGGCGAGGGGGGAGGCGGCGGCCGATTTGGACTGACCAGTCGTCTTGTAGCGGGCCGAAGCGGTTGGTGAGTAACGCGCGGTAGCGATCGAGATTTTCGCGGCGGTATGCGCCATGTACTTCTGTGATTGCTTTGGCGGCTAGGAGGCCGGATTCGATGGCGGGCCTGATTCCTTCGCCGCTTTGGGAGTAGGCCATGCCGGCTGCGTCGCCGATCAGGAGGATTCCGTCGTCTACGATTTTGCGATTGCTTTTGCCGTATAGCAGGTAGGCGTGGCCGAAAAGTTTTGAGTGTAAATCGAAGGTGATTTTTTTTGTGTGGCGCAGGAATTCGATAAATGCGGTGATGTGCGCGCCGAGCGAATGTTTGTCCAGCCTGCCGAGGCCGATATTGATGAAATTTCCTTTTCGGAAGCACCAGCCGTAGCCGCGCATGTCCGCGCAGAAATAGAGTTCGGGAATTTCCGGACGAATCGAGCATTTGTCTTGCTGCTCGGAGTTCATTTCGAATTCGGTTTCCTGGGCGGCGACGGCGTTTTCACCTGTTGATTTTGAGCCCATGAAACGGGCGACCGGACAGAAGTGTCCTCCGGCGCCGACGATCAACTGAGTTTTGATCTGGCCGTTGACGAGCCATTCGTTACCAGTACGTTCGATGCTTGACAGAGGGGTGCCCTCGATGAGGCGCGCGCCCGAGCGCTTCAGCAAGTAATCGTCGAATTCGCTGCGACGGATTCCGTAACTGATTGGCTTGCGGTAATCGGTTTCGGTTTCGCGGTCGCCCATCATGCTGGTGCGAAATCCAGTGATGGGCTGAAGAACGTTGGTGCGGGCGTAATCGGCGGCGTCAATTTCGAGTTCGTCGAAAACTGGAAGAGTGATCCAGCCGCCGCAGACTTTGTTGCGAGGGAACGTGGCTTTATCGAGGATGGCGACGTCAATGCCCGAGCGCGTCGCAACTGCCAGGCGCAGGAAGAGCCGGCCGGGCCGCCGCCTACGATCAGGACGCTGCATGCATCCATTTCGCTTCCTGCTTGGCGGTTTGCTGGATTTTTTCGTAGAGGTGCGCGCGGGTCCAGGGGATCTGGCGGCATTCTGATCCGGCAAAAAGGAGTTGGAACAGTTGCAGCGAGCCTGCTACAAAACCTGCCTCTGAACCCGCGAGGTACAGCCTCCACAAGCGGACGAATTGTTCGCCGAACATTTGCGCGACGCGGTCGGTGGAACGCTCGAAGCGGTTACGCCAGTGGCGCAGGGTTTGCGCGTAGTGAAGGCGCAGGTTTTCGACATCGAGGACTGAATAATTCCAGGGCTCGAGGAGTGGCGGCATCATCTGGCTTAGTGTGGGGGGATTTGCGCCCGGAAATACTCGCTTTCTGATCCAGGCGCTTAAGGGACGCGGACGATTCATCCCGATGAAGTGCAGAAGGCCGCGGCCGGAATTGCCGATGGTGCTGTGGATGACTTCGCCGAGCGCGCCATAATTTTCCGTGCCGACGTGTTCGAGCATCCCGACAGAGACGAATACGTCGAATTTGCCGCGAATATTTCTGTAATCGTCTTCAATGAATTCCACACGATCGGCAAGGCCGCGACGTTTTGCAGTGGCTCGCGCGTAAGCAAGCTGCTCCTGAGAAATATTGAAGGCTCTCACGCGGACGCCATACTGTTCGGCCATGTAGAGCGCGAATGAGCCCCAGCCGCAGCCGGCTTCGACGACTCGTTCTCCGCGCTGAAGCTGGAGTTTACGGCAGACGAGATCCATTTTGTCGAGTTGGGCGGCTTCGAGTGGGACGGACGGCGATTCGAAGTAGGCGCAGGTGTAGAGCATTTCGGAATCGAGCCACAGCTTGTAAAAGTCGGTGCTCAGATCGTAGTGGCGGTGAATATGTTCGCGCGAGCCGTGCAAGGTATTGGCCTGCGTCCACTCGAGCAATTTCGAACGCAGGCGCGCGAACAACGAACCTGGATTTCGGCCGGAGAGCGCGCGGAAAACTGCGGCGAGTACTTCCACCAGGTCGCCTTCGATTTCTACGCGTCTTTCGGTGTAGGCGTCGCCGAATTCGATTTCGGGGCTAAGGATGATTCTGAGGAGAGTCTGGCGATCGCGAATGATCAACGTGCCGACCGGGGCGGAGTGGGTGGGCGAAATTTCGGCGCCGCTCGGCAGAATGAGGCGAACGGGGGCGTCGTTGATGACGTGGCTGAGTTTCTGAAGCAGGAAATTCTCAAGGGATGAGGAGCTGAGCGAGAGGAGCGTCATGTGAGCCGTGCCTCGAAGATGAGATGGGGCCCAGTGTCAAAACGGGAATGCGGTGCAAGCGGCCACCGGATGCCTAAGTCTATCGTATCCCCCTTCCATTCAATATCATATCAAGTATTTCCTGCATAGGGGCGGGCGGTGGTTGAGCCACGGAGGCGAGAATCCAAGCCGCCCCGGCAAGCCGGGGCCTAGGAAAGCGACGGCAAGCCGTCACACTCCAAAGCGGCTGCGCGGCTCGCGGCTGCTCGTCATAGATTTGTGGCGCTAAGACTAAACAAAAGTAGTGCAAGCACAATCAGCGTGACGATGACATACATCCAGTCGCGTTCTTCCGCAAACGCAAAGACGGAGAATGCGACGCGCGCGACGGGCGTGGCAATTAGAATTAGAATCCCCAGCTGAATGATAGCCGCCGGATCGAGAGCGATGCTTGATTTTACGATTCCGGAAATGTGGCGGAGGTGGGCCGGCTCGCCGCGAAAGGTGTGGTAATCGGGCTTTGCGGAACCGTGCTGGATGAGGTAGGGAATCGCGGCGAGGAAGACGACGATGGCAGCAACAGTGACGCCCGTACGCAAGAGGATGCCGATGATTGCTTCGGCGCGCTTGTCCGACATTGCCCGGGCGGGTGCGTTCATTGTGTTCACTGGACGAACTTCCCGACGAAGCCGTTGTACATCATCTCGACCCCCAGCAGTGCGACGACCGCGCTGAATACGATTCTGAGAATTTTTACTTTGGCGCCTGCTAACAGTCGAGCGCCTATCAACGATCCAATGAGGACGCCGAGCACCACTGGCATGGCGAGGCCGGGATCGATGTAGCCTCGATTCAGATAGACGCCCGCGCTGGCGGCAGCGGTGACGCCGATCATGAAGTTGCTGGTGGTGGTGGAAACTTTGAATGGGAGCTTCATGGCGCGGTCCATGGCGAGAACTTTCACTGCGCCCGAGCCGATGCCCAAGACGCCGGACAGGACTCCGGCGGTGAACATCAGGCTGAAGCCGGCGGGAACGTTGGTGACGTGATAGGAGCGGATGCCTTGCGAAGCGGGGAAGGAGCCGTCCATGCGAAGAAGGGAGGCGATTCGATCAGGTTCGCTGGGGCCGCGCAAATCGGTGCGCGAGCGCACTGATTCGTAAGCAGAATAAAGGAGAACGAGGCCGAAGACGATCGCAATCCACGAGAGCTTTAGGTACGCGGCGACGACGGCGCCTGTGATCGCGCCGATTGTGGTGGCGATTTCGAGGAACATTCCGACGCGAATATTGGAGAAGCCTTCGCGGACATAGGCGGCTGCTGCGCCGGAGGAAGTGGCGATCACGGAGACGAGCGAAGCGCCGATGGCGTAGCGGATGTCAACACCGAACGCGAGGGTGAGGAGAGGGACGACGACTACGCCGCCGCCGAGACCTGTGAGGGAACCGAGGAATCCGGCGAGCAACGATCCGAGGAAGAGCAGACCGGTTAGTTCGAAGGTGTTCACGGGATTTTGCTCCGATCTCGCAATGCAATGCGAAAGATGAACGGCGTTCGCGGCTGCATTCTACCTTGCCGCGGTTGATTGCGGGATGGCGATTCTAGAGGTTGATGGTTCCCGGCTGGCGGTTGCTGGCGAGCGGCCTTGTCGCGATGAGGGAAAAGATTCATCATAGAGATTCGGCTTGGAGTGTTTATTGATGCTGTAGTGCGATTATCGGAGATGACTGTGAGCGAAGTTTTTATTTGCGATGCGGTGCGGACGCCGTTCGGGCGGTTTGGCGGGGCGCTCTCGACGGTACGGGCGGATGATCTGGCGGCGATTCCGATTCGCGCGTTGATGGAGCGCAATGCGGGCGTGGATTGGTCGGCGGCGGATGATGTGATCTACGGATGCGCGAATCAGGCTGGGGAAGATAATCGCAATGTGGCGCGCATGGCATTGCTGCTCGCGGGAATGCCGAAAGAGGTGCCCGGGGCGACGGTGAACCGGTTGTGCGGATCGAGCATGGAGGCGGTGTCGATTGCGGCGCGGGCGATCAAGAGCGGCGAGGCGGAGATGATGGTTGCGGGCGGCGTGGAGAGCATGACGCGGGCGCCGTTTGTGATGGGGAAGTCGGACAAGGCATTCAGCCGCGAGGCGCAGATTTACGACACGACGATCGGATGGCGGTTTGTGAATCCGCTGATGAAGAGTAAGTACGGCGTGGACTCGATGCCGGAGACGGCGGAGAACGTGGCGGAGGAGTATCACGTCGGGCGGCAGGATCAGGATGCATTTGCGCTGCGGACGCAGCAGCGCTGGGCGCGGGCGCATGCGGCTGGATTTTTCAAGTGCGAGGTTGTGGCAGTGCCGGTGGCCCAGGCTAAGGGCGATCCGAAGGTTTTTGAGACGGATGAGCAGCCGCGGCCGGACACTACGATGGAAGGATTGCAGAAGCTGAAGCCGATTGTGAAGGCAGGAGGCACTGTTACCGCGGGGAATGCTTCGGGGATTAATGATGGGGCGTGCGCGTTGCTGCTGGCGTCGAAAGCGGCGGTTGAAAAATACCGGCTGACGCCGCGGGCGCGGGTGCTTGCTACGGCAACGGCGGGAGTGGCGCCGCGGGTGATGGGTTTTGCGCCGTCGCCGGCTTCGCGCAAAGTGCTGGCGAAGACTGGATTGCAAATTTCGCAAATGGACGTGATTGAGTTGAATGAGGCGTTTGCCGCGCAGGCACTCGCGGTGACGCGCGATTTGGGGCTGCCAGACGACGCGGCGCACGTGAATCCGAATGGCGGAGCGATCGCGATTGGTCATCCGCTGGGAGCGAGCGGGGCACGGCTCATTACGACCGCGATGTATCAACTGCAAAGTACCAGCGGGCGGTATGCGCTTTGTACCATGTGCATCGGAGTAGGGCAGGGAATAGCTACGATCATCGAACGCTGCTGAACTCCTTCTCTCTGCTGTCGTTTCTTTCTTATTTCAGCCACGAACCTTTTCACGACACACTTCAGCGCGACCTCTAAACTTGTTCCGCTTTCAACCGATAACTTCTAACGGAGCTATATGGTCTCGGAACTCGACAAGCCGGAAATCTATCGAAGGGTACTTGAGAGTCTTCAGACCGGAATTTATCTGGTTGATCACAACCAGAAGATTCTGTTCTGGAACGATGGCGCGGAACGCATCACGGGGCATCTTCGTCAGGATGTGCTGGGGCGATTCTGCGTGGACGATTTATTGGGAAATCGCGACAGGCACGACAGTTTCGCAACGGATGCCGCGGATGCGATTGCAGCTGTGCTGCGCGACGGTAAGCCGGTGGCCATTAACGTGTCGCTCTGTCACAAAGAAGGACACCGTGTCTTGGTGCGACTCCGTGCGGTAGCGATTCGAAACAGTCATGGGACGGTGATCGGCGCGGCGGAGAGCTTCGAGGAAAGCCTCTCCGTTTCAAGTTGGGATCGTCGGCAAGGAAAACTCGCGGTTTTCGGTTGCATCGACGAGGAGTCCGGAGTCTTCAACCGGGAGTATCTTCTGTTTCAGTTGCGAGAGAACCTCGGCACTTTCAATCGATATCGAATTCCGTTCAGCGTTCTCTGCATTCAGGTGGACCAGATCGATCACTTTCAGGCTGCTCACGGCCTGCGTGCAGTCGCCGCGATTCAGCGCGCAGTGGCACAAACGCTAGGAAACAGCCTGCGGCCCACCGATCTTTTGGGCCGGCTCTCCGAGCGTACATTCCTGGCTGTGCTGACCGAATGCAAAGCGAATGAAATCGAGAGTGTGGCAAAGCGCCTGACGAAGATGGTGAGCTACACGGAAATCAAGTGGTGGGGCGATAAGGTTTCGGTGACAGCGTCGTTTGGGGGAACTTCTTCTGCGGAAGGTGACACGGTTGACTCGATCGTTAGCCGGGCTGAAGCGGCGCTTCGAGCTGGAGCGTCGGCGAGTGGAAGAGGCATCAAGGTCCTTGTGTGAGAGCAGTGCACCTTTAGGAGAAACGGATCGCGATGTTCACGATTATTGGAATCGTGGTGGTCTTTGGTGCGGTGGTCGCCGGGTATTTGATGGAGCACGGCAACCTGAAGGTGCTTATCCAGCCGGCGGAGTTGGTGATTATCGGAGGCGCAGCGATCGGGACCGTCTTAATCGCAAACCCGCTTCATATTTTGAAGAAAATCGCGGGGGGACTCGGAGCGGCGTTTGGGGGCACGAAGTTCAGTAAGCAGCGTTACCTGGAAACTCTGAAGATGATGTACGAGCTTTTCAGTCGCGCACGAAAAGATGGACTCATGGCGCTTGAAACGGATAGCGATGCGCCGGATCAGAGCCCGATCTTGTCGAAGTATCCATCTTTTTTGAAAGACCACCATGCGCTGCCATTTGTGTGCGATTCGATTCGGCTGGCGTCGAGCGGCGGCGTAGATCCGTTTGATGCCGACCAGATGATCGAACGCGATATGGACGTTCATCATCACGGCGCAACCCAGCCGATCGCTGCGCTCGCTACAATGGCCGATTCGCTTCCGGGCCTCGGAATTGTCGCAGCAGTTCTGGGGGTGGTGATCACGATGGGAGCACTCGGTGGTCCACCCGAAGAAATTGGGCACAAGGTAGCCGCGGCTCTCGTGGGCACATTTCTCGGGATTTTGCTCTGCTACGGATTGGTGGGGCCCGTGGCTGCCAATATGGGCAAGGCAGCTGAAGATGAGCACGCCTATTACAACGTGCTGCGCGTGCTGATTATTTCCTTCATGAAGGGAAACGCGCCGAGCACCGCCGTCGAAATTGGCCGGCGCGCGATCCCGGGCCACGTGCGCCCTGATTTTCAGGAGACCGAGAAATTCATCAAAGATAAAGGGGAAGCACCCGCCGCCGCTGCAGCGTAAGAGCGCTCTCGCAAACGATGACCGCGAAACCTCCCATCATTATTATCAAGAAAGGCGGTGGCCACGGCGGCCATCATGGCGGCGCGTGGAAAGTTGCATACGCGGATTTTGTGACGGCGATGATGGCGCTTTTCATCGTGTTGTGGCTCCTGAATTCGAGCAAGCAGATTCAGGAAGCTGTCGGCGGATATTTTAAAGATCCCACCGGCACGTCGAAAAAAGTCGGCAGCGATATGCAGGGCTCCGGCCAGAACTTCGTAGTTTCGAAAGACAACATGGCTGACCTAAAGGAGCAGCTACAGAAAGCGATCCGAGAGGTACCGAATATCGACAAGCTGAAAAATCACATCGATATGACGGTGACCAACGAGGGACTACGAGTCGAATTGATGGAATCGGCAAGCGGAACCTTTTTCGAAAGCGGAAGCGCAAAGCCCAACGGCGACGGTAAAGATATACTCGTAGCGCTCGCTCACGAGTTGGGCAAGCTTCCCAACAAGATCTACGTGGAAGGACATACCGACGCCAAGCCGTACTCCCAGAATAGCAATTACACAAACTGGGAGTTATCGGCGGATCGCGCGAATGCCACCCGGCGATTGATACAGGAAAATGGGGTGAAGCTCTGATCAGATTACGCAAGTGCGAGGGTTTGCCGACCAAAGTCTTCGGAAGCCTGACGCGCCATTAGACCCGGCGAATCGGCGAGTTTCGATGATCGTGCAATACCTGGTCAAAAAGCCGGAGGAAGATTCCAAACCGGCCGCCAAAGAAGGCGGCGCCGAAGCGAAACCTGCAGAGAACTAACCCGCGAAAGCTGACGCGAAAGCCGAGCACTTCGATTTGTATTCAAGCGCGTGGGCTGTTTTTCGTTTCGCAGATGTAATTTCTAACCTTTACAAGCCACTCCCGCTTCAAATGCTTGCCTTGTCAGCGCTGAGTTCGTGAGATAGAGTAGCCGCCTTTCCTGCGGGGGCGCGCATTATGGCGGTTACTGGCCAGCCTAAACTGAAAGTGCTGATTCGGCGCGCTGCGATTCAGAAGCGCGTTCGCGAAGTGGCGCAACGAATCACGAAGGATTTCAAAGGCGAGCGTGTTCACGTTATCGGCGTACTGAAAGGTGCGTGCATTTTTCTTTCCGATCTCGTGCGTGAGATCGATCTCGACACTTCGATCGATTTCATCGCCGTTTCCAGCTATGGCAAGGGGAAGCAAAGCTCCGGCCAGGTGCGCGTTCTGAAGGATCTCGATAGCAGTATCGAAGGACTGAATGTTGTGCTGGTCGAAGACATTCTTGATACCGGGCTGACGCTGAGCTATTTGATTCGCGTCCTGCAGCAGCGCAAGCCGAAGACGCTTCACATCGCCGCCCTGCTGGACAAGCCTTCGCGCCGAATCAAAGAAGTGAAAGCCAATTACGTGGGATTCACGATTCCCAACGAATTTGTGGTCGGCTATGGGCTCGACTATGCCGAACGATATCGCAATTTGAAAGACGTTTGCGTCCTCAGTCTTCCCCCGGAATAATTCGTGGCTCGAAAAGTCCTAACGGTGCGGGAACTGGAATCTGTCGGCCAAGGCGGCGAACTCGTGGTCGCTTTTGGCACGATCGTGACGCCACTCGCTCGCGACGAGGCGGAAGCGCGCGGCATCACGATTCGATTCGAGGAGCCGAAACCAGCAGACTCCGAAGCCCCAACTTCCGCAGCTTCGCGCGCGATTGCGATAGGCGCGGATCACGGAGGCTTCGATCTCAAAGAGGAATTAAAAGGCTATCTCGCTGCGTGGGGATACACGGTGCTCGATCAGGGCACCACGAATCGCGACGCAGTGGACTATCCCGATTTTGCGGAGGCGGTTGCCAACGCGGTGGTGCGAGGCGACGCATCGCGAGGTATTGTGATCGACAGCGCCGGAATCGGCTCCTCAATCGCAGCGAACAAGGTGCCGGGAGCCCGCGCGGCGCTATGCTATGATAGGGCCACTGCGCGAAATAGCCGTGAGCACAATGACGCAAATATTCTTTCGCTCGGCGCTCGCCTGATTGCGTCGGAAGTTGCGCGGGAAATTGTGGCCGCGTGGCTCGAAACGCCGTTCGCAGGCGGGCGCCACCAAAAGCGCGTGGATAAGATTCGAGCGATCGAGAAGCGGCATCTGAAATCCTGAGCCGGGCGCTGGATTGGCTTCGGCGCCGCGACGGGTTGCAGCACGGGAGTGCCGGGTGGATCAGCAGCAACTCGACAAAGTCATCCAGGCCATCACCGAAGAAATCCTCGGATACCTCGGCAGCGAAAAATGCACTGACCTCTGCGGGCTCGAAATCGACGAGCTCGTTTGCCCGGGCTGCGACCAGCGCTGCGCTGAAAAGTGCGCGCGTAAGACACGAAAAGTGGTTGAGGCCGGGGCCGCGCGAATTTCTGCCGGTGCTGCGGTTGGTCCAATTGAGGCCGACATCGCGCGGCTGATAGATCACACGCTGCTGAAGCCGGACGCAACGCGCGACGACATCGCCAAAATCTGTGCTGAGGCCTTGAAATTCGGATTTGCCTCGGTGTGCGTGAATCCCTGGAACGTGCCGCAAGCGGCGGAGTTGCTACGTGGAAGCGAAGTGCGCGTCTGCACCGTGGTCGGATTTCCTTTGGGCGCCACGCTCCCGCAAGTGAAGCGATTCGAAGCGGAAGAATCCATCAAGCTGGGCGCGCAGGAAATCGATATGGTGATCAACATTGGCGCGCTCAAGTCCGGGCTTGACCGATGCGGTCGAAGCGGATATTCGTGGCGTCGCCGATGCCAGCCATCGCGGCGGCGCCATCTGCAAAGTGATTCTCGAGACGTCACTACTGACCACCGAGGAGAAAGTGCGAGGTTCACTCGCGGCGAAAAATGCCGGAGCGGATTTTGTGAAGACGTCGACGGGATTCAGCACTGGCGGCGCCACGGCGGAAGATGTGCGCTTGATGCGCGCTGTGGTAGGTGACGGCCTGGGAGTGAAGGCTTCGGGCGGAGTTCGCAGCCTGGAAGACGTTCAGAAAATGGTACAGGCAGGGGCAACGCGCATTGGAGCGAGCGCCAGCGTGAAGATTCTGGAGCAAGCACGCGCGTCGTCACCTGCGGAAGCCGCAGCCACTTTGGCTCCGAGCGGAAATTATTAGCTTTGCAATTCGCGCCAATCTCGAAAAGACCCTCGTTCCCACCTGATATAATATTCATTCCAACAAAAGAAAGCGTGCACGATGCTCCGCGCGACTCAGAGCGGAGGTGGAGAACCGTGTTCGCGCGAGCTGATTGATGGATTCGACTGAACTCAATTCGAAAGTGGAGCTTCCCGCCGAGACGCTGGCAATCCTGGCGGACATCAGCCAGGACATCAATGCGTCGCTCAATCTCGACGAGGTGCTGGCGAGCGCCGCCGCGCAAATCAAGCGCCTGATCGACTACGAAGTGTTTGCCGTCCTGCTTCCCGAGAAAAATTCAGATCAGCTGTATTTTCGCTTTGCCATCGGGCATCGCCCGGAAGTGGTGGAGCACTGGCGCATTCCGATGGACGAGGGGATTATCGGTTCCGCGGCTGCTACCGGCCAGCCGATACGGGTTGGCGACGTTACCAAAGACAAGCGCTACCTGAACGCTCTCGACAGCGTTCGCTCTGAGCTCGCGGTTCCGCTGATTCACGGCGGGCGCGTGATCGGCGTGCTCGATATCGAGAGCAGCCAGCCGGATTACTTCACGCCCGACCAGCAAAACATTTTGGTGCTGGTGGCGAGCCGCATCAGCACGGCGGTTGAAAACGCGCGACTTTACGAGCATGAGCGAAATCAAGCCGAGACGCTGTTGCTGCTCAACGAAGTTGGCCGCGAAGCGAATTCGACTCTGCGTGTGGAGGAAGTGCTGCGCCGGGCGGCGGAGCTCACGAAACGCCTGATTGATTACCAGATTTTCAGCATTTTGCTGTACGAGGAAACTGAGCACGTTTTTCGTCATCGCGTGACGGTGAAATTTGGGCAGCGCGTTCAGGAAAAGAACGCGGTGCCGGCGCATGAAGGAATCGTCGGAGCGGCGGCAACGCTGCGGCGAGCCGTCGTGGTGCCGGATGTTGCGCTCGATCCGCGCTATGTCATGGCGAATCCGGAGACGCGCTCGGAGCTCGCGGTGCCGATGCTGTATCAGGATCGCGTTATCGGCGTGATGGATCTCGAAAGCCCGCAGCTGAATTACTTCACACCGGATCACGTGCAGGTGCTTTCGATTCTTGCAGCGCAATTTGCGGTGTCGCTCGAAAATGCGCGGCTCTATGAGCAAGTGGCGCGCGACGAAGCGCGCATGGAGCGCGATCTCACGGCCGCTCGCCGGATTCAGGGTGCGATGCTGCCGCGTCTTCCCGGCCCCGAATACGGACTCGATATTGCGGCGCGTGTCGTTTCGTCGCGCGAACTGAGCGGCGACCTTTACGATTTTTTGCGTTATGGGCCGCAGGAGCTCGCGATTGCGTTAGGAGACGTGAGCGGGAAGGGAAGCGCGGCTGCGCTTTACGGCGCCGTGGGCATCGGGACGCTTCGCAGCCTCGCGCCACAAAAACATCGGCCCGGCCGAAATGCTTCGTGCCATCAACGGGTTTCTGGGCGAGCGCATGATCGAGGGCCGCTTCATGACGCTTTGCTTTGCAACCTGGCATCGCGGGCGGCGCAAATTGCGAGTTGCAAATGCCGGGCAGGAACAGCCGTTTCTGTTTCATGGTGGACGCTGCGAAAAGATTCGACTGGCTGGGTTTCCGCTCGGAATTTTCGAGGAAGCGACTTACGACCAGCGCAGCTTCATTCTCGATACCGGCGATGTGGTCGTGTTTCACTCGGACGGTATCGGCGATACGCAAAATCCCGCCGGAGAATTCTTCGGCCACGATCGTGTTTGCAAATTGATCTCGGAGCACCACGATTTCACGCCAGATGGATTGGCGGACCGAATCCTTGAGGAGCTCGATCGGTTTTCCGGCGGGGCTCACCCGGCGGACGATCGCACGCTGGTGGTTCTCAAGGTGAAGTAATTGCTTGGGTGGCGCCCTGACGTTCGAGCCGCTAGCGTTCTCCCCAACGTAGCTTGCTGCGTAATACCTCGAAGTAAGTTTTTCGCGGCGGGCGAACAAAAGTAACTTTGTTTTCCGATTTCGTGATTAGCACGCGGTCCGCCGGGCCCAGCTCAAATCCGATTTGCCCGTCAAGCGTCATGTATACGGGCTCTTCCGAGGCGGAGAAATCAATCTCGGTGCGCGACGTGTCGGGAACCACGAGCGGGCGATTGGTCAGCATGTGCGGGCAGATGGGCGTGATCACGAAGGCGTCGATGCCGGGTTGGATGATGGGGCCGCCGGCGGCCAGTGAGTAAGCAGTTGAGCCGGTCGGCGTCGCGATAATTAATCCGTCGGCGCGATATCGCGCAACGTGGTCGCTATCAACGTACAAATCGAAATCGAGCATACGCGATAGCGCGCCCTTGTTGACAACGGCGTCGTTGAGGGCCGTTTGGTGTTCGGCAACTTTACCGCGCCGGAGAATCTGCGCCTCGAGCATCATTCGTTCGCTGGTGCGATGGTGTCCTTCGAGCACCTGCTCGAGCATGGGGTAGAGCTGGTCGAGCGTAATCGTGGTGAGAAAGCCGAGGCTGCCGAGATTTACGGCGAGAATCGGAACGTTGTGACCTTTTAACGCACGCGCGGCGGCTAGTAGCGTGCCGTCGCCGCCGAGGACGATCAGGAGATCCACTTTCTCGCCCATCGCTTCGCGGGCGACGCACGGGACGTTGAGTTCGACGCAGCCTTGTGTTTCAACGTCGACGTGCACCTCAATTTTGCGCTCGTGGAGCCAGGCAATCAGCGGCGGCACTACCGTCGCGACCATTTCCTTGATTGGTTTGCAAACGATTCCGACGGCTCGGATCATGAGTGGAGGGCGAATTCTATCCTATCCGCCGCGGCGGGCGTGGAGAAAAAACTCCTGATTTCCCTCGGTGCCGGTGATGCGACTGGCGCGCACTCCCACGATTTCCAGGCCCAGCGCACCGGCTGCAGCAGTCACGTTCGCTACCGCTTTTTCTTGCAAGGCGGCGTCGCGCACGATTCCGCCCTTGCCGACCTGTTGCCTTTCGAGCTCGAATTGCGGCTTGACGAGAATCAGAAAGTCCCCGCCGGCTTTTGCCAGCGGCGTGATCGCGGGAAGCACTTTCGTCACAGAAATAAATGATACGTCCATCGTCACCAAGTCTACGCACTCGCCCACATCTTCAGCTTTCAAATAACGCGCATTGCGCTCGATCGTGACTACTCTCGCATCTTTCTGCAGCTTCCAATCGAGTTGATTGATGGTCACATCGACGGCATAGACTCGCGTGCTCCATGTTGCAGCAGGCAGTCCGTGAATCCACCGGTGGAACTTCCCACGTCGAGACAAGTTTTATCTTGTGGTGCTACGCCGAAATCTTCGAGCGCGCCCTCGAGTTTCAATCCGCCTCGGCTCGAGTATCGCTGGATTTCGCCTGCTATCTCAATCTGAGCATCGGTCGCGAGGCGGGTGCCCGGTTTATCCATGCGCTTGCCATTCACGCGCACATTTCCAGCGAGGAGCATCGCCTGCGCTCGTTCGCGCGATGGCGCCAGGCCGCGTTCTACGAGCAAAACGTCGAGGCGCGTCTTTTCAATTTTCGGGGGCATTTTGCGGGAAGAGGCCGAAATCGCGTGAACTAAGATCGCCGCGCTACAAGAAACTGGGCCAGTTCGCGGAGGCGCGACGCGCGTTCGCCGTAGCAGTCCAGTTCGCTGAGAGCTTTCGCCGCCAGATCCGCCGCAATATCGCGCGACTGCAAAATTCCAAAGAGCGCCGGATAAGTCGCTTTCTGCTGCGCCTGATCTTTTCCAGCGGTCTTGCCCAGCACGGCGGATGATTCCTCCACGTCCAGGATGTCGTCCACCACCTGAAACGCCCAGCCGATATTTTCGCCGAAGCGTCGCAGACGCTCCACATCCTCGTTCGTCGCGCCGCCGGCGATTCCACCCGCCACGATCGAGGCGCGAATCAACGCTGCCGTTTTCGACCGGTGAATGTACTCGAGAGTGCCGACGTCGGGCGCCTTTTTTTCCGCTTCGAGGTCCGCCACCTGTCCGCCGATCATTCCACGGTCGGTGCCAGCAGCTTGGGCAATCGTCGCCAGAATATTCAAGCGGCGCTGCGGTTCCACCGGCACGAAAGCCAGCGTCTGAAATGCCAGCGTCAGCAGGGCATCACCGGCGAGAATCGCGATCGCGTCACCGAAAACCTTGTGGCACGTCGGCTTGCCGCGCCTGAAATCGTCATTGTCGAGCGCGGGAAGATCATCGTGAATCAGCGAATAGGTGTGGATGAATTCAAGCGCGCAGCCGGCGGAAACAGCCGCGACCGGATTCTCGCTGAACATCGACGCGGCTTCCAGGCACAAAATCGGCCGAACGCGCTTGCCGCCGGCGAATACGCTGTACCGCATTGCTTTGTGGATGGACGCGGGCTGAGCCTCTTCCTTCGGCAGCAGGCGATCGAGCGCTTCCTCGATCCCCGCGCGGTCGGACTCAAAAAATTGTGGGATGCTCATGTGGTGGGCGCGATGGACACAAAATCGAAATTGCGCGCTCGTGCGGTGCTGCCGCGGCTAGGAGGATTCATCTTCAGGCTCGAACGTCTCCGCGACAAGTTTGCCATCCGCCTTTTTCAGCAGAATTTCCACGCGGCCTTCCGCCTCTTCCAGTTGCTTCTGGCAATCGCGCGAGAGTTTCACGCCCTCTTCAAAAAGCTTCATCGCCTCATCGAGCGAGAGCTCCACGCTTTCGAGACGTTTTACCACTTCCTCGAGGCGCGTGAGAGACTTCTCAAATTCTCCCTTGCGCGGGGCCTCTGCCGCTTTATTGCTTGCTGAACTCATCTTGTCCTGGCGCTCCATCTATCGTTGGCAGCTTGCCCCCAAAAAGACGAGCAGCCGCTATGTTCCGTACGCCGCACCGGCTGACGGCATCGCGACAGTTTTCCTTCACAGTCATATACTCGCAATATACTTCCAAGTACCACAAACCACTATTGCGATTCGTGAAAAATTGGGTGCGTGATTGCTGGAAGCATTCTATCCCACGATGGAGAACGTCAACAATGGCCTTGTGCAGCCAACAGTCTCTGCTTACTCCGCAGAGACAGCGCTTCCCCCTGCCGGCACGAGCATCAAGCGATGAGCCCGCGTTTTCTCTTCCGCTGCTTCGCTGAATGGCGCTGGGATGCCGCGCCCCTCAAACCATTCCCGAAATTCGTCGCGGTAATAGGGGCTCGCCGCCTGCCCCGATTCGCCAGTCGCAATCTCCATCAGCGAATTATCGAAATTTGCCAAATCAGAAACCATGCGCATTGCAGGCCCGTGCCCCACACCCATCGCTTTTACGGTATCGAGCGTGCCGCCGTCCGCGTAAGGACCGATACTCAGCAGAGCGTGAAGCGTGCCGCTTCGGCCGAGCGGATGAACCATATTCAGCGGGTGAAAACGGCCCCATCGCCACTGCGACACGTCGCTCGTTCCGGTTTCTCTTGCCAGCGCGTCCACCGCATCGTTTGCACTGGAGATCAAAAGCACATCGTAGTTGACCACACCTTTCGGAAGCCAGTCCGGCGGCCTCTGTGTCAAAATGTTTGCAAGAAACACTTTGTCGCGCCACCACACCTCGTTATAAAGGCTTCGCGGTTCCCAAAGCTCGTACTTTGAAGTCTCGTCGCCCAGATACGGCGCAAGCAGATTGTGAAACAGCGCATGCCGCGTCAACTCGACAAACGTCGTCTCAATCGAATCGGCCGTAGCCTTCGCGTCCCAACCAATCAATCCAGCAATCAGCTTTTGCGTGCGCGGATCTTTCGGAGGCGTCGAATGCGCGGCCGTCAAGAGCTGGGCAGCCAGAAACTGATTCGGCAGGCTCACAATATCATTCTGAACTGCGTTCATATCTTCAGGCTTCAAATCGGTTCGACCAGAAAGCAGCTGGTAGATCCGCTCAGTACGAAATGGCCCCGCCTGCCGTCCGCTCAAGAAATATTTATATCCGGGCCCGACCGTGCGCGCATTGGCAGTCGCAATGATTCCATCCGGCGGGTTCAGAACGCGCGGCAGCTCCTCAAACGGGATGTAACCTTTCCAATCGAACTCATCCGTGTCGCCGGACACGGGTAGCGCGCCGTTCCCGCTGCTTCGAATCGGAATTCGCGCCGGAATGGTGAATCCGATGTTGCCGTCCACGTCAGCGTAAATCGTGTTCTGTCCCGGGCCGGAGATATGCCGCGTGGCCTCGACAAATTCGTTCCAATTGCTCGTCGCGTCCCAGCAGCGGAAATCCGAAATCGAGTCCACCGGGTTCCAGAGCCGACCAGCGCAGCGCATACGCGTGACCACCCTCGCTCTCCGGTTCTCGATACACGATTGGCCCGTGCCGCGTAACCGTGACGTCGAGTTCCACATCCGCCTTCCCGCGAACGGGAATCTTTTCCTTTCGCACCTCGGCTGAAATCCACTTTCCATCCGCGCGATAGTTGAGCGCGTTTTTTGGATCGAACGTCTCGGTATACAAGTCCTGGACATCTGCGTTGCTGTTCGTGAATCCCCACGCGATGCGCTCGTTATGTCCGATAATCACGAGCGGCGCCCCGGGCAGCGCGAACCCTTCCACATTCCATCCCGGTGCCGTCAGATGAACCAGATACCAGATGCACGGAACGCTCAGCGCAAGATGCGTATCATTTGCCAGTAGAGGCTTGCGCGATGCCGTATGCGCCCCGCTCACAACGAAATTATTGCTGCCGATAATCTCCGACGACTCCTCCTCGAATTGCGCCAGGAAATCGATTGCTTCGCCACCTGCCTGTGACGCGAATGGAGCAGACCCGCCTTGCTCCGGCCCCACAGCGCTCATGTGCGTGCCCTGTCGCGACGGCCGATTATCCTTTGCCGGCGCGCTCGGCTCAGCTTGACCGACAATGTAATGATCGAGCGGCGAGTCCTCCACGAACATCCGCGCCGCCCGCTCCGCTCCCACCTTCGCCATCACCAATTGCCGGTTCAACTTCGACTTCCATGTGGAAGTAAGCGTCTTCCACATGTACAGATCGATCAGATAAGTATCCGCCGGCGTCCACGGCCTCGGCGCGTAGCCCAACAAAGAAAATTCAATCGGCAGTCGACCGTGCTGCTGGGCGATGTATTGATTTACGCCGCGCGCATACGATTCCAGCAGCGTGCGAATTTCCGGGCTCGACTCCTTCGCCGCGCGCTCCGCCGCCTGCCGCATCCCGAGGATCCGATTCTCCTCGTCGATTTTCAGCGCCGCAGGGCCCACAATCTCCGACAAATCGCCCGCCGCCGCCCGCCGAAGCAAATCCATTTGCCAAAGACGATCCTGCGCCATCACGTATCCCTGCGCCATCACCAGGTCTTCCGTCGATTTCGCGCGAATCCACGGCCGCCCCCACTGGTCGCGATCGACAATCACGCCCTCTTTCAATCCCGCCATCGTGATCTGCCCATCCAACCTCGGCAGAGGCCGATGCACGAACCACCATCCGGAGAGCAACGCGATCCCCGCCAGCACCAGCAGCGTTGCGATCACGTTCCGTGCAATGCGCGAACCACGTGTCATTCAGCCGTCCTCAATCTCCGCAAGAATTCCCGCGAGCGCTCAAAAGAGTGCCGGAGTGTAGCCCACCGGTTCCAACCTAGCAACCGCCCGCAGCGCGAAACATTACCTCGTTCGTCCGCTCCCGCCGCAGATTTCCCCTCTAGCGCCGCACAACTTGCTAAAATTGCCTTCGATGGCCGCACTGTTGCTCCTCTCATCCGTCCAGCAGCAGCGTAAAACGAAGCTGCGCCGCGTGCGACTGGGCAGCGCCCAATGATTGTCCTCCATCTCTTCGCCGTCCTCTTCCTCGTCGGAATGAACGCCTTCTTCGCCGCAGCTGAATTTTCTCTCGTCGCCGTCCGCAGCTCGCGTGTCCGCCAACTCGTTGACGCCGGCGACCCCCGCGCAAAAATCGTGGAGTCGCTGCTCGCAGACGTTGGCCGAGTCGTTTCCGCCGTTCAGGTGGGCATCACGATCGCGAGCCTTCTGCTCGGTTATCTCGGCGAGAGCACTCTCTCCGCGATTCTCTCGCCGCTCGTTGCTGCAATCCCGCGTCCATGGGCGGCGGTGATCGCGCACGGCGCTGCGCTCATTCTCGCCTTCGGGCTGCTCACCATGCTTCAAGTTGTGCTGGGCGAACTCGTTCCTAAGAGCCTCAGCCTTGCTCGCGCTGAGCGCGTCGCTCTTCTGATCGCGCGCCCATTTCATTGGTTCCTGCAAACATTCCGCTGGGCCATCGATCTTCTCGACGGCATCGCCGAAAAAATCGTAGCGGCGCTGGGCGTAGTTTCGCCGCACAGTCACACACTCGTTCGCTCCACCGAAGAGCTGCAAGTGATGGTGCAGCAAGCCCACGACCGCGGTCTGATTCCCGCCGCCGAAGTGAAATTCATTCAAAGCGCGATGGAACTGGGCCAAATCGAGGTCCGCGAAGTGATGGTGCCGCGGCCCGACGTGCACGCGCTGCCGGTCGAAGCCACGCTCGAAGACACGATGCGCATGTTTGCCACCACGCAGCGTTCGCGCATTCCCGTGTACGAAGGCTCGCTCGACCATATCCTCGGCTTCGTGCACATCAAGGACATGATCTGGATTCTTCTCGACCGCGCGCGCGCCGCAGAAGAGCGGCTGCCGCCTCCTGAATTTAATTTGCGCACGATGCTGCGCGACGTGCTCATCGTCCCCGAAACGAAGCGCGCCAGCGAACTTCTCCTCGAATTCCGCTCGCGCCGCACGGGACTCGCTATGGTCGTCGATGAATTCGGCAGCATTCTCGGCCTCGCCACGCTCGAAGATATCCTCGAGCAGATGGTCGGCGAAATTCACGACGAGTTCGACGTGGTCGAACGCCCGCTGACTCTCCCGGATGGCTCCATGATTTTTGACGGCGCCACGAACGTGCGCGAACTCGAAAGCCAATACAACATCAAGTTGCCCGAGGATAGTTCTTACGAGACGATCGGCGGCTTCATTTTGAATCAGCTCGGGTTTATTCCGCGTGGCGGCGAGAGTTTTGAGGCGTACGGTTATCGTTTCACGGTTATGGACATGGACCATCGCCGCGTCTCGCGGGTAAAGATCAAATCCGTGAAGCCCGCCGAAACTTCCGGAAGCAAAAAGAAGCCGGAGGCGTCAACGCCGGCTCCGCCCGATTCCGATTCCAATTCGGCGCAGGATTCCCAGCCGCCGCCGCGAAAGGAAATCGCGAAAGCCAGGCGCGCCGCCAGCGCCTCGCACGTTCGCCGCGACAAATGAATCTCACTCACCGCCCACGTTTTACTTTTTGTCATTCCGAGCGGAGCCGCGCGCGTCTTAGCTTTTCCCATCGCGTAGCGGTGGGCGCGCGGCGCAGGGAGGAATCTGCTTGCCGCTTGCGCCTCCGAAAGGCCTCCACCCTAAATGCTTAGATTCATCTCGCTCCGTCTACTTTTCGCGCTGCCCGCGCTCTGGCTGATTTTCACGATGGTCTTTTTGCTCGCGCACATCGTGCCCGGCGACCCGGTTCAGCAGATGCTGGGCGAAGGCGCTCGCGCTGAAGACTTGCAGCAACTTCGCCACGCGCTGGGACTCGACCTTCCAATTTCAGTTCAGTACGGCCGCTACCTCTCCGGCATCGCCCACGGAAACCTCGGCGAATCCTTCCGCTTCCAACAGCCCGTCACGCGCGTGATCCTGTCGCACTATCCTGCAACGCTCGAACTCGCCATCTTTGCTCTGTTCGTGTGCGCCGCCATCGGCATTCCCGCGGGGACGCTCGCAGCAGAGCGGCGCGGCCAAACCACCGATCACGCCGTCGGCGTGCTGACGCTTTTCGGCCTCTCGGTGCCAAACTTCGCGCTAGGCCCCGTGCTCATTCTTATTTTCTCCGTGATTCTCGGCTGGCTCCCAGTCTCAGGACGCGGCGGCCCGCTGCATCTGATTCTCCCGGCCATCACACTCGGCGCAGCGCTCGCCGCGATTCTCACGCGCATGGTGCGCACATCGGTAATCGAAGAGCTTTCGAGCGACTACGTCCGCACCGCTCGCGCAAAAGGCCTCTCGAATAGCGCCGTCCTTTTTCGCCACGCATTCCGCAACGCGCTCATCCCCATCATCACAATCCTCGGCCTCCAATTCGGCACGCTCCTAGCCGGCACAATCGTCACCGAATCAATCTTCTCCTGGCCCGGAGTCGGCCGCCTCGCCGTGCAAGCCATCGAAGCGCGCGACTACCCTCTGCTCCAGGGCTGCATCCTGCTCATCGCGGTCTCCTACGTCCTCGTAAATCTTCTAACGGATCTCGTCTACGCAGCAGTAGACCCCAGGGTGCGCCTCGAATGAGCGCACCTCGAATGAGCACCTCGCTCCCGAACCTGTCATCCCGAGCGAAGTCCCGCGCGCTTTTGTCTCTCCTTCGCGGAGCGAAGGCGCGGGACGCAGTCGAGGGATCTCTCTTAAGGGGTTCGCCTTCAGTGGCACAGGCACTCCTGCCTGTGCTCTTACGATCCATCCTTTCCCACATGCACTTGAAACTTCGGCGCGAACCGTCTCATTCGGAGAGCTGTCCACCCGATGAACGCCATCCGCAACTTCCTCCGCCACAGCACCCCCGGCCGCATCGGCCTGGCACTCACTTCAATCCTGGTCGTCGCAGCCCTCGCCGCTCCATGGCTCGCTCCCTACAATCCCATCGCGCAAAATCTCCCCGTCCGCCTCGCAGCCCCCAGCTCCGCCCACTGGATGGGCACCGATCAACTCGGCCGCGACATCCTCTCCCGCCTCCTCTTCGGCGCGCGCGTCTCAATGCTCGTCAGCATCAGCGTCGTGCTCGGCGCAGGATTAATCGGCCTCTCAATCGGTTCGGTAGCAGGTTACTTCGGCGGCTGGTTCGACCGCCTCGTCAACGTCGTCCTCATCAACGCCTTCCTCTCGTTCCCAGGAATCCTGCTCGCAATTGCATTCGCCGCATTCCTAGGCCCGGGACTCGGCAAAGTAATTCTCGCCCTCGTCATCACCGGCTGGGCCGGCTACGCCCGCCTCGCCCGCGCCCAAATTCTGCAAGCGAAAGAAATGGAATACGTCCTCGCCGCCCGCTCGCTCGGTGCCTCAAACGCGCGCATATTGTTGCGCCATCTTCTCCCAAACATCCTGCAACCCGTACTCGTTCAAGCCACCATCGCCATGGCCGGCGCCATCCTCGCCGAATCCACTCTCAGCTTCCTCGGCGTAGGCGTCCTCGCGCCAATGCCCAGCTGGGGCGCCATGCTCAACGACGCCCGCAGCCACCTCTTCGACGCCCCCCACCTCGTAATTTTCCCCGCCCTAGCCGTAATGACCGCCGTCCTAGCCTTCAATCTCCTAGGCGACGCCCTCCGCGACTGGCTAGACCCCCGCATGCGCGCCTACCTAATAGTCACCACCCTCGCCCGTTAAGTTTTTCAGTAGGGGCACGGCATGCCGTGCCCGAATGTTAAGTTGGCACGATTGAACCAGTGAAGACCCGTCGTGCCCGTGTTGTTTCTGTAGCGCTGGTCTTTAGACCAGCAGGTGTTTGATTCATTGACGCCGATAACCACCGAACACCGCCCCTGCTCACAACAAAACCCTATACGCGTCAAACTCCTTGAAAATCACGGGAGGACTCAAATTGCGTATCCGAAACCTGGCATTCGCTACCTCGCTTGTTTTACTCGCAGGATCCCTTCCCCTCCACGCCCAAACCACCTGCGACATAGACGCCCTCAAAGCACAACAACGCGACGTCGCAACAATCCAGCGCCTAGAAAACGCCTGGACGGTGGCCTACCTGAAGGCCGACACGAACTTCGAGCTATGCCTCCTATCGAAAGACTTCACGGAAATCGTACGAGGCGGCGAAGTAAAATTTCTATCAGACGAGCTGGCATTCGCGCGGAAAAACGAAGGAAAGAACCTGCCAATCCCCAAACTTCCAGAACCAACCATACTGCTGCACGACAATGTAGCCATTGCCTACGGCACTTCTCAATCGACAGGGCACGACGGCAAAATCAAAGAAACTCGCTACGCGGACTACTACGTCTGGGAAAACGGAAAGTGGCACGCATTCTTCGCACAGCAAACTTCCGTCGAGAAATAACTATCGAAAAATGTGCAGGTAGCCACGACGACGCCTTTCTCGTCGTGGGCTTTTCTCTTCAGATTCGTATCTGTGAGGACATACATCGGCTCTAAGCGGTGCTCAAATGAGGCCAAAATCGCGCTAACCCAACTCCACCGTAACTTCCGCGCCGCGTCCCACACCCAGCGTCCGCGCCGCGCTACCCTTGTTCACCGAAATCTCCAAATATCCGCTCGACCCAATCACCCCAAACGCTTCGCCCGCCGTGCCGTTCGCGAACGTCGGCAGCACCTTCTTCACTTCTGCATTGCCCACGCGAATCGCAAACTTCCCATCATTCGCCACAAGCGCCGGCGCGTCTTCCGCCTTCAAATTCGTCATCAGGTTGCCGAAGTTATCCACCTTCAACACCACAGCCTTGATCGTGTTTCCATTCACCTTCGGCTTCGGCAACGCGAACCGCACGAAATCCTCCACCGGATCGCCAAACGCCGACGACTGCCACGATTTCGAAAGCCACGCCGCCACCGGAGCAAACACATCGCGCCCATGAAACGTATTGCTCACCGGCTGCCGGAAATAATGCTCGGACGTGATGTGCCACGCATACAGCGCTTCGGTCTGATCGTAAACAGACGACAGCACGCCGTTATCCGGCGCCACAAAATAATGCTGATCGCTCGCCACCAGCAGCGGACGCCGCTGCGTCCCCACGCCCGGATCGACCACCACCACATGAATCGTCCGCGGCGGGAAAGTAGTTGTACGCCTGGCCGATCGTCAGCGCTCCATCCAAAATGTCGTGCGCCAGCACGCTGTGCGTAATATCCACCACGCTCACTTCCGGATTAATACTGAGGATCACGCCCTTCATCACTCCCACGAGGTGGTCACTCGTCCCGTAGTCGGTGGTAAGCGTGATAATCGGTCGGTGCTGTGCCAAATTGTTCTCCGCGCTCTATCGAATAAAGCCGTGCAATTAATTTTGCTCGCTCTTCGACGCTAACGGACGCTCACAAAGCTGTCAAGCTGGCTCGCGCCAAGAAGTAACGCTCGATTCTTTTTTTCTCTCGCCGGGCCACTGTACCATCTCCAGACGAACGGCCACTTGCAATCCCCGAGCATCCTGCTAGCCTTGATGTGCATATGAGCTCTCTAAGAAACACTCGGATGCAGTTGGAGGGAAGCCGGAAGGCGGCGCCCACCAGCAGCCGGCATTTGTCGGCTAGTGCGCTATCGCCAGGCCCGGATGCGGGGTCAATTTCTAATCGCAAATCTGGAATTAGAATTCAATCTAAACATCCCCGAATCAACTACATGCAATTTTCTAATCGCAAATAAAATGCGATTTTACGATTCAAAAATCTTCGCTCTCCCGCGTGCCGTTTCCAGCTTCGAGCCTCGAGCCTCCAGCCTCTAGCACATGCGCGCTTATCTCGATTACAACGCCACGACCCCCGTGGACCCCGCGGTCCTCGAAGCGATGCTGCCGTTCCTCGCCGACAACTTCGGCAACGCCAGCTCAATTCATTCCCCCGGCCAACGCGCCCGCGCCGCAGTCGATCGCGCCCGTGATTCCGTAGCCGCGCTTCTCGGCGCGAAGCCCTCGGAAATCGTTTTCACGAGTGGCGGCACAGAATCCGACAATCTCGCAATTCTTGGCCTGGTCTCCGCTGTCGCTCCAAAGTCAGCCGCGGGCCGCAAGCACATCATCACGACGGCGATCGAGCATCATGCCGTGCTCAATTCCTGCCAGGCGCTCGAACAGCAGGGAATCGAAGTCACCTACGTGCCAGTCGGAAGCGCGGGCGTAGTCGATCCCGATGAGATTTGCCGCGCCCTGCGCCCCGAAACAATTCTAATCAGCGTGATGCACGCGAATAATGAGCTCGGCACAATTCAGCCCATCGAGGAAATCGGCCGCATCGCCGCCGAAGCAGATGTGTACTTCCACTGCGACGCAGTGCAATCAGCAGGCAAGCTCCCGCTCGACGTGAATCACCTCGGCGTGGATCTGCTCAGCATCTCCGCGCACAAAATCTACGGCCCAAAGGGCGTCGGCGCGCTCTACGTCCGCACCGGCACGCCACTCGCCCCACAATTTCACGGCGGCCATCACGAACGCGACCGCCGCCCCGGCACCGAAAACGTTCCAGGCATAGTCGGCCTCGGCAAAGCCGCCGAACTCGCGCGCGCGAATTTGGCAACGGAGCCACAGCGCATCGCCGCACTTCGCGACCGCCTCGAACGCGCAATCCTCGATGCCATCTCATCGGTAAACGTAAACGGCGACGCGGCTCATCGCGTGCCGAACACGACGAATCTCTCGTTCGCAGCAGCGGGCGGCGAAGCAATGCTCATCGCGCTCGACCTGCTCGGCATTGCATGTTCCACCGGCGCCGCCTGCTCGTCAGGCGCCGTAGAGCCGTCGCATGTCCTCACGGCAATCGGCCTCTCAGCCGACGAAGCCCGCTCAAGCCTCCGCTTCAGCCTGGGCCGCCAAACCACCGCCGAAGAAATTGACTACGCGATCGCTTCCATCCCCGAAGTAGTAAGTCGCCTTCGCGCGCTCTCGCCGCGCTCAGCCACAATGGTGACCGCCCGATGACCACAACTGTCCTAAATCCGCTAAACACAATACTCGCGAATTCCCCAGCAAACGCAGCGGCGTCGCCTTCAAGTGGCACAGGCACTCTTGCCTGTGCGCCTTTGCGCCACGAGACCACGACGCCGTCACTCTCCGAACGCCCTATCGCACCCCAGTCGACTGCAAAGTCCAAGGCTCCCGCCGCCATCGCCGTAGCCATGAGCGGCGGCGTCGACAGCTCCACCGTCGCCGCAATCCTCCACGACCGCGGCCAATCCATGATCGGCCTAACAATGCAGCTCTGGAATCAGCGCCGCCTCCCGCAAGAAGAAAGCGCCGCACCAGCCCAGCACCGCTGCTGCTCAATCGACGACGTCTACGACGCCCGCCGCGTCGCCGAACACCTCGGCGTCCCTTTCTACGTCGTGAATTTCGAGCGCGAATTCGAGCACACCGTCATCCGCCCGTTCGTCAACGACTACCTCGAAGGCCGCACTCCGATTCCATGCACCCTCTGCAACAATCACGTGAAGTTCGATCAGCTCCTCACCACCGCCCGCCAAATCGGCGCCGACCGCATCGCCACCGGTCACTACGCCCGCGTCCGCCACAATCCGGAATCCGGCCGCTACGAACTGCTTCGCGCCGTGGACGAAACAAAAGACCAATCGTATTTTCTCTTCGGCCTCACGCAGGAACAGCTCGCGCGCACAGATTTTCCGCTCGGCGAACTCTCGAAGCAGGAAGTTCGCGACATCGCGCGCCGCCTCCGCGTGCCCGTCGCCGAAAAGCCAGAGAGCCAGGAAATCTGTTTCGTGCCGACCGGGAATTACGTGCGCTTCATCGAAGGCTACTTGCAGGAGCAGGGAAGTCATCTGCCGGATGATTCCGGCGAAATCGTCACCACGACCGGCGAAGTTCTAGGCCGCCACACGGGCTTGCATCAATACACAGTCGGCCAGCGGAAGGGAATCGGCGTCACCGCGGGTCGTCCGCTCTACGTCGTTTCGCTCGACCGCGCGAAGAATCGCCTCGTCGTCGGCGAAGATCAGGATCTGCGCAGCACCACATGTGAAGTCCGCGATGTGAACTGGATTTCGATCGCGCCGCCCAGCGATCCCGTGGAAGCGATGGTCCGAGTGCGTAACCGCCACGAACCAGCCGCAGCAGAAATCACACCGCTCGACGCCACCACCGCCCGCATCACATTCCGCGAGCCACAACGAGCCATCACCCCAGGCCAAGCCGCCGTCTTTTACTCCGGCGAATTGGTTCTAGGCGGCGGATGGATCCGCTAAAAAGAATCACTACGAGGGAACTCGGTCAGTAGGGGCACGGCACGCCGTGCCCTCTCGACCAACGGCACAGCGCAGCCCATTTAATGAAGCTGACTAAAGAAGAATCCAAAAAGAAATAAAGCGGAAAATTGCAAATGCTGGGGACAAAATCAGATGAAGAGTTCTTCGTCCGCCGTCGCGGCATCCGGCTCCGGCCGCCGATTCTGCTGCCCGCGAAGCATATCAACCGCAACCTTCATGCCCTTCAAAATCGCCGACGCTTGCTGAATCGGCGTCCATAGCGTGCGCTTGAATTTTGCGCCGGATTCTTCGACCACTTCCAGCGTCCCCGTCAGGATATGATCCGCGCGAATGATCTGCACGCGCAACCGCTCCACCGCATCGGTGAACACGCGATCGATCTTCTGCGCCGAGCCGCGTGCGACGCGCGTGATTTCCGCTGCGTCGCCCATGATGCTTGCGATGCGATCTTCGGAATCTTCCAGAACTCGGTTCGTTCGCAGAAGAATAGGATCGATCCGGTTTTGCAGGTCCGTGGCGATTCGCGTGAACTGCTCGATCGCAGTCCGCACCTGGAAGAACATGCCCAGCAGGATCGCCATCTGAATCACGATGGCAACCGCCGCTATCACGATGAACGCCTGGAGCCAGCCGGACATCCACGTCTCCTTACTACGAAACGAACCTGCCGCGCCGACTGCGAAAACCTACGAGACCTTCGATTCCCGCTTGTACGTTTCTTTTCCTGCGTCGACTGCCGCCGCAAGGCCATCCTTCTGGCGCGCCATAATTTCTTTGCTGCGTTGGATTAGATCTTCCGCGCGCTCGCGCAGTTCGCGGGCTTTGCGTTGCGCATATTCGCGGCCTTCATCGGCCCTATCGCTCAAGTATTCGCGTGTGTCTTCGCCCGATTTCGGCGCGAAGAGTAGACCTACCATCGCCCCAATGCCAAGGCCGACAAGGAAAAAACTCGCCTTCGACCCAGCGCTGTTATCACCCATCTTTTCACCTCCAAAGCTCACAGTAGCACAGGCGTATAGGGGTAGCAAGCAAAGCGCAGATGCATTTCACGTTAAGAATTTATCTTACAGTTGGCTCCGCGGAATTTGCCTCATGCAATCCGGCGAAGACACGCTGCGCCTGGGCGCGTGGAAGCTCCGTAGCGAGGTCCTCCACCGTCAATTCCTTGAGCCGTGCGACGCTTCCGAATTTGCGCAGCAGTTTGCGAGCTGTGCGCTCGCCGACGCCGGGAATCTCAGTGAGAGAAGTGCGCAGACGCCGGCTGGATCGGCGCTGGCGATGGAAGGTGATTGCGAAGCGGTGCGTTTCGTCGCGAATCTGCTGGATGAGCTGCAGCACGGGCGAGTGGCGATCGAGGATGATTGGTTCGTCTTCGCGTCCGAGCACGTAAAGGATTTCTTCTTTCTTCGCGATGCTGGCCATGGGCTGATTGATGATCTCCAGCTTTTCCAGCGCCTGAGCGGCGGCATGCAACTGGCCGATACCTCCATCAATCAAGATCAAGCTAGGCAGCGGTTTGCCTTCTTCCAGCACGCGGCGATAGCGCCTTCCGACCGCTTCGCGCATGCTGGAGAAATCGTCGCGAAGTAATCCGCCGGGTTGAGCGGCTTCACCTTCCACGGCCGCTTCGCCTCGAATGATAAATTTTCGATAATCGGACTTCTTCATTCGTCCCGCTTCCCACACCACCATCGACGCGACCGTTTCCGTGCCCTGTGTGTGTGAAATATCGAAGCTTTCAATTCGCTTCGGCGGCTCAAGAAGCCCCAGCGCCGATTCGAGCGCCTCCGCGATCGCCGCCGACGAAGGCCGCAGCACGCGAAACCGCTGGACGAAAGAATGCTGCGCATTCTTTTCGACCAGTTCGAGGAAATGGTGTTTCTTTCCGCGCTGTGGGTTGGAAATCTCCACACGATGCTTGGCTTGTTCGCTGAGGAACTTCTTCGAGCACCTCGCGCTCTTCGAAGTCAATCGGCGTGTGGATGCAGCGAGGAAGATACGCAGCGTCGAGGTAGAGCTGTTTCAGCAGGGAAGGAAGAAACTCGGCCGGGTTGAACTCTTCCTGGTTCTCCCAGTAAAAATCTCTCCTGTCCACCACGCGCCCGCCGCGAATGTGAAACAGATTCACGGCCACCTGCGGCGGCTCCGCGTACCACGCGATCACGTCCGTGTCGTCGCCCGAAGCAGCCGCAATTTTCTGGCGCTCTTCCATCTCCGCCAGTGTGCGCAAAAGATCGCGATACCCGGCGGCCTCCTCGAAGCGCTCGCCTTCCGATGCGCTCGCCATGCGCTGCTCGAGGCTGCGCGAAAGATCGTTGCGACGCCCTTCCAGGAATAATCGTACGTCGCGCGCAGCTTCCACGTAACGCTCGTCGGTGACCAATCCTTCGACGCAAGGGCCGAGGCAGCGGTGAATGTAATACTGCAGGCAGGGGCGGGGATGTTTGCGCGTGAGATCCACCGTGCAAGAGGGAACAAGAAAATGTTTATGGATTAAATGAACCATGCGATACGCGAGATTCGCAGGAAAATACGGTCCAAAATAAATCGAGCCGTCCTTTTTCAGGCGGCGCGTCACGTAAACACGCGGATACTTTTCATACGCCGTGTACTGAATGTAGGGATATGTTTTGTCGTCGCGAAGCAGAATATTGAATTTAGGCTGATGCTTCTTGATGAGATTGTTTTCGAGGGCCAGCGCTTCCTTCTCGTTGTCGACGACGATGTATTCCAGATCGGCAATCTCGCGAACAAGCGATCCCGTCTTGGCGTCCTGCTGACTTTTGTCGAGAAAATACGAGCGGACGCGGCTTCGCAGCGAAAGCGCCTTCCCCACGTACAGAATCGCACCGCCCGCATCCTGAAACAGGTACACCCCGGGCTGCGTGGGAAGGTTGGCTACTTTTTCACGAAGTTCCATGGATAGGCGTTACACTAGTCGGTGCTTCGCGAAGACAACTTTCATGATAGCAAACAGAATCTAAACCAACACGAATCGCCATGATACGAATCGTATTCATCGCTCCGCTGCTCTTCATTCTCGCGGCCTCCTCGCCTGCTAAGCAGCAGCAAGATAAGCAGCAGGCGCAACAAGGGGAGCAAAGCCAGCAAGATCAACAGAAAAGCCAGCAGCAAAACCAAGAACAGAACCAACAACAGAGCGGGCAAAGCCAGCAAGATTCTGACGCGCCGCCGGTAGATCAAGAGTCCAGCTCAAAGAAGCCGCGCGCAGATAATGACAACGGCGGTAAAGACGCGCCGGATGCACCACCCGCGATCTCATCCGACGCGGCAAAAGCCAAAGCGGCCGCCACGTACAATCCGCTACCGGCCCAGCAGGACATCGAAGTGGGAATGTACTATCTTCACAAAGGCGACATCGACGCCGCAATCGACCGTTTTCTCGATGCCATTCAGCAGCGTCCCAACTTTGCCAAGCCGCGCTTGCTGCTGGGAAAAGCCTACGAAAAAAAGCACGATAACGAGGCGGCCGTGAAATATTACAAGGAATACCTCAAAGTGCTGCCCGGCGCGCCCGATGCGAAAGAAGTCCAGAAGAAAATCGAAAAACTCTCGAAAGAATAGCGCCGTTGCGCGACGCCGTCCTAATAGGACGGAAAAGTCTTGAGAAACTTCATCGCCCGCTCATAATCCTGAAATTTCTTTTCCTCCGCCCGAAACTGCGCCGAGTGCGACTCTCTTCGGCATCGCGCGAATCGCATCGGATGCTTCAGATGCAGCATTTCATGGTACAGAACATACGCAACGACATATTCAGGCACATTGGCCCGGTCGAGCTGGCGATTAATCACGATCTGCTCAAGCGCAGGATCGAAGCAACCCAGCTGCGTTCGCCAGACGCGGTTGCTCCAGCCAATGCGTGGCTTCACGAGGGAATTTTCGAAATAACGCGCGTTCAATCGCTCGAACATCGGCCCGAGATCGTGATGCTTGCCCGCCGGGCGATCTTCCACGCGACGCGCGCGCCGCTGCCGCAGTGCTAACAGCCTGCGCCGCGTAGAGTGCGCGTAGGTGTACTTGCGGTACGCGGCAAGGAATTCACCCGGGGGCTGTCGCCGATAAAGCCGTCCAAGCAATATGCCGGCGGCAGCCTCGAAAACCTCGCGCGGCGCCTCCCGCAACAAATCCGAAACGCGCACGTACGCGGTGTCTTCGCGCAAACGAATCGTATGCGTCAGGTCCGCATAAGGATGGTACTCCACGACAAAATGAGGCGGCCGGCCTTCGCAGCCAATTCGCGTGTAGATCCGCTGGAAAATGCGCTCGCCGCCGGGAACCAGGCGGGAGCGCCCCTGCATGCGCTTCACGATTGTCTTCTCCGCACGGGCGGCGGCGCAGCGGTCTTCAGCGCATTGTCAACGTCCGTAAGCGCATCCTTGGTGCCATCGATCGCGTCCAGCAGGTTGTCCTTGTAAGTGTCCAGCTCCTGCCCTTTCTCCTGAAGCTTTTCCAAAATGTCGAGAAACTCGTTTCCCTTCGACTTCATCAGCTTCAGCGCGCCATGAATATCTGCCTGCCGCTCCTGCCCGACCGCGATCTGGTCGGCAGCGTCGTCCATGCAGCCAGTGTAGGCATTCAGCATGTTGTTTAACACTTCGGCGCGCCGGCGATCCTGCACTTTTCGATTCAGCTCGTATTGAAATTTCTTCAGCCGGTCCTCGGCGAATTTCATGTACAGACCGATCCGTTCCGCGGGTTCATACGCGTCGCGAATCTGATTTGCTTCGCCTTCACTTAGATAATCTTTCCTCTCTTGAGGCGGCATCGGCGAATGCGGAGTCGAGCGAGCAGCCGAATGCGCGAGCAGTGCTACGAGCAATCCAATCGCGAGCGTCGTGCTTCGCATGATCGCCTCCTATCGCTTCGGTTTCCCGGCTGCATCATTTGCCGGCTGCTTCGGAAACAACATTTGAATCAGATGGCGATCGATTTCGTCGAGTTGGCCGCGAATTTCGACGAACGGCTTGCGGTCGTCCTCGGTAAGCCCCACGATCATCGCATCCAGCCTCCGCAAGGATTCGCGAATCGAAATCTGCAGCTGCTTGTAACCGTTGGCATGTCTTTCCGCGTCCGGAAATTTGTCTTCGAGCGCTTTCTGGCAGGATTGCGCCTCGTCGAGATATTTCTTTAAAATGTCGATCGCTTCAGCGGTCTGATCATTCGCGAGAGCGGTTTCCGCATCCTTGAATTCCGATTCGCCCAACGGCAGCAGCAGCTTGGCCTTGCGAACGGGATTCGCCTCATGGTTATATCTCGCCCGCCATTGTTCGGTGGTGTGATATTCCTGCGCCGCGAGGGGAGCCGTCACCGTCATGAGGGCAAGTAGCAACGCCGAAATGTGCGCGAAGCGAATCACGGAATTATTTCTTCTTCTCTTTAATCTCGCGAATCAAGAAGCGCACGCGCGCGGTCGCCTCGAAATACATGTCGTTGTTCTCATCTTTGTTCAACTGCAGAAACTTCTGATACCAGTCGAGCGCTTGGGTCGCTTGCCCTAGTTTATCGTAACAAGTGGCGCGGATGAAAACAGTGCCCGGCTGGCAGTTCCTCCCGCTGCGACAAAAGATCGAGCGCCTTCAGCGCCGATTCGTAATTCTTCCCGAGGTATTCAGCGGCTACAAGCTCTCCCAGCACGTCATTCGACTGCGGATTCATTTTGAACGCGACGAGCAACTCGCGCGCGGCATCCGGGTAGGCCCGTTTTTCAAGGTATAGGTGACCAATCTGCGCGGGAATGTCGGCGTCCTGCGGCGCGAGCTTCGCGGCTTTCTCCAGCGCCGCTATCGCCTCGTCGTAGCGTTTCAATTGAAATAAAATCTGGCCGCGAAGTTTCAGGGCCGAAAGCGATTCCTGATTCGAGCCGGCGGCGCGATCGAGTTCGGCAAGCGCTTCCTCATTCTTGCCCAGCTTGGCCAGCGCCAGCGCACGGCTGACGCGCGCAGCGGAGTCATTCGGCTGCGCTTCGAGATATTTTCCAAGCTCCGCGACTGCTTCCTCGGATTTGTTCTCGGCCATCAGCGCCTGAGAGAGACCGAGGTGGGCCTGCTCGTTCGATGGGTCGGAGGTTATGGCGGCGCGAAATTCGGTTTCCGCTTCCGCAGGCCGATTCGATGTTAGAAGCACCCGGCCGAGGGCGAAGTGGATATCGGAATTCTTGTCGTCAAGCTTCTCCGCCGCGCGATAGTTCTCAATCGCGAGGTCCGGTTTCCCAGATCGCTCGTAAGCCCAGCCCAATAAAAACAGCGGACGAGCCTCTTTCGGAAGAAGCTCGGCGGCTTTTCGAAGCGGCTCGATAGCCGCCACAGGGTCAGTTTCAATGAGCGTGATTCCAAGGTTGATATAAGCGGCATCCAGCTTGGGATCGAGCGAAATGGCCTTCTCGTATTCGGTTTTCGCTTCCGCGTTCTGCTTTAAACTCGCATACGCATTGCCCAAATCGAAATGCGCATCCGCGTCATCGGGCTTAGTCGCGAGATATTTCTGATACGAGCGCACCGCCTCTGCATAGTCCTTGTGATCCATCGCAGCGCGTGCCGCGACGAGTGCAGGATCAGGCGTGTCGTCTGGAACGTGAATGCGGGTCCTGGTTGTATTGGATTGCGCGGAAGCGGCCGGCAAAAGCCAAAACGCAAAGCTGAGAAAAGCGAAGAGCGCAAACCGCATCAGTCGAGGGTCGCGTGCGGCCGCTCGATACTTCATGACACCGTAGAATCGTGCGCCGATCCGTTCGGTTGCTTCGGGGAAGCGCCGCCATTTCCGTGGTTTGTTCCGTTGCCGTTGCGTCCGTTGAGGGCGCGCGCCAGAAATTTTCCCGTATGCGATTGCAAATTCCGCGCCACTTGTTCCGGAGTCCCCGCCGCCACCACGTGTCCGCCCGCGTCTCCGCCTTCCGGCCCGAGATCGATCATCCAGTCCGCGGACTTAATCACATCCAGATTGTGCTCGATAATCAGCACCGAAGCTCCGCCGTCGATCAGTTTGCGAAACGCCGTCAGCAATTTCTGAATATCGTCGAAATGCAGGCCCGTCGTCGGTTCGTCAAAAATATACAGGATGCCGGCATTCTCCTGTCGCGTGAGATGCGCCGCCAGTTTCAAGCGTTGCGCTTCGCCACCGGAAAGCGTGGTGCCGGATTGTCCGAGCCGCAAATAACCGAGTCCCACTTCGTCGAGCACGCGCAGCTTCGTCGTCACTTTCGGATACGCGGCGAAGAATGTGAGCGCCTCGCGCGCCGTCATCTGCAGCACCTGGTGGATGTTTTTTTCTTTGAAGGTAACGTCGAGAACGCTGCTTTTGTAGCGCGTCCCGCGGCACTCCTCGCACACCAGCTCCACGTCGGCCAAAAATCGCATCTCCACCGTCACCGTTCCATCGCCCTGGCACGCTTCGCAGCGGCCGCCGGGAATATTGAACGAGAAATGCCCCGCCGTGAGCCCGCGCTTTTTCGCTTCCGGCATCGCCGCAAAAATCTCGCGAATCGCGTCGAACGCCTTCAAGTAGGTCGCCGGATTCGAGCGCGGCGTTCGTCCAATCGGCGATTGGTCTACCATTTCAATCGCGGTCAGCGCCGAATCGCCTTCGAGACGATCGCAAAATTCGCGATAATTTCCGCCCGTGCGCTTGGCTTCGAGCGCTTTGTACAACACGTCGTAAACCAGCGTCGATTTTCCCGATCCGCTCACTCCCGTCACCGCCACAAGAACGCCGAGCGGAATCATCACATCCACGCTTTGCAGATTGTGGCTGTGCGCGCCGGTGATTTTCAAAAACTTTCCCAGCGGCTTCCGGCGCCGCGCCGGCACAGCGATTTTCAGATCGCCGCGCAAGTAACGCCCCGTGATCGAATCGGGGTCGGCCAGCAATTGTTGGCGCGAGCCGGCGAAGATCAACTTGCCGCCGTGTTCGCCCGCACCGGGACCCAGATCGAGAATATGGTCGGCAGCCAGAATTGTTTCGGGATCGTGCTCGACGACCACCAGCGTGTTGCCGAGATCGCGCAAGCCCTTCAAAATTCGAATCAGCCGGTCGGTATCGCGCGGGTGCAAACCGATCGAAGGCTCATCGAGCACGTACAGCGCGCCCACCAGATGCGAACCGAGCGACGTGGCGAGCTGGATCCGTTGCGCTTCGCCGCCCGATAGAGTCGACGTCAACCGGTCGAGCGTGAGGTAATCGAGTCCCACCTCATCGAGAAATTGCAATCGCAGCTGAATCTCTTCGAGCACTTTGTCCGCAATCGTAGATTCCGCGGCGGTGAGCTGCAGCGCTTGAAAGAAGGGCCGCGCCTCTTTCACCGTCATTTGGCAGACTTCCGTGATCGACCGCCCCGCGATTTTCACGGCGCGGGCTTCGGCGCGCAGTCGCGTACCGTGGCAGTCGGGGCAGAGCGCGTAGCCGCGATAACGGCTCAGAAAAACGCGCACGTGCAATTTGTATTTCTTGCGCTCGAGCCAACCGAAAAATCCTTTCACGCCCGGGAAATCCGCCTTGCGGTCGCCTTCGATGATCGCATCGCGTTGCGCGGCGCTCAGTTGACGGAACGGCGCGTCCAGCGGAATTCCTCTGTCGCGCGCATACGAACGCATATCCATCGCCAGCTGCCGGTAACGCGGCTTTGTCCATGGTTCGATTGCGCCATCCGCGAGCGATTTGCTTTTGTCCGGCACCACGCGATCGAGATCGAAATCAATTGTGTTGCCGAAGCCTTGGCAGCGCGGACAGGCTCCATACGGATTGTTGAAAGAGAATAGGCGCGGCTCCGGCTCCTGATAGGTCGCTCCACATTTTTTGCAATCGAACCGCTCGTTGAAGACGAGCCGCTCCGGCACCGCGACGCTGCGCGTGGCAGGTTCGCTCGTGCCCGCGCTTGTTCCTACGGCAGCCGCCGAATCCGGCTCCGAGGCTGGCGCCTCGGGCACGAATTCGAGAATCGCTTCGCCGCGCCCCTCGCGGTAACAAATCTCGATCGAATCCATCAGCCGCGAACGAATTTCCGGCCCAAGCACCAGCCGGTCCACCAGCACATACGCCGGCTTCGAGAAATCCATGTCCAGCAGATCTTCCGGTGTCGAGAATTCGAAGACGCGGCCTTCCTGATAAAGCCGGTTGAATCCTCGCTTACGCAAATTCACCAGCGCCTGGCGAATCGCTTCGGGTCCCGGACGAGCCTGCTTCTTAGTCTTCGTCCCAGGCGCCGGCGCTTCTGGGCTCAGTTTCAGCTCATACAGGACGTAAAATCGCCGGCCCGCGGGCAGCGCCAGCACGCGCGCCGCAATTTCGTCCAGCGTGTCCTTGCGCACTTCTTCGCCGCAGTTCAGGCAGAACGTGTGACCCACGCGCGCGTACAACAGCCGCAAGTAATCGTAAATTTCAGTCGCGGTCGCGACGGTCGAGCGCGGATTCCGCGTCGAATTCTTCTGCCGGATCGAGATGGCCGGCGCAATTCCGGTAATTTCGTCAACGTCCGGCTTCTCGATGCGCTCCAGAAACTGCCGCGCATAAGCCGAAAGCGATTCGATGTACCGGCGCTGGCCCTCGGCGTAGAGCGTGTCAAACGCCAGGCTGGACTTGCCAGAGCCAGAAACGCCGGTAACCACAGTGATGGCGTTGTGAGGAATCGTGAAATCGAGGTTCTTCAGATTGTGAACCCGAGCGCCGCGGACGCGGATCTCCTCGATGTCGCCCGGAATCGTCGCGGCACCCGTCCTTACCGTGGTGTCCGGCCCGACGGAGCGCCTTTGCGAGTGCCGCCTTGTCTGTGGGGTTCTTGGCCATGTGTGTAAACAAAAAATTATACGCTGTTACGTCAAGCTGCGGCAAACGAGCCGAAAACCTCGCTTCGGCCAGCCCATTGTCAGGATCATCCGTATCGCGATCAGTTAATCATTCGACAAATACACCTGATTCGAGAATACTGTAGCCGCCTCAACCGCGTATACTGAATCACCGATGCGAATCCCTGGAGGGTTCCAACACGTGAAAATCCGCCACCTCGCCCTGTTCCTCGTGCTGATGCTCGTTTCCCCGCCCCTCTTCACCGCTGGCGCGCAAACGCGAAAGCCGCTGACGAATCAAGACGTCATCGATATGACCAAGCAAGCGCTCGCTTCGTCCATCATCGTTAAAGCCATCGAAGCCAACCAAACCGATTTCGACGTTTCCGCGCAGGCGCTTCTCGACTTGAAGAACGCGGGGGTGGACGCGTCCGTGATGGAAGCGATGCTATCCGCCCAGGGCAGCAAGCCGTCTGGCTCGGTCGAGGCGCTTCACGGCGCTTCTGCGCCGCCTGATGACAGTACAAATCCCGACCCACTGAGGAGAGTATGCAGCGCCACGAGGGGCTGCTTGATTCGCGAGGGAACCGAAGTGCCGCTTAAATTTGCCAGCGATCTGAGTTCGAAAACGGCTGTCGAAAACGATCCGGTCGAATTCCTCCTCGATGACGACGTGAAGGTCGGTCAAACCGTTGTCGTGGCAAAAGGCGCGCACGCCAGAGCCATCGTTTCTCACGCTCACCGCGCCGGGATGATGGGGAAAGGCGGCGAACTCAATATTCAACTGCAGTACTTGGCGGTTGCCGATAACCACGTCCGCCTTCGAGGCACGAAAGGCCGCGAAGGTGATAGTAAAGTCGGCGCAACAGTAGCCCTCACCGTGCTTTTCGGCCCCATCGGGTTGATCAAGCACGGCAAGGAAGTTCAAATTCCCGCCGGAACGCCTCTCACGGCCTACGTCGAGCAGGACATCTGGCTCCCGCCCGCGCAATAGAAATTTCCACGCAGCTGCAACTCGAACTCTCGCCTTTCGCTCACGTTCTGTGTTAGTTGTTATGCGGGGCCGCGATGACATCCGGAAGTCCGAGGTTTGACCGCATTATCTGGATCGTGCTGGACAGCGTGGGCATCGGCGAATTGCCGGACGCGAATGACTATGGAGACGTTGGCCGCGATACGCTCGGCCACATCGCTCGCTCACGTTCGCTGCGAATTCCAAATCTGCAGCGACTCGGCATCGGCAATATTGCTCCGCTTCAATCCATAACTCCGCCCGAACACCCCGCCGCAAGTTATGGAAAGGGCGCCACAAAATCCCCAGGGAAAGACACCACCACTGGTCATTGGGAAATGGCCGGCGTCTGGCTCGACCAGGCTTTTCCCGTTTATCCAAATGGCTTTCCGAAGTATGTGATCTCGGAGTTCGAGCGCCAGATCGGCCGCCGCACGCTCGGCAACAAACCGGCATCAGGAACTGAAATCATTAAAGAACTGGGCCTCGAGCACGTTACCACCGGCTTCCCGATTGTCTACACCTCCGGCGACAGCGTTTTTCAAGTCGCCGCACACGAAGACGTGATTCCCATCGCAGAGCTTGTATCGCATGTGCGAAATCGCGAGGAAGATTCTCGACGGGCCTAATCGCGTGGGGCGCGTGATCGCGCGCCCGTTTGCCGGGCCGCCAAGCAATTTTCAGCGCACCGAGCGCCGTCACGATTACGCTGTCGAGCCGCCTAAGCCGATGCTGCTTGATGTTCTCGCCGAGCGCGGCACACCGGTGTTCGGCGTCGGCAAAATTCACGACATCTATAACGGTCGAGGTGTACCCGACTACGTCACCACGAAGAATAATTCCGACGGGATGGCGAAGCTCACCGAAGCGATCGCGCAACGCGAGACAGGGTTGATCTTCGCGAATCTGGTTGATTTCGACATGCTCTACGGCCATCGCAAAGATGTAGAGGGATTCGCGCGCTCACTCGAGCAATTTGACGAGCAGCTCGGGCCGTTTCTCGACCTCCTGAAGCCTTCTGATTTGTTGATCATCACCGCGGATCACGGTTGCGATCCAGATCCTGTGAATCCCACTACGGATCACTCCCGCGAATATGTTCCGATCCTGGCCTACACTCCGCGGTCAGCATACGGACGAAACCTGGGTACGCGCGCGACGCTTGCGGACATGGGGCAAACGGTCGCTGAAAATTTCGGCGGAGAAATCCCGCACGGGACCAGCTTTTTGGAATTGGTTTCGAGGTAATCGCGCCGGCGAATCGCGCGCGACAACTTTCTGCTACGAGTTATTGGCCTTGCGAAGCCTTCTGGGCGTAGTAGCCGGCCCGAGTCCTGACCGCTAATTTTCCGTGGCCTTTTGGCGCCACCACTTGGACCTGCACGGTGCGGAACGTGCCATCCTTCGCGGAGTTGCTTGGATAGTAGCCCAATTCATACTGGTTTCGAATGTCGCGTGCTACTTGCCCGCAGATCGCCTGCACCTGCTCGAGATTATCGGGGAAATAAGCCAGCCCCCCGGTTGCCGTCGCAAGCTCCGTTAGAATCTTTTTCGAGTGCCGCACCATGCCCTTGCTGTGCTTGCGGTCGTCCTCGCTGAAAACGCCGATCGCGTAAATAGCAGCGTCCGATTGCTCTGCCACCTTGATCGTGTACTCAAAGGATTTCCGGCTGGCATCATCGTCGCCGTCGGTGATGACGAGCAGCACGCGCTTGTCCTTATGTCCTTTTTTCAGGTGGTCGAGCGATCCGATGATTGCGTCGTAGAGTGCGGTACTTCCGCGCGAATCGATCCTTGAAAGCGCTTCGTTCAATTCCTTCTGGTCGCTCGTGAAGTCTTCGTTCAGATCGAGATAATATTCGTCGTTAAAATTCACGACGAATGCTTCATCGCGCGGGTTGCTTGTTTTCACGAACGTGAGCGCCGCTTCATTCACCTGTGCGCGCTTCTCCCGCATGCTGCCGCTATTGTCGATCACCAGTCCCATCGTCACGGGAATGTCTTCGCGCGAGAAGAGCGAAATCTTCTGCTCCACCTTATCTTCGAAGACGCGAAAATTGTCCTGCTTCAGATCCCCGACGAATTGGCCTTTCTCGTCATCCACGGTGGCGTGCAATACCACAAGGTCGACGTTGGCTTTGATGACGCCTTTCTGCTGTCCCGGATTTTGCGGCGGCGGCGGGCCGGGAATTGCCCCCTGCGCGTGAACACGCGGCGCTAATAGGCAAAAACTCGCCAGCGCTAGAATGACAATTGCGGAACGATGACCTCTAGTGGCCGGGCGCAAAATAGCCCGTCTTCGAATACACGGTGAGGGGAGGAAGTCCCTTTGGAGGGTGCAGCTTGACCTTGATCTTGCGCCATTTGCCGTCGTGCGCATGATCGCTCGGTCTGTATCCCACGACATATTGGTTTCGCAACTCCATGCTGATTTTTGAAGCAATGTCCGGCAGATCCGCAATCTGGTTCACCACAAATGTCCGGCCGCCGGTCATGGCGGTTAAATCGCTTAGCAGGGAAGGCCCGCTTGCTTCTTCCGGTGTACGGCCACCGGTCGGGTCATAGAGCCCAATCGCGAAAATCTGCACGTCCGCTTCCTTTATAAAGTTGCGAACGTCGTTCAGCGTGTACCTGCTGTGATTATCGCCCCCGTCAGATATGATGAGCAACGCCTTCTTTGTGTTGTGTGCTCCTTTCATCTGGCTGAGACCCAGATAAATTCCGTCGAAGAGCGCCGTCTCGCCTTTTGCCGCGGTGAACATCAGCCGGTTTTGCAGTTCCTCGACGCTTCCGGTGAACGAGCTCACGAGTTCCGCGCGGTCGTTGAAATCCACAAGGAAAAATTCGTCCTGCGGATTGGCCGTCCGGAAGAATTGCACCGCTGCCAGGCGCGACTTGTCAATCTTGTCGGTCATGCTGCCGCTCATGTCGAAAATCACGCCGATCGAAATGGGCACGTCCTCGCTCGAGAATCGAACGATCTCCTGCTCGGTATTGTCCTCGAAAATGCGGAACGCGTCCTGCTCGAGCCCGGTGACCAGGCGCCCGTAAGGGTCGGTCACGGTCACGTTGACCAAGGTCATTTCCGTTTCAGTTTTGAGTTTTTTGCCGGGCTTTTCTGTGCGAGCGGGTTTAACCGGACCCGGCGCTTCGTTCTGAGCCCAAACTGGAGTTGTGAAGAGTGGAACCGCTAAGAGGATTCCTACCGCACAAACTGCCGCGAGCCCCCATCTTGCTCCGGGCTGCGTCGCGCGGTATTTCAAGGATGCCCCCGAAATGGCCTATGCTGCTGCCGAAATTGTATCACCATGCTTTTCGAAAACAAGCAGGTGAAATATGTATTTCCGAGGCGGTGACAGACCTGGCGCCAGCCTCTTTCGGCCTGCCACTTCTGCCTCACTCGGCGAACCTCATCGCATGGTGTTAGACTCAGCTTCGGGAGAAAGGGTTGACTGCGCCGCTATGGCCACGCAAAATACCGGCTCGAGCGTGAAGGTTTTCGCCGTAATTCCGGCCCGCTACGCCTCTACCCGCCTGCCGGGCAAGCCTTTGGCTTCGATTGCGGGCCGCTCGATGATCCAGCACGTGGTAGAGCGAGTCCGGCAAGCAGCGCATGTGGCGCGGGTGGTGGTGGCCACGGACGATGACCGCATCAAGAAGGCGGTCGAGGAGTTTGGCGGGGAAGCCGTCCTCACCCGGCGACGACCATCGCAACGGCACGGATCGAGTGGCCGAAATAGCGGCGCACCTGGAAGCCGAGATCTATGTGGACGTCCAGGGAGACGAACCGCTCATCGACCCTGGCACCATTGACGCTGTTGTTGCCGAAATGCTCGACGACGATTCCATCCAAATCGCCACCCCCTGCACGGCGATTACGCAGGCGAACGACGTGATGGATCCGAATATCGTGAAAGTGGTGCGCGATTTTGACGGGAACTGCCTTTATTTTTCGCGGGCGCCGATTCCGTGGGTGCGCGATACGAAGGCAGCGGCGGCGCCGCATCACTGGAAGCATGTGGGGCTTTATGCTTTTCGCCGCGAGGCTTTGCTCGAATTTCCTACGCTTCCTCCCGGCGAACTCGAGGCTGTGGAGCAGCTTGAGCAGCTTCGATGGCTCGAGAATGGTTTCCGGATTCGCGGCGTGGAAACGGATTACGACGCGATCAGCGTTGATGTGCCTGCGGACATCCAGCGCGTGGAAAAAATTCTGCAGGAGCGCGCTGCTTCCTGACGCTGTGCCGATCGCGCGCCGCGAAAATAATTTCTGAACGCGATTTGACACGCGGCGCGTTTCCGAACATAATGCCGAGTACGCCGATTCCAGCGGAGGAATTCGAGCGCTTTGCGGGCCGCCCCGAAATACATCTTTGTAACCGGCGGCGTAGTATCTTCCCTCGGCAAGGGCGTAGCGGCTGCCTCCATCGGCTGTCTCCTCGAAAGTCGCGGTCTTAAAGTCACCCTCCAGAAGTGCGATCCGTACCTGAACGTTGATCCCGGCACGATGTCGCCCTATCAGCACGGCGAAGTGTTTGTTACCGACGACGGCGCGGAGACCGATCTGGACCTGGGGCACTACGAGCGGTTCACGAATTCGCATCTGACGCGCGATCATAACTGGACTACCGGCCGGATCTACGAGTCGATCATTGCGAAAGAGCGCCGCGGCGATTATCTCGGCAAGACGGTGCAGGTGATTCCGCACGTCACCGACGAGATTAAAGCTGCGTTCCGCAAGGTTGCGGATGCAGTTGACGTGGTGATCGTGGAAATTGGCGGAACGGTGGGCGACATCGAGTCGCTTCCGTTCCTGGAAGCGATTCGGCAGATGCGCCTGGAGATGGGTTCGGAGAATGTTCTGTTCGTTCATCTCACGCTGGTGCCGTTTATCCCGACCGCCGGCGAATTGAAGACCAAGCCGACGCAGCACAGCGTGAAGGAATTGCTCAGCATCGGAATTCAGCCCGATATTCTGATTTGCCGCAGCGACCGGCAGCTCGGCAGCGATCTGAAAGGCAAGATCGCGCTGTTCTGCAACGTGCACGAGTCGTGCGTGATTTCCGCGCCCGACGTTGGAAATATTTATGAGGTGCCGATGTCGCTCGCAGCGGAGCGGCTCGACGAGCAGATTCTCCGGCTGCTGCGCCTCGAAGCGCCGCCGCGCGATTTGAGCCGCTGGCTGGCGATGCTCGAGACGCTCGAGCATCCGCAGGGAGAGGTGCACATCTGCGTGGTGGGGAAGTATGTGCAGCTCGAGGATGCGTATAAGAGTTTGCGCGAGGCGCTGGTTCACGGCGGTCTTGCGAATCGGCAGCGCGTCGTGTTCGAGTGGATTGAAGCCGAGGATCTTGATTCGCCCGCAGCGGCGGACAGGCTGCTTCGGCACGCCGATGGCATTCTGGTGCCCGGCGGATTCGGCAAGCGCGGCATCGCCGGGATGGTTCAGGCGATTACCTATGCGCGCGAGAAGAAAATTCCGTTCTTTGGGATTTGCCTTGGCATGCAGTGCGCGACGATCGAATATGCGCGGCAGGTTTCGCGAATCGAAAATGCGGACAGCACGGAGTTCGATCCCTCGACTACGAATCGCGTGATTTACAAATTGCGCGAACTGCTCGGCGTGGACGAGATGGGCGGCACGATGCGTCTTGGTGCGTGGCCGTGCAAACTCGAGCCCGGCTCGTTTGCGCATAAGGCTTACGGCGTGCTCGAAATTTCCGAGCGCCATCGCCATCGCTACGAATTTAATTGCGAGTACGAGCAGACGCTCACGCGCGCCGGCTTCCGCATCACCGGCCGGACGCCCGATGGCGTGTATGTCGAAATCGTCGAAGTGCCCGATCATCCCTGGTTCGTTGGCTGCCAGTTTCATCCTGAATTCAAATCGAAGCCGCTTGCCCCGCATCCGCTGTTTGCCGCGTTCGTGCGCGCCAGCCTGGAGAATCGTCGGGCCCGACTCGGCGTAGGGGCTGACAAACGCGATCACTCCGAAGTTTAGCCTCGCTGTTGCCGGTGCGGCCCATCCGCTTCGTCGCGTTTTACGGCTCGCGCACGTGAATTTGCGATCCGGCGCGCGCTCGGTGCCCAGAGAATCCGCTTGATCTGTCAGCTGCTGACTGAGAGCGTTTTGCTAGCCATCACAGGCGGCCTGTTGGGACTCCTCGTCGCCCACTGGAGCACGAAAGGCGTTCTGGCAAACCTGCCAGCATTTTTTCCCCGCACCGGTGAAATTCGGCTCGACGTGCCGGTGCTACTTTTCACTTTCGCAGCAGCAGTTCTAACCGGGATCGTGTTCGGGCTGGCGCCAGCCCTGAAAACCTACCGCGCTGACGTGTCTGTCTCGCTAAAAGCGGATGGTCGTGGCTCGACCGGTGCGCCGCACCGAGTCCAAGCGGTATTCGTTGTTGCTGAGCTGGCCCTTTCCGTCGTCCTGCTCGCCGGAGCGGGCCTAATGATTCGCAGCGTCATCGAGATTTGGAGAGTGAATCCGGGATTCAATCCGCACAACGCGCTTACTTTTGGCCTTATGCTGTCGGCGTCGGAACGAGCGGACGTTTCAATCGAGCGGCGAGCGTTACGCGAGGCGACGGCGAATATCGAGTCTGTGCCTGTTGTTGTCGCCGCATCCGGCGTTGGCGGAGGGCTTCCGGTGGGCGATGCAGCGCAGATGCCTTTCTGGATTGAGGGGAAGCCTAAGCCTTTGATCCCAAAACGAAATGAGTATCGGAATCTGGTACGCCGTTCAGCCCGACTACCTCAAAGCGATGGGAATTCCGCTTCTTCGCGGCGGTTTATCTCTCCAGACGATACTGAGAACTCGCGGAGTGTGGTCGTGATCGACGAGAACTTTGCCCGGAGTTCTTCCCGAACGAAGATCCGATTGGCAGGCAAATTGATACCGACCTGATGGGGCCTTTGCTTCATTCGGAAATCGTCGGGATCGTCGGTCACACAAAGCAGACAGGCCCGAGCGACACCGCAAGCCGGGATCGCGAGGGCCAGTTCTATTACGCGATCGCTCAGCTGCCGGACCGGATCGTGAAGCTTTTCACCGGTATGGAGATCGTGGCGCGTACTTCCGGAGCTCCGTTGGCGTCGGTAGATGCGATTCGCACCGCCTCCCGGAACTTCGACCCGGACCAGGTGCTGTTTGAGTTCAAATCGTTGGACGAACTCGTTTCTGAAACAGTCGCGAGTCAGCGGTTTGCGATGATTCTTCTTAGCATATTCGCCGACGCTGGCCCGTGATGCTCTCGGCCATCGGGGTGTACGGCGTGATTTCGTATTTGGTGAGTCAGCGCACGCGTGAAATTGGGGTGCGGGTGGCGCTGGGGGCGCAGCGAAGCGACGTGCTGCGATTGATTCTAGGGGACGGCGCACGCCTGACATTCTTGGGAGTTGCTATTGGTCTCGCCGCCTCACTCGGGCTCACGCGGCTGCTCGCGAAAATGTTATTCGGTGTGCGGGCTAGCGACCCGGTGACACTTATTGTTGTGACTGTGATTCTGAGCGCGGTGGCTTTTCTTGCTTGCTACGTTCCTGCGCGGCGGGCTACGCGCGTGGACCCCATGGTTGCGCTTCGGTACGAGTAAGACGCGACAGACGAGACATCAAGCCCGGCGTTTGCGGGCCGGCGTGTTCATCGCAGCGCGAAGTAGTTGGTTGATGCGCGTCTGGTAGCCCTTTCCTTGCGACCGGAGCCAGGCTAGTACATCCGCATCGACGCGAATCGTAAGCGACTTTTTGATCGGTCGATAGAATTTCCCACAACCGCCCGACTCCAGTCACATCTCCGGAATGTCAGGTCGATTTCGCTGTGCGGGCTTGCTGCGAGCGCTCGCAGTTCTTTTTTCGTTTGCACGCCTAGAAGGAGTGACTTCATAAAGTGTCCTTTCGCGCGCCGTGGCCTTTCGGGCGGAAATAATGCGAATCGATTCTTCGCCATCCTCGTCGTGCCAGGTGTGAGCAATGAAAAGGATGAGAATCCCTCCGACGGAGCCTATCGTTTGCCATCGTTCTTCGCCGTCGACGATGCGCTCCAGACGACTCTGTGCTTGCGGATCGTCAAACACAAGAGCCGCCGTTTCGAAGGAAATCCCGTGTTTGGCCGCATTGCTGCGGTTCTTTCGCTCGTCCCAAGTTACGCGCATCAGCGTTACTTCGGAGCTGTAGTTACATTATCGCAGTTACATTCGTGATCGGCAATGCCTGTGCTACTATACGCTGCGGGGGTGGAGGTGCATGCGGATGCCGTTTTTGGGGCGCAGCGTTACTGAGAATAGGGGCTCGATGGATTGATTGGAGGCTAGCGTGAGGCGGAATTTTTGGGCGATTGTGGCTAGGAGTAGTGTGGCTTCCATCATGGCGAAGCCTGCGCCTACGCAGACTCTGGGGCCGCCGCCGAAGGGGAAGTAGGAGAAGCGGGGGATTTTGCCGGTGCGGATGGGGTCGTGGCGCCAGCGCTCGGGGTCGAAGCGCTCGGGGTCGGGGAAGAAGCGGGCGTCGCGTTGGGTGACCCATTGGAGCAGGAAGAGATTGGTGCGCGCGGGGATGACGTAGCCGTCGAGTTCATAGTCGTGGATGGCGCGGCGGCCTACGCCCCAGGCTGGCGGGTAGAGGCGCATCGATTCCTTGATGACCATTTCGGTGTAGGGGAGGCGCGCGAGATCGGACGGGACCGGTGCGCGATCTCCAAGCACTTCGCGAAGTTCTGCTCCGAGAGCTGCGTCAACCTTGGGATTTTGCGCGAGTAAATACCAGGTCCAGCTGAGCGCGTTCGCGGTGGTGTCGTGACCGGCGAGAAAGAGGGTCATGATCTCGTCGCGCAACTGCTCGTCGGTCATGCGGCCGCCGCCTTCGTCTCTTACTGCGAGCAAATTGGTTAAGAGGTCGCTGCCGGCAGTTGGGTCGTCGCCGGCGGGGACCTTTCGCCGATCGCGAATCAATTTATAGACCACATCGTTGAGATGTTTTATGGATTGGCGCAGGCGTCTGCTTTTGGGGATGGGGATGCGATCCGGGAGCACGAAAGCCCAATTGGCTTGCGAGATGAAGAGATCCATAACGATGGCCATGGCATGGCCGATGCCGCGGGCGTGTTCTGAAACGTCGGAGCCGAAGAGCGACTTGGCAACGATTTCGAGCGTGAGAGCCATCATGTCGGAGTGGACGTCACGGGTTTCGCCGGGCTTCCATCCTGCGAGCATTGACGCGGCGGCTTGAGTCATCACTTGCGCGTAGGTGACGATGTTTTCGTGGCGGAAGGCTGGCTGAATGAGTTTGCGCTGTGCCTGCCAGAATTCGCCTTCACTGGTGAGCAGGCCGTTGCCGAGGATGGGGCGGAGGGCGCGGTAGTCGCGCGCCTTGAGGAAATTGTCTTGGTTCTTAACGAGAATTTTCTCGATGCCGTCGGGATGCACGACGAGGCAGATGGGGACGTTGAGGAAGCGGAAGTAGATGACGTCGCCATATTCGCGGGCGCAGCGGGAGAGGAAGCCGCTCCAGTCGTTGCCCATGGTGAAGGAGTTGCGGAGAAGCTTCAGGCCGCGGGGGCCGGGTGGGAGGTGGCGAGCTGGGCGTGGTGCGGTGAGGGCCTGGGGCATCGCGTAGACAGTATACGCTGCGGGGCGCGGGGGAATGATTAAGGCAGGGTGAACTTGAGCGTCATGATTGCAAATATTCGGTGAACCTGCATAGGCTGGATGCGTTCCCGGAGAAGCTCCAAGTATTGAGGTATCTTTAGTTGAGTCCTGAATGGCTGAGTGCGCATGTAGGTTGTCCGCCAGTGTGGCATTTGTCGCCACGACGAATTTCCGCATTTTCTTAAAGCTCGGTCTTTGCCGTCGAACCTTCCGTGTTCGAGTGGTGCCAGTTATCCGCCAAAACATCGAAATCTGCGTTGAAACGAAAGTTCGTACAAGCAGCAAAGGAGAGCAGCTTTGTGGCGCCGGTCGAGTCGTCTTTGAATTCAATCCGGATTTGCGCGAGATTAGTCGGGGCGCGAGGGGGAAGAATCTTGATGCTTAGTAATCCATCGTCGTGAAAGTCCAGCTCGTTGAATCTATTCGCTGCGGCATCTTGCCTAGATCTTTTCATGGTCGGCTATTTTAGCCGGTTCGAGCGCGCGGGGATTGCAAATACGGGGGAACCTGCATAGGCTGGTGCGTTCCGGAAACGTGAGCCGAGTATTTGAAGGGCGCGAAGTTTCAGGCGTGCCCTCAGCGGCTGAAGCCGCTTTCCTTGGTTCGGGTCTTTCGGCACGGCTGAAGCCGTGCCCTGACGTAAGACATTCAATACCGCGGCTGTTGTGTTGGTCTAAGGAATTTAGGAATCGCAAAATGGCGACATCGCAGACATTTTCGGTCGGGAAAATTAAGTTCGGTGCGGGGGCGCCGCTGTTTCTAATTGCTGGGCCTTGCGTGATTGAGAGCGAGGGGCACGCTTTGATGATGGCGGAGAAATTGGGGACGGTGGCTGGCGAGCTTGGCGTGCCGTACATTTTCAAAGCGTCGTACGACAAGGCGAATCGCACTTCGGTTGCGTCGTATCGCGGGCCGGGATTGAAGAACGGGTTGAAGATTTTGGCGAAGATTAAAAAAAAGACTGGGCTGCCGGTTCTTACGGATGTGCATCAGGCGTCGGAGGTGGAGGCGGCGGCGGAGGTGTGCGATATTTTGCAGATTCCGGCGTTTCTTTCGCGGCAGACGGATCTGCTGGTGGCGGCGGGAAAATCGGGGCGCGTGGTGAATATCAAGAAGGGGCAATTTCTTTCGCCTGCGGAGATGGGGAATGCGGCGGAGAAAGTGGCGAGCACGGGGAACGAGAAAATTATTCTTACGGAGCGCGGGAATTCGTTTGGGTATCAGAATCTTGTGGTGGACATGCGATCGTTTCCGATCATGAGGAAATTCGGGTATCCGGTGGTGTTTGACGTGACGCATTCTGTGCAGCTTCCGGGCGGGGAAGGGAAATCGAGCGGAGGGCAGCCGGAGTTTATCGAGCCGCTGGCGCGGGCGGGCGTGGCGGCGGGTGTGGACGGAATTTTTCTCGAGGTGCATGACAATCCGGGGAAGGCGCTTTCGGATGGGTCGAATGCGTTGGCGCTTGCGCATTTTCGGGCGCTGATGGAAAAGATCGTGGCGCTTGGGGGGCTTGTGAGAAAGTGGGAGGCGTCGTGAGGTTGGGCGGGCGCTGGGAGCACGTGGTGCGGTCAAAGAGAGATCCCTCGACTGCGTCCCGCGCCTTCGCTCCGCGAAGGAACGAAGAAACGCGCGGGACTTCGCTCGGGATGACAGCAGTTGTTGTGGCGGCTAAGGAGAACATGAGTCGCGCTGCTAGCTCGATGAAGAAGGCGAAAACAGTGAATCGGTCTGGCGCGGCAGTCGCGGCGGCGAAGGCGGCGGGGAATCACGCGAAGTCTGCGCTGGCGACTGCGAAGCGAGTGCTGCGGATTGAGGCTGAAGCGATCGCTGGGTTAATCGAGCGGCTTGACGGGCAATTCGAAAAGGCTGTGGAGCTTTTGTATGGGTGCAAGGGGCGCGTGGTTGTGACTGGGCTCGGCAAGTCCGGACTGATTGGGCGGAAAATATCGGCGACATTTTCGAGCACTGGGACGCCTTCGATTTTTTTGCATGCTGCGGATGCGTTGCATGGCGATCTGGGGGCGCTGACGGCGGAAGACGTGATGCTGGCGATTTCCACGAGCGGCGAGACGGAAGAGATTGTCGAGATTCTCGAATCGGTGAAGCGGATGGGGATTCGGCTGATTGCGCTCACGGCGAAAACGCGTTCGAGCCTGGCGGGTGCGAGCGATGTGGTGCTCGATATCGCGGTGAAGGAAGAGGCGTGTTCGCTGAATCTGGCGCCGACGGCTTCGACTGCTGCGGCGCTGGCGATGGGCGACGCGCTGGCGATTTCGTTGCTGGACCGGCGGGGGTTTAAGGAAGAGGATTTTGCGGCGCTGCATCCGGGCGGACGGCTTGGAAAGAAATTGCGCCGCGTGGAAGCGTTGATGCATGCGGGGGAGAAGGCGCCGCGCGTGTTGCCGAATGCGAAGATGCCCGACGTGATTTATGAAATGAGCCGGAAGGGGCTGGGGCTTACGGCGGTGACGGAAGCGAATGGGCGGCTGCTCGGGTTGATTACGGATGGGGATTTGCGGCGCGTGATGCAGAGGCGGCAGCAGAATGTGCTGGAGTTGACGGCGGCGGATTGCATGACGCGCGATCCGGTGACTTTGCGTCGGACGGAATTAGCGGCGATCGCGCTGCGGTTGATGGAGGAGAGGAAGATTACGTCGGTGATTGTGGTGGATGGGGAGGGGCGGTTTGAGGGAGTGGTGCATATTCATGATTTGTGGACGTTGCAGTTGTTTTGAGGCGGTGGGATGTTCGTTAGGCGGCAAAGGCCCACGACGAGGACGGCTCGTCGTGGGTACCCGATCGGATTCGGTGAACGGATGGGGCTTGCCGCTTTTGGACGCGGGCGGGTCTTAGACCCGCCCCTACTGGGAAAATGCGGATGGCGATTCAAGAGATTAAATTTCCGGCGAAGGTGATGCGGCGGGCGAAACCGGTTCGCGTTCTATTGATGGACGTGGACGGGACGATGACGCCGGGGTGGGTGTGTCTGCAAACATTTCCGGATAATAGCGTGGCTGAGATGAAGATGTTTAATGCGCATGATGGCGCGGGGATCACACTGGCTAGCATCATGGGGATTCGAACCGGATTTATTACCGGGCGCGATTCGCCGGCGAATGCGCGGCGGGCGCGCGAGTCGAGAATGGAATTTGTGATTCAGGGGCAGCCGAAGAAGCTGGAGTCGTACAAGGCGATTCTGGTGCGGGCCGGCGTGACGGATGAGGAAGTGGCTTACGTGGGAGACGACCTTCCGGATTTGCCGATTCTGCAGCGCGTGGGGTTGGCGGTGGCGGTGGGGGACGCGGTGGTGGAGGTGAAGCGGGCTGCGCATTACGTCACCACCGTGAAGGGTGGGGAGGGAGCGATTCGCGAGGTGGTGGAGCTGATTTTGAAGGCGCAGGGGAAGTGGAAGAAGGCGATTCCGCTGGCGATTGCGTAGGGTGCGCTCTCGTGGGGCTGTGCTCGGGGCTTACGTTGAGATCCTTCGCTGCGCTCAGGATGACGGATTTTGGGGGGCGGTGAGCAGTGCGTGGTCCCCAACGACGGGGACCCTTACTGCTTGGCGTGGGCGCTGCGAATTTCTTCGAATCCTTGTTGCACCCACTTGGGAGGCTCGGGGCTGTTTTGGTAGTCGGGCTTTTGGCCGAAGGCCAGCTTCCAGCGCGTTAGCCATGAGATGCCTACGCCGCCGACGAAGAGATCGGGTGTTGCGTAGGCGGGATCGGCTAGGGCGTCGTCGAGCGAGATGAATTTGTAGCCGCGTTTTTCGAGTTGGGACAGCAGTGCATCCAGGCACTCGGCGTTGAGGTCGCTGTCGTGGATCAGCAGCACTTGCGGAATTTCGCGCTGAAATAGATTTCTCGATTCCTCCTCTTCGTAAGCAAATACAATGTTTGCGTATACGAGATATTCTTTTTTCGCTTTCTCGCCTAGTTCTTTGTCCTTCTTCTCGGCGGATTCGCCGAGGATATCGTTGAACATGTAGTCGGAGGGATCCACGGTGACCGGTGCGACGCGGTAGCCGCGGTCTTTGAGAAAGGCTTCGAAGGCGGCTTTGGCTTCGGCGGTGGGGCCGGTGTTGAGAAACGGGTGGCGAAAGTATTTTTCTTTCTGTCCGGCTGCTGACATCAGGGCGCGGGTTACGACTTCGCCGAGAATGGTTTCGTCTTCATAGCGATCGAGCGGCGTCGTCTGGAAATCAGGGTGGGAATAGGTGTGATTGCCGAGAGACATACCTGCGTCGAGCCACATTTGCAGGAGCGCTGCGCGAGCGTCTCGCTGGCCGTCCACCTGAAGCTTCCATTCATTTACGAATCCGATGCCGGGAACGTGGTGCGCGCGTAGAGCGGCGGGAATTGCGCGATTGATGTGCTCGAGTTCTTTCAGGTTGCCGATGGCGTGGTCGGTGCCGGGTTCTGCTCCGGGTAGGTCATCGACTGTGATGGCGACGGTGCGCTGAGTCGGCTTTTCGGGCGAGGATTGTGCGCCGACAAGCGAGCGTACATTCAGAAGAGCAGCACTGCCGCATAAAAGCGCCACGAGCAGGAAGTTATAAATCGCTGGTGATGTGGCCTGAGTTTTCTTGGCTGGTCTTTTTTCTAGAATTCGGTCGTTCAGGATTCGTTCTCCGGCAATACTTGCGGCGAATCGAGCAGGCGCTGAACGCATTCCGCAAGGCTCTTGAAACAGTCGGGCTTCGGCAAGATATCATCGATGCCGATGGCGGTCATGATTGATTTGTAGCTCAACACTTCATCGTACATCGTAAGCAGGATGATGCGTACGGCAGGCATCCGGGCCCGCAGGAGAGAGGCTACCTCCGCACCGTTCTTATTGGGCATTCGAAGATCCAGAAGAACGAGCCTCGGTTGCAATTCGTACGCCTTTTCGAGCACATCATCCCCATCGATTGCTTCGCCACAAACGTCAAGGTTGTTTTGGGTGAGGTAGGCACGAACGGCTTTTCGAAATAAGCCGCTGTCGTCAGCGATCAATATACCGTTGGGCACGGTGGCCTGGCTACTCACTTCTGAAGCGCACAATAGCACTACGTCCAGCGCTGTGAAAATCGGGTGTTGTGTGTATCGGAAGTCCAATCTGGCAACGGGGGCGTGCAATCAACTTGCGGGCTGAGGTGTTGCCACACGGTGATTTCTGGGGTATAAGCCTCGATAAGTTCATTCACGCTCCACAGCGTTTGCAACTAACAATATCCGATAAAGACCCGATGGCGTGAGCAGGGGACCCACGTTACGTTTTTTCACAAGTACGCTCCCAGCGGTCGTGCTGAAAGCACCTGCAGTTAAACTGGTGCTCGACTGCCGCACGCCTTTCCCGGCAAGAGCGGTATTCCAGGGATTACGCAAGTCGAAAGACAGAGATGACGCGTCCGCTTGTTAGATTCTGCAGAACCGAGACGCAGGAAGAGAGGCATTTGACAATGTTCCGTTCAATTTCCAGTTCTCGTTTGGCGATTCTGTTTCTAGTCAATGCATTGTTCATCCTTCTGCCCGGTGTGGCTCGCGCCCAGGACGTTGATCCACCCAGCAGGGTGGCGCGATTGAATTTCATTGAGGGATCTGTCTCGTTTCAACCCGCTGGAGAATCGGAGTGGCTCGCAGCGAATCCGAATCGCCCGTTAACTACCGGAGACCAGCTCTGGGTGGACCAGGGCTCGCGAGGCGAGCTGCACTTGGGAGGTGCCGTACTTCGCCTCTCGTCCGAGACGGCCGTTTCGTTCCTGAATCTGACGGATCAAGCGGTTCAGATCCAGGTGGCGCAAGGCTCTGCGTCCCTGCGCGTACGGCATCTCGAGGATAACGAAACCTACGAGATTGATACTCCGAATCTGGCGTTTTCAATTCTGCGTCCCGGCAAATATCGCGTTGACGTAAGCGCGGATGGTAATACCAGCACGGTGTATGTTGAAGGCGGCGCGGCTGAAGTAACTGCGGGTGGCCAGGCTTACAACGCCGGGCCGGGCCAGCAATACACTTTCTCCGGAACGGATCAAGTGAGCTATGACGAGCAGCCGCTCCCTCAGCCCGATAACTTTGAGGAATGGGCTGTGGAACGTGACCGGCGTGAAGACAGGTTCGAATCGTCGCGGTATGTTTCGCCGGATGTGATCGGTTACGAAGACCTCGACGATCATGGCAGGTGGCAAGACGATCGAGAGTACGGGCACGTCTGGATTCCGAACGGAGTTGCTGCCGATTGGGCGCCTTATCGCTATGGGCACTGGGCGTTCGTTGCTCCGTGGGGTTGGACGTGGGTCGAAGACGAGCCTTGGGGATTTGCGCCATTCCATTATGGTCGCTGGGCCGAGGTATCAGGCGGAGGTTGGGGTTGGGTGCCCGGACCTGTGCCAGTTGCCGGCGCTGTCTATGTGCGACCGGTCTATGCGCCTGCGCTGGTGGCGTTCGTTGGAGGAGGAGCTGTAGCAGCAGCGATCGAACTCGGCGGCCCTGCCGGAGTTGGAGTGGCGTGGTTTCCTTTGGGCCCGCGGGACGTTTGGGTGCCTTCTTACCGCGCGAGCGAAGGTTACGTGTCGAGGGTCAACGTAACGAATTCGCGAGTGATCAACCGGACGGAAATCGTGAATGTCTACAACACCACAGTGGTCAATCGGACGACTGTGGTGAACCGCACCTACATGTACGAGAATTCGCCCCACGCGGTTACCGCTGTTTCGAGAAATGCGTTTCAGAATGGCGAGGCTGTTGCTAAAGCTCACGTTCAGGTGAATCCGCAGCAAATTCAACACGCGCGGGTGGTGGAAACCGCCGCAGTGGCGCCCACGCCTAGGGCTGTCGCGGGACCTAATGCTCCTGCGAAACCTTCGGCGCGTCCCCCGGAAAAGCTTGCGAGCAGACCGGTCGTAACGAAGATGGCTCCGTCGGCTCGAGCAATTCCCGTTGGGCAGACAAAACCCACACCGAGCGCGTTTCACACTGTTACGAATGCGAAGCCTGCTCCAGCACAGCCGGCAAACAAAGCCGGAGCACCGCCAGCCAATCGGCCACCGCAACCCTCAGCAGAAAAGCCGCCGGCAGCGCAGCCGAATAGGCCGAACGCAGCACCACCCGAGAAACCAGCGGAACACGGCAATCAACCGCCAGCGCGCGCGAATGAGCCAGCTCCGGCGAACCGGACGGCGCCACCAACTCACGAAAATCAGCCCCCAGCGCGAGCGAATGAACCTCCGCCGAATCGGCCAGCGCAGCCACCCACGCGCGAAAATCAGCCACCGGCACGAGAAGCTCAACCTCCGGCTCACCCACCCGCTCGAGAGAACCAGCCACCCGCGCGAGAAAATCAACCGCCGGCGCGAGAATCTCGTCCACCGGCTCGCGAGAATCAGCCGCCAGCACATCCGCCGGCTCGGGAGAGCCAGCCGCCAGCTCGCGAGAATCAACCGCCGGCCAGGGAAAACCAGCCACCACCGCCGCGAGAAAATCATCCACCGGCGAAGGAGAATCAACCACCAGCGCGAGAAACTCATCCGCCGGCTCACGAAAATCAACCGCCGGCGCGAGCAAGTGAACCTCCGCCGAGCAGGCAAGCGCCGCCTCCCAACCGGACCCAGCCTCCGCCGCACGAAAATGCACCGAAACAGGCGCCGCCTCCAGAAACAAAAAAGTCGAACCCGCCACCGAAGGAGACGAAGCCGTCCAACGATCAGAAGAACAAGGAGAAAGAACCTAAGAGCTAGGAGCCTGGGGGATTTAGTGGTCGCTCAGTTTGAGCCGAAGGCGCGCGGCTAGGGGCACGGTGAGTGCCACGACCGCCGTCGGCTTGTCGAGGCGCTGGCTGATAACGGATTGAAACCGGAAGGCGTAAGGAATCCACAGAGAATCCGAATTGGAGCGGGAGAAGGGAATCGAACCCTCACCTCAAGCTTGGGAAGCTCGCGTTCTGCCACTGAACTACTCCCGCTCGCGTGAGACGACGTGATTCTATCACTTTGCGAAAGCGGCTCAAACTGCTTCTGATCGTGGTGCAATAGCTTTGGTTCGGAAACATCATCGACGGGCGGCCTACTTCCTCGAACTCTTAGCGATTTGTTCTTCCAGTCGTTTCTTCAAGTCGTTCATTAGCCCTCGTGTCGCACTGTGATAGCCGCCGTAGAGACTTCCCCATTTTTGAGAAGCGTTCCACAGGTGCTGGCCGGATTTGCCATCGATAATGGTTAGGTACGTATAATTCGCCTGTACCTCCGTCGAGTATGGTGGGCTGCTTGTTGCGTAGCTGGTGTATTCGCTGGTCGAGAACACGAAAATTAAATCCGCCTCCGCGCGGTCAGAAACGAGCTGGAACCGACCCCACTTTCTAAGTTCCTCGCGCGCCTTGTCACCAACGCTTGCGTCTTCGCTCTGATTATCGATGTAAACGGTCTTCGCGGTCATCACTTGTGCGGGAAGAGGCACATGATCTTTTTCTTTTCCGAGGAGAAATGCTGGAGAAAGGAGGGAGGCCGCCAGAAGCATGGCCTGAATCGCCAGGAACGCTCCGTGAACTGACCGAAGATTTGGCATCGCCAGCTTCTAGCGTCAATAATAGCCCAACGCCAAGTAGCTGCAAGGCTCGTCGTATGGAGCCGTGTTAGAGTGGCAGGTCGGGCAAACCGCGGGGCACACGATTCCAGGAGGGGAAGTGGCGTATCGAGATTTGCGCGATTTTCTGCGCACGCTGGAGAAGAAGGGCGAGCTGAAGCGAATTTCCGAGGAGGTGGATCCGATCCTCGAAATTACGGAAATTACGGATCGCACGGTGAAAGCCGAAGGGCCGGCGCTGCTTTTCGAAAAGCCGCGCGGCTCGCGGGTTCCTGTGGTGACGAATCTGGTGGGGACCGAGCGGCGGATGAATCTGGCGCTGGAAGTGGAGTCGCTCGACGAGGTGGCCGACCGCATTCATTCTTTTCTCGATATGCAATCGCCGCAGGGGATTTTCGAGAAGATGAAGATGTTGCCGAAGCTGGCGGAGTTGGGGTCGTTTTTTCCAAAGACGGTGCGAAGCGGGGAGTGCCAGGAGGTGGTGCGGGAGAAAGATTTTTCGCTCGATTACTTTCCAATCCTGCAGTGCTGGCCGCAGGACGGCGGGCGCTACATCACGTGGCCCATGGTGATTACTAAGAATCCTGAGACGGGCAAGCGCAACGTGGGTTGCTATCGCATGCAGGTGTTTGACGAACGAACCACCGGGATGCACTGGCAGACGCAGAAGCACGGGGCGGAGCATTTTCGCAGTGCTCGAGCGAAGAATCGGGAAGGGAAGCTGGAGGTAGCGGTGGCGATTGGGGCCGATCCCGCGACGTGCCTGGCGGGAATCCTGCCGGTGCCGCCGGACATGGACGAATTTCTTTTTTCGGGATTTTTGCGGCGCGATCCTGTGGAACTGGTGGCGTGCAAGACCGTGGATTTGGAAGTCCCCGCCAACGCTGAGATCGTTCTTGAAGGATATGTGGAGCTAGGGGAGATGCGCACGGAAGGGCCGTTCGGCGATCACACTGGTTTCTATTCGCTCGAAGGCGAATTTCCCGTGTTCCACTTGACCTGCATTACGCACCGCAAGGATCCGATTTACCTGACGACGATTGTGGGGCCTCCGCCGCAAGAGGACTATTTCATCGGGCATGCTATCGAGCGCGTGTTTCTGCCGGTGATGAAGATGCAGTATCCGGAAATTGTGGACGTGGCGATGCCGGCGGAAGGCATCTTTCAGAACCTGATGATTGTGGCGATTAAGAAGAGCTATCCGGGGCACGCGCGGAAGATTATGAGTGCGATCTGGTCGCTGGGGCAGGCGATGTTTACGAAGGTGGTGGTTGTGGTGGACCACGATGTGAACGTTCAGGACCCGCGAGAGGTGGTGTGGAAGGCGCTTTGCGCGATCGATCCCGAGCGGGATATTCAATTTGTGCTGGGGCCTGTGGATACGCTCGATCACGCCGCTCGGCGCCAGGATTTCGGGTCGAAGATGGGAATCGACGCCACCCGGAAGTGGGCTGAGGAAGGTTACACGGGGCGATGGCCAGACGAAATCAAGATGGATTCGGACACAAAACGGCGCGTTGACGAAATTTGGCGCCATCTAAAAATCGACACGCCGAACAAAAAGCAATAAAACGGCAAAGGTCTCCGCAGCAACCAACCCGCCTTTTCTCAGCAACTAGCGCGACATAAACCTGTACTTTACCTGTCCTTTTCGCCTACCTGTCCTTCCGGACAAGGTTTTTACCAAGAGCACACACGAGAACAACGTTTCTTGACACTTCGTGACGCGGATGCAATAAACGAATGAAAGCGGAACGTACCGGGATTCACAGTACTTTGGTTCTCCGCCGCTGGGTCGAGCCAAATGGGGTTTTGGCTTGGCAGACCAGCAGCAAGTTTCCAGGCTCTCTTGGCGAAAGCGAAAGCAGTGAAGCAAAGGTGAAAGCTGGGGCCGCCCTGCGAAGCGGGACGGAGTGAGGAGTGAGGGGCCGCGCGATGTTCAATCTGGGGAAAACGAAATCGTTGATTGGCCTGGATATCGGCTCGAGCTCTGTGAAGGCCATCGAGCTGAAGAAGACGAAAGAGGGTTACGAGCTGGTAAGCCACGGCATCGAGACTCTCGCCCAGGATACCGTCGTGGACGGCGCCATCATGGACGCCCCCTCGGTCGCTGAAAAGATTGTTTCCATTTTCGATAATCAGAAAATCAAGGCGAAAGACGTTGCCACCTCCGTATCGGGGCATTCGGTGATCGTGAAGCGGGTGAGCATGCCGCTGATGACCGAGGAAGAGCTCTTCGACCGGATCCAGTCCGAAGCCAGCCAGCACATCCCGTTCGACATCGCGGACGTGAACCTCAGCTATCAGCTCCTGGAAGCCACCGAAAATCAGATGGACGTTCTTCTGGTGGCGGTGAAGAAAGACAAGATTCTGAACCACACCAACGTGCTCGCGCAGGCCGGAAAAACGCCAGTGGTGGTGGACATCGATGCCTTCGCCCTGCAGAACTGTTTCGAAGTGAACTACGAGCCGGATCCTTCGCAAGTGGTGGCATTGCTGAACGTGGGCGCGAGCGTGATGAATATCAATATCGTCCGCGGCTGGACGCCGCTGTTTACGCGCGACGTTTCGGTGGGCGGTAACCAGTACACCGATGCGTTGCAGAAAGAACTCGACCTGAGCTTCGAAGATGCCGAAAAGCTGAAGATGGGCGGCACATTGGCAGGGGTTAGCGAAGAGCAGCGCACTGCGATTCTCCGGTCGGTTTCGGACATTCTGATTCTCGAAATTCAGAAGACTTTCGACTTTTTCCGCGCGACGGCGAGCGGCGAAAACATCCGCCGGATTTACGTAGCGGGCGGCACGGCGCGGGTTCCCGGTCTTCTCGACCTGTTGAAGGAAGAATTCGCGATGCCGGTCGAAGAGCTCTATCCGTTCCGGAAGGTTGCAATCAATCCTGGGCGTCACGATGAAAGCCAGCTTCGCGATTTGGCGCCGCGCCTGGCAATCGCTGTCGGCCTGGCGCTGAGGAGCTTTGACACGCCATGATCCGGATTAACTTACTTGGTCAGGCCCGACCGAAGGCCACGAAAACAACGGTGCCGCTGGAGGCAACGATCCAGATCGTCTTCCTGCTGGTGGCGCTGGGCCTCGCGGCGGTGGTGCTGGGAATCACGTATTACCAGCAAAAGCGCGAGCTAGATGCGACGAATGCGAAGATCGCATCGCTGAGGGCGGAAAAGGCCACGCTTCAGACGATTAAGGCGGAAGTGGACCGATTCGAGAGCCAGAAAGCAGTTCTGCAGCAGCGAATCAACGTGATTGAGACGCTGCAAAAGAACCGCTCGGGCGGCCAGGAACTGCTCCAGATGGTGGCGAACACGGTGGTTCGGGTGGATTCGCTCTGGCTAACGAACCTGGATCGCAAAGGCAACAACCTGGAAATCAAGGGTCAAGCAGGATCCATCAACGCCGTGGCGAATTTCATCACGCAGCTCAAGCGATCCGGTTATTTCGACAATGTTGAAATCAAAGAAGCTCAAGAGACTGATCTTGTGAAGTCGGCACAAACATTTGGCTTCTCGATGACAGCGGCGATAGCGGGTGGGGCGCCTCCTGAAAATCAGGCCAAGCCTCAACCAGCGGGCGGCAAAGCTCCTGCGCAGCCGGCAGTGAAGGGGAGGAGCTAACATGGCGACTTCTTTCCGTGAATGGCCCTGGCCCCTGCAGGCTGTTTTCTATGTAGCCCTGGCGGTGGTGATTGTGGCCGCCGGTTTCTATCTGCCGTTCTCACCGGTGCGAACGGTTCGAAGCGATCTTGAAGCCGCACAAAACAGCTTGAAGCCCTTAGAAACAGAAGTTCAGAGCCTGCGAGTGTACAAGCAGCGCCGGGCTGAGTTGCAGTCAGAGATGGACGCATTGCAGAAGCAACTGGACACGCTGCAGACAATCGTCCCGGAAGAAAAGCAAGTGGATCAATTCATTCTGATGATCCAGAGCGCGGCTATCAGTTCGGGCGTCTCGATCCGCAAGCTGACTGCGAAACCGGTCACCACGCAGCCTTATTACTTCGAGATGCCGTTTGATATTGAGGCAGACGGCCCGTATTTCTCGGTACTCGATTTCTTCGCACGGCTCGGGCGTCTCTCGCGAATTATTAACGTTGGCGATTTGAAGATGTCGGGATTGAGCGGTGGCACCAATCAAGCCGTTAAGTTCCACACCGCTGCCGGGGCTTCGGTGACGGGGACATTCACGATTACGACTTTCTTCACGAAAGCGGCAGATGCTTCCGCGGCGCCTGCTGCCGCGCCGGCAAAAAAGGCCGCCGCAGGGCAAAAACGATGAAACTGGCAAAGTCATCCGCGACCGTATGGGCCGTGCTAGCGCTCTCATTTACGATTTCGTCGGCGGCGGGGGCGCAAAGTACTCCGGCGAAGAACACCGCGCGAAAGGCAAAGGCGGCGTCCTCGAAAAGGCCTGCGCCGGCAGCCAGTTCGGCAGCCAGCACCTCGGCAGCTGCTAACAACGAACCGGGCCCCGCGATGAAGTCTGACGCGGTTACGGCGAAGCGCGATCCGTTCCAGCCGCTGGTGAGTAATACGAAGCCATCGCATGGGCCGCTGCCGCCTGGCAAAGCGGGACTGATTATCGGGACAGTGCACGTGGACGGGACCGTGAAGTCGCCGAGCGGGATGATGGCGGTGGTCTCGAACGAGGAGAGGCGAGTTTACTTCATTCGCGAAGGCGACAAGCTGTACGACGGGGACGTGGAAAAGATCGGATTGGACGGCGTCACGTTTAAAGAGAATTCGAAGGACGCCTTTGGGAAACCGGTGGAACGTATGGTCACGAAACGAATCTACCAGAGTGCAGGAGAGCAGCAATGAGGATCATGTGGCGGGGGTGGGGCCTGACTGCGCTAGTTGCAGCGAGCCTGATACTGACAAGCGGAGCGCTTTCGGCGAACGACGCGCCCGTGGTGCACGTGAAAGCGGTGGTGAAGGACGGAGCGGTGCGTCTGGAAGCGCAGGCAAACGCCCCATTCGAATACACCACCTATCGCCCCAGCGAGAGCCTCTATGTGCTCGACCTGAGCGGAGTGGCGGCGGGAGATCCGGCCGGCGCGCGCGTGGTGGCTTCGGATTTGGTGAAGAGCTACCGCGTGATTAACTACGCCTCGGGCCAGAAGCCTGTAGTTCGCGTGGAGATTCTTTTGAGCCAGGGCATCGAGCCGCGCCTTGAACGCAAGGACGCGCAAGACTTGACCCTGTTCGTTTCGCGCGCGAGCGATTCTTCATCGGCAAAGTCGGCGGCGAAGATCGCTGCGCCGGGAATCGTGCCCGCGTCGGCAAGCTCAACGGAAACCAAGAGGCCGGGTTCAGCCTTTGAGTCGATTCAACAGGTGAAGCTCGGACAGAACGGCAATCAGACGGAAGTGAGTGTGATTGGCTCCGGCCATCTGAGCTATCAGGCGACGCGCCTGCAGAATCCGGAGCGGCTGGTTCTTGATTTCGCCGGTTCACATCTAAGGACTTCCAACAAGCACATCGCGAGCAACCTAGATCCGATTCGCGAAGTGCGCCTGGCGCAGTTCACGCCGGATGTAGCGCGCATCGTTATTGATCTTCGCCAGCCGGCTCAGTACAACATCAACGCAAACGGTAATTCCGTCACCGTGGTTTTTGCTTCGACGGCCGCCGCTTCCGGAACGTCGGGTGGCACGTTAAAGTCGTCGCCGCGTAGCGAGCCGTCGAATCTGACGACGACTAAATCCGTTGCTAAGACCGAACCTGCGCCGGCGGAAACATCTGCCGCGCAGCCAACAGCAATTCCCGCACCGGCCGCGGTTCTTCCGGTTTCCTATACGCAGCCTGCGGCGTTAGCGGCTCCAGCGGCTGCCGCCGGAGACTCCGGAAGCGATTCCGGCGCCTGCTGCCACTTCCTCGTCCAACGATGGCCCGAAGCCGATGGTGGATGGACAGGCACCGGTGCCCGCGCCTTCTGGAAAATATTCCGGCGAGCCGATCTCGGTGAACCTGAAAGATGTGGACCTGCGCGACTTCTTCCGCCTCATTCACGAAATCAGCGGCCTGAATGTCGTCGTGGATCCGGCCGTAAAGGGCAACCTGACGATCGTGCTGGACGATGTACCGTGGGACCAAGCACTGGATATCGTGCTGAAGAACAACGAACTCGACAAACAACTCGACGGGAATGTTCTGCGTGTGGCGTCGAAAGAGACTTTGAAGAAGGAGGCCCAGCAGAATCGCGATTTGGCCAAGGCGCAGGCTGAAGCGGCCGACGTGGTAACGACCACTCGCGTTCTTAGCTATGCGAAAGCGGCCGCATTGGTGCCGACTCTGAAGAAGTTCCTCTCGTCACGGGGTGATGTGCTCGCAGATGCGCGGTCGAATACCTTGATCATCCGGGATATCCCGACCGTTTTGCCGGTCCTGGACAATCTGATCCGGCAACTGGACCGCAAATCGCAGCAGGTGGAAATCGAAGCGCGCGTGGTGGCGGCGAACCGCACCTTCTCGCGAGAAATCGGCACCCAATTGGCCTTTGCGGCGGCAAGCAACAATGGTCGCAACATTTGGTCAGGCACCGGTGGCGTGGGAACGAGCCCTGTAATCCGCAACTTCCCACCGCTTCCGGCACCTCCGGTGGTTGTTGGCACCGGTGGACCGAGCGCAACCAACGGTGCGCTGCCGCTAAACACGAACCTGGGAGTGGGCGCTCCGACGAGCGGCATCAGCTACTCGTTTTCGGCCGCGAACTTCGCTCTCGACGTGATCATTACGGCAGCTGAGGACCGAGGCGTTGGCAAGCTCCTCTCGAAGCCCAAAGTGATCACTCAGAACAACGAGAAAGCGACCGTCAAGCAGGGCACCAAGATTCCGGTGCAGACGATCGTCAACAACACGGTTTCGGTGCAGTTCGTGGATGCGGTGCTACAGCTTGAGGTCACGCCGCAGATTACCGCGGAAGGCACGGTTTTCATGGATGTGACCGTCACCAACGACCAGATCGACCAAGCCATTCCGCGTGTGCAAGGCATTCCTGCCATTGACACGCAGTCGGCTGAAACGAAGGTCCTGATCAATGACGGCGGCACCGTGGTTATTGGCGGTATCATCGTCACGAACCAGCAGACCGACGTGAAGCAGGTTCCGCTGTTCGGCAGCATCCCGGCGGTGGGCAACCTGTTCAAGCACACGACGGTGAGTTCCACAGCGCAGGAATTGCTGTTCTTCCTAACGCCTCGGATCATGCCGAGCTAGTTCGGAAGCTGAGTCGGGAGTACGCTATCGAACGTGACCGGTAAATCGCGAAACGAGTCTTTCAACCGGAGCCGAATGGATCGGCTCCGGTTTTCTTTTTCTGCCGTGGGCGCAGACGCCTTCCTGGTCTCGCACCTGCCCAATATTCGTTACCTGTGCGGATTCACGGGAAGCGCGGCGCTGCTGTTGGTGGAGCAGTCGAGCGCGACTCTTTTCACAGACAGCCGATATACCTTCCAGGCCCACGAAGAGGTCTCAAACGCCCGAATCAAGATCGCTAGGGCAGGTTTGATCCGCGCCGCAGGAGAGGCGCTTGCGCAGCGCCGCGGACGCGTCAGAGCAGCTTATAGCCCCTCCCATTTCACTGTAGCGCAACTGTCCGCTATTAAGAGGGCTGCCAGTGACCGTGTGCGATGGGTGGATGGGGGTGATGCTGTTGAGAAGCTGCGCTCAGTCAAAGATCCTGACGAACTCGCCATAATGCGCGACGCAGCCGTCCTAATCAGCGCGGTGGTGGAAGAGGCCCTGCCAGGCATAAAACCAGGCGTGACTGAGCTGGAGGTAGCAGCTGAGCTGGAATATGCCATGAAACGGAAGGGAGCCAGCGGTGCTTCGTTCGAGACAATCGTCGCAGCCGGGCCACACTCAGCCTGGGCGCATGCGCGACCCTCGTCCAATCCACTGAGGAAAAGCCAGTTGGTCGTGCTCGACCAGGGTGCTATACTCCACGGTTATTGCAGTGATATGACGCGTACCGTCTTCCTGGGGCGGGCACCCGCGAACGTTCGGCGGCTGTATCGAGCCGTTCTGTTGGCTCAGGAAGCGGCTAAGGCAGCAATCCGGCCGGGAGTTAGCGGGGAATCAGTAGACGCCGCTGCCAGGCGGGTCCTAAAGCGGGAACGTCTCGTTCGATACTTCACTCACAGTACCGGTCACGGCCTCGGGATGGAAGTACACGAGATGCCGCGCTTGGGCAAAGGTGACAAGACAATCCTTGAAGAGGGCATGGTGATTACGGTGGAACCGGGCGTTTACGTCGAAGGGCTGGGCGGTATTCGCATCGAGGACGACATAGTGGTGACCGCGAAGGGCTGCGAGGACCTTACAACCGCGCCGCGGGACTTCATAGAACTCTAAATGGCGAAGAAATCGAACCCACAAGCAGCGGCAGAAGCGCATCCCAAGGGAGTCGATCTCCGTGAAGTCGAGCAATTGCTTGCGTTCATGGAAAAGCATGGGCTCGAGGAGTTCGAGTACGAACGCGACGGTGTGCGCGTCCGGCTGAAGAAGCCATCAGCTCACTCGCAGAGTGCGGTGCGAGCGTTTGCGGCGCCTGAAGTCCATGGTGCGGCCGGCAGCTCTTACTCAGCGCACGCGGCGCCAGGGACGGCCCACGGGAGCTCGCATACGCCAGCAGCCGGGGCACCCGCCGTTGAGGATCTGCACGTAATAAAGTCGCCGATCGTTGGAACGTTTTATTCTGCCGCGAGCCCGGGGGCCGATTCGTTCGTCACCGTTGGCGCGCAGGTGACATCCGGGCAAGTGCTCTGCATCATCGAAGCCATGAAATTGATGAACGAAATTGAGTCGGACGTAGCAGGTGAAATCGTAAGGATCTTCGCCGAAAATGGCCAGCCGGTGGAGTACGGCGAGCCGCTGTTCGGCATTCGCGAGCGCGGCAAAAAGTAGGCGTTCGCTCTCCAGGCAAAATGTTCCGAAAAATTCTGATAGCCAATCGGGGCGAAATCGCTCTTCGCGTTTTGTGCGCATGCAGGGAGCTTGGCATCGCGACGGTAGCCGTCTATTCGGAAGCTGACCGCAACGCTTTGCATGTGCGATTTGCCGATGAGGCCATATGCATCGGCCCTCCCCGTAGTAGCGAAAGCTACTTGAACATTCCGCAGGTAATCAGCGCCGCCGAAATTGCCAACGTGGACGCGATTCATCCTGGATACGGTTTCCTTTCGGAGAACGCGAACTTTGCTGAGGTTTGCGAAGCTTCTCACATTACATTCATCGGACCGAGCCCGGATGTGATTCGATTGATGGGCGAGAAGGATCGTGCTCGCCAGGAAATGGCGGCGGCCGGTCTGCCAATCGTTCCCGGAAGCCCGGGAGTGGTCCCCGATGAGGACGCGGCGCGCGCGGCGGCGAAGGAAATTGGGTATCCGCTGATTATCAAGGCTTCTGAGGGCGGTGGCGGGCGAGGTATGCGCATCGTGCGCGAAAAGTCCGAGCTGCTGACGGCCTTCCAGACCGCGCGCAGCGAAGCGGAACAGGCTTTCGGAAGCCCGAACGTTTACATGGAGAAGCTGATCGAACGGCCTCGGCATATCGAGTTTCAGGTGCTGGGCGATCGGCACGGAAGCGTGGTTCACCTGGGCGAGCGGGAGTGTTCGATTCAGCGGCGCCATCAAAAGCTGCTGGAGGAGTCTCCGTCGCCGGTGGTGGACGCGAAGACTCGGAAGAAAATGGGCGATCAGGTAGTCGAAGCGCTCACGAAAATCGGCTACTCGAGCGCGGGCACCGTGGAATTCCTGCGCGAGGAGTCCGGAAAGCTCTATTTCATCGAGATGAACGCCCGAATTCAGGTGGAACACCCGGTAACCGAAATGGTGACTGGCGTGGACCTCGTGAAGTCACAGATTCGGATTGCAGCCGGGGAGAAGCTGTCCGACGCCGTCGGGCCGGTCGAGTTTCGAGGCCATGCCATCGAGTGCCGCATCAATGCCGAGGATCCCGACACGTTTGTGCCGTCTCCTGGACGCATTACCGCATTTCGAGTTCCAGGAGGACCGGGCATTCGGGTGGATACGGCATGTTATGTGGATGCTGTGATTCCCCCGTATTACGATTCGCTGATCGCAAAGATCATTGCGCACGGACGCGATCGTTCGGAAGCCATAGCTCGCATGCAAGGGGCGCTAGGGGGCTTCGTCGTAGAGGGCGTGAAAACCACGATTCCTCTGCAGAGGCGCATTCTTGCCGATCCCGATTTTGCAGCCGGAAAGTTCGACACGCACTTTATCGAGCGCTCGATTGCGGTTTCGGCGAAATAGACTGGATGCCGCTGCCTTTCCCACCTCTCTACGCGATCCTCGATGTTGCCTCCGTTAATTCCGAAGCCCGGATTCCCGAGATACTTGCCGAAAGTGGCGTCGGCTTGATCCAAGTGCGCGATAAGCATGCCTCGGCGCGCGCCGTGTTCGAAGCCTCGAAGGATCTTGTTACCCGGCTATCTCCAAAGGGGGTCCGCGTGATTGTCAACGACCGTTCGGACATCGCCGCGATGGCCGGCGCAGGCGGCGTTCACGTTGGGCAGGATGATTTGCCGGTTGAAGCCGCTCGGGCTTGCTGCGGCGCAGGCCTGTGGGTGGGAGTTTCGACACACAACCTTGAGCAATTCCAGCAGGCCATGAGCACTTCGGCGGACTATATAGCCGTGGGGCCGATCTTTCCGACGGCAACCAAGGAAAATCCCGATCCTGTGGTGGGACTCGGTTTAATCCGAGCGGCGAGGCGATTGACGCGAAAACCTCTGGTGGCGATAGGTGGCATTACGGTACAGTCCGCCGAGTCGGTATATCGCGCGGGAGCGGACTCGATCGCCGTTGTGAGCGATTTGTTATCGGCTCCAAAGCCGGGCCTTAGGGCCGCTGAATACATCGGGATTGCAAGTCGGGTGCTAGCGGCACGCGACTAACGCAGCTGGGTAAGGATGGCGGAGAGGTTTGAAAACGATCGCCGAAAACGCGCAAGCAATCGGAGCGGTTAGCGGAATCGCGACGGAAAAGTCCGAGCTGGTAAAAGGGCTCGGCCTCTTCGACGCGACCATGATCGTATCCGGCTCGATGATTGGCTCCGGAATTTTCATCGTTTCCGCGGATATCGCCCATCAGGTGAAAAGTCCGGCGCTGCTTCTCGCCGTGTGGCTTGCTTCCGGCGTGATGACTCTGATCGGTGCGCTTAGCTATGGAGAGCTTGCCGCGGCAATGCCTCGAGCGGGCGGCCAATATGTTTACCTTCGCGAATCGCTTGGCCCAATCTGGGGATTTCTCTACGGCTGGACGATGCTGCTGGTGATTCAAACGGCCACGATTGCGGCGGTCGCGATAGCTTTTGCGCGGTTCACTGCAGTGATGATCCCCTGGTTTTCTCCCACGGACTGGATATTGAAGCTCGGCACCTTCGGCCCGTGGCACTTTTTCTTCGGTGATCTCGGCCCTTACAACGTCGGACTCAACCGTCAGAATCTGCTGGCGATTCTTTCGATCGTAGTCGTAACGTGGATCAACACGCGCGGCGTTCGCCTCGGCTCGATTGTTCAGAATATTTTTACCGTGGCGAAGATCGGATCCCTGGCCGCCCTCGCGCTTCTTGGCGTCTTCTATTCCACGGCTGCGGCTCGCGCGACGAACTTCGCCCATTTCTGGGATGGCGTGAGCCTCTCAGCCCTCCATCCTTATCCGCCCGACAATCCTACTTGGTGGATTGGCACGATCACGCTGGTTGGCGTGGCGATGGTCGGGTCGCTGTTTGCGATGGACGCGTGGAATAACGTGACATTCATCGCGGCGGAAGTGAAAAACCCGAGCCGCAATCTGCCTCTTTCGCTTGCCTTTGGCGCAGGACTCGTCGTATTGCTCTATACGCTCGCCAACGTGGCTTACTTGCGGATTCTGCCAATCACGGGCGACCCCAACGGAACTACCGCGATCGCTCGCGGCATCGAGTTCGCGTCGCAAGGCCGCGTGGGCACGGCTGTGGCTGAAGTAGTCTTCGGCTCCGCTGGCGCCGTGGTGATGGCGATTGCCATTCTGATTTCGGGCTTCGGTTGCAACAACGGTTTGATTCTATCGGGCGCGCGGATTTATTACGCGATGGCGAAGGATCGGCTTTTCTTTCGATCGTGTGGCAAAGTGAACCGGCACCACGCCCCGGGCGCGGCATTGATCGTTCAGGCGATTTGGTGCTCGGTGCTATGTCTTTCGGGGACTTACAATCAGCTTCTCGATTTCCTGATATTTGCGGTTCTAATTTTTTACATCCTTACGTTAGGCGGGCTGTTCGTTCTTCGCTGGAAGCGCCCGAATATGGAACGGCCTTATCGCGCGATCGGATATCCATTTCTTCCTGCGCTATATCTCATCATGGCGGTGTTTCTGGAAATTCAATTATTGAGGTATAAGCCACAGTACACTTGGCCGGGACTCATCATCGTTGTACTCGGAGTTCCGGTGTATTGGCTGTGGAAGATGGCCGACAAGTCGAACGGAAGCACCGACGATGCAGCGCCGGAGGTTGGCTAACGAAATGAGCGAGCGAGCGCACGTTGCCGAGAGAACGGTGCAGAGCGGGAATCCGCTATTGCGCAAAAAGCCGATGGATTGGCTGCTGAACGAGGCCAAGGCTACTGGCGAACACACCTTGAAGCGAACGCTCGGGCCTGTGTCGCTTACCGCGCTGGGCGTCGGCGCTATCATCGGGGCAGGTATTTTCGTTCTCTCGGGGTTGGGCGCGCATTACGCCGGACCCGGCCTTACACTCTCGTTCATAATTTCAGGCTTTGGCTGCGCGTTTGCAGGGCTCTGTTACGCTGAGTTCGCTGCGCTCATTCCGCTGGCAGGGAGCGCTTATACCTATGCCTACGCGGCGCTCGGCGAGCTTTTCGCGTGGATCATCGGCTGGGATTTGACGCTTGAGTACGCGATGGGCGCGAGCACCGTTTCGTCGGGTTGGTCGAATCACTTCGTCGAGTTTCTGAATATCTTCGGTTTAAAAATACCTCTTTGGCTTGCCTACGATCACTGGACAGCCCTGCGAACTGCGGAGAATGAGGTGGCGAGGCAGATGGCAAGCGCTTCCGATTCGAGCCTCGTAGTGGGGACGCAAGCCTACTTGGCCAGAGTTGGCGACATTCTGAGCGCGCAGTCCCCGGAACTGGTGCGGCGCGCGCACGACTTGGTCAATGCGCCGCGACTCTTCGGCATGGAGATCGGCTTCAATTTACCGGCGTTCGTAATCGCGCTTGTGATCACCGCAATTCTAGTGGTCGGAATTCAAGAGAGCGCTACATTCAATGCCGGCATCGTTTTCGTCAAGGTCGCCGTGGTTCTTTTTATCATCGCGCTGGGGTTCAAGTATGTGAACCCCAGCAACTGGGGCCACGATTGGCACACGTTCGCGCCCATGGGATTTTCAGGAATTGGCGCCGGGGCCGCTTACATCTTTTTTGCTTACATTGGTTTCGACGCTGTTTCGACAACCGCGCAGGAAGCAAAAAATCCGCAGCGGGATTTGCCGATCGGAATCATCGCGTCGCTCTGTATCTGTACAATTCTTTACATCCTCGTAGCCGCTGTTCTCACAGGAATGGTGCCGTGGAAGGAAATTAACATTGAAGCGCCGCTGGCCGTTGCCTTCCTCGATCGCGGTCTTACGAAAGCCTCTTATTTAATCACCGCAGGCGCTCTCGCGGGACTCACAAGCGTTATGCTGGTCATGTTGTTGGGCCAGACGCGCGTGCTTTACTCGATGGCCAATGACGGGCTCTTGCCCCGCAAATTCTTCGCAGCGATCCACCCAAAGTTTCGCACGCCATACAAAAACACGATTCTGGTGGGTCTGCTGGCTGCGATCGTCGGAAGCACAGTCCCGATCGACGATATCGGGCGCATGGTGAATATCGGGACGCTTTTGGCTTTCGTAATCGTCTGCATCGCCATCTTGGTTCTCCGCCGCACGAATCCTGATCAGCCCCGCCCATTTCGCACTCCATGGGTGCCTTTTGTCCCGGTTATGGGCATCGTCTTTAACGGCTACATGATGTACAAACTCGGCTGGATCAACTGGGCGCGGTTAATCATATGGCTCGCCATCGGCCTGGTGATCTATTTCACGTATAGCCGCTACCACAGCCGCGTGCAGAGAAACGACCGATCTGCGATTTAGTTGAGTTTTCGATTAGTAAGGCGCTTCGCCGGCTACTTCGCGAGTGCCGCGACTTCTGATCGCATGCGGCGTTGTCGCGTTGCGCTCCGGGTTCGGGTTATTATTGTTCTTCCGGGTTTTGCGCATCGCAAGCTCGAAGCCTACGATCGTGCCCCAACTCTCCTCACGCCGCCTTCTGGTTTTCCTACGCCGCACTTCGGCATTCGACCGTGTTGCGCTGGCCATACTTGTTTTGTACTTAATCTTTCGCCTCTTTGCCTTTGCTGGCATACGTCTTCCATTCACGGGCCTACTGTTCTTTCTCAGCTTCATCGCGGTGATTTATTTTGTGGTTCGGTTGCTGCCCTGGGTTCGCAATCACCTGCTCTGGAGGTTACGGAATCGCCTGATCGTCGCCTACATATTGATCGCCGTGGTTCCGGTTGTTCTGCTTCTCAGCATGGCCGCGCTTAGCGCCTATGGGATCTACCTGCAGCTCGGCGCTCATTTGCTTCACGACGGCCTGCAACAACGTATAAGCATGGTCGCCGGCGACGCAGAAGCTATTGAGAGCGCGCTCGAGGACGAAGTAAATCGAGGTGCCTCACCATACGACGATGCAATTCTTGCTCGGCCCGAAGTAGCGGTTTTGGTCGCCGCCGCCCATCGAGAATGGCCTGAGACTCGTGTGCTTCTGAATCGCGGACAACATCTCGTCGGCGCTGGAAATGGCAGTGAGTATTCCGGAATTATTGAATTCGAGCACCAGATTTGGATTGCCTCCGCTCAGAAGCGTTCGACTCATGCAGGACCACTCTTCGTTCTTGTAGGGGCTCCGGTCACACCGGAATTCCTTGATGGTCTCAGTTCTGAACTCGGGCCTATTCAGATGATGCTCCTGCAACCGGCTGCCCAGAAGCCGCGTACAGGAATCTCGCTCGAGATTCAGAACCGTCTGTACATTCCGGGCCAGCAAGTCCTGAGTCACAGGCGGACTCTGCCGCCGCCCGCCAATTGGCTCGACGTGAGGGTAAATGGGGCCTCGACGCTGGAGGCGCTGCATCACGATCCGGGATCAGACCCATCACCGGCGCCCGTGCTGGCGTCGTTCGCGCTGCGTCCCTCGGCCCTCAATCGACGGTTGTTAACGTCTGTCGGAGCGGTTGGTCCGCTGCTGGTGAATCTTCTGCTCCTGGCCGGGATTATTTTTCTCGCGCTCGAAATGGGGGCGCTTGTTACTGGCATCGTACTCACGCGCACGATCACGCGAGCAGTTGGGGATTTGTACGATGCAACGCTACGGGTCCGGCGCGGCGACTTCAGCCATCGCGTCCGCGTTCATCAGCATGATCAGCTTGGCGCGTTGGGCGAATCGTTCAATGAAATGACTGCGTCGGTTTCGGAGCTGATTCAAGAACAGCAGCAGCGCCAGCGCCTGGAAAACGAACTCTCCATTGCGCGCGAAGTGCAGCAGCAACTCTTTCCACATACGCTCCCGCAATTACCGGGCCTTCAACTCGCCGCGATTTGCAGGCCGGCCCGATCGGTGAGTGGCGATTACTATGATTTCATACCGCTTGGTCCTTCGCGCCTGGGCATCGCGCTTGCAGACATCAGTGGCAAAGGAATCTCTGCTGCGCTGTTAATGGCGAGCCTTCAGGCTTCGTTGCGAAGCAACGCAATGCTCGACGGCCACGGCGGCACGGCCGCGCTTGTGGAGCGCTTGAACCATCAACTTTTCAAAAATACTTCCGACGATCGCTATGCCACTTTCTTTTATGCTGTGTACGATTCGGACGCGAAAACTCTGACCTACACCAATGCGGGCCATCTCGCTCCGTTTTTCGTGCACGCGGGAAAGGTTCAGCAATTGGACGAGGGAGGCACGGTCGTTGGACTTTTCGAGGAGTTTTCGTATACGCAGGGCTCCTTGAATGTCGAGCCGGGTAGCGTACTCGTCGCATTCAGCGATGGCCTCACCGAGCCTGAAAACGTATACGGCGAGGAGTTTGGCATGGAGCGGCTGAAGGAAGAGGTGATGCGACAGGTCAACGTTCCCCCACCGCGCGCCGCGGAAAATCTGATTGCCGCCGCGGAGCAGTGGGCGGGTTCAGCCGAGCAAGCTGATGACATGACGGTAGTCGTGGTTCGAATGGACTAGGTCCTTTTATGCGGCCCGAAGCGAGTTACAACTTATGAAAATTCTCACCGCTGCGGAAATGCGCGAAGTCGACCGGCTTACCACCGAGCGCTATGGTATTCCCAGCCTCTCGCTCATGGAAAATGCGGGCAAGAGTGTTGCCGACTTTCTGGCGTCGCGGTTTCGTAGGCTTGAGTCCCGGCGGATCGTCGTGCTGTGTGGTAAGGGGAACAATGGCGGAGATGGGTTTGTAACCGCGCGGCACCTGGCTGACGCGGGGGCCACGCCCGTCGTGATTCTGGTTGCGGCGCCGGATGAAATGCGCGGCGATGCTGCCCTAAATCGCGATCGCTGGCAAAAGTCGGGAGGGGAACTCCGAGTCGTGCGGACGTCGTCCGACTGGCAGACGGTGAAGCCATCGGTTAACTCGGCGGACCTTATTGTGGACGCCTTGCTTGGCACTGGCGTCAAAGGTGCGCTGGAAGGCTTGCTAAGCGAAGTGATTCGTGAGGTGAACGGGCGCGGGCGCGGAAAAGTTGTAGTTGCGGTGGATATTCCCTCAGGGTTGTCGGCCGACAGGGACAGCTGCGACCGGAAAGCCATGCCGGAACGAGAGATTCGAGCCGCAACATAATCACCGCCGATTACACAGTCACATTTACGGCGCCGAAGATAGGAATGTTTTTTGGTGACGCGACCGCGTATGTCGGCCAATTGATCGTTCGCGAAATCGGTTCGCCGCCGGAATTGGTCGAAGAGGTCGGAAAGGGAACTGTGCGTTGGCTCGAGCCTCGCGAGTTTTCCGAATTTGCGCTCCCTCGCAAGCCTGATGGGAACAAGGGCAATTATGGGCACGCGCTGATCGTAGCAGGCTCGGTCGGAAAGAGTGGGGCGGCCGTGATGGCGTCGTGGGCAGCGCTGCGCGTGGGAGCAGGACTAGTTACCGCAGCGGTTCCGGAGCCTGTGTTGCCTCTCGTGGCGACGCCGAATCCCGAGGTGATGACAGAGCCGCTGCCAGCCACAGAAACGGGTAGCATTTCGTTGCGGGCCCTCGAGTACGAGCGGTTCAACGGAATAGTCAAAGGGAAGAGCGTTATCGGAATTGGCCCCGGGCTCACCACGCAAACCGAAACCGTGCAATTTGTCCGCACCGTTGTCGGGAAGTACCTGGACGTCCCGATCGTGCTCGATGCAGACGGGCTAAATGCTTTCGCGGGGCATGCGGCCGAGTTAAAAGCAGCGCGCAAGATGTTGGCAGCTCACGCCGCATCCGGGCGAAATGGCGCGCCTGGTTGGGAGTGACACAAAACAAATTCAGTCGCGACGGCTTGAAGTAGCGCGAGAAGCTGCGGCGGGCTGGAATGCGTTCGTGATTCTGAAGGGATATCAAACCGTGGTGGCCGCGCCCGGCGGCGAGGCGTGGATCAATTCTACCGGCAATGCCGGCATGGCTACCGGTGGCACCGGGGACGTGCTGACTGGAATGCTGTCAGGCCTCATCGCGCAATACGGGCCAGCTGTAGCGGCGCTCTGCTTCGGCGTGTATCTTCACGGCCTCGCGGGCGACATTGCCTATGCGGATTCGGGCGAAGCGCCGCTGATGGCTACGGACCTGATCCGCTCAATTCCGCGCGCCTATCAGAAGTTTTTTGCTGAGTGCGGCCGTGACTAGCCGCGAGATCGTTACGCACTCCTCCGAAGAGACCATACAATTCGGCCGCGATCTCGGGGCGCAGCTCAGGCCGCCAGTCCTCGTTCTATTGTCGGGTGAGCTGGGAGCCGGGAAGACGACGCTGACAAAAGGAATTGTGAGCGGAGCGGGAGCCGCTCGCGAGGACGAAGTTACCAGCCCAACTTTTACGCTCGTGCACAAATACGGAAATGGCTCGCGCGTCTATCATGTGGACCTCTATCGCATCGGCGATTCTCATGATCTGGAGACGCTTGGCCTGGAGGATGTGCTGTCCGAGCCCGGCGTGGTGCTTGTCGAGTGGCCGGAGAGGCTGACATTGCGCACGGATTGGCCGGTGATACGGATCAATCTCGAGCATGTGGCGGAGGATACACGAAGGATTGAAATTCGCGACGATGCTGGAATTCTCTCCGAGACTGCAAGCCGGCTATGACGGCGGATCGAGAGCCATGATCTGGAAGCCGGCGTCCACGTAAATCGTGTTGCCCGTTACTCCACGGCCCAGATCGCTCGCAAGAAATACAGCGGTATCCGCCACTTCAGCGATGTCCGTGTTACGGCGCAGTGGAGCATGTTGCGCGACAAATTCCAGAACCTTCGAAAAATCCTTGATGCCGCGCGCAGAGATCGTCTTGATCGGGCCGGCGGAAATCGCGTTGACGCGAATCTTGTTCTTGCCAAGCTCGCTAGCGAGATATTTCACCGATGCTTCCAGCGCGGCCTTGGCCACGCCCATGATGTTGTAATTCGTCACAACGCGCGTTGAGCCGAGATAGGTGAGCGTCATAATCGCGCCACCATCAGACATCAATGGTACCAGCGCCCTTGAGACAGCCACGAGCGAAAACGCGCTCACCTCGAGGGCAAGCTGGAAACCAGCCCGCGAGGTGTTGACGAATGGATTGCCGAGGTCTTCGTGGTTCGCGAAGGCGAGACAGTGAACGACAGCGTCGAGCCTGTGACCCTGTGCTTTTACTGCTGCGGCGAGATTATCAATATCAGATTGCTGTTGCACATCGCACGGGAAAAACGCTTTGGCGCCGAGCTCCTTGCCCAATTCCTCGACGGTCGGTTTTGCGCGGTCGTTCTGGTATGTGAGCAGCAGCGTTGCTCCTTCGCGGACGAATGCCTGCGCGATCGCATAGGCGATGCTCCACTTATTCCATACACCGAGAACAATCGCCGTCTTGCCTTCGAGTAGTTTCGACATGGGCGGATTTTACCCTGAATTCCAAAATTGAAGACAGACTTCTGTTTACCAGGGCGATTCAATTGAGATTGACATGCGGCTAGCGCAACAGCCGGGCAAGCGCACTTAAGAATCTCGTTATCTCCGGCCATAGCATCGCGAGCGCGATCAAGAATGCTGCAAGCTTCTTCGGCGTAAGGAAGGGGATCGAGATCGTAGGTGAAGCCGGCTGATGGCGGGAGCAGAACCCATCCCGCGTCGCACGGCGATCGCAGCGCTGCCCGGCTGGTCCGAGGTAGAGGCAAGGGCCGAGATCGGCGGCCGAGGTGCGGTTTGATACCGATCTGTTCAGTTCCGGTTGACCGATCGAATCTGCGGAAAAAGCCTCGGAATTAGGCACGACGTAAGCCTGCGGCAGGCCATGGACATTGACCGACGGCCATGCCATCCCCTGACGTGGTTTGTCATCAACCTCGCGGTCCGACCCGGCATTAACCCTTACGCCTAGTTCCATTGCACGTTACCCCGGTGGCTCCTAAAGTCAGAGTTTATCCGAATCAGGTGTCAGAAATGCCCGACACTCATACTCTGCCTTCACCCACACATCCGGCGCGGATGAAGCTAGAGCCGTACTCCGCCGAAATCCGGCTTTCGAATCTCACGCTGGGCATTGACAACATTCATTATGACGTTTTTCTTAGCCCGCGTTTTGTCGATTTTACTCGAAAATACCTGCTCGATCTCGTACGTCAGACGGTCAACATCAGCCTGGTTTACGGCAAAGACAAGAAGCGTGCTGGTCCCCCGGAACACGCGGCCTTTCGAAAACTCCTCACCGATATTCTGCAGGAATCGTTAACGCGAGCAAAATATCAGCAATCGATCGAAACAGATGTTCTGCACCAACTGGCGATTCTCAAGCACCTGACGGCTGAACTTTCGAGCCAGTTCTCGAGCATCGTGGTGGAGTGTAAAGATTGGATTCGCGGGCGTGGCGAACTTTTCGAACACAGCGAGCCCGCGCACGTGATGCGGTCGAAAATTGCCGAAATTCAGGCGGATAAAAAAAATGTTTACCGCCAGGTGGGTGAGACGCTACAACGAGTGTGGCGGGAAGTGGAAGAAGGAATTATTTCCAAATCACGGAGGGCGCTCTTTGGCGATGACTTTTGCGAGACATATGAGCTGCTGCAGAATCGCTTTCTCTTTGTAGAGAACGGCAATGACGATCATCTTTTCCTGCAGCACTATGTCCTGCTTGGGAATTTCGTCAATGACCCGGACCGCTTTGACGTATTCGATCATTTGCTGCTCGATTTCGTGCGCGATTTCGTCCTCGCTGATGACGATTCCGAGGAGCTGAGCAAATCGCGGAAAGCCTACGAGCGATTAATGGAGCAGGCGCGGCAGCTCCGATCGGAGCTCGAACGAATCGAAGAAGAGCAGCGCGAACTTTCGTCGCGGGCAGGCGGTGGCGATGACGTGTTTCCATGGCTGTTCAAGAAGAAGGCCGGCTCATCGGCTGAAACACAAGCCGAGCTTGAAATGCTTCGGAAGAAGTTCTCTTCAGCCGAGCAGAATCTCGAAGAACTCGCTCCGCCTATTGACTCGGCCAAACAGCGGCTGGATTTCCTCACAGAGGAATACAGAAATCGGCTAGGCGACTATTTAAATCAGCCCGAGAATTCTCGAAGGCTGTTCGGCGCGCATCGGCCGGCGGCTGACGATTCTAATGGAGAAGCGCCCCCCGAGGTTCGGGCGCAGCTTCGCGAGGAATGGATTCACCGGCTCGAAGAGCGCGATCTTCTGTTTCATGTTCTCGCAGGGTATGAGCTGCGAAAGATCTATGCCGAGTACTGTCCGCCTATTCACTTGCAGCAACTGAAGAAAGCAATCGTGCATCGCGAAGAGCAAAAACGAATCGAGACGATTCTCGAGCAGTTTCCAGCGCGCAAGATCTCGATGAAGCGCTTAGATGAAGCTTCGCGCGCCATTCGGCGGCGTACCCGTGAGGAAACGCTCGCGACTTGCACGCAATTTGCCGAAGACCTGATGCGCCTTCGGCGCGATCGGCGCAATTATCAGCAAGTGGCGTCTTGGATGGAGCGTATCAATCTAGTGCGTTCTGAGAGGGCGCGCGAGCTCTCGCGGGTGAATAAGAGCCTCTATGAATTTCTGCATCCGGATGAAGTACGGCCGGACGACGATCCGGTCAGCTCCCACGTGATCATCAAAGCCGATGTGCGCGGTTCGACGGGAATCACAAAGGATCTCCTCGCGCGGGGCATGAATCCGGCGTCGCACTTCAGCATGAACCTGCACGAGCCCGTGAAGCGAATGCTGGAGCGCTATGGCGCCGCTAAGGTCTTCATCGAGGGCGATGCAATTATCCTCGCGATTTACGAAACGGAAGCCAAGCGAGCCACTCAGAGAGCAGTGGCGCGTGCGTGCGTGCTGGCGCGCGAGATTTTGGCGGTGACCCAGGCGTATAACCAACGCGCGAGGACGACGAATTTACCAGCGCTCGAACTGGGGCTCGGTGTGGCGTTTCAGGATTCGGCGCCGTCGCTCTGGATGGACGCTGATTCACGCGTGATGATTTCGCGGGCGCTCAATTTGTCGGACCGGCTTTCGAGCTGCTCGAAGATGGCGAAGCGGCTGTTCAAAGAAAATCCATCGCCATTTAATATTTTCCTGCTGCAAACGCTGATGGAAGACGCAGTCGAGGACGAAGGTGACGAGCTTGTCGTCCGTTACAATTCAAACGGAATCGAGCTGAACGAGGAAGGATTTCAGAAGGTGGGCGCTGAAATCGCGCTAGCTCCCATGGGAGGCAATTTTCCGATGCCCTGGGGCAAAGAGCGCGTGCAACTCTATTTTGGCGAAGTTCCGATCGGCGATACGTTCGAGCCAATCATCATTCGCAAAGGATTCGTGCGGCAGCTGCTGCCGGGCGGTAAGGTAGGCGCACAAGGCAACCGCACGTACTTCGAAGTCTGCACTCACCCTAAGCTTCTCGAACTAGCCCGCAAGAAAGCGCCAGCTATTCCTGCAAAAAGTTGAACGTGCGGAGCACGGTCCCTATAATCGTCCACGGAGGCGAAAGGGATCCGGTGATTCTCGTGGCCTTCAAAGCCATTGATCCTGTCCTTCGCGGCCAGGATGGTGGGTTCGACTCCCACACGCTTCCGCCAAGTTCCTTTGTTTCAAACGGTTTTGATTGAAGTTGACTCCATTTCAGGAGTTGACTCCAATTGAACCAGCTTCTGTTCGATTTTCTGCGACATCCGCTCCGATGCAGCGCGGTCGGAATCATGCACCAAGTGTGCGTAATTTCTGAGAGTGGTTTTCGCATCTGCATGTCGCATCAATCGGGTGACAACGTTTATCGGAGTCCCTAAGTTAAGCAACTCGCTGCTCGCACCGTGTCGAAAGGCGTGAACGCCGACATGAACCCCTTTCGGACGGGGGATTCCGAGCTTTGCCATAGCTTTATGGACGCCCTGCCTGATAACATTTTCTGACCGATAGGGTTTCCCTTTCCGGTTGATAAATAGATAGCCTTTTGGATTGGGTTTGTAGTGGTGCTCAAGCCAATCCTTGAGGTACCGCTCCAACATCTCAGGCATGGGGACGGAGGTACAGCTCTTGTCGGTCTTAGTGGAGCCTTCTTTTCCCGTTGCGTAATCCAGCGCGGCATTGACGTTCACTTCCTTTCGCGTGAAGTCAAGGTCGGAGACTTTGAGTGCGTCTCCCTCTCCGATGCGAAAGTAACAGAGAGCGTCAACAAGTAGCATGTATCGGAATGGCATCGTAGCGGCATTGATTACAAGCGCCGCAGTGTCCGCATCAAAAATGAACGTCTGTGTAGGTGGTTTCTTGCTGGCAGGGAACTCAACGTCCCCACCCTTGACCTCGGGAATGAAATAACCCCACCTCCGTCCCTTTTTGAGAATTGAACTTAGGGTTCCGTAGACGTTCTCCACGGTCTTCTTTCGGTCTACGCGCATGCCAACTGTGGTAACGAATGTCTGGATGGTCTTGGGGTTCACCTCCCGTAGAGTCATTTTCCCGAGCAGGGGAACGATGTGCTTGCGCAAGTGAGATAAGCACGCCCGCGCTCCGCCCGGCTTCCGATTGGGCAGTATTTCCGTTTTCCATTCCGCGACAAGCTCGGCGACAGTTTTTCCGCCCCGTTTCGGAGGCAGCGGGTCAATGTTCACACCATCAAGGTACGGCTGTAGGGCACGAAGAGCTGCACGCCGTGATGTCACGCTTGAATCAAACGTGACTGTCCGTCGTATGCGTTTCAGTTGTCCCGTCAGCGGGTCAATCTTGTCATCCCGAAACGAGCCGACCCACCTCTGGGTTCTACCTCGTTGATACACGCGTCCCTTCTGGAACCGACGCCGTGGCACGATTGTTGCCTCCGTGCTCGGCGGTGATGACGTTGTGGCGCGGATAATATCGCCACAGCGGGTACAGCACAATGGAACTTGTGGCCGCGAAACTGACGATGCGGTTTCCCGCGCCCCAGCGTGTAGTTCAGCAGTCAGCTTCGGAGGCTCCGCCGACGCACACGCGCTGACGGTGCTGCCTTCTTCCGCTACCCAAGCGGCCTTTCCCCACGCGGGCTCTTCGAATATTAACTCGGTGTCTTCTGCCGAAAGAATTTCAAGAAGCGACCGAGGCTTCCGTTGGGCAGGCGGGCATACCTCGACTTTCTGGGCGGTCGCGCTCTTCCGCCTGCGGCTTACGCGTTGCTTACCGAGCAGACTCGGATTAATGTGCAGAGCGCGCACGCAGGAGAGGAGCGTTCTGCTGTCGCAGCGAATTGTCTGGCCTCTGGCTATGTAAGAAGCGGGTTGCATCGCCTTTGCGCTACGCGCCTTCTCTTCACGTAACATTTATACGGCAGCCGTTCGCCTTTGACAATCGTGACTGGATACCGATATAGATACTTAAGATAATGTGTATAGTCCCGGGACTATACTAGAGGCTGCTGCTGCGCCGGTACCAAATGCCATCCATCACGCTGCAGCATCACAAGCGCAATGCGAATGGGGCTGGCTGGACGGTTTCCATCTGCTCAGGAAAGCAGCGCTGTTTCACACCGGGCGCTGAAAAGCGCTCCGGTAATCACTGCTCCGCCGAACACCGGATTGGACGCGGAACCGTGACAAAGCCGTACCGCGTCCCGGCCTCCTACCCACTTCGAAACTACGCTCGCGAAGTTGCGCGTTGCCAGGAGTGGTTCCGCTCCGCGCTCGTGATTCAGCCGGTACGTCCAATCCGGTACGTAGAAGCGGTGAAGCCCAGAGCCCAGCGGATTCCGGGCGTGAAACGGCACCGCGTCCAGAGCGAGCGGAAATTGAAGGTGTTCAGCCAGTCCCAACCGTTGCACCGCCAATGTTCGCTGCGGTGGAGCTGCTTTACCGGACCCTTGCTGACTCATTTCTTCTTCCTGTTACGATTTGTGGAAGCACGGACTCGACGATTTGGTTCCCCGTGCCTCAGAAAAGCTCACGGGCGATTGACTCCATTTTCACTTCTTCGTAGAAAGCGGCGGTGGCGATTCGGGCATTGCGTGTTGGGGCTTGCGGACACGTGCCCAGATTTGACGCAACGCTTCGTCCTGCAACTCGAATTCTCGGTCAAACTTCATCTCGCGGGTCGCAGCCCTCCGCTGCGCTTCACTTCCATACAAGAAAATGCTCCAAAGGACGCCTCCATCGAAATTGATGCAACACAAGTTGAAGGCGCGATTGAATCGCTTGTCTCCGATGACTCCGCGTAACGCGTCAAGATGCGACAAGATTTCCCCTTCGCATCTTGTATCAATCGGTTCGCCATACCTAAAATTGTCCCAATATAATTCCAGTAACGGTTCGCTCCAATATTTCACCAACTCAACCAGCTGCTCGAGCGGCAGCATTAGTTCGGCTTCTTCAAGCATGTCTCTGAACACTTCGGGTTCGATGCTCACGTTCAATCTCCTTTGGTTTATAAATCGGCCGGCAGCTGATCCCTCAGCCGCGGTGGAACGTATTCAGTTCCTCACTTCGTTCTTGGTTAGCTGCGACTGCGGAAGCCTGGAGGTTGCGTACGTCAACTCCGGCGAGCTTGGGCGGGCTTGCTGTGCGCTAGACGTCGAATCGTCCCAGCCCATGAATTCGCAGATAATCCGCCACAGCTTCTCTCCTTTTTCATCGTAGTAGCGCCCACCAGCGTGAATAATCTGGCACTCGGTGCGGATAACATCACCCAGCACTGCGCGGCATGCCTCATCCATCGCTTCCTTCGCGAGCCGCACGTGCTCTTCGATATGTTCATCACGAGCTTCGATCATAATCGCGTCGTGAACAGGCCCGATGATTCGCACACCTTTGCGGGCTGCGAGCACAATCGCCAAGCGCAGCAGAACGGCGCCCGTCGACTGCACAGGCCAATTTCCCACAGCCCGTTCGTTCGGCTCGACGCCGAGCAGGCAATGCCAGCCATCCCAGACCCACAACCGGCCATGCCCGAACATTAGTACACGAACCGTCTTGCCCCATTGTGCGTAGGTCGAAAAGGATTTCCAGTAGCCTTGGAGGAGTTTCGCGCATTCGTTGAGTGGCAGCCCCAGCATTTTGGAAAGCCCGTATTTCGTGCGACCGTAATTGACTCCCAGTACTACAGCCTTGAATTTTTCGTGCTCGAGGCGGTGTGTTTCCTTCGTTGCCGACTCCGGCACCGCGCCCAATTTCTTCCCTAGCGCAAGGTATGGATTACCGCTTTTGTACGCTCGGATCATCTCCTTGTCACCGGACATAAAAGCGGCGATCGCGAATTCTTGCTGCTCCCAGTCGATGTATGCGAGCGCCATTTCGGGCGCTGACTGGATTAGGAACCGCAACGGTTTTGGCAAGCCAAAAACGTAAGGGCTCTCGGACCGGATTCCGTCTTTCTGTTCTTTGCCCGCAGAGGGTTGATTGCGGCCCGTGATCGAGCTGAACGACCACAGTGGGCACCGCGCGCGCTCGTCGGCACCAGCCTGAAAGCGGTCTCGTTGAAGCTGCAAGACAATCTTTTTCAGCTGGCGCAATTCTTCTATTAGAGGATAAACCTCTCCCATTTCTTCAAAATACGAATCGTCGGATTTGTACAACCCAGTCGCAGTTCTCCGCCAACGCTCCGCCAGGCCGTTTTTGACCAAAAAGGCTTCGAACTTTTTCTGGTCGAATGTCGTGCCTTCATACACGTCTATGTGCCGGTGCTGAGAGACAAGGTGGAGAATCAATTCATCGCGGCGTAGGCGGATGGTTTCGAGCCTTGGAACATCTATAGGAATCCCACGGTCCTCGATTCTTGCAATCTCAATGATGTAGGAGCCACGAGCAATGGCTCGGCGAATATCGATCTTCGACAACAGTTTCGGAAGCAGTGCATCGAGGCCCTTAACGTCAGATTCGCAATAGTCGACAATGTCTTCCTTTTGCTGCGGTGTGTACGGGCCGCCACGCAGGATTAGCTCTCTCATCGCGTCCTTTTCCTCGACGCCCATCGAATCGCAGCCGAAGCGGCGCAAGGTTGCAGCCAGCCCGAAGAATTTCTCGTGCTTCTTTTGGGTCCTCTGCTCGTTCGACTCCTGGAAGTTGTGCAGCCAACGGTTCTCTACATAAAGATCGAGTACTCGGTTGGGGAGCGCGTGATTCAACGCGAGCATCGACCTCAACTCCGCCGTGGCGACGTAGGACACCCAAAGAGTGTCGTCATCGCACGGCAGTTGAAACGGCTGTTTCGAATTATCATCGAGCCAGATTCGGTAGGTGCGGCCGCTGGGGTACTCGTGCGCGACAATGCAAACGACGTGCTGGCGACAATTCTCATCCAGACGGAATTCAGTGTCGATTGGTAGAACACGAGTGATCCCAAGCGGCCGCAAGATGGCCATAGCTTCGTGCATGTTCATTTTATTGCTCATCGTCCCCACCTATTATCGTTACTCGATTTCACCCCGCAGCTTTTTCAGCAGCGGATGGTCGAGCGAATCAATCAAACGCTCCGAAGCCGCCTGCCGCAGGATGTCGCGGAACGGCGGGAAGGGATCCCAATCAACTTCTCTGGCATTGTCGACTGTAACGATGTCGTACTCGCCGCGACCGGCCGTTTTGTTTGTCCATCGCGTCCTACCTTGTGCGCAAGCGGCTCGCTGGGTGCTGTGCCATTTGCCTCCGCGGTCTTCGGCAAGCGGAACCGGCCAGACGAGCGAAGCGCCCGCGAGGATTTGTGTAAGCACCAAATCCACTGCGCGAACAACCTTGGGAAACTTCAGCTTCACTTCTTCAAGCAATGCGCCCGAGACGATGTACACCTTTCCCATGTCTTGCTTGTCCGTAATTGAGCCCACTACGAGATGTTGATTTTCCTGCGGCGACGTGCGAAAAAATTCCTGCTCGTTCGGCGCGCGCAGTTCAAATGGTTTCGTTGATGCTTTGGCATTTATCGCCGCAGCGTAATCAGTCGCGATTCCCAATAGCATTGGGTCGAACGGGTCAACAGATGCAGGTTTTGGTGAGGGCGCGGACTCACGATTCGGGTTCGAATCGTTTGCCCGCGCCTCGGTGCGTTCTGGATTCGGTTGTCCGTTGTCCGTCGATTCCATTCCACAAAATTCCGTAAGGGTCTTTTCCAGATGCTCGCTCATTCGGCAACCTCCTGCGAAACGCGATTCGTCGTAGCGTGGTCACGACGAGCGAATTCCTCGAGTGCTTGTCGCGAAATCACGACACGACGACCGATTCGCCGAACGGGAATCTGTTTTGCTGCGATTAGATTCTCGAGTGTGCGTAGCGAAACGTCGAGCATGCCTGCAGCAATCTGCCTGCTAATAAAAATGGATTCTGATTTCATTTTGTTTCCCCGCAAATATGCGCTTGCAGAAAAAATCTGCGTTGCGCGATTTGAACTACAACCCTGCGTGCTTTTTAGAGGGAGGCTCTTACTTCACCCCAGCGGGGAACTTGTGCCGAGGACTGCGTCGCTGCGTGCTTTGCCTAGCTTGCTAGGCCGCGAGTATGTGCGCTCGCGTCGCGTAGATGTCACCTTTTCATGGTTACATATCCGTGGGCGTTGGCAAGCACTTTTTACGCTGCACCGCAGGGTCAGGTTGTATCGCGTTGGTTTGCACGGGTACTCGCCAATTGTCCCAGTGCTGGTGAAGTGACATTTTCCCGCCGACCACTGGAACTTGGGAGAACAATGTCTTAGTCCCCGATTGGACCTGGATACCAACCCTCCCAGGTAGAGGTCACTACATTATTCTTATTCTTTATTTATTGTATTACCTTTATCGGAGGTAGTCAGTCGAAGGGGTCCAACAGGTAGCCAGAGGGGGGTAGTCCACCCAGGTAGTCATTGCAGCCAAACGGCCTCCATAAAGCTGCCCCCATCAAGTTAGGTGTACTACTGGAAGCTGGACGACCGCATTGCAAACGGGAAGAGCAAAGCAAATCACGTTACTCTTATCGGGCAGGAACGAAAAAGAATTCCGCTCGGTCACGACGTAGAACTGCAGTTTGTGACAATAACAGGCTCCAGTGCGTTTCGGCGCAGATTGAAGACTCCAAGCGCGAATACACGTCATTGACCGCAGCGGCGGCATCGTGCTGCACACGTCGCGCACCAACCCCATGCGCATCAAGAACGGCAGACTGCTCGCAGATGCCGCACTCAGAACTTGAGTCGCTCTCGGGTAACGGGGAGACTTTTGATTTCACGCCGATGGTCTCCGGAATCTCGAGCGACTGGACATCGGCTGCCTGATCGTGATCGGCGGCGATGACACTCTCGGCTTAGCTACGATGCTGCAGAGAGGGGGGATTCCGCTGATTGCTATTCCCAAGCCAAAGGACAGCGGACGCGCGAGCGACGGAATATGAGTGACGGAGCTTGCATCAGGCTTACAGAGCGACCAACGACGCGAATGCTTTTGGCAGACGCCGGAATTCTTTTACAATCAGGGCGCGGGATTCGTTCGGATGCAGCCAATGCCATCACCTCGGGAAAGGTCATGCTGAAACACACGACTGCTTTGATTGCGGTTGGTACCATCGCACTGGGCACCATCCACACGCTTCCCACTGTCGCCGATGCGAACTTCGGCCCGTCGAATCCATTTTATGCGCCGAGCACGCTGCCGTTCCATGCGCCTCCCTTCGACAAGATCAAGGATGAGGACTATCAGCCGGCCATCGAGGCGGGCATGGCCGAGCAGATCTCGCGAGATGCAAGCGGTTGCGGACAATCCGGCGGCGCCGACGTTCGAGAATACCCTCGTGGCGATGGAGAAGACCGGGCAACTCTTTCAACGGGTGACGGCGGCGTTCGACGCGGTCAACGGGGCAAATACTGATCCCTTGCTCCAGAAAGTACGAGCCGAAGAGGCACCACGACGGGCGGCGCACGACGATGCCATCTATCTGAACGCAAAACTTTTTGCCCGCGTGTCTACCGTCTACAAGCAGCGCGAATCGCTCAAACTCGATCCGGAGTCCCTGCGGCTGCTTGAGGTCACCTACGACAAGTTCGTTCGCGCTGGTGCAAACCTCTCGGAGGCCGACAAAGCAGAGTTGAAGAAGCTGAACGAGGAACTCTCCACGCTCTCGAATGCTTTTTCGACGAAGCTGCTGGCTGCTACGAAGGACGGAGCCTACGTGACCACAGACCAGAGCGCGCTTGCGGGCTTGAGCGAGGCGCAGATCGCCGCAGCCGCACAGGCTGCGAAGAGCCGCAAGCAAGAAGGCTACGTGCTCCCGCTGCAGAACACGACGCAGCAGCCAGAGCTTGGCCTCGCTCAGCGTCCGGGCGACCCGCGAAGCGGTCTTCGAGAAATCCTGGAACCGCGCAGAGCGCGGCGATGCTAACGATACCCGCGACATCATCGCGCGCATGGCGCAGCTGCGTGCGCGGCGGGCACAACTGCTTGGCTACCCCAACCACGCGGCGTGGAAGCTGGGAGACCAGATGGCGAAAACTCCAGAGGCCGCCTTGAAGTTCATGGATGCCCTGGTGCCCGGCGCGACCGCTAAGGCGGTCAGCGAGGGCAAGGATATTCAGGATGTCATCGATGCGCAGAAGGGCGGCTTCACGCTCCAGCCCTGGGACTGGGACTTCTACGCCGAACAGGTGCGCAAGGCGAAGTACGATCTGAACGAGGCCGAGGTCAAGCCCTACTTCGAGCTGAACAATGTGCTCGAAAACGGCGTCTTCTACGCCGCCAATCAGCTCTACGGGATCACCTTTAAGGAACGCAAGGACATCCCGGTCTACCATCCGGATGTCCGCGTCTTCGAAGTCTCGGATGCGGACGGCAAGCCGCTGGCGCTCTTTTATTGCGATTACTTCAAGCGCGACAACAAGAACGGCGGCGCATGGATGTGCGAACTTCGTACGATCAGTCGAAGCTTCTGGGCACGCTGCCGGTCGTCTACAACGTCGCGAATCTGCCGAAGCCCGCAGCTGGAGAGCCCGCGCTCATCAGTTTTACCGACGTGACCACCATGTTCCACGAGTTTGGTCATGCACTGAACGGCATGTTTCGCGAACACCGAATATCCAAGCCTGTCGGGCACCGCAACGGCGCGAGACTTCGTTGAGTTTCCCTCACAATTCAACGAGCACTGGGCGCTCTATCCCGCTGTCTTCATCCATTACGCCAAGCACTACAAGACTGGCGCGGCGATGCCGCCCGAGCTGGTGGCCAAGATCAAGAAGGCCGAGAACTTCAACCAGGGGTACAAGCTGACTGAGCTACTCGCGGCCGCGGAGCTCGACATGCAGTGGCACACGCTGCCGGCCAGCGCGCCGCTGCAGCAGCCGGACGCGTTCGAGAGACAGGCGCTCGAGAAGATGCATCTACTGCTCACCGCCGTGCCGCCACGCTACCGCTCCAGCTATTTCAGCCACATCTGGGGCGGCGGCTATTCCGCCGGCTACTATGCCTATCTGTGGACGGAGATGCTGGATGACGACGCGTACCAATGGTTTGAAGACACACGGCGGCCTGACGCGCGCCAATGGCGACCGATTCCGGCAGATGGTGCTGTCACGCGGCAACACTGAGGATTTGGCGAAGATGTATGCAGCCTGGCGCGGCAAGGACCCGAGCGTCGAGCCAATGATGAAGTATCGGGGTTTGCGAGAGTCCGCACCGTAAACAGCCGCGATTCACTTCGCCTGACATCCCGCGCCAAAAAACTCAGCTTTCGTCTTCTTCATCCTCGTTAGGGGCGCCGCGCAAAGAGAAATCCAATTTGATTCCGTTCGCTTCGGCAACCTCGGCTAATTCAGGAAAGGGCGTGCCAAAAACACGCGCGCGTTCCACCGCGACTTCCGCAAACGCCGCAGTCAGCTGCTTAACTCGTTCGTCTCCCGTGGGCTTGTTGGTCTGCGTGAGATTATGGTTAAGAGTCGCCGCTTTCGGCGGGACGACCCCGTTCGTCTCCAAAACCCTGAACATCGTTTCCTTGTCGCAATTGTTAAGCAGTATCCGCGCTGCCCGAATAGCCGGGTCGCAAAGCCCGCGCCACTCTTCGAGCTTCGATTCGATGTAGCTGCTCATTTCTGGCGCACGCACTATTTTGTTAACCGTATCTCTGTTGATGCCGATTTCCTTTGCGATTTGCGTTTGCGTCTTTCCGGCTGCGTACTCCTGCATTACCCGAAGGTCGCGAAAGGCGTTTGTTCTTGTCGGTGACCGGCGCTTTTGCGGAACTGCGTCGGGTTTAGCGGATTGTGCAATCGTTGTTGGTTTTGTGTTTTGTTTAATAAACGGCGTGCATCGCCCATTCTTGCTTAACAATCTCTCCGACTTTTCCGCCACGTCAACTGCGGTGGGCACGGCTGCACGCGTTGCCCGAGAATTCTTGCTCATATCTACCTCGATTCTTATGGATTAAAACTTCGGTTGGCGTTCTGGGGGTCGACTTGCTCGAATTATTTTAGCATTCGCGCCCGGTTAAGCAAGGCATCGAGGAAAAGAACTCGGAGCTTGCCTATCAAATTATTCGGGACATCGGCGTCTTCCTCCCAGCAAGAGTTCAGCAACCATCTTCGCCATACGACTCGGACACGCGGGTGAAACAAATAATGGCAGAGTTCGTGAAAATCGGTCTCGAGCGCAACCGCATTTACGGGACGCCGATGCCGGAAATTGAAGCAGCTGCCGCCCGGGCGGGCGTGAAGCTTCAATTAAGATCAGCGCCATTGGATGATGAGGAGGAGGTCAACGCGATGCCTGCACCGCAGCAGCGCAGCTAACCGAGACCTGATCGAAGCTACTTCTCTTGCACAATTTGGCTTCGGCTCAGTCGCTATAATCTCGGGCTTCCCTCGGTAACTCGTGATCTTCCCCGTCACGCACACCCTCGCATCCTTATATTTCGTCTCGGGCGCACCGAACTTGGCGCGATCGCTGCCCCAGATTAAGATCGTGAAAACTTCCTTCGGATAAGGCTCGTCGAGGTTCAAGAAGGTCGGCTGCCCTTTGCTGCTAGTGGCGTAGTGGGTGCTGGCTACTTTTCCGCAGACGGTTCGGGTTTCGCCGACGTGATCTTTGGCCTCAGCCGCGGTGATCTTGTTGGTTTGCGCTGCGGTGCTTGAACGCGAGCAGTACGAAGAAAAAGCAGGCGGCGGTAAGCGAGCGAGGCGATTTCATCGGGCTGGGGCCTCCGTGCGGGGAAATGTATCATCCATTTTACTCCGGGAGTACACTACGCCCACCGCAATGACCTGCCCAGCTTGTGACATTCGGGTCCCGGCGGGGAGTCGCTTCTGCCCTTCCTGCGGTGCCGCACTCTCACTTAGCGCGACTCCAACGCTTACAATCACGCCTTCACCGCCGCGGCAAACTCCTGTGGAACAATCCCCGCCCAAGAAGAGTTCGCCCAAGGCGACTCATCGTTCTTCTTCCGATTCCTTGGACGAGGCCCGGTTCGTCCCCGGCACCACGCTGATCGGCCGCTATCGCGTCGTTGCTCTCCTAGGCAGAGGCGGCATGGGCGAGGTCTATCGAGCCGACGATTTGAAGCTAGGCCAAGCTGTGGCGATGAAATTTATTCCGGAGGGATTGTCACAGGACGGCACCGCACTGGCACGTTTTCATCGCGAGGTGCGTCTGGCGCGTCAGGTTTCCCATCCCAACGTCTGCCGGGTGTTCGACATCGGCGACGCTGACGGCCGCACATTCCTCACGATGGAATACGTGGACGGCGAGGATCTCGCATCGCTGTTGCGACGTATTGGTCGGCTCCCGTCCGATAAAGCACTGGAGATCGCGCGGCAGTTGTGTGCAGGATTGGCCGCGGCACATGAGCATGGTGTGGTACATCGCGACCTGAAGCCAGCGAACGCCATGCTCGACGGCCGAGGGCGCGTCCGCATCACCGATTTCGGCCTGGCCGGTTTTGCTGGGGAAGATGGAGGACGAGCAGGGACGCCGGCTTATATGGCACCTGAGCAGCTAGCCGGCGATGAAGTTACCCAGAAGAGTGACATCTACTCGTTGGGGTTAGTGCTCTATGAAGTCTTTACCGGCAAGCGAGCCTTCGAGGCGACGACTCTCGCAGAGATGATGCGCGTTCGCGATAAGAGCGCTCCGACCCATCCTTCCCATATTGTCAAAGATATTGACCCGCTGGTCGAGCGCGTCATCCTGCGCTGTCTCGAAAAGAATCCTGCGAAGCGTCCTGGCTCGGCGTTGCAACTCGCAGCAGCACTTCCGGGCGGTGATCCGCTGGCGGCGGCTTTGGCGGCAGGCGAAACTCCCTCGCCAGAGATGGTCGCCGCGGCGGGAGATGAAAGCGCGGTGCGGCCACGCATTGCCTGGCTGTTGCTTTCCGGTACTCTCCTCGCCCTGTGCGCGGTTGTCTTGCTGGCGCGGTATGGTACGGACCTAGGTCTCGCTTCGATAGAGAAAACTCCAGAGGAGCTGGAGGCACACGCGAAAGACATCGTCACAAATTTCGGCTTCACCAGTTCTCCGGCAGACACTGCCTCCTGGTTCAACCGGGACGAAGACTACCTCAACTATCGCGCCCAACACGAGCGCTCGACTCAATGGTACCGAAGTCTTGCGGGTTCGTTGTTCGGCCCTATGCGCTTTTGGTATCGCCAGAGTCCACAACCACTCGTACCGGCTAATGGTAATTGGAGGGTTAAGGAGAATGACCCGCCACTAGAAGTCTCGGGGATGATAAATTTGAGTCTCAACTCGCAAGGGAAGCTGCTAGCTTTCCGCGCTGTCCCACCTCAAATTGACGAGTCAACAAGTCCTTCACCTATGCAGGATTGGAGCCCCCTCTTCGTGGCGGCAGGGTTGGACAAATCGCGTTTCGCCTCGGCCGCACCGAAGTGGGTTCCGCTGGTGCCATTCGATGAACGCGTAGAATGGGATGGCAGCTCAGCTGCGGATCCGAAAACTCCGATTCACATTACGGCCGCGGCTTATCACGGCAAGTTGGTCTACTTCGATGCGATCGGCCCCTGGGCTCGTCCCACGGGTATGCAAGGTTCTGTTGAGAACTACACCACGACTATCGCCGATTCAGCTTTTGTGGTCACCGCCCTGGCACTGTGGGTGTGCGGCGCGATCTTCGCAAGAAGAAATAGCCGTCTTGGCCGCGGTGACAGGAGGGGAGCCTTCCAGCTATCAGCTTTCATGTTGTTGGCGATGTTGCTCTGGTGGTTGTTGGAGTGTCACTTCGTTCTCAATCTTTCAAATGACTATTTAATGTTTTTGATTGGGCTTGGGATCTCGCTAGTTAACGTTGTGTTTGTCTGGCTGAGTTACATGGCACTCGAACCGTATGTCAGAAGACGTTGGCCGAGTGTTCTGATCTCCTGGGCTCGACTTTCTTCTGGAAAACTCCGCGATCCGCTCATAGGGCGGGACATCCTGGCCGGAGCGATGTGTGCAGCGATCGCTGCGACCGTTGCGTACTTGGAGACTACCTTACCTTCTTGGATCAACATCTCAGGTCTGACTCCTCATTCGATAGACTACAATTCGTTAAACGACCTGAGATGGTTTGCCAGCGTATTCGTTGGCGTATCGTGGCTTAGCGTGGAAATGAGTCTCGGATTGCTAGCCCTGCTCTTTCTCACCCGCGTCATTTTCCGCAGAAATTGGCTCGCGACTGGGATTACCGGCGTAGTGGCGATCGCGGGCACATTAACTCAGCCGAACATCTTTGTCGACTTTCTATTCCAAACTATATTTGCTGGACTCGGGCTCTTTCTTCTCATGCGTTTTGGACTTCTGGCCGTAGCGATGTACATGTTTCCGTACTATCTGCTTACGAACATGCCCATCAACTTGGGGCCCTCGAATTGGTACATCGGACGGTCCCTTTTTCTCCTGTTGTTCATCCTAGCGTCGGCACTGTACGGCTTTCACACAGCCCTCGCAGGTCGGCCTGTTTTCGGCAATCTCCACGTCGACGATTGATTTCGGAAGGAAAGGCGCGGGTACGGTAAGTTCCAATTCACCGGCTAAGAGGAGATGAAACAACGCTGATGATCGGCGAACGTCTGCGGACAATCCGCGAATCAAGGAATCTTTCTCAGGGCGACATTGAAAAGCGCACGGGAATGCTGCGTTGCTACACGTCGCGCGTTGAGAACGGCCGCACGGTTCCGAGCATAGAGACGCTCGCAAAATATGCACAGGCGCTCGAAATTCCGCTCTATCGACTTTTTTACGATGGTGAAGAGGCGCCAAAGAAGATCAAGGGGCTAGATCTTGACGGGGAAAAACTGTCGCTGGGTGAACGACGCGAGATTGAAAGTCTTGGCCGCAAGTTCATAAAGCTGAAATCGCGGGACAAAATTCTCATTGGCCACATGCTTGCAAAGCTCGCGCGGGCTACGTCGTAAAGCACCGATCTACCCAGCGAGACTCATCCAAAGTCTGCCTGACCGTTCCCAGAAATGCGCCGTCGCATTTTGAGATAGATGGTGCGAAGAGGATTTCTCGACATCTATCCGAACCTGCCCGGAAAGTGGAACTCGGCCCGAGCGTCCACGGGATCGTCGAGATAACTGGTGTTTCTCGAAGTGTGAAGCGCAGCCACGGCGCGGCCAGGCGGAAACGGCACTTGCGGCTTCTGAAAAACGGCCACAGACGCCACTTTTCAGAATCGCCGCGGGACGGTTTCAGACAGCCTGCAACCATCCCGCGGCTGCTGGACCGCGATCAGCTAATCGGCCGTGATGCGCGTTCCCGTCACCGTACCGGTGATGGTCGCGACAACTGTAACTCCGTCTGGCTCATATTGAACCAGGGTAAAGGTTCCTTGATAGCTGTTTCCGCTGTGGTCCACAGTGACAGTTTCGCGGATGTTTGCGGGCCCGACAAAGTCAGCGCCGCCTGTACCTGGCCCAGTGCCGGGGTTGCCGGCGTTGAATGCCCAAGACAATCCAAAGTGGTTGAGCTTGAACGTGGAGTGTCCGATCTGCTTCCACACGCCCATACAGAAACTGCCAGTAGTCGGAGCACGACCCGAGTTCATCAGTTCCGTTCCATCGCTATGCCACTGGACGTATCCCGCATCGAACGGGCCGAGGGGAGGGTTAGTCGCCGTGAACGCGAACTTCCACAGGCCCACGATCGCGGCGTTGTCCGAATCATTTTCCGAATTGTGTTTATCCTGGCTGGAGATCAGTACTAGCGATGGTTGTCCGGATCTGCCTTCGGCTTGGCCGGATCTATGTTGCGGGCGGACGGGCGCAGCAGGCTTCTCACCGATGGAATAACCGCAGCCGGTGTTCCCTGCGATCAATGCTGGTTGATTGTTGCTGCCGGATGCAGGTGCCGGGGCTTTCGCCGACTGAGCCCAGAGCCCAGGGACAAGGCACAGGCAAATTGCGCCAAACAGAAACGAGAAACTTGCCACTCTGAATTTACATTTCATTTTACGGCTCCTTTTCGAAAAGTTTGCAACGGGACGACAACTCACAAAGGTGTGCGCTTACCGGGGTCAACGTCGCTCGGACTTACGAGCTCGTGTCGGGACTCAAATGGTGCTTGGGCTACGTACGGAGAATGGAGTAAAGGATGGAAACGTCAGAGGGAACCAACTCTGCTTTTTCGAACGGGCTAAAGCGCGAAAAAGTACCGTCGTGCGCGGCAATGGTCGGTTCTAAATCCGAGACTCGATCATGTCTGCTGGCGTCTCGGGGAAGAAATGAGACCATAGAATTTGTCTTGCGGACCGTAAAGTCGTTTGACGTGTTGTCAATGAGGGACAGAAGTTCAGGGAATTCTCCACCAACGATTCCACACAACAGCAAGAACACTATCACCTGAGCGACAACCCCGCCGGTTCTCGTTCGCCTACGCGCCATTCTGTTATAACCTGTGAACAAGCTTCTTCCTTATACATCTACCCGGAATCAATGGGAAGGAATAAATGGGACGATAGTATTGCGTTGCAGCAGGTAACGATCCTAAACGAACATCCGAATAAGCGATTTGCTCGTACCGAATGAATCGCAACTTGGCTATCACTAGCTATCTCGTTTTGAGATAGCTGGTTCTATAAAAGGGGATGTCAACAAAAAAGCTTCTCCTTCGGCTGGTAGCCGAGAGATTTTTTGTCTCGATATCCAGCCCACTGTTTGTAGATGGCTCTCGATTGCTCGAGAGGTTTTTCTCTGGATTGCTCTTCCGTTCCCTCGGTTCATTTTCGAGTAGTGACAACGTCCGCCGGCTCTTGAAACTTGGCAAGCGATTCAATCCCGTGGCAACCATGGTTCTATCCGAGGCTCGTAGCCTATCGCTATTTCTGGTTCTCCGAGGGGGCATAGCGTGAGAACGGTGACTCGGTGCCGAAGCACACAGGGTCGAACCAGCTATCTGATACTCCCCTCGAACCGAGCGTCTCAAGAACCGAACCGACCACCACCCAGGAGGACGGAACGAGTTCTCTACCAGAGACGCTCAAGCTGCTTGCCGATGTAACTCGTTGGCGTCGAAACACACTCCTTTCTTCCAAATCGTCAAAGTGATCGCTGCAATCTTCCGTGCCAGGGTGAGACGCGCCATCGCCGGTCTCCTCCCTTTGGCCAGAAGCCCGGCGTAAAACTCCTGGAACGGTCCTGGTCGAGTGCTGGCGGATATCGCCGCACTCTTGAAGATATTTTTCAGATCGTGATTGTGGTTTTCGTTCAGGCCCAGCACGGTGACTCGCTCTCGGTTTCGTCGCAGTTGCCCTCTCACATAGCGGTATTCGCCGCTGTCGTGAGTCTCGAGTCCGAATCCGCTATAGGCCCATAGCTGTCGCTTGGTGCGAAAACGATGCGGTGTCTCGAGCAGTGCAACCAGCAATGCGGAACGAATCGGACCCAGATAAGGAATCTGACGCAGTAATTTCACCGCCTGATGTTTCCGGCTCTCCGCCAGCAGATCGCGTCGCGCTCCCTGCCGCAAAGGCTCCAACGCATCCAGTTGCTGGTAGAGCCGCTCGGCTCGCAGGCGAACTCCCGGTTCTACGATCTTGGCCAACCATTCCGCACGATGGCGCGGTCGATACACGGCTGGCCCGGCACAAGGAATGGCCCAGCTTCGGTACACGGCCTTGATTCGACTCATCACCCGCGTCAGATCTTTGGTGATCGTCAGATAGCTGCGGGCCAGCTCCTTCAAAGTGCGTACGCCGTTCTCTCCGTGGTAGATCGGGGAGAGATGGTTGCCGCGCAAGAGCTCGGCCAGTTTCCGAGCATCGATCCGGTCACTCTTGCTGCCATCCTTTAATAGAGCATTTTTCCGAGGATCGCAGACCAGGACATTCGCAACGTGAGGCTTGAGCAGGTCATACAACCAGGCGGCAGAAGTTCCTTCTTCGAAAGTCACCAGCAAGCTGCCGCGCAGCCCGCCGACGAACTGCAGAATCGTGGTCGCTTTCGTTTCGAGGATGGACTCCAGGATCAGCTTGCCGGCGGAATCCATGACCGCAACTGAGATCGTTGCCTGATGAACATCCATGCCAATATACTTTGCTTGGTTCACAACGGCGCTCCTTTCGGTAGGTGGTGATGCGAACGATCAAAACCTACCGCAAAGTGGGCGCCTTTTATATTGCGTGCGAAGAGGATTTCTCAACACCTATCCGGACCGGGACATCTCAGTCGAAACAGGACACTCTCAAGGTTTAAGAGAGAGCGTGCTCAAAAAAATTGGCAGGGCCGACATCGTGGAGATGTCCGGTAAGCGCTATCGGGGACCGCCGGGGACCGTATAGCCGGCGTACCAGCGCTGACTCCTCTTGCCGTTGTAATCAGCATATCGGCTCCTTTCTCCCGAGCCTTGGTTTGGTTGGCACCACCAAGTCTACTCAGGTCCAGGGAGCCGACATTGTTATGAAATCATTATCACTAGCAATCTCAAATTGCGACTTTTGCGCTCCGGGCCAAAACCATTTCATTTCGAATCCACCATTCTGCTCAGGACAGGTTGGAAGAGGTATCCCGATTGTCGAGAGTCTTTCGCCGGGTAGACGCTAGCCTATTTCGAAACCCTGCAAAATGCTTTTCGGCACACATACCGAGGTGTTCGCGTGTCGGCGATGAAGAGCACGCAAGATCGATCATAGATGAACGAATGTGCGTCCACATGCCACCCGCGCCGCGAAGAGATGCTTAGTGTCGACGCACTTCGGTTCTTAATGCTGCCCTTTGCTGCCTCGCGGATTTCGCAAGCCCTGCTGAGTCAGTGAGAAAACTGGTAGGGGCGGTGGGGATCGAAAACAAGAACACTAGGGATTTCAGGGGCTTAGAAGAAATGCGAAGGAACATTAAGTCATTGAAAAGGAACGACAGGGAAGGCAAAGGAATTCTTATTGCTCCCTCAAAGCTCCCTCGTTTTTCTCGCGGGTCAATTCCCTCTCTCGAAAGATCCGACGTTCACTGGCTCCAATCGGCAGTCGGCTACCGGACCAAATAGTGCGGCGCGGATGGCAAGCCGACGCGAGTTCGAATCCAGCGAACTCAAATGGCTTTGGTCCTAATGCAATGTCCCATTTTGAGATAAGTGGCGCGAAGAGAATCTCCCAACGTCTATCAAAGAATAGCCCGTTATGGCCAAAGGCCGCAGGGTACTGAGCTCGTTCTTCAGGTGAGGGTACGCTGGGCTGAGTGTGTCGGGAGCTGGCGGAGCTGAGAGCCGTTGCCAGTGAGTCCTTGCGAGACGCCCGTGCTGCTCATCTGCACTGCAGCCGGAGCCACCCGTGGTTCGTAGAAGGTATCGAAAGGTAGGAGCGAGCACGTCGCATCGCAGTGATGCATCAATGTTGCAAACGAGCATTCTTCGGCCTCGGATAGTAAACATCGTAGAAATCATGGAAGTGTTCGCTACGGATTTGAATCCACTCCATCGCAATTGAGTACCAGCGTTAGCGCTAACGAAACTTGTTACGAGTTGCGATAGGAATCAATGCGAGTTGGCAGTACGTGGAAACCGAGCGCATGAAGGTCGTCGCGAAGCTGGTTGACAGACTGGAATCGAATCACCTGCATCCCGGAGGCACGAGCTTGTTCGAGATTCGCGTCGCGGTCGTCGACGAACAAAACCTCTGAGGCCGGCACATTGAGGACCTTCAGGGAGTGCTCGTAAATCGCAGGCTCTGGCTTGATCCGCCGGACATCAGCGGAAAAGATCTGGTGATCGAAGTGCTTCAGCCAAGGGAACTTTCGCCTTACGTGTGTCACCATATCGGACGGCATGTTCGACAAAATTGCGGTTTTTACTCCGGCAGAACGCAGATCCTCGAGCCAGCGAATCATAGAATCATTCGTTCGACTCCACATCTCCACGTCCCATCTGCGCAACTCGGCAATCACATCTCCGCTGAGCGCTACTCCCGCCTGCGAGGCGAATGCCTGCCAGTATTCTTCGGGGAGAAGGTCTCCTCGATCGTAGGGACCGCGGCTCTGAGTGTAAATCGGCATAAAAGACGCGGGATCGATGCGGAAGATTCGAGCCATGCGGGCGATGGCATCGGCCGTGGGAAGAAAGCACAAGACCTCGCCATAGTCGAGAAGCACCGCTCGCACTCTCGCCAACTCACTGCCTTCCGCCGGCCTCGTCAGCGCCATCGTCACGCTTCCTGGTGGAGAGAGATGCCGGTGGTCCTCGTCGTGAGAAATCCGGCCCCCATTATCTTACTGGTGTCGCTAAATTTTGTGAGAGGAACTTTTTCCATCCGGATGCGGCACGACGTCGAGCGCCAGTTCTGCTGGAGGGATGTGCAAGTAATCCTGCAGCACAGAAACGATCAACATATGGTCCTCGCGTTGAGGGAGCCCCGATACGGTGATCGACCCGACACATCCGGTGCCTTCGAAAAGGATCGGAAACCCTCCTCCGTGCGTTGCGAAATCGCGCAAATCGGCGCCGGTTTTTGCCTGCAGCGTCGTCTGGTCGCGTTCGTGCGTTAAGCCGATGGCGTAGGAGCTCCGGTGAAAACGCAGAACGACATTGCGTTTGCGACGAATCCAATCGATATTGTTAGGCGTTGTGCCGAGCATCGCAAAGAAAAATAGCGGGTGCCCATTGAGTTGAATGTCGATCGCAACCGAGGCGTTGCGTTTCTCCGCGGCAGCCTTGATACTGCTCCCTAAAGTCCACGCCAATCCTGAATCAAAATATTTGAATTGCAGGCGTTGTTCCTGAAGCGCAATCGTTTCAAGATCTCGATCAATGGTCATCGTGTTTTCGCACCGAAGAGAGCCAAACAAAATTCGGCCTCTTCTTTTTGCAAGTATCGTATCAGATTGCGCTCGATCGACTTGCCGGCCTGATTGTAAGGAACTTCTGCGCGCGCGGCCGCGCTTCGGATCCCGGCTTCCAGCAATTTGAATGACGGCTAAACCCTCTTCCGGTGGGACAGGGTTCGGTGCTCCCAGTGTGATAGCGTCGCGAATTGCTTCGTAGTAGGCCAGATAGTTGCCGGGAATGTTGGGCACTTGCCGCGTTTCAACCCCGCCGTCTTTCGCTCTAACCAGAGTTCCCGTTCGCGGATCGTGTCCCCATCCCGCGCCGCCCGGCACTTCACCGCGCTTGAGAGATTCCTCCTGCGTGTCCATGCCGAATTTTGTGAATCCGCCGGCGGTGCCGTGGACAGCAAATCGAGGCGTCTCAGATACAACAAGGCATCCAGCGGTGAGAATGGCGCGACTCCGACCGTAGCGGAGCACAGCGTGAAAATAGTCCACAGCCTGAGCGCCACGTCGCTGCAAGTTCAAGATCCGCATAGATCGCGTCGGGCGGTCCCAAAAGCTGCAAAGCTTGGTCAACTAGATGAGATCCGAGGTCGAACCACACTCCAGCTCCCGGCACTGCTTGTTCCCGCCATCGTTGGCGCGGTTCCGGCCGATAGCGATCGTAGCGCGATTCGAATTGGATCACTTCCCCGAGCGAGCCCTCTCTGAGTATCTGGCGCAAAGTGAGGAAGTCCGCATCCCATCGCCGGCTCTGAAACACCGAAAGCACACGCTGATGCTTTTTGGCCAGTGAGATGAGTTCGGTGGCTTCTTCCGACGTAACTGTGAACGGTTTGTCGACGACCACATGTTTGCCGGCAGAAATTCCTCGGCGTGCCAGGTCGAAATGCGTGGAGTTTGGTGTGGCGATGACAATCAGATCAATCTCCGGAAGGGCGAAAGCATCCTCCGGCTTTGCGAGCACGGTGACGTCGTGGTCCTGCCTGACTTTCGTACTGTCGCTTGAAACGATATGGGTGAGCTGCAGGCCCGGTACGTGGGTGAGCAAAGGAGCATGAAAAGTCTTGCCCGCAAACCCATATCCCATCAGCGCAACTTTCAGTGGCCGCTTCGTTTTCGATCGATCTTCCAAGGGACCCTCGCGTGGAACTCAAGACTCAACAAAAGCCAAAATCGCTTGCATCGACAGAACGCGTTATCTATTCTCTTGTAGCATAACGATATTCTGCTTGCGACTGCCAGCCATTGAAAGGGGAATGAATTTGCCCCGACTCACCTTATTCAAGTTTTCATGTTCAGCTGTATTTGCTCTTTTCCTTCTCAGCCTTCCGTTACAGACTGCCGGGCAAGCCCCTTCTTCACGCGTCATCGACGCGAAATGGGAGTTCCGCGCCGTCAGCGCCACCACCCGAGCGGACGTCAAGGAATGGCATCCCGCGCACGTACCCGGCGTTGTTCAGACAGACCTCTTGAGCAATGGCCTCATCCCTGATCCTTTTTACCAGGACAACGACACGCGATTGCAATGGATCGGGCTCGCCGATTGGGAGTACCGAACCACGATTGACGTGGACGCCGCAACAGCGTCGCACGAGCACGTGGACCTGGTCTTTGAGGGGCTGGACACGTTTGCGGACGTCTACCTGAACGAGCAACAAATTCTTCATGCGGACAACATGTTTCGGAGCTGGCGTGTGCCAGTCAAAAACATCCTGAAGCCTGGCGCGAATACTCTTCGAGTAGTTTTTCATTCCCCGATTACTGTCAATGATACCTCAGGTGAAAGCACTGCCGTACGAGTTGCCCTCCATTTCCACGCACAACACCGGCAACGAAGAGAACGTCGCCACCGCGCCTTATACGAGGAAGGCGCCCTATCAATATGGCTGGGACTGGGGGCCGCGCTATGTGACCGAAGGAATCTGGCAACCGGTCCGCCTGGAGACGTGGGACGCGCTGCGCATCGAGAATTTTCATGTTCACCAGCTGGGAATCAGCAAAGAAAACGCCGTCGATCGCGGCGGAGATCGCAATCGACGCGACTCGCTTGAGTGCAGCAACGGTTGAGGTCAGTTATGCCGAGCTCGGCGGAGCCCCCGCGTCAGTCATTAAGCAAGCCATTCAACTTGATCCGGGAGCTAATCAAATCTCAGTCCCGATTCGCATCGCGAACCCAAAGCTCTGGTATCCGACAGGTTACGGTGCGCAGGATCGCTACCGCTTTTCAGTTGTGATTCGCACGGGACGTGATGTCGCGGCCGAGGCTACTTTGAAAACAGGACTACGATCCATCGAATTAAGACGGGAAGTAAGGAAATCAGGCAAGAGTTTTGAGTTCGTCGTGAACGGCGTTCCAATTTTCGCGAAGGGCGCCGATATGATTCCGTTCGATAGCTTTCCGAACCGCGTGAACCCAGAAAGTCACCGTCAGATTTTGGAATCGGCGCGCGAAGCGCATATGAATATGGTGCGCGAGTGGGGCGGCGGGTACTACGAATCGGATGATTTTTACGACATTTGCGACGAGCTCGGAATCATGGTTTGGCAGGAATTCATGTTCGGCGGCGACATGGTTCCCGGTGACGTGGACTTTCAGAACAATGTGAGGCAGGAAGCGATCCAGCAGGTAACACGCTTGCGCGATCATCCGAGCGTCGTGCTGTGGTGCGGCAACAACGAAATCGAAACTGGCTGGGTTCATTGGGAGGATCGCCAGACTTTCAAGGAAACAGTGTCGCCGGCAAACCGTGAGAAGGTGTGGCAGGACTATGTGGTGCTATTCCATGGAATCTTGCCGGGGATCGTCAGCCGACTATGCCGACCCGGTTCCGTACTGGCCGAGTTCGCCCAGCGCTGATTTCGAAGATCCCGCCTGATAGCCAGACCAACGGCGACATGCACTACTGGAAGGTGTGGCACGCCCTGGCTCCGATCGAACAGTATACGCAACAGTTTCCGCGGTTCATGTCCGAGTACGGATTCCAATCTTTTCCAGAGATGCGAACGATTCGGTCTTTCGCGAAGCCCGAGGATTTGGATATTCGTTCCGCAACGATGCAGGACCACCAGAAGAATCACGGCGGCAATGAACGCATTTTGACGTATATGCTCCGTTGGTATCCCGAGCCCAAGGATTTTGCTTCGTTTGTATACCTCAGCCAGGTGCTGCAGGCTGAAGCGATCAAGGTGGGCGCAGAGCACTTGAGGAGACAGCGGCCGAATACGATGGGATCCGCTTTACTGGCAGCTAAATGACTGCTGGCCGGTAGCGTCGTGGGCAAGCATCGATTACTTCGGACGTTGGAAAGCGCTGCAATATTACGCGCGCCGCTTTTATGACGATGTGATTGTGTCGCCGTACGAGCACGACGGTAAGGTAGACGTTTACGTTGTATCGGACAAGCTAGAGCCGCTGGCCGCGCAAATCCGCACACGATTGCTCGATTTTTCCGGAGCAATTTTGCTGGACAAGACTCAGGACGTCCGTGTACCCGCTCAATCCAGCGCAGTGTATTTTACGTTGGAGAAGAAGGAGCTTTTGGCGAATGCGGATCCCAGGAAGACATTCCTGGTGTTCGATCTGGAAGCTTACGGGGCAAGAGGTCTCGCACAATCTGCTCTTCTTCGACACGATGCACAACATCGATCTGCCTGCGGCACACGTCGACGCGTCTTTGCAGAGTAGCGGCGACGGCTATTCCGTAACCCTTCGTTCTCCCACGACTCGCGAGGAGCGTATACGTTTCTTTTGGCGATTTGGACGTACGGACTTCGGATAACTATTTTGACCTGCTGCCGCGAGAAGCGGTGACGATCAAATTAAAGACATCCGTTTCGCTTGATCAGCTTAAGCAGTCAATCCAGGTCCTATCGCTCACCGACGCTTTTCCGACTGCCGAAACAATGCACTAGAAATCCACGCGCTGCATGGCTGCGCTACTTGGTACTCGCGGAGCTTGCCCTCGATTCGTCTAGCGTCACACTGCCGTGCAGCTCGATGTCTTGGCTCGACCGCCCCACCAACACGTTGAACTCGCCCGGATCGGCGCGCCATTGTTTTGTAGCGGCGTCGTAGTACGAGAAGGCGCGTCGATCGAGAGTAACCGTCGCCGTTTTCGTTTCGCCGGGCTTGAGCGCGATTCGCACAAAGCCCTTCAATTCCTTCGCCGGACGCGGCACTTTCGAATGGGTCTCAGCGATGTAGACCTGCGCTACATCAGCGCCCTCGCGCGCTACCGGAATTCGTTACGTCGAACGCTACCTCATAGAGCGGCCCCGATGCCGCTGCGCCGGACGAGCTGGTATTGACTGACTTCACGCGAATGTTGCTGTAACTGAACGTGGTGTACGAAAGGCCATAGCCGAAGGGAAAGAGCGGCTTTGTGCCATTGTGCTCGTAGCCACGATAACCGACGAACACGCCCTCTTTGTATACAACGCGATTGGTGCCAGCTGCAGGATAGTAGCTGTCGTGAACTGGATTGTCTTCCCAGCGTCGCTCAAATGTTGCCGGGAGATGGCCCGAAGGATTCGCGTCGCCAAAAAGAATTTCTGCGGCGGCTTTTCCTCCTTCTTGTCCCTGGATACCACACCTGCAACAGAGCGGGCGTGCGATCGATCCACGCGTTCATGTCGACGCCACCGCCGGAAGTAAGCACGACACAGTGTTCTTATTCGTCGCGAGCATTTGCTGAATGAGTTCATCCTGCCCGGGCGGCAGTCGAAACGTGCGATCCGCACCTTCGCTCTCAGATTCGGGGTCAAAGCCGGCTGCGACGATGACGACATCGGCCTTTGCCGCCAAAGCCTTGGCGTCTGACAGTGACATATGCCCCCTGTCGCACAATTCCCATGCGCAGATGAGCGCCAATCCACGTCGACTGGCCGTGATGTTCCAGAATCACCTTGTGGGGACTGGCGTCGAAGGACAGCGGTGCGACTGCCGAGGAGCTCCTTCGAATCGGTCCAATCGTCTAAGACGAGCTTGCCGTCGACATGCACGCGATAGTAGCCGCCGTCCTCCCCTGAAGAGGACACAAAGAGATCATAGTTTCCCGGCTCGGGCGCAGTGAAATAGCCGGTCCATCGGGATGAAAGGGGCTGATCAGGAAGGATGGCCCTGGCAGGCGAGCCAAAATCCACGTGCGGGTCATTCCGCGAAATGATCGCCTGCCCTTGCAAGTCCGAGCTCGCGAAATATTCTGCTTTGAGCCCAGGTGCGCCGCCCGCCACCTCCGTTGCAAAAAACGTCGCGTCGGCCATTTCACTCAAGCTGGGCACGCCGGGGCTGTAATACACCTGTGCTGCGCCTCCGAAGTAGTCGCTGAATCCTTGCACGAAGCTAACCGCTTGAAACGGTAGCACCCGAGCGCTGCCGCCGCCCACGGGGACAGGCGGATACGCGCCCGGGCCCACAACCAGAACGGATTTGACGCCTTCTTTCTTCAACGGCAGCGCGTTGTTCTCGTTCTTAAGCAACACGGCGCCTTCCAAGGCGGCATCGAACGCGACCTGGTCGCCCTCGCGGTTATAGCGCGAGATCGAAAGATCAGTCTGATCACGGTCGAGCCATCCAAACTGAATTGCGGTGCGAAGAATGCGGCGAATTTTGTCGTCAATCGTCGCTTCCGTGACCAAACCCTGCTGAATTGCGGGAAGAAGCTTCTCGCGATTGAAGAACAAGCCGGAGGGCATCTCGAGATCGAGCCCGCCGTTGGCTGCGGCCACGGCGTCGTAGGTCGACGTCCAGTCGGACATCAGGATGCCGTTGAAACCCCATTCGTCTTTGAGGATGTCAATGTTGGCGTGTTTATTTTGTGAGAGATGGCTTCCATTGAGCAGGTTGTAGGAATCCATCACCGCACCGACGTGAGCCTGTTTTACGGCAGCCTCGAACGCCGGAAGATAAATCTCGCGCATCGTGCGCTCGTCCATAATCGTGTCCGTATTGTGGCGGTCGAACTCTGAATTATTTCCCAGGAAATGCTTCACGGTGGCGCTGACGCCTACGCTCTGCATTCCTTCGATGTAACCGACAGCAATCTGCGAAGCGAGATACGGATCCTCGCCGAAATATTCGAAGTTTCGGCCGTTCATCGGAGCGCGATAAATATTGACGCCGGGTCCGAGCATGAAGTGAACGCCCTTCGCGCGTGCGTCTCTTCCAATTTCTTTTCCCACGCGGCTGGCCAATGCGGGATCCCAGGACGCTGCCAGACCGATGCCGCCTGCCATGGCAGTTGCGGGTCCGTAATTGCGAACACCGAGAGGCCCATCGGCCATCTTGAACGACGGCAATCCCAGCCGGGGGAGTGCGCGGATGAACATGTCGTTAATTCCACCGAGCATGTCCACCTTTTCCTCGAGCGTCATCCGGCTAACGATCGCGTTCACGCGTTGCTCCACATCGTCCGTCGCCGAAGGAGCTGCCTGAGCGGCGGCATACGAAGCCCATACGAAGACAAGCGCGAGCACAACACCAAGTTTTCGCAATGGATGGGATCGGTTCATTGGCACTTTTCTCATCGGCTCTCCAGTTCAGTTTTAAAACTCTTGACGACGGGCGCACCCGCTAGCCGTGTTCCAACTGACTCCACTCGCTTACTTCTGTGAGTCTTGAGTTTGGCCGCCAGACTTTTGCAATCTGCGAAAGGATTCCATTTCGTGGCTCGCTTCCGCAGACTTTCCCTGCTTGCGATACAGGCCAGCCAGACCAAAATGCGCCTGCGCGGCAAGCGCAGTGTCTTTTTCCAGTTTGAGAACATGAAGCCAGGACTTCTCTGCCAGAGCGTCATCACCGTCAAGCGACGCGGCTTTGCCGAGCTGGTAAAGAGTCTCCGGCATGTCCTGCCTCAACTGGTCAGAACGAACAAGCGCCACTCGAGCGTCGTGGAACTTGCCCAACTGCAATAGCGCTTCTCCGAGGCGGTACGCGGCTTCCGCACTTCCGGGCTGCGCCTCAGTTTCCAGGCGAAACTGTTCCTCAGCCTTATCCCATTGCTGGGCTCGAGCGTAGAGCTCGCCGAGTTCAAGATGCAAATTCGCTGTCTGAGGGCGCAGGTGCAGCGCTTCGAGAAATTCCTTCTCCGCATTGGGTAGATCGCGAAGCGCGGCGTAGTCCTGGGCCATCATCTGATGAGCGCGCGCGGAATCGGGGAAGCGAGCTTCCAACTCGTCGAAAACCTGTTTGGAGAGAAGCCCCGATGCTCGCCCGTAGTAATAGAGCAGATCCGGATCATTAGGATTTTTCGCGAGAGCCTTTTGTAGAACGGCGACGGCCTCCGGCAATCTTCCAGCTTCCAATAGTGCGATGCCCAGTGCGTCCTCCGCCTTGGCCTTCTCGAGGTGCGGAATTGCTTCGACGGCATACCCTTGTGCAAGAAGCGCATAGCCAAGTAGCTGGTGGCCTCCTTCGATGTTCGGACTTAGCGCGAGCGCTCGTTTAAGAGGTGGAACCGCGGAGGCGTAAGCCTGTTGCTCGATGTAGGCCTGGCCGAGATCCAAAAATGCTGCGGCAAGAGTCGGATCGAGCTCGGTAGCTTTTTTAAACTCCGAAACAGCCGAATCCAGTTGGCCATTCTTGTCTGCCTCGATTCCAGCATGCAGATGCTGGACAGCCTCGGATGATGTGCGCCTGAAGGACGAGACAAATTGCCAACGCGACGCCAATCATGCTTTCTCCGGCTCGCGAACTTCGAGAAATTGATTCGCTTTCACATCGTCAAGCACCTGGAGAGTCCCCGACGGCCAGCGAACCTCCACCTTAGCCGTCTCTGCCGCGCCTAGGCCGAAATGAAGGCGCTTGTCACTGGCAGAAATATAGCTGCCCGCAGTCGTTGCAAATCGCGTTTGGCCGTTTACCCGGACACGAGCCCCGATGCCATCACGATTGCTCTGTGTGCCACGCAAAGAGACCGAGAGCCAGTGACCGGAGCCACCATGATTGAAGAACACGAGCGGTTTGCCGCCGAGCGAGGTGACCACCGCATCCATCCACCCGTCATTGTTCAAATCGCCAAAGGCAGCGCCGCGGCCTGCCATCGGAGTTTCCGTTCCAGGATCGGCACGCTCGAACCTTCCTTTGTGGTTCAGAGCCAGCAGAGGAGGTTGTTTGTAGCGCAGCATGTGGTCAATTCCTTCCACGTTGTCCAGCACATGGCTCTGCGCAACGAACAGGTCCTTCCAGCCGTCATTATCGAAATCCTCGAGCCCCACACCCCACCCGGAGCTGGCTGCGGAAATCAGACCGAGACCAGACTCAAGGCTTCTGTAGCTGAACAGGCCTCCGCCGTCATTGTGGAAGAGCGCGTAAACCTCTCTGGGAAGCACGGTCACCAGAATGTCCGGCCTGCCGTCATTGTCGTAGTCCTGGAACACGGTGCCCATTCCTGAGAGTGGCTTGCCGTCTGCTGTGAGCGACGCGCCCGCCTCCAGGCCGCACTCGCGAAACGTCCCGTTTCCATTGTTGCGAAAAAGAAACTGGCGCATGCCGTCGTTCGCGACAAAGATGTCAGTAAATCTGTCGTCATCGTAGTCGGCAAACGCTACGCCGAGAGAGCGGCCCTTAAGTGATCCGATGCCGGAGCGAAGGCTCACATCTTCAAAAGTGCCGTCTCCGCGATTGCGATACAGGACATTCGTCGTAGGAGGGAACTCGGCTGGCGGGCAATACGTCTGCCACTCACCGCCGCAGATCTTGCTGTGTTGCGTGTCCCATTCCATATACCGCGTGACGAACAAATCGAGATGCCCGTCGTTGTCGTAGTCGAAGAACCCAGCGGAACAAGACCATCCTCCAGCCGCTACGCCGGCCTTCACAGTCACGTCCGTGAACGTCCCGTCACCATTGTTGTGATAGAGAGTGTTCTTTCCGTAGTTCGTAACGTAGAGGTCGGGATACCCGTCGTTGTCGTAATCGCCCACAGCTACGCCCATTCCGTAATTTCCATCCCCAGCATTCGCCAATCCTGCCGCTTCCGTCACGTCGGTGAAACTGCCATCAGTATTCTGCCGGTAAAGGCGATTCCAATACTGGGATTCGTGGCGGTCGAACAGCTCCTGTCCTCGCACGGGATCCGCTAGTCGGCCGCTGTTCACGAGAAAAATATCGAGCAGGCCGTCGTTGTTGTAATCGAAAAGGGCGACCCCGCCTCCCATGGTTTCGATCAGATACTTCTGGCGCGTGGGTGAGTTCAGATGCGTGAAATCCAGGCCGCGGGGAAGCTTTGCGTCGAAGATCGGCACGGCGAGACCTAGCAGAGAAAGTCTGTGGATGAAATCTCGTCGGCTGATTCTTCTCATTCGATGTTATGAGAACAAGCCTAGCAGAACTCGCGCACCATTTGAATCGGTGCGTGATGACGTTCCAGCGCAGAGAGACACCGCTCGACGTCCCAAAATCGTGCTCGCAATGGGGAGGGACAGCGGTTTTCTGCACCCGGATCCTGACTTCTGAAAGTAAGATGGAACCTTTCTTGAGAACTGATGAAAAAGTGGGTGCCGGGGTGGACAGCACCCACTCTCATTCCACTTTCCTGCTAGAACAGGAACTTCAATGCGAATTGAATGAGTCTCGGGTTATTCAATTGGCTGTTTACAACCCCGAAACTCTGGTTGCCCTTATTTGTAGCTGGATCAAAGCAGCAAGACGTATTCGGGGGACCAAATTGGACGCGATTGAAGGCGTTGAAAAATTCGGTTCGGAACTGAAGTCCAAGCCGGTTGTCCGGGCCGAAATTTGTCGTTTTGTATAACGCGATGTCCCAGTTATTGATCCCTGCGCCTCGGAGTGTGGCGTCGACACGCGGCTCGTTACCGAATGCCCAATCCCCTGGTGCCGAGAAGCAGGTGGGGTTGAACCAATTGATTCCGTTATTGTTGGGACTAGGGACGTGCGCTGTACTCTTATTGCATCCCGCAACAAAATCCGGCCGCAGTTGAAAGTTTTGGGAGAAGCCCGCGCTTGAAAGAGACGTGGAACCGCCAAACGAGATTGGCAGAGGAAAGCCCTTTTGAAACGTCGTGACACCATCAACGCCCCAGCCGGAAACAATCTTCCCCACGACGCCGGAAGCATCGGACATGTACTTCTGTCCGCGACCGAAGGGCAAGTCATAAACATAGCTGATCACCAAGCGCTGGGATACATCCTGCGAGGAGAGCGACCTCTCACCTTTGAGGTTGTTCCAGTCTTGAACTTGGCCTACGCCACTTTCTAGCCAGGTTGTTAGAGTGTCCGTGTTGCTTAGCAGTTTGGCATTCGTGTAGGCGGCAAGAAACGAACCACCACCTGTAAACCGCTTTGTGACCGTGAGTTGGAACGAGTTGTAGTTGCTGCCGCAGCAACCGTCCCCGACTAAGGACAGCCCGCTGTACTCGGGGTACGGACGATCCAACTGCCCCGCAGCAATTGTCGGGTTCTGCGTCGGATTTAGGCCGCTTACAGTCGTGATACCAACGAAGGGGTTTGGAATCTGTTGAGTAATTGTGACCGGCTGACCCGCCGCCTCTTGTTGTGCAGCTTGGGCATAAAACGAATCAGGGATATTGTTGATCGAAACGTTGTTTGGATTCGACAAATGTACGCCCCGGGAGCCAGCAAACGCAGCGTCGATGAAGAATCCCCACGGCAATTCTCTCTGCAGGTCCACGTTGAACTGTTGTACATACCCCGGCTTATAGTCTCTATAGGGGCCTTCAAAAGGGTTTGCGCCGGCGTCATTCGCTGAAACATTGCCATTCCTCGAAAGAGGAACATTGACGTTTGGACCGAATGGTCCGTTTGTCGGGCAATTCAACGTTCCGGTGGGTGCACCCGCTGTGAAGAGACAGTTTGTTGCGGTGAGCGTGCTGTTGGGGGTGATCCCGCCATTTGTGGTTGCGACCCACAGCGTCGAGGCAGTGTTGATCGGGTCGTTACTTGGATTAAGGTTAAACAATAACCAATTCGGAATGAAGAAGATGCCATAGCCCGCGCGGATGACGGTCTTCTGGTCCCAACTATAGGCAACGCCCAGGCGTGGCATTACTTCTTTCTTGTACAGAGGTACCGAGGTCCGCCCGGGGTTAGCGCCGGTGCCAACGAAGAAAACATCGCCCGGGCATGGGCTGCCAGGAACTCCGAGACCAGTGGCGGGATTTTGCTGGCAACCCGTCACGGTGCGATTCGACGCAACCGGGTCCCAATAGGTTGACAGGTCGTGGCGGACCGACCAATTTCCTGGCAAATCGTATCGCAGGCCGTATGTGACAGTCAGCTTTTGGGTGGCTCTCCACGTATCTCCAAAATAAAAGCCCCGATACGTCTCCTTCTGCGCCACCACCGTCGGGACCTGCGCTTCACCGTAGTTGTGGTTGAACACGCTCGACTGGTTCAGTCCGTATCCCAGCAAGAAATCGGCGAAGGAAATGCCGGTGCCTGCCGTGGGCGAAAGGGCCTTGTCGGCCGTCCAGTGCCCATCAAAAGCGAAGGCGCCGCTGGCAATGTTCGTCTGGGCGTAGTTATCGTAGGTCTCTATCACCTGGCCTCCAAACACCCACGTATGACGTCCCTTGATCCACGTGAGGCTCGGCGAGAAGGCCCACTGCGTGTCGTGGTCGGTGATGAAGCTTTGGCCTTGCGAGCAAGTTACGTTCGGGTCCTGGGGGGTAAAGCATGGCGTGAACGGTGACCGAGCGGCGGAGAGAATTTCGGTATTGTAAGCTGTCGGCCAGCCATATTGGGTAAGGTCAAAGCCCGAGTTTGTCGGCGAACGCAAATAATGGAAACGGCTGGCGCTGCCGTTAAGGTTCAGAATCAGATTCGGCTTGATGACGTAATTGTAGTCGATGACCGCAGCGTTTGTTTGATAGGTTTCTGAGCATTTGTCTGCGCACAACCCCGTCTTAAAAGGATCGAGCGGCAAGTCTTTAAGGTTCCAGAAGTTGTAGCGTGCAAAAATATGTTGGTTTCGCGGTCAGGTTGTGGTCCACGCGGGCTACATATTGATTGGCATCTCCGCCTGAGGCTCCGGCCGCCGTGTAGTTGGACGTGTCATTGCCGTTGGTGGGCATTGGAATGAATTTCAGTTCCGTCAGCGCCGCAGGGCTGATTCTTCCCATCGGGATCGTATTGTTGAGGAATTGCGTCCGATCGCAATCCGGTACGTGTGGCGACGCATGCCGCACTCACACTGAGCGGATCGAAAATTGGATGACGTCGCCGCTGGGAATATGCCGGACCGCTCGTCCACGGTGGGCACTGTCGTAGTAAATACTGAGGATGCCCGCTGACGGTAGGCGTCCCACGCGAAGAAAAAGAACGTCTTGTCCTTGATAATTGGGCCGCCAACTGTGGCGCCGTACTGGTTCTGCACGTAGGGAGGATTTGTCGCCAAAAAAAACGGCTTTGAATTGAGAACTTTGTTGCGGAAATATTCGTACAATTGGCCGTGGTATTGGTTCGTGCCACCCTTCGTGCTGAGGTTGACGACTCCACCAGCAAACTTGCCCCATTCCGGGCCAAGGTTGTTGTACTGCACCTTGAATTCCGAGATCGAGTCCTGATCGGGAAGCAGAACAGGCAGGTTGATGTAGCCGATGTTTACTGGTTGTCCGTCGAGATATTCGGCGCTCTGGTTGCCGAACGAACCGCCTACCTGGTAATTGCCCCAGCTGAAAGGATTCGGGCCCACTGGCGAGTTGCCGGCAGCGGTGCCCGAGCCATTGCCGTTCGCGACGGCCGCAGGAGAAAGGGTGATAAGGGTGAAAACGTTGCGCCCGTTCAGAGGAATCTCATTGGTCTTGCGCTCGTCGACCACTTGGCCGAGCGATGTGGTGGTCGGGGTCAGGAGAGGGGTCTCAGCTGTTATTTCAACTGTCTGCGAGACCGCGCCTACTTCCATCGGAACGTCGATGCGGACCGCCTGTTGCACCTGGACGACGACGGGATCTCGTTTGAAGTGCTTGAAGCCCTGCTTCTCAACATCCAAAACGTAGGAGCCGGGAGTCAGGTTCACGAACGAGTACAACCCGTCCGGGCCAGTCGTCACCGTTTGCTTTGTCTCGGTGGCGCTGTTTGTCAGCGTGACCGTCGCATCGGGCATCGCGGCACCTGAAGCGTCCGTCACCGACCCGGAAATAGAACCGAAAGTCGATTGTGCGGCAACAGGAGCGCTAAACGGAGCAAGACAACAGAAAATGAGAAGCACAGCCAGTGAAGACACAACGAGACCACGAACACATAGATTGCGCATTTTCCTCATCCTCCCACCCCAGAAGGCATTAAGGTCGCAACGCCTAGTCGCTTGTAAGCCGACCGTCTAACAGTTCGCTACTTAACAGTAAACCCATCCCCTGCATCTTATAAACATTTCCAATTCGACTGATTACTTCAATGGATGCGAATTTAGCGACAAGTGCCTACCTCTTGTCAAGTAAAAATAACGATTTTCTAACTGAGTATTTACACTTATCGAGAGCTATCCGAATTGCTGGAAGATTCGCGCATCTGCGACGACTCGCATGCGATATGACAGGCCCTATACCAATCTAAGCGGATCGCCTGACTCCATTCTGGACACTTCGCGAGCCGTAGAACGCGAAATATGCGATGTATATATAGCAAAGAGCCGGCAGGAAGAAGGCATGGTGAATCCCGATCCGATCCGCGAACACGCCCTGCAACTCGGGGATGATAGCACCTCCGACGATGGCTGCCACCAAGACTCCCGAACCCGCCTCAGTGAGCGGTCCGAGGCCTTCGATCGACAGTGTAAAGATGCTTGGGAACATCACCGAATTAAAAAATCCAATCGCCAGGATGCTCCAGACAGCCACCGAACCCAGGCTCACCATGGAAGTAGCTGACCAGTAAGAACGCGGCGACCGCTGCAGCGCCAAGTACCGCTCCCGTGCGCACTTTTTGCAGCACACTCGACCCGACGAAGCGGCCGACCATCGCGCCTCCCCAGTAGAGCGAAACATACCGAGCTGCTGTCTTCACGGGCATCGCTCCGATTTCCGGTCTGCTGAGATAGTTCACAAGAAAGCTTCCGATCGCCACTTCCGCGCCCACATACACGAAGATTCCGATCGCTCCCAGCACAAGGCGGCGATGGTTCCAGACGCTATCTTTAACGCCGCTTATCCCTGCATCTCTGCTGCGAGCCGCGGCGAAATCCGGCAGGTTAAATTTGGAAATTGCCACGCCCAACAGAAGCAGCGTCAAGGCCAGCCCTAAATATGGCAATTTCACCGACGAGGCTTCGTGCAGTCTGAACGCACTCGCGGACGAGCCTCCGGCATCGCTCGCATTTCCTCCGACGTCTTCGGCGCGCTGCTCAAAATAAACAGGCTGCCGAGAAGAGGAGCGATCGTCGTCCCAAGCGAGTTGAACGCCTGGGCCAGATTCAGACGGCTGGCAGCCGTCTTTGGAGGTCCCAGAACGGCGACGTACGGATTCGCCGAGACTTGCAGAACCGTCATCCCAGCTGCGAGCACAATCAGTGCAGCAAGAAACAAGGGAAACGCCGGCACGCTTGCAGCCGGTATGAACAGGAAAGCTCCGAGTGCCATGGTCAGAAGGCCCGCCGTCATCGACCGTTTGTACCCCGTATGCTCGATCAGTTTGCCGGAGGGAATCGCGAAAATGAAGTACGCGGAGAAGAAGCAGAACTGGATCAGAATCACCTCGGCATAGTTTAAATCGAAGATCGATTTCAAATGCGGCACCAGAATATCGTTCAAGCTTGTGAGCAATCCCCACATGAAAAACAAAGAAGTGACCATCGCCATGGCAGGGCGATTGGTTGACTTTCAATGTCGGCGCCGCGATGGGCTCGCTTACATTGGGTGTCGTCAGGGGCAGGTCTCCTGGGTGAATTTATTTTTAGCTAACTCCGCGGGGTATTAAACGCGCGATCGAAACTCAGTAAAAGTTCCGCTATTTCGCAACGTCGTGCTAACCTCCACCGCCTTTGGCTACGCGCGAGTCCTAAGTTCTGGCGCCACTCAAAGTGAAGGCGGATTGTACGTCCGTAACTCGTCTCGCCGTACACGAATTCAGCACGAGTTGATTTCCTAGTGAACCACATTCAGTTTCGCAGGCCATTTTCGAAGGGCGATCGTTGAAACTCAACTCTATTCTCATTCGAAGCGCGATTGTCGGAGCCCTTGGAGGGCTTCTCTTTGGGTTTGATACCGCCGTAATCTCGGGCACCACCCATTGGCTCACGGTCACCTTCGGACTCACTCCCGCTGAACTTGGCCTCACAGTTTCGATCGCGCTGTGGGGAACCGTCGTCGGTTCGATCTTCGCAGGAATTCCCGGTCAGAAATTTGGCGGCCGCGAGACTCTTCGAGTTCTAGCGGTCTTTTATGTGATCTCGGCCTTGGGATGCGCCTTCGCGTGGAGTTGGCCCGCGATCTTGTTTTTCCGCTTCATTGGTGGCCTTGGAATCGGAGGTTCGTCCGTCCTGGGTCCTGTTTACATCGCCGAGGTGGCCCCCGCAAAATGGCGCGGCCGGCTCGTGGGACTGTTTCAGATCAATGTTGTCGCCGGCATTCTTCTCGCTTATCTTTCAAATTATTGCATTTCAAGGCTGGGGCTAGGGCCGAACGAATGGCGTTGGGAATTCGGCGTCGCAGCTCTCCCATCGCTTCTATTTTTGATCATGCTCTTCGGAATCCCGCCCAGTTCGCGCTGGCTGGCGACAAAGAATCGCGTGGAAGAGGCGCGCGCAGTACTTCAATTGGTAGGTTCCGAGGATCCGGAAACCGAGCTTCGCGAAATCATCCAATCGATTCAATCAGTCGACCAACCAGGCCTCAGAGTCCTTGTTTTCCCGCAAGTACAGCTTGCCGATCTTCCTGGCGGTGTCCATTGGGACATTCAATCAGCTCTCCGGCATTAACGCCATTCTGTACTACATGAACGACATCTTCGCCTCCGCTGGCTTTACGACAGTCTCGGGAAATCTACAAGCCGTCATGGTAGGCGCGATGAATCTGCTCGCAACCCTTTTGGCCATGACGCTGATCGACAAAATCGGCCGTAAGACGCTTCTTCTCATCGGCTCGGTCGGCACAGCTGCCTCTCTCGCCGGGGTTGCGGCCATTTTCTTTTCGCAGAGTCACCGCTCCTACCTGGTTTGGTTGCTGATTGCGTACATCGCGTTTTTCGCTATCTCGCAAGGCGCCGTCATCTGGGTCTATATCAGCGAGGTGTTTCCAAATCGGGTGCGGGCTAAGGGCCAAAGCTTGGGTAGCTCGGCCCACTGGGTGACGAATGCGATTATTTCGGGGACTTTTCCCCTGCTCGCGAAGTCGTCGGGCGCTTACCCGTTCGTTTTCTTTGCTGCCATGATGGTGCTTCAGTTCTTCGTCGTCCTGGCGTGGTATCCGGAAACCAAAGGAATTACGCTCGAACAAATGCAAAACCGGATCGCCGGACACTAGAGCGAGAGACGCAATGTCGCGGCGACTATCCTTCGATAAGCCAGATAGCGCTCATAGCATCTCGAAGCGTACCGGTAGCTCCCGTACGTAACTGCTTGGCCGATTGCCCTGATTTCAGCGAATGTTTCGCGATCGATATCCGATATTTGAACAATCTGGGTCTATACTTCCCAGCCCGGAGACTTGTGTATGGCAGGCTCGCAAGCAAAATTCGGAACATGAAAAGCCGCAAGTTGTAACTCTGAAGGCCCTGGCTGCACATGTTGGACTCACTCCCGGAACCGTTTCAGCGGTTCTAAATAATTCGCGTGCCTCTGCTTCGGTTCCAGAACGCACCAAGAAAGCGCATTCTTGCGGCAGCGCAGGAGCTCAAGTACAGGCCCAATTTCTTGGCGCGATCCCTGCGCGTAAAGCGAACCTATACCATCGGCGTCATCGCCCAAGAAATCGGCGACGTGTACGGAGCGATGGTCATCAGCGGAGTAGAGCAATACCTGCGTGAACGCAATTATTTCTTCCTCACCGTGATTCAACGGCACGATCCTCGACTGTTGCAATCCTATTCGCAGCTTCTGGTCTCACGCGGCGTGGAGGGAATCATCACGGTTGATACATCCATCGAGCACCACCCGTCATTGCCAACCGTCGCGATCGCCGGTCACAAGCGCATGGACCGCGTTACCAACATCATTCTTGACCATCGCCACGCCGTCCTTATGGCTCTTCGTCATTTGGTTGACTTGGGGCATAAGCGCTTCGCATTCATGAAAGGGCCTCCGTCAAGCGCGGACACGGAGGCGCGATGGCAAGCGATTTGTGAAGTTTCCGGCGAATTGGGAATCGAAATGGGGCTATCAGTTTGCTCCACAAGACGGAAATCGGCGCAACGCCGGAGCCCGGCTATCAGGCTACCAAGGAACTTCTTGCGAAGTCGCGCTGCTTTACTGCCCTTTTTGCCTACAACGATTTGTGCGCGATTGGTGCGATTCGAGCGCTTGATGAAGCCGGTCTGCGAGTCCCTGAGGACGTCTCTGTAGTGGGATTTGACGACATTCCAGGCGCTTCCTATTCCGTGCCTAGCCTCACGACCGTTCGCCAGCCAATGCAAGAAATGGGTCAGCTCGCAGCGCGAACCCTGCTCGATCAACTTGAGAAGCGCGCAAACTACGTCGAGGAGATCGCCGTCGAGCCCGAACTGATCGTTCGGCAGTCCACCTCGAGGCGCCTTCAACACCCGAACGTCTGACTCGACCCGTCCATCACTGGATGCGGCGTAGGAAGGATGCGACACGGACTGAGGTGCGGTCCCCGAGGTAGAACCATTCCACATTCCGCCTCATGGGAACTCAAAAGTATACAATCGTCGGCCTCGGTGAGATTGTTTGGGACCTGTTCCCCGAAAGGAAACAATTGGGGGGCGCTCCGGCCAATTTCGCCTACATGACGAGTCTTCTCGGTGACGACGCAAAAATCGCGAGTCGAGTCGGACGCGATGCGCTCGGGACCGAAACGATCCAGGCGCTCAAATCGCTACACCTAGATACCTCTCATCTCCAAGAAGATGAACTGCATCCGACGGGTACTGTCATCGTCGCGCTGAACGCCGACGGCCAGCCGAAGTACGAGATAATTGAGCGCGTTGCCTGGGACTTTTTGCAGATGACGATGGCTGGTCGCACTTGTCGCGACAAGCAGACGCAGTCTGCTTCGGCTCGCTGGCACAACGCTCGGCGGTCTCGCGCGAAACGATTTTGGATTTCTTGCGTCATCTTCGACCTGGGGCCCTGCGTGTCTTCGATGTCAATCTTCGACAACAGTTTTTTACGCGCGACATCCTGGATCAATCAGCCAGATTGGCGGACATCATGAAGTGCAACCACGAAGAAGTCGTGATCGTCGCCAGGATGCTTGGTTCTCCCGACGAAGATTTGCAGGCCTCCGCACAGTGGCTTCTCCAAACTTATCCTCTAAACTCCTCTGCGTAACGCGCGGCGAGCACGGAAGCGTTCTCTTTAGCCCTTCAGGGACTTCATTCCCATCCAGGCTACGGATCAAAGGTCGTCGACACAGTCGGAGCCGGCGACGCCTTTACGGCTGGCCTCGTTCATCACTACCTTCGAGGTTCCTCACTCGAAACGATGAACGAGGCTGCCAATCAAATGGGCGCATGGGTTGCGTCTCAGTCCGGAGCAACACCACTTGCTGACCCGATCATCCTGGAAAGAGTTCGAACCTGTGCTCCACCAGGATAAAAGCCAACCGGCTGTGAAGTTTCGACGAAAGCCCTAACACATGAAGGAGGTGCCCATGCGAAGGATTGCCCAAGCGGTCATCACCGCCCTTGTTGCCACTCTTGTTTTGACATTCGTGACGGGTGAACAAGAAACCAAATCGCAATCACCGCAAGAGATAATGCAGCGGTCTTCGGAAGCGCTTAGCGACGAGGAAAACAATTGGGTGCAGACTTGGCCGGGCAAGGGCTGGTTCGTGATCCTGCGACTCTATGGCCCGCTCGAACCATTCTTCGACAAGACATGGCGGCCGAGCTAGATTGAAGAGGAGAAGTAGCATGAACACTAGCTATCTCGTTTTGAGATAGCTGGTTCTATACAAGGGGATGTCAACAAAAAAGCTTCTCCTTCGGCTGGTAGCCGAGAGATTTTCTGTCTCAACATCCAGCCCACTGTTTGTAGATGGCTCTCGATTGCTCGAGAGGTTTTTCTCTGGATTGCTCTTCCGTTCCCTCGGTTCATTTTCGAGTAGTGACAACGTCCGCCGGCTCTTGAAACTTGGCAAGCGATTCGATTCCGTGGCAACCATGGTTCTATCCGAGGCTCGTAGCCTATCGCTATTTCTAGTTCTCCGAGGGGGCATAGCGTGCAGAACAGTGACTCGGTGCCGAAGCACACACGGTCGAACCAGCTATCTGATACTCCCCTCGAACCGAGCGTCTCAAAAACCGAACCGACCACCACCCCGGAGGATGGAACGAGCTCTCTACCAGAGACGCTCAAGCTGCTTGCCGATGTAACTCGTTGGCGTCGAAACACACTCCTTTCTTCCAAATCGTCAAAGTGATCGCGGCAATCTTCCGTGCCAGGGTGAGACGCGCCATTGCCGGTCTCCTCCCTTTGGCCAGAAGTGCGGCGTAAAACTCCTGGAACGGTCCCGGCCGAGTGCTGGCGGATATCGCCGCACTCTTGAAGATATTTTTTAGATCGTGATTATGGTTTTCGTTCAGGCCCAGCACGGTGACTCGCTCTCGGTTTCGCCGCAGTTGCCCTTTCACATAGCGGTATTCGCCGCTGTCGTAAGTCTCGAGTCCGAATCCGCTATAGGCCCATAGCTGTCGCTTGGTGCGAAAACGATGCGGTGTCCCGAGCAGCGCCACCAGCAACGCGGAACGAATCGGGCCCAGATAAGGAATCTGGCGGAGTAATTTCACCGCCTGATGTTTCCGGCTCTCCGCCAGCAGATCGCGTCGCGCTCCCTGCCGCAAAGGCTCCAACGCATCCAGTTGCTGGTAGAGCCGCTCGGCTCGCAGGCGAACTCCCGGTTCTACGATCTTGGCCAACCATTCCGCACGATGACGCGGTCGCTACACGGCTGGCCCGGCACAAGGAATGGCCCAGCTTCGGTACAACGCCTTGATTCGACTCATCACCCGCGTCAGATCTTTGGTGATCGTCAGATAGCTGCGGGCCAGCTCTTTCAAAGTGCGTACGCCGTTCTCTCCGTGGTAGATCGGGGAGAGATAGTTGCCGCGCAAAAGCTCGGCCAGTTTCCGAGCATCGATCCGCTTTCGTTTCGAGGGTGGACTCCAAGATCAGCTTGCCGGTGGAATCCATGACCGCAACTGAGATCGTTGCCTGATGAACATCCATGCCAATATACTTTGTTTGGTTCACAACGGCGCTCCTTTCGGTAGGTGGTGATACGAGCAATCAAAACCTACCGCAAAGTCGGCGCCTTTTATATTGCGTGAGAAGAGGAGTGGCTGTTGAAAAAGTCGCCCACTGGCGGGAGTTTTAAGGTGGGGTGATTTTCCTGCGGTGTTTCGCGCGTTCTTTTTCTATCTCAGATCGGAACCGTGGCTGATTCTAGAGATCTCGATCTTAGGAAACGAGCCAGTCGTTTCAGGTTCTGGGCTGTAGCCGCGAGAAAGAATTGTTCGCGGACATGCTTCATTCTCCGCAAGCGCACCCTGCGCAGTCCGATCTGGTTCTTCAACTCCGCAAAGAGTGCTTCTACTTTCCGGCGTTGGCGTTGCGCTGCTGCGAAGGCCGGCACGGTCGCCCGCTCGCGCGCCCGTTGTCGCGCCGGTTCGTGGACATGGATCGCGATCTGCCGATAGTGGCCCCTTGTGCATTGCGCTTTTTGCGGGCAATCGCGACAGCGCTTCCGCGTGGCCACGTACACATGCGTTCGATTTATGGCATTGATGCCAACGTAGGTGAGCCGCTTTCCTTCAGGACATTGATAGCTGTTCGTCTCGGCAACGTAGGTGAACTTCTCGATCCCGTACAAGTTGGTTTTGGGAGCAGGACTCTCTTTCACGCGAATATAAGGAGTGATGTTTCGTTCCTCAAACCAGGCCAAAAGCTCACCGTTCCCATACGTCGTGTCGGCGGCAACCGACTGTGGGAAGCGCCCGCGTCTCTCCGCTGACCGCGTGATCATCTCGCGAGCCGCCGCACTTTCCTGGCTCAGCCGAGCTGGCGTCGCCTGAACGCCCACAATCACGCAACTCTGGTTGTCGATCAGATAGTTGTTGAAGTACCCCAGCTCCGCCGGACGAGCGCCCTTGGTCGAATAGGTCGAATCCGGATCCGTCGTCGATACCTGGTCTTGTTGGGGGGCCGGCTCTTCGATCGGGTTTTCTTGCTCGAGGTCCGCCAAGTACTCACGCACCGTCCGTTTCACGTGAGCTGCTTCCGGCAGTTGCTCCCGCGGGATGCGGCTCGACCGGCTGGCATTCGCTTGAATGAAGCTGCCATCCACGGACAGGTGCTCGCCCTCGACCAATCCGGCTTCCATGCAACGATCCACAATTTGTTCAAACAGCTGCTGGAAGACATTCGACTCCTGAAAGCGTCCATGACGGTTCTTGGAAAACGTGGAGTGATGGGGAATCTCCTGATCGAAGCTAAGTCCGGTAAACCAGCGCCAGGCATACAGATAGCCGATCAGCAGGATGCGCAACAGAAGTTCCGGATCGATCGAGGGTCGGCCCGTATCGCTGTAGGAGTCCTTCAGCTTCTCACGAACGAAATCGAAGCTGATGTGCCGGTCAATGAGACGGAGTAGGTGGTTTTCAGGAACCTGATCTTCAATGCGAAAGTAGTAGAACAGCGACTCGGAACGGGCGTGTTGTCCCATCATAATCCGCAAGCCTCCGTAAATGGCGATGAAGAAGAGCATCAGCAGAACGCTTGCTCATATAGACGTTGCTGCAACAGTTCCGTTCGCATTCACGAGCGAAATCACAAGACTTTTTCAACACCCACAGGATTTCACAACATCTATCCGGGCCAGCCTGTCCCGGCCCACAGTTTTTTAGGCCGATTTCTTTCTCGAAAATGATTCGGGCTTGGATTTGGCTTGGCGAATCGCCTCAATGAGCTTCGCGTTGCGTTCCTCGGAAGGCAGACCGGCGAGCGCTTCTTTGTCTTTATTGCAAAGCCCGAGCCGCGTGATGATTACTTCGTCATGGGGCAGGTGCACGTCGTAAACATGCTCTGTTCGTTCGCCGCAAATCACACAGTTCATTTCCATTCCGTCCACGCGGTTCATTTCCATTGTGTTCTCCTTTGAGAGAGTTAATCACTCTAGGCTTGACTCCATCCCACACAACTAGGGAAATCCCTAAGAGCCGCAAAGCCATAATTAACGCGGTAATCGCAAGCTAGGGTATTTCCAGATAGATGTTGCGAACAGGGGTGGCTGTTGAAAAACTCGCTCAGCGAGAATTCTCAGAAATTGCTTCGCGTCAGGAAGCTCTGCAAACGATTTTCCCGAGTCTCCTGGACATTTTCTATCACCGATTTTCGACTTTTTTCAGAAAACCCGACTTTTTCAACAGCCACAGGATTTCTCGACATCTATCCTTGGAATCTATCGGTGATAGGTCAGCCAAAGCGCCACCAGAATGACAAAGATGATACCGATGGCTGTACCGATGAGTCGGAGTCTACCGTGATTGCTTTGGCGCGAGCGGATCGCCTCCGTCGCCGCGTGATTCTCCAGGTCCTTTAGGACCTCTCTAGGCAATCGAGCTAAGCGACTCATAGGCATTGCGAAACAGAGATTATCACCATCTCAGTTTGCGATAGATGGTGCGAAGCGGATTTATCAACATCTCTAACGAAGTCGGCCTCGTCAAGGGTGTTTAGCTCTGGTTTTATTTCTTTCGCACACACACCTGCCACCGCACAGTCTCGCTTGTTTCTTGGCGAGTGATGCGCTGCCATTCTCGAATTCATTGTCCCTGTCCGACCTACGAGCTCGGTCCGTGTCACTTCATCGTCTCGGTCTTGCCCACCAAACATCTCTCCGATCACGTCCGACCATGATGATTTCTTCGAACTCCCTGACATTCCAGGGAGGCGGGTAGCCTATTCACTTATCCGGTCACTGCTGCGCAGGACCACTGTTGATAGCTGGCATCCCCGCACGGACACGACCGCTTTCCTGCCGCGCTTTTCCGCGACGGCAGAACTCTTCGTAATCGATCTGGTCACGCATCATGATCCAGAGTCGGATTCCCAACTTCCTGGCTGCCGCGACTCTCGCTTTCCCCAGTCCTTTCTGCACCAGTTTCCGCCGATAGAAGCGTTTCAACTCCGGATCCCGCTCGACCGCGTGCATCGCTGCTTCACACCACAGATAACGCAGCAACGTGTTCCCTTGTTTGCTCATCGCACCCAGCCGCTGCCGGCGCCCGCTGGTGTATTCGCTCGGAATCATGCCGATGTAACTGGCCAGTGCTTTTCCGTCGCTGAACCGCAGTGGATCCCCCAGGAACACTTCGGTGGCTAACGCGGTGATCGGCCCCACTCCCGGATGTGTTAGCAATCGTCTTGCCTGGGGATGCTGCTGGATCTCTTCGCAGACTTCTTTGTCGAGTTCTTCGATCGATCCCTGCAGGCGAGGATACAAAGTCAGCAGTGCCGCTCGTCGCTCGCTGGCATGGGGAGCCAGAGGCAACGCTCGAAGTGCGTGCTGGTTTGCTTGGCTCCATAGCGCGTGGCCTCGCCTGAAACCGTGGTTGAGTGCCATCGATTGCAGCGTGTGCTGGACTCGGGATCGCATGCGCACCCACTGATGACGGTGACGTAACAACGTGCGCAGATCGCGTTGCTCGGTCGAGGGCATCCAGATCGTCGGAAAGCGATTCTCGGCGAGCAAGGTCAGTAACAATCGCGCATCCCGCCGATCATGCTTTTGTTTGCGTGTTTCTGCTTTGCGGATTTTCGCTGGATGACCGACTCGGCATTCGATCCCCAGCTCTTCCATCAACTCCAGGAACCACTGCATTGAGCCGGTCGCTTCGATCCCCACCAGAATCGGACCAGACAGTGCGGAATAAAACTCCCGGACGGTGTCGCCTTCATGTTCGAGGGTCTTTTCTTCCATCTCGCCTGTATCAGTATCCAACATCGCGATCGTCTGTTGTCGAGCGTGTAGATCGCATCCTATAATTTTCATCTCGGCCTCCTTCGATCCGAGCTCTGTTAGGTCCGGACACCACACAGTTTACTCGGCTCGTCGTGAGGCCGACTTCGTTATGCCATCACCTAACCAATTTTCTGCGGGAACTGACCGAATGCTACCCCGAGTTGTTCTCCACCGGGGAGTGACCAGACCATTGAACACAAGCGCGTTTCTCGTTACCTATCTAGTGAGATTTCCCACAAGGGGACCTCTATCCCGGAATGAGTTGCGCATAGCCCGTGACACAGACATGATGGACGACTCACGCAAGAAAGATAGAATGTATCTACAATGACAAAAGATTGTGCCGCAATCTTCGATCTTGGGGGTGTGGTAATCGATTGGAACCCACGTTACCTCTACCGGAAGCTGTTCAATGGCAATGAAGCAGCGATGGAATACTTCCTCGCTGCCGTTTGCACATCGTCGTGGAACGCGCAGCAAGATGCAGGGCGACCGTTTGCTGATGGTTGCGGTTCTCTTAAACGACTTCATCCAGACAAGGCAAAGTTAATTGATGCTTGGTTCGAGCGATACGAGGAAATGCTCGGGGGAGAGATCCCTTGCACGGTCGACATTCTCAGAGAATTGCGGTCGCAGAGCGTACCGATATATGCACTTAGCGACTGGTCAACGGAGACGTTCCCTATCGCTGTCAATCGATTCGAATGCCTGAGCTGGTTTAACGGCGTTCTGCTTTCTGGGCGGGTCAAGGTGTTGAAGCCAGACCGACGTATTTTTGAGATTTTCCTGGATACTTTTCGAATCGAACCGAGTCGGGCCATTTACATTGACGACACCAGCAAAAACGTCGAAATGGCTGTCCAGCTTGGTATGCGTGGGGTAGTGTTTAGAGATTCTGCTGGGCTTCGAACGGAATTGACGCGAACCGGGCTCCTTGTCGATAAGATACAGGGCAGGCTGCTCTAGAAAGCCGTCTTCTGGCACGCGAATGCAATTCCGTACCGGACTCCGATAAACATGACTAACATGAATCAGAACATTCAGCCCAGGGATGGGCGCGATGTCATACAACGTCTGACACAAGCGTTCGGCAAGCTGCCTCAGGTCTTAGCGGTGGTTCTCGGGGGTTCGCGTGCGGCAGCAACAAGCGACCTTGCCTCCGACCACGATCTCTACGTGTACACGGTGCGGGAAGTGCCGGTCGATTTTCGACGGACACTTTTGGGAGAGAGCGCAGAAATCGACAATCGCTTCTGGGAACCCGGCGACGAGTGGAGCGATCCATCCACTGGCGCGCACATCGATATTATGTACCGTTCCCCTGAGTGGATTGAGGGGCAAATCGAGCGCATTTTATCGCGTCACGAAGCTTCGCTCGGGTATACCACCTGTTTTTGGTACAACGTCGTTCATTCCGAAGCACTACTTGACCCGCGAGGTTGGTATCAGGGACTGCAGAATCGTGGTCGCGTGGCATATCCCGAAGGGCTCAGGCGTGCGGTACTGATGAAGAACTGGCCGGTGCTACGGCGAAACCATTCATCGTATCGACACCAAATCGAAGTCGTCCTAAATCGCGGTGACATTGTGAGCGTTCAGCACCGCGTGGCCGCTTTCCTGGCGAGTTTCTTTGACGTATGGTTCGCTTTAGAACGAAAGCCGCATCCCGGTGAAAAGCGCCTCTTGTCTCATCTGTCGGAACCGTGGGGTTCACTCGTACGAGCGCTCACCGAGGCCTCACCAGGGACGCTGCTGAAGGCTATTGATGCACTTGTGGATCGCGTTGACGCCAAGCTAATCGAAGAAGGAATCTTTGTGGCAAACGGACGAATCGAGCATGCAGCCGCATGGGTATCTAACGTCGAGAGAGCATGCGCTTTCTACCAGCGGTGGTTCGGAGCTACGATAGGTCCAAAATATGTAAGTAGCACACGGCCGTTCACATCTTGCTTTCTCGCACTAAGTTCTGGAGCACGCCTAGAACTTATGAACTCGCCTGGTGAGACCCCAAGAATGGCGCACATCGCGATTTCGCTGGGTTCGCGCGATGCAGTTGATTGTCTAGTAGCTGCTATGCGCGCAGCCGGAGTGGCCATAGCTCGAGGTCCGAGGGTAACTGGAGACGGATACTACGAAGCGGTCGTGAGGGACACGGAAGGTAACCTCGTTGAAATTACTGCATAAGTCGATACCGACTCGGGCTCGGTAGGACTTCGGCTCGGGAACGACTCCCCAAAATGATCGCCTCATTCGGGCGGCGGGTCGGCGAACCGGAAGCTCCAGAAACGGGGTTCTGGGATGCTGGCCGGATTGTTACCGAGAAGTCCGCTCGTAAAAAGTGATCTCCGCGCTTGGGACCACCGGAACTCGGAAGTAATACCGCTTAGTATCGAAGCAAAGTCGCACTTTGCGGACAACTGTTGGTAACAGGGGTGGGTGTTGAAAAAGTCTTCGTGAATGCGAACGGAACTGTTGCAGCAACGTCTATATGAGCAAGCGTTCTGCCGATGCTCTTCTTCATCGCCATTCACGGAGGCTTGCGGATTATGATGGGACAACACGCCCGTTCCGAGTCGCTGTTCTACTACTTTCGCATCGAAGATCAGGTTCCTGAAAACCACCTACTCCGTCTCATTGACCGGCACATCAGCTTCGATTTCGTTCGTGAGAAGCTGAAGGACTCCTACAGCGATACGGGCCGACCCTCGATCGATCCGGAACTTCTGTTGCGCATCCTGCTGATCGGCTATCTCTATGGCGTCACCAGCGAGCGCAAGCTGGTCGAGGAACTGCAGATGCATCTGGCCTGGCGCTGGTTTACCGGACTCAGCTTCGATCAAGAGATTCCCCATCACTCCACGTTCTCCAAGAACCGTCATGGACGCTTTCAGGAGTCGAATCTCTTTCAGCAGCTCTTTGAAGAGATCGTGGACCGTTGCATGGAAGCCGGATTCGTCGAGGGCGAGCACCTGTCCGTGGATGGCAGCTTCATTCCAGCGAATGCCAGCCGATTGAGCCGCATCCCGCGGGAGCAACTGCCGGAAGCAGCTCACGTGAAACGGACGGTGCGAGAGTACTTGGCGGACCTCGAGCAAGAGAACCCGATCGAAGAGCCGGCCCCGCAACAAGACCAGGTATCGACGACGGATCCGGATTCGACCTATTCGACCAAGGGCGCTCGTCCGGCGGAGCTGGGGTACTTCAACAACTATCTGATCGACAACCAGAGTTGCGTGATTGTGGGCGTTCAGGCTACGACAGCTCGGCTGAGCCAGGAAAGTGCGGCGGCTCGCGAGATGATCACGCGGTCAGCGGAGAGACGCGGGCGCTTCCCACAGTCGGTTGCCGCCGACACGACCTATGGGAACGGTGAGCTTTTGGCCTGGTTTGAGGAACGAAACATCACTCCTTATATCCGCGTGAAAGAAAGTCCTGCTCCCAAAACCAACTTGTATGGGATCGAAAAGTTCACCTACGATCCGGAAACGAACAGTTATCAGTGTCCCGCAGGAAAGCGACTAACCTACCTTGGGGTGAACCCGCGCAACCGAAACCATATCTATCGGGCGACGCGAAAACGGTGTCGGGAGTGCTCGCACAAATCGCAGTGCACCACCGGACACTATCGGCAAATTGCGATCCATGTCCACGAAGCGGCGCGACAACGGGCACGAGAGCGGGCGACCGTTCCGGCTTTCGCGGCAGCGCAACGCCAACGCCGGAAAGTAGAAGCACTGTTTGCGGAGTTGAAGAACCAGATCGGACTGCGCAGGGTGCGCTTGCGGAGAATGAAGCATGTTCGCGAACAATTCTTTCTCGCGGCTACAGCCCAGAACCTGAAACGACTGGCTCGCTTCCTAAGATCAAGATCTCTAGAATCAGCCACGGTTCCGATCTGAGATAGAAAAAAGAAAGCGCGATACCCCGCCACAGGAAAATCACCCAGATCAAAACTCCCGCCAGTGGGCGAGTTTTTCAACAGCCACAGGATTTCCCAACACCTATCCGGAACTGGCTGGTCTCTATCTGCCGAACTTAATTTCCGAATATGCGACGATACGTTCAGGGGTACACTTTGGGCTTAGCAAGGCTGGCGGTGCGCGTCTGGTCTTGCAAACCGACGAGTGCATCCGCTAACGATCTCGCATATGAACGGAGTTCCTGAAGATGCCATCGAGGAGAGCTGCGAGCGCATTGCCGAGCGGATCGTCTGGGACACGGATAGGATCCGCGGCAGTCTCGGACCGCCTGGGAATTTGCACAGGTACTGCCAGTTCTAGTTCTTGACAATAGACGGCAGGGGCAACATACTCCGCGCATTGCGGTGGCTATTCCCGGTAGCTCAGGAAGTGAGAGTCCGAGCGCTTCCTTCGGAAAGCCGGTTTTTTTCTTGCCTCGACGATCAATAGCTGAACCGCACTCGGCCATTCCCTTCTCTGAATGCTTTTCGGTGGAGGAAATCATGAAACTTCCATCAATCCCAAATGTAGCGGCACCAGCAGTGCGCCATCGCGGCCATCAACACTTTGCGGAACGCCTGCTCAACCGCAGAGGGTTCCTTGAAAAAACCGGCCTGACCCTCGGAGCCCTTGCGGGCTCGGGCCTGCTGACGGGCGTTTCGCGTTCCGCAGTACTCAATAGCGCAGCGTCCATCAATTCCGGGCGCAAAACCACAACGTCGGCCACGCCCCTACCCATACCGGGAGGTCTGCAGTTGCTCGGCCCTTCTGGGCCACTGTTCCATGTGTTCCTGCCCGCGGCTGGGGCTGAGCCCTCCACGATTACGGACTTCAACGGATTCGTTGGATGGGCCGCTGTTGGGGGTATGGGCACACACACGCCTCTCGGGGAGGCACCCGCGCACATTCCATTCGAATCTGATGTTCGCTTCATGCTCGGCGAGTTCGTCGGCGCGGACGGCAAGAACCACCACGGAGCCTTTGCTTTTATATGACTGGACGTGTACACGACTCCGGAGGAGTCGGTGCAAATCCATGATTTCAATCCAGGGATAACCGAAAGCGGATTGTTTTGGACGATCGCGGTTCCGGAGAACACACTTTCGGTGAACTTCGGAGCTGGCAAAGCTTCGTTTCGGGCGAGTGACATTGACGTTGAGGATTACCACGATATCGTCAATGCGCTGACCGGGGGACCGTCTGTCCCAGGGACAGTCTCATGGGACATCAACTGGCGTCACGCCATGGGTCGGACAAAGATCCGTGACGTGGAAAATAATTTTGCTGGGGATTTTGTGCAGAACGTCGCGCAGATCGCCTGGTCCGGGAAAACAGCAACGGCAGAGTTCGTATCCGATCCGGCGGGGACTTCCGTGAACGAGTTCTCGCTGCTCGCTCACGAGCGCAATGGAGCTTTCTTCTCCTAGCAGTTTTCACTGGCTCCGTGCATATCTGGTGGAATTTTGCGCCTTAGAGGATAGGTGTCGAGAACAGGGATTATCACGCAATATAAAAGGCGCCCACTTTGCGGTAGGTTTTGATCGTTGGCATCACGACCTACCGAAAGGAGCGCCGTTATGAACCAAGCAAAGTATATTGGCATGGACGTTCATCAGGCAACGATCTCGGTTGCGGTCCTGGATTCCGCCGGCAAGCTGATCCTGGAGTCTGTCCTCGAAACGAAAGCGGCCACGATTCTGCAGTTCATCGGCGGGCTGCGCGGCAGCTTGCTGGTGACTTTCGAAGAAGGAACTTCCGCCGCCTGGTTGTATGACCTGCTCAAGCCTCATGTTGCGAATGTCTTGGTCTGCGATCCCCGGAAGAATGCTCTATTAAAGGATGGCAGCAAGAGTGATCGGATCGATGCTCGGAAGCTGGCCGAGCTCTTGCGCGGCAACCTTCTCTCACCGATCTACCATGGAGAGAACGGGCTGCGCACTTTGAAGGAACTGGCGCGCAGCTATCTAACGATCACGAAAGATCTGACGCGGGTGATGAGTCGGATCAAGGCCGTGTACCGAAGCTGGGCTATTCCCTGTGCCGGGCCAGCGGTGTATCGACCGCGTCATCGTGCAGAATGGTTGGCCAAGATCGTAGAACCGGGAGTTCGTCTGCGAGCCGAGCGACTCTACCAGCAACTGGATGCGTTGGAGCCTTTGCGGCAGGAAGCACGACGCGATCTGCTGGCGGAGAGCCGGAAACACAGCCCAGTGAAATTGCTCCGTCAGATTCCTTATCTGGGTCCGATTCGCTCGGCATTGCTGGTGGCGCTGCTCGAGACGCCGCATCGTTTTCGCACCAAGCGACAACTATGGGCCTACAGCGGATTCGGGCTCGAGACTCACGACAGCGGCGAATACCGCTTTGTGAAAGGGCAACTGCGACGAAACCGAGAGCGAGTCACCGTGCTGGGTCTGAACGAGAACCACAATCACGATCTGAAAAATATCTTCAAGAGTGCGGCGATATCCGCCAGCACTCGACCGGGACCGTTCCAGGAATTCTACGCTGGGCTTCTGGCCAAAGGGAGGAGGCCAGCGATGGCGCGACTCACCCTGGCACGGAAGATCGCCGCGATCACTTTGACGATTTGGAAGAAAGGAGTGTGTTTCGACGCCAACGAATTACATCGGCAAGCAGCTTGAGCGTCTCTGGTAGAGAGCCCGTTCCATCCTCCGGTGGTGGTCGGTTCGGTTCTTGAGACGCTCGGTTCGAGGGGAGTATCAGATAGGTGGTCCGACCCTGTGTGCTTCGGCACCGAGTCACTGTTCTCACGCTATGCCCCCTCGGAGAACCAGAAATAGCGATAGGCCACGAGCCTCGGATAGAACCATGGTTGCCACGGAATCGAATCGCTTGCCAAGTTTCAAGAGCCGGCGGACGTCGTCACTACTCGAAAATGAACCAAGGGAACGGAAGAGCCATCCAGAGAAGAACCTCTCGAGCGATCGAGAGCCATCAGCAAATAGTGGGCTGGATATCGAGACAAAAAATCTCTCGGCTACCGGCCGAGGGAGAACCTTTTTTGTTGACATCCCCTTTTATAGAACCACCTATCTCATTTCGAGATTGTAGGGGAGAAAAGATGCGTCAACGTCCATCCTGCTTGGCAGACCCAGAAGCTTTTTCACACGGATCGCTCCCGCGTTACCTTGCGCGGATCTTTGTCTTCTCGAAGCGCGACAAATCGTGAATGACGAGGGTGATTGGCCGGCGTCCATTCCGCATATTCGATTGCCGCTATTAGTTTCGGCTTTAGCCACACACATTTCTCCATATCGGCCGCAGTCAGACCTTCACCCCAACGTCCCTTCTCACTTTCCGGCAAGTTAACGAAGGGACATTTGTGAGTTTCAAGGCCTTTGAATTTTCGGAACACGGCTGTTCGCAACGACGGGACAAAGCCGTTACGTACACGCGCTGCGAACAAAAGCTTATTCCCCTCGAAATATCCGACGAGAACGGCATCGAAGTTTTTGGGGCTGGGCGTGTAGCCGCCAATGACAAATTCCTGCCCGCCACCTATCCGTATTTTGACCCAAGCGCCATTCCGATTAGGCTCGTACAAGCTATCGCGGCGTTTCGCGACGATGCCTTCAAGGCCCTGTGATCTGACGGCTGAAATCATCTTCTCTGCGTCGGCGGCAAAGCTATCGGAGAAGTGAATCGCCGGCAGTTTCGGCATCGCCTTCGTCCGCAGCAACTCGCGACGCTTATCGAGCGGCTGTGCTCGCAAATCCTGCCCCTTCCGCATCGGCATATCGAATGCGTAGAAGGTGATAGCATTGGCATTCGCCGAGAAATTCTGCAGGCGGCTGAACGATGGACGGCCGGTCTGGTCGATGGCAACGATCTCACCATCGATAATCGTTTCGTCTGGCAGACTTGCGAAAGCTTCAGCGAGGGCAGGGAAGCGGCCGTTGAAACGTTTTCTGTTTCGGGAAAACAGGGTCACTTGTCCTTTATGCTTTACTGCCAACGCTCGATATCCGTCCAGCTTCAATTCATAGTGCCAGGCATCACCCTCTGGTAATTTCTTTACGGCCAGAGACGGCATGGGTTCAATGAACTGTGCGTCGCTCATCGTGTAAGCGATGCTATTCTGCGAGTCTTGACAAAAAACAAGATTCTGAAAGAAGCCCAGGCCGAACTTCAGCGCCACACATCGTTATCCCTTAGCCGCTTTTACCCTACGAGTCTTAGCCCACCGAGCCTTCGAGGGAGATTTTCTTGCGGGCCGCTGCTGACAAGCTACTCCCAACCTTCTTAGCACCGCGCTTCGCACCCTTTTCAAATGCATCAATTAGATGTTCGATTTTCGCCAGGTCGGTCATTAGTGCGTGATGCTTTTTGCGCAGCACCTTTTCAAACTTTGTTGCGAAGTCCACGTTGTCTCCTTAGTGTGATGCGCGGTGTCCAGCTAAAGCAGGGAATGCTAACCTGACTCTATGGACAAAGCAAAAATTCTTCGCGAAGCCCAGACTGAACTTCAGCGATACACGTGGGGCACATTCGTAGATAAAGGTATGACGATGGCACTGGGAGGGCAGGGAATTGTGACACCGGGTTGCGAGGCGTGCTGCAAGCGGATCAATACGAACGGCCAGTATCTACGACACCTAGGGGAAGACGTTTTGCCGGGAATCTTGGACCGCGCACTTAAGCCCAATGAAGCCAGTTAAGCCGCACCCTTCGCCTTTGCTTTCAGAGTTGTATCAACAGATGCTACGACGGCGCGGCTGTCTGACCCAAAAACAAAATATGCGCCGGGACTTTTTGCTGCAAATCGAAGCATGGCGTCACGCGCTGCGGCCAACCCTTCCGTGGCTCCAAGCCAAACAGCATCTTTTTCACCGAAGCGACCGCTAAAGATGTCAAAAACGGGGACTGTGTGAACCATACGCGCCTCCGTTTGGCTGAAGGCTTCAGTCGGGAACATCCTTGTACACCCACGCGATGTGGAGCGCAAGGTTCTTGGCGTTATTAACTGCCGCCCCGCGCTTGGCGATGAGCTACTCTGCACCGCAAAGATGACCAAGAAAATCACTACGATACCAATCACCACGATAATTACGAGCACGCGGTGTAGATTGACACTCATCCGTGCGAGTTCTATCGGGCAGCAACAGCAAGAGAGGCGAGCGCTGGAGGGGGGCTGGCCGCGCTCCTTCGTAGAGGCTTAGCACCGGGTTCGCAGGCAGCCCGCCCCTAGTTGCGGTAGATGATACACGGGCCAGTCGGATCAAGCTGTTTCATAACTGCTTGTCGTCAGCTCTTTCTGCTAGACTCGCCACAGCTAGAACACGCCAACAGCCCTGCGCCGGTGGAATCGCTCCTGTGCAGACTGCCGGCGCTTTAGATTTCGCTGCGCAGGCTAGAACGCGCTCCTAAGAGCGAGGGCTTGATCGCAGCGCGTTCGAATGTCTTCGCGCGGAGAGATACCGGCTTTATAAAAGACTCAGGACTTCCTTATGCCTTCCTAAGGGCCGCCAGATTAGTATTCCTTCTTATGGGCAGCACAGCGCTGGCAGTCGTTCTAGCTGTTCTATGCTTCTTGGCATCCGTCTTCTTGATGTATATTGTCGTTCAATTCTGGAGGGAGACAACACGCTTAAAGCGTCGCTTGGAACAGAGGATCAAGGAGTAGAAGGCTCAAACCAATGCGCACTGAAACATGAAGCCCTCTCATAAAAATTTGCTTGCGTTACTCGCAATAATTGGTGTCTTCGCCGTGCTTGTTTTTCTCGCGACCCAGTAAATCGAACGCTCAAGCGGGGCAATGAAATGCGTACCGTTTGCTTACCAGTTGGCTTCGGGCGTGTGGATTGCAACTCCACTGGTTTCTATGAGGTTTGATCGGGCCCTGCGCTGGTTAAAGCTCTTGGGCAAACGCGCCGACCCCCATTCGTCCGACGGTGGTTAGCCAGCAGCCGCGCGGCGCCGCATTCTCTCGATTAACGCTCTACGGTTTTTCTCACACTCGCGATAACAGACAGCAAGAGATTCTATGTGGCGTTTCTCGTCACCGTCAGGCATGCCTTTAGCGATGTCAGCGAACGATTGTGAGGCGTTAGCCATCCAGCGAATGTCGTCATCTATTAATGAGAGTGTCTCCTCAAACGATAAGGCTGGCCGGTCCATCTGGTAACTCCCAAAAAGGCTGCTAAAAGTCTACCGTGTTTGCATGGGGAATGTGTACCGTTTACGTGCCAGTCGTCCCCTCATCGCTCCTTCCAGCCCACCTAGCAAAAGGGTCCACCATGATAGAGTGTCAAAATGGGAATAAAGTAGAGTTTCAATCCGCCTGACATAGGGAAGGGCATTGGGAATAGCGTTACTTTCGCACGTTTAGCTTGAACCCCTTAGTTTTGAATGGCCCAGCGCATTATCCAACTTTTACCAACAATTGAGACTGGTTGCATTGAGTCATTCCGCGAGTTGGAGGAAATTGCGAGACGTTGAACGCACACATCGTGCGATACAACATTTCAAGTTGAGAGACGAATAAGAAGGAGAAAACCATGAGCATGAGCAATGCAATTCCAGCAAATCAAAAACTGCCATGGCTGCAGACGAGTTTGAGTGAAAAGGATGTTTTGCAAGTGGCGCTGTTTCTCGATTTCTCGTGTTCAACCAACGTTAAAGACGTGCGCCATCAAGTTGGGGAGAGGTACTATGATGGAAGCACTTTCTCATGCGAGGATAGGAAGAGGGTTTTAGACAAGCTCGCCGCAATCCAAGAGTTGTACCTTCTGCCACATCGGCCATTTCCAGAGGCGCAGGTCGCACAAACCTCCGGGTAAGCAATTCCTGACAACGTTCTCGTCGTGGCCATCAAAGCCAGTGAAGCCTCCACCCAAGGGTCAAGTTGCACGAAGGTGGCTGGCTTTCTGACCTTCAGGAATCCCGAAAAACGAAAATCGCGTCGTTCCCTCGCTTGCGATCCTAACCTCCTAGAAAGTTCCACCTTAAAAAGGGTCCTTCACTCGGACAGCGGTAGCTATAATCTACGAGCCCGAATTGAGTGTAAGCGGCCGGTCCCGAGTTAGAAATCAGTCCGAGAAAGGAGATGCCGTGAGAGCCTATGCGTATGAGTGCTCTCCCTGAAGACGCCCTCCACGAAGTCGAACAGGTTCACTCGAAATGGATCGAGTTCGAAGCCGCTGGTGAGTCTCACAACTTGATGGCTTTGTGCGCTGATGACATTCAGTTTTGGCCGCCGGACGCGCAGCCTTTGCTTGGACGCGAGGCAGTTTCAGCCTGCATGGCGCGTGGAAGCACGAGAATTCACAGCATTGAGATTACCGAACGTAATATTCGAGGTTCAAACGAGATTGCTTACTTGACCGCAAACTATAAAACCACGTTTTCCTTGAAGGAAGATCCCACGCCTAGAAAATCCCGTGGAAGCCATCTGTGGATACTGCGAAAGCAGGCCGGTAGGTGGCTTGTCACTCTCGTGAGCTGGTCGTTGTGGTGAGTGGGATTATCACGACCTATCTCAAGCTGAGATAGATGGTGGTAAGCGGATTTCTCGACACCTATCCGGTTCGGTCCCACCTACGAACGCAAGCCCTAACAATTGTTGCAGCTTGGCGTATTCCGCTTTGGCTTCCCTCAAGATCGGGATGTCAGGGTCGGCATCTTTCTTCTATTGCCGGGGGGGCGGATCGTTCTGGCCTAAACGATTGCCACTCGCGGATTTGTTCGGACACCTCATTCTTCTCGCGCTCATCTGTCGCATTTTCCCACCGACGCCGAAGCTCGTCGAGTCGGGCATCTACAAATCCCGCTCGTCCTGATTTGCGTTCTGGTTTGTCGCGGCGACCGTATCCCATGTTCAGATCGCTCTCTTTTTGGCTTCGTTGTAGGCATCGGCGCCGATGTCGATTGCTTCGTCCAGTTTCTGCCGCGCAGTGTTGACGGTTTTTTGTGCTTGGTGCCTTAGTTCCTTGACTCCGTCATTCACGACTTCGACGATTTCGTCACGCAATCGGTCAATTCTCTTCGATCCGAGAAGGATCACAGCAGTCGCTCCCACTCCTATTCCCAGAAGGAAAATAAAGAACGGTACCGTTGAATCGTTTCTGGACATTAACATCTCCCATTCCTTTTTCACGACGTTCGTATTCTACCTCATAGGGGCTTGAGTGAAGCAGTCAGATGCCGTGGATCGGATTGATGCGTGCCCCCACCAGCAAGAACGGTTCGTATATCCATCCTGCCGTAACACGCGTATCATCGAGTTGTCTCCATTAGCATCCTGCCGTGCCCCGCGTTGTTTACCCCGGCTCCTTGCAAAATCAGACACTCGGAAATTCGAACCAACTTTTCGTTTGGATGAAAGCTATGACAGTATCTGCAACGAAATCGAAAATGCCGCTCGACATCCGTCCATTGTGTCTTTACCACGATCTTCGAATGATCCCCACTCAGGAAACGCGACATCAACGAAGCTTTCTTGAGGAGAGGTATTACTGCTTTTCCTGCTCTGTGCCCGGTTGCAATCAGCACTACGATATGGAGCACGGCTACTACGCAATGATTAGGGGCAAACGAGAGGACGGAGCGAACAAGCCCCCATGTCCCGACTGCTCGCTACGGCTTTATATGGTGACTCGCGGTGCACTAAATGAAGCCACAGTCTGGCGCTGCGCAAACACGGAGTGTCTGTCGAATAGAAGTTGAATGGTCTTGCGATCAAGAGCCGCAGGCATTAGGAATCAGCGCTTGCAGTTTTCAAGGCTGTCCGCAGCGCCTCAATGTCATCTTCAGACCACATCCGACCAGTAGAATTAGTCTTGGGATCAAAAAAGAATCGGTGGCGCTGCGATCTTCCCTTGCGCATCATAGTGAAAGAAGTGTCTAACTCGAAAGTAACAACTCAAGAGGTAGCGGACATAGCGTTACCACCGACTTGCAGCGGCCAGAAGTAAACAGCCAGACGCTTATTTATCGTCGTGGTCGTGCTTACCGTGTTTGTCGTGGTCCCGGTCATAGTCTCGATCGTGGTCGTGATCCGAGTGGTGGTCGTGCTCAACACGGCCGCGATTTCCTTCCCAGTGACCTGTGTAGTACCGTTCGCCGTCGTGGTGCGGCCCAACCCAGCGAGCCCCCTCGTAGGGCGGTCGAGTCCAATAGCCTTCATGCCACTTGTAATGGTTCCCCACGGGATACCAATAACCCTCCACCCACATGAACTCGGGAGCTGGCCTTTCTGGCACAACCACAGCCACCCGGACTGGCGGTGGAGGGGCAATCACGATTCCGAGGGAAACCTGCGCTTTGATTACCGTGCCCGTGGCTAAGAACGTCGCGGCAAGCAGTATTGCTTTCAATAAGCTCCTCATGTTGTTCATTGCCTCCCGAACTCCATCGTACGCACAAAAAGACGCAATAAATTAGGCAGTGCGATTTTCGATTGCGAAAGATGTAGCTGGCCGCACGTACAGGCGGTGCCACGGTGGCGCATTGGGAGGAACCCAGAAGTCACGCCTTGTTCGGAGTTAGCCGCTTGAAAACCAACTACGTCCCCTGAAGCATCTGAGTGGGTTGAGAACTCCTCTTTATCGCAGAGCCCAACGCCCAAGGTTTGGCACCGTGTAAAAAGACCCCTCTCACAGCTAAGCCGCAGAGAACTCTGCATTAGGGAAGGAGTCCTCCCCAGCCCACAAGAGGAAGAACGTCGCGCAAGTTCTCGATACAATTTGGCCCTTCGGGCGGAAATTAGGCTTGTGCCCGTCCTGACTGCGGTAGGGTCACTCTTGGTTAAGACACGGGATATTTCAATTCACGGCTTCTATTTCAACATCGCGCAAAAGCTTACAGTCGGAACGGAGTTCGAGTTTTCAATTGCTCTTCCGATTGAAATCACGGGACCTTCTCAAGCCTATATCAGCGGGACGGCACGAGCTGTACGAGTAGAGGAAACCGTCGAAAGTCACCCCGGCCATCTGGGCGTTGGTGCCCTCATCGTACGCTACCAAATCAGCCAAGGAGAGTACGTAAAACCCTAAACGAATGCGGCCTTTCGGAACGGGCCGGAAGTCTTAGTACTCAGAGGCTGGCTGGTCCTCCCTTGAAAGCAAACATACCGGCACGAATTTCTGCGGGCATTCTTCATGCGGCTCCTTTGGATTTTCTCTAGGCTGGCGTTTGCGCATCAGTTTGGACACTATAGGAAAAACTCTGCCACGCCCCAAGTTCTTCGTTCGGCAGGCAGTGGCTCAACACACCATATCCATCGTGCTAGCAGGAGATTGCGTGGACCGGGAGGTTATGGCTTCTTAATTGCGAGTCGTAGGATTGCGGGCTACCCGGCAACGAACCGTCTCCCAGCCCACGGACGGATAACCTCTGGGGATTCCCAGACCAGCCACGTAGCCCGTCCATGCCCTGCGCATCCAGTTCTCTCTGGGCTCGGTAGGTGCAGCTATGGGTCTCCAGCTCTTTGTCCGTCATGCCGCTGATGTCGTCATCGTTGACCTTCACGGGAAGAGCGACGATTGGTCCCGCGAATGATTTCCTAGACAGCCAGTTACGACAAGCTGATTGAAGTCGGAACCAGCAAGCTGTTGGTGAATCTGACCGATGTCACGCAGCTGGATTCTTCGAGCATCGGTTCCATCGCGCGTGCATTTGTGTCCCTCAAGCGCCGAGGTGCGAGCCTGAAATTGCTGCGACCTCGTGGAAATGTGAGATTGGTTCTGGAGACGGTGCACTTGCTGGACGTAATTCCCAGCATTGAAGACGAGACCCAAGCGATTGCCAGTTTCCACTAAATCGCAGCGTCTGCCTCGAAGGTTCGGAGTTGTTGTAGAATTCCCCTCAATGTAGTTGGCCTGCGCAGCACGGAGGGCAAGCATGGAGACCGTGACCCTGCCCGAGCAATATTCCGAGCGAATCAAAACAATAGCGGGCTACCCAATTCGCGTCACTTCCTATCGGCTATGGGACACCTTTTACGCCAAAACCGAAGTTGCCCTCGACGGGATGGGCGGATGGTTTGCCAGAGCAGAGGGAAGCACGCAGGCTGGAGCCGAAGCAAGCGTGATTGCGGAAGCCGAATGGCTACTTGCGAAACGGCGGATAGCGTAGACGAAACGGCGGCTGGTGTAACAGGTCGCCTGTGGGAAGCAGTGGACTTGGTTATCCGGCGGGGGGCATACGAGCGATGACGGAAAGAGTGGCGTAGGCTCTTTGGGAGATAAAAATGAAGTGGAAATACTATATCGAAGAAATAAGGTTCGGTCAGCCAATCAACACTCTGGAAGACCAGTTGAATCATCTGGGCAGTGGCGGATGGGAAGTAGCAGCGGCTTTCCCATCGCCTACGCCTGATGCTCATGGTCACGTCTTTGTGCTATTCAAACAACCGACAAAATCAAAGTAGTCCACTACCGAAAGAAACGGCGACAGCTTGACTCAGCACCGCCTTGCTACTCGCGTCGCTCGCAATGTTGTATGGGCAACGGGAGCGGAAGAAGCCGCCTAAGCGCTGCGCACCAAATTACGGAAGGTGAGTGTGGTGGTGCGCGAAGTTATGCGGCATGTTCGGGATTACGCTGACTTCTTAAGTTTATTCCTGTGAGTCAGAAGTGACTTTACTCTGCTTCGCAGAAGCGTCTTTGAACCGGGCGAAGAGCAGCAAGGCACACAATGCGCAACCGTACCCCCTCGATGGCATAAGCAATCGCAATCACGATGAATTTTCATGGAGTCACATCTTACCACCAGCGCACGCTCACGGTGGTGGGGCGGTGGGAGCGAAATTCGGAGCCCGGCGGTGCTGATGAAACCCGATACCGTGCGAATCTGTTGATATCCGGCTGCGATGCCGATTACAGATGAGACTACGAATTCGAATGGGCACGATGGGAAGCTGGGTCACCAGCGAAATCAATAGCCCAGAAGTGCGGCGCGGGATGGAGAAATTCAAGCGCGACAAAATTGTGGCCGTCATCGTTACGGATGAATCGAGCAACGCGGCAAATTGCGTCTTCGTTTGTTTGGAGATTGGTAACAACAACCTTCTGGAATCGGATGACGTGGGTTGAGAGGCCAACCAATCCGCCTGTCCTGCTGACGTTGGCCGTAGTAGCCGGTTCGGCAAAGGGTGCGTATGCCGAATGCCCGTAGACAAGCACGGGCATAGAGGCGGCGACGCGGTGAGCGCGGCGTTTTTCGGCGGCGGAAGGCCGGGCGGTATCGCGCGCTTCGCGTCCGAGCACGCCCCAACGGGGAAGGATGAACTTGCCCATGCGCATGACATCCGTCTCGCGCGAGAGGGCGGTTTCGCTGCGATGCGATAAAGCTTTCTGCTGGGAGACGGCAGTTTACACCGGGATTCGATTTGAGTCAGCACTGCGACTGGCTGCCGCTAGCATTGATGAATTTGGAGCAAGTGCAGCTATAAATGCGCTCATGAGACCTGAATCCCCAATTATTCCAGCAAATAATCCAGCGCCCGACCGTCGCGTGCTTCCAAACGTGCGAGCCCTCGGGCGTCCTGCCGATGCCAAAGAGACAGCGATAGCCTGCCTCAGCGCTGCTTTACTGTTCACTTCGCTTGCGGTGCTCGCATTGGTGAGCGATAGGTAGGCGAAGGCAGCCAGCTAGGGACTCCTGCAAGCAATCGCGCTCCACCGTGACCGAAGCAAGCGGCTGCCCAGCACTGATGTCCACGGATTTTCCCTTTAATTGATAAGAACTACTCAGCTAAATTCTGTAGGCAATGCAGGTCTACTCCGTAAGCGTTTGATTCAATTGTGGATGTTCCGCGCCCCGCGTGGTATTCAAGATGCAATTACAAAATCAAGGAACCGCACTGAAGGTTGCCACGTTGTCTTGGGTTCTTGGAGAAACGCCATGGCGCTGCCATCGTTTAGTACCGTAGAGCTACAACTTTTGATTTGGGTGGTTGGTGCAGTGATTTTGGTCGGCTCGTTTCTGGCGATTCTAGTTTCTGCCATCTTCGGAGTGGGTATTGCGCGGCTACTCTACGTCGGTGGCCGCTGGTGCATGGGGAAGGTTCACCACGTGCACGCGGTAGGCGGTGCACTTCCAATCGTGCCCCATCGCTCGCACTAGCAAATCCGTCCTTCAGCGGCATCTTTCTCACAGACCGCTTCACTTCACTGTGGCTTGCAACCGTCACGATTCGCGGAACTCTGGCGGGAGATGCAACACATCCAGAACAAAATAGCAGACCACCGCATAGAAAAAAGAATTACCGGCGAAGAAGAGCCACCACGACTCGTCACTCACACCCGTGGTGTGAATGCTAACGAGTTGAAACAAATGCGAGACTATAAATCCGGGGAACGTCAGCACGACGGTAACCCGGTCACGAAGCGCGCTGTACGGCTTAAATTTGTCAGCGATATAAAGACATTCGGTAGCAGCACATCCGAGTACGACACTCAAAACAATTCTTGCGGCAACCCGCAAAAGAAAGTTCCGGTGGTATCGTACTCGGGGCGCGGAACGCTGACTGAAAATCTGCGTCCAAGCCATTTGGTCTCGCTACGCGACTTTCCAATGCTGCGCGTGATACCAAGATTGCGGCCACAACCAGATGGGTCGGTTCCGCTGTAGGGGTCCTTTTTCTGGAGCGATGCACTCAAGGATAACCCCTTCTCTCTGCGCGTAGATGAAGTACTCACCGGGCACAATGAGAGCATAGCCAGCTATGCGTTTTTTAGCCTCTTCGAGAGTCGCGGCTGCGGTAATCCAGAAAGGGTAATCACCATCACGTCGTTTGAAAATATCGTAGCTAGGCTCGGCTTCGTGCCCTTTGCGAAACGAGTTTGAGTCGTGAAGAATCATTTCAAACTCAGAACGTGCATTCCGCTTGCCACCCCGCATTCAAGATACTCAAAATGGGGGCGCTTAGTAGGCTCGCGGCAAGCATTCAAGAGCTGTACGGAGTAGTTTTGGCGGGGGACACTCCGATGTTACGTACTAGTGCTTTTTGTTAAGCCGATACTTTCAATCGTCGGCGGCTGGATGTTCCGACAGTAGCTGCTCCTAATCCTCTGGACCCCGACGACTTGCATGGTCTTTGTGGCGGCGTCCTTGGAAGAAATGACACGCTGCCAGGAGTCCCAGCAGGATTACTAGCGCGAGTAGAGCGAGCGCTGGAACGAGAGGCATGCTGCATCGTGGAGCGGGAAACCGTGCCCTACAATCGGGTGTTCACGTGATGTGCGAGGTGGGTCTTGCCGGACGCCCGGCTGTGAAAGATATAGGAAAATTCCGACGCGAGACTCGCATCGCTCCCAACACGTTTCATTTGAACTAGGTTGCGGGCTTAAATCAGGCTTATACTTTCAGAGAATTCTCCAGATAACCTTCCGCCGAGTTTTGCGACGGATTTTTGTCAAACTGAAGCGCGCCAAACCGGAACTGGTTTCTAAGCGCGTCCCTTCGACTTGGTCCGGTTTGCAGCGACTGACTCGTCACGCATACCCAGACTTCTGTAGTTGCCCAAAGAGGAATTCAATCATATATACCTACACATGCTGTCGTTTGTACGAATTGCGCCGCCCAGATTGTCTTGGAAGAGCAGGGCGGCTCGAACACAAATCCATTTCGTAGACCGGCTAGGCCACGCGCGGGGCGTGAAGCCTGTCCATACTGTCGGACGGTGTTCGTGCCCGAAACGTATTACGTCGCAGAAAACGAGACGCCTCTTTTGCAGCGAGCCTGAACAGAACCGTTCGTAAAGTGAACGTCATTGAACGCCAGAAGGGAGTCGCTATGTCAGATATTGAGAAGGCATCAACGCGAGAAGAGATAGAACTGCGAGCATACGAAATCTATTTGAAACGAGGCGGCAACGAAGGAAATGCGCTTGAAGACTGGCTCGCTGCCGAGAAGGAACTGTCCGCATCAAGTCAGACAGAAATGTTTGGTCCATTGGTTAAACGCGCAGCCGCATCTTGATGTTCGGCGATTTCCATTGAAGAGGTGAATATGTCCACAGCTGCGAAAATACAGCTGGGAACTCAAGACCCTGTCAAAGTTGACCCGGAGCACTACAGGGTCGAACTAGAGAACGAGAAGGTGCGGGTCCTTCGCGTTCGGTATGGACCGCATGAGAAATCAGTGATGCACGGACACCCGCCTTCAGTTGAGATAAACCTTACAGTCGCGCATCTCATGGTCACATATCCTGATGGAAGGACAGAAAGCATGCAAGCCAAAGCCGGGCAGGTGCTCTTGTTACCGGCTTCCGAGCGACAGCCTGAAAACCTAAGCGACTTTCCGTATGAGGCAATCGCGATTGAGTTGAAGTAGCCGAGCGAAGCTTCCGTTCGGGGCAAGCTGATACGACAAAATCCAATTTAAATTCCCAAAATTAGAGCTGTTTGTCCCAGAAGCCGGGCGTCGGCATAACAAGTTCAACTGCAATCTGCGTCTTGCCCATGAAGCTGGCACCTACGCTAGTGACTCGGCAGAGCAATTCTTCCCCCGATGCCAGATTCTCGATGCGAATAATCTGCTGCGTCTCTACCGCAGCCGCGAGGAGTATAAGCGCTCCGTGGTCATTCACAATTATGGTGTGCGTTTTTTCTGATATCGAATGCTTGTCGGCAGTCTGGAATCGGACTACCACTGGAATGCGAACTTTGACGCGCGTACTGCGTCGGCGATTCTCCGGCCTCAATTCGGTAAGAGGCACGATGGTCATGAGCAGAACCTAGCAGGTCTTCCGCTGGTTCTCAAATCACGGCTGGATTGGTCGCGAAGGCGACGGAGTCTCTTTACTTGCGTGATTCATCACAGCGATGACGGATTGTGTCGGCAAATGAACTAGGCGAAGCTCGTTGTAGGTTGTTGCGGAGAGTTCGCTCAATTTTTGGATTGCATTCTCATGGCCGATGACGGTCATTCGCCACAGCACCTCCCCGTTGGAGAAATGCTCGAATAGGTCATACTCGCGTTCCATTGAACCACCATATCTGCGAGGGCAGCGGCCCACAACAGTACCAGCGGGATTGTTTCGAAAGCGTACACGTTCCACACTACTTCGGGGATGACGGGGCCGGACTACCGCGCCATTCCAGCATCAGCCAAAGCAAAAACTTTCGAGCGCTACACCGTTCGCGGTATGGCAGCCGGAATGTCACGGTGGAAAATATGCTCGGAATGCAGAGCAACAACCCAGCAGAAAAAACGAAACAGTGGGACTTTTTCATCTCTCACGCGAGTGAGGATAAGGAAGAAATTGCCAGACCACTGGCCGACCGGCTCAATTCCAGAGGGCTAATGGTTTGGTACGTGGACTATTCTTTGAAACTAGGTAGCAATTTGCGCGAATCAATTGACTACGGGTTATCCCGTTCAAGATTTGGCATCGTGATTGTCAGTAGTCACTTTTTAGAAAAGCACTGGCCCGAGGATGAATTGAATGACCTAGCGACCCGTGAAGTGAATGGGAAGAAAGCAATATTGCCGGTCTGGCATAAAGTTGGATTCCAACAAGTATTAGAGTACTCGCCGGTGCTGGCGGACCGAGTTGCTATAACCACTGACAAGGGATTGGATTACGTCGCCCAAAGGATGTTGAACGCAGCCGAATAGATTTCCGTTAAGGCCGCATCAAGTAGCGAGCGAAACCCATTCCTGCTAAGATTCGGCTCACCGTTGCTCTTTTCCTGACAGTCTCAGCAATCATCGGCAAGAAGGTGTCATGGCTCACAAAGAGCCCATTCGCATACTCGTGGCTGACGATTCAGCCGTGTACCGCAAACTGGTTGAGCGCGCACTTCCAAGCGCGCTGTTCTCGGTCCTTCCAGCGAAGAACGGACTCGAAGCCATCAAGCTTTTCCACGAGCAGCGTCCTGAAATGGTGATAACGGACTGGGTGATGCCAGATATCACCGGCATAGAACTATGCAGACGAATCAGAGCGAGTTCTGAAGGTTCGTACACATACGTCATTATCTTGACCAGTGTGTCCGAGACAGAAAACGTGGTGAAAGGGCTTGCCGCTGGTGCAGATGATTATTTGACGAAACCATTCCAGGCCGAAGAGTTACTAGCTCGGGCTCAGGTCGGTCAGCGAATAATCAGTTTGCAGCGACGGCAATTAGCATGTTCTTTGCCCCGAAGTCCGGTGAGGGAACCCGCAGGTATCTATCGAAAAAATTAAATCAGGGTAAGAAGCAAGCTCGGAAGGCGGCGCGTGAACTGAGTGAGCGGGCTGATGACTTGCTCGAACGTGGCAAAGAAATGGTTAACGAGACAAAAGAAGAAATTGCAGCGCAATTGGATGAGGCAGGGACACGCCAGACGCCAGAAAAGTCAAAAGCCAAGGGTGTTTAGATTCGAACATTTTCGGGCGAATCGTCGCCAGTAACCACGTTTCTAGCTCGTTCGCGGGGAAACTTGTCCAGCCTTGAACGCTGCGGCCCTTTGAACCGACTGCTAGGAAGATTGCAGCATCGGGTAGAATCCGCGCCTGACCTTTCAAGGGGTTGTCCAGCGGTCAGAGCGGTCTAAAAAACTGCCAGTAGATGCCAAAGCACAACAGGGCGGCGGGATGGACCTCGTTTTGTAAGTCCATTTTTCCCGACAGTGGTTCGCCGTGTCTCATCGTTAGAACATTAAGAGAGACCCGGTACCAGTCATCAACTCGTTGAATAAAACAATCAGCCCTGAGCACTCCATCACCGTGCCAAAGGACAAGCCTATCCCCGGAAAGTGGCGGATTGGAGATGCGAAATAAACGAGCTAAACCGCCTTCTGATAGAATCGCTTGGCGGTAGTGTTTCATACCCACCCGAACCTTGGCTCTAACCCCCGCAGCCTGCGAAATCGCAACTCGAATGTTTCAACCAGCCAGAACCTGGCTTATTTTTCTCGCATTCGCGCTTTACTTTGCTATCGGGAGTTGCGCGTTAGCCACTACCCGCCACTGACCATTCACCTTCTGGAAGACGTGTAGGCTGCGGTGCGATTCAGTAACCTCTTTGCCATTCTCCGTGCCCTTGATGGTTCCACGGTGCGTCATCACTACAACGTCTGGGGTTAGCATCTCGAACTTATATTCGTCCGCATTGTATGAGGCGTTCTGCACATTGGCGCTGGTAGCTTTGTTATCGGCAATCAGCTGCTGTTTGTCTTGCGCTTCGCCCTTGGAACCGATGGACAGCGTGTTGTCGCCGATTATTTTGTCGAGTTTGGCTGTATCCCCCCCAGCTTCGCCCCACTGTTTGTCGAGCGAGATGAGAGCCTTTTGAACGTCACTGGGTGGGTCCTTGGCTTGTGTGCTGACAACCAACGCAACGGCGACACACAACAGAGTAATCGCGAAGATTCGCTTCATACTTAAAGCTCCTTAACTGAGATTTGAGTTTTGATTTCCGTACCGACGTGCAACATACATCTGACCGTCTCAGAACGCAATGCTCTGGCACAGTCAAAAAGGCGTTCTCTCAGCGGCGTAATGCATCATCCCATTGAGGCGGGGATTTCCGCGCCCTTGTCCAATCGCCGTTTCCCCAGCCTCGTGGCAGAGTGTTAACGGTCGTAAAATGAAGAAAAGGTTAAAAACATCAATTCTATTGGTAGACCTGGTGTCGCAATGAAGGTATGGAGCTTAATTTTTGGCCTAATTCTATGTTCCTGCGCTCTCGCCCAACAGGCTCAACCCGTCCTACTTGGCTCATGGACGGCAACTGCGGGTCCGAACCAGATTTTCCGTGGCACGTGGTCCGCGCAAGTTTCACTTCGCAGTCCCAATCGCGCCATCGGGTCATGGACGCTTGTGAACGACGCTGGTGACGTGTTGCTGGAAGGGACGTGGTCGGCGCAGAAAACGGGCCAACACTGGCAGGGCACGTGGACGGCTCGGCCAATGAAAGGACAGTTACTCTCTGGGACTTGGACCGCTGATGCCGCAAGCTTAAATGTGGAATCCTTGGCAGAGATGCTGAAAAGCACGGCAACGAAAGAAGTCACCGGCTCATGGCGAAGCGGCCATCATCAGGGCAACTGGTCGCTGAAGGGTGCCCCAATCAAGAAACTTCCGTGAAAGACTGCGAGAAACCCAGCGCTTTGCAGCGTTCTCATCTCGACGCGTACTTCGTAACAGCTTCGCCTGTCCCGGGACAGTAGAGTTTTGGGCAAATTGACCGCGCCGGACGCGTGCCTCTCTCTACAGATGGCGTTAGTCTCCGAGCTTAGTTCGAATACTCGTCTTGGGGGGACGCGTCATGTTAGACGAGATGGGACCGCACGCGCCGACTGGTGTAGGGCTCGCAGAATTCGCAGAGTGCCTGAGACATCTTTATGACGAGCACAAGGGGATAGCTCTTGCTCACATTCGCCGCGCCCTTAAGGCTGAGCCACAAAATCCATTCTATCTTTCCTATGTAGGCATGCTCTCCGCTGTCGCCGAGAAGCGTTATCTCGCTGGCGAGAAGTTGTGCCGCGAAGCTCTGGAAATAAAGTGGAACCACCCCCAACTCTATCTGAACCTAGCCGAGGTATACCACCAAGCAGGACGTGATGGCGAAGCGATGTCAACGCTTCGAAGGGGATTTATTTCGGCAGGCCGCGACATACGCATACGCAGAGCACTGGAAAAAATCGACGGACGCCGCCCCCCTATACTGACAAGCCTTGGACGCGGCCATCTTTTGAATCGAATCTTAGGTCGGTTGCGCCACCGAATGATTGGACCCGCAGTTTAAGACAGATTATTTATTTCAGCTTTGCGTATTCAGCTTTCGCTGCGATGAGCACGGGGATATCGGCGTCCGCATCTTTCCAGAGCGTCAAGAAATCCTGATACGCGGCGCGGGCCTTCGCGGTGTCGCCTTGCATAGCATAAGCGCGGGCGAGACCGAGATGCGCTAATGCTCCAGTCCAGCAATTCCAAACGATGCCGTTGTGGTCAAGGATTTTCTGGAATTCGGCAGCGGCAGAGGCACCTTGTCCAGCTGCCAAGTATGCATTTCCACGTATGAAGATGGCATATAGGCAGGAGACATTGTCGTGAGAGTTTGACCTAACTCGATAGCTGAAGCAGCTCGCAGAGTAGTCAGGGCGAGCGCCGGGTTTTTTCTATCCAGCGCCACTTGCGCCTGAATCGCTGGCAGCCAAAGCGATTGCATCTGGGTGTCCACGGGGAAGCGCTTTCCCAGGTCGTGGGCCAAGAATTCAGCTCTTCCCGTGTCGTCGGTCATTGCAAATGCTATCGCCGCCTCGGCTGCGGCACCCTGACTGGCGGGAGCAAGCCTTAACGCTTCTGCTGCTGCCTGTTGCGCGTCCGTAGTATTGCCATATGCCGCTTGTTGTAGAGCAACATTCGTTAGAAAGATTGCTCCGCCGTCTTTGTTGTCCGCTCGCACGGCGGAGTTAACGGCCCGCTTGTTCACCTCCCGCGCCCTGCGCACTCGACCCGCATATGCATCTGTCTGAGATGCGAGCGCAAGACCAAAGTCCTCATATTCGGGCTGCCCTGCAAACCAGCGTTGCTGTTCCTCCATCGCAGCCGCATCCACTCCTAGAAAGGCAAGGCCATAAAGAGCTTGGTGGAACACCGTAGAGTTGAGTTTTCGCGACTGCACGTCGTGGATTATCTGCCGGGCCTCGTCGAAGCGTTGCAAGGCAATAAGGTCAACAGTCAGGATGAAGTACGGAGGAATATGGTGAGGCACAAATTGAAGGCTCTCGCGCAGTACCGCCTCCGCTTCACGATACTGGCCCTGTTGCATGTACACGCGGCCCAACATTACGTGCGGGCTCACATCCATGCTTTCAAATTCTTGGAGCCGAGGGAAATTTTCAACTACTTCTCGGAGCGCTCGTTCCGCCTTGTCCAATTCCCCAGTGACATTCATGTAGTAGCCACCGGCAATCGTCTGCTTTTCCCGCTCGCTGGCGTGCTCACGTAACTGAAATGCCCGAGTTAGGTTCTTACGTCCGACTTCATCGTCATTCGACATGTTGCCTGCCATCCAATACGCCAAAGCAAAGTTTGGGTCTAGTTCGATGGCACGTTCATAGTCCATGCGGCTATAAGCCTTCAGCGCGTCCAGCGAAGAGGTGGTGGCCTCTGCGAGCGGAACATCAAACTTTTGCACTGTTGCCAACGATTCGCCCAGTTCCCCGCGCAGCTTGGATGCGGCCTCGCCCAGAGCCTCAAGCACCTTCTCCTTGGACGCGGCCGTCACCTGCCCCTGCGCCAGCGTATCTCCACTCTGGCAATTGACTGCCTTAAGCGCTATTACGTATTCGCTCCCTAGATTTGCAATCGAGCCAGCAACATACGCTTTGCAGTGCGCACGCTGGCAAACTGCGCGCGTGACCTGGGGCGTGAGTGGCGCGTCGGCCGGGCGGGTCATCAGCGTTAGAGTTGCGCCGACCCTATCATCGGAAAGAAGGTTCAGAAAGGGCGACTGACGCAGGGCAACACTCAGCCCAGTCTTCAGAGTGTCGTCAAAAATTGGGTCGCCCGTGGTATTGGCGAAGTCGGCGAGAACTATGGTGTCCTTGTTCGTCAACGCATGCACCTTGCGGGAGAAAAACAACCAACTACCCACAGCAAGCCCAATGACTAATATCGTCGCACTCGTGCCCGCCACCCATCGAAGCCGAACGGATTTTCGAGCGGGCTTCAACTCTGCTGCTGGTTTGGATGTCGCGATTTTGCTCGGCAGGACCGAGTTGCCGGCGTCGTTGGTGTACACGTTGTAAAGATGAACCCGGACGCCATGCTTCACTTCCGCAACACCCAATTCGTGCAGGCAGTCTTTCCAATTGCTCAGCTGGCCGAGCACATCGGCAACGCTTTGCGATGCGAGGATGTGTCCAGCGTCACCGCAATCCATGACGCGTTGGGCGATGTTGATGCCCCCACCAGCAACGTTCTCATTGGCGTTTATGTCCGCCACCCTGTAAACGGGACCGCTATGCAATCCCATCCGCAGCAAAAGTTCCGGGTGTGACTTCAACGCTCGGCTTACTTCAAGTGCGCATCGAGCTGCTGCCTCGGGATCCTCGAAGAAGACAAGAGCCATTCCGTCGCCGGTGGGAAGCCTAATCATTTTTTGGCTGGCTTGTGCCTGCAAAAACTCAGAGGTGGAAGAAACAACTACTTGAAGCGTGCGCAAAACGGCTTCTTGGTGGTCCATAGGCAGCTTGGAGTAACCCACGATGTCCATGAATAGCACGTGGGCTATCTCCAGCTTTGTTGAATGTTTCTCCGTTTGGTTGGAGGCGGGCATTGAACTATCCGTTTCGTCGTTAACGTTTTTGGTACTTGCGGCGCGAGTTTAGCGTGTTGTACCCAAAATTTCGAGCTTGATGTCGGAAAGGTTGGTTCTGCGAAAAGGAAAGCTATTCACCACAGCCTATCCTGCTTCCCCCACATGGGGTTCTTAGTTACTTTCAGACGTAAATATGCTATATATACTAGCGTGACGACGTGCTCTACGAAGCAGGCTGCAAAGAGAGTCGGCATTCATTGGGTCACGCTCCTCCGCTGGTTGGCTGCGAAGAAGATACGACCGAGTGTTGCAGTCCTGATGGACGGTGGCAGAACTCTCTGGCGATGGACAGAAAAGGACATGGCGAAGCTGGAGAAGCTGAAGCAAGCGACTTACAGGAAAGGGCGGGGGCGAAAGCCCCGACGAAAGAAGAAAAGGAGTTGAAGTGACGAAGCGAGCAGTACTTTATTCCCGAGTGAGCACGGGAGACCAGCATCTTGAAACTCAGCTGCTGGACTTGCGGTCAATGGCGAAGCAGCGCGGGCTCGAAATTGTGCGCGAGTATACCGATGTAATCTCCGGTGCGAAGTGCAAGCGCCCCGGTCTCGACAGCTTGATGTCCGATGCTCGGCGGCATCGGTTTGACGTTATGCTCGTTGCTGCCTTCGACCGAATTGCTAGGAACGTTCGTCATTTTTTGGAGGTTCTGGATGAGTTGAACCACGCTGAGCGTTCGGGCGGGAATGCGAAGAGCTAAGCTCGAAGGGCGACGGATTGGCCGAACGCCCTTGAACATCAATAGGGAAGAAGTGGTCAGCGACCGCCGTTCTGGAATGTCGCTTACGCAGGTTTCAATGAAGCACAGAATTTCACGGGCGTCAGTTTGCCGACTCGTGAGAGAAGCTGGCGCTAACCCGACTCAAGTGATAGCTGTGGTTCCGCACGCTTCTACGCAGCTGGAAACCGCTGCGTGATGTTGCAGATTTGACTTGGTTACTTTCGTTCGATGTCAAAATAGATACGAGTTGTCACGCGGTATTCGGTGATTTTCTTCCCATCTAGTTGTATTTCGAAATCCGCCACGCGCGCCCACCTCATACCGCGAACAGTCTTAGCTGCTTCGGCCACAGCGTTTTCGGCTGCTTTGGTAAAGCTTTCCTTGGAAGCCCCAACGATGTCTATGACTTTCTGTGCCATTACATGTCTCTCCTTGAGCTGGACCTATATCGGTCTATTGCGCCGAATTTAATTTGTTCGTGGTTAACCGGCGTGAGCGGCTTTCCGTTTTTGGAATGCTTTGCACTGGCAGAAAATGCGCTCGGTCGTTTTGGGGTCTGGATTAGGCCGCCAGCCGTTGCAGCCGTAAGTCCTATGTAACGACTGCGGATGCCCGCAAACGCATATCTCATCGCGTTGCATTGTGAACCCGCGCGGCGAGTGTATGCGCACAGTGGTGCGGGACAATCGGGTATTAACCTTACCCCTGATTTTTGTCGCTGGCTTCTAACTCTAATTAATGACCGTCACCGTCAGAAAGCCGCTAGTACGCAAGGGTCGGTTCCACAGCGTTCGCATGGTGTAGTGGGTCGAAAGGGCTAACCGGATGATTTGCTGTTCAGCCGGGATTGGGAAGCTTGTGGCTGACTACAACATCAAACTGGACGGGCCATAGGTTTGGTCGCCGATGATTTAGCAACGCACTGAACACCGGCGAATAGAGCGGGTCTCCGCGCGGCTGGGCTGCATCAGGAACTGCCATCCCGAAACAAAACGCCGAAATTGAGTGGCTATCCGGCTCTCAAGTCAGCCGGACGCTTGTCTGAGGCTTGCCGCTTTGTCTCAGACGTTGCTGTAGACGTTGGAGCGCTTGCTGGAGTTCATCGACACTCTTGGATTCCTGTGGCACGCGGCCAGCATCGAGGTCAGCGACCACTTCCAAGCAGAGATTGATTGCGCGCCGAATCCGGGCAGTAGCCAGAACGGAGAGCAGTTCGCCGTCATCCGCCCCTCGAATGTGGCGCTTCCGCAGTCGCTGAACCGTTTCTGTAGTCGTACGGATGTAATCCACTGCGTTGCGATATTCCCGCACCAGATGAAGGTCAATATCCTCGCATTGCAGCGCTTTTTCGAGATTTTGCAGTTCGACGATAGCTTTGTTGACCTGCAAATCCACGCCCCAGAAGTTTTCGTTCGGAACGATTAGCTCGACGATGATGCCGTTCGCGACACCTTGGCGTGAATCGGGTGCGGCAAGCACCCTCGCCTCCGCTGTCTGCGCAGAAAGAAAGTTGGCCAGCGTAACCCTGCTACCCAACACGGGATAGTTGGACATCTTCAGAAAGCCACCGTTGGCATTGACTTGTCGGGCGACAGCATCCTCTTTGACCGCGATGCCGTCCGTTCCGCGCCAGCTCACCTCAATCGGAACGACCACAGGGAAGCGACGGGTTTTCCGGCGCTCTACATCTGTGCCATCGGCGGTCATCGGGCGTTTTTTAACCGTCACAGGAGTTTCCTTTTCGCCGAGCGGACTTCCCGGACTTCTTGGTAATGTTCGCTTGGCTGATGAGAGGTATTTCTTGGGTCCGGGAAATAGATTAAGGCCCGGTATGCTGGAACGCTACTGGTCGCAAGGACAGGCGTTTCGGCGATGCCGACACTCACCCAGTCCATGAGGCGCTCGAAACCGTGCTTTGAGTCAACGAAGAAAGAGCAGTGCAGCTGGTTCGTAAAGGGCAATTCCGTAAAGCTCGCAATCTATTGATTCTATTGAATCGCCGGTTGCAGCCTCGGCGTAGCCAGTAAAGTACAGGTTGCGAACCACAGCACTGACTTTCTTCGAGACATGAAACGAATGCGACATACGGAGACTTCGTACTCAAGCGACTCGTGAGCGGATGGCACCGATTCCAGCAGACAACCCCAAGGAACGGTAACACCCGCCGGGGTGATAAAATCTCGGGGCGCGTTTAACGACGAAATGAAAGGCATTCGTCCAATTAGATTGGTATGTGACGGCGTGAAGAGCCAGCAACCCCACCCGAATCACTCGCAGGTTCAACCCTCACGTAACATCTGGGTATTCTAGCGGCATCTGCGGTGAGCGTAGCTCAGCTGGCAGAGCATCGGTCTGTGGCATATAGGGTGTCCAGTCGTCCTGTTTGTTTTCAATGCTTTACGCTGATGATGTTTGGCTATTTTAGGCGGTTTTAGGACCCTCAGACACCCCAATATGATGCGGATATGATACCGATTTCTCCTCCGTTTCGGGCGTTCCCTGCCTACCTTATTAACTATCAGCCCTCGCTGGAATCGTGAGTCCCGTGATAGCACAATTCAAAACCGCTGTCGACGCAGTGTGGTTGGTTGATGTAACGGAGCTACGATGGGCACGCATCAGCATGCTCGCGAGTGACCCTACTTCGGAGGTGCTCGAATCCGGCGTCCTCACCAATTTAGTTCACTGTAGCTTCGCCCTCACACCGCGGACACCGAATACTCGTGGCCCGGGCAACGGCTTGAGCGTCCTCGCCATCATGCCCGTCGTGCATGGCACGCGTGTGACTATTTGCCTGAGCGCGAACGTGCCGACGAAAGACTTCACCATGTTGGTTGCAGTCAGTGAGGTCGCTTGCGAAATTATCGGTGAGACCTGCGCGGCGCTTAAACCTGCTTATCCTGTTAATGACGTAACTCATGCGAGACCGGTACCATTGCCTTCGTTTGTCCCACTAGCGAAGCTTGAAGCAGGACACGATGCTCAGCAAGTCTAGTGAGGAGAAAACGTCTTGAGCTACGTCGAAAAAAACTTGATTCCCGGCGAGCGGGTGCTCTATCAAACAGGTCGCCACTGGATAGTGCTGGTCGCGCCGTTTGTGCTCGGTTCGCTTTTCGGGTTGATGGGACTCTTTATGCTGATAGGCTCGCTCACCAGCAAAGACGGTAACGGTATATTGGCTGTCGTGGCTCTCGTTCTTCTGCTCTTCGCTGCGGCCCTGTTTGGTCTTGCGGTCTTGAGTAGGAAGGCCATCGAGATGGCCGTCACGAACCGACGAGTGCTTGTAAAGAGTGGCTTACTGAGCCGACGGACCTTTGAGTTACTGCTCACCAAAGTTGAAAGCATAGGTGTCGAAGAGGGGGTGATGGGGAGGATTCTCGGCTACGGCGCTGTGGTTGTACGAGGAACGGGTGGAACTCCGGAGCCTTTCAAAATCATAGCGCATCCTCTTGAATTTCGAAGGCAGGTACAACAGCAGATTGAGCTGCGTGAGCAAGGAGCACAACAACAAGTTCTTGTCCCTGTTTCATGACCCCGATGTCAATGTTTTTTGGACGGCACTAATCTTCCGGAGCTATCGAGATAACGATGTGGGCGGGCCGAATCATCGCCTTCCTGCCCGCGTCCCACTCACCGGCGCATCTTCCCCGCCTGCAGCTCGACTCAGCAACTTCGCCTCAGACGCTTCGAGTCTCATTGAACCACTTCGTTTTGAACGCTTCGCTGCTGTCCTTGATGACTCCTTGGAGGGCATGAATTGCCGCAACGGGATTGAGTGTTTTCTCAAGATTCGATACCGCTTTGCGGGCCGATTCGGTTGGATTGACGGAGAAGGACGACGCTCTGGCCTTCAAGTCGTCGCCTATAATCGGAAGCAGCGCATCTACCCAAGCCATCAACTGCGTATACCAGTCATCTTTAAGTGGAGCGTACGCGGCAAAATCGAGAACCTCCAACTGCAACTTCAACTCCGACCGGAGTGTCTGCACTTCGCGCCAAGCCTGAGCGTCAGCTACAGTCGGCCCGTGAGATGAGAACAGCGTGTTGATGTGCAGCTTTTTGGCCGTTTTGAGAATTGCTTCCCGTTGCGCATTCATAGAAGCGAGCCAGTCGTGCTCGTGTTGCAAGGTGAGAATGACGTTCTGCATCCGCTCATGCTGTTCAGTCTTCTCTCCCTGTTGGCGCATGACCAAGACCTGCTGCGCCATAATGTTCTTTTGGCACCAGATGATGTACGCACTGACAGTGGCGAACACAATGGTGGCGAACAACGTCACCCACTCAGGATTGTTAAGTAGGAACTCCCATACGGTCATTTCGTGCATTGGAAAGGACGGAATCGGCATGATGCGCCTGACTCATCTCATCGGGGCGACTTCCCCGCCTGAATCTTACCCGCCGACTTGCGCTTCATAAGTGATGGCGCTGGGGTAGCGGCGGGCAGACCCTCAAACCAGACTAGAAGGTCAGCGACTTTCACGCTTCGGGAGCGCGTCGAGGCGCATTTAGCAGGCAGGCTTCCATTGCAAACTGCCTCATAAATCGTCCACGCTGGTACGCCAACAATCCGTCCTGCTGTTTCAAAATCAACTGCGTGTGGTTGAACCACAACCTGCACTTCCTGCAGAAGCCGTTCACCCATAGACGCTGTCCTCTTTCGCGTTTCCTCCCGTACCGCGCAATCGTGCAGGCCTCTTTTCGCTGTGCAGCGCCGTGGTTGATTCTCGGCGCAGGAACTCGATGAGCTGTTCATGAACGACGAGGTGCTGGTGCCCGATGATTACGACCGAGAGTTTTTCCGCCCTGACCAACGCTCGCACCGCTGAAACTTTCGACTTCAACAGAACCGCTGTTTGAGCGTACGTGTAAACGAGCGCCGGTTCGACGCCGTGAGTGCTCTCACTCGTGCCCGCGTTTCCTCTCGTACCGCTTCACCCGCTTTGACCGCGTCAGATAAAAATCCAAATCCTCTCTCAAGATGATAATTCTGTCCCCCTGCCACTGCGTCGGGATGGTTCCGTTGCGAACGAGAGTGCGCAGAATTGAAACTGTCATGCCCGTGTACCAGCTCGCGGTCATGAGGGTGCCTTTGGCTACGATGGGGAATGAACGAGGGAGAACTGTGGCGGATTCAGCGGCGGTGGGATTTGTCACAGCATGACGTGCTTCGATTTCTGAGATTGACCGTCGAGCCACGGGCACTCCGATGGCCGGGATGCTATCACCGTTCTCTTGTGGAAATCTGAGCGCGTATCAGCCGACGACTGAGGTTCGTTGAGCCAAATAACGAGTTAACTTGGCTTTCGAGATTCGCACGCGGGTACCGATGCGGGTCACTGCAAGCACCGGGCGCTTTCGCACGCGAGTGATGGTTCCATCAGGATTTTTAAGCTTCACGCTGTGTCCCTGATATAAACGAATCACACTTCTGGTGTGAATCCTCAACAGTGCGGCAACCTCTCTCACGGTGTAGAACTCGGGCGATTCCAGAACCGTACGTTTCATCATGCGGAGAGGCTACCGCTCATCCTGCCCGCAGCGCAAGCATCGCGTCGTTAAGTGAGCCAATCGGCAACTGCGTGGTAGAATCCCCGCACACGTATGCTTCCTGATTGGTTTCTAAGGCCCGAGTCACAATTCAGGACACTGTTGTGGTTCCTCGGCCCTTTTTTCGCGTGGCTTGTGGGCAAACTGATAATTCGGCGCTTTGAGGCGTGGAACGAGGCCGCATCAGAAGCCGCTGCTGCGCGGACCCTACCGCAACTCCATAAGATGCTCGAAAATCCTCCTTCGCTTCTCGAATCTGTTGCTTACATTGTTTGCTTCCTGCCGATTCCTATCGCTCTGACAATGATGGTCGGCGCATTACTCTTTTGGCCGGGACATCGGCAGAGCTTGCTAATTAATCAGGAGCTAGCGTTAAGGCTGTGGTGGATATTTCTCTATGCTCTATTTCTGTTCAACTATCTGCTGTTCAGCGTGCTGGCGTTTCGCGGCATCAGCGTGGCGTATCGGCTGAGGCACGGCGAGGCGCGGTATGCTGAGAATTACAAGGCGGGAATCCAGAAGCGAATCGACCGATTGAAGAAGAAGTACCCTCGGCTCTAGCGGCCCTATCCCCCATCGGCAATTCTTTGCGAGGTGGTGCAGATTGTTCTTCACTTGGGCGATTCTTGATTCTGCGGGCAGCGACGATGCTGAATGGTTCGCTGTCTTTGCGCTCATCGCCGTTGTTGGTTCTACCGTACAGGAGTTGGTGAGTTCACCTGGCGTGAGCGCTATGGAACGGGCATTCCCCTTGTGGGCCAGACCGCGACAATCGCCAACCCTAGACCAACCGAGCTAATCAAAGCGACGCAGAGCCAGGGCAGCAGATTTGTTATGTTGATGCCGATGGCTACCCCTGGTGGTTGCGGCGGAAGATTCAAACTGCAGGTGTAAGCAATCCAGAACACCGCTACCCCGAGTACGAACATCACTAAACCAAGTAGCACGCCTTGAAAAATCCACAATCTTCTGTACGATATAAAGCAACCGATTGCCAGCGAACCAGCGAACGCTAGCCACAGATACGGGCTGTTAGTCGAAATGATGCCGACGCCGAGGGTTCGTATTATTCGGGGTGCGGCCAGCATGTAAATCAGAGCACCGATAAGGAACAATGCTAGGCCAAAGCAAATTCCTTTCAAAATAAGCATTGATAGGCCTCGACGATTTTCAAAGATGATACTTATCCGCGTTCGCCACCACCTCGCCGACCAATTTTAGGAGCATCAAACCCCGAAGGGATGGGCGAAAAGAATAATCCCCGATGGGTACTTGTCGCGGGCTTGTCTCAATCTCGTGAGCCAGCCCAAAAGCCTGTAATCGATTGCAGGCATCGTACCCTTCCTCGCGGCTGAATGTTGGCTTATCGACCTTAAGTCCAAGGGCTTGTGCCATTTGAACGGCCAACTCCTGTCTGCGCTGGACAAATAGGCCCGGATGGATATTCGAGTCCAGATTCACACTCCAATCGCTGGGCTTATTCATCACTCTGTTTAAGACTTTAAGAGCAACAAAATCACGTTCGCCGAGCCGTTCCACGTCCTGTATGTACGACGCCAAGTCATCGACTTGCTCCGTTGAACGCAACGCATTTCCGATGATTTTTATGTAGCGTTCACGTTTCCTGTCGTTGAACTCTTCTATGTCATGGCGTATGGATAGTTGTATCGCTTCTCTCAAGTCGTTCAGTTCTTCTTTGCTTGCCGTTTTCTCCTTGAGGTCTTTCAATTCAGCCACCAAGAGTTTAATGGTCGCTTTCGCTCGCTCCTCTTGAACATTCCGGTCGAGCCGTTCACAGACCGTACCAAGCACATCCGTAACGATTCCCGGAAGCGCGAACTTTGCCACCAATAGAGCTAAATCGGTAGGCAGTTGAGGCGCTCTTTCGGGGTAGGCTTTCTCTATTGCGTCAAATGGGTTATCGATAGCCATAACCCGCCTCACAAATAAGCATTGCGCTTCCTCGTCTGAGACGTTGATATTTTTTAGGTATGCTACGTCACTCAAGCAGTGATGAGCAATGCCAGCAGCCACAAACAACCGAGTATATTCGTGTTTGGTCGCGCTCGCACCAATGTTGCCAGCCGCCGATTTCGCTTTTGGGACGCGCGGGAAACGGTGGGACTTCAGCCACCGCTATCAGGCCAGCGGCGTTGTGAGATAATCCCGCCATGAAAGCGACTATCGCCGTGATTGTCCGAGCCTTTCTCGTACTCTCAGTCTTTGTTGCACCTGTGCTCGCGCAGACTCCCAGCAGTCAGCAGGAACAGCCCGAGTTCATCAAGCAGGGTCAGCAATTGATGCGCGAGGGAAAGTTGGATGACGCGCTGGCGCTGTACCGCCAGACGCTCCAAACTTCTCCGAACTCTTTGCCAGCGAACATTGCCGCAGGGAGTGTGCTGGATTTGATGGGTCAAGGTGAGGAAGCCCGCCAGTATCTTGCGAAAGCAATCCAAGTTGCGGACACGCCCGAGCGCAAGGCAATGGCGCAAAGAGCGATGGCGATGTCGTATGCCTTCGAAGGAAATTGCAAGAAGACCGTCCAGTACGAACAGCTCGTGTTCAACTACTACGGGAGCGTGAAGAACTTTTTTCAGCAGGGCGAGACTGCCGACGAGGCTGCTCGCGTCTGCATTGACTCTGGCGACTTGGACACCGCTTACCATTGGTATGAGATAGGCCATGAAACTGGACTGAAGGAACCTGACATCAAACCCGCTCGGCAAGACCTTTGGGAGTTTCGTTGGGAGCATGCGCAAGCCCGCATCGCTGCCCGGCGCGGGAATCAAGCCGAAGCGCAGAAGCATGTCGCTGCGGCGAAGGCCATCCTTGACAAGGGAACCAATCCCGAGCAGCAGCCATTCTTTCCGTACTTGGAAGGCTACGTCGCGTTTTATGCGGGAGACTACAAGGCGGCGCTCGAAGATTTCCTGAAGGCGAACCAGAACGACCCGTTCATTCAGTGCATGACGGGGCAGACCTACGAAAAGCTGAGCGACAAGGAGAAAGCCTTGGAGTATTACCGCAAGGCTTCAACGGCAATCGCACACAATCCCGCTGCTGCGTACGCTGTACCATTAGCAAAGAAGAAGCTCGCTTCGCTAGCGAGTTAAGTTCTGTCCCGCGTCTTTCGCGCCGAGCCCCAGCTGGTGTAGTCTTCCCCCAATGGAAATCGGTGCCAAGCTACGTGAGCTGCGTGAAGCCAAGAATCTCAGTCAGGGTGACATTGAGAAGCGGACTGGTCTCTTTCGCTGCTATACCAGTCGTGTTGAAAATGGCTACACCGTCCCTTCGATTGGAACACTTGAAAAGTATGCGAGCGCGCTGGAAGTTCCTTTGTATCGGTTCTTCACGGACGAGGAGTCAGTTGTAAAGCCAAAGCTTCCGAGGCCGGACGACACTTCGCTGTGGGGTACCCGTGGCAAGGAGCGTGACGCATTTCAGACGCTGGCGAGGGCGCTGGCACGAATGGATGAGCAAGACCGAATGCTACTGCTCAGCATGGCGCAGGGGATGGCACGGCGGGGCGCGAAGCGGTAGTGAGCCGGACGCCGTCCAATCTGAGCGAAAAGAAACTATCTGGGCAGGATTATTTTCCGTGAACAAGGCTCTCCACTTTCGAAACAAGATTTTGCAATGGTTCATCCTTCGACGCTATAAGAGAAATGCCCATCCTCGAAATGTCTTTCTCAACCAACTTGACGGGCTCGTAGAGCGTGTAGAGGATAATCGGCGTCTCGGGGAGAATACGACGCAGTCGGGGCGCTGCCTCCAGTCCATTCATGATGGGCATCGAGAGGTCCAAAATAATTGCGCTTGGCTTAACCCTCTCTGCTTCAACCAGTGCTTCAACGCCGTTCTCAGCATGTACGCAGGAATCAAAACCAGATGAGACAAACGCCGCGCAGACCATTTTCCTGATGAGCGGGTTATCGTCCACAACGAGAATGGTTCTGCCTGCTTTTGCACCGGTAGCTGCAGATGACGTAGATACTCCTCGCAAACCGCTTTGCTATTGGGGATTCCAATCGGGGTAGTTGAGCGTGTCGCGTTTCAGGACATATAGAGCATTCACCGCATCGGCAATCGCCGACCTTTCCCCATGGTGGTCGCTATCGGCGGAAATCGTTTGAAGGCGCTGAAAGATTTTCCACTCAGCGAGGTGAATCTTGGCTTCTAATTTTTGTTTGTCTACTTCTACAAGAGCCTCTTGATAAGCCGTCTGCCATTCCGGGTAGCTGAGTTCGCTCACGGGTTAACCTCCCATAGTTCGATAAGCCGTCCATTCACGTTGTTCGTGAGGAGGGACGGCGGAAGTCTTCCACCCACAATAATAAAATATGATTTTTCTTGGTTTCAAGAGCTTTTTTGCAATTCGGGTCACGCAATCCAAGTACGTTGAGTGCTTCCGCGCAGCTCTCGTTCCGTACGAGCACTGACAGGTGTTTTGGCGCGCCGCTTTAACATGATATACATTTACGCCTCCCGCAGAATCGGGGAGGCGGCTATGCCTATCACCGTTCTTCTGACCGACGACAAAGAGGTTGTTCGCAGTTCAATTCGGCTTCTACTTGATTCCGACCCAGACATCCACACGGTTGGAGAAGCATTCAACTTTAAGGAAGCGATTCAACGTGCTACCGAGCTAAAGCCGCAGATTGTCGTTATGGACCTACACATGCCCGATACCTCATCTGTGAATCCTCAGGAAATCAAATCACTGTTGAACACATTAGGGTCGCGATTGATTGCAATCTCTTTCTGGAAAGATGAGGGGACGCATGCGCTTGCTAAGAGTCTCGGGGCGGTGACTTTGCTGGATAAGATGACCCTCACTACCGACCTAATTCCTGCTATAAAAGCTGCAACTACTCAGCAATGAAGCGCGAGCGTTTGAGTGCCAAACCGGTGCGTGTTTTTGGGGTAACGGGAAGGTCACGACTGGGCGGCACGGCACTCGCTTGCTCTTTAGACCTTGGCTGGTTTCAAGGTGGACTCCGGCTGGTCAACAACTTGAGATGACTGCGCCTTGGCTGAGCTGCTCCCGTAATTCCGAATGGATGATAAGTGCCTCCACGCCTCTCTTCGCCGAATAAATGAAGCAATCTCCGGGAGCGTTGCGAGCCACTTCCCTTAAGCACTCTCTTGCGTCTTCGAGGGTTTCAACCGATTCTATCCAGAATGGCTGACCATCCGGCAGCATTGCAAAAATCGCGAAGGTCGGGCGCATTTTCCCTCCGTTAAGTCTGGTCAGGCTGTGTGCCAACGAATCTTCAAAGGCAGGTAAAGCTCGGCTGGCTACAGGATTTAGCTTGTCGCAGAATAAAGCAATACAGCAAATTATTTATTTGTCTTCCCAAATCGCTGAGCGACTCTGTAGAGCTAGGCATGCCGGAAGAATCGGCAACGGAGATTTAAACGTTCGCCGATTCAGTGGTTGCAAAAGCGGAGGTGCGTGAAAGTTGATAGCTGTCAAAACGCCGACTTCTCAGAGTGTGAGCAGGAGAACTCTAGAATTGGCCGCGAGAAATTCTAACCAACCTTCCGAACAATACCCATTTCTCCGGCGGCATCCTCGCAAACGCAAATTGGTTCCGAGCCGTCTTCGAATTTCCGCCAACGTCTTTCCCAGTCAATCATTGGCACGAAGCAGTTGAACGTTGAAGGCACGGATTCCGGTCCGCCATTTCTCAGCCACACCCGAAATCGTGCGGGATGTTCACCGTCATTGGTGCAGGAGGTAGGTCTGCGCATTACTTCGCTCTCTGGTCTGTGCCCGTCCTAGATTTAAAGTGCGAGCGGCGGCCTGTCGGAGTGCACCGTTCCCACAAAAATTTACTCGGGCCCTGCCCACAGCCGATACGGCGAAGCGCAATTTGAAGCCCAAACAGCCCCCGAAGATTGCGCTGCAGTTAGGAGGCAGAATTTAGCTAATCAAGACCATTCAGTTTCCCAATATGCGCAATGTCATGCACACCCTGCGCGGAGCCACACGGCCTGTCTCTGAACGAAATGTCGAAGTTGGGTGCAGCAAGAAACGGTCTATTGCTTCGGTTTCTCCTCAGGTTTGCTCTGTGGTTTCGGCGCAGCTTCATGTTGTTGTGGCTGCGGTCTGGAGCCGCTTCGTGTTGCTGTGGCTGCGGTCGTGGAGCCGCTTCGTGTTGCTGTGGCTGCGGTCGTGGAGCCGCTTCGTGTTGCTGTGGCTGCGGTCGTGGAGCCGCTTCGTGTTGCTGTGGCTGCGGTCGTGGAGCCGCTTCGTGTTGCTGTGGCTGCGGTCTGTTGGCGCAGCGCTTCGTGTTGCTGTGGCTGCGGTCGTGGAGCAGCTTCATGTTGTTGTGGCTGCGCTTTTGGAGCAGCCTCGTGCTTTGGCTGTGCTTTTGGAGTGCTCTCCGTTCGCGGCGTTGTGGTATGCGGTGGTGTCTTCTTAGGCGTGTTCTCTGTGTGAGCTGTGTTCTCATGTGCTGGCGGTTTCGCTCCAGCGCCTGTGGTCTTATGTTCACTTGTCGCGCCAGCGTTTGTATGTTCAGCGTTATGTGCTGGTGTGGTCGTACGTGCTGGAGCGTTGGGGTGGTTAGGTGAAGTGCTGGCACCGGCTGTGTTCGCGCCTTTAGCGTTTGCCGCGCCTTTACCCGTTGCTCCCTTGTATGGAGCGGCGGCCTTGGCTGGCACCACGCCCGCGCCCTTGAAGTTCCCCGGTCTCGCTGTCGCCGCCACCGCTGGCTTCCCGTGGTTCACGGAAGCAAATTGGCTGCGGTCTGAAGCCGCTGCGTGCCGGTGCTCCGTTTGTGCTGCCGTCGGCTGTGTGTGTTGTTCGTGCGCGTAGGTTTCTTCCTGCGGCGTCGGTCTTCGGCCCACTCCACCCGGACCGTTGAAGCTAGCGCGGTTTACCGAGCTGTAGTTGTTGACCACCGTCTTGTTATACACATTGTGAATCTCGGTGACGTTCACGTTGTTCACAGTCCGGTTGTAGTAGAAATTGTCTCCCCGCCAATATCCGCCTTCGTAACCTTCTCCCACATATCCATAGCCGTAATCTACCCCGCCATAGAAACCGATGCGCGGTCCCCAGTAACCGTCATTCCATACGTATGCCCGGTCGTTCCATCCCCAGTATCCGGGTGTCCAAAGGTAGCCGGGCGTAGGCGCGAGCATCCATGTGCCGGGCACCCAGTAATAATCTTCATCGTCTTCGCTGTAAGCCCAGTAGCCGGGCGTCCAGATATAATTTTCGCCGGGACAAACTGGCTGCACGTAGACTGGCAGCGCAGGGGGCGCGACAGTAATGGATATTCCAACGACTTGCCCGAAGGACACAGATGGCATGAACAGCATCACGAGGGCTAACAACAGCCACTGAATAGAATGGATTGAGCGCCGCGTCTGCATGAGCATTACCTCGCTAGATCTTCTTTCACTCAACAAAAAGACTGAAGCGTTTTGCATTCAGAACCTTTGCGATGATGGTTTCTTTACAGAGATGAGCAAGGTTACTGAATGCTAGGCTTCTCCACGCCGAGAAGTCAACTCTGCCAATGCGCAGCCCAGGTGTTTGCTGAGAGCCTCGCTCAGACTGTTCTCTAAGAAAGCGACACGAAAACCACTTCGCCTTCAATGAGTTAATATTACCCGTTAAAATTCGGGCAAACACAAGGGCACCCGTTCATGTCCACGAACAAAACCATTCTGCGCAATCGTCACGGCGCAGAGGTAGCGGCTATCTTTCTTGACGAAGATTCGCGTCGCTGGCGCATCGTTTCCAAAGGTGAGCCCAAGTTTAAGCGCGATTTCGTGACGCAGAAGGAAGCGTTCGATACGTGTGCTGCGGCGTCAAATTCCACATGCACCGCACGGACTTGACATCCCCCGCGCACGGCGTCTAAATATATGACGCTGGCGAAAGTGAAGTCCCGCAGTCCGGCGAGCCCACCTACCCGGCAAATCCCTCCAGAAGGAGTCAAATTATGTCTACTAGACCCAGACCCACAGAGAAATCCTCTATGGAGAATAAATCACCCACTGCTGAAGCCCATCCCACGCGTGAAGAAATCGAGCTACTCGCGTATCAATTTTATATTGAGCGCGGCTGCCCTGATGGACACGATGTGGATGATTGGCTGCAAGCGGAACAGGAGTTGGTCGAAAAACACGCGAACACTGGGCGGATAGCAAAAGGAGCGAGGGCGTAATTTCCGTCACAACGCAAATACCTGCCAATCAAGACGTTCGCTGCGGAAAATTTACGACTGCTGTGTCCCGACGCTAGAGTGTCCACCCTCTGAATCAACGAACCCCGCCAGCAGACCACCGAAATCCTGCTTCGTCGGCGGCATCGTGAACTGCACTCCCTTCGCGCTCGTTTTCTTGTGGAACTCTTGAACATCGGGAACCGTGAAGCCCAACTCAAGGGTTCCTGCGGCATTTTTTTTGAGACGCCGGGTGCAGAGCGAGCGTCGTTTCTCCAGTAACGAATTCACTCCAGCCGGGAGATTCGAACTTAAGCTGGAAGCCAAGCACGTCGCGGTAGAACTTCACCGCACGGTTCATGTCACTGGCAAACTCAATCACATATCCGAGCTTCATGTTTGTCCTTTGTCGTAGCGACTTTCATTCGGAGACTGCTTCGCGGGATTCTACCACCGCGAAACGAAGAGCTATCGCTTCAGGATTTTGTCTGATTCATCTGCCGTACAAAGTCACCTTCCCGTCCACCACATTCGCCACGTAGCGTCCTTCGCTCAGGAACTGCATCACCTTCTTGCCGGAGCGTGCCAATTGCGCCCAGCGTGATTTCGTGTCCGGGTTTTGCTCTAGGCCACGAATTTCGTTCCCGTCAAACACGAAATCCAACTGACGCAAGCTTTTCCTGCGAGTGATGCGAACTGGATACCGTTTTCCATCCAGCTCCACCACGTTGGCGTTTTCAATTAGAACCTGTCGCCAGACATCAACTAGCGTTTGCTCAAAGGAAGCGTTCATTGCGCGTTCTGAATTGCGAGTGGGATTATAGTCCGGGCTAGGCGCTCAATCGTGGACTGCTTCCAACTCCCCGTGAGGCACCAGTTTTCGCGGCAGCGAGGCTACATCAATAAACCAAATGCCAGAGGCCAGTTCCTTGCTCGCGAGAACGTTGCCCGTCTCGGCATCCAAGCGCACCAACCCCACCAAATCCCAGTTCGGATTCGTTACATCTATCCCGTAGAGTTCTTTTCCATCGGGACTCGGTACAATCCAATTGAAATGCACGCCTTCTGCGAGACGGCGAAGAACCTTGCCGGTTTCTGGGTCTATTGAAAGCACGCCTCCGGGAATCTGCTCCGTGCACTCAAGCCTCCGGTCAACTTTGGCTCCAAAAGCCTCGTACAGAAAAATTTGACTGCCCGTACCGACCATTTTTTCATCGTAAATCTCGCACGCAGAAGCCGAGTCGGGAAAACTGACTTTGAGCGGAAGCTCCAGCGTCGGGTTCTGCCAGTTCACCTTCCAAAGCCGACCGTCCAAGCCGTGGTAGGAGTAAAGATAGAAGCTGTCCCGCACCCATGCTCCAGCAAGGGACACTTCGCCCGAAACAGGATACCTTCGAACAAGCTGTCGGCTCGCAAAATCGAACATGTCCAAGGACGGTTGAGGCCAGCTCGTCAGTCCCAAGAGAAAGTTTCCTTTAGGTGAAAACGACAAGGCGTAGAAGCTGGGAGCAACCGACCGGGGTATGGGAGATTCCTGCTCCAGCGTGTGGCTGTTGAAGACTTCAATCCCAATATTCCCTCTTTGTGTGACGACGTGGTTTCCATCGGGCGAAACGGCGACCCCGCCGGACGGTTCGACCAGATGAGTCATTCTTCTGGTCTCAAGGTTCAATGCATAGAGAGCGCAGCAGCCCTTGAAATCAGGTGCTATGCCTTCTGGTATGTACAGAAAACTCCCGTCAGGGCTGCTCCAAATGCCGTTTGCCGATGGTAAGACCTTGATGGAGCCAAGCGGAGCAAGGGTCGCCGGGTCAAGTATTTCTACCCTCCCCGCGCGGTGAGCGGCAAGTAAAACGGTTTGCATGTCTTTCGGCTGGGGCGGAGAAAAAACCGGAAGGAAAAGAAGTCCCGCGCAAGTACCTATACTCAAAATCGCTAGCCTGAAAACGCGCACAAATCGCATAAATTTTATTTTCCGCGTCACTCGGTCTCTTAATGCTTAGCAAAAACCGATTGAACGGCATCCGATGCAACCGGTTAAACGACTCACGGCGACGGATGTTCCTTTTCCCATTGCTCTGCCAAATGTTTCGCCGCAAGGATTTGCTCGGGAGTCATCAGCGATTCAAGGTCTTTCAAATTGGTTTCGTGTTTAGGGTCCCTTATCCAAGACCACATGTAAGCCTGAACATAATCCTTGGGAACACCACGCCCTTCCATGTAGAGCCGAGCTAGCCGACTTCTACCCACTCCCGCACCACCCAAGTCGGGCACGTGTTCCGCTGCTTTCCGGTACCACTCGGCGGCGAGAGCGTAGTCTTGCTCAACACCATCGCCGTACTCGTACAACATCCCGAGGCTGGTTTGAGCATCTGGTTGGCCTTGTTCTGCGGCTTTCTGGTACCATTTCGCTGCTTCTTCAAGGGCGGTCGTTCCAAACCAGTTCTGTTCATAAGCGGCCCCCAGCCAAAATTGCGAGTCCGCGTTTCCTTGCTCGGCTCCCCGCAGCAAATACATCTCATTCGTTACGGGGTCACGGTTTGTACCCGATAAATTCATCGTGAAGCCCTCTAGTATCCGCTGGGCTGGTGCGTAGCCCTGTTCCGCAGATTTATTCAGCCAATCGAGAAACGTTGCGGGGTTCTTCGGAACGAACTTTCCTCCGTCTCTGTAGAGCAACGCCAACCAATACTGAGCCTCTCGGTCACCCGACTGCGCTTGGGACCAAAGCTGTTTAAATTCATCTTGTGTTAGCACAGGGAGCTGGAAGACACCGGCAATACGAAAATGCTCGGGGGCAGCGGACTGTTGAGCCAACAGCACGGTAGCAGTGAGAAGTAAGAGAGCCAACGGTGGGAGCAGAAGCCGCATTTTCATATGGCCTCCGATGCCGGAATTCTACCGCTAAGCCAGATACACCGTCCAGCAATTCAACAAAACTGCACTACGTTCTTCCCGCGTTATGCGCCACACTCCGGCGCAGGGGCGCTCGCAGATATTCCTGCGCCAGAAAATCTGCGCAGCCTGCCATCCCAATGCAGGGGCAATGATTAATCGCGTCGGGCGGGACTGTATGTTAGGCTCCAACGCAAAGGAGTGCCCCGATGAAACAACTACTCTCTTTGTTGTGCCTACCGTTGTTGCTGGTGATGATTTGTCCGACCCAAACTTCGTCGCAGTCGTCTGACGAGGAAACCCTGAAAAAGCTGGAAATTGAAGGCGCAAAGCACGCCGGGATGAGCGACGCAGATATCGCGTTCGGAAAGAAGGTTAGTTCGGAGCACGTGGTAACAGTAGACCCGCTCGGTCATGTTAGCGACCAGACTCCGGCAGATGTCGAAAAAATGAGTGTAGGGATGAGAAAAGCTGACCCGGATGTTAAGTCAAGCGTAGAAATTCAGGACATCAAGGTAAGGATTTCTGGCAACACGGCCATCGTGACATATTCAGGTATATACAACACCACCGGCCATAAAGACGCGCGTTACGATGTTCCGAACGCCAAATTTGTGGCGGTTGATACGTGGCAAAAACAATCAGGACAGTGGAAAATTTTGGCTCAGGCATTCGTCGCGACTGACCAGATTCCTAGCGAAGCGTATAAGCTCCCACCTCCGCCGGGTGTGCAATAGCCGCTGCTTTACCAACCCGGTGACCGCGCAGCTTTCAGCCGGGGCTGCCTAAAATCATCTTCGTTCGCCGCAGGGCGCTCGCAGATGTGCCCGCGCGGGTAGTCAAGAAAGCGCGAGCAGCTTTGGACGCATCAAGATAGGGGTTTCGTACCAGAAATCCAGACGGGGCGCGCTGGGGACGTTACTATCCGCCGGGCATAATTCACCGACAAGTTGGCGAGCCCTCCCGTAAGATTCAGCTGAGCCGATTCACGCTTAGTACGGTTGCTTGGGTTGCTCGGACGGGTTCTCCTTGCTTCCTTCTCGCTGTCCCTTGTGCTCTTCTTTCATTTCAGCAAATTTCTTCTGCTGCTCGGGCGTGAGAACGCCGTTTATTTGGGAATGCGTGGTCTGATGGATTTGCTTCATCTTCTCGCGCTTCTGTTCCTGGGTTAGGGAAGTATCTTCCTGCGTCGCCCGCATTTGCTTGGATTGCTCATCCAGAATCGGTTTGACTTGCGCCTTCTGCTCATCGGTCAGGTTGAGTTCCTTGCTCAGCCATTCCAGATGACTCGCGTGTTGCCCGTGATGTGGTCCTGCCTCTGTTTGGGCTTGTGCTTTTGATTCCTGCGTTCCGGCGTCCTGTGCCCGCACGGCGACCGAACAGGCAAGAAACAACAGCACTGCGAAGCCCAGCGTTCCGATTTTCGTTCCCTTCAACATTGTTATCTCCTTATGGCGGGCTGGGTCGGTTTGCCATTCAATTCTAGCTCCCCCGCAGGGCTTTGGCATCAGGGTTCAGGGTAGGGAACTTTCCGCAATTGGAGTTGCAAGTATCGCGCGTCTAAGCGCTGGCTGTTGGCCGTCCTGCTTTCGTTACCGGCAGAACATACCTAAAAGGCAGGACCAGCGCGTTCGGAGCACTGCAAGCCCCCGCAACCATCTCCTTATTTTTCCACTCGTGCCTTTTTCGACCTTTCTTTGGTTGGCTTCTCGCTACCTGAGCTTTGAGCGTCTAAACTAATCTGGAAGTTTGTTCAGCATCCTTTGAAGGGCGGCTTTGCGTCTTGATCGAAGTTCTCAAGCATCTCTTTACACGACACTTCCACGCGGAAGTCGAGCGAGTGCAACCTCTCCAAGGCGAGCTGGGAGCCTCGGGGCGCAAGATCATACGATTCAGCGGCGGTGCGTTTAGCGCGATTGGCATTCTGTATAACGTGCGCGAGGAGAACGCGGCGTTCCTTGAGTTCTCCAAGCATTTCCGCTCGCGTGGGCTGCCAGTGCCGGAAATCTACGGCGAAGATTTGAGCCAGGGCGCCTACCTGGAAGAGGATTTCGGCGACACGACGCTTTTTGAATTCCTGTCGGCGAATCGCGCTGGGAGCACTATTTCTCCGACAGTCGTTGAGGCGTATCGCGAGGTGGTGACGCTGTTGCCGCGATTTCAGATTGAGGCCGGGCGGGAAATAAATTACAAAGCCTGTTATCCGCGGGCTGAGTTTGACGAGCAATCCATCGCCTGGGATCTGAACTATTTTAAATATTATTTTCTCAAGCTGGCTGGAGTCCCGTTCAACGAGCAATTGCTGGAAGATGATTTCAAGCGGCTCACCGCATTCTTGTTGAGCGCGCGTTCGGATTTCTTCCTCTATCGGGACTTTCAATCGCGCAACATCATGCTACGCGACGGCCAGCCGTTCTTTCTCGACTACCAGGGCGGGCGCAAGGGTGCGCTTCAATACGATATCGCCTCTCTCTTGTTCGACGCCAAGGCCGATTTGCCGCCCGCACTGCGCCAGGAATTACTCGATCTTTACATCGAGCGCGCCGGCGAGTTCGTGACGCTCGAGCGCTCCGCGTTCATGCACCACTACTACGCCTATGTGTATATCCGTGTGATGCAGGCGATGGGCGCTTATGGATTTCGCGGCTTTTATGAGCGCAAAAGCCATTTTCTTCAAAGCGTTCCGTACGCGCTGAAAAATGTGGAGTGGCTGCTTCAGAACGTGGAGCTGCCGATTGCGCTGCCAGCGTTGATGGACTCGCTTGGAAGAATGCGGGACTCGGAAACGTTGCGGGAGCTTTCTTCTGGAGGAGGTCAGCCGCCGATTGCGGTTGCCTCCAACGAATCGGGGGTCGGTGCCCCCAAGAAAAGCGACCTCACCGTGCACGTCTTCAGCTTTTCATTTCGACGCGGCATCCCGAAGGACGAGAGCGGCCACGGCGGCGGGTTTGTGTTTGATGCTCGCAGCATCCCGAATCCGGGACGCGAAGAAAAGTTCAAGGTTCTCACCGGAAAAGACGCGCCAGTGATTGAATACTTGAATCAGCAGGAAAGCGCGCATCACTTTCTGAACGATGTTACGTCGCTGGTTGATGCCAGCGTGAAGAAGTATCAGAGCCGAGGCTTCACAAGCTTGACGGTGTCATTCGGTTGCACTGGCGGCCAGCACCGCTCGGTCTATTTCGCCGAGCAATTGGCGAAGCGGCTGAACGATAGGAACGGAGTGAAAGTTATCGTGCGGCATCTCGAGCTGGAGGATCGGAAAAAGTGAAAGCAATGATTCTGGCCGCGGGTCTGAGCACGCGGTTGCGTCCGCTCACTAACGATCGTCCCAAGGCGCTGGTGGATGTGGGCGGCCGCACGATGCTGGAGATCACGCTGTCGCGCCTCCGCGCATTTGGCGTTCGCGATGTAATTATCAATGTCCACTACTTCGCCGATATGGTCGTCGACTACCTCAAGAAGAACGACAATTTCGGTATGCGCATTGAGGTTTCTCGCGAAGACGTGTTGCTCGATACCGGAGGCGGCTTAAAGAAAGCCGCCGACTTCTTTCTAAAAGACCGAGATTTCGAAACGCCATTCATTCTGCACAATGTCGACGTGATCAGCACGATTGATTTAGCGCGCATGGCGCGATTTCATGCTGAAAACCAAGCCCTCGTCACCCTCGCGGTGCAGGATCGCGAGACTTCTCGCTACCTGCTTTTCAATGAGCAGCATCAACTTTGCGGCCGTCGAACCGGCCGAGATCAGAAGGATGAACTGGTTGGATCATCGAAGCCGGCGCAGGCGTTAGCTTTTTCCGGCATCCACATTATTTCTCCGCGCCTCTTTGAGCTCATCCTGGAAAATGGCATCTTCTCTATCGTTACTGCCTATCTGCGGCTGGCCGCCCAAGGAGAAAACATCCTGGCGTTCCGGGCGGACGATTACTACTGGCGTGACCTAGGCAGGCCGGATGATGTGCTCCAGGCTACGCGCGATCTGAAGCAGCAAATTCTATCGTGATTTTGGAATTTGCTATGGCTGGCATTCCGGAAGCAAATTCTTTTCTGATAGTGCAACTGGTGACTATTTGTTTGCGTAATCGTCGGCGCCAAGGAAATGCAGCGAGACATATGGCGCATCGCCCACCACCCAACTATCGTGACCGGGAGGTCCGGGTGGAATGTAAAAGAGCGTACCGGCCCGGAGTTCGTGGATAGTGCCGTCTTCCATAGCGGCAGTGGCGCAGCCGGAGAGCACCATGCCGACGTGTTCCACGTTGCAGCGCAAAGCGCCCACCGTAGGACCTACATGGACCGACCATTTCCATCGCGGCTGATAGGTGGCGCGGCCGATGGTCATGCCGCCGATGTGAACCAGTTCGAATTTTCCTTTCTCGAATGTGCGTACTTCATCGGGTTCTTCAAATCGTTTCAGAACAGTATCAAACATCGGTGTAGCTCCGTCGCGAGCCAAATCTGGGCAACACCGCAATTATACTAGTTTGAGTTTGCAGACTTCTCGGCGGTCGACGTCATCCCGGGATCAGTCCTTCATTCCGTGCGCAGGGCGCGCATTGGGTCAAGGGTGGCTGCGCGCCGCGCCGGTATCACGGCGGCAAGGAACGCAGCAAACGCCAGCGCAGCGGCGGTGAGAAGCAGGATCTTAGGATCGTAAGGCTTCACCCCAAAAAGCTGAGTAGCCATGGCGTGCCCGGCGGCAATGGTCACGGGAATCCCGATGACGAGCGCAATTCCCATTTGCAGCAGCGCTCCCTTCAGCACAAGCTTCAGCACGCTGAGCCTTCCGGCACCCAGAGCCATTCGAATCCCAATTTCGTTGGTGCGGCGCTCCACCGAATATGCCGTAACGCCGTAGAGTCCCACCGAGGCAAGAACGAGCGCGAGCAATCCGAAGAGCGACGTGAGTTTCGCGATCATCTTCTGTTGCGAGAAATTATTGTCCACCTGTTCGCCGAAACTCTTGAAGTCGATCACCGCAAGGTCGGGGTTGACGTCCGCGAGCGCGTGACGCACCTGCGCTTCGAGGTTTGGCACTTTTCCGAGCATTTTTAGCTCGATGGCGTTCAGGACATGATTGCGCTCTTCGAAAGCGGTGAACCGAGGATTGTTGAAGGCCATGCCTTGCGTTTCAGGCAAAAAAAACATCGGCGGGATTTTCCGCGTAGGCTCACGATATTGTGTGTCCTCAGTCACGCCCACGATTTCATACGAATCCGCGTGTTGCATGTCGATATATCCGAAATGGTGTCCAAGGGGGTTTTGATCTTTGAAGAATTTCTTTGCGAAGGTTTCATTTATGACCGCGACGCGCTGCGAGGCGGGCGTGTCCTGCTCGCTGATGGAACGACCTTGAATGATTTTGGTGCCCAGAGTCTCAAAGTACCCGGTGCTAACACGGAGCCATGAAGCGTTATTTTCATTCGAATCGGGAGGCGGATGGGCCTGCCCCTCGATATAGACCGTTTCGCCCCAGTTGTCGCCCTCCATCGGAGTGTAAAGAGAGAAGCTCACCTGCCCCACTCCCGGGATCACCGCGAGCGAATCGTGAAGCTGGCGGAACAGCGCCTGCATCTGCGCGGGTTTGTATCCCGCCATTTGTGGATCGATGTGCGCAATATAGCGATTGGGGGTCTCGAAACCGAAATGCTGGCCCTGCATATTACGCAGGCTCTGCGTCAGCAGGCCCGCGGCGGAAAGCAGGACGAGAGACAGCGCCGCCTGCGCGATCACGAGGGATTTCTGCGTCCAGCCGCCGCTGCTCCCGCTGGAACGGCCGGCGCCGCGAAGCGCATCGGCAGGAGCGGCGTTTGCCGTGATCCAAGCTGGGGCAACTCCGAAGAGGATTCCCGTCAGCAGCGAGACCGCGAACGTGAAGCCCAGCACGGGCAGCGATGGCGAGGCATGGATCGCTACATCGGTCACTGGGAACGCGAGACGAAGGATCAGGTGAGTTCCACCGTAGGCGATCGCTATGCCCGCAATGCCCCCAAGCACCGCCAGAACGATGCTTTCGGTCAGCACCTGGCGGATTTGGCGCGAAGGCGGCGCGCCGAGCGCGGCTCGAATGGAAGTTTGCAATTTCCGCGTGGTGGCGCGGACAAGCAGCAGGTTGGCAACATTCGCGCAGGCGATTGCCAAAACGAGCGCCGAAATCCACATGAGTAGGTGCAGGCTCGAGAGGTATTCATCGCGCAGTTGCTGAACCCCCGCACCGCCCGACGCGAGGCGAAGCGTTTGCTTGGCAACAGCATCGCGTTCACCCGGCTGAAGCTGGGCGATGGGACTGAGGAGCCACTGCTGCAACTCCACCTGCATGTGCGCGCCGATCTGTTTTGGATCAGCGCCGGGAGTGATGCGGCCGATGACGTCAAGCCAATCCTGCTGAGGAAAATCGATAATCGCGCCAGGGCCGTCAATGAGCGGCTCGGCAGTGATCGGAATCCAGAAGGCGGCAGGATCGGTGAGCCGGTCGCCAAAGAACGCGGCTGGCGCGATGCCGACAACAGTGAACGGCTGGCCGTTCAAAGTTACCGAGCCTCCTACAATCGAAGAATCGCCGCTGAATTGCTGTTGCCACGCGCGATAGCTAATCACGGTGACCGGAGGCGCCCCTTTGCGATCATCGTCGGGGGTTATGACCCGGCCGGCGTCCGGACCGATGCCAAACATGGCGAAGTAATTGCCAGAAACAAATTCGCTCCGCATCGAACGCGCGGCTTCGCTGGTGCCGGAGCGGCGCACGCCGATGAGATCGTGTCCTGCCTGGAAAGCGGCAAGCTCGACGAAGCCGGGCGTGTTATCGCGAAACATTTTGTACTTGTCGTAGGAGAAGAGCGACCAATTGTCCTGAAGACCGCCATTTACGCAGCAATTTTCCACGTCGCCGACGCGATATAGTTCGCTCGGCTTTGCAACCGGCAGGGAATTCAGCAGCACAGCGTGCACGAGCGTGAAGATCGCCGTAGTTGCGCCAATTCCAAGCGCCAGAGTCAAGACAGCGGTCACGGTAAAAACCGGTGCATTCAGGAATTGCCGCAGCGCATACCGAATTTCTTTCATCGGTTCGACTCCTCCCTCTAGTCCATACGAATAGACAGCGCACTTTGTTCAGTGCTTTCTGGCTAGCAGGGAACGCGGAGCCGCCCGCCCGCGTGTCAGGGCTTTGTTGACGGGAAACCGGTGGGAGTCGGTGAAATTGGGGGATGACTCGTGAGTTCGGTCCCGGCGACAATCGCATTCCGAATCTGCCCGAAAAGATCCGTCAGCGTGTTCGGCGTGTGAGGAATCAAAATCGCGTTGGTGTGATCGTTCGCGGCAATTTCCTTCAACGTGTCGAAATACTGTGTCATCAAAACAAGTTGCATTACGTCCTGCGGAGTCGAACCCGGAACTGTTTTGGCAAAGTCCTCCACCGAATCCTTCAGCCCCGCGATAATTGCCTTCCTCTGATTGGCGATGCCCTCTCCCTGTAGGCGTTTCGACTCGGCCTCCGCTTCCGCCTGTTTCACCAGAAGCATTTTGTTGGTCTCCGCACGAGAGACCGTGGCTTCCCGTTCTCGTTGCGCCGCGTTGATATCATTCATGGCGGCTTTCACTTTTTGGTCAGGAACGATGTCGGAGATCAGAACTTTCACGATCGAATAACCGTATTCCTTCATTGAAGCGTCAAGGTTGTCTCTCAAATCGCTAGCGATGTCCGCCTGGTTCAGGAACGTATCGTCCAGCTTCATTTTCGGAACGTGGCCGAGAACGACGTTGTAAACCATCGACTCGATCTGCTTCACCGGGTCGGACAATTTGTAGAACGCGGCCTCCACCCCTTCGGGTATCACTTTGTACTGGATCGAAACGGGTATTTGCACAAAGACGTTGTCCTGCGTTTTCGTCTCCACCTGCACATCGAACTGCTGCACCTTCATGCTCAGCCGCCGAACGACGGTTTCAAGATACGGCGTCTTCCAGTTCAGCCCGGGCCCGGCAACGCGCGCGAATTTTCCGAGCCTCTGCACGATGGCCACCTGCGCGGTCTCAACTGTGAAGAACGAACCGAGCACTACACTCAAAGCAACGAGCGCGATGATCGCAATCAAAAACAGGAAAACGGCGGCCACGTTTACCTCCTCTTTCGCTCGCTCCGAGCGTAACTCCAGACACAGGGCAATTCGCAAGACGCGGCATTCTACATCATTCAATGAGCGCTTACTCACCGCTTACTTGAGCTTGGCGTACTCGGCTTTGGCTTGCTTCAGGATGGGTATTTCAGGGTCGGCGTCTTTCCACAACGCGAAGAAATCCTGATAGGCCGCGCGCGCTTTAGCTTCATCACCCGCAAGAGCGTAGGCGCGGCCCAACTGCAAATGCGCCAGTGGTCCAACAACGGAATTCAGCACGACTCCCGGGTGATCCAGAACCTTTTGAAACTCAGCAGCGGCTTCATTGCCCTTGTGCAAAAGCAGGTAGGCCCGGCCGCGCCCATACGCACTCAGGACTCTTCCAAAAAGAGCAAGGTCGTAGGGAACAACAGGCTGTAGAATTTCCACCGCTTTGCCAGGATTGTTGCGGTCCAACTCTGCGGCGGCGCGGATAGTCGGAAGGACGATCACGTTGCCAACAGTGTCGGAGGGGCGTTCCTTGGCCATCTCGCCGATGAGTGATTCGGCGCGGGCCGAATCTCCCGCGCGCGCAAAGGCGTACGCCGCTTCGCTCCTCGTGCGAATGGAGGAATCGATGGACAGTGCCGCGGCGGCGTCCTTTCGGGCGCCAGCGGAGTCCTCCACTTCAGCCTCAATGCCGGCCAGCGACGCCAAAGCATAACCGGCGGATTCTTTCTTTCCCAAGCTTTCGGCGTCTGTGATCGCACGTTGGCTCAATGCCCGGGCCTTTGCGAGGTGGCCGAAATATCCCTCCGATGGCGCCGCGAGAGCGAGCGCAGCGGCGGCGACGTCTGGCGCGCTGTTGGACAGGATAGAAAGTTCATGAACTGCGGTGGGCTGGTCGTTCTGGGCGAATGCGATCAGATAAAGCACGCGGTGGAAGTTCGGAACGTCCAATTTTCGCGATAGCGCATCGTTAAGTATGGCCTTAGCCTCGTCGAAGCGACCAAGACCCAGATAAGTAGCACCAACCACCATGTACGAGATACTTTCATCAGGGGCGAGCCTATGCGCTTCAAGAGCCTCTGGGAGGGCCTTCTGCCACTGGCCCAGTTGAGAGTAAGAAACTGCCAGGTTGTTGTGTGGAATCGAGTCCTGAGGATAAGTCTGCGCCCAGAGCAGGTAAACCTGGACGGCTTGCTCGCTATCGCCGGTGACATTCTCGTAGTAGTGCGACTCAATGTAGAACTTTTCGGGCTCGCTCGCGCGCTCACGCAAGTCGTAGGCCTTCTTCGTGTATTCCGAGCCCACATTCTTTTCGCCGAGATTGCTCTCCACCTGCCCTAACACTGCATAGGCCATTGCGAAATTCGGATCGAGGGCGATTGCCTGTTTGAAGAAAGGCGCAGCGCCATCCTCGCCTTTGTTCGCGCGGGCTTGCATGCCGAGGCTAAAAGCCTTTAGCGCTTCGAGAGAAGATGTGGTGGCTTCCGCGATTGGTGTGTTGTATTTCTGAATAGAAGCCAGCGATTCGCCGAGCTTTCCCCGGATCTCCTCGGCAACCTTGCCGAGCGCGCCAAGAACCTGATTCTTATCGGTGGCCTGGCTGGAAGCGGTAGCCAGCGTCTCGCCGGACGCGCAATTCAACGCATTGAGAACAAGATTATAGGTACTCCCGATTTGCGCGATTGACCCGTCTAGCACAGCGGCGCTTTGCGTCCGCTGGCACACCTGCCGCGCCAAGTCATTCGTCAGGCGCCCAGTAGGAGTCTGCCCCATAAAGCGGAGTTCTTGCCGGATCTGCTGGTCGGAGAGAATGTTCAGGAACGGTGATTGGGCGAGCTGAGCTGCGAGGCCCTGGCGAAGCGCATCGTCGAACACGGCATCGCCCGTGGTATTGGTGAAGTCGGCGAGCACGATCGAACCTTTTCCGGTGAGTTTCGGCGCGCGATGGGTAAAGAAGTAGCCGCCAATCGCCAAGGCCGCCAGCACAGCGATTGCTCCGGCCACGAGTGGCCAGCGGCCCTTGGAACTGGAGTTCGCAACGGCGACGCCGCTGGTTGGCTGCGAAGGTGCCGCTACCAACGCACTCGTCCCGCCAGCGATAGGAGTTGCTGCGGCACTCGTGCCGCTCGCGGGCGTGGCCACAGCGACGGACGCGCTCAGAGGCGCTTGTTGGAATGCGGCTTCTCGAACGGCACCCGACCCGGAAGTAGGCATCACCGCGGCGGACGAACGCCCTGAGTCCGTATCGCGCTTCAGCCTCGCCAAGTCGGTACGCATCTCCGCTGCGTGCTGGTAGCGCATCCGGCGGTCTTTTTCGAGCGCCTTTGCTATCAGCTCTTCCAGACGCGGCGGGATATCCGGGTTCAGTCGCACCGAAGGCACTGGCGCTTTTTCAAGGATGGCGTTGAAGATAACGGCGGTGGTGTCTCCGCGGAAGGGCAGCGCGCCCGTTGCCATTTCGTACAGCACCGCTCCGAAGCTGAAGAGGTCGCTGCGTGCATCGAGCTCTTCACCGCGAGCCTGCTCGGGCGACATGTAGGCCACTGTTCCCAAAGTCATGCCAGGACTCGTGAGATTCTCTTGGTCCACCGTCGCGTCGGCGCCGCTGGTCACAAACCGCCCGGTCGGCCGGAACCGCGAAGCGGACTGCTTCGCCAGCCCGAAATCAAGAATCTTGGCGTGGCCGCGCTGGGTGACGAAAATATTCGCCGGTTTGATGTCGCGATGGACGATGCCTTTTTCGTGTGCTGCGTCGAGCGCGTCAGCCACCTCGACGCCCAACTCCAGCAGCAAATCCATCGGCAGCGGCTTGCCCCCGATACGATGCTTGAGCGTCTGCCCTTCGAGATGCTCCATCACAATGAAGTACCGGCCATCCTGTTGCCCGATCTCGTGAATCGTGCAGATGTTCGGGTGATTCAACGCCGACGCGGCGCGTGCTTCCCGCTGAAATCGCTCCAACGCATATGGATCGCGCGCCAATTCCTCGGGCAAGAACTTCAAGGCGACGTGGCGGCCGAGGCTCGTGTCCTCAGCCTCGTAGACGATTCCCATTCCGCCGCCACCGAGTTTCTCGATGATTTTGTAGTGGGAAATGATCTGGCCGGGCAGAATCTGTGTGTCCGACATGCTGCGGGATAATAGGCGACGGCCCGAGCCAAGTCAACGCGCTAAGTCCGCTCTTTCCGCAAACCCTAAATCATAACCGATTCAATGAATTAGGGCCTTGCAAGGCGCACATTTCCGGAATACAGTTCCGGTCAGTAGCGCTGCCAGAATTCTGAATCACTTGCGCAGCGCTCATACTCCAATAACAATGACAAATCCGAATGCTTGCGAACCCGCGAAGCAGGATTTTCTGAGGAGAAGAATCAATGATTAAGAGAATTGCGCCAATTCTGCTTGTGGCGTGTGTTGCGGCCGCTTTTGCTGGACGGCCTGCTCAGCCAAGCGGCTCTTGGAAGGTTGACAATGGTCATTCCGACGCTCGGTTTACCGTTGATGGTACAACGGATTTCGGCAAGACGCCGACTACCTTTACAGTCGGCTTTACGAGGGCAATCGGCACCGTTCGCCTCGACAAGGATCCCACGAAGTCCGTTGTCGATTTTAAGCTGTATCCGGCGGGATCCATGATGCCTCCCATTGACGAAGATGGAAAAGTGAAGAAGAGTTGGATCGTCAACATGTCGAACCACACGCTCGTATGCTTCAACTCCAAGAATGTCTCCACCGATTCGGATGGCAAGCTGAAGGCCGTCGGAACTCTCACGGTGACTCGCGTGGATCGCAACGTAGAGTTGACCCCCAGTGAATCCTATGTGGGTCCCGTTTATGGGCCTCCCATGATTCACCGCGTTTCGCGCGATGCTACTTTCGTTTTTCACGCGCCAAAGGCTGGCGAAGCAAACGACGTCTTTCTCCTCAAAGGATCGACAAACGTGATTCGCGAGGATTTCCCGCAGTTGGTGAACTCAGTTCTCGACACCTACTGGCCACCTGTGGTGGAGGACAAGAAGTGTGAAGCGTCCTCGAGCACGGTCTCTGAGGATTACGCCGGCGCACAATGCACGGGCAAACTCGTCGATGACGGCTCGGCTCTTCCGCAGGCTCCGACTGGAGCTAGCCAGGAGGATTATCCCGGACCTTCGAATTTCAATGCCGTCGTCGGTCAACATCTCAACATTCATGTTCATCTGAAACTCGTGCCCGCGGGTACGGCCGTTGCACAAGAGGTTGGTAAGTAAGAGAAAACTCGAACGCGCCGGACGGAACTTCGCAATTGTCGCCAGGGGTTCCGTTCGGCTTTCGATCACAAGCCTTAGTTGCCGCAGAATGAAACCTCGGATGCCGTTCTTCGTGCGTGGCGTCACTTCATAGCCTGGCTGCTGGGCTGCAGCCAGGAAACCACGAAGTCTGTGATCGAAGGGAAGAGCGTCGTCAGCAGCCCGAGCAACGGCCCGATTCCAAAAGTAAACAGCTGCCGCCAGAATTCTCCGCCCAGTTCGCCGGGCTCCGAGCCGGTGATGTAACTCAGCGTCGCATCGCGGTGCATCTGCGCGTATATCAGAATCATCGTGCTTCCGACAATCACGAAAACAGCCAGAAAAATACCGCCCAGCACCGGCAGCGGATCAAACGGATAACTCGACACGGCAAGGGTTGCCGCAACGAACAGCCACAGGCTACCTAGCACGATAGTACGTATCCGCCCGAGAATATTCTGAATGAATCCCACATACGGCAGAACGAAAAACTCTTCGGCCGCATACACATGATCGGCAACGTGCGGAGAAATCACCGGGCCGCCATGCTCCTCAGGCGCCGCACCAGGTTTGCGCGACCGGTCCAAAATCAGCGAATCCTCTTCAGTTCGCCACGAAGGAATCAGTATCGCTGACAGGGTAAACGCCGCGATCGCGGCAATTTGTTTCTGCACCGCCTCTAGAGCCTCCACGCTTATCACCGCTGCACCGTTGAGGTTCACGTACCAATCAACCAGCTTCTTGAGTTCGGTCTTCTCGAAAGCATCAATCGTGTCCAGCAATCTCTTTTGATTCGCCACGTCGTCCGCCCCGGGCGGTTTCCATACGGCAACCTGATTCCGAAGGTGTCTCAAAGCTTCGATCTGCCGCGAGACGAGCGAGTACCGCTCCGTTAGCACGTTCCCGCTCATCGCCCACACCGAGCGCCAGGAAAGCCCCTGCAACGCGTACAAGGTGCGGCGCACCGGCAGACGGTCAAGATGAAGGAGCAGCTCATGGAGTCGTAACCAGGTCATCCAGGATTGCGCCGTGTCGGCAAGTACCATCGCGATGCACAGCATCAGCCAAAAAAACACGTACCGGCCGAAGAATAATTCTCCCAACGTCCGCAGCCATGCGCCTTGCAAGACGACGGTGCAGATGATCAACACGATTGGAAAAATCAAGCCAAGAAGCAGCAGATACGGCTTCCCGATTGGCATTGCGCCGTCTTCCGTCGGTAATTGCGCCTGCTCGAAGCTGAACATCGGCATAATGTGGCTCTGCTTTTCATCCCTCAATGTCAATTCATCTTTGCCGGGCAGTGCGGGACGGTCGTCGCCAAATAGAGAAAGCCCTCGCAAGCTGAACCAAAACCAGCAATACATTCCCCCAAATAGAAACAGCTGCGGCAACAGAGGCGACACTCCGCTCAAAAGGTGCACGCTGCGCCAGAAAGCAGGAACGCCGTTGGACCGCTGCAACTGGTGAACAATCGCCACGTGAATCGATGCGAACACCACAATGCACAGTGCGAAAACCCAGCCTGAAATTCGTCGGCAGTCTTTCGCCTTCAGCTCCGTGAAGCGAACATCCGTCATCGGCGGCAGCCGGTAATTTCCCGCGCATCCAAAATATGCCTGGAGCAAGACAATCACCAGGAACGCGGCGACCACCACATTCCAGCTCCCCAGTTTCCAGTCGAGCAAGCCTGAACTCGCAGCGACGACCACCGCTCCGCCTGCTACCAGCAAGCTGCCGAATCCTATTAGCACGGGTTGTTGCCACCGCGGGATGGGCGCGAAATAAGCCAGTCGAAACGGCGCCGGCCTCGGAGAAACGGATCCATTCAAGCACCAGAGTTCGTGCAAGAGGCTCCAAAAGAGGAAAACGACCAGTAGAATCCAAAATTCAATTGGCAGCAGCTCCATGGGATTCGCTCCAGCCGAGGTTGCCGCCGGTTTTCCGGTACGCTCGGAGAACGGCTGCAAAATGGAAATTGCCTTGCTTTTATCCAGCGTATTCGAGTTGAGCACCGCTACAGGCCAAAACTGCCGATGGCCGATTACGGTGAGCCATGTCGCTGGACGATCATCGTCATTGTTGCCTCCGCTGCCCGCGAACGCAGGCGGGGCATAGTTAGCGATTTGCACTTTCGAACCTTGATCTGGAAAGAGCCCACGAGCTGCAACGTACAAGCCCTCAGCGACATCCAGCCCAAAAACCCGATAGCCTTCTCCGCTACCCTCTGGCTGCGCGAAATTCCAATCCTGTTGGCGGTTCAGCAGGGGATAAGGCGACAACGCCATCACGCCGCGAAGTGACGAGCCTTCCGCTCCGCGCCGGAAAAGCAGATCGGCTCCGTCGATCACAATGCGAGTGTCTGGGAACGAACGCCGCAAGAATTGGCTCAAAAAAATCTGGTCGAGCGTATTCGTGCTGCGTAACACAACAAACTCAATCTTCTTCTCTTTCAGGACGTCCGTAATGGCGATTAGCACCGACTCTTGTGCGAGTGGCGTAAGTTGACCGCCATACGTCCGCACCGTGTCATGTTCGCTGCTGGCCGGCTCGCTCAAGTCGCCGCGCAAAGTCGTCGCGTCATTGTTCGCGCTCTGCGATTGTTTTGCTCCGTTGAAAATCGACTGCTGCTCGTACGCGGAACGGAGCGATGCGATATCGCGCGGATAATAGAGGTACGTGGGGCCGCCGCTATAGGTGCAAAAACCCTGCTTGGATTCGTGCGCTCCTTTTTGTGCCCGCACGCGCTTTTCATACTTGGTGTCAGTTTGAGAAATCGGTTCCGTTCCAAAGGCGGTTTCATCCTCGGAGAGAAACGCCACACGATCAGTCGTATATTTCTGCGAATCGATGTACTGGCAGAATCGGTCCACCAGAACGGAGTCTCCCTCCATAGCCGTATCGAATGTACCGAGCTGTTCCGATTCCAGTTTTCCTTTAAACCAGTAGTAGTACGAGTCCGAAGATACGCTTCCGCTTGAGACCCGAATTTTCTTTGTCCCGGCGAAGGGCTTGAGCTTCTGAAAATGAAGCGACCGATAGAGCGAAGGGAGCGAGCCGGAAAACGTAGGTCCGAGAATTCTCAAGTCTCGCTCGGCCGACAAAGCTCCCAATCGCTCCATCCAGGCCAGTGCGTTGTCGAATTGTCCCTGGTTTATTCCGCCTGTCGGCAATTCGGAAACTACGAATACGGCCAAGCCCGTTTTGTAGGGCGAATCGCCTTGTTGATTCAGGGAGTTCCTGAAAACGAGAACGCCGGGCTGCGATTCCTGAAAACTTTGCAGGTCGGCTGCCGTCTGCTGGTCGGGCAGCCTCGTATATTCCTTGCCTTCACTCCACGGCAGCCACGCTGAGTCGTACGAATACTGATTGTCTTGCGCCGCTTGCTGCATGATTTCGATCAGCCGGTCAAAGAGCAGCGGCAGGTGCGTAAGAACCGGATTGGGCACGATGGCTATAACAAAATCGATGCCTTTCGCTTTCACCTCCGGGACATCCGGCGCCTTGGAATCGGGATAACAAAAGGCGGGAAGTCTCCATTGCTCCTGTGGACTATCGGCTACAAAAGGCTGGAGCCGTTTCTGAATGCGCACGCACGGCGCGTAGGGGCCCGTCGGTTCTACACTCGGACGCGTTTTGGACGCCTTCGCCCCACTCTCGGATTGCGCCGAGCTTCCCCCACCCGGCGAGCTTTTGGGCAGGTTCGACACGCCGAAAATCGCCAGCACCACAGCCAAGGCCGTGATGACGCCGGCGGTCTGCTTCATGAGGGTGCCTCCACGTATGAGCCCGCGGACGAACTACCTCGAGTGCGCTTTGCGCGATTCAAGAACCAGTGGGTGGTCTGATAGATGGTGATAACCCAGGGGATAACGTTTCAAAAATAAAAGGCAAGCTCGCCACCTTGACCCTGCTCGGGCGCGTGTGCTTTCATGCCACCGCACTCAACAGCGACCATAGGAGAATGACGATGATCGAGCGATCAATCCAGTCCAAGTCTCACGCCGTTTCAACGCGCCGCCAGATGATCGCCGGCCTCGCAGCAGTTGCGTTAGGCGGGCTTGCCGCAAGCCGCGACGCTTGGGCTCGAGTACAGCAGCATCAGAACCCAAAAGAAGCCCCGAGTACCCCTGCAAACCAGGCTCGCACCTCGCTTCACCAGGAAATCGAATTGAAGGCAAGCCCGCAGCGCATCTACGAGATTCTTCTGGATTCGAAGCAGTTTGCCGCTTTCACCGGTATGCCGGCGAATATCGACTCCGCGGTGGGCGGCGCGTTTTCCATGTTTGGCGGCATGATCGTAGGCAGAAATGTCGAACTCATTCCCAATCAACGGATCGTCCAGGCCTGGCGTCCCACGCATTGGGATCCCGGCGTCTATTCACTCGTTAAATTTGAATTGAAGCCGCAGGGGTATGGCACACTGCTGATCCTCGACCATACCGGATTTCCGGAAGGCGATTATGATTCTCTCTTTCACGGCTGGACGGTGCGCTACTGGGATCCGCTGAAGAAGTATGTCGGGTAAAGATAACCGGCAGAACTTTACGCGGGCTCGGAGAGATTGAGCTACCAGCTGCTGTACGGCGTGTTCTCGAATGGTGAAACCGCGTCCGACGCGGAATGGACCGAACAAATCCCGGTCACCGATTGGTCAGGATCGAGCAATGTGTCGCAATTCACTGTCACCCAGTCTTTTGTGCTTGTAATCGGGTCAGAGGGAATAGCGCTCAGGTATTGCCCGCTCACAAGATCATCCAGCGATTGCGGCGCGGCCTCTTTATCTCGGGTATAGTCCTGGATCGCGTTGTTCATCACCCTTAGGTCGGACTTCAGCACCGCCTCGCGAGAGCGAAGCACAGCATTCCGGTAATGCACGCTCGCGAGAGTGGCGAGTATCACGATGATCGCCATTACGATCATCAGCTCGATCAACGTGAATCCGCGCGTAACCGAATCACGCCATCCGCGAGCCGATTGAGCTCTTATATGTCGAGAAAGTCTCATTCTATCCTGCGCACAAACGTCTCGATTCTGCTACCAATCCGAGTACTTCGTTCCGTCCAGCGCCGTTCCCGTGGATTTTGAATACACATCGAACACATCCTGGCCGCCCCACGATGTAGTATCCGTATCATCCTGCACCGACCGCATGCCCCAATCCGCAGTACCGGTCATCGGGTCCTTCGGAATTCCCCGTAAAAAACGCACGTGCTCGCTCTTCGCACCGGTCAGCTGAACGCCCTTCACCAAAGTATCGAGATCCGGAGGGTAACCCTCCGTCCCTGCTTTTACCTGAATCAAGTTCTTGTCAGCCGCGTCTTTATAGCGATCAATCGCTGTGCGCATTTCACGGAGATCGTAACGAAGGTCCGCTTCTTTTCTGCGCTTGATCGCCACGCGCGCAAGCGGCACCGCGATCGCCGCCAGAACGAAAAGAATCGAGCAGGCCAGGATCAACTCGATCAGTGTGAAGCCGGCAGCAAGCCCCCGAACTTTCCAGGAATCGTGATGACGGCGCGACGGTAGCGATGAGAAGGCCCGAGAACCCAGAATGCGAGACGCCAGATTGCGATTTGCCCCGCTCATCGTGCCTCACTGCACCTGAATGGCGGCTTCTCCGGAAACCATTGGAATATTTCGATGTTGAGAATCATGTGCGTTGACCTGAAGAATTTGGAGCACTGTGTTTCCGGGCGCCACTGCCCGTACCACGATTCCAAGCAGCGTTCCGGTTCCGTTCACGCCCGGAGTATTCGGCTGGCGCGTCGCGGAAACAATCACTTCACCGCGCTGCTCGTCAATTCGTTGGACGATGGCAATTTCCTGCGTGCCGCCTGATAAAAATCCGCCGTTGCGCACCTCTTCCACTTGCACCACGGCCGGGTTGTAATGAATGAGCAAGGGAATCGAATAGAGATCCGTCACATTGGAGACGCTCAGCCCCAGCGTCGTCTTGTCGCCCGGTTTCATCGTCACACTCGGCGGGTCGAATCGAAGCTGAGCCGCGGGACTCGCTCCGCCTTGGAGGTTCGCTGCCGCCACTCCCGGTGCGCCTCCTGGCGGCGGAGCCGCAGCCGATGGAACCGCCTTGGCACCCGTATCCACCTCAGAGTCGCCGCGATACACTCGCACGTTCGAGTCGGTTCCAGCCGCCATCGTGCGCAAATTCTCAGCGGTGATGGAAGGCATGCGCACAATGTGCGGCGTCAGGACGATCAGCACTTCCTGATCCTGGATCTGGTTGCTGTTATCGGAAAACAGGTATTTCGCCAGCGGCACGGACACCAAGCCGGGAATCCCGTTCTGATTTTTCGTTTCAGTCCGCTGGATCAGGCCTCCCAGGACGCTTACCTCGCCTTCCTTCAGCCGGACGTCGTGCTCGATCTTGTTCTGGGTGATGATAGGCTGATTAATTCCGCCGATGTTGCTGGTCCCCGCGATCGACGAAATGTCTACCGTCAGCTTCATGCTTACTTCGTTGTCCGGGTGGACGCGAGGCGTCACGTCAATGTTGACGCCCACATCCAGATACTGGAACTGTGTGTTCACCAGGGGATTCACCACGCCGGCGCCGCCACCCACTCCGACTCCCACGCCCGCCTGGAAGCTGCCGGTCGCTACCGGAACCCGCTGGCCGATTTTCAGCGAAGCCTTCTGGCCGTCGGTAACGCGGATTTCCGGATCCTGGATGATCTTGGTCTTGTTGTCGGTTGCAATGGCGTTCGCAGTCGCGCCTGGAAGCGTGATGCTGTAATCCGCCGTCGAAAGATGCTGCAAATTATTCAATGTAATCTGCGGAATTGTCGTGCTGGTGGTCGTCGTCGAAGTCGTTGTAGTGGTGCTCGTTGTGCTCGTCGTGCTGTTCGGCTGCACGGAAGTTCGCGGAGTGAATGCCAGCGATACGCTCTGGCCGGGCAAGATACCCAAATCCCGCAGCCGGTCGAGGTTTGCCGACATCACTTGAACGTGGATTAGCACTTCCGGCTTCGCTTTATCAATATCGCGAATAATTTTCCCGGCCAGCACCAGCTTGTCCGGCGTATCGCGAATCACGATCGCGTTTTGCGAGTTCACCTGCTGGATGCGCCGCAGATCGAGAAGCTGCCGAAGTCCGGTGACGATTTCGGTCAGGTCTTGCGGCGTCAAAGTGTTGGAAACGTAGAACGTTTTCACCACTTCATCTTCCACGTCTTTTCGCTTCTGCGGATTATCGGGCGCCACGAAGATCACGCTGGGCGTGATGGGCTTCCAGAAGGATTTGCTCTCCAGCGCCACCGCATCGAGCGCCTGCTCGAGCGTCACGTTCGGCAATTCGGCCGTGATCCGCCTCGATGTAAAGTCCGGATCGAATATCACGCTGAGTCCCGCCAGCTTGGCGATCGTCTCGTACACCACGCGCGTATCATTCGTCATTTTCAGATTGATGGGTTCGCGCGAAAGAGGCTTGAGTTCGGGAGGTTCCGAGAGCATCCCGTCATCTTGTGGATTGTAATTCATCGCCTTGGGAGCTTCCGCTGCGTTCTGTGCCGCAATCTTCTCGAGCGTCCGCTTTATTTCCTGATCCGCAATCGAGCTAGAAGGATCAACAGCCTGTGCCTTTTCAAACTCGGTCAGCGCCCGCTGCAGGTCGCCCTTTTGCTCAGCGGCTCGACCCTGCCGGATGTGGAATTGGCCATCCTCGAACCGCATCTGTGTAGCGCGAAGCTTATATTCCGCGTTCGTGGGATCGGCGCGCAGGGCCCGCTCGTAGTACACCAGCGCCGTGTCATAGTCCTGCACGGCCTCGGCCTTTTTGCCCGTTTGAAAGTCCGTGTTTGATTTCGGACACCCCACCAACAGCGCCGCAATAAGCGCCATGGAGGAGCCTAAGGTGAGGATTCGAAAGGGAGTTCTGGGATGTCTGGGGTTTCCGTCGCCGGAACCCACCGCGCGCGCTGAAGATATTAGACCGTTTCTACAAAGCAAAAACGCCCTCCAAAATCGACTGTCTCAGGTCCAAGAAAGTCTAGCACCCGCTCTGTGATGCGGCAACAAATCACAGCGTTGCCGTACTTAGAAACTAATACCCCCAATGCGGCTTTTTGTTGCGAATGCATGAATAGATATGGTTGGAACTCAGGGCGAATCCGCGAGCGAAGCGGCGGTTGTAATCGGTCACAAAGCGGCGCAGCACGCGGTTGGCTGAGTCGAGATCGCAAGAGCCAGCCAAGCGCAGTTCGCTGGTGAGACGATCCTGCAACACGCCCCAGAGGCGCTCGATGCGTCCTTTGGCCTGTGGGCTCTGCGCGGCGATGAAGGTGACGCCGAGCTGTTGGAGAGCACGGCCGAATTGAGTGGGCTGGCGCTGGCCGGCGAGTTGTTCGTCGAGCGACCAGTGCTCGTCGTTACGTACAAAGACGCCGCTACGATCCCCGTAGAAAGCGAGGGGGACACCGAAGCGGCGCAAGAGGCTCTGCAGCAGGCGGAAATAGCCTGGGGAAGTTTCCGAGGAGAAGAACTGAGCGGCGAGGATTTTGCCGGAAGCATCATCTTGCATGCCTAGAGCGGTGAGCAGGGAGCCGCGACCTTCGAGCCAATCATGGGGAGAGCCGTCCAGCTGCACGAGTTCCCCTTCGCGAGCGGATCGCAAACGTCGCTTGCCGGATATCTCTCCCGGCGGCTATCATGTTTGATTCATGAAATCGGCCGAGAAGAAACAGCAGTACGAAGGCGTGAAGATCGTCGCGCAGAACCGCACGGCCTCGTACAACTACACCCTTGGCGATAAGTTCGAGGCGGGGCTCGTGCTCCTCGGAACCGAGGTGAAGACTCTTCGGGAAGGCAAGGCCGCCTTGCGAGATGCGTTCGCCGAGATTCGCGGCAGCGAGGCGTGGCTGGTGAACTCTCATATTCCCGAGTATCTGCCGGGCGGTTCGCGGAACCATGACCCGCTCCGCAAGCGCAAGCTTCTCCTGAACCGGCGCGAAATCGACAAGCTCCAGGTTCAGATTCAGCAGAAAGGCATGACCATCGTCCCGCTGAAGTTCTATTTCCGCGACGGGATGGCCAAGTGCGAACTCGCGGTCGGCAAAGGCAAGAAGTTCCACGACCGCCGCGAATCCGAAAAACAAAAAGAAGCAAAACGGGAAGCCAGCGAAGCGATCAGCCGCTCTCGCCGCCGCTAGAACAACATTAAAATCAAAAGAACAACGATAAAATCAAAGACAAAACAAAAGACAAAATCGAAAGGAAACCATGCAGATCCAGGTCGACTCTCAGCCGTACTCTTCAATTCAAGCCGATGCGCTCGTCACATATGTGTTTGAAGGCGACAACAAAATAGACGGAGTTCTCGCCGATATCGACCGCCGCATGACGGGCGGTCTTGCCACCCTGGTCACGAGTGGCGAAATCACAGGAAAAGCTCTCGAAACCGTGCTGCTGCATTTTCCGGAAGGCATGGACGCGAAGCGTTTGCTCCTCGTCGGGGCAGGGAAGCCCGGGAAATTCGCGGTTGGCGACCTGCGCAAAATCGCCGGTGCCGCGCTGCGTTATCTGAAATCCCGCGGGGTGAAGAATTTCGCGTTTCTCACGCGCGAGGGAGAACGCAGCCCCGCTGCGGCGCAAGCCATCACTGAAGGTCTTCTCGTCGCCGACTTCGAATCCGATAAATACCGCTCGGAGAAAAAGAACAACAAAGAGATTCAATCTGTCTCGCTCGCTGGATTCGAAAACGGTTCCCTTTCCGGAATCAACGAGGCGATTGAGCGTGGGCGCGTGATTGCCGAATCGCAGAATTTCGCGCGCGACCTCATCAACGAGCCTTCCAACCGCCTTACGCCGCGCATGCTTGCTGCCAAGGCCGAGGCGATGGCCAAGGAAGTTGGCTTGGGCGTTGAAATTCTCGATGACCGCAAAATCACCGAGCTGAAAATGGGCGCATTGCTGGGAGTTGCGCAAGGAAGCGTCGAGCCGCCGCGCGTAATCGTGTTGCGCTACGAACCGCAAACGCTGCGACCGGGCGCGCCGGTGCTTGGACTGGTCGGCAAAGCCGTCACGTTTGACACCGGCGGCATCTCCATCAAGCCGGCCGACAACATGGAGAAGATGAAGTACGACATGGGCGGCGGCGCCACGATGCTCGGCGCCATGCGCGCTCTGGCGTTTCTGAAGCCTTCGATCTCCGTGATCGCGGTGATTCCCGCGACCGAGAACATGCCCGGCGGGCGCGCGCAAAAGCCGGGCGACGTGCAGGTCGCGATGTCCGGGAAGACGATCGAGGTGATTAATACCGACGCCGAAGGCCGCATGGTGCTGGCCGACGGCCTCACTTACGCGAAAAAACTTGGGGTGACGCACATCATTGACGCCGCTACGCTCACCGGCGCGATTCAGGTGGCGCTTGCCAATGTGCACGTGGGCGCGTTCGGCACGCCGCGCGAATATCTCGACCAATTTCTCGAAAGCGCGAAATCCGCGGGCGAAAAAATGTGGCCGATGCCCATCGACGACGAATACCAGGAAATGATCAAGAGCAACATCGCCGACATTCGCAACACCGGCACAGGTAAAGGCGGCGGCGCGATCACCGGCGCGTGGTTCATCAAGGAATTCGCCGAGGACACGCCGTGGATTCACCTCGACATCGCGGCGACGTGCTGGGTGGACGAAGGGCGTCCGTGGCTGGCGAAAGGCCCGACGGGCGTTGCGATTCGCTCGATTGTGGATTTTGCGATGAAACTGTAGCCGAATCGCGTTCGAGCGTTGCTTGTTGCGGACGAGTTGCTCGACGCTACGCTGAGATCCTTCGACTGCGAGCCGGCCGTCCCACAAGAGTGGGACGAGATGCAAAAGCGGCCGGCTCTTCGCTCAGGATGACAGGCAGGGCGGACACGGTTACATTTTCTCGGGCGCTACGATTCCCATCAAGCCCCAGCGTCGATTCCAGGTTGTCGCTCGAACGAGTTCAGTCAATGACAGCAGGAATGCCCGTTTCTCTTTGTCTTCCTCCGACAAGATGTGATGCTTGTGATAGAACCCGTTGAACTGCTTGCGCCAGTTCGAAGGCGTAGCGCGCCACGAACGCCGGCTCCTGCGCGGAAACCGCCTGCTCGACACGCGCAGTCGAGTGAGCCTGCCATCAGGACCAAGTCCCACAAATCATCGCCGCTCGGACTGTGGCAAGAATCGCGAGACTATCGAGTTCGACCCGTTTCAATCGCTCGCAGGTTTGCTGCGCTGATACATTGCGATTCAGATGGGCTCGCGATCGTACGCCTTTGCGAACGATTCCGTTGATGCGGACGACTGCGTATTGAACGTAGGGGCCGGTTTCGCCTTCGAAGCTTAGGGCGTCTTTGAAGTCGAAGGCGATTACTGTGGAGCGCGTGAAGCGCAGCAGGAAATAGCGCAGGGCGCCGACTGCTACTGCGTGTGCGATTGCTTTTCGCTCGGCTTCGGGTTCCTCGGCGTGGCGCGCGTCCACTTCCGCTTGCGCGCTTTCTTCGAGGCGGTCGAGCAGGTCGTCGGCTTTCACGCCTTGGCCTTTGCGGCCGCTTACTTCGACGTATGGCTTCTTGGCGTCTTCCTCGGGAATTTCGTAGCCCATTTCGCGGGCGCAGCGCGGCGTTAACGCGACAACGTTGTAGGCGAAATGTTTCAGGCGGTCGGCTTGCTCTGTGTAGCCGAGTGCGCGGAGTCCGGCCGCGACCACTTGCTGCGGATACGCCTGCCGCGAATCCACTACGTTGAAGACTTCGTGGGCGTGGCCGAAAGGCGGCGCGCCTGCATCGCTGCGCTCGCTTGCGGTGACCCAGGCTTCGTGTCCGTCGGGATGCGTGTGGAAACGTTGGTAGTGAAAATCGCGGTCGAGGAGACCGAACTTCCAGAGGTGGTAGGCGATGTCTTTTCCCACGTAGGTGACCGTGCCATTCGATCGGACGATGATTTTTGCTTCGGCTTGCTCGGCGGGTTCGTCTTCTGTTTTGCTGTCTGTCTTGTCGTTTGTCTTGTCGGAGGTTTCTGGCTGGCCTTCCTTTGCCTCGCGGTCCGATGGGAGCTGCATCACCCAGCAGCCTGCAGTTTTTCCGGCTGTTGCGAGCTGAATCGCGCCGCTTTTCTTCAGCATGTCGAAGGCGGCGTCCCAGAATTTCAGGTGCAGGATTTCGCTTTCCTGGGTGAGCAGGTCGTAATCGATTCCGAGGCGGTCGAGTGTTTCGAGATGGCGGTGGACGATAGCCGTAGCGACCAGTTCGGCCATTCGCGCTGCCTCGCCCTGCCCTTCTTCGATTTCTTTCAAAGTGTGGGCGCGGAGTTCGAGACGCGATTTGTCTTCCGCGAGAAACTGTGTGACGCGCGTGTAGAGATCCCAGCAGACGTAATCGAACCTGGGCGCGAGAGTGAGAGCGCGCACGTCGTCAATTGACTTCTTTTCGAGGTGCAGAAAGCCGAGAACTACGTCCGCGACCTGAACGCCGGTGTTGTCAATGTAGTTCTGAATTTCGACATTCCGACCCGCGTGGCGCAGCAGACGGACGAAGGTGTCGCCCAGCACGGCGTTGCGCAGGTGGCCGATGTGCGCGGCTTTGTTCGGATTGATCGCGGTGTGCTCGACGATCGTCTTGGGCGCATCGGCACCGGCGGCCGTGGATTTCTGCGTAGACTCTGTGAGCGCGCCTCGAAAAAATTCTGTGCGGTCGAAGAAAAAATTCAGATAACCGGCGCCTGCCACTTCGACCCGAGCGACGCCCGGGATTGGCTTCAGCGAAGTTGCAATTTCTTGTGCGAGCGCGCGAGGTGCCTTCTTCAGGCGCTTGGCGAGTTCGAAGCAAACCGGCGAGGCTGCTTCGCCCATTGCCAACTTCGGAGGCCGCTCGGTGGCGATCGGCACGTCAGTCTTGTAACGCTCGTGAATGTGGTGCCTTAGCGCCTTCCGAATCCGATCCTCGACAACTTTGTACACAAGCCTCCTACGGGCGCGCCGACGCGCCGAAAGAATCCCGCGATTATAGGGAATGCGGCCGGGGGCGTCAAAGCGCGAAGGGGAAAGGGCTGACGAGACTCGAAAGAAACAGCGAAAGAGCCGGCAGGATGCTGATTGGATAAAGGCGTCGGCTCCTTCGAGCTGAGTACACTTGGCGTTGGGAAACGACCAAGGCTCGGAGGGAAGGAGCCGAGCGATGAAGATTATAGGCTGTGATTTTCACACGCGCCAGCAGCAGATTGAGATGTTGGATACGGAGACCGGAGAGATCGTGCAGTTGCGATTGGAACACCACAACGGCGAAGCCAGACGGTTTTACGAACAGTTGCGTGGGCCGGTGATCGTGGGGATCGAGGCGACCGGCTACACGCGATGGTTCGAGCAGATGCTGGCCGAGCTAGGGCACGAACTGTGGGTCGGAGATGCGGCCCAGATTCGCGCTGCAGTGGTGCGCAAGCAGAAGAACGACGAGCGGGATGCAACCCATCTGCGAAAGCTGATGAGTGAGGATCGCTTTCCGAAGATCTGGATGCCCACGATCGCCGAGCGGGATTTGCGGCAACTGGTATTGCATCGCGTGAAGCTGGTGCAGATGAGAACGAAGGTGATGAACCAGCTGCAGGCCATGGCCATGGGCCAGGGTCTGTGCCGGAAAAAGAAGTTGTGGAGCAAGGCAGGGCGGCAGGAACTGGAAGCGCTGGCGCTCGAGCCGTGGGCCTCGCGGCGGCGGAAGGAACTGCTGGAGTTGCTCGACCAGATGGAGAAGCCGATTGCAGAACTAGATGACGCGGTCGAGAAGCAAGCGGCGGCTCATCCCGCAGCGGCTCGGCTGATGACTCATCCGGGGGTGGGACCGTTGACCTCGCTGGCCTTCGCACTGACGATCGGGGAGGTCGAACGCTTCCGCCGTAGCCGGCAGGTGAGCAGTTATCTGGGACTCGATCCTCAGCTGAACTCGTCGGCGGATCGGGTGCGGATCGGATCGATCAGCAAGCAGGGCAGTTCGACAACGCGCTGGTTGCTGGTCGAAGCCGGGCAGACGGCGGCCCGGAAAGATGCGGAACTGCGACGGCTGTATCAGCGGCTGAAATTCCGTCGGGGGAGTCAGATTGCGAAGGTGGCGGTGGCGCGCCGCCTGGCGGTGAGGTTGTACTGGATGCTGCGCAGCCGGGCCGATTACGGAGAACTGCTGGCGCAGCTGGTTCGTTTGCGGGGTAGCTCGAGTAGCGCCGTGATGGAAGCGGTCGATCCATCGAGACGCTGAGTGAGCGCCCTGCCTCCTCGGAAAGCCGGGGAGTCTGCAGCGAGAATCATGGTGGAAAGACCGAATAGATGGCTGGTGGAACCAACGTTCCATCGCAGATGATTTCAGCAGCGAGCCTTGGTCGGCGATGCACAAGCAAAACCAAAAGATTCCTGGTAGGGACAACAAACCGGATCGGAGATTCCCCGGTCTCAGAACAAAACCACCAGTGTATCTTGACAACGCCGACGCCTTTATAGACGGCGCTACAAGGGAACGAGCGCGCGACCGAGCCAAGGGTGGCAAAGTGTTGCTGATGGGTGACGCTCCCAGGCTTGGGGAAATGAGAGCAAAAACCGCTGTTTTTTTGCGATTAGAAAATTTTAGATCGTTGATTCTTATGGGACTTACGTGGAATTCTAATTCCAGATTTGCGATTAGAAATTGGGGGTGTTTCGGGGGTTTTGTTTCGCCCACGCTTCGAAAAGCGTGGGCTGAGAATCGCGGGACGTCTTGCTCCTCGCTCATGGCCTCGTTCGGTAAGTCCTTTTGGGACTTAATTCAACCCTCACGATAGTAGCATAGTAGTAATCCATGAGCAAGAGCAAGGGCTGAAAACTGCTATAATCTTTCAGTGCTTGAGTCCGTCCGGAAACCATCCGGCTGTTGACCGCACATAGGGGATGAATGAAGACTATGAAGTTAAAGGTCGCGTCCGGACATTAAAGCAGCGCAGGGAATACCGGCCGATTACCCCTGAGATTGATCACCATCAAGATCGCGAAACCTTCGATGTTGAATTTTCCCGCGAAGGATTAGTCCAAGAGCTTACCTCGTACAACTATTTGGGAGAACTCGACTGCCGCGAAGTTTCTTCTTACGACCCAGAGCAAAGGCTCATCCGTACCCTTAAGTATGACAGTCGAGGCGACTTAGCCGCTGTGATGAGCTATGAGCATTCGGACGGGGGCAGACGCGCGGAGTGGAGCGAACGCAGCGTTGCGGGCAATTTGCTCGCGCGCGGAGTGGAAGAATATCGTGGCAAAGAATTGATTTCCATTGTCAGATTCCGGGCAAACGGCGTGCCCGTTTTTCAAAAAAAGTTTGAATACTCAGAGGAGAGGCTCGTGAGATCTGTCTCTCTTTACTATGGCTTTGAAGGAGGCGTCGGCGAGCGCTGGATATCGACCTACGACTCCTACGGACGGCTCGCGGAGACGTATGGACTAAACCCCGACGGCGATGCGCTTGGCGATGGCTTGTATCGATATGAATATGACGCGGAAGGACGCAAGAGCCGGGTTTTATCATTTAACGATTTCTCTGAGAGCGATGTACCCAATCATATTTCGGAATTCATCTACAGATGTGATGAGAACGGAAATTGGATCGAGCGACGGGAGTTGAGCGCCTTTAAGAGCAACGATTGTTGGAATGAGAGGGTCACCTCGAGAACGATCGTTTACTGCGGGTTGGAGTCGCCCTAGCGTGCGGATTTGACACGACTTAGAGGGCAGACTAACATCATTTTTTCGACTTGCCGCGACGATTTCGGCAGTGCACTCATGAAAAGTTCGCGTATCGCTTATTTCGACTGTTTTTCGGGCATCAGCGGGGACATGGTGCTTGGCGCCCTGCTGGATGCGGGGGCGGAACTGCGCGAGATCGAATCGGGGTTGCGGGGGCTGGGGCTGGAGAACTGGAGTATCTTGGCTGAGAAGGTGCAGCGCGGGGCGATTTTTGCGACGCATGTGAAGGTGAAAAGCGGGGAGGAGCATCATCATCGCGGGCTTTCGATGATTTTGAAGCGGATCGAGGAAGCGCATCTCGCGCCTCGGGCTGCCGCGCGGGCGACGAAAATCTTTGAGCGGCTGGCCGAGGCTGAGGCGAAGGTTCACAACATCGAGGTCGAGAAAGTTCATTTTCACGAAGTGGGGGCGGTGGATTCGATTGTTGACATTGTGGGGTCGGCGATCGGATTTGAGCTGCTGGGAATCGACGAATTCGCGTGTTCGCGATTAGATGTTGGCGGGGGGCAGGTGAAGACCGAGCACGGGCTGCTTCCCGTGCCGGCGCCGGCTACTGCTGAATTGCTTCGCGGCGCGCCGACGTATTCGAGCGGAATCGAGCGGGAACTTGTGACGCCGACCGGAGCCGCAATCGCGACAACACTTGCGACGCGTTATGAGGAGATTCCGGCGATGACGTTGCGGACGATTGGCTATGGCGCGGGGTCGGCTGATCTGAAAGAGAAAGCCAACGTGATGCGGTTGTTGATTGGCGACTCAGTTTCGATGGGGACAGCGGAATCCGAAGTGGGCGGGCGATGGGATTCGCCGGTTACCGTGATTGAGACGAACCTCGACGACATGAGCCCGCAGATTTATGGCTACTTTGCCGAGCGGGCGCTGGCGGCCGGGGCGCTGGACGTGTTTTCGACCCCGGTGCAGATGAAGAAGAATCGTCCTGGCCAGCTCGTCACGCTCCTGAGCGAGCCGGAGAATGTGACGCGGTTGATCGATTTGATTTTTAGCGAGACTACGACGATTGGCATTCGCACATATGATGTGCGGCGGAAAACTCTGAATCGCGAGTTTGTGCCTGTTGAAACGCCGCTGGGCTCGGTGCGCATGAAGGTTTCGCGCATGAATGGGACGATTCTGAACGCGACGCCCGAGTATGAAGACTGCCAGAAGATTGCGGCTGAGCGTGGCGTGCCGTTGAAGCAGGTGATCGCGGCTGCGACATTTGAATTTCAGAAGCGCGGGGAAAATCGCAAATAGCCGATGCCTGATACGACCGACAAGAAGAAATTTTATCTTACGACGCCGATTTACTACGCGAACTCGCGGCCGCACGTGGGTTCTGCGTACACGACGATCGTGTGCGACGTGATTGCACGCTACAAGCGGATGTGCGGTTACGACGTGGCGTATCTCACGGGTACCGACGAGCACGGCGTAAATATCGAGCGGGCGGCGGAGAAGGCCGGCATTTCACCTGCGGAGCTTGTAGATCGTAATCAGAAGATTTTCGTCGAGTTGTGGAAGCTGCTTGGAATTCAGTACACCCATTTCATTCGCACGACAGAAACGCGGCATGCGCGAGCTGTGCAGAATCTGATTCGTCGCACGCTGGCGCGGGATAAGGGGCTGCCGGCGGAAAAGCGATCGATTTTTAAGAGGAGATACGAGGGGCGTTACTGCATTTACGACAACCTCTACATCAGCGACACGCCGGAGCCGGCGGACTGTCCTAACTGCGGGCGGCCGGGAGAGCTTGTCTCGGAGGACAATTATTTTTTCCGGCTTTCGGCTTACCAGGACCGGCTGCTGGAGCTTTACGCGAAGAATCCGCAATTCGTGCATCCGGATTTCCGGTTCAATGAGGTGAAGAGCTTTGTCGAGGGCGGGCTGAAGGATCTTTCGATCAGCCGCAAATCGATCAAGTGGGGAATTCCGTGGCCGGATGATCCCGAGCACGTGTTTTACGTGTGGTATGACGCGCTGACGAGTTATATGAGCGGGATCGGATTTGTGGATGGCGAGCATGACGGGCCGGATTTCCGGTATTGGCCTGCGGACATTCACGCGATGGGGAAGGAGATTATTCGTTTCCACGCGGTTTACTGGCCGGCGTTTTTGATGGCTGCGGGAATGCCGTTGCCGAAGCAGATTGTGGCGCATGGGTGGCTGCTTTTTGAGCAGGAGAAGATGAGCAAGTCGAAGGGGAATGTGGCGTATCCGGAACCGATAGTGAAGGTGCTGGGGAATGATGCGCTGCGGTATTACTTGTTGAGGGAGGTTGTTTTTGGGCAGGATGGGAATTTTTCGCGGGATGCGTTGATTACGAGGTACAACGCGGATTTGGCGAATGGGTTGGGGAATTTGGCGAGCCGGACGCTGACGATGATTGAGAAGTATTTCGCAGGTACGTAGTACCGAGCGTTGACATGAGCGACGCGGATTCCTCGACTCGAGGTCTTCAAGAGAGTATCGTCGGCTGGATTCGGGAGGCCGTTTCAGCATATTCGAACTTCGAGTTTCACTTTGCTCTGAAGTCCATTTGGGAAATGATTGCGCAATGTGAACCTATATTACTCGCTGCATCGAAGCCGTGGGCCATGGTTCAAGATCTAAGTAAACGCCAGCAGCTCGCGAGAGTCCTGTGGACGCGGTGCTGAATCACTCAGGATCATTTCTGTTTTGGCCCATCCGATTATTCCGGACGCTACACAAAAGATCTGTGGCAACTACTGGGCCAGCCAGGAATGCTTAGCGGACGTTCGGATCGACCAGTTGGAATGGGGTGGGCTCAGTCCGGGCACCAAGATAGGCAACCGGAAGCGGTGTTTCCGCGCGTTGAGAAAAAAGAAGCAATGGAGAGGATAGAAGCCATGGAAAACGAAATTCGTAATCCGGGCGCTGCGGCGCCTGCGGCAGCGACTTCGACGCCTGCGGTGCGCGGTGCTGCTGGGCCGGTGCCGGCGCTGCTGCGGCTCCTGCGCCTGGAGCAAAAATCACGATTGATGATTTCGCCAAGGTCGAGCTGCGAGTTGGCGTGGTGAAGTCCGCTGAGAAAGTGCAGGGGGCGGATAAGCTGCTGAAGGTGATGGTGGATATCGGCGATGAGGTGCGGCAGGTGCTGGCCGGAATCGCGCTGGCTTATGCGCCGGAGGAACTCGTGGGGCGCAAAGTGGTGGTGGTGACGAATCTTGCGCCGCGGAAAATGCGGGGGCAGGAGTCGAACGGGATGCTGCTGGCGGCGTCGGATGGGGCGGACGGCAAGCCGGTGCTGGTAACGTTTGCAGAGGATATTCCTGCAGGCGCCAAGGTGAAATAACCGATCATGGGCAGCAGCGAGCCCGATTCGTACGAGATCCTGGCGTCGCACTACGACACTGGCTATTGCTCAAAGCAGGATTTGGTCGACGTGCCGTTCTACGTCGATGTCGCCCGGAAGTCCGGCGGGCCAGTGCTGGAGATTGCGTGCGGAACTGGCCGGGTTTTGCTGCCCATTGCTCGAGAGGGAATCGAAATCGAGGGCGTGGACAATTCTGAGTCCATGCTGCGCATTGTCCGACGCAATCTGGCGCGCGAGCCGCGCGAAGTACGCGAGCGAGTGACCATTCACGAAGGCGACATGCGCGACTTTCGCCTCGCGAAGAAATTTCCTCTGGTGATCATTCCGTTTCGGCCGCTGCAGCATATGTACACCGTGCAAGACCAAGTGGCCGCGCTTACGACTGCGGCATTTCATCTGGCGGAAGGCGGCCGCCTTGCGTTCGATGTTTTCTTTCCGAACTTCGAGGGGATTGCTGCGAACATCGGCAAAGAGATTCTCGATCTCGAGTGGACAGTTGATGCGGAGCCGCGGAAGGTGGTGCGGCGATACTTTCGCAAGAAATCGTACGACAAGGTTCAGCAGACATTTAGCGGCGAATTCGTGTTCAGGACTTATGAAGGAGACAATCTCATTCTCGAAGAAACCGGTCCGCTGAAAATGTCGTACTACACATATCAGCAGCTACGCGCGCTTTTTCTTTTGGCGGGGCTGGAGCCGGTGGAAGAGTACGGTTCCTTTGCGCGGGACGCCGCTGGATAATGACGCGCAGCAAATGATTTTTGTGGTGCAGAAGAGCGGGTCGCGCCGGACGGGAAGCGGTGGCGTGAGAAGGAAGTAGGAATTGAAAATTATCGACTCGCATGCGCATCTGGAATTTCCGCAGTTTGACGAAGACCGCGATGCCATGCTCGAACGGGCGCGGGCGGCGGGAGTTGAGATGCTGCTTGCGATCGGCAGCGGAACGGGACCGGAGCGGCTGAATGCGGCGATTCCGTTTGCCGAGCAGCACGACTGGATTTACGCCACGGTGGGGATTCATCCGCACGAGGCGAAACTTGCAACTGAGGAACATTTCGAGAAGCTCGACGAACTGGCGAAGCATCCGCGGGTGATCGCTTGGGGCGAGATGGGCCTCGATTATTACTACGATCATTCGCCGCGGGAGGTGCAGCAGCAGGTGTTTCGCCGGCAGCTTGGGCAGGCGCGGGCCGCGAAGCTGCCGATCGTGATTCACTGCCGCGACGCGTGGGCGGATTGCCTGGAGATGATCGAGCAGGATTGGCGTTCGAGCGGGCTGGGCGGGATTCTTCACTGCTTCACGGGGACGCTCGAAGATGCGAAGCGCGGGCTGGATATGGGGTTCATGGTTTCGTTTGCGGGGAATGTGACTTACAAAAAAATGCAGAATTTGCGCGATGTGGCGAAGGAGATTCCGCTCGAGCGGCTGCTGACGGAGACCGATTCGCCATTTCTTCCGCCCGAGGGGCGCCGCGGGAAGCGAAATGAGCCGGCGAATGTGGTGGAGGTAGCGCGAGCGTTGGGGAATGTGAGAGACTTGCCGAGCGAAGAGATTGCGGCAGTTACTGCTGCGAATTTTCGGCGTTTTTTCCGTCTTGAGGCGCAGAATCAGGCGGCGCACAAAGGGTAAAATTCGAAGATGAGCTTCGCCGTCCAGACCGTGAAGGAAATTTTCGAGCTGGTTCGCGATGATCTCGCGCTGGTGGAGAGGGAGATTGCCGGGCAGAACGCTGCGGCGATTGAGCCGGTGTGCGAGATTTCGAGCTATCTGCGCGAGGGCGGCGGCAAGCGGCTGCGTCCGGCTTTACTTTTGTTGGCTGCCGGGGCGTCTGGTTATCGCGGGCCTAGCGCGATACGGCTGGGCGCGGTCGTCGAGCTGATTCATAACGCGACTTTGATTCATGATGATGTGATTGATGGCGCGAATACGCGGCGGGGACGTCCGAGCGCGAATGCGCGGTGGGGCAATCACATGAGCGTGCTGGCGGGCGACTGGTTGTATATGCAGTCGTTCGAGATGGCGCTGCGCGAACGGAATTTTGCGATTCTCGATATCCTGATCGACCTGACGCAGAACATGGTGGAAGGGGAGTTGCTGCAGTTGACGCGGCTCGGGCAAATTGATTTGACTGAGACTGAGGCGACGGAGCTTGCCTATCGCAAGACGGCGTGCCTGTTTAGCGGATGCTCGCGGCTCGGTGCGATTCTCGGCGGGCAGCCGAAGAGCGTGGAGGACGCGCTTGGCGAATACGGGCGAAATGCGGGGCTGGCGTTTCAGCTTGTGGATGATTTGCTGGATTTCACGGCTTCGCCCGAGCAGCTTGGCAAGCCTGTGCTGAGCGATTTGAAGGAAGGCAAGGTGACGCTCCCGCTGATTTTTGCGCTTCGATCGGAAGCGGCGCTAGCCGGCGATGGGAATGGGCACGACGGAAATGGGGCGGGCGGGCGGCGGCTGGTCGCCAAGGTGCTTGAAGAGCGGGGCTTCGTGAGCGTGCGGCCGGAGCAGATTACGCGGCTGGTGCGCGAAAGCGGATCGCTCGATCGCGCTGGCGAAGCTCGCGCACGAATATGTGGCGCGCGCGAAAGACGCGTTGGCTGAATTGCCCGACTCGGATTACCGGCGGGCGCTCCTCGCTGTTCCTGATTTCATTCTCGCCCGCGAAAATTAGATTGCCGCCTGGGACTCGGGTGCATGACTCCTACGCTGCGATCCTTCCGCCGTTCTGGCGGACGGGTCAGGATGACATTGTTGTTTGATGATGAGACTGAATTATTGCGGTTTCGTCGCCGCACTTGCGGCAGCCCCGGGCGCTTGTTTTCCGAAGCGCACTTCATGCGCGACTAGGTCGCTGCCCACCGGCTTGGCATGAATCACCACGCGGTCGCCTACTTTCAAATCTTTCAGGGTGGCGCTTGCGCCGCTTTTCACGAACGATGTATCGGGCGCGATCTTCACGATCTGCACTTCTTTGGTCTGAGTTTCGACCGTAATCTCGGTGTCCGTAATTTTCATGACGGTGCCGAGCACGTGCTTGTCAGTGCCGTGAGCAAATGCTGCGGCTAGCGAGCGAAACGATTGCGATGAGCGCGAGAATTCTAGTCAGCAAGGTTCCTCCTTGGGGTCAGACTGAAATTCGTTATTTTTAGTGCCCATTCAAGAAATCTTCTTCCTGCTGTTCTTCTTTCATCTCCGCGGGGCTGCGCGGATTGTGGTTCTTCATGTCATCGAGGTCGTCTTGAGTTAGATGCGGCAAGTGGCGGATGAAGAGAACCAGGTGCCAGGTTTCGTGGTCGTTTGGGCCCCCAGCTCCCCAGGCGGGCATGCCGGTAAACCGAATGCCGTTTTCGATGATGTAGTAAAGCTCGCCGTCCGTGAGATTCTGAGTTTCTGGCAGGCGCATATCCGGTACCCGTGGATAAAGGTTTTGACCCATCTCGGTTTTTCCGCTGCCATCGTTTGCATGGCAGCTCGCACAATGATCGGCGAAATGGCGACGCGCTTCCACCAGGGCTTCGAGGGAGGATTCCATCGGGTTTTTCGCGGAGCGCGCTGCCTTGGGAATGGAAAGCCTTTGCACCGTTCTGCCGAGGAAAGTTTCGAACGAACCGGGAGGCGTCCGGGCGCTCATGCCGGTGAAAGTGAGCCACCCGAAAATGAACGCGAAAATGGCGGCCAGGATCGCGAGTGGCACGATGATGCGCAAGAATCAAGGTCTCCTAACCCAATGTTATTCGGCAGAACGCTTGCAACAGCCTACTAGTAGTGAAATCTCCAGCGAATTGATCCGATAAATTGGCGCGGCTCGATGTAATGCGTCCCGCCGAACGTATTGCTCGTGTCGAGCAAATAGCGATTGTCGCTGATATTGATGGCTGTGAATGAAAGCGACAGGCGTTCGCCAAAGTTTTTCCCGATCGACAAATCAAACGTCGTGTGCGACGGAAGATGTTGCGGACCGTTGCCGTTCAAAAAGCCCGATCCAAAATTCAGATTGCCACTCGTCCATGCGGTCCACGGCAGTCGGAGATCGTAGCCTGTACTCAAAGTGTCACGCTGATCGTGATCGAGGAAAAAGTATCCCGTATCCGGAGGCGTGAAGTCTGTAAGGCCGCCGGTGACGCCGCCGGCTCCCTCGGCGTATTGATGAGAATAAGCCAGATGAATGCGCGCGCGGTGAAAAACTTCGGGGGAACGAATGGTTGTTTCCCATCCGTAGATACGAGCGTGGTCAATCGTGAGAGGAAGGAAGATGTTCGAATTGCCCAGGACATCGTGGTCGAGAAAATTCCGCGAGGCTGTGTGGAAGTAGTCTTCGTCGAAAGTCCAGCCGTGGAAGGGAATTGCAAGGCCAACCTCCCAGTGTTCGTCGCGTTCACCATGAAGCGGCAGGAAACCGAAATGGGGACCAAGCAATGGCCCGGAAATGGTGTCGAGGGGCGGCGCCTGATAGTAGCGGCCGTAGAAAGCCCGCAGCACCGCATTGACTTTCGGAATCCGAATGGCGGTTCCAACTCGCGGATCCGCAGCGTTCTCGTTCACGAGGCCATCAAAATGAGTAAGGCGGATTCCGCCATTCACGCTGAACCACGAAGTAGGTTTGTACTGATCTTCGATGAAAATAGCCTGCAGATTGCCCCAGACGATTTGCCGCTGGGAGGAAGTGGGGCCGGGGCCGTTCTCGTCATTGGGAGTGACACTGAAAAAGAAATTATCGTGCTCGCCATAGACGTAAAGGCCGCCGCGAAAGTTGTTCTTATTATTCACCAGCGAAATAGAGGCCTGCACTCCAGCATAATTGGAGGCGCGATTATCAATCGTGATTGTCGGAGTATCGTTTGGACCTGGAGTGAAGTTAGCGCTGTTGTAGTGGTAGAAAGGCGAGACGGTAAGGACAGCGCCGGGCGTTAGAGTACGGACCCAGGAAAAATTGACAAATGAATCGGCTTCATTGTCGACGTCCCGAACTGAGCAATTCGGCGCCGGCGGAATCGGCTGTGGACAGATGGACTGTTGCTCGGGCGTGTTGGGCACCTGGTAGAAATCGTGGCGCGCGGAGGCGACCAGCCGCAATTGATCGTTCGGAGTGGCATTATAAATCAAGGACCCGAATCCACCGACGCCGTCACCCAAATCGTGGATGATCTGCGGCACAGGAGGTTCGAGCGTAGCGTCGGAACGGTTGACGTTGACGCTTCCGTAGTAGGCAAAACGCTGTGTGTGGCCTCCCAAATTAATTTGACTATTGGTCTGGTTATAACTGCCATAGGTTGCGAGGATATCGATGTCGTTGTTGCGGTCAAAACCGGTGTGCGGAGCTACATTAAAGACCCCAAACATGCGATCGCCGTAGTCGGCTGCATAACCGCCGCGCTGTACTTCGAGATAGTCGACGTCCTTCGGATCGAACTGCGGCCCCACGTTACTCGCGATGCTCGTATTGGGAACGGGCACGCCGTCAATCAGCCAGCTAACCTGATGCCCTCCGCGAATATGCAACTGATCATGAACCATGTACGCGCCCGGAACGAAATTCGTGATCATCGCAAGGCTGTTGGTGCGAGTAGCCCCGGGAGATGAAGCGATGTCCGAACGAGTGACCAAGGTTTGCGTGGTCGAGGAAGAGGTGTCGATTTCCTGCGACTGCTCTTCGGCCGAGACTTCTGACGCTCTGCGTGGCGCTCGCGATCTTCAGTTCAAAGTGCAACAAGGGCGAGCTGCCGGAAGTGAGCACAAGATTTTCGGAGACGTCGCGAAAGCCGGGATGATGGATGGTAATCGAATACTCGCCGATAGCGACAGCGTCAAAGTGAAATTCGCCGTTCGGATCTGTTTGAGTCGTTTGCGACCAAGCCGAAGTGGCGGACTTGAGACGTCACTTCGACGCCAGCAATAGGCCGGTGCTGAGGGTCGTGAACGATGCCACGAATGTTGCCGAAAATCGTAGCTCGCACCAGGGGCACGAACAACAAGCACGAGACAAACAGAAATAGCCCGAAGCTCCTGACATGCTTTCGCATAAAAACCTCCGCACGAGTTATTGGATTTTGTGAAGCGCTGGAGCGACGGCTAACTGCGCGGAGGTTCGAACGGTGCGGAGAAAAAACCAGCAGGGAGCGAGTCAATCGACTGAGCAATCGCAGCGCGAGCAGGAACTGGTAATACCAAAATCACGGATGATGACGGGGCGGTGGGAGCCAGAGGCGCGAGAAACCCAAAGTCCATCAGTTGATGGCTTGCCTTCATAGAGCAAAACATGGCGTGGCCTGCTTGCCCGTGATGGCAGTCCATACGGCTTTCCTGCGATTCCGGCGCGTGGCCAGCATGGTGTCCATGGCGCAGGCAACAGAGGTTGTTGCAGGCGCTGCCCAGCCCTGATGACGCGCGTGCGAGAAGCGCAAGCGGCGTCGCGACCAGGACAAGAACCAGAAGAATGGCTTGAGCGCGTTGCATCGCCAAATAGGTTAGCACAGGTTCCGGTAGGTGCTGTATTCGTTCGGGTGTTTGGAGGACGCAAGCCGGTAAGTTTGCGTTTCGAAAAATTAAGCGATAGGCTGGCAGCGTGCTGCCGCTCAAGCTCATTTACGACGACCGATATGATCTGAACCTCGGCCCGCATGTTTTTCCTTCTCAGAAGTACCGTCTCGTTTATGAAAGGCTCCTGCAAGATGGCATCGCCTCGCAGGAGGACTTCCTGAAGCCCGCGCCGGCGAGCGATGAGGACATTCTGCGCGTCCATTCGCAGGATTATGTGTACAAACTTAAGACCGGCTCACTCACGCGCGCGGAAGTGATGCGGATGGAGGTGCCGTACTCTGCAGAGTTGATTGAGGCGTGCTGGCTCGCTGCGGGCGGTTCGATTCTGGCCGCACGGCGCGCTCTCGAAGACGGCTTTTCCGCAAACATTGGCGGTGGCTTTCATCATGCCTATCCGGATCATGGTGAAGGATTCTGCGTGATTCACGACGTGGCGGTTGCCATCCGAAAGATGCAGGCTGACGGTGCGATCGAGCGCGCAATGGTGGTGGATACGGACGTACATCAGGGGAACGGCACCGCGGCGATTTTTGGAGGAGACGAGACGGTTTTTACGATGTCGATTCATCAGGAACACAACTATCCGTATCCCAAGCCGCCTTCAACGGTGGATGTAAACCTGCCTGACGGGGTAGGCGATGCGGATTACCTGGCAATTCTCGAAAAATATTTGCATCGTTCCTTCGATGAGTTTTCGCCGCAGCTGCTGTTTTACGTGGCGGGCGCCGATCCCTATGGGGAAGACCAACTCGGAGGGTTGGCGCTGACAATGGACGGCCTGGCGCGTCGTGATGCGCTTGTGATGGGTTACGCGCAGCGAAACCAAGTTCCAACGGCCGTCACGCTGGCGGGCGGATATGCGCGGAAGCTCGAGGATACCGTGAGCATCCACGTGAACACGATCAAGGCGGCGATTCAAGCGGCCCAGCGTCGCAATGTGCGCGCCATTTCTCCCTCGCAGTAATCGCTGGGAAGAAACCTATTTTGTTGGAGCGCTCATGGCGGCCTGAATCGCAGTGGTTAGTTCTTCCGAAAAGGTGTCGGGCGTAAAGCCGCCGACGCGATAAACAATTTTTCCTTTGCGGTCGATGATCAGCACAGTCGGCAGCGTCTCCACTTTCAGAAACTCATCCAATCCGTCCGCGAAAGCGACGGGAACAGTCCATTTCTCGCGAGCGAGAAATGGTGCTACGAGAGTTTGGTCGTCATCCGTGTTGATTGAAAAGAAGAAGAGGTTCGGATCGCCGGTGTAGTTTTTCGCGATCTGGTCAAACATGGGCTCGAGGATGTGACACGGGGTGCACCACGTGGCCCAGAAGCTGAGCACAATCGTCTTTCCCCGGTAGGGCGCGATGAAAAGCGGGGTGTTGTCGAGGCGGCGGAGAACAAATGAATAGAAATCTTGTGCGCCTGAATTCCGGGCGGCTGGACTATCGCTGCCGGCACTTGGACGCAGGTAATCGTAGGTCGTTAATATCTGCTCGCCGAGGCCTTGCTCGCTTCCGTGCGTTTCTTTCCAAACGTTTCCCAGCTTCAGGCGAATTTCGCTGCGATCCACTTTTCCCGCGGGCCCCGATTCCGGAAGTACGAAAGCGAGCGAATACTCCTGAACAGCGCGGCCTAGATCCTTCTGGATTTCGGCGATTTCGCCGAGCGCTTCCGCAGCGACGGCATTCGCGCGAAGCGCGTAACTCATCTGCAAGTCTTTGATCGCGGCATCATACAGGTGCTGAGACTTTCCAATTTGACCGCGCAGGGCGTAGAGCTGGCTTAAAATCGTGTCGCGATGATCCTGCCATTCCTGGAGCGACACCCGCTCCGGACGTTCGTTGGGCGTGGACTTCTGAACCCGATCGAGCACGCGAGAGACATACCCGCTTGCGCGGGTAAGGCTGGCATCATCGCGCTTTCTCTGGAGAATCGAGACCGCGAGCAGCATCATCTCGGAATCGTCGGGATGCTCGGCGATGAGTTGTTCGGAATAGTCTAGCGCGCAATCATCGTCGCGAAGCTGCTGGCAGGCCTCCACCAGGGCGCGATCGATCGCAGCTCGGCGCGGGGCTTCGGGGAAGCGTCGCAAATAATCTTTTAGATTGCGAACCAGAGCGGCGCGGTCATTTCCGGCAGAGTTGAGAGCCTTTTGCAGCTCTGCTTCGGCATCTGCGTCCCGTTTCGCATCGGAATTCGCTACGGATTTTGACGTGGGCGGTTTCGATGGAGAAGTCTGGGCACGAATGCTCGTGGTGGCCGCCAAAAAGACGCAACCACAGGCAATGATATTGACAGCTCGCATCTATGAATCATTCTAACGCGGAACGCATAAAATAGAGGCGTTCCAGGTGGCGAGGGAAACGATTAGTGAAGAAGAATCTTCCCGGAGCTAGTTTCGATTTCGACGCGCGCTTTGCCATCTCCGATCCGAGCGCGCAACTCGTGTTTTCCTGTGGTTCCTTCCATCGTGATGGGGATCTGCGTATCGATGTCGCCGGAACTTGTGCGCGCATAAAGACGTAAATTCGCGTCGGACGGAACCCGAAGCGTCACCGTGCCTGATGAGGTGTGAATCTCCCAGTATGTATTCGCTTGCGGATTGCCCTCGATGGTGACTTCGCCAGAACTCGTGTGCACCCGAAGGTCCGCGGTTATCCCGCTAAGCGAGACGCTGCCGCTGCCCGCGTTCACTTCGACCGAGTCTGCCGGCTTGGTGATCTTGATTTCTCCGGAGCCTGTCTGGGCGCGAATGTCGCCATGGATTTGCGCGAGCTGAATATCGCCGGATCCAGCAGTGACCTCTACCTGCCCTTGAATCTCAGATAGCCGGATGTCTCCGCTACCCGCCGTGACGTGCACATCGCCGGCGATGTTGGACGCTGCGATGGTGCCCGAGCCGCCAATGAAGTTGGCTGGTCCTTTAATTCCGCTTACCTGAATGTCTCCGGAGCCAGACATGGCATGAATTTCTGTGTCGGGTGGAACGCTGATTGTGTAACTCGCGGCGACGCCGCCGGTGTGTTCGCTGGTCCCACCGATGCGAATGAAATTGCTTTCCTGCAAAATGGGAGGGTTCGCGGCCATTTCATTCAGACGGCGTTCTCCGTCGTGAAAGAGGCGGGATTTGGCGCGAAATTCGGCGTGAATTAGAACTTCGCCTGGAGGGCCGGCTGTTACCCGGGACTCTCCCGAACCGTTGATTAATTCGATTCGCGCAGGGCCTGTGACGACAAATTTGCGGTCGGCGACCACGCTTGGGCCGGATCCGCCCGCGTCGCGGCCGTGAGTGCGATCCACGATGCATCCGGCGAGTCCGCTCGCCACGAGCGCCGCAAGGCTAAGCCAAATTCCTGTTCTGCGTTGGGTCATAGATTCCGGGAGCATCGCCATCGGCAAGCGACTCTTCCTATCAGATATATACGAGGCTGCGCAACTGGAAGTTCCGCTGGTCAGCCGACCCTAGTAAAGCTTTTGTGTTTCGGTTCGAGGCAGCGTCACTCTGCTGATTTGAGAAGCGAATTAAGAGATCCCTGGCGGTATCCCTCGAGATCAATCGTGACGAAGGTGAATCCCGCACTTTTTACTCCTCGCGCGATTTTTTCGGCCATCTCAGACTGGAGTCCACGCGAGAGTTCGTCCGGCGCCAATTCGATGCGCGCCAGCTCACCATGTACGCGCACGCGGAATTGGCGGAAGCCAAGTTCACGCAGGGCCGTTTCGCCGCGTTCTATTTTGGTAAGTAGCTCGGGCGTGACCTCGACTCCGTAAGGAATGCGGGAGGAAAGGCACGCCGACGCCGGGCGGTCCCATGTGGAAAGGCCGGCGCGCTGTGAGAGCATGCGAATTTCGGCTTTGCTCAGCTTTGCATCGAGCAGCGGCGCTAAGATTCGGTGTTCGTGAGCGGCGCGATGGCCGGGACGAAAATCGCGAGTGTCGTCAGCATTAATTCCATATGCGATGGCGCCGAATCCGCGCTCTCGCGCCAGCAATTCCATTCGATCGAATAGCTCGTCCTTGCAGTGGTAGCAGCGGTCAGCATTGTTTGCGACGTATTCGGGATTGTCGAACTCGCGGGTTTCGATGAACTCGTGCCGGAGACCCGATGACCGAACGAAATCCGTCACTTGCTGGCGATCGTGCCGAGAAAAGCTCGCTGAAAGCGCGGTTATCGATAATGCGCGTTCGCCCAGCGCCGAATGCGCCGCCCACGCCAGATACGCCGAGTCGGCTCCGCCGGAAAGCGCAATCAGCAGGGAATCGAGTGCGCGGAGCGACGCTAGCAGCGAACGTTGCTTTTCGAGCGCCACAGCTTCGTCCGTTCGAATCTGGGCGGCCGTTGTGGCAATCGGGACTGAGTGTTCGCTCATACTGAGGTCAGTATAACCTTTTCGAGATGGCTACTGAAAATCGAGCAGGACGTCAACGGTTCCGGCTTGCGGATCCTTTTGGAGGAAGCGGCCGATTTTTTCGTAATGAAACGGAAGGCCATTGAATGCTTCCTTCGTCCCGTGGGCAACAAATTCGTCGTAAACACCTTCATTAAAGACGGCGCCTTTCGGAATTTGCCAGGCCGCGCGAATTCTCCGTTCGCCTTCGAGTGAGAGCCCGGTGAGAACGAGTTGCCCCATTCGGTATTGAGGACCTTCTGAAATGGAGACCGTGTACGAAACGCGTGCCGCTTTGTCGTCGTAGTGCGGAGTGGGTGTCAGTTTCGCGTCGAGGTAACCCTGGGCGCCATAAGCGTCAGTGGCGCGATTCCAGCCGGCTTCCATTTTCACGCCATCGGCAACCTCACCGGCCTTCAACTCAACGAACTTGTCGAGCTCGGCCGTGGAGATTACGGAGTTGCCGGTCCATTCGACTCCACCCCACGTGTAGGCCGGCCCGGGTTCGATAGGGGCGAGCACATAGATTTTGTCCGGCAGCGGCTTCGTAGGGTCACCTTCAAAACGTGCCGTCGGCGGAGCGAACTTCACTCGCAAAAAAGCATGTGTCAGGTAAATTGGACGAATCTGTTCGAATTCGAATAATTCGATCGCGCTGCGCGAGAATGGCTTGCCGACGATCTGCGAGATACTCTGCTGAATCGCCGGGTCGCTTTTCGCGAGTGGATCCGAGAATTCGACTTCGGCAACTCGAAGAACATCGCCTTCGATTCGGAACTGCTGCACGTGGCCGGTTGGGCTTGTGACTACCGAGTGCGCCACCGTTGCATGCAAGCCTCGGGTGGCGATCAATTCCTCTACCGCATTCGACATGGTGGCCAGGATCGTTCCATTTTCAGGAGCTGTTCCATCAAACAGCACCACCGCGTTCTTGATTGCGGTGCTCAGCTCGTCATCGGAGAACTTCGGAAAATTATCGAACATGACTGGAATCGTAGGGGCGTCGCTGACTTCGAAGTCGACGGTAAGGCCGCCCGGACCACTCGAAAACTTGTACTGAACATTCGTGAAAATTCCGAGCCGCGCGAGGCGGTCAGCCACCAGTTGGAGTTCATCGCGCGTGATCGATTTCCCTGCTTGCAGGCCGGTCGCTTTAGCGATTTCCTGGCTCTTATAGCGGTGGGAGCCGGTTGCTGTGATGGAGGCCAACCGCTCGCTGCCTGATTGTGGTGCTTCAGATGGCCGCGTGGGACTGGAAACAAGGAGGATTGCAAGTATCGCGACAACCGCGAATCGGACTCTGCGGAAATCAGTGGAAAACGATGTTGAGATCAACACTCGCCTTTTGCTTTTCTGGCTTTGAATTTACGGTAGCGCTGGTTTTCTGAATACCCAGTTCTTTCAGTTTGCCGATTGCAACCTTCGAAACGAACGCACTAGGATACGATGCGTCGTAGACGTCTCCGGGTTTGAGCTGCCAGCTCTTGATCAATTCTTTGGATGCAACTTCTGGCAGCCCCTCAAAATGGACCATGCCCAGGTGAAACTGCGCGCCTTCATCCACCGCGACGTTGTATGTCGTTAGCCGCGCCGTGTCATCGAGAATTTCCTTGGGCTTTACGGCAGCCTCGATGAAGCCGCGCGTGTCATAGGCGCGCTTGATCGCGGTGAGCCCTGCATCGATTTTTTCCTGGTTGGCCACTTCTTTTGGCTTCATTCCAAGCAGGCGATCGAGTTCTTCCGCAGTGAAGACACGATTGCCGGTCCATTCAGCCCGTTCCCAATAAAATTCCGGGCCTTCTTCCACGGACAGGACAACGGCGACCTCCTGCACAGGGCCGGTATCATTCGAGCGAAGTGGTTTTCCGTCCGGCTTCTCGAATCGTGCGCGCAGATAACCTTGCTTGCGATATAGCGGCACGAGGCCGGCTCCCGCGAACTGGCTGACGTAACTCACAGAATAATCTCGGCCGATGACTTGCGAGGAAGCGGCCTCGAGGCTACTTGCCACTATCGCACTGTTCCCGGCGAAATGGAGGCTTCGAATCGGCATTGCCACACCTGTCACGGAATACACGAAGGCGCTTACGGGCTGCCCCAATCCAGCGATCGACGGGATCACGGTGACGTCGCCAGGTATTCCGTTTGCCCGGATCATCTCCCGTAACGCGAGTCGAACATCTTCCGAGGTAGCGCCAGATTCGGGCACTCCACCTGCGTAGAAAGAAACGCGGCTGCGAAGCGCCTTATCCAGCTCCGCATCGGAAAACCAAACGAAATTGTCGAAAACGCAAGGAAGAAGCTTTGAGACCTCCACAACCTGAAATTCGACGTTGATCGAATTTCCGTTTGTCGAGTAGCGAAACGAGACGTTGTCGAAAGCGCCGGATTTGGCGAGTTTATCGACCACAGCGGCAAGCTGCGCTTGCGTGACGGAATCACCGGTCTGAAGGCCAGTCGCTTTATCCGCCTGCGCCTCGCTGAAGCGATTCAGTCCCGTGAATTTGATAGTAGCGAGCCGATAGGATTGCGAAGTAGAAGTAGAGGACTGTGCGAATCCCGGCGCTGAGAAGGCCAGAATCGAAAGAAGACACAAGACAAGCGAAGGGGCGAAAGACCGCCCCGCGATTAGGCTGGGTTTCATAAGGGATATTCTAATGAAATGGGTGTTCCCGCGCGAAGTTTATTCTACGGTGACGGACTTCGCGAGGTTACGTGGTTGGTCCACGTCGCATCCGCGGCGTACGGCGATGTGATAGGCGAGAAGCTGCAACGGAATGATTTCAAGAATAGGCGAGAGCAATTCCGGCGCCGTGGGAATTTCGATCGCGTGATCCGACGAGCCGCGCGCAAGCCGGTCGCCTTCCGTGACCACTGTAATAACGATTCCATCTCGCGCCTTCACTTCCTGCAGGTTCGAAACAGTCTTCTCGTAGCGCGTCATCGAAGCAGCATCGGATTCGTCACGCGTGGCGATCACGACAACGGGTAGATTCTCGTCGATGAGCGCGTTCGGGCCGTGCTTCATCTCTCCAGCGGGATAGCCTTCGGCATGGATGTACGAAATTTCCTTCAGCTTGAGAGCGCCTTCCAGCGCGATCGGATAGTGAATACCGCGCCCTAGGTAAAGGAAATCGCTGTGACGGAAAAACTTCTTCGCCAGTTCTTCAACGTCCGGGTCACGCTGAAGAATGGTCTCGATCTTGTGCGGGATTCGCGTCAACTCCTGCATCATCGTCTGGGCCAGTGCGGGCGTTAGCTTGCCGCGCACCTGTGCGAGATAGAGCGCGGTGAGCATCAAAGCCGTCAATTGCCCGGTGAACGCTTTTGTGGAGGCGACGCCAATTTCAGGGCCGGCATGCGTATAAATCGTGCCGTTTGCTTCGCGGGTAAGCATCGAGCCGACCACATTGCAGATCGCCAGAATCTTCGCACCCTTCAGCCGCGCTTCACGTTGGGCAGCCAGCGTATCGGCGGTCTCGCCGGACTGGCTGATGGCGATCACCAGCGTGTTCTTGTTGATGATCGGATCGCGGTAGCGAAATTCACTGCCGTAGTCCACCTCCACGGGAATCTGCGCCAGCCGCTCGATCATGAATTTTCCGGCGAGTGCTGCGTGCCAGCTCGTTCCGCAGGCGACTATTTTCACTTCGCGGAAATTTCGGAACTCCTCCTCAGTGATGTCCATTTCATCCAGGAAGACCTTCCCCGTTTCCTGCGAGATCCGTCCAAGGAGCGTGTCGCGAACCGCGCGCGGCTGTTCGAAAATTTCCTTCTGCATGAAATGCTTGAAGCCGCCCTTTTCCGCCATGATCGGATCCCACGTGATGTGCTGGACCTTTGGCGTAACCGGGCGATTGTCGAAATCGACGACACGAACACCTTTCAGAGTGAGAATCGCGATTTCCCCGTCGCCCATGAAGAAAGCTTCGCGAGTGTGCGAGAGGATTGCGGGGATGTCGCTCGCCACAAAAAATTCGTTCTGGCCCAGACCAATCACCACCGGTGGTCCCAGCCTCGCCGCGACAATCTTATTCGGGTCGCGCGTGGACATCGCCACCAAGGCATAAGCACCCCTGAGAAGCTTTACCGTCTTTAACACCGCCTCTTCGAGCGGGACGTTCTTCGAATATTTCTCGATGAGGTGAGCGATGATTTCGGTGTCGGTTTCGGTCTGAAATTTGTGCCCTTCCTTGATCAATTCGTGCTTCAGCTCGAGATAGTTCTCGATAATTCCATTGTGGACGACGACGATCTCGCCGGTGCAATCACGGTGCGGATGCGCGTTCTCTTCGGTGGGGCGGCCATGCGTGGCCCATCGTGTATGTCCAAGCCCATATACACCCTCGATCGGCGATTTCGCTAACAGGTCTTCAAGATTTTTTAGCTTCCCGGATGCGCGGCGGATTTCGAGCTTACAGTCTTGTCCTACGACCGCAATTCCGGCCGAATCATACCCGCGATATTCGAGCCGGCGCAGGCCATCTATTACCAACGGAACAACGGCTTTAGGCCCGATATAACCGACAATTCCACACACCGTGTCGCTCCAGGAACTTGCTTCAATCGTGGGACTTAATCAGGTTAGCACATACGTTTGATGAGACAAGAAGACGCGGCGATTCGTTGCCTAAAACTCAGCAAGGTGCAAAGAAACGAGAAGTGGCGGCCTAATCCAGAATTTCGAAGCGGAACTCTTCGATCACCGGATTCGTGAGCACATCTTTGGCAATCCTCTCAACCTGACTCTTCGCTTCGTCGCGGCCCATACCATCGAGATTCAGAACGAAAAACTTGCCTTGCCGAACATCCTGAACGCTGGCGAATCCCTGGGAGGCCAGGGCGCGCTGGATGGTTTGTCCCTGAGGATCGAGGACGGTGGACTTCAGCATCACCCACACATGTGCTTTCATCGCCGCGATTATACCAATCCTGCCGCTTTTGCAGCTCCACGAAAATTCTCGAGCAATTCACGTTTGTCCATTGGCGGCAGAAATGCCGCGTTAATGCTGTTCTCCGCGAGCTCAAGCATTCTTTTTCCGGGGAGCCCCAGCGATTCGGCGAGCGCATATTCTCTCAGCAAATCGGTGTGAAATAGCGCGGGGTCATCCGTAGAAAGCGTGACCAGCAGGCCTTGCTCGAGAAATTTCGGCAGCGGATGGTCTTTGAGCGAAGCATCCGGCTTGCCTGTCTGCTTCGCCAGCGCTCCAGTGCACAAATTGCTCGATGGACAGTTCTCGAGAACGACGCGTCGAGTGATGAGCGATTCTGCCAGCGCCGGATCGTTCATCACAGCGATTCCGTGCCCGATTCGCTCGGCGCCAAGAATCTCCACCGCCTCGCGAACCGAATCAGGACCTCCAATCTCACCCGCGTGGCACACGATTCGGAGCCCATCCTGGCGCGCATAGTCAAACGCTGGCCGAAAGCTTGTTGTCGGCCCCGCTAACTCGTCTCCGCCCATTCCGAACGCCACGACCCCAGAAGCTTGCAGCTTCGAAGCCCATCGCGCCACCTCCATTGCGGCTTCCGCTCCAAACTGCCGGGCTACATCGAAAATATATGCCGTTCGCAATCGGCGAAACGGAACGCTTTGCGCGGTTTCTCGAATCGCTTCGAAATTCGCCGCAACGTTCTGCATGCGTCGCAGCATGACGCCGGCAGAAATCGTGATTTCGGCATACACAACATTCTGCCGCAATAGTTCTTCCGCCAGATGACGAGTGATCAGCGCGTAATCGTCCGGCGTTCGCAAAAACGACGTGATCCACTTAAATGTTTCGATAAAGCCCATGAAGTTGGAATAGTTATAGCGAGCCAACACTTCTTCGCGCGTGAGTTTCGTACCATGCCGCGCGGCCAATTCAACCGCCGTATCAGGGCGTATCGAGCCCTCAAGGTGCAGATGCAATTCGGCCTTCGGGAGGGATGCGACAATACTCGTTGGCCGAGTGTCTTCTGTTGCCACGTTGCCTACTGTCCAGGCAATTGCGGACGCCCCGCATTGATCCACGCGGTCATCCAATAGGAGCCCAGATCCGTCGAAGCGTCTGAGAGCTGGCGAACCAGCACTGCGCCAGCTTGAGCATAGAAGCGATCATAATACTCGTCTGTGTAGCCGCTGAGACCCTGGTGAGCTCGCATGTCGGATAGCAGAATGTTTTCGAGCCAGGAATGAGCGCTAAGCACCATTTCAAACGCGTGGTCGGTCGGGTCATGAATAAAGACAGCTTCGTTCGGCTTCACGAAAAAGAACAATTGAAAGCGGTCCACCAGATCCTTCCCGAAACGGTCATTCACTCCTAATTGATTTGAGAGCTTGCCATCCCAGTTCATAGTTGTATTGAAAGGGTCGTGTGCTTCGGCCACGTAGTGAGCCAGATAGGCCGCGGACATTTTGGCGTCGGCCCAATTATGGTCATGGAACGCGTCGGTTAGCTTTTTGCTGTAGGTTCCCACTTGCCACGGAAGCACTCCGTTGTTGTAAACCGATCGCCGGCCAAATTTCGATACGGCCGCCGTATATGCGCGCGGGAGATTAGTGAAAGGGAACTGCCCGTAGTGGTCGAGCTTGATGAAATCAAGGTTCTCGAGCGTCCGCTCTCTTTTTTCGGCTTCCTCCGGATCGGCTACATGCTGAAGCAGAAATTGGCGGTTGGCTTCGAAAAACGGCCGGATCTCGTCCGGCAACGTCTCCACCGCTTTGTTCGTAATCAACCGCTGAGCATTGTCGCCCCAGGCAAAAGATGAAGGCAGAATCGAGGCGACAATCGCCAGTATCAGCACGAGCGCGAGAGAAAACCGCAACCGCATTAGAGCTTTTCCCCTCTAGTGACAGGCTCACCCGGTTTTGGAGTCGCTAGCTGGCTGTGGCGACGCCCGTAAAAATAGTAAAGGCATAGCCCGATTGTCAGCCAGAGGAAGAATCGAATCCAGCTTATGATGGGAAGGCCCGCCATCAAGAGTACGCACGTGAGGATTGTCGCAATCGGAGCGGTCAAACCGCCCGGCGCACGAAACGCGCGAGTGCCGCTCGGGCTGCTTGTATCGAAGGATCAGCACACCGGCTGCAACCAAGCCGAACGCAAACAGGGTGCCGATATTCGAAAGATCGGTCAGCGTTCCAATATCCAGCAGTCCGGCCGGAATTCCCACCACGAAACCTGCAACCCACGTAGAGAAATCGGGCGTCCGGTACTGTTTGTGAACGCGGCTGAATAGCTTCGGCAAAAGCCCGTCGCGCGACATCGCAAACCACACGCGCGCCTGCCCCAGCTGGAACACTAACAACGACGAAATCATGCCCATGAGGGCGCCGATCAACACGACCAACTGAATCGAGCCAAAATTCAGCTTTTTCATCGTGTTGACAACTGGCGCGGCGTCATCCAGAAGAGTCTGCCACGGCACGAGACCCGTAAGCACCACAACCACGCCGATATACAACACCGTGCAGATGATAAGAGTGGCCAGAATTCCGATGGGCAAATCGCGCTGCGGATTCTTGCACTCCTCGGCCGCGGTGGAAACGGAATCGAATCCGATATATGTGAAGAACACGATCGAGCCACCCGTGAGAATCCCGGGCCACCCGTTGGGAGCAAACGGGTGCCAGTTCGCAGGATGAATCAAGCGCGAAGCAAAAGTAATAAACACCAGAATGGCGACAATCTTCAGAATCACCATCACGTTGTTTGTCTCGGCAGATTCGCGAATCCCTCGGACGAGAATCATCGTCAGGATCATCACGATGATGAAAGCGGGCAAGTTGAAGCCGAAGTGCCAGCCAGGCTCGTACAGCACATTGTTCTGCAGGTCAGACAAACCCGCCGGCAAGTAAGCAGGTGAAATCCAACGCAAGCTCGCGTGAATCCCAAAATAATCGAGCAAGTTTACGACGTGCGCCGAAAAACCGACGCTCACCGCCATGTTCGACACGGCATATTCGAGAATCAAGTCCCAGCCGATAATCCACGCGATAAGTTCGCCCATCGTCGCGTAGGTGTACGTGTACGCGCTTCCAGCAATCGGAATCATCGCCGCCAATTCTGCATAGCAGAGCGCGGCAAATCCGCACGCAATCGCAACCAAGATAAACGACAGCGCAATCGCCGGCCCCGCGCCCGGACGTCCGAACGACGCCGAATGATAGATCAGATATTCCAGCAGGGGAGCATTCAGAATGGAGCTGAACTGCATTTTCTGCCCGGCAATCGCTGTGCCGATCACGGTGAAAATTCCCGAGCCGATCACCGCGCCGATGCCGAGCGACGTCAAGCTGACCGCCCCGAGCGACTTTTTCAGTCGTTTGTCGGGCTCCTGCGAATCCGAAATCAGCTTGTCGATGTCTTTGGTGCGGAAGATCTGTGCACCCAATCGGCACCTTCCCGTGTAAGCGAAAAAAACTCTATAACGCGCCGCGACTCCGCGCAACCGCCGTCGAACGCCAAGAGCGCCTCATCCTAACAGCAGTCCGCGCCAGAACAACTACTTGAATATTTTCGATGTCTCGCAATTTCGCGGTTGCAAGCGCAGCAATCTCGCCCGCTTGAGCCGCATCTAAGCGAGTTGAAGATTCGCATATCGCTCGATCAGTTTTTTGGCGCCGTAGTCTTGAAAGCTTACCGTCAGCTTGCGATCTTCGCCTTCGCCTTCGATTTCGATAATGGTGCCCAGTCCGTATTTGGAGTGCCGTACGCGCGCGCCAATCAGCGGGTCGTTACTCGTCTGTCGCCCCGAAGCGCGAGGAGAAGTTCGAGTGGAGCTGCTTTTTCCGTAAGGTGTGCGTGGCCTTCGATACGAATAGCTATCCGAGAAATCGGGATCCGCTTCGTAACGCCGGGTCTGCCCAGGCTCCGCCAGCGATCCCGAAGCCGCTTCAATCAGTTCCGCGGGAATTTCGGCGAGGAACCGCGACGGTGTCGAAGCACGCAACCGTTCTTCGCCGTAGCTCCGACTGTAAATCGCCCGCGAAATCGTGAGCGATTGCTTCGCGCGAGTCATTCCCACGTAAAACAGCCGCCGTTCCTCTTCGATCTCCGATAGGTTGCTACCCGATCGTGTGTGAGGCAAAAGCCCTTCCTCGAGACCCGCCAGAAACACCGCATCAAACTCCAGCCCCTTCGCGCTGTGTAACGTCATCAACGAAACGGGAATCGTTGGATCATATTCGTCGGAGTCCGCCACGAGCGCCGCCGCATCGAGCACGTCCTCGAGCGTTTGCCCTTGCTCCGTGGCTTCAGCCATCGCGTTTGAAAGCTCGCGCAAATTCTCGGCGCGCGCAGTGTGTTCCAGATTGTCCTGTTGCTCCACGTAGGTGAGGTAACCGGAACGCTCCAGCACGCGTTCGATCAGCTGTGCGGGAGGCAAGCCGGCGCATTCGTCCTGCAAACGCTCGATAATTTCCCGAAAAGAATTCAAGGCGTTGCTGAGCTTCTTGCCAGTCGCGAATTCGCCGGCACGAATCACTTCCCACAACGACTTACCGGTCTCCCTCGCGCTGGTCTCGAGCATAGCAACTGTGGCCGCGCCGATTCCGCGGGGCGGCACATTCAATACGCGCAAAAGCGCCACATCGTCTTCGGGGTGCAGCAATAACCGCACGTAAGCCAGCGCGTTACGCACTTCGGCTCGTTCGTAAAAGCTGAAGCCGCCGACCACGCGATAGCGAATCCCCAGCCGCCGCAAAACTTCTTCGAACGATCGCGATTGCGCCCCGGTGCGATACAGGACCGCGACGCGCGCATCCGGATCGTTCCGGATTGCCGACGATATCTCGCCAACAACAAACTCCGCTTCGGCATACGAATCCTGCGCCTCGAAGAATCGCAACCCGTCGCCTGAGCCGAGCGTGGCCTGAAGCGTTTTCCCCAGCCGGTCAGAATTGTTCCGGACCACCGCCGCTGCGGCATCCAAGATTTTCTGTGTCGACCGGTAATTCTCCTCGAGCCGAATGGTTGTGGCTCCAGGAAAATCTTCGGTGAAGCGTTTCAGATTGCCTGCACGAGCTCCGCGCCAGCTGTAAATCGACTGGTCTTCGTCTCCCACAACACAAACATTCTTTCGCGTACCCGCCAGCAAGCGCACCAGCTCTTCCTGCGCGGCGTTAGTGTCCTGAAATTCGTCCACCATCAAATATTCAAAGCGAGAGCTCCATGCCGCCCGCACAGGCGCTTTCTGCTGCAACAGTTCTACCGCGCGCAGCAGTAAATCATCGAAGTCCAGCGCGCTAGCTTTGCGCAGCATCTCGTTATAAGCGCGAAACACTTTCGCCACTTCCTTGCGTTCCTCATCGCGAGCGATTTCGGCGCTCGCTTCCATTTCCTCCGGCGTAATTCCGTGATTCTTGGCATGGCTGATCTGCGCCCGCATGCTGCGAGGCGGATAATCGTCGGCCGGAAGATCGAGTTGCATCAACGTGCGCTTCACTGCGGCAGTCTGATCGTCGTCATCAAAGATCGCAAAGTCGCGCGGAAGGCCCGCATTCACGGCTTCGCGCCGCAGCAAACGCGCGCAGAAGGAATGAAAAGTCGAGACCCAAACCTCCGAAGCATCCAGGCCGCTCGAGCGCAGCAGATCGCCGATTCGCTCTTTCATCACGGCCGCTGCTTTATTCGTGAATGTGACGGCGAGAATCGCGCGCCCCGGCACGCCCTTTTCAATCAGGTGTGCCACGCGATACGTAATCACGCGCGTCTTGCCGGTTCCCGCGCCAGCCAGCACGAGTAGCGGACCCTCGGTCGTGAGCACAGCTTCACGCTGGCGCTCGTTCAAGGGATCGAGAAGTGACGTTGCCTGAGGAGAATTGCTCAAGCGTGAATTCTATCTGACGCGCACGGAATCAGCAATTTGCGATCCGGCGTGGCGACTCGGCGAAATTTCACTTCGCCATGTTCCTTGCGTCATGTTCCTCGTCCCACGGGCGCGTGCGCTTGACTCTGCTACAATCGGTCGCTTTACGTGGAGTCGTCGAATCGCGCATGAAACAACTGAAATTACCCCCATGGCTCCAGCGAATTGTTGCCGCATTGGGCGGCGGCGGCTTGTTCGTCGTCGCGTTCCTCGATTCCTCGGTTCTCTCATTTCCGTTCGTCACTGACGCGCTCGTCTTTCAACTCGCCTATACGAACCCAGCGCGTATGCCCTATTACGTCGCCATGGCAACGATCGGGTCGCTAGCAGGCTGCATCTGGCTCTATCTGCTCGCAAAAAAAGGCGGCGAAGCATATTTTCATCGCCACGCCGGCGGACGAGCAGCCAAAATCAAAGACTGGGTGGACAGCCACGCATTTCTCAGCGTGTTCATCCCGGCAATTCTGCCGCCGCCCTTCCCATTTAAAATTTTCGTGTTGGCCCAAGGAGTCTTTCAAGTTCCGCTGCGGACGTTCGTGCTTTCTATCCTGTCGAGCCGAGGCCTTCGCTATCTGGTTGAGGGAATTCTCGCGGTCCGATACGGTGACGCCGCTCTTCGATTCATGATCGCGCACAGCGCTGCATTCGGCATAACTATCGTGGTTGCGATGCTCCTGCTTTTTCTCATCAGCCGCCTCTCTCTAGGCCACCCAGGACACAGCCGCTGACCGCTCTTCATTAATTTATCTTCGCGAAGCAAACATAAAGCCCTGCTCCAGAATTCGCATGTCCTCGCCGATTCTCACGCGCACCAGAATGTTCCACGCACTGGCGTCATCCTCAGCGAAACGCGCATCGCGCAATTCGAATTGATAGCCGTTGCCGGTACGCACCACACTCGCAATGGGAAATCGCGCATATTTCAAGAACCGCTGTGCCGCCGCCGTTTGCTCGCTGGCCTCTAGCACCGGAGAATCGTCAGGCTTGTATTGCGTCGCACTGTGCTCTGGATCAAATTCGCGCCCGACTCCAAACGGCACACCTATCTCTTCGATCGTGTTGTCGGTAGACACCACTCCGCGCCACTCGAGAGGGGAAGTCGATTCCGGAAACGCACCCACCGCAAGTGCAACGCGGCCATGGTAATCGTGGGATTCAAGCAGATCGACGGCACGGCTATGCAGGATGCCGCGCGCACCCACGTACGCAAGAATCAGTGCCAGCGTAGCAATCGCGCTTCTTCCTCCGCTGGTGCGCTTCTTTCGTTCGCCAATCTCTTCGCTCACGAGTCCGATTAACATCGGTAAAAGCAGTCCTGCAAGAAGAAACATCAGTACCCAGATATCGAAGTCGCGCAGCAGATCGAACGCGAACCAGCGCACCCGAAAGGGCCAAAGCAGCCGCACCCCCACGCCGCTCACCACATCGAGCAGCAAATGCGCCGCAATTCCGATCGCGCACACAAGAAACGCCGCTCCAAAGGTTAGCTTCGGGAACCTCGAATCTTCCAACCCAGAAATCTTCTTCTCGGAATGAAGTGCAAGGAAGTAAAACGCCGCAGCAAGTGCAATCGCCAGCACAAATGAAGACAGAAGGGAATGCAGCAATGTCCGGTCGTATCGCAGAAACGAGCTCGCACCGCCAAGGTAGCTCGCGTAGTCAAGGTCGGGAGCAACGCCGGCCACGACCAGCATCGCCGTTCCAAATCGCGGCAGGCGCCGTTGCCCAACGCGCGCGAGCGCCAGAGAAGTCAATGCATGCGTGACTGGCTCCACGCACGCATCCTAACAGAGTAGCCTCGCACAGACTTATCGAATGGCGACGCGAATGCCAAGAAGCAGTAGGGGCGGGTCTCAGACCCGCCCGCGCAGCCCACACCTCCGCGCAGAATACAGAAGATCTAGGATCTAAATTAGTAAAAGCGGCGGCTATCCACCGTTGCGTGCAGGAATCACCAGCGAAAGAGCATTAGGCACAATCGAAAATTTAATCGGTAAATCTCCGATCGGCTCGCCATCCACCTGCGCCCACAGAGGCCCGTCGCCATTCGGCTCGCAAATTGCCTCGGTGGATTTCCAAGCGTCGATTCCGTCAAGGCTGCGAAGTTTTCCCAACCACAGCGCTGGCAAAGCCCCAAGATAGCGCAGCCGGCTCTTCGCTGAGTTCGTCAGAAACTCGAAAGAGTCCTCAAATAAGTCCGCGCCCGTCGTAATCTTAAAGGGGCCGCCGTAATTCACAGTTCGCCCTACCACGACGATCGTTGCTCGCCGCTCCTTGCCATTCGAATGCACGCGCATCTCCGGGAACCCGTACTTAAAAACCTGGCGCATCCCCTCCAGCCAATACGCCAGAATTCCCGCCTTCTTCTTCAACTCTCCATCTACGCCGTTGACGATCGCCCCGTCAGGCCCGGCGCCCGCCACACACAAAAAGTAGCGCCCTTCCGCCGGCACCTGTTCCGTGTGCCTTCCCTCCGCAGGAATCGCAACCCCCAGCGCAACGCGCCGGACCGTGCCTCCCGAAATCAGCCGCGCAGCTTGAGGAATATCCCATGGGATTCCCAGCTCCTTAGCCAGAATATTCGCGGTGCCCGCCGGCAACACCGCCATCGGAACATTACTACCAGCCAGACCGTTGACGATTTCGTTGTTCGTTCCATCCCCGCCGCACGCAATCACCATCCCGCGCCCTTGCTGTACCGCCTGGTGAGCAATCCCCGCCGCGCTCATGGGCGCAGTCGTCGGCGCAAGCTCGGTGCGAATTCCCGCATCCTTCAGAATGCGCACCGCCTGCTCGATTTCCGCGAAGCGACGGTGTTGCCGCCGTCCGCTCGTCGGGTTGTAGATCAAAAGCGCGTCTTGAATTCCGTCAGGCATAGCCTCGCCATCAAATGTCTCGTCTCGCAGTGCGAAAGCAAACTCACATTGTATAATATTGTGCCGGTTTCGTTCTCTTCATCCCTCAGGGGTTTCATGTCGAAGAAGCAAGACGCCAAAGAAATCGAAAGCCTGCGCGACCGGATTCGCCGTCACGAATACGCCTACTACGTGATGGACGACCCGGAAATCTCCGACGCGGCTTTCGATCGGCTGATGAATCGCCTCAAAGAACTCGAGGCGCAGCATCCGGATCTCGTCACCGCCGATTCGCCCACCGTACGCGTCGGCGGCGCTCCCCGCGAAGGTTTTCTAAAAGTTCGCCATCAAACGCCAATGGTCAGCCTCGACAACGCGCTCTCGCTCGAAGCGCTCGCTGCCTTCGATCGTCGTGTTCGCGAAACCACCGGCCGCGAAAAAGTCGATTACGTCGCCGAGCATAAGTTTGACGGCCTCAGCCTTTCCCTCATTTACGAAAATGGCTCGCTGGTGCGAGGAGTCACGCGCGGCGACGGAACCACCGGCGAAGACGTCACGCCCAACGTAAAAACAATCCGCTCGATTCCGCTGCGCATCGATCCGGTCCTGCTGAAAAAATCCGGCATCCCCGGCGATTTCGAAGTGCGCGGCGAAGTGATCATGACCCGCGACGCCTTCAAAGAAATGAATCGCTTGCAAGCCGAGCAGGGCGGCAAAGTATTCGCCAATCCCCGCAACGCAGCAGCCGGCTCGGTTCGCATGCTCGATACGCGCGTCACCGCGTCGCGCCGCCTCAATTTCTTTGCCTACTACATGCTCGTGAACGGACGCGGTCCCAAGAAGCGACTGTCAGAAATCCTCGAAACGCTCTCGGCCCTCCGTTTCAAAGCGAGCGACGATTGGAAAGTCTGTCATTCGCTCGCGGAGGTCGAGAAATATCTCACCGCCTGGGAATCGAAGCGCGCGAAATTGGAATATGAAATCGATGGCATCGTAGTGAAAGTGGACGAAATCGGCTTGCAGAATGAGCTCGGCTTCACTTCGAAAGCGCCTCGCTGGGCCGTCGCCTATAAATACGCAGCGCATCAGGAAACCACTCTCCTTCGCGAAATCGCCGTCAGCGTCGGCCGCACCGGCGTTCTCACTCCCGTTCGCGATTCTCGAGCCCGTCCAGATCGGCGGCGTCACCGTTTCAAAATCCACCCTCCACAATATGGACGAAGTCGAACGCCTCAACATCCACGCCGGCGATACGGTTCTCGTCGAGCGCGCTGGCGAAGTGATTCCGCACGTCCTCAAGGTCGTCAAGCACGGCACGGAAGAAAAGCAGTTCAAGATGCCGGACAAGTGCCCATCGTGCGGCACGCGCGTCCATCGCGCCGAAGGCGAAGTAGCTTATCGCTGCGTCAACGTCTCCTGCCCGGATCGAAGAAGTGAATCGCTTCTTCATTTTGCCGGCCGCCACGCCATGAATATCGACGGCCTAGGCGAAAAAATCGTCGATCAGCTCCTCGAAAAAAATCTGGTGAAAGATTACGCCGATATTTACCGGCTCGATCTCGAATCGCTCTCCAATCTCGAGCGCATGGCCGAAAAATCCGCTCAGAATCTCCTCGACGAAATCGCCGCCAGCAAAAAGAACAGCCTCGAGCGCCTGATCTACGGGATCGGAATCCCGTTCGTCGGCGAGCGTACCGCCCAGCTCCTCGCCCGGCATTTCGGCTCGATGGAAAAACTCGCTTCGGCCTCTACGGACGAGCTTCTTGAAGTCACCGAAATCGGCCCCAAGATCGCCGAAGGCGTGAAGGAATTTTTCTCCGAGTCCGCCAACCGCAAACTGATCGACAATTTGCGCGCCGTCGGCGTCAACATGAAAGAAGAGCGCCCTGCGCCCAAAGGCACACAGTTCGCAGGCAAGACATTCGTCTTCACCGGCACCCTCGAGCGCCGCTCCCGCGAACAAGCCGAGCAACTCGTCGCAGCCTACGGCGGCAAAGCCGGCGGCACAGTCAGCAAAAAAACCAGCTACGTAGTCGTAGGCAGCGACCCCGGCTCAAAATTCGACAAAGCCAAGACCCTCGGCGTCCCAATTCTCGACGAAGCCGCCTTCGAAAAACTCCTCCCGTCTCACTAGCGGCGATTATCTCCTTGGTAAGACCTCACGCCACGAATGTCCTTTCCGCCGCCACCTGTGTCAGTAGGGGCACGGCATCCCGTGCCCGCTCGACCGACGGCAATTCCCGCCAATTCCATCGCAGGCTCGCGCACATGCCGTATAATTATCCCGGCGGGTGAGTTGGATGATCGCCGGCTAGCTCAAATTCATCGCAAGATGAAAAGGGCCAGCGGGAGGAAAGTCCGGACTCCCATCGCCGCTACCTCGCAAGAGCCGCGGCGAAAGGGCAACGCGCCTGGTAACGCCAGGGGGTTGCGTCGCGCGTTCCGCGAAGGCGAAACGCGAAGTCGCGGCCACGGAAAGTGCCACAGAAAATATACCGCCGGTGTGATTCGCACCCTGCGGCCGGCCCACGGCAAAACCGCGGGCTCGCCTCCATCGGTCGAGCGCATTTGGCAAGGGTGAAAAGGTGGGGTAAGAGCCCACCGCCCGGGTGGCGACACTCGGGGCACGGAAAACCCCGCGTGGAGCAAGGCCAAATAGGAGGGGAGGGCTGGCCCGGCCCGTATGCATCGCGTTCGCAAGAGCGCGGCGCTCTGACCCTCGGGTAGGCTGCTTGAGTCCCGGAGCGATCCGGGACCTAGAGGAATGATCGTCGCGCTGCGTCGGTTTAGTCCTGGCCCCGTCTAGAACACGGTGGCCAAGAGCGCCAATCGCCGCTAACGCAAGTTAGCGCACGAGACGCAGCACACAGAATCCGGCTTACAGGCTCACCCGCCAATTCAAAATTCGCTGTGCTCTGGAGGAAGGTGCAAGACGTCGAGAACGAAGTAGCAGTCGACAGCATAGAAAAACGAATTGCTGAAGAAGAAGGCCCACCACATCTCGAAACTTCCGCTCCCGGCGTGAATGCCTACGAGATCGAAAAGGCGCGTAATCACAAGTCCAGGGAAGGTCAGTACATCGATAATCCGGTCGCGAATCGGGCCATACGATCTGAAGTTATCAACCAAATAAAGACCCTCTGTGGCAGTACAGCCGAGAACGGCACGGCCCAAAGTGCTGTCCAATCTCCACAATCTTCGCAGGTAGGCTCTCGGTAAGACCGATCACTGTCGCAAATGTTTCAGCTTGTCCGCCACGGTAAAGCCAACCGCCCCTTCCCACGATCCATACATCGGATTCGGCAATTGAAACCAACGCTCGCCCCACAAGCTCTGGTGAGCTACGAAAAGCCTCTGGCGACCCTCCAGATTTGCCTCGGCGGGCGGGATCGTCAGAAAATCTCCGAGTTGATCCCCAAATAGCAAAAGAATACGAAACTTTGCCGCGACCAACCTTCGCCGCGGAGTCTTGTCAGTATCCTTGCTGTCCTTCGCGCAAAACAATCGATCGACCGGCGAATCCAGCGGCACCTGAAGCTTACGCAGCACCTCCACCGTCGGATCGTCATCTTTCGATGAGTCGCACTTCCGATTCGTAATGTAAATCGGCGTCACGCCGTTGGCATGCGCGAACTGCAAAAAATCGATCGCCCCGGGAACAAGACCTGCGCCTACTTCGTTAGCCCATTTTGTCCACTCCGCGCCGATTTCCTTCAGTGGCACGGGGGATGCCACCAGGCGCGCATCGAACGCGGAATTGTCCAGCACAGTTTCGTCCAGATCCAGAATCACTGCGGGAGGCAGCTTCTCGAAATCTCCGTCCTGCTCGAGCGCCGCCGTCCAATGCGGATCGCGAAGCCCCTGCAACAGCGCTGCTTGCGCCACGCGGTAGGTCTGCAACGTGGCCGCCTTGTATTCCACGGCGGTCTGCATCCACAGAACGGCGTTCAGATTTTCGTAGGTTGTCGGCGCAGTCGAATTCGCCAGGCCAAGGGTGAAAAGGGAACACAAGAACACGTTGCCAATAGTCCTCAGCATCGCTTTCTCCTCTCGGCGCAGGGAGTCTATCAAATCCGCGCGCTCAATCAGCTTCCGCGATGCCCACAATCTTCTGGATAGTACTCTCGACGAGGACGCTTCGGCTTTTTCCCCTTTTTGCACAATCTGAGGAAAACCCTTGTGACTATGTGTCCATAAAGTCACGCGAAACGCCGTCGAATACAGCAATTACCCGATTCGTCAGCCCTAACCCGCGTCTTATCTTGGTAGCAGAAGACGAGCTCATCCCCCGGCCCTGCGTTCCTTCTCGCGATCCCGCTCCTTCCTGTCAGTGCGCAGAGCAGCAACGGAGGTAACGCAATGCTACGAATACTCATCGCAGACGACGTGCCGATGGTTCGCGCGGGCCTGAAAATGCTCCTCGAAATGCACAAAGGTTGGAGCGTGTGCGGGGAAGCTACAGACGGTAAGGACGCCGTGGAAAAAGCCCTCGCCCTCGCCCCTGACGTAATCCTCTTAGACGTCTCGATGCCCAATCTCAACGGCCTGCAAGCCGCCCAGCTGATCCATAAAGATCTGCCGGACGCCAACATCTATTTCGTCACGCAGCATCATTCGCTCGAAATGGCCCGAGCGGCTGCCGATGCCGGCGCCCGCGGCTACATCGCAAAAATTCAAATCCCGACCGACCTGATCCCAGTGATCGAAGCTGACACTAGCATTCAGCCGATCCAAGCCAAGCCGTAAGAGCTAAGCCGTAAGCCGCCCCAGCAGCAGCCGGAAAAACCGCTCCGCATCCACTTCCACCGCCACTCGCGCATTCGCCTTGAATGTCTCCTCCGTCGCCAGCACCGGCGACCCTTCATGCTTATCCGCAAGCGCCATCGGCGCCGAGCCTCGCGCCGGCCCATACGCCCACCCAATCGTTTCTCCCGCCGTGAACTCGCCCTCCGTCTCAACCTCCACGTAATAATCCTTCAGCGTCAAAATTCCCGGATCGATCAAATTCGCCACCGTCAACGGATCGTGCATCGCCTCAATCATCGGGTGCGGCCCTCGGTTCAAATGCTCGAGCGTCGCCGCCATAATTTTTGCCGCCGCAATCCCCGACGGATTCTTCGCCGTCTCCAGCGCCTTCAGCCGTTCGTCCGTAAACAGCACCTTGCGCGTCACATCCAGCCCCACCATCGTCAACGGCACCCCCGCATCAAACACAATCCGCGCCGCCTCCGGATCCACATACAAATTAAACTCCGCCGCCGGCGTCACGTTCCCGCCCGAAAGCGACCCGCCCATAATCACGATGCTCTTAATTTTCGCCGCCAGCTCCGGATCGTCGCGCAGCGCCAGCGCCACATTCGTCAACGGCCCCACCGCCACAATCGTAATTTCACCCGGGTTCGCCTTCACAATCTTCCGAATCATTTCCGGCGCCGATTCCGCTACCGGCTTGATCTTCGGCTCGGGAAATTCCACGCCCGCCAGTCCGTTGTTCCCGTGAACGCGCTCGCCCGTGATCAACTTCCTCACCAGCGGATGACGCGCCCCGCCCGCCACCGGCACATCCGTCCTCCCCGCAATCTCCACCAGCTTCAACGCATTCGGCAGCGTGAAATCCAGCGGCACATTTCCCGCCACCGGCGTGATCGCCTCCACCTGCAATTCCGGCGACCGCAGCGCCAGCAAAATCGCCAGCGCGTCATCCACGCCAGGATCCGTATCAATAATCACGCGCCGCGGTGCCGCCGCCGTAGGCGCTTTCTCCATCGTCGCAGCCCCCACGCGGAAGGGAACTAAACGCGTTCAAGTTTTTCATCCGCGAAGCCGCCAACGCCCCCACCGATCCCGCCAAAAATTCCCTTCGATTCGGCTGCCCTTTCCCTTCAGACTGCTCCCGCTCCTGCCGCGATTCTCCCCCGCGTTCGTGGCCCATGATTCTCCTTGTCAAAGATTCTCCTAATCGAATTGCTCGCCGCTCGAAACCGTTCCTTATATTCGCCGTCGCTCCATCATGTCAAGCAACCGCACGCGCCACGGCAATATCGCGCATCGTAAGGCACGCGCAGTCAAGTGCACCAATTTGCAGAAGGGGAATGCGACTAAGAAAAAATCGACCTACAAATTCCGTTCATTAGCCCAAGAAAGCTAAATTTCGCGCCTCAACTCGCCTTGCGATGCTGCCGATGCCCGCCCGACGCCGCCCTCGCCGGCCTCGCCTTCGCCCCGCCCGCCGCGCGACGCCCCTCGCCCAGGCTCCTCTTCAACGCCTCCATCATGTCAATCACCGGCGCCTTCTCGCGCTTCGGCGTCGGAGCCACCGTCTTGCCCTCGAGCTTCGCGTCAATCAATTCCTGCAACCGCGCCTGGAATTCATCCTTATAAGCCTCAGGCTTGAATCGCGACGTCAAACTTTCCACCAGCTGCTCCGCCAGCCTCACCTCTTCCGCCCTCAATTTAATATCGTAATTTTTCCCGTAACCAGCCACGCTCGCGATCTCATTCTGGTAATACATCGTATGCAGCGTCAACCCGTGATTCCGCGCCCGAATAAATATCGTGTACTCGCGCTGATACATCGTCACCTTCGCGACGCCCATCTTGTTCGTCTCCTCCAGCGCCTTCAGCAACAGCACATACGGCTTGTCCGCCTTCTCATCGGGCAGCGCCAAAAATGACGAATCAAAATAAATCGGGTCCACCTCCCGCTCCTCGAGGAACGCCAGTATCTCCATCGTCCTCCCCGACTCCGGCGTAATCTTCTTGATCTCCTCCGGCTCGATGTAAACGTACTGCCCCTTCCCGTACTCGTACCTCTTGATCACTTCCTTCCGGTCCACAAACCGCTTGCAGTGCGGGCAATAAAGCGGCTGCTTCAACCGCGTCTTGCACACACTATGAATCTGGTGCAGGTTGATCCGCTTCTCCCGCGCCGCCGCATACAACCGAATCGGTATCGACACCAACCCAAACGAAATCATCCCCCGGCACACAGAAGTCGCCATCGCCACCCTCCACTGCGCCCAGCATACCTTCCCGCGCCAATCCCAAACAATCAGTACTTGACCCTACGATCGCCGATGCTTGGCGCAGCCGCGACCACGTTCCTGCTTCTCGTCATCGTTTTTCCCAGTAGGGGCACGGCATGCCGTGCCCGAACGCGCCATCAGCACGCACGCGCCATCCACCGAAACCGCGCTACCAGTGTTCGCCTCTGAATTCTCAATCGCAACACATGGCTCGACAATACCAAGTTCGTTTGCCGGGCACGGCATGCCGTGCCCCTACTGTCGAACACATCCCGCTTTCCCGCCGGCAGGCGCCTTTCCAGTAGCACAGGCATTCCTGCCTGTGCCCCAAGTCCCATGCGGCACAGTCTTCAATGCTTGGCAATCGCGACATCGTTCTTTTCGCCTTTTCCCTTGTAGCGCCGACATCCTGCCGGCTCTTTTGACTTTTTGCCGGTAGTCGGTCCTTGTAGGTCACGGCTTTCGAGTCTGTGTCGCAACCGGCTTTTCCACAGTTTGTATTTTCTGGAGAATCGCGCAAGTTGTGTTGCCGCAACAAAGGTCAAAACCGAAAAAGGATGTGGAAATCCGCTTTTGGCGGTTGCGACACAGACTCTTTCGCCGTGACACTAAAAACTCCGCGTTGCTGCATACCGCTTGCGCTGCCTCATCCGCGCAAGCCTCTTGTTCGGGCGTCTTAGGGGGCGGTCATCGCTGGGTTCTGGCACTGCACGGCTTTTCCCTGAGCGGCCTACATCTTCAATAGCGCGTGAGGGTTCGTTTTCGCGATCGCGAGCAGCTTCAAATCCGCTCCCTGCGGCCGCCGCGTGCCTTGTTCCCAGCTTCGAATCGTATTGGGGCTGACGTTCAAGAACCGCGCAAACAGCACTTGGCTGGCATTCAACGAACGTCGGATCGCGCGAATATCTCTAGGTCGCAGCTTCCTTGGTGGCGGAGGTAGCGCCGTAACGCGGAGGTCTGTCTCGTCAATTCCGCCACGCTGGTTCGTTTCAAACACCAACGCATCCTGAAGTGATTCACGCAATTCGTCGAATACCTTCACTTTGATTTTCTTGGCCATGGGTTCTCTCTCAGTAGGTCTTGATTCGCTCCACCAGTTGCCGGAGAAAAGTGCGCTGCGCCGGGTTGAGATCCTCCTGCTCGTCTTTGTCGAACAGGAAAAGCAGATGGAGATGGTCGCGACGCTCTAGGTAGAGATACATGTACCGAAAGCCGCCACGCTTGCCTTTGCCGCGCGTCGGATTCGAGACCCGCGCCTTTCGAACTCCTCCGAGTCCTCTGACCATGTCGCCCCGGGCAGGATTTTCGAGAAGACCACTTTGAATCTCGGCCAGAACCGTATCGGCGGAATCCTTGGCAAGCTCGTGAAGCCGCCGGGTAAACACCTTGGATTCGATGAATACCACAGCGAGATATATACCACATTGTGGTATATATGTAAATAGTTTGCGTTCTAATTCATGCCGAAAAGAAACCACTCTTATTGCTAGCGACAGTGTTCTCTGAGCGCTCTATGTTCCCGGCAACCAAGAGCTTCCGCTAGCGAACCAGCTTGAATCGCCCGCCGCACTATGCTACCGTCACCGCAGACTTATGAAGACTGACCGCCAACTCGGCAGTAAGGCGCAGCGCTCAAGCAAGCCCGCTCTAGCCTTGCCCCGAGCGCTGCGGGGAGCCTCCGCACCGCAAGCGTCCGCGCCGCCTGCGGTTCTAATCGCAAATCTGGAATTAGAATTCAACTCAACTCATAGAAAACACAGCCCACTAGAAATTCCTAATCGAGAATTTTCGCGTGTTTTTCATTCCAGCTTGGCTCTGAATTTCCCCCAACTCGTCACTCATCACTCATCCCTCGTCACTGCATCTTTAATCTACGGTTCCGCGATTAAAGCTCCTGCTAACCCACAAGGATTCAACGATGTACAACTTTCTAATCGGCGGTAAAACCGTGGCAAGCCGCTCGCTTGCGGTCTGTCTTTTCGACCGCAATTGCTTGTGTCGCCACCTCCGCTCGATCCCGCCATGCGTCGTTAGCGCAGGATCGTCATCTAATCGGAGTAACCACTTCAAATCACCGTCAGAACGAAAGGATTTCGCATGGCCACAGCAGTGACGCCAAAGGTCTTTAAGAATTACATCGATGGGGAATGGATTCCCGCGCGCAGCGGCAAAGCCATCGAAGACCGCAATCCCGCGAACACGGGCGAGCTCGTCGGCATGTTCCCGGCATCGTCAGAGGACGACGTCAACCTGGCGATCGACGCTGCGAAGCGCGCCTTCAAAGATTGGCGCCTCACGCCTGCGCCCAAGCGTGCCGAGATTCTTTACCGCGCCGCCGAAATTCTCACCCAGCGCAAAGAAGATTTCGCGATCGACATGACGCGCGAAATGGGCAAAGTGCTCGCCGAAACGCGCGGCGACGTGCAGGAAGCCATCGACATGACTTACCTGATGGCCGGCGAAGGCCGCCGCCAATTCGGCCAGACCACTCCGTCCGAGTTGCCCAACAAATTTGCAATGTGCGTGCGCTCGCCAATCGGCGTTGCGGGACTGATCACGCCGTGGAATTTCCCGATGGCGATTCCGTCGTGGAAAGCGATTCCCGCGCTCGTCTGCGGCAACACGGTCGTCATCAAGCCGGCCGAAGACACGCCGCTTTCAACTTACAACCTGATGCAGGTGCTCACGGAAGCCGGCCTGCCACGTGGCGTGATGAACGTCGTGTTCGGCGACGGTCCCGATGCAGGCGCGCCGATGCTCGCTCATCCGGACACCAACCTCATCAGCTTCACCGGTTCCACCGAAGTCGGCCGCATCGTGAGCAACGCCTGCGCGCCAACTTTCAAAAAGTGCCACCTCGAAATGGGCGGCAAAAACATCATCATCGTGATGGACGATGCCAACATTGATCTTGCCGTCGACGGCGCCATCTGGGGCGGCTTCGGCACCGCCGGTCAGCGCTGCACCGCAGCAAGTCGTGTCGCAGTGCACAAAAAAGTGTACGGCCAGTTCGTCGAAAAATTTGTGATGCGCGCGCAAGCTCTGAAAGTGGGCGATGGCCTGAATCCCGCCACCGAAATGGGCCCGTGCATCAACGAGCAGCAGCTTCAAACCGTGATGAAGTACGTGCAAATCGGCAAGGACGAAGGCGCAAAACTCGCCGTGGGTGGCAAGCGACTCGAAGGCGGCGGCTACGCGCACGGCTGGTTCCACGAGCCCACCGTTTTCATCGACTGCGATCCGAAGATGCGCATTTGCCAGGAAGAAATTTTCGGCCCGGTCGTCTCCGTGATTCCGTTCGAGACCTTCGACTACGCACTCGCCATCGCGAACGACGTGAAGTACGGCCTCTCGTCCTCCATCTACACGCGCAACGTGAACGACGCCTTCCGCGCGCAACGCGATCTCGAAACCGGAATCGTCTACGTGAACGCGCCCACCATCGGCGCCGAGACGCATCTGCCTTTCGGCGGAATCAAAAACACGGGCAACGGCCACCGCGAATCCGGCATGGCCGCTCTCGATTTCTACTCCGAGTGGAAGACGCTCTACATCGATTACTCCGATCGCCTGCAGCGCGCCCAAATCGACAACGCCTAATCGGCTCGCGTTGTTTTCAGTAGGGCACGGCATGCCGTGCCCGCTCGCGCGATCAGCAGGCTCGCGCAATCGCCGCGGCTCTTGTCATTCTGAGCGAAGCGAAGAATCTCAGCCGTCAATTCGCTGCAGCTGAAAAAGTCCATCTTGCAAAACGCGCGGCCACCTGTCCATTCGGACAGGTTTTGCATGCGCATACCTGAACCTTTTCTGGATTGCCTCGGCTCGCCGCGTGCGAATAGAGTTGTCGTACGTCAGCCAATCCTGACGACCCTTTCGAATCGAACGAGGAGGCACCATGTGGACCAAGACTCAACCCGAAGCGCCCGGCTACGCGCCGGCATCGGGGCAGGGAAGTGCACCAGCGTCAAATTTCAATAGCGCCGCAAGCGCGACGCGTTTCAGCGCGCCGGCAACAACGCCGAGTGCGCCGACAGCCCGGGGGCTTTCGTGCCTGGGAGCGAGCCTGGAAATCAAGGGCAAGATTTCCGGCGAAGAAGATCTGCAAATTGACGGCAAAGTGGAAGGCGCGATTGCGCTGCAGGGGCAGCGTCTCACGGTGGGACGCAGCGGCCAGTTGAATTCGGAAGTGCACGCGCGCGAAGTGGTCGTCTTCGGAAAAGTACAGGGCAACCTGCGCGCCAGCGACCGCGTCGAGATCAAGAAGGACGGCTCGGTGACGGGCGACATCACCACTTCGCGGATCAGCATCGAAGACGGCGCGTATTTCAAGGGCCGCATCGAGATCGATCGCGCGAAGGGCTCGTCAACGGAAGAGTACGAAGCGGTTGGCGCTTCGTCGTCGGCGAACTAAATCCTCACCGGTTCCTCCTCGGGTTCCGGGGCTGCGCCAAATCCTGGGCGAGCGCGCGGCTCCGGAATTCGTTTTTCCGAAGTTCTGCTTTGATCCCGCGAAATGATCCCGCGAAAAATTTGGGTGGGCTGAAATGCGGGGCGCGCGAAATGGCTCACGCGCCGCGAGAGCGCGATTTCTTAGACGGGGTCGGCGACAAGATCACCGATTTCGGCGGCTTCGTCGCAGGCGGAGCGGAAATTTTCATACCAGGTTTCGGTGAAGGTGTTGACGAGCTGCGGAACGGTGCGGCCGGCGACTTCGAATTTTGCTCCGGCAATTTCTCCCCAGGTGTGAATCACGGTGCGGCCTTCGCCCTGCTGTTCGAACTCAACCCACTGAATAATGGTGACGCCCATGGCGCTATCGATCCAGCCAACCTGCTTCATCGGCGTGCAGGTGATGATCACGTGCTCGATCACGGTTTCCACCGGACGCAAGATTTCGATGAAAAGACGGCTGCCAACTCGCCAGGGCCTGCCTTCGTGCCAGCGAAGGTTGCCGTAGACGTTGGCGAAGGAGGGCCAGCGGGTCCAATCGGAGAAGATGTTCCAGGCGACTTGAGGACTGGCCTTGGTAATCACCGTGTATTGAAATAAATGCGAATCGCTCAGCAACTTCACGAACGGATCCCTCCTTGACCTTCCTTTCCTTGATTGCGGAACAGGTAAGATATGGACTGTTACTTATACAACGTTTGTTTAACGGTGTCAAATATATTAAGCTTCTGTTACAGGCTTCCAGCGCAACGGTATAGCAGCCAAGGGGGAATTTCTAGATGCCGCGCCAACCTAATCTAGAAGTAGAAAGCGATGTTCTGGACGCAGCGTACCGATTGTGGCGAAGCAAGGGCGAACGCGGGCTGACGATGCGGGCGGTGGCACGCGAAGCGGGGACGACAACTCCGACGGTGTATCAGCGATTTAAAGACAAAAGGGAAATTCTAGAGGCATTGCGACTGCGCGCACAGCTGCAACTCTTCGGGGCGGTGAAAGGGTCGCGAGCGGTTGCGCAGTTCTGCCGGCGCTATCTGGACTTTGCAGCGAGCCACAAGCACGAGTATGAGTTGATTCATGCGGACTGGTCTGCGCGGCTGCATCGAGATGAGCCGAGGCCGTCATTCGAGTTACTGCAACGCCGGCTGGCCGATTGCCTGGGCGGAAAACCGGAGGATCATCGGCGATTGACGCTAGCGATTGCGGCGCTGTCGCACGGAACCGCGACGCAGTTGCTGATTCCCGGCGTTCACGAGAGCGTGGTGAGGGAACTACGACAGACTTGCGTGATGGCGGCGGAGAGCCTAGTGGAGTCTGCCGGGCAGAAAGGAAGGCTCAGTGGAAAATGACGCAACGAAGCGGAGTCGTTACAAAGCAGCTAAGCGTCTCGTCTCAGCGGTAATCTGAGGGCTTCGTCGCACTCTGAGAAAGGTGGTGATAAGAGGATTTATCAACATCTAATCGCGACGAGAAGCGACGTGACGCACTTTGAGTCCTTCATTTGTTATCGAATTCATAGTCGTCCTCCAGGGTTAGTTCCTTCGTTGCTCTAGGTCTCCTGGTAAGCGACTGGAGAAAGAAAGAGGTGAGGCGCAAACGCTCTTCAATCGCGTAAGAACATCCTTGGTGGAGAATCATAAGAGTTGGTACTCTTGACAGCTCCGAGCGCGTCGTTGCCGCGGTTCTGATCACCAATGATCAGTGCTCGGGCCGAGTTCGGGGAGAAGTGTCATGTCTTGCAAGAAATGCGCATCCCCTAACGAGCGAACCTTCAAATCCGAAATGACATTTGCATTTCGCGAGTATGAAAACGTGAATCAACTCCCGGTTTACATCTGCCAAGATATTTCGGTCTGTCTGAGTTGTGGCCACCTAGAACTTGCCTCGCCCCCTGCGAAGAACGAGCAACTCAAACACAGGGTGGGGCGACCCCATGCCCAAAGCTAGCTCCGGAGCGAACCCTTTGCCAGAAACTGCGGAAACAGTGCAGCAGCAATAGCGGCATGCAGAACGGCGGCCGGCCATAACAGGAAGCCCCGGAACGAGGTCGCAACAGCGACCCACGCGCAGAAGATGGTCGCACCAACATTGAATGCAAGAAGGCCCAGCACGGCGCCTCGGTTCAGTTCTACTCGCGTCGAAGGCAGACAGGCGACACCCAACCCCAAAAGGCCCACTCCGGCAAATCGCGCAAGCGGAATAGCTACGCTCTCGGGCGTAGCCGCGAATAGCAGTCGACACGGAATATCCGGGACCGCGATGAAAGCTAACCCCACAACGATTTCGAGCAAAGATGCCGCCATGACGATCGATGTCTTCATCAGTTCTTCTCTCTCTGCGCCTCCAGCCCGGCGGGACCGTTGGAATCCCGGCGCTGGTAACCGTAAGCCCGCACCATGCTGACACCGACTGCAACAAGCTGCAATCGTTTAGAGATGCCGGGGGTTGGCAAAAATAACCGTCTGCTGTGGTCGGCAATCCTAAGCGTTTCCTGTCTGCAGAGTTCAGTATCGGAGGAACCGGCCCCAAAAGTCCGCGCTAGTCTCGCATCGCCCGCACACCTGAGGAACTGGATCAAGTGCCAGGATGCCCCTGCGGATGTTCGAATTCAGGAGTTCCGGAAGACCTGTCAATTTTAACGGTAGGTAGTGGCCTGGTATACTTGGCTTAGCATCAAGCGTGACCGAACTGAATCCCATGACCTGGCAAACGAGCTCACACTATCGGATGCTGGAAAAACTCGGCAGCGGTGGCATGGGCTCCGTTTACAAGGCGGAAGACACGGAACTCGGTCGTTTTGTGGCTATGAAATTCCTGCCGGAGAACCTCGCCGAAGACCCGCTAGCCCTTGAACGGTTTCGTCGCGAAGCACGCGGTGCATCTGCCCTCAATCATCCGAATATCTGCACCATTTACGAGGTTGGTAAGCACGAAGGCCGCGCGTTCATCGCTATGGAGTATCTGGATGGCGTTACACTGAAGCATCGGATCGCGGAAGGTCCGCTAGAAATTGAGATGCTGCTCTCGCTGGCCATCGAGATCTCTGACGCTCTCGATGCTGCCCACACCGAAAACATCATTCATCGTGATATCAAACCAACAAATATTTTCGTTACGAAGCGTGGGCACGCTAAGGTCCTCGACTTTGGGCTGGCCAAAGAGGTAGATCCTACCCGCACGGCTAGCTACATTGGCGCGGCGACAACGCAATCTCTCTCCCATGTCCCAGAAGAGCATTTAACCAGTCCAGGAACCGTGGTTGGAACGGTGGCCTACATGTCACCGGAGCAGGTTCGGGCCAAGAGGCTGGACACGCGAACCGATTTGTTCTCTTTTGGTGTAGTTCTTTACGACATGGCGACTGGGACGCTTCCCTTCCGCGGCGAAAGTGCCGGCGTCATCACCGAAGCTATATTAAACCGCACTCCGATGGCCTGCGTTCGTCTGAACCCTAATATTCCGCCGGCGCTCGAAGAGGTCATCCGCAAGGCTTTGGAGAAGGATAGAAATCTGCGTTATCAACACGCGGCCGACGTGCGGTCCGATCTGCATAGGCTCAAGAGAGATATAGAGAGTGGCCGGAGAGACTCAGCAGACGATGAAACAGAAGCCATCCCAGCGCCGATTGCAGCGCGCCCGGGATCAGGCCGACACTCTGCAGACAGTTCCCGACCTCTCGCCGCGAGTGCTGCCCCGCAGGCCTCCATTGCCGTGTTGCCGTTCATCAACATGAGTGCCGATGTGGAGAACGAGTTCTTCGTTGACGGAATCACGGAGGAGATCATCAACGCTCTATCCCAAATCGAAAATCTCCGCGTAGCAGCACGTAGTTCCGCATTCTCTTTCAAAGGGAAGCAAGTCGACTTGCGCGAAGTAGGGGGGCGGCTAAACGTTCGAACCGTTCTCGAGGGTAGCGTTCGCAGGGCTGGTAACCGCCTTCGTATTTCCGCCCAACTCGTCAACGTCGCGGATGGATATCATCTCTGGTCCGAACGGTACGACCGAGAAATGAGGGATATCTTCGAAGTTCAAGACGAGATCGCAGGGTCCATAGCACAACGGTTGAAGGTTACTTTGAAGAATGATCGGCAGGCGGCAGAGAGAGCAGGTACAGAAAACCTCGAGGCTTATCAGCTCTACCTGAAAGGTCGCGCATTGCTGTATCGGCGGGGATTGGACATCCAGCGTGCGGCGCAGTGCTTCGAGCGCGCGGTCGCCATCGATCCGGAGTACCCGCTGGCTTGGGCCGGATTGGCGGATGCTCGCACCATGCTCGGCTTCTACGGATTCGAGCGGCCAGAAGCGACAATGCCGCAAGCGAAGGAAGCCGCAACGCGCGCGGTTGCGCTTGATCCGTCGTTGGCCGAGGCACATTGCGCCCTTGCATGCATTTGCCTCTTATATGACTGGGACTGGTCCAAGGCTGAGCAGGAATTTGTTTGTGCGCTAACTCTGAATCCGCGGTACATCCAGGCCCTAGACTGGTACGGTCTCTTCTACTTGCAATGGGTCGCAGGTCGCTTTGAAGAAGGTATTATCCACGCCAAGGAGGCAGTCAAGTACGACCCGCTTTCCCCCTACGCCAACGCAATTCTGGCCCTTACTTACAGCCACGCGGGCAGGGGCGCCGAGAGCGTGTCGGCCGGACAAACTGCCGTAGAACTGGAGGGGCCTTATATCGCCTATTGGTGTTACGAGATGGTACTCCATTGGCATGGTGAGTTCGACGAAGCCGCGGAGGCCGGCAAGATGGCGCTCGCCGTTTCGAGGCGGCATCCGTTTGCGATGGTGGCATTGGCGATGACTTACGCCGACTGCGGTAAGCCGACGGAGGCCCATGTACTCTACGCGGAATTGGTTGATCGAGCCGCAAGCCAGTATATTCAGCCCTCTCAGATGGCGATTGCAGCCGCCGCTGTCGGAGAGCGGGAGAAAGCCCTGGAATATATCCGTGAGGCGTACGAAATCCGTGATCCGATGCTGATTACTGCGAAGTGCTGGCCGGACTATGCAAATATTCGCGACGTTCCAGGTTTCCAGGACGTAGTAACGAAAATGAGATTTAGCTGATTGCCGTAGTCGACCTGCCACGATTTTCTCCGTAGCAAGATAAAAACCCGCTTTGCTTCTGGATAACTGTTGGTAACAGGGGTGGCTGTTGAAAAACTCCCTCACTCAGAATTTGCAAAAATTGGATCGCGTTAGGAAGCTCTACAAACGATTTTTCTCAGCCTCCTGGACATTTTCTATCACCCGATTTTTGACTTTTTTCAGAAAAATCGACCTTTTTCAACAGCCACAGGGCTTATCACTAGCTATCTCGTTTTGAGAAAGGTGGTGGGAAGCGGATTTCGCAACACCTATCCGCACTGAGTCACCCTAAGGGCTCATTGGCCCAGCATTTAGTCACCCTGTTACTTTTGACACTTCCAATAAGCTCGGGACCCGGTTGCCGGAGCCGAAACTCTCGTCACACCTTTGAATTTCGGCTTCAATTAACGCGCGCTGTTCTGTTTCATGATGTACGGTGACTTGAGTTATATTGCGCAGCGATCTGCGCTGCGCCTTCACAGGAGGAAACTTCCTATGCTCACTCACATTGGCGGATTCGGATGTGTTGCTCTACTCGCCGTTGCGAGCGCCATTCTTTCGTGCGCCGTTGGCGCGCAAGAGGTGCCGGAAAAACTGCGGCCGCCGGCCAACGAACAACTTTTGTTTCGGGTGCATGCGAAGGGCGATCAGGTCTACATCTGCAAGGGTGAAGCCGGGCAGTTCGCCTGGACGCTGAAGGCTCCGGACGCGCAACTCTTTGACCAGGATGGCAAGGCCTTCGGTAAGCATTTTGCTGGACCGTCGTGGGAGGCGAACGATGGCAGCCGAGTGATCGGAAAGGCTGTTGCGAATGCTCCTTCACCGGACGCTGATTCGATTCCGTGGCTTCTGGTCAACATTGTGAGCCACGAAGGCAGCGGGGTGCTGTCACGCGCCACAACGATCCAGCGGATCAACACTAAAGGCGGCAAAGCGCCTGCGTCCGGGTGTGAGGGTTCGCACTCGGGCGGAGAAGTGCGCGTGCCGTATTCCGCGGATTATCTTTTCTACGGTCCGAAGTGAGCAGCTAGCCGGCTACCTGCCTTCAGCGGTGACTATGACGGCTTTAGGACTTATCCGATTGGTTTAAGGTATAATCCTTCACAGTATTCAACCGGTTAAGAGGACAAATGCGTGACCGGGTGTTGTACCTCTTGCGGTACGTAATCTGCGTTTGTGCTTTCTGCATAATTTCCTCTCTTGTTGTGGCCACGCCCGCAGCGCCCCTTCAAATCCAGATCGGTCCCAACGGAGCCGCGGATACGTCGAGTGGCGCAGGGCAGTATAAGTTGAGCGGAACCGTGGTGGATGCTTTGACGGGCGCACCAATCCGACGAGCGATGGTGCAGTTGATGGGAGGGCAATCGCAAGCAGTGCTCACAGATGAAGGCGGCAAATTCCGATTCGAGAACCTGGCGCAAGGCCAGAGTGTGGAATCAACGCACATAAGCCGGGATACACAGATTCCTCCGGCGGATCGTCCTACTATGGTCACGGTCGGTGCGGGATACGTCGCCGCTGGTGTCTGAAGCTCGATCCGGAAAGTACGATCGCGGTGAACGTGACGGGCGAGGATGGCGAGGGGGTGGAGGGTCTGCCCGTGCGCGTGTTGGGCTCGCAGGTTCAGGAGGGGCGCCGCCACTGGAGCACGAACGGAGGAGGGCAGACGGACGAGCAAGGTGAATACCGGGCCGGTAACCTGGTTCCAGGCAAATACTATGTGTCGGTGGGTCCGAGTTTTCGACCTGTGGGACACGTCGGGGACGGCGCTCAAGGGAGCGATGTCGGCTATCCGCGGGTGTTCTATCCGAACGCTGCCGAATTGGAAGGGGCGGCGCACGGTGGAGGTGAATCCGGGAAGGCGGGCGCGACTGGAGCTCGCCCTAAGCACTGTGCCGCTGTACCGAATTTCGGGCGCAGTCGTGGGCGGAACGCCTGGACAGCCATGCTATCCGCAGTTGAGAGACAGCTCTGGCGAGGACATGTGCCGATTGGTGTGAGGGCGAACCCAGTGACGGGAGTGTTTCGGAGCGGGGAGATACCGGCGGGAATCTACACACTCGTGGCGAACTGCTTCGTCGACGGGGAAATTTCTTCTGCCGGGCAGGATGCCGCTGCACGTGGGCTCGAATATTACGAACGTGACCTTATCCGTGGCACCAATGGCCTCGATTCCCGTGGACTTCCGAACGAACGAGAACGGCGCGGGCGCCAATGAAAATAATCCGACTGGCGCGGTGTTTTTGACGGAGAAGCAACCGAGTGCAGCGCCCCGGCACCGCGTGGTCCCAACGGGAAGTGGACGGAGATGAAAGGCGCGTGGTAATTAAGAGCGTGGAGCCGGGAATTTATTCGGTGGACATCCGGCCGAATTTCGGGTGGTACGTGGAATCCGCGCTGTACGGGTCCGTTGATCTGCTGACCGACGAGTTGACGGTGCCGGAGGGCGGAACGACGGAAGCGATCGAGATCACGCTGAGGAACGACGGCGCGAAAGTGAGTGGGAATGTCCGAGGGAAAGGATCGGCGCCCGCGAGTGGAGTGGTGCTGTTGGTATCCAATCGTGCGCCGCGACTGATAAAAGTGACACAAATAACGAACGGGACCTTCGTTGTAGGCGACCTCGCGCCTGGTTCCTATCGCGCGATCGCAATCGATCAGGCCGACGATCTTGAGTACGCGAACCCGGAAGCGCTGCGAAATTACCTGACGAAGGCGCAAGACGTAACGCTCAGCCCGAAGCAAGAGAGTCACTTGGAACTGGAACTCCTGCAGAGAGAGAAATAAATCATGCTCGAAACGCTTGCGTGGATAGCACTGTTGTTGGGGGGAAGCGCGGCGCAGGATGCGTCTCGCGCGGGAGCGCCGGTATCGTCGCAGACACAAGCAGCGCAGCAGCAAAAACGGACCGACGCGGCAGCTACGGGCGACTTCCGAATCACAGGCCGCGTGGTGAACTCGATGACGAACGCGCCTGTGGCTGGCGCCTATGTGTTGATTGCTGCTGCATCGTCGCCGAACTTGAATCGCACATTGCGAGCCGGCACAGACGGTAGCTTTGTGTTCACCCAGATTCCAGCGGGTCGCTACATCCTAGAGGCGCGGCGGAAGGGTTACGTTGAGCAGATGTATTTGCAGCATGAGCAATTCACGACGGCGATCCTTGTGGGGCCAAATCTGAATTCCGAGAATCTGGTATTTCCATTGGCGCCAGAGGCTGTGATTTCCGGCGAGGTGACGGATGAGGCTGGCGAGCCGGTCCAGTCCGCAAGAATGCTTTTATTTCGTGAGGACACTGCAGAGCGGCGGGCACGTGAAGCATTTGAACGGGCACCAAAGACACGAACGAAGAAGGGACAGTATCGATTCGGGTCTTTGCCGAGCGGCAACTACTATCTGGCGGTCTCGGCGGAGCCCTGGTACGCGGACTACGCGCGAAATGTTTCCTTCCGCGACTCGTCCGCTTCGCAAAAGGCTGGGCAAACCAATTCCAGCCTCGATTTGGTCTATCCGATTACGTACTATCCAAACGCGATTGACGTGAGTGGCGCAGCGTCTATCCGCGTGGAGACGGGCGGTAGCGCACAGGCTGACATGCGACTCGTGCCCATACCCGCGATGCACTTGCGTGTTGAGGTGGAGGAAAGGGATTCGAAAGTATTTAGGCAGATCCTTGTGAGCCAAACAATTCTCGGAACTTATCAGGATCGGGTTAGGGTTTCGACTCAAGAGTCGAGTGCGGAAGACGGTGATTCCGAACAACAGTCCGGAACTGTCATTATGGAAGTCGACGGCCTGCGCCCCGGGCCCTCAGTCCTCCAAGTGATGACCTTCAATCCCCGAGAGGCGCGGCAGTCCATGAGATTCAGCAAGTCGGTGACCGTGGATCCCGCGGATGGGCAGACGCTTGATGTGAGGGGAATAGCGCCCGCGGGAGTGGTGAGTGGAATCGTACGGTTGGAAGGGAATACATCTCCACCGCAGGGCGTGCGCGTGTTTCTGAGGAACGCTTCCAAGGGAAGCGGCTTCCGGCAGGACGTAGACTCGGCCGGGAATTTCAGTTTTTCTTCCGATCAGATCGAGCCGGGAGTGTATGAAGTGTCTTCCGTGGCGCCGGGAGGGCTGGAGCTTCGGAGCGTGAGCGCCGGCGGAACAAAAGTGACTGGACGCAAGATCGAGATTAGTAACGGGAGCGACCTGCGGTTGATTTTGACTTTAGCACGCGGCGTAAATGCACGCGTGAAAGGGATCGTAGAGCGTGGAGGGAAGCCGGCTCCGGGAATGATGGTGGTGCTGGTTCCGGACGATCTTCGGGAGCTTACGGAGTATCGGCGGGACCAAAGCGATAGCGACGGATCGTTTTCGATGAATCAGGTGTCGCCGGGGAAGTACACGGCGGTTGCCGTGAAGGACTGGAGCCTCGAGTGGGGGAAGCCGGAGGTGATTCAAGGCTATCTGGCAGGTGGAACGTCCGTCGAGGTGGCAGGCGGCGAAGAGCGTGAGATTAAGGTGACGGCGAAGTAGGCGCGGTGCGGACGGGTTTGGTGATTTTGTGCTGCGGTGATGCGTTGGGAGGGAGTATTTCACGGGGTTCGGAGTGTCGAAGAAAAAAGAACGACGCCATGCGCGAGCCGAGGAATTGGGGATGTGTGCCGCGTTGTTTCGTTGGCACAGGCAGGAATGCCTGTGCTACTGAACGGCAACGGCGGATTAGTCGCGGTTGGATTTGATGAATGTGACTACGAGGCGGGTGAATTCTTCGGGTTTCTCGAGGTACATGAGGTGGCCGGAGTCTTCTACGACGATGCGGCGGGAATTGGGGATACCGGCTTCGATTACGCCTGCGTGGGCGTGAACGTCGGGAATATCGATGTCGCCTACGAGAATTAATGTGGGGACGCGAATTTCGTTGAGGCGCGGAAGAGAATCGGGCGTGGGACGCGGGAAGTCGGGGTGGTTTAGATCCTGTGGAGCGGCCGATAGGATTTCGTGGAGTTTCTTTTTCGCTTCGGGGTGATCGGCGGCGAGCAGGTATTTGTCATTTGACCAGTTGGAAATCATGGCCGCGACGTCGTTTTTTTCCATCGGGGCATTATTGGCAATGCCGCGATTCAGAAAGTGATCGGAGAAGCCGTAGCCGCTGACGACGGCGCCGACGAGGACCATTCCATCGACGAGTTTGGGACGCGCGAGAGTGAAATCGATCGTGAGTTCGCCGCCGTGCGAGCTGCCGACCAGGAACGAGCGGTTGATTTTCAGATGGCGGAGTAGCGTGAAGAGGTCGTCGGTTTCGTAATACCAGGTGGTGGCGGCGGGCGAGCGGCCGTATCCGCGGCGGTCATAGCGTACCGTGTGGAATTCTTTACAAAATGCGGGCCAGACGGCGTCCCAGACGGCGGAGTGCGCGATTCCGTCGTGAATTAAGACGACGGCGTCGGGACCGGCACCGCATTCCTCGTAGTAGATCTTGCCCTTTTCGACTTCGACGAAATGGCCGGGGGCAGATTCATCGGCCGAGGCGAATGCGCGAGCAGGAAACGCGAGTGTGACGAGCGCGAGGTTGATCAGCAATAGGCAGTGGACTGAGCGCTTCATGCGGCCTCCGAGAACAAACAGGAATTGTAAGACTCTCGCATTAGACCGCTGCGGAACGCAACTGTAAGCAGTGTGATGGCGAGCCGCCGGCTGCTTGACCCGCGCCATTCACAAGCGATACATTCAATCTAGTCTGAAAGCGGCGCTGAAAGGCGCCGTGCTTCCGCAACACGTGCCGGAGTGGTGGAACTGGCAGACGCGCCGGACTCAAAATCCGGTGGGCTTAACGGCCCGTGTGGGTTCAAGTCCCTCCTCCGGCACCATTTTATTGAGTTAGTCGCTGCGATTTTCCCTGATTCAATTCCTTTTTCGCGATTGCGGTTGCTATGGCTTTTGCGGAGGAGTTTGCTTCGGGGTGGCCTGGGACGCTTCCGGGCTGGGCGAACCGAGCTTTTCTTCTGCATCCTGCTCTTGATGGATTAGGGCTTTGGTCTCGGCGCAGAAACTCGCGCGGATCGCTCTGAGTTTCTGGCGCTCCTCGCGCCAGAGCTGCCAATGGCGCCGCAGCGAAGCGCCCGCGCTTTCCTCAGCAATCGAAGCGCTTTCAGCGCGTTCGGATTTGCGTTCCTGAGTGAAGGCGCTGCCCACGGCGAGCTTCAGATTTCGGCGGAGCTGCTTCTCCTTGGCGCGTTCGAGTTCCAGAGTTTCGAGGAGAGCATTGTGCTCCCGCACGATATTGACGAGCATGCTGGTGGTCCATGCGAACGTAAATAGTCCGGAGATTCCAATGATAGGGCTGATGATGCGGTACTGCGGGTCGAGGTCCACCTGGCCATAGCCGAGCGTGGTGTAGGCGTTGGCGCAAAAATAGATGGCATCCTTCGCGGTGTGGATCAGTCCGAGGCGCGTGAGGACGATGGCCCACCAGACGACGCCGATAATGTGAAGTGAGAGAAGAAGGAAGACGGCGATGCCGAAAAGAAGAAGGGCGGCGAAAACGTGAGGGCGCCCGGCGCGCAAGCGGAGCTCGCCGCGTTTATGGATCGTGGAAACCCAATGGATACCCATTCCATGGAAGAGCACAAGGCTCACAAGAATGATGGAGCCGACGATGATGGCCGCGGGAAGCGTGAACTCGGCGGGGATTTGACGCAACAGCTCGGCAGGGCCTGACACTCGATGGAATCTCCGGAGTTCGTCTTTTGCGGACTAATAGCGTGTCCGTGGGGAGCAGTGTACCTCGATGTGGATAAATATTCCGCAGGCATGAGCGATCGCGTCGAATCTCTGCGACGAATCGGCCAGCGGAATCGTCAGCAATTTGCGAATTTGCTGACCATGACTTCCTGTTCATGCATCGGCGAGAAGCTTTCACAGCAGCCAATCAATTTCGAAACCACGTGGTAATAGAAAGAGTTGCTGTCGCTGTCTTTCATGTCCTCGGCAGAATCCCAGACGGATATGGCCATGACTTCCTGGCCCGATGATTCATCGCCTCGTAACACCAATAGGACCCGAAATCCTTTCAGCTTATCCATTGCTGCGGTAAGGGATTGCACGGTGGCACTAAATTCTTCGAGCTTCCCGGGACGGATGCGATAGTGCGTGACGCGCGCGACCATGGGAGCCTCCGGTTCTTGCCATTCAGAAATGCGGGGAGGGGAGATTGTACAGCGTGTGCATGGCGCGGTAAATGACGGAAGGGAATCGAGCGGCTGGCTTCGGCGCCTATTCCAATTACCGGATACTGAAAGCGCATTCTTTGACGATGTGGATTTAATTGCCGGGGCCACGCAGAAGACGAATCGCGTTTGGAAGATCGGTGTCACTCTGGCCCGCTGAGGCAGGTTCGCTAACCGGGATTTCCGACTCGTCCGGCGCCGAACTACCCTCGCCGGGCGCCAAAAAGAGGTTGGTTTCGACGCCGTGTTGCTTCGTATAAAGCTCGAAGTAGCGGCCGCCTGCGCCATAGAGCGATTCGTGAGTACCGCGTTCGACGATTCTCCCTGCCTCGACCACTAATATCTGATCAGCGCGACGGACGGTGGAGAGCCTGTGGGCTATCACGAATGTGGTGCGCCCGCGCATCAAATAGCGAAGGCCTTCCTGAATGAGCGCTTCGGATTCGGAATCGAGGCTCGAGGTCGCTTCGTCGAGAATCAAGATGCGCGGATCGGCGAGAATCGCGCGCGCGATGGAGACGCGCTGCTTCTGCCCGCCGGAAAGTTTCACGCCACGCTCGCCAACCACCGTGTCGTACTTGTTCTCAAATCCCTCCGCAAATTCATCCACGCGCGCGATTCGGCACGCTTCCAGAATTTCATTCTCGCTGGCATCGGGACGCGCGAAGGCGACGTTCTCGCGAATCGTTCCGTCGAAGAGGAACGTGTCCTGCAATACGACTCCCAGCTGCGTGCGGTAGGAATCGAGCCGGACGTGTGCAAGGTCATAGCCATCCACGAGCACGCGGCCCCTCGTGGGTACATAAAAAGCGGCGATGAGGCCGATGATTGTGGATTTGCCAGCGCCGGATGGGCCTACGAGAGCCGTCACAGTGCCGGGCGCTGAATCAAAGTTGATGTCATGCAGCACGGGCTTGCCCGTGTCGTAGGAGAAGTCCACATGCTCGAAAGCCACGGAACCGGTAATGCGATCGAGAACGATTGTGCGGTCGGGCTGTTCATCCTCCGGTTTTTCGTTCAAGACTTCGCGGGTGCGCTCAAGGCCGGTGATGGCTTCTGTCAACTGCGGGCCGATACTGACAATCTGCACCAGCGGGGCGATCAGCATGCCGAGAAAAATCGTGAACGTGATGAAGGTACCGAGCGTCATCGTTCCAGCGAGAATCTTCTGCGCGCCGAGGAACATGATCACAGCACTCACGAGGCCCATCAGCACCGTCGACGAAAGGCTCATCAGCGAAGTCATCGTGAGCGTCTTAATCACGTTGTCGAGCAGGCGTTGGACACCGCCGGCGAACACTTTGCCTTCTCGTTCTTCGGCGTGGTAACCCTTCACCACGCGAACGCCGCCGAGGGATTCGGTGAGGCGGCCGGTCACTTCCGCGTTTAATTTCGGACGCGCGCGGAAAAGGGGGCGGATGGTCTTGAAGGCTTTGTTCAGCGAGATAGCGAATGCGATCAACACAACCGCCGCGACAGCCGTCATGCTCGAACTGATTCGCAGCAGCACGATCAGCGCGAAGATCGAAGTCATGATCCCGCCGGCGAACTCGATCAACCCGGTACCGATCAAATTTCGGACGCCTTCCACGTCGCTCATAATGCGTGAGACGAGCACGCCTGTCTTGTTCGCGTCGTAAAAAGCCACTGGCAAGCGCCCGATGTGCGCCTGCACTTTGATGCGAAGGTCGGAAATCATTCGCTGTGAGGATTTCGACAGCAACTGCGTCAACGCGAACGACGTTACGCCTTGAACGAGCGTCGCGCAGACTACCGCGAGGATAATTGGCAATAAGAGCTGCCGCTGATGCTTACCGATGACGTTGTCGATTAGAAATTTCGTCGAGCCCGGTAGGACGAGCCCTGCGACGCGGTTGATCAGCATCAACCCGAAGCCCAGGGCGAGGATGGTCTTGCGCGGTTCGATAAGCTCCCACACATCCGGAAGGAGCTTCCACGCGCCTTTCGACTTTTCAGGCTTGCTTCGGCCTCGAGGGCCGCGTTCGGCGTCCATTCGGCGTTTTAATCCTGTTCCCTGGCTATTGAATCTCGTGGCACACCCACTCCACTATACTCTGATGCTGGCCATGGCCGTTTGACCCAACGGCTATCGGCAGAAAGGCTTTTGCGGTCGCTACGTGCGCGGTGCTAGACTTTGGGAATGGCTAAGAAAAAGACCACCCGCAAAAAGAAAACAGCAAAAGCCGCCAAGCCGGCGCGCAAAACGAAAGTCAGATCACGAGCGTCCCGGGCGAAGACTTCTGCAAAAACAAAAAAGGCTGCTCCCCGCAGGCGTCGCTCCCGCAGCACCCAACTGACCGAACAACCGGTCGCACAGATTCGCCAGGGAGTGGGATTGGCCGCGGAAGGCGGACAGTCCGGGGATACTCAGGGCCTCTCGGGTATTGAGGACGTCGATTCTGAAAGCGTTCGAGAGCTCGCTGAAGAGGGGCAGGATTTTGAGGCGGGGATTGTAAGTGGAATCGAGAACGCGCCGGATCCGGATGTATCCGAAGTTAAGACGCGCGAAGTGCTTGAAGACGACGTACCGGAAGAATACCGGAATCAGGATTAAGATTAGACCGAATCACTCCTTTGGCCGTCGGAATCTTCCATTTGCGAAAGAGCGATCGGATGCGCGCTTACCGCAACTAAACCGACTCCACTCATAAAGAAGAAACCAGCGAGCAGCGATGCTACGGGAAACGCTTGCTCCGTTTTTTGTGCGGTCTCCATCCGCCGGACGGTGGCCTTGCGCAGTGCCGTTTGGTTCTGCATGGCCCGTGCGATTCCCAGATGAGCGAATAGCACAATTCCAATCAGAGCTAAAAGAAGACCGGGTATCGCCGAGCGCTTCATGTTTGTGTTCCTTTCGCATTTCTTTTTATCGCGAGACAGGCCCGGAGTCCTGGGCTCCGGGCCTGCATCGCGACTCCTGCTTCCCACCAAAAGCCAAATCGCTAGCGCCCGGCTCTAGCCCGATTCGCGCGCTGTTCCACTTCTTCCTCAGCGGTGAGCGCCTTCACGAATTCATCGGCCTCGCGGGCCGCGACTTCCTTGGCGATCCCGTAACGTTCCTGCAGGCGGCCGATTAACTGTTCCCGCCTTCCAGCGATGATATGCAGGTCGTCGTCCGTTAATTTGCCCCACTTTTCACGAACCTCGCCCTTGTACTGCTTCCACTTTCCTTCCAGTTGGTCCCAATTCATTTTCCCGGCCTCCCGGTTCCACGTGATTGATTCCCACTTCTTCAGCAAAAAGAAAATGCTGGGAATCAGTTGTTCAGTGTCTGCGTCGTGTCTCATTTGGTTCATCTGCCGTTGCGCTTTCATTTCCAAGCTTCATTTGCTGAGTTTCATTGCCGTCCGCAGACAATTGGTGCAATGCGTGTGCCAAGCGAGCCAGTATCCGAAGTCGTTTAGTTAGTTAGGGTTGAGGGCGGCGCAAGTACTATCGCTGAGTGAGCTGGCGAGTAATTTGGACGAGCGCTCCTCCCTTTCTTCCAGTCGCCACCTCATCTGCAGGACCTGCCGAATTGACGTGAACGCAGCGGTGCGCGCCAAATACGCTATTTCGGGCCTGCACTCTTCTTGGACTTTCGTCCAGTTGTTTGCGGCGTGGGCGAAGCGGCATAGTGGAGCGATAGCTCCATCCGATTTAGGCCGTTCACGGAGAGTCATTTTGCGCCGCGCAAACCCTTTCCTGTTGCTGATCCTGCTCAGCCTCCAGATTGGCTGTGGCACAAGTAACGGTTCGGGCGGAAAAAATCCGCCGCCAGCCGTTACAGTTGGTCTTTCGGCTGCATCGCCGGACGTGCGTCTAGGTAGCACGGACCAAGTGACCGCCACTGTGACCGGCTCCTCGAATCAAACTGTGAGTTGGTTTGTGAATGCGATTGCCGGCGGCAATGCCACCGTGGGAACGATCAGTGCTTCGGGGGTGTACAGCGCGCCAAGCGCAATGCCGGCCGGAGGCACAGCGGCGATCAAGGCCGTCAGCGCAGCCGATTCGAGCGCTACTGCTACGACAACGCTTACCCTTTGGAATCCATCACCGTCGCTCAGCAGCGTAAGCCCTCAGTCTTTTGCAACCGGCGCATTCTCGCTGACCGTAAACGGCAACAATTTTATCAGTGGCGCGCAAGTGTTGTTCGCAGGTGCGGCGATCAACACGAGCTTCGTCTCTGCCACGAAGCTAACGGCAACGGGGACCGCTTCGGCGGCAGGGACTTTTTCGGTAGCGGTTCAGAATCCGAATCCCGGTGCGAGCACGTCGGGTGCTCTGAACGTGCAGGTCACGTCCAACGCGCCACCACCGCCGCCTAGCGCTTGCAGTGGGATGACGCCCGGCCAGGGCGGCAGCCTCAATGGATTCGTGCCATTCCCGGCCGACAATCTCTGGAACAAAGATATTTCTTCGGCGCCCGTGGATCCTAATTCGGCGGCGCTGATTAATTTTATCGGCGGGTCAGTGACGATCCATCCGGACTTCGGCGCAGGGCTGTATCAGGGATCGAGCATCGGCATTCCTTATGTCGTGGTGGATTCGACGCAGGGATTCGTGTCCATCAATTTCACCGCATATGGCGACGAAAGCGATCCGGGGCCTATGCCTGTCCCGGTGAATGCTCCGATTGAGGGCTATCCCAATCCGGGGAATGGCGACCGGCACGTACTCGTGCTCGACAACGACAATTGCTGGTTGTACGAGCTCTACAGTGCGTCAGCCGGTTCGGGTGGCGCATGGAATGCCGCTTCGGCTGCGGTTTGGGATTTGCAGAACGACGAGCAGCGCCCGTGGACGTGGACTTCCGCTGATGCCGCAGGCCTGCCAATTTTCCCGGGTCTCGTCCGTTACGATGAAGTCGCCGCCGGGCACATCAATCACGCGATTCGTTTCACATTACAATTCAGCCGCGCTGCATTCGTACCGCCGGCATCACACTGGGCCGCAACTTCGACGCAAGCAATGGCCGCTCCGATGGGGATGCGGCTGCGGCTCAAGTCAAGTTTTGATGTGTCCACATTTTCGGCCAGCTAACCAGGTGATCCTGAATGCCATGAAGAAATACGGAATGATCATGGCGGACAACGGCTCGTCCATGTATATCAGCGGCGCGCCGGACGATCGCTGGAGTAATGACGACCTGCACTCGCTGGGAAGCGTTACCGCGTCCGATTTTGAAGTCGTGGAGATGAATCCGATCTACACTTCGTCAAATGTGCCGACCGGCGCGTCGCCGTCGATTTCGAGCTTTACGGCATCGCCTTCGACCAGCTCAGCAGGCTCGCCGGTAACCCTCAATTGGACCGCTTCGGGCGCTTCGTATTTCGTGATATCGCCCAATGTGGGAGCGGTGCGAGGGAACAGCCTGCAGGTAAACCCGACACAAACCACCACGTACACATTGGTGGCGACGAATCAGTTCGGGCGCACCACGGCGACGGTCACAGTGACAGTGCAGTAAGTTTCTGGTTGTGGCGACAGCTTTGGTGAGTCGCTACAAGGCCAGGCGACGCGCTCTAGCCGTTTGCAGCTCGCGACAAGTTCTTCGGCTCGGGCCGCAGCAGGGGATTGCGCCGTGCTGCCGTGCTGCGCACTCGAGGTGTTCCGTTGCAATCGATCGTGTCAGCCGCGGTATATGTCGCCTCTCCGTGGCAAGCCCTGCAGCGCAGATTGAACGAACTGGACGGCAGCTCGGTCATCTCATTCGGCTCGGATTCTCTCAATTCCTTCTCTTTGCGCGCCTGCGACGCGGAGAGCGGAATTGCCTGGCGGCAGTGAATACAGAGGACACCGCGGTACTGTTCCTTGCTGGTTTCAGCAATCATTTGTAACCTCTCGTAGGAAGGGCCCAGAAAGTTGAAGAGGGCGGATTCTAGTCTCTTTGGATGGTCCAAGTCCAGCGCCAATATCTTGAAAAATTAGGCAGAATTTAACGCTGGATCATTCCCCGGTAATAGTAACTTTGTATTATCACAGAGATGATAAGAGTATCTCAACGTGAATCAGCGGATCCTGTAAACCCTTTCCCCTCAGATGCTTTCGAACATTTGCTTCGACGCGCCGCAGCGTTTCTCCCCGTGCTTGCCGTCGGCGGCTCCGGTGTGAAGACCAGCGCGGAGCGCGACGAATTTAGTCCTATCGGTGAAACAGCCGGTGCTGTGTGGCATATGCTCTCCGACGGTGGGCCAACTACGCTGGCGTCGCTGATCGAAGCTGCAGGCGTGCCCGAAAGCCTGTTTTTCATGGCCGTCGGGTGGCTTGCCCGGGAAAACAAAATCACAATCGAACCGTGCGATGGTGATTACGAGATCCGGTTGAAATAGAGGGCCTCGCGGTGTTGCCGGAAATCGCCCGTGCTTGAATCTACGGCGCAGCATCAGTAAGATGCTCCGCAACTTTCGATTCGAGGCGGCCCGACTTGCAGCTGGAGCTTTCGATGAAGAGTGAAATCGACGCGATCTCTCCCTTCGTCGATGAGCTGATGGTCAAGATTCGCGAAACTCACTGTGACCCGGGCGCGGAATTCGCAATCGAATTGGCGCTTCGCGAGGCGCTGGCAAATGCCGTCCTTCACGGCAATCGCGAAGATTCGAAAAAGAAAGTTCACGTTCGCTGCGAGTGCGATGCAGCATCAGGCATTTCACTCGTCGTTCGCGACGAGGGCCCTGGCTTCGATCCAGAAAGGGTGCCAGACCCACTGGCTCCGGAAAATCTCGATGCCGAGCATGGACGCGGCATTCTTCTGATGAAGCAGTTCATGGACGAGATTCACTACGAGCGCGGCGGGACGGAAGTGCATATGCACAAGGGCCCTCCAGCGAGCTAACTTCTCTCAGGCGGCTCGCAATGCGACGATCTCCAGTTTCCTTCTGTCGAATTCGACTTCTCGCGGTATGCTTTCCCAACGAAAATCTAAAGCCAGAGGGGCGCGCCTGATAATTACCGCGCCTTGCCGTCCTGGTGGTCAAATCTGACGGGGGAGACGTGGCGGATGAGAAGTCGGATCGTGAACTTGGCATGGGCCGCCGCATTGCGCGACGCGATTTTCTAAACGGAGTCAGCATTGCGGTAGGCGCCGCAGCACTCTCTCCGAACCTACGATGGCTCGAAACACTTGGAATACCTCAGTCTCCGTTCGCGCCGGAAAAAAGCCCTGGTTATTATCCGCCCACCCTCACCGGAATGCGCGGCACCACGGATGCTGCCATGCAAGCCGGCCACGCGCTTCGCGATGGAAAAATCTGGTCCAATCCCACGCCTGATCCGGATCGCTACGATCTAATCGTCGTTGGCGGGGGAATCAGCGGACTCTCGGCGGCCTATTTCTATCGCAAAATCGCCGGGCCCAGGGCGCGAGTGCTGATCCTCGAGAATCTCGACGACTTCGGTGGTCACGCCAAGCGCAACGAGTACCACCCGGCGGAGCGGGAACTTATCGGCTATGGCGGAACGCAGTCGATTGATTCGCCTGATCGCTGGAGCAAGCACGCGCGCGGCCTGATCCAGGAACTCGGAGTGGATGTTCAGCGATTCGAAAAATATTTCAATCGCGCGGTCGATCCCGATCCGATGGAACCCGATTCCGTATTCTTCGATAAGGAAACCTTTGGAGAGGATGTTCTGGTCACCGGCCGCTCCAAGGTGCCGTGGGCGGAATTTTTCGCTAAGGCGCCGCTGAGTGATCAAGCAAGACAGGATTTGACGCGGCTCTACAGCGAGAAAGTCGATTACTTGCCGCATCTTTCTACGTGGCAAAAAAAGGTGCTTCTTGCCAAGACGAGCTACAAGGACTATCTGCTCAAATATGTGAAACTGCATCCCGATGCGCTGCCGTTTCTTCAGAGACAAACTTACGGGGTCTACGGCGTCGGAATCGATGTAGTCCCGGCGGCCGATTTGGCGGGCTTGAGCTATCCGGGTTTCAGTGGCATGGATCTTTCCGGGCCGCCCGGGCCAGGACTCGGCGCGGAAGTTATGCAGCGCGACGACAACGCGCCCTACATCTATCACTTTCCCGACGGCAACGCGTCTATTGCACGGCTGCTGGTTCGCGCATTAATTCCTGGCAGCGCACCGGGCACCACGATGGAGGACATCGTCACCGCGAAAATGAACTACGCGGCTCTCGATGATCCAAAATCCAGCGTACGTATCCGCTTGAACAGCACCGTTGTGAAAGCAGCAAATGTGGGAGAAGCCGAAAACGCAGGAGAAGTCGAAATTACTTACGTTCGCGGCGAGCACGCGCGCACAGTGCGCGGGAATACGTGCATCCTGGCGTGTTGGAACATGGTGATTCCATACATGTGCCCGGACATGTCGAGAAAACAGAAAGATGCGCTGGCGTACGGGGTGAAAGTGCCGATTGTTTACACCAACGTGCAGATTCGTAATTCGCTTGCATTTGAAAAACTCGGCGTGAGAAGAATTAAATGTCCGGGAAGCTACTTCACAACGATCGAAATCGATTATCCCGTGAGCATGGGCGGCTACAAATATCCCGCCGACCCGGGCGACCCGTGCATATTGCATCTCGAGAGAATTCCTTGCGGAGCCGGTGCGACCGCCCGCGATCAGCAAATTGCCGGGCGCATGGAGCTATACCACACGCAGTTTGCGACCTTTGAGCGCAATATCCGCAGCCAACTGGGGCGTGCTCTCTCGCCGGGCGGTTTCGATCCAGAGCGGGATATTCAAGCGATCACCGTGAATCGCTGGCCGCACGGTTACGCATACGAATACAATTCGCTGTTCGATCCGAACTGGCCTGAAAACGAACGCCCCTGTGTGATCGGGCGCCAACCCTTCGGCAGAATTTCGATTGCTAATTCCGATGCCGGAGCATTCGCTTATACGAGCGCCGCAATCGACCAAGCGTATCGCGCAGTGAAAGAAGTCACTCGCTTCAGCCAGAAGCCAATTTCCAAAGTGGCCGGGTAGCGGCTATTTTTCGCCCGGCCGCTCGGTGACGGGATTTGTTCCGCCGCCCGGAAGCCGGGATTTGCGGCCGCCTGCGGACTCTCCATCGAGCAAGGCCTGCAAACTAGAATACGCGTAGATCGTCGGCGCGTGATTCTGCATCAGTCCGCCGGTATCTGCGGTGGGACCATAGTTGCTGTGCAGATCGTGGCCGAACATTCTAAGCATCGCGATCTGCTGCCCTCGATGATGGGCGGTATGGGCGATGCGGCGGGTCATCACCCACGCCCGCGACCGAGGCACGTCGAAAAATTTGGTTTCGCCTTCCCACCACGCGTCGTCTTTGGCGCGCAATACATCGAGACGTTTGCCGCTGTCTTCCGTGTAACGCCGAATAAATTCAAGCCGCGTCTCGGGTTTCGGAAGGGGCGGCGCATTGACGTCGATCCCGAGCATCGTGCGCATCCAGAGATCCTCGCTTACGCATTGATGCACCATTTGTTCGTGCACGCTTCGCCCGCGAGCGTCACCGGTTCTCGGACGCATGGGCATCTCCTCATCGCGAAACTCGCTCCACGTGCTCACCACTTTAATCCGCTCAGTTTCGTACGTTTCCACGAGAAAGTCAAAATGCATCGCGAACCTCCCAGGCAAAGAAGAATCGAACCTGCTCACTGCTTTAGTCCTAAGTACTTTAGTACGTCCAACGCGTACTTTCGCCTGCTCGTTTTCTGCCCGATCGTACAGTTGTTCCGCTTCGGTACGTTCGGCAAACTGAGTTCCTTGAACGAAACATACTTGGGACACGAACCTTTGGCCTCGGGGCACGCACCATTCGTGACGCCGCTCTTACTCGTTCCGCGCACCCCGCTTGCAATCTTCCTGGAGACAAAATGACCAACCGACTGGGAGTCCTCTTCCTCCTCGTGGGTGCAGCTGCCGCTTCCCCTGCATTTGCCGGCGACAGTGCGACCATGAAGTGCAACGCGACAAACGATCGCGTCTGGGTTTACGATTCGCTTACCAGTTTTGATGTCTCCGCCAAACTCAAATGTGGCGAGACGGTTGAAATCACAGGCCGCGTGAAAGGCTATGTGAAGATCCGCGCCGCGAACGGTGCGCAGGGTTACGTGCCGGAGAGTACGTTCCCGGATCTGCCTCCATACGTTGACCCGAATGACTCACAGGCGGGTGTCTCGATCGCGAAGCGAGTTGCTCCTCGCGCTGCTGTGAGCGCGGCCGCTTCCACGCCCTCGATGGCCAGCAATATCTCAGCTCCGCCGCCTGCGGCAGCTCCCGCTCCTGCGCCGGCAGTTGTCATGGCTCCTAGCGCCGCTTCTGCACCGGCTCCTGCCGTGCGCACGGTCGCCGAAACAGCGTCCGCGCCTGTTGCCGTTGCTTCTGTTTCTGTTGTTGCAGCTCCGCCCGCTCCCGTGGCCTCTGCAAGCGCAAAATCAACGCCCGCGCCGAGCCCGTCCAGGAAATCGACTCCCGCTGCGGTTCCAGCGAGCAAGCCGCAACCGCCAGCGCCTGCCGCGCCTGCAGCCACCTCGCATGCTCCGGCTCTAACCTCCACTTCCGCAACGAGCAACACGAGATCCTCTTCGCCAGCCCCGAGCAGCAAAATGGCGAACACCAAGTCTGCTGCGGCCCCGCCGCAGCCGAGCGGCGCGCATGCGGCACCGACCCCCTCGGTGCCGACGCCCGCCGTCCCGACTCCGGCGAAGCCAGTCGAGACCGCTGTGATTGTCCAGCCGCAACCGGCTCACGAGGTTGCGAGTGTTCATACCGTCGCAGCCACAGAGTCAGACGAGTATCCGGACTATCAACCTGAAAATGCCAGCGCCGACCCGGCTTGCCGCCTGTTTTTCTCCGCTTACGGAATCTCGCCCGCGCAAGCGAAATGGATCGCACAGAATCGCAAGAAGCAATTTTCCAGCATCTGCCCGGCGCCTGACGTCTCGAGGGTCGACTACGTCATCATCTTCACGCACGACGTGGACTTCTTCGGTTCCACGCTGCCGACCCCTGTTCATACGGACCATAACGGGTTTTCAGATTTCAGTCCGATGACCATGATCGACACCGCGCTGGTCCCGATGTCAGAAGCAGATAAATCACATCGCGAATATGTCTGGGTGTTCAAGATGCAGCGGGGCAATTTCGACCCGGCGAAATTCTCGCCGCGGAAACGTCCGCAATTCACGAAGACCGAGTCCCACGCTCCTACGCGGACCGTCGAGGAAGCGTTCCGCTATATCGAGAGTGGCGGCGGCCCGAGCCAATAATCGGGATACTTCCGGCAACTCTTGCTAGATATCGCCGTGGCGGTCGCAGCTTCCTCGCGCTCAGAACCCGTTCGTGCACACCTGACAAACAGGAAGACTCAAAGCAATCGAATAGTAATTGCAGGCCGGGTTTACCGGTTCCGCGAAGTGGCGGCGTGAGGCGAATGAGTGGAAGTGGAGGCCCGGAATGGCTGGCGCAACCAGCGCATTACGATTACATTGACGTTCACCCCGGACTCGCTCGAAGCCAAGGATACGGATTGTGGCGGCGATTTTCGCAACCGCGACTGTGCGCGGTTCACATTCGACCAGGGTGCGACCTTCGGAGGCGTTGCGCGCGCTACTGGGCTCGGCCGCGGAATGCGACTTTCTGCTAGAGGGCGCCGCCAGCGTTGCGGCTGCTCGAGCCAATGCAATAGGGACGCTTTCGTTCGTTGCCAGATAGGCGCTGCATTCTTCCACTGATGTTCCAGAGAGATCTGCGCTCTCGAGAATGTGGCAGAAAGCCGTCGCAGCTCGCTTTCGCTCCGCGATTCCACGATAGCTTTGATTCGCCGGAATCGGCGCTCGTCAGACACGTCGCTCCAGATACGGCGAAGCGACCGCCGAAAATCGTGACCGCGCCTTCGCAGTTTGGATCTTAGAGACGGAGCAAGAAGCGTTTTTGGCCAATTGTCTTGGAGTGTGGCGAGCACGCGGCTACTGAGCGGCGCTTTTCGCGGCCTTGTCGCGACTTTCTTCATCGTCTGCCGACCGGCGGCTGGGACAGCGGCCGCAAAATCATCAGCAGTGTGGACCACATCCCCATCCTGCTTCGGCTGAACAACCTCCGGTTGGTGCGCCGCCGCGATCGCTGGCAGCGGCGCGACAGCCTCAGGCAAGGAGAGCGCGTTTGAGGGTTCAATCGAGATAGAAGCAGGCGGGGGCATCGACTGGACGGCTGGCGTTGACGATTCTACCGAAACCGGGGGTAATTGATCCTGATCCCGACCGGGAAGAGAGAAAGCATCCAGGATCCTGGTGTATATCGCGGGTACGTACCTGTCCCGATCGAAGTGAAACTCGCGAGCCACTTCATCGAGCACTTTCGCCGGTACCACGCTCATATTCCCGGCGTAAGCATTGATCAGCGCATGCTCGCATAATAGATTCATTACGCGTGGGATTCCTCGCGAGTAACCATGAGCGGCAGCCACGGCCTCAGGCGAAAAAATCGGCCTGCCGGCGGCACCGGCCACATCGAGGCGCGCCTGAATATAGTCTCGTGCTTCTTTCGGCGTAAGAGGCGCGGTCTTGCAACGGAGAGTAATTCGCTGCTTTAATTGCCGCGTCTCGGGACGGTTGAGCTTTTCCTCGAGTTCCGGTTGCCCGGCCAGGACGATTTGCAATAACTTCTCCTGCGGAGTCTCCAAGTTCAAGAGCAACCGAATTTCCTCGAGCACGTGCAGAGGCAGGCCCTGTGCCTCGTCCACGATCAGCACCGGGATTTGTCCTTCACGGCAGCGCTCTGGCAGCCATTGTCCTAGGCACATCAGGGCATTGCCTTGCCATCGTGGGTCGGGCCGCACGCCGAAGTCCGCCAGCATAAAATCGTAAAGATGCTTGGGTTCCAGATGCGAATTGAAAATAAACGCGGTGGGCATCCGGCGATCGTGGAGCCATTCGAGCAATCTCCGGATCAGCGAAGTTTTACCGGTGCCGGCTTCACCGGTGAGAAGAATGATTCCTTCGCGCGACCGAATCCCATACTCAATGGCTCCCCACGCTTCCTGGATCCGGGGCGTCATAAGCAAGTAACGTGGATCCGGACTGACCGCGAAGGGGTTCTCTCGAAGGCCGAAGTAACTGAAGAAACGACTGTACGGATTATTCTGCAATTTGCCCCGATTCTATGAATAACTATAAAGTGACGCTACCGCCCCTAAGCACCGTAACATTTTAGACCGCAGCGGTTTGCGATTCCATCGGGAAAGTACGGTATGGACTCAAGGGCGAAATTAAAGGGTGGGTACTTACGGTACGCGGCCTATTGCCAAAGGTCCGGTTGCTTTGCAGCTTTTCGCCATGCCTTCGTCGTGTCAAGGCCGACTCAGATGGTATAGACTCTGTCCGCCGCGCAAACTGCCAGACACACGGAAGGATTTCTTCGATGACCATGGAATGCGATATCCGCCATATTCACGACGTGACGATCCTGGACCTGAGAGGGCGCTTGAGCCTGGGCGAGGCGCTAGCCTTCGGTCCCGGTAGCGATTTGGTGCTTACCGAAGCTGTTCGCCGCCTAGCGGAAGAGGGTCGCAAGAAGGTGATCCTGAATCTCGCCGGCGTAAAATATGTGGATAGCTCAGGAGTGGGCCAGCTAGTCGGCGCTCTCACCACCGCGAGAGGGAAGGGAGTGGCGTTGAAACTTATCAATCCCGTGAAGCAAGTCGGCGATCTGCTGAGAATGACGAAACTCTATACGGTGTTTGATATCAGAGATAGCGAAGCCGCAGCGATTGATTCATTTTCGAACGGCGCCGCGGCAGGCACCTGACGGCGCTTAAGCCTGAAAGCTGCGGAGCGCTTCCTGCTCGTCCGAAAAGTCTGTGAAGACGGTGTGAAGGTTGGTGAGCCGCAGGATTTCCTGAGCGCGATTGCTGAGATCGACGGCTCGCAAGTCCGCATCATTTTTCCGCGCGGTAAACACGGACCGAACCAATTGCCCGATGCCGGAGCTATCCAGATACGTCACGTTGCGAAGATTCAGCAGGACGCGCTTTCGGCCATCGCGAAAGAGATCGCCAAGCAGTTCGTGCACGGCCTCGCCTTCGATCAGCGTGAATCGCCCGCTCACGTCCACGATCGTGATGTCTCCCACCTGCCGGGTGCTGGCGCTAAAACTCAATCCATTCTCCCTGTGCACTGCAAGCTCGTTATTCTATCGTATGCCGCATCGTTTCCTAAATGCTGAGTGAAGCCCAAATCCTCGAGCGGCTGCGCAAGATTTGTATTGGTCTTCCCGGCGTCGCTGAAGGGACCACCTTCGGCCATCCCACATTTAGAGTCAACGGCAGGATGTTCTGCGTTCTTGAGGAGTATAAAGGCGAATTAGGAATTTGCGTGAAGGTCGAAAAGGAGTTGCAGGGAATTTTTCTCAATGATTCGCGTTTCTTCCGCACGCCGTATATCGGGAAGCACGGCTGGGTCACGCTGAAGGTCTACGCGGCTCGCCTCAATTGGACTGAGGTTAAAGACCTCGTGCGCGGCAGCCATCGGCTCGTCGCTGCAACAGACCCAAAGCCCAAAAAGCAAACAACGCGCAAGCGGAATTTTTCGACGAGAAAAAAGGCAATCTGCTAACCGGCGAGTTCGGCGAGCCAGGCATCGAGCGTATTCAATTCGCTATCCGCAATCTCGAGGAACGCCACGCCCATTCCCATGGATTCCTGCGCGTAGATAATTTTTCCATTCGTTGAAAACGTGCCTTGGTCCCGCAGAACTTTAAGTTGGATTAGGGTGCCGGGCGGCAACGTAATCAGGACGTCGATATAGCAGCCTTTGCGGCTGATTTCCGATACGCGGCCTGCGATATGCGTATCGCTGGCCGGTTCGATTACTTCGACGTGCGCGATAAAACTGTATCGCGGCACCGTTCTTTTTTCACGATAGGATTGACCTGCTTCAATCGGCAAGTCGCTCGTTTCGCCCATTGCGATGCTCCACTGTTACTTTAGCTTGGCATAACCACCAACGCCCGGCGAGCCTCGCTTCCTTTTTTGTGACGCGTAAGGCACCCTGTCCCTGCGGCCGGGCTTCGTATTACGAGATTACCTTGCTCAGCTTCGTGAAAGACGCCCGAGGGCCTTTCGCTCCGTCACAATGGGGCATCCGTATTTGTGCGGTCACCGGATTCCCAAATCGGGAATGGTGCTCCCGCCGTGCTTTTAATACGAAGCATCTAAACAAATTGCCGCTTATCGAGAGCAGAAGTGGTTCTAGCCCGTGAAATTCCAGATACGTCAGAGATAATCGTCTCAACGGTTGATTCACTTGACGAATCGTTCTAGGCTGAGCGGCGTAGCCGCTCGGAATTGAGATTACCGAATGACCTGCGCTCCACGTCCCGGAGATCAGCTAAGAGAGCTCCGCAATCGACTCGGCGTTACGACCAGGGAGGTCGAAGAGCTCAGCCGGAAGCTCGCAGAGAGAACCGGTAACGATGAATATTACATTTCCAACGCGTGGCTCACCCAGCTTGAAAACAAGGATTCGGTTCCCAGCATCTATAAACTCTTTAGTTTGAGCGTTATCTATCGTTCGACGTTCGCGGACCTTCTCGCGATCTTCGGAATCGATTTGGCGAATAGCGCCCGATTTCAATTGGATGTTCCGCTGGCGAATACCCATCGAGTCGCGTTCGAAACGCCTCATCCGGCAGCCGCCGTAACATTTCCAATACGTCTCGATCGCAGCTTCAGCCTGGAGAAGACAAATCTTGTGTCGCGCGCAGTGGAGGTGTGGGGAAACGTGCCTGCGTCGCTATTCCAGCGATTGGACTTGCGCCATACCCAGTACGGTTACATCGGCACAAGCGATTTCACCATGTATCCGCTGCTTAGGCCCGGAACCTTTGTTCAAATTGACAGCGAAATCGCCAGCATCCGGCCATCAGCCTGGCGCACTGAATTCGACCGGCCCATCTACTTCGTCGAGTTGCGGGATAGCTATGCCTGCGCCTGGTGCGATTTGGCGGGTTCGCAGTTGACGCTCCTGCCTCATCCGCTTTCAGCGTGTTCCGTGCGTCAATTTAGCTATCCGGACGAGGCCGAAATTGTGGGGCAGGTGACCGCCGTGGCTATGCGACTGGTATCGGCTCCGGAAACCGTGCGCTTTGATGTTCGAGGATTGCCAAAGCGATCTTGAGATTCGAAAACAGAAACTGGGCTACCAGTGAGTCCGTTCCCACAGGAACCGCTACTCGATACGGCTCGAGTTCTCTCCAGGTTCTCAGAAAATCGTCCTCCGCGGTGCCCGTGGATTGCATATACAGGTTCAATTGTTCCGTTAAGTCTTTTAACTCCAGCGATATCAGTTCTCGGAAACTCTCGCGATGACAATCGGCCAAAGCCTCACAAGCCACTTCTGCCGAAAAACGAGCGGCAAGGCCCTGGTGCACATAGAGCCCCGTGTTGTAGTCCCTCATCGAAGCGAGATAGATCATGCGGTCCAGCGCACCTGACGTCTGCGATAGGGTGCGCCTCCGCAGGTCTTCAGAAGCCGCAAGCACATCTGCTCGTTTGGCTTTTCCAGCCATTTCCACTCCTAAACCAACGTCCCGTCAGCCTCTGATTCGCTTGCCAGCGACGCGGAAATAGACGGGGTCAAGAAAGCAAGAGATTGATCCAGGGTCGAACACACTCGCCCCGCAGTCGCTGCAGTCCGCCTTGCAAAGTCGGGCGCCGCATACGGTCCGCCCCATCGCAGTACAAACAGTAAGACATCGCACTGGATCTCAAGACTCGCAAAATCAAGGGCTAACGAGAATTCTTTCCATCGGCTCATCTGCGTGAACATTCGGGACCGGCTCACGTGAAAATCTTTTAGCGCGCGAACTTGCCTTCTCACCTGGCGGATCCATGTCAGGGCCAGATGCTTCCTTTCCGACAGAAAGAGATTGCGAATCTCGTTCGACCCGATTGTGGCAATGTAACCTAAATCCTTCCGGCCAAACACTTGGTCTACAAGTTCTGGCGCAAGCAGTCCAAGTTGCAGCGATTCCAGCGTCCTCTTCGCTGTTACCAACTCCCCGGCGCTGCCCGCGGCGTGCGCGGGCTGCCGGCGCATTGCGACTAGGAGAAGAACTAAGAGCCCCACAGCGATCGCGAGGAAAATGACGAGTTGCGTCATGGCCGGTTCACCTTACTCACAGCCGCATTCATCGTTCCTAGCGCGTGTTGCGTCTGTCGCGCAAATGCCTCGTAGCCATCGTCGATTTCCGGCGGTATCTCGGGAGCGGCAGCAGGTGCATACGACCATAGCGCAAACGTCCAAATGAGCAGGGAAGCGAGATATGCGTAGGGCTGAATTGCGTCCCATCCGGCATTAAATGCAGGTCCGACATAGCTCCGAAGCTGATGGCTCACGATTGTGCTTCCCACATACAACCCAAGTCCCGCCATGATCCCGAGCAGATTTCGACCCACGTCGATTCGATAATAGGAAATTACGATAAGCACTCCACAGAGAGTTAGCGCCTGGATAACCCGAAAGTCTTTTTCCAGGCTCGAAAAGCCTTGGTAGGGAGTTGGCGACGATGGCAGTAATCGAAGCACGAAGTAGCCGCAAAGAATTGCAAACATCATCACTAAAACAGTCGTCGCAAATTTTCGGGCACCCGGATACTTATGGAAGCTTTTCTGCACGATTTCGAACAGCACTCCAAAGCCCGCCAGCAGGTTCAGAAACTGATGCATCCAGAAGAACTGCGGATACAAAGCCGAATAAGAGTGGTAGATGGGCCAGAGCGCGATGCTAAAAAAGCACACGATCGCCATGTAAGCGAAAAAGAATGGATAGTGCGCAAAAAGCCGGCACTTGAGGAACCGGAACAAAAGCACCAGCTCCAGCACAGTCCCGGCAATCCATAGAAGCGAGGTAGCCATGTACCTCCTATGGACGTACATCCTAACATAGTTCTAAGGGGAGAACCTACGTCTCCCCCTGTGGAATTCGCAGGTGCCTTAGCCCGGGTAGGGCGGCATTGGTTCCGTGCCGTCCATGTGCGGGGTGGTCGAAACCGTTCCGTTAAAACCCGGGTAGGGCGGCATTGGTTCTGTGCCGTCCATGTGCGGGATAGCCGAAACTGTTCCGTTAAAACCCTGTGCAGCTACGGACGGGTTTTTTGCAAAACTTGTGGTCGGAATTGTCAGTACTGCGATGGCAGCTGCAGCGATCAGAATCACCGTCTTGGCCTGCTTCATTTTTCTTTCCTCCCGAGCGAATTGGCCCTTGGGCCAGGAAGAAAATAAAGAAAGGGGTCCGGCGGATGCCGAATCGGAGAGAAATGCTTGGGAAACCAAGCAGTAGCGTCGGGGTGGTGTCAGGTGGTGCCCAGAATTCCAACGGAACCGCGCCTAATCGAAGCTTCAGCGAACGGTCAAAAAACCGGGACCACGATCTATGCTCTATCGCCCGGGCAAAAGGACAGTTAACGGGATTGACACCGTTGCGGAATATACGGATGGAGTTTGCAGTCGAAGCCTTGTATTTCTTATTGCAGGCACATTAGCCCTGACAAATGACTGACATACGAGACGCAGCGCCTCCCGAGGCTTGTGTACCGCGCCCGGAAGAAATCCAGACGCATTTGAAGCATCTCGACCGGCGCCAGTGGTGGCTGTGGTCGAGCACGGTGACCGTCATCCTGTTATTGACGCTCGCCGTCGCCTCCTTCGCATTCCCCGCTATGCTAAGCAGGGACGAAGGCACTTATTCGTTTTTTCTCAATCAGTCTGTGCGGGCGCTCGTGGGGATGGTGTTGATCTTCAGCGTATACGTCGTGTATCAGCAAGTACTGATTCACCGCATGCGCAACCAGCTCGCTGATCAAATTCAATCCTTGGCGAAAGTGGAAAGCCTCGCTTCGGAAGTTTACAAACTAGCAGCGCTCGATCAGCTCACCGGCCTGTACAACCGCCGCTCCGGCGAACAGCGGCTTGCGCAGGAAATCAGCCGCGCCCAGCGCCACGGCCGTCCGCTAACCGTCTTGCTTCTGGACCTCAACGAATTGAAAGCTATAAATGATAAGCACGGCCATGCGGCGGGCGACCTGGTCATCAAGGGATTTGCAGAGCGCCTGCAGCGTGCAATTCGCGGCTCTGATCTTGCCGTTCGCCTGGGTGGCGATGAATTCATGGCCTTGCTGCCCGAATGCCGCGCAGACGAAGTCCGCCACGTTCTCGCCCGTGTCGGCGGACTCGAATTGGAATACCAGGGAGAAAAAATCCGTTGCCAGTTCTCGAGCGGATTCACGGATTACAAGCCTGGCGAATCGCCTGCGGAACTCCTCAAGCGCGCCGACGATGCGCTCTACTTGAACAAGCGTTCCGGAAAGCGTATCGATCGCCCGGCGATTTCGGCTGCGGTTCCGCAGTCTGTTTCCTGACCGAATTGATCCCCTGCGCGAATCGTGGTGCGTCTTCTTCCCCTCTTTCTTGCCATTGCAAACCGATGTTCATCACAGGAACATGACCCGAAAAATATTCTTGCGCCCTCCCGGGGTTACTCGTATGCTACGCCCGTTGTCAGGATTGCTACTATGCCGAAAGAGAAGCCCAAGGTAAATATTGGTGAAGTGATCCGGTCGTACCGCAGCGATCGTGGCCTTTCTCAAGGCGACATCGAACGTCGCACCGGGCTGCTGCGCTGCTATCTCTCCCGCGTCGAGAACGGCCACACCGTTCCGTCCCTCGAAACGCTCGCGAAGATTGCGGAGGCCATGGAAATCAGCCTCGCCGATTTCTTCCCGGGTAGCGACACGCCCCAGGATCGCGAAACCCGCAAAGTATTGGGAGAACTGTCCGAGGAAGAAATTCGGTTTCTCGCCGACATCAAGAAATATTCCACCACGCTATCGGACGACGACAAGAAGCTCGTTCTCGCGATGATCCGCAAGATGGCGACGGTAATACCGCCGCCGCGCAACGGAAAATCAACGAACGCCGCTCGCCGGCCCGAATACTAAGTCACTCGATCCGGGTTGTGATCTGAAATCGCTAGCCTATAAAATCCTCTAAAGAAGAGTTGTCATCCTGAGCGAAGCGAAGGATCTCAGCGCGCAGATTCGCCTAGCAGTGCCTTTTGCGCCGCGCTTTGCCTGAACCACCCAACCGTCAAATCAGCGGTGGCTCGTATATGTACGCCATCCCCTCGCGCGTCACCGCGTACGCCCTCGAACCATCCGCGCTCCACCGCAAATCGGCCACAGCCTCCGCGGGATATTCGTCGAATGCATTCGCGCGGTTCAAATCGATCAGGAAAAGCCGTCCTTTTGCCGAATTTTTCAGCCAGGAACTAAAACACACGCACAGCGGCAAGTGTGGATGGCACACGCATAGTTCTGCGCCAAACGGGAGAGGCTCGGAATTCACGCTTTGCGGTTCGAGCCGGTACGCTTGGCCGGCTGCGCAATAAATGATCTGCTCGCTGTCGGGCGTCCAGGTGAGGTCGGTCACGTGTCCTCGCGCGTCGAACACTTTCCGCCGCGAAAGCTTCGTAACATCCGCCACCATAATCGAATCGTCCGCCCACTCACCTTTGATTTCAATCACGCTCGCGAGCGCTTCTTCGTTCGGACTGAATACGGCCTTTCCGTATCCGCCAAATGAACCTTCCTCCGCGAATTCCTCACCGGCCTGCTGAGGTTCGAGCCAATCGGGTGTTGCGAGTTCTCTGGCTGCTTCGCCTCCGGGAGGTCCCCCGCGCGGTTCCCAAACTCGCAGCGCTGCCCGCTTTCCTCGCGAAGTTGCCACAAAGTAGTCGCCCGAATCGGACCAGGCCAGATTCGTGGGCGCGATATCCGTTCCATCGATTTTTCCAAGGTAAAGTTTTCCCTGCAAATCGAAGAGATGCAGCCCGGAAGGCCATGCGCTCGAAGCCCCAGCCAAATAACGCGCGTTTGGCGACCAGGAGAAAACGGCCCCGGGTTCCGGCGGGTTCGAAACTTCTCCCGCGGGCGGAGCAAGCGTCATCGTCGGCACGCTCAATTCGATATCGTAGAGCGCAATCTGTGCAGTGCCGTGATGCACGTGCTCGGAAATCGCGCAGACCTGCCCCGCTGGCGAAATTGCGAGATGCTGGGAACGTCCGGTGAAAACTTTTTTGATCAGCCAATTCGAATCGCGCGCGAGGTCGCGTAATCCCCGAGCCACGAGCGCGGACGAGCGCACTACAAGCGCTCTCGTTCCGCCTCGTGCAATCTGCGTAGTCGTCGATGTGTCGTGAGTTCCCATGGGCCCGTCAGATGATCCTTGGCTCGCCGCCCGCCTTGGGTTTTGCCAGTCGCTGCTGTGCCTGTTCGATTTGCTCGTCCACCTTCGCCACCATTTCCTGCAGCACGTCGCGCCCAACCTGCTGAGCCTCGTCAAGCCGCGACTTTAATTGGAAGAGATCAGAGCGCAGGAGCTCTTGCAGCTCCGCTTCCATCTCCGCCAGCCGGCTGCGCATTTGCGAGATGCGGCGAATCACGCGCACGAGTTCCACACCCGGGCCTTCGCCTCGCACTGCCTCTGGGCTGTGCTCGTATTCCGTAAGAATTCTGGCGAGTTGCATTTCGTCGCCGTGCTCGTATGCCTCATTCGCCTGGCTCATAAGCTGCTGCCGTATGGCGCGATCTTCGCGGTCTGACGTCAAATCGGGATGGATGCGTTTGGCAACGGTGCGGTACATTCGTTTCATCTCGGGCGAGGCTTCGAAAGCGCGTGGCGCGGTCTCAGCGCGCTCGCCGGCGGCGGATTTGGTTTCGTTCGCGCGTGCGCGAGCGTCGCGCGCCGCTTGCTGCGCTCGATCGTTGCCAGGTTGTTCGGCGGCAAGCTGTTCAGCGATGCGTGCCTTCAGCTCGTCCAGCTCCGCATAGCGCGCTCCGACGAAATGCAGGTAGCGCCGCTCGAATGCGCCCAGTTCGGCGCGCAAGTTCGCTGTGCGCAATTCGCGCTCGGTCAGTTCGGTTTCAAGGTTGGTTTGCTCGAGCACCTTGCGAGCGAGTTCTCGCTCTTCGGGTTTGATCGGTGCAACGTCGGGCGATTTCAGCGCCATAGCATCTCTCGCTGATCAAATTGTAGCCTGCGGCGAAGTTCGCGTTTTGCCTACGTGACATCAGTTTCCAGAAAAGAAAATGGCGCCGCTTTGCGTGCCGTGAGCTCCAAAAACGGCAAATTACCGCCTATTAGAAATGCTTCGATTCCGTGTTTTCAATCACTTACAGAAATTTCTAATCGCGGAACCGTAGATTAGAAATGCGGATTTTGGACCACGACGCAGGCGACATTCGAGCGAAAATGGACTAGAGCGGATTATCCCGCTATCTACGATTTCGCCTGTATTGCCTAACCTAAGGGCTTCACCTAAGATGCGGTTACAGCAATAAGGCGGTGGGACCGATGTTCCGCTCCAGCAGACGAGTTCTGGCTTTGGTGGTCTTAATTGTCAGCTTCCCGTCTCTCGCCCTTGCGCAACGAACACAATCGATCCTGCCTGCCGGACCGCGCCAGTCCTTATCCAACACCACGAACACGACATCCTTTGCTTCGCGTGCAGTAAGCACTACTTCGATGAAGAGCTTGTCTTCGGCGTCAATATTTCCCAGCCGATTGGCAACAGACGCCACTAGCAGGAATTCGAATGAGGGGCACCGTTTCGCGCCCGGTGCACAGGAAGACCAGCATGAGGTCATCCCCCTCCAGCTCACAACCACGCCGTTCGCAACCGAGTCGCGCGTGCCGATTGCGCCTCTCTTGGGCGCGCGCTTGCAGTTGAACATTTCGGTGCTTAATGTTCGCAACGGAAATGTGATGCTGGGTCCGACGCCGGCAAGCGAGATTCTTCATGCGCCGGCACAAGCCCGTTCTGCTGAGTTCTACGGCTTCGGCGTGAGCATTCCGCTCGGCCGGGGCGTCCGAGTTCAAACATCTGAGAACTTATTGCGCAGTGCGATGCGAATCGTGCGCGACAACTAAGAATCTTACCTCCCAGTTTTTTTCTGCCTCCCTTAGTACGCGAGTCATCAATTTTCGCCTGTCCTTTTTTGGCCCGAACGGTCAGTCCGCGAGAGCAATTGATTGTGATAGGGTGAAATTGGGCCACAAGAGGGCTCTGTACGATCGCACATTCAGCTATGTCACATTTCGTTCCCAGCGCGTACTACGAAATCCGCCCCGTCCAACTACAGCGATCGCCCGAGAGGGAAGCCTGATGGTCTGTTTTAGGATTTGAGCTGCCAAGCTCAATTTCCTTGGAGGTGATTTTCATGGCCAGAGGATCGGGCTCACGAATTGCACTGTTATTCGCGTTGTGCACATTGTTTCTAGCCGGAGGCATGCAGCTCCACACGTTGAGGGCCTCCGGTCTTCCGCTCATTATGCAAAACAGCCAGAATCAGAGCGCGCCTGAAGTAAGAACTTTTACGGGCAAGGTGCTATCGCAGAATGGCGAGCGATTTATTCTGCGAGATGAAGCAAACGATGTCTGGTACCACTTGGACGACCAGCAACAGGCCGGAAAATTCGCTGGCAAGAATGTGCTGGTAACAGGCGTCCTCGACGGGCGTACCGACACGATCAAGGTCCGCGAAATTACAGAGGCGAAGGCTTAGGGCTGCGCGCTGCTGTCAGGTTTGTCCAGGCGCAGGAATTTAGAACCAATCAGGAAAGATGAGATCAATAAGCCCGGGCGCCCAATAGGAATAGAACTCTTCGTCGCAGATCTTATATTTGCCGTATTTCTCTCTGGCGTGGGCGCCCCAATCCGGCTGAGTGCCATCGAGGTCGGTAAACCCATATTCGCGGGCCAGCCCCCACGAGCTGAAAACTCGTCCGCTCTTTTTCATCACATCCCGATCCGTTGCTAAAGCCACGACTGCGCGGCCGATGTAACGCGGCGATTCGGAAACCATGAAATCTTGAGGGGCGTCGTTCTGATCTTTCGAGTTCACGTTGGCGTTTTTTCGTTTGCCCGTGTCCTTCCAATTGGCTTCGGTGACTCCAAAATGCTCCAGTACGCGCTCGGAACGCAGGAATCCCGGCGTTAGTGCAATCGAAGCGATATCGCGTTTGTGGAGTTCACGCGACATGGCAAAGGCAAGCCGGATCACGGAGATTTTCACCAGATCGTAAAAGATATTGCCGCGGTAGTAGAAGGCGTCGCCGTCGGTGATTTCGAAGATGACCGCGCCCGAGCGTCCGAGCATTAGCGGCGCGGCGTAGTGCGCCGTGATGATGTGCGAATGGACGGCCTGCTTCAACATTTGAAGGCCGTTCTCGAGATTCACTTTCCAGAATGGCTTACCAAACTCGGTAAGCGCGTCGCCTCCCCAGATGTCGTTGACGAGAATGTCGAGGTGTTTATGCTGCCGCTTGATTTGAGCGACGAGCTTTTTCACTTCAGCGGGAACGGTGTGATCCACCCGTACGGCGATGCCCGAGCCGCCGGCGGCGGTGACGAGTTCGGCTGTTTCTTCAATCGTCTCCGAAACGCCTGGCTTGGCTGCGGGACGTGCCTTGGCGTTCTTCCGCGAACTGCGGCCGGTGCAGTAAACGGTTGCGCCCGCCTCGCCGAGCGCTATGGCAATGCCGCGGCCGGCGCCGCGCGTAGCTCCGGCTACGAGCGCGATCTTACTTTGAAGAACCTTGTTAGCTTTCTTGTTCGGTGATTTAGGCATGTGAGTGGCCTCGGCCGAAGTCTCAGGATATCGGCGTAATTCCCACGACGAGAACTGCGTCGTCGTGGCTACCACCGCAATCTGAATGCGCTATGAGTTTCGCGCAGGAAGACCCAGTATTTCGCGCACTTTTCTCTTTCTCATCACTTCGGCCGGAGTAGTTCCGCTGCGTTCGAGCCATTTTGTGAACTCGCCGATTCGCACGTGATGCTCCACGGGCACGCTCTTCACCGCCACGGTAACCGTATCCATCGGGCGCCCGATGCCTGCGACCCATTCGTTGCCCTGGAGCTGCTTGAGGCCCAGTGCTACGGCTTCGAAGAGCGTCGCGGCCGTGACTTCGACGGTGTGGGCGACACCGTCCATGTCGGCAATGGTGACGCGGCAGGATCGGATCTCCATAGCGGAAAAGTATCATATTCGCTTTTTGTTCGCCATATGGTTTTGGGCAGCCTTCCTGGAACTAACGCGGACGGTCGGAGCGTCGTTGATAGTCAGGCAGAACGCCAAATTGGATTCCCCTCGAGATTGCTTTGCCTCCTGCGCCTTTTTCAGAATTGGCACATCTTTACTACCATTGCTGCGACAAACGATTCGGGGCGGATCGCTATTCGCTATTAAGGGAGGAGAGGGACCATGAAAGAGACGCCACAGGAATATATTCAGCGAATGCTCGGTTACACGGCAGGCGGCGAGAATCCAGCCAAAGTGCAAGCAGCCACGGCGAAGAAACTAGAAAAACTGATCAAGGGTGTGCCAGCGGCGAAGTTGAAGAAGCGGCCGGCGCCGGAAAAATGGTCGGTGCAGGAAATCGTCGCGCACTTGGCGGATACCGAGATTGTCGGCAGCTGGCGGATCCGCGCGATCTTAGGCGCGCCCGGTACGCCCATCCAAGCCTTCGATCAAGACGCGTGGGTGACGGCTACGCACTACGCCAAGCGCGATCCGCGGCAGGCGGTGGAGCAGTTCCGCGTGCTGCGCGAAGCGAATCTGGCACTTTACAAATCGCTCACGCCGGAACAGTGGAAGCATCACGGGATGCACTCCGAGCGCGGCGAAGAGACCGTGGAGCACATCGTGCGGATGTTTGCGGGACACGATTTGAATCACATCGCGCAGATCGAACGTATTCTCGCACCCCAAAAAGCGAAGTAGTCTCCGTGTCGGGGCGGCGGCGCCGCCGCCCCGGAGGTTGAGCGGCAAATTAGTGTGCCGGTGCTGTCTACTTCGGCACGGGCGCGGCGAAAAGAACGACATTTCCCCCCGGCTCACGCACGCCAATTTCCTTCATCCCGTAAAACGTGGTGCGCACCGGCACGACCACGGGTGCCGAACCCAAGCGCTTGAGCAGGTCGTCAAAATCGGTGACCTCGATGTAGAGGCAAGCCGCAGGTCGAGCGAGCTTCGCCATCTCGCTGTTGTCCTTCTCCATGCTGGCCGTGGATTGAATCATCAGCTCGGCGTCGCCTTTCACGAGGATGACGAAGCCGAGCTTGTCGCCGTCCGGCACTTCCACCGTCTTCGTGAAGCCAAGCTGGTCTACCCAGAACTTCAGTGACGGTTCGATTGCCGGTGCGTAGATCAACGCCGTGATTTTCATTTTTAAGCCATCCTTTGTTGGTTGAGCGTTTTGGCCGGATAGAAGGCCAGTCGTCAGCAGTGCGACAGCAAGTAGTGTTCTCATGGCTGCGCATCCTAGCGGATAGCTACCGGGCGATGATTGGAAAAAACGGACATTCTGTGACGAAATCTAAAGAATGGATTGCGAGCGAAAATGAGAGGCCACGGTAAGCGACGAAAACTGCGCGGGAGACACCCCGGCGAGTTCCTTGAATTCGTTGATCAGGTGAGCCTGGTCGTAATAGCCGGAAGCGACCGCAACATCCGCCCAATCCGGCTGCTGCCCGTTGGCATACTTCGCGGCCTGGCGGAAACGCAATACGCGCGCCAAGTGCTTAGGGCTCAGGCCTGTGCGCTCGAGGCAGATTCTGCGAAACTGGCGTGGGCTGAGGCTGGCGGCATCGGCCAGCGCGTCCATCGAAACCTGTCCGCCGCATTCCGCCAGCCACGCGAGCGATTTCTCCACCGGATCGAGCGGCGCCGGTTCGGCCAGCGACGCCTCAAAACGAGCGATTGCATCGCGCGAGGATCTGCTGCCTGCCAGCTGATCGAGAAGATCGCGAACCGCCGCCGCTTTCCAAGCGTCAGCGAGCGGAATGGATTGATCCACGGCCACCGATCCCGGGATGCGCAGGATTCGCGCCGCCATCCCCGGGCGGAAACGCACGCCAAAAGTTGAATGCCTGGCGGGGATATCAAACGCTTGCGCGCGTGTCATGGTGCCAACAATCGCGAGGCCACCATAATCGCGCGCCGGCTGCTCGAAGATGATGTCCGAGCACCCATCGGGAAACACGTGAAAATTGCGGACAGGCCCCTCCGTACGGTGCATCCAGAAGCATTCCACGTGCGCGGCAAATTTAGGCGAAGGCGGAAATTCCTGGTACGGCGGCTTAATGACAGACGTAGTAACGACAGCAGAAGGGGATTGAAAAGCGGTAGAAGCCGCAGCGCCCATCGCAATTGCCCGAAAGGCCCTCCTAAAACACCACCGGGCACAATCTCTTCAGATCGTGCCCGGCGAAGACCAAATACGATTGGGACTCTACTCTGCCGGCGGTGCCATCTCCGGCATCTGAAGCTTTGCTTTGGCGAGTGCGCGAACGATGTTCACTTCGACTGCCTGCTCGGAGGTATTGCGCACAGTAGCCAATTCGCTGACGAGAAGATACTTGGCTCGTTCGAGCATTTTCTTCTCGCGGAAGGAAAGCGGCTTGGTCCGGCTGAGGGCGACGAGGCCTTTCAGAACAGCGGCCACTTCCATCAGCGATCCCGTCCGCATCCGATCCGAATTTTCCTTGAAACGGTGTTTCCAATCATGGTGCGAATCGGAACGCCCCTTCTCGAGGAACGAAAGGACCGCACCGGCTTGGGTTGTACGGATGATGGGCCTGAGTCCGACGTTGAGGATATTCGACTGCGGCACCATCACTTTCAATCCGCTGGAAACGATCTTAAGCATGTAATACCGCTCTGACCTACCGTTCAAGTACCCATAGCTGATCTGCTCAATAACACCTACGCCATGGTTCGGATATACGACTTTTTCGCCTAGCTTGAATTCCATAGGTGGAAGTAGCCTCCCCGAGCTTGTTGAAATTTTAGACACATGCAAGCCCCGCGTCAAGGAAATCCCGGTTAATAACCAGGGGTCAGAAGAGATTGAAAATACAGATGTTTTCGGCAGGATTGGCCCCCGAATTGCCCTATAATGGTGCACGTGCTTGTCCTGGCCTTAGACACCTCTTCGCCCTCCGGCAGCCTAGCAGTACTACGCGATGAAAAAGTCGTCGGGGTGGTCTCCACAGCCACAGGCGAGGTGTATTCGTCGAGGATGTTTCGGGAGCTGGAGTTCCTGCTGGGCGAGCTTTCGCTGCGGATGGAGGAGTTTGAGCTGTTTGCCGTGGCGGCGGGTCCGGGCTCGTTTACGGGCCTACGCGTTGGCTTGGCCGCCGTAAAAGGCTGGGCGGAGGTATATCGCAAGCCGATTGCGGCGGTTAGTGCGCTCGAAGCCGTGGCTGTGCAGGCGCACTCGAATGCCGCGCTGATTGTGCCGGTGCTCGACGCGCGACGGGGGCAGGTTTACTTTCGGGCTGTATCGGCGCGCCGCGGGAGGAGCGCCGGGCGAGAGCCGGTTAGTGCTCGATGGCGAGGAATATGTGATGACGCCGGCGGAGTTTTTTGACGCGCTTCGTGCGCGGGCCGGAGGCGCCGAATTTGCGATCGTCACGCCTCAGCCTGAGTTGTTTTCCGGGGTGGCATCGCGAGACGAGATTGCGGCGCTAAGAGGCACCGTCGAGCCGGCATCGTCTGTGCTCGCGCCGTTTATCGGCCAGCTTGGTACTCCAGCAGGCTCAGCGCGGCGCCTTGGCTGATCCGCTCACCCTCGACGCGAACTACGTCCGACGCACCGACGCCGAACTCCATTGGAAAGAGAGCTGAAGGCGCTGGTGCTCCGCACGCTCGAGCTTCGCGATATTGAAGATGTGCTCGCAATTCAGGCGGCATCCCCGGAAATCGCGCAATGGTCGCTGTGGGATTATGACCGGGTGGCGCGCGGCGAAATGGCCGGCTGGGTAGCGGAAAGCGAAAACGGCGACATCACGGGGTTTATCGTGGCGCGCCGCATAGCAAACGATTTGGAGATCCTCAATTTCGCAGTGCGCCCCACAGCGCGACGGCAGGGAATTGGCGCCACGCTTTTGGGCGAGACCTTGCGATGGGCCAGCGCATTTTCCGCAGGGCAGGCGTTTCTCGAAGTGCGCGCATCGAATCTCGCCGCGCTGCGATTCTACGAGCAGCACAAGTTCCAGGTGACCGGCAGACGCCCCAGCTACTACACCGCTCCCATCGAAGACGCGCTTGTCCTAAGCGCACAGATTTCATAGCTGCCACAATTTCTCTCTGGTTTGATCCGCGATTCAATCACAAAGACTCCGCCATGAGCCATGCAGGCCTGAATGGCGCGCCAATTGACGGCCAATTTGGCACGCCCTCAATCCAGAGGTACTCACCGTAGTACTTTTTCACCATTTGCACCGAACGACGCGATGTGGTAATTGTTACGACTATGTGAACACCATGTTCCAACCAGGAGGGAAACGCATGCCGATTACGACACGCGATGTACGGCAGACCCTATTGGAAACGGATGTAGAATTCAGGTCCTTAGTAGAAGAGCACTCCCGATGTGAAACGCAGTTGAAGCAACTCCTCACTGAACCTTACCTAAGTTCCGAAGACCTCGCACTCGAAACAACCCTCAAAAAAATCAAATTGCGCCTGAAAGATCAGATGGAAATGATCGTCGCGCGCAGACAGCACAGCGCGCTGCCTACATAAGCGGCGGAATGTCCTCGCGGTTTCTGTCGTACACTACAGGTGTATCCGTAAGATATATTCGCGCGTCATCCGGGAGAATAATTCCGCGAAGCGTGTTCCGCTGAAATTTGCCGTTAGGATCCGATAGAACCGTTCATGGTCAAAGACGCTTACAGGTTTGCTCTGCCGCCGCTCATCGCTGGAATCATTTGCGTGGTCATTGGATCGAAATGGCCGGGCGGAGTGCTGATTTTTCTCGGTCTGTTCGTCTTCTATTTCTTTCGCGATCCGAATCGCACGATTCCAAGCGATCCCGCTGCTGTCGTTTCTCCCGCTGATGGGCATGTCGTCGAAATTGTAGACGAGCCCTTCGCATCCGTTCCCGGAAAACGCGTCACGATCTTTCTCGCCGTGTGGGATGTCCACGTACAACGGGCGCCTGTGGCAGGCAGCATCGCGAAAGTGGAATATCGTCCCGGCAAGTTTCTGGCGGCCTTTCGCTCGCGCGCATCCGAAGAAAACGAGCAAAACGTGATCAGTATGGATACGGCAAAAGGCCGTTTGGTTTTCAAACAAATCGCCGGAGCCATCGCGCGTCGCGTGATATGCTGGAAGCAACCGGGCGAAAAAGTAGCGCTCGGCGAACGTGTGGGCCTGATTCGCTTCGGCTCCCGCGTGGACCTCTGGCTTCCCGCGGAGGCGCAGATCGTCACGCAACGCGGGCAAAAAGTGAAAGGCGGCGAAAGCATCCTGGCGCGATGGAATTCAACGGCTTAGATCCGATCGGCAACGAAGAAAGGCCGCGAAATCCGTTTCGCAAAGACCGCCTCCGCCGCGGCATCTACATCCTCCCCAGTATTTTCACCGTCGCCAATCTTTTGTGCGGTTACTACGCGGTTCTCGCCACACTCGACGGCAAAGTGTCCGACTTCGACCACGCCGCGGGCGCCATCGGTCTCGCCATCCTCTTCGATTCCCTCGACGGACGCATCGCGCGCGCGATGGGCACCAACAGCGACTTCGGAAAAGAATTTGACTCGCTCGCCGACATCGTCAGCTTTGGTATCGCTCCTGCCGTTCTCGCCTACGCCTGGGGAATTCGCGCCATGGCTGCCGCAGATTCGTCGCCGGCGCTGCACCTCACTGAACTGGGCTGGCTCGTCGGATTTTTCTTCGTCGGCTGTTGCGCCTGGCGCCTCGCGCGTTTCAATATCAAAGGAATGGCGTCCGGCGGAAATCGCTACTTCGTCGGGATGCCCACGCCCGCCGCTGCCGGGATGATCGCGGCCGTTGTGCACGCGTTTCGCAACCCAATCGATGATTCACGCATTTCTTTGCTCTGGCTGGCGCTGATCGCCGCCCTCGGAATCCTGATGTCGAGCACCTTGCGGCATTACAGCTTCAAAGATATTCAGTGGACCAAGCGGCAACCGTCGCTGGCCATCGTCCTCTGGGCTGCTCTCTTCGGAGCGGTTGTCTTCCTGTCCCGTCCCACGCTGCTGGCGATCGCCACCGCCTATACCCTGCACGGCATCGTGCTTCAGGTGGTTCGCTTCGCGCGTCATCGTCCCGCTTCGAGAACTGCGTGATCCATGCCTTCGGGCCTTCCGAATTCCAACCGCGTAGCGATTGTCGGTGCGTCCTCCCTTCGAGGTAAAGAGCTGAAGCTCGTCCTCGAAGAGCGCAATTTCCCCGCCGATGAAATTATTCTCCTCGACGTGAGCGTAATGGCCGGAACCCTCACGGAAGCCGGTGGCGAGCCGACCTTTATCCGCGAGCTCGAAGCAGATAGTTTCGAAAAAGTGCGCTTCGCATTTTTCGCCGGAATCCCCGCCGACACCGAGCGAAACTGGCAAGCAGCCCAAGCCGCAGGCGCCACCGTGATCGATCTCACGGGCGTTCTCGCGGCGACTGGCAAAGCGACCTCCTGGATACCGTCGCTCGCTTCTTTGATTCCGCCAAAGCCCGGGCCGGGCGCAAACGGTTCTGCGCACAAACTCGCATACGCGTCGCCCGCCTCTCCAGTTGTAATTTCCTGCACGCTGGCGGCAGCACTCGCAACTCTTTCGCCCAGAACGATCGCCGCCACGCTTTTTCCGCCGGTCTCTGAGCGCGATCAGGCCGGAATCGACGAGCTCGAAACGCAAACCACAAACCTGCTTTCGTTCCGTCCCATCGAGCAGACGATTTTCGACACGCAGGTAGCCTTCAATCTTCTTTCCAAGTACGGCGACGAAAGCAAGCCGAGCCTCGAATCCACGCGAGCAGCAATCGCGCGCGACGTCGCTCAATATCTCGCAGGCCGCGCGCCCGTGCCGGCGATTCAATTGATTCAGACGCCGGTGTTTCTACGGCTACGCATTCTCCGCCTACGCGGAATTTGCCGCACCACCTTCGCTCGAGCAACTGGCCGCCGCGTTCCAGAATCTGGGAGTGAAGATCGCCGGGCCGGAAGATCCCGCGCCGACGAACATCAGCGTCGCAGGTGAAAGCGAAATTCAGCTGGCGCCGATTCAAGCGGACCCGAACGTCGCTGCCGGCGTGTGGCTCTGGGGAGTTGCAGATAATTTGAGGCTGGCAACCACGAATGCGGTGCGCATTGCGGAGGAGCTGCTTGCGAAAGCCGCTGCGTAATCCCCAGCGCTCGAGCCCTTTACTCGCGCGCGCCACTAGAATCGTGCTCAGCCTCGCAATCCTCGTTGGAATTGCCTGCGCCGGTTGCGGCTACCATGTAGCCGGACGAGCCTCGCGCCTTCCGTCCGATTGGAGTTCGATCGCAATTCCTGCATTCAAGAACGACACCACGCGCTATCGCATCGAGCAGCGTCTCACCGAAGCGGTAATCCGCGAATTCATCGAGCGCACCAAGTATCGCGTGGTCCAAAATGTGGAGTCTGCCGACGGAGTCTTGCACGGCGAAGTTCTCTCGATTGAGACCAGCCCGGTAATTTTCAACTCCACGACGGGCGAAGTCGAGATGATGATCGTCACGATTCACACGAAAGTGCTGCTTGTCGACAACAAGACTTCGAAGACAGTGTACAAGAACGACGACATGGTTTTTCGCGACGAGTATCAAATCTCCAGCGACGTGCAAAGCTTTTTCGACGAGCAGAGCCCGGCCCTGGGTCGCATGTCCAAAGATTTTGCATCGAAGCTCGTCTCCAATGTGGTAGAGAATTTCTGAAGTGCCACCCGGAGAGATGTAATGGCAGAAGTCTCAGCTGAAAAATTGGTTGCGCGGCTCGCGAGCGGCAAACCCGTCCCCGCCATCGTGCTGATCGGGACGGACGCCTACCTCAGCGATCTCTGCCGCAAGCAGATCATCGAAGCCTGCGTCCCAGAAGCCGCGCGCGAATGGGCCGTAGCCCGAATTCGCGGCGATGCAGCAGGCTGGGATGAGGCGCTCGAGCGAGTGCAGACGATGCCGATGCTCGCCCCGCGCCAGGTGATCATCGTCGAAGATGCTCAGCAGATAGAAAAGCTGGGCGACGAATCGCGAGACGAAATCATCAAAGCCCTCACTGCCTATCTCGACTCGCCCGCGCCCTTCAGCGTCCTCTTAATCGAAGCCGCATCACTCGATCGCCGCCAAAAGCTGTTCAAGCTGCTGGACGACAGAGCGCTTCTCGTCGAGCTGACAATCGGCCCGGAATCGGCTGCCGGTCTCGCCACGCAAATGGCAAAGGAACTGAAAATCGACATCGATCGCGCGGCTGCATCCCTCTTAGCAGAAAGCTTGAATTTCGAACCGGCTCGCATTCACATGGAAATCGACAAGCTCGCCGCATACGCGCTCGAACGCGGCCGCATCACCACCGCCGATGTCGAAGCCCTGGTGAAAGCGGCGCGAAAAAACACCGTCTGGCAGCTCGCCGACATGCTGGCCGTCAAAGCAGCGAGCCAAAGCTCTCGAATTTCTCGATAATCTCCTGCGCGAGGGTGAAGAGCCGATACGCCTCGTCGGCGCGCTCGCATTTCGCTACCGCAAACTCGTCGAAGCCCGCGGCTTGCCGCGCACAATGAACGGCTATCAGGCCGCGCGCCACTTGGGAATGAGTCCGAGCGATGCGGAAGCCGCAATCCGCAACGCGCATCGCGTCCCGAAAGCCGATCTCCTCGCCGGTCTTGTGGCCCTCGCCGACGCCGATAGCCAGCTGAAATCCTCGAATCCCAATCCGCGCGCGTTCATGGAATTCTTGATCGCGCGCCTCACTTCCGCAGCCGCCCCAGCCTCCGCCGCCTAGCCCTAGCCCGCGGCACAAAAAAAAGGCGCCCCGATTACTCAGGACGCCTCTCAAAATCCAAACTCCAAACGAAATCGAAATCGCGCGCGATTACGCCTTTTTCTTCGCTCGCAGCCCGTTCAGCGCCAGCGCCAAACGCGACTTGTACCGGTTCGCCGTATTCTCCGTCAGCGTCCCTTTGCGAATCGCCTTATCCAACGCCGAAAATGTCGGTGACGTAAGCTTCTCCGCCGCGGCCACATCTCCCGAGCTGAGCGCCGTCCGCAGCCGCCGAATCGCCGAACGCACACGCGTCCGGTTCATCTGATTCACCACTTGCCGCTGCTCCGCCTGCCGAATGTTCTTCAACACCGACTTCGTCTTCTTCTTGTGCTTTACAGCCCCACCCTGAGCCATTCAGTGCTCCTTAGCAATGTAATCGGAAACAAAAAGAATATCCGACCCGCGCACTCCTGTCAATTTAGGCAATGCATCAAAATGTGTGGCATTCTCGGCCGCCGAAACTCGGTCCAAAAACTCGGACCTGGAATCCCAGTCCCCAAAACGCACCTAGAAACTTTTCCAGTTCCACCACGTACTAACAGGTAGAGAGGTGCACGCGATGGACCCAACCCGAATTCGCCGCCGGCGCTCGCCCATCGGCGGGCTGATCCTCATTGTCATCGGCCTCCTCTTCCTGCTGCTGAAATTCCACCCGGAGCTTGATCCCTGGCCGATCTTTGCCCGCTATTGGCCCGTGATTCTCATCGTCATCGGAATCGGCAAAATTTGGGACGCCTATCTCTACCGCCAGAATCCCGACGCGCCACCCGCAGCGCGACATTCCGGCCTGTGGGTCGCCCTCGCCATTCTGCTCGTTCTCTTCGGCCTCGCGCTCTGGAAAGGACGCGAAGGCAATTACATGCGCCACGAAACGCAATCGATCGAGCGCCAAGGCGTCCACACCGTCAGCGCCGACATCGAGATTCCGGCAGGCACGCTAAAACTGAGCGGCGGCTCACCAAAACTTCTAGACGCCGATTTCCTCTACCGCGAATCGGAAGGCAAACCTCGCGTTGATTACAGCGTGAATGGCGACCACGGCATTCTGAGTATCGCAGGCGAAGAAAAACGGCTGCATCTCGGCACCGCTCACAGCACCTGGGATTTGCATTTCGCCGACGACGTGTCCCTCGATCTGAATCTGCAAATGGGCGCCGGCCAGAGCGACCTGCGGCTTCGCGATCTCGACGTTCGTCGCGCCGACATCAACATTGGCGCAGGCGAAATGCAGCTCGATCTCACCGGCGCGCGAAAAAATAATCTCGACGTCGAAATTCAAGGCGGCGTCGGCTCTGCAACGATCGCTCTCCCCAAAGACGTCGGCGCAAAAGTTCACGCCTCCGGCGGAATCGGCGCCATAAGCACGGATGGCCTCACGAAGCAAGACGACGACTACATCAATTCCGCTTACGGCAAAACCCCGGCAACAATCACAGTCGATATTCAAGGCGGAGTAGGCGCCATAAGTTTGGTCCAGCGCTAGCATTCCCCACGCATCTACGCGCACGATCTCCAACGCGGTTTCAGTGGCACAGGCACTCCTGCCTGTGCGCCGTTCCTTACAGCAGCCGTGCCACCCCAGCACTCACGACCGTTCGCACAAGCCGAGCCGCCCTCGCCCGCTTGACACTTCCCCCCGCCGCCATTAGGCTACCCGCACTGGCGCGCCGAATGCTCTCAACGCGCCGCGCCAGCGCGCCCATGAAACGCGACGACATCCTCAAACTCCTCGAAGAAGTAGGCGCCATCCGCCAGGGCCACTTCGAACTCTCGAGCGGCCGCCACAGCGGCACCTACATCCAGTGCGCGCTCGTGCTGCAATTCCCGGAGCACGCCGATTCCCTGGGCCGCGCCCTCGCTGAAATTTTTCGCGATCATAAATTCGCTTGTGTCGTCTCGCCCGCTCTCGGCGGCGTAATCATCGGACACGAAGTCGCCCGCGCTCTCGGCGTTCGCGCCCTCTTCGTCGAACGCGACCGCTCCGGCCAGATGGCCCTCCGCCGCGGCTTTGAATTGACGCCCGGCGAGCGCGTCCTCGTAATCGAAGACGTCTGGACCACAGGCGGCTCCACGCGCGAAACCATCGGCGTAGTAGAACAGGAAGGCGGCCTCGCCGTAGCCGCAGGCGCGCTCATCGATCGCAGCGGCGGCGCAATCGAACTCAACGTCCCCTCCCGCGCCCTCGTCGAACTCAATGTCCCCAGCTTCGAGCCCGACGAATGCCCCCAATGCCGCGCCGGCGGCATGCCCACCCGCCCAGGCTCCCGCTTCTCCCGCGCCCACTCCTAAACCAGTAGCACAGGCATTCCTCGCCTTTAGTGCACAGGCATGCCTGCCTGAGCTCCAAGCCGCTACGCGCACCTTAGTGCTTGGCAGATTCGCGGCCTCGTTCCCTTCGTACCGCCGGCATCTTGCCGGCGCTTTTGACTTTCGCCTTGCTACAATCACCCGCCGGCCTTATCCCCCTCCACCCCGCCATGCGATAATTCACCCACCACCATGCGCCACCTCAAACTCACCATCGCCTACGACGGCGCCACCTTCCACGGCTGGCAAATCCAACCCGGCCAGCCGACCATTCAAGGCGCCATCGCCGAAGCCGCCAGCCAAATCACTCAGGAAAAAATCTTCATCCACGGCGCAAGCCGCACCGACACCGGCGTCCACGCCCTCGGCCAAGTCGCCCATTTCAAAACGCAATCCGCCCTCCCCGCCGCCGAATTCCAGCGCGCCTTGAACGCTCTGCTTCCACCCTCAATCCGCATCGTCGCCGCCGAAGAAGTCGGCCCCGATTTCCACGCTCGCTGGCAGGCCCAGGGAAAAACCTACCGCTATCGCATCTGGCGCGGCCAGGTCCTTCCGCCATTCGAATACCAGCGCGCGCTCCACTATTCCGGCCCGCTCGACGAAGCCGCCATGGCCCAAGCCGCCCGCGAATTCGAAGGCGAGCACGATTTCACATCCTTCTCCGCCTCATCCGGCTCAGAAGACGACGATCGCGAACGCGAAGTAGTCCGCGCAATCTATTCCTCAGAAATCATCCGCGAGCCAGATCGCGACGAACTCGCCTACGTAGTTCGCGGCCGCTCATTCCTCCGTTACATGGTCCGCAAAATCGTCGGCACCCTAATCGAAGTAGGGAAAGGAAGGCTCGCGCCCGCCGACATCGCCCAAATCTTCGAAGCCCGCGACCGCTCCCGCTCAGGCCCCACAGTCCCCGCCGAAGGCCTCTACTTAGTCTCGCTCGAATACCCAGATCCCACCGACTCGCTCGGCTCTACAGTCACGGCACTGAGAGCCTCGTAGGTCGCCCCTTCAGGGGCGACATAAAATAAAGCGAGAAGCATCGGGCTTTAGCCCCTGAAGTACCGCGACTTTTCACTCCGCGCTCAATTCTTCCGTCAGGGCACGGCTTCAGCCGTGCCGCAACCGGTGCACAATGCCGTCGGCTTTAGCCTCTGACGGATTGTGTCTTGCGGCCAAGCGCCGCAGCAAAAGCCTTGTAGGTCGCCCCTTCAGGGGCGACATAAAAATAAAGCAAGAAGCAGGGGCTTTAGCCCCTGAAGTTCGGAGCCCTGACAAATCTGGAGGCGCGACCCCATCGAGTCCGAGTTTCTATCCTTGATACCTAGTTACTTCCATGTTAACGTCAGTCGTGCACGCTATTCATAACTCGGTGCGAAGGCAGAGAGCTAAAGGCACCCGATTCCGGCGCCCCATCGCTCCTTTCATTCCTGCGCCTCGCAATCTTCCCGGCCCGCCGTGGCTTGTCCCCGCTTGCGGATTTCTAATCGCGAATCCGCGATTAGAAATCTCCGCATCCCCAACAAAACAAACCATCGGCGCGAAGTCTAATCGAGAACGGATCGCGTTTCCCACGCCCGATTTCTGCTCCTGCCCTGAACCTCCGATGCGGCCTTTCACTCCGCTGCGGCCGAACAAGTCTCGCTCATCACCCATCACTCGCCACTCATCACGCGCTTTTCTAATAGGAACAATCGGATTATTAGAAATTCACCTAAATGCCGCAGAAACAATACTTACGCATTTTCTAACCGGAACAAAACCACACATTCCGGCATTTTCTCTGGTTCACTCCCGGCGCTTTTCGAGTGCGAGAATTCAGCCCCCAGCAGACTGTCCGCCAGCCATCGCAAATCGGTTAGAATCCGAAAGGAAATGGCAGTCTCCCCTCAAGCTCTTCGCACGCAATCAGTCGCAGGCCAAAATTTCGTAGACTCCGTAAATCCAGCCACCGGCGAAGTGGTGGCGCGCATCCCCGCCACGCCACTGAGCGCAATTCCAGCAATCTTCGAAGCAGCTCGCGCCGCGCAGAAAGCATGGGCAGCGCGGCCTCTAGGCGAACGCTGCGCGATGCTCCGCAAGCTTCGCGACGCAATCTTCGAGCGCCGCGACGACATCGCGAAGTATCGTCACCCGCGAAACCGGCAAGCCCCGCGCCGAAGCCATCCTCGCCGAAGTACTTCTCGCTCTCGACACCGCGAACTTCCTCGCGCGCCAGGCACCGCGATGGCTGCGCCCGGAACGAGTCCCGCACCACAACATCGCGCTGAAAGCGAAATCCGGCTGGCTCGAGTTCGAGCCGCATGGCGTCGTGGCAATTATTTCGCCCTGGAATTTCCCGTTCGCAATTCCGATGACGGAATTGATTCCCGCGCTCGTCGCTGGCAACTCTGTGCTGCTGAAGCCCTCGGAACTCACACCCGCCACGGGCGCGCTGGTCGGTGAACTGATCGATCGCGCCGGCTTTCCGAAAGGTCTAGTACAGATCCTGCAAGGAGGCGGCGAACTTGGCGCCGCAATCATCGAAGCCGGCCCCGCGAAAGTTTTCTTCACCGGCAGCGTCGCCACCGGACGCCGAATCGCAGAAGCATGCGCCAGCCAAACTGATTCCATCCGTTCTCGAACTCGGCGGCAAAGATGCCATGATCGTTCTCGCCGACGCCGACCTCGACGTCGCATCGAGCGCCGCCAGTCTGGGGCGGTTTCACGAATTGTGGTCAGGCCTGCCTCTCCGTCGAACGGATTTACGTCGAGCAACCGGTAGCTGAAAAGTTTGTGCAACTGTGCGTTGAAAAAACCAAGAAGCTGCGCCTGGGCTCTTCGAAGGATTCCGAAGCCGATATTGGCCCGATGATTCGCGAGCGCCAACTCGAAAAAGTCGAGCAGCAACTGCGCGACGCCGAACAGCGCGGCGCGAAAATTCTCACCGGCGGCAATCGTCGCCCCGATCTCGGCCCAAATTTTCTCGAGCCTGCCGTCGTCACGAACGTGGACCATTCAATGCAGCTCATGCGCGAAGAAACATTCGGCCCCGTGCTCGCGATTCGTTCTGTGGCGTCCGCCGACGAAGCAGTCGCTCTCGCGAATGACTCGCCCTTCGGCCTGAGCGCCAGCATCTGGACACGCGACGCTCGACGGGGCAGGGAACTCGCTTCGCGAATTCGCGCCGGCTCCGTGATGATCAACGACGTCGCGAGCTACTACGGCATTTCCGAAGCGCCGCACGGCGGCCCCGGCTGGAGCGGTTGGGGACGCACGCATTCGCGCCTTGGACTGCTCGAAATGGTTCAAGTAAAATACGTGGACGTGGACCGGTTGCCGCGATTCGCGAAACCTTGGTGGTACGGTTACTCCGAGGATTTCGCCGCAGCAGCAGGCAGCATGGTCGAGGCACTGTTTGCGCCAAGCTGGAAGCGCCGGCTTCAAGCGATGATCGGCAAGCGCGGCGCTCGCGGTCTGATTTCGCGGCGTCGCCGGATTTGATATGGCGCAATTGAGGCGCATGAAAAGGGGAGCGAATTGATGCCAGACGAAAACGCACCGGAAACTCCGTCGCAGCCGCAAGCTCCAACGGCAACGGCAGCTTCGCCCGCTGCCGCTCCGCCGGCAGCTGCGACCTCGTCGACGGAGACTCCCGCAGCTCCGGCAGCGAAGACTCCGGCGACAACTTCTGCTCCAACTGCGAAACCGCCAGCGACGCCGGCGTCTGCGCCAGCCGCCCCTGCGTCAACCGCTGCTGCGCCAACAGCAACGGCTGTCGCCACCGAACCCGAAGCGCCCGCTCCGCCCAAAGTGAAGCCGAAGAAAGCCACGCAGCGCGCCTGCGATGAAAAAGACGCCAAAGGCAAACTCTGCTGCGGCCACCTGAAGCGCTGGTACGACTACCCGAAAGAAATCGAAGCGCTGGTAGGCAAGAAAGCGGAAGTGTATCGCTGCGAATTCTGCCAGACGATTTACAAACCGGATCGCTCCAAGATGCCGCACAGCTACACGCTGCGCTATTAAAGTCTCGCGCGAAAAAATGAAAAGCGAACTCATCCACGACTGGAACACATTCACCGGCGCCGAAATCCCCACCGGCCGCCGCGTGATGCTGAATGACGAGACGCTTCGCGACGGCCTTCAGAATCCGTCGGTGCACGATCCGAGCATCGCCGAGAAAATCGAAATCCTTCACCTGATGGAATCGCTCGGAATCGACACGGTGAACATCGGTCTCCCCGGCGCCGGTCCTCGCGCCTATGCGGACACCGAAGCTCTCGCGCGCGAAATCGTTCAATCGCGCATGAAAATTCGCCCGAACTGCGCCGCGCGCACGCACAAGAACGACATCAAGCCCATCATCGAAATCTCGGAAAAAGTGGGCATGCCGCTCGAAGCTGCCACGTTTCTGGGATCGAGCCCGATTCGCCGCCTCGTCGAAGATTGGACAGTGGATCATCTTCAGCGCACCACCGAAGATGCGGTGAAATTTGCCGCTTCCGCCGGTCTTCCCGTGATGTACGTCACCGAGGACACGATCCGCACCGATCCCTCGACAGTCATCACGCTTTATTCGACCGCGATTCGCTCGGGCGCTCGCGCCATCGTGCTGTGTGATACGGTCGGCCACGCCACTCCTCGCGGCGCTTACAATCTCGTCAAATTCGCAATCGATGAAGTGGTGAAACCCTCGGGCGAAAAGATTCGCGTCGACTGGCACGGACACAACGACCGCGGCCTGGCAGTCGCCAATTCTCTCGCAGCGATTGCTGCCGGCGCGGACCAGGTTCACGCCGCCGCTCTCGCGCTCGGCGAACGAGTCGGAAACACGCCCATGGAACTGATGCTCGTGAATCTGAAGCTGCTCGGCCTAATCGACCAAAACCTCTCGAATCTGAAAAAATATTCCACCACCGTCTCGAAAGCGACGCACACGCCGATACCGCCGAACTATCCGGTCGTGGGTCGCGACGCTTTTCGCACCGCCACGGGCGTACACGCGGCCGCGATCGTGAAAGCCTACAAAAAAGGCGACGAAGAACTCGCCAACTCGATTTACAGCGGCGTTCCTTCGCACCACTTCGGCCTCGAGCAAATCATCGAAATCGGCCCGCTCAGCGGACGCTCCAACGTGATCTACTGGCTCGAAAAACGCGGCATTCCAGCCACCGACGAATTGGTCGATCGAATTTTCGATGCGGCCAAAAAATCCGAACGCATTTTCACCGAAGACGAAATCATCGCTCTCATCGGTCCCGCCATGGCGGCGGGCAAATCCCGGACAAATTGATCCCCTCAAGTGTGCTTACATCACACCGGTGCGCAAAACTCCCTGCGAGGCTAGAAATTCGCGAACGAATCTCGTGAAACTCACCTCCATCTGCTGTATCTTTTTGATGATGGCCACTCTCTCAGCCCGGGCCGCCGACGAATCCATCGAGAAGCTCGCGCAGGATCCCACATGCGCCCGCGCGATCGAGTGGATCGATAAAAATGCCGCCTGGGTGACCGATCAGCAGATTCGGCTGACGGAAATTCCCGCGCCCGAATTCAAGGAAGCGCGGCGCGGCGAAGCCCTGAGAAAGCTATTTGAAGCCAACGGGCTTCGCGTCCGTGTGGACAAAATTGGAAACGTAATCGGTGAGCGCCCGGGTTCGAGTTCTAAGGACGTGGTTCTGCTGGTCGCGCATCTGGACACCGTGTTTCCTGCTGGAACGAATGTAACCGTGAAGCGCAACGCCTCGCGCCTGGAGGCTCCCGGCATATCGGATAACGGTGCGGGTCTGGCAGCGCTAATCGCGGTGTCGCGCGCTCTGTCAGAAGGCCGCGTGCGCACGACGAAAACGCTGGTGTTCGCGGGCGACGTGGGTGAAGAGGGCGAAGGAAATCTTCGTGGTATTCGCGCGCTGGTGGATGAGTTCGGTCCGCGATTATCCGCCGTGATTGCAATCGACGGGCCTTCGATCGAGCACGTCACCACGCAGGGAATCGCCTCGCGCCGTTTCGAGGTGACGATCACCGGGCCGGGCGGCCACAGCTGGTCGGATTTTGGCGCTCCGAATCCCATCACCGCGCTTTCGCGCGGCATCGTGAAATTTTCTTCTGTCAAAGTTCCGGACGATCCGCGCAGCTCGTACAATTTCGGCGTGATCGAAGGCGGCACTTCGGTGAATTCGATTCCTTCGCGCGCGACGGTGAAGATCGATCTTCGCTCGGAAGAGGAATCCGAGCTCGATCGACTGGAAAGCACTCTTCGCGATTCGATGCAGGCAGGCATGAAAGACGAAACCGCTGCAAGCCGTTCGGGCGGCGATTCGCTCCGAATAGAAATCAATTCCCTGGGAGCGAGACCATCAGGAAAGCTCGCCGAGGATTCGCCGCTTCTTGAAATGGTGCGCAACGTGGATCGCTTTCTCGGCACGCGCTCGCGCCTCGAGCGCAGCTCCACAGATGCGAACATTCCGCTTTCGCAAGGAATTCCCGCCATTGCCATCGGCGGCGGCGGAAAGGGAGCCGGTTCGCATACGCTGGCTGAGTGGTACGACCCGACGGGTCGTGAGCTTGGACTGAAGCGCGTGCTGCTCATCGCAGTTGCCCTCGCCGGAGTGCAACCGTAGGATGTCTCGCCGGAAATTCGTTTATCTCATTTTTGCTGCGATTTGCGCGTTGGCCGGCGCAGAATTTTTGTCGTCGCATCACTCCCTGTTCGGAGCAAGTCTTGCTGCGATGCGCCGAGGTCAGCTCTCCCCGCAGCCCTCATCACTTCAGCCGCCTGCCGATCTCGTCCTCTCTGACGGAAAAATCTACACGGGCCTCGCGGCTCAGCCGTGGGCCAGCGCCGTTGCGATTCGCGGTGAGTTTATCGTAGCGATTACCTCCACGGCTTCTAATGCGGAAGTGAAATCCTGGGCCGGCCCCAAGACCCGCGTTATCGACTTGCACGGCCAGTTCGCGATGCCTGGCTTCAATGATGCGCACTTACACCTTGCGGCAGGCGCGTACGTCAAGCTGGAAGTCGACCTGCGAGGTACGAAATCCGTCGCAGAGTTTCAGCAGAGGATTCGCGCGCGGCTCAAAGAATTTGGGCCGGGAGAATGGATCATCGCTCCCGGATGGGATCACACGCTGTGGCCGGTAAAGAAATTCCCCAGCCGGCAGGATCTCGACGCGATCTCGACCGATCATCCGATATTTTCGCAGCGCGTGGATGGCCACGTCGCGGTGGTGAATTCGCAAGCGCTTAAAATCGCGGGCATCACGCGCGAAACGCCCGATCCGCCTGGCGGGCACATCGTGCGCGATCCGGCCACGGGCGAGCCGACTGGAATGCTGGAAGAAGATGCGGCGATGAACCTTGTCTACGATCGCGTGCCGCCGTTTTCCGAAGCGCAGCGCCTGCGGGCGTTCGCCCTTGTAATGGATGAGGCATCGCAAAGCGGGGTGACATCCATGCAAGACAATTCCGTAATGTCGGCGAATGATGGTGATAACTATGGTTGGCAGAATTTCCTGGTCCTTCAACAATTGAAACGCGATGGAAAACAGAAGGTCCGCATTACGGAATGGCTTCCGTTCTTGCTTCCGGTGGCTCGACTCGAAGAGATGCGGCGCGCGGGCGGCACAACCGATCCGTGGCTGAAAACAGGAACGCTGAAGGCGCTGATTGACGGCTCGCTTGGTTCGCGGACGGCCGCGTTGCTCGCGCCTTATTCCGACGATCCGAGCACCTCAGGAATTCTGCGCCTCGATCCGGCGGCGCTGATGCGGATGGCGATGGAGCGCGACCGCGCCGGATTTCAAATCGCTCTGCACGCGATTGGCGACCGCGCGAACCGAATCGCTCTCGACGCATTTGCCGCGGCCGCAAACGCAAATGGTTCACGCGATCGGCGCGATCGAGTGGAGCACTCGCAAGTGGTGGCGCCGGCTGATTTCGCGCGGTTCGCTTCTTTGGGCGTTGTGGCGTCCATGCAGCCGTCGCATGTGCTGACCGACGAGCGATGGGCGGCCGATCGTCTGGGCCCAGAGCGAGTGAAAGGCGCGTACGCGTGGCACACGATGGAACAAGACGGCGTGCACTTGGCATTCGGAACGGATTATCCGGTGGAACCGATTAACCCGTTGCGTGGAATTTACGCCTGCGTCACGCGAGAACTTCCGGAGGGCGGGCCGCCGGGTGGCTGGCAGCCGCAGGAAAAACTTCCGATGGACGATTGCCTGCGCGCCTACACGGCGGGCTCGGCTTATGCGGAGTTTGAAGAGAAGCGGAAGGGAACGATTGCGCCCGGCATGCTGGCCGACATCGTGGTGTTTCCTGTCGACATTACGCGAAGTTCTCCGCGCGAACTGCTCTCGACGCATGTCGTTATGACGGTTGCGGGCGGTCGGATCGTTTTTGAGCAGCAGCGGTAATGAGAAGAACGGCGCACAGGCAGGAGTGCCTGTGCCACTGGAAACCTACTTGCCTACTTCTACCGATTGAATCTCGCCGTCGTATTTTTCTTTCTCAGTGACAACGTATTCGATCGTTGCGTCGTGGTCTTTCAGATTGACGCAGGGCTGGAATTCACCGGTATCAAACGGCACAGTTTGATCGAAATGCACGCGCGTATAGTCTCGCGCATGTAGCTCGAATTCGGAGTCACGAACGAGCAGGGTCAACATCATTTCACTCTTATCGCACGCTACTGCGGTCACGCGTCCGGACAAAGTTACGCTCGCGTTTTGCGCAGCATTGGCCGCCGGTGCAAGGCGAAGAGGTTTTGTCGCGGCTGCGGCGGGAGCTGATTTCGGAATCGATGAGGTGGCAGGACCGTCGGCCGCCAGGATCGTCAACTGCTGAATGGCGCCACTGTTTTTTCTCGCTTCATCGGGAACGAATCGCACGGCGACCTGCGTGCCTTTCAGGGATTTGCAAATATCGAAGTCCGGCGCGGGTTTTGCCATCATGCGAATCGCCGAGTGAGCGCCGGGCTGAAGACGAAACGTGAAGACTTCGGCGCCTGCTGCGACTTGTAGCTTTAAGCCACCGGCACAGCTTTCCTGCGTCACCACTCCGGTGACTTCGCGCGAAGTGTCCGCTTGCTTGCCCGGCTCTTCTTGCGCCGCCGGAGCGGGAGCGGTGGTTTCGGGAATCGGCGGGGTTGTCGACGCCGGATTTTGAGACTGCGCACTGCGGCTGGCGATGCTTCGGGCATTCTGGAGATAAGCGATGAATTGGTCGAGCCTGGCGCGATACTCGGCGTTATGCGAGTTTGTACGGGCACGTTCTGCGACGTACTGCGCTTCATCGAAGCGCTGCATTTGGGCGAGCACTTGCGCCAGGTCATAAATGAATTCGGTATTTCCGGGTTCGAGGCTCACAGCTTTTTTAGCATACGCCAGCGCTTCCTCGGCGTTTTGCCGGTGGCTCGAAAGATAGAGGCCGAGCAGGGCATCGGCCGGCGCGAAATCGGGTTTCAATGCAACAGACTGGCGCAAATCTTCTTCGATCTGGGAATCCTGGGGAAAACCGCCGGCGCCAAAGAAAGTGAGATAGGCACGCAGATAGCGCGCGAAACCGTCTTTCGGATCGAGCCGCACCGCTTCGGAAAGCGACGTCAACGCCGAATCTCGATTGCCTTCCAGATATTCCTCGATGCCGAGATTCTGGTGCGCGAGTGCGAGCTTCGGATCGAGATTCACGGCATTCTGCAAAATCTGTTTGGCCTCCGGCCGCCTGCGAATCGCGAAAAACCCGCCACGATAGGCTTCTTCCTCGGCGTCATTGAGCTCGCGCACGTGAAGCTCTGCCGGCGCCAACTCTGCCGGAGCTTTCATCTGAAAATAGGAAAACGTGAATTTGGCGATGTAGCGCGAAAGATCATCCTGCAATTTCTTCAGATCGCCGAATGCTTTCGCGGCGGCTTGGTCGGGAGTTAAGCCTGACGACAACGCGCTCGCATAATCTACGAGCATCTGCCTGTGAGCTTGCCTATCGCCGATCATCAGGTAATGAGTGAGAGCCCAGGACTCCGCGTAGAAAACGGAAACTTTATTTTCCTCGTTGTAATAGGGCGATGAAGCGTCCACGTGGAAGAGCACGTCCAGCGGTATAAGTTTGTTATGTCGCAACTCCTCGATCAGAGCGGGATCGGCCACGCCCATTGTTGCGACGGTTCCGTTCACTTGCGATTCGCCAAAGAAATCGGCGAGCCCCTCGCTGAGCCATATCGGCAATTCCGGAAAATAGGGCATGGTCAGCGAGTGATAATACTCGTGGTACATCGTGGCAAAAGGATTGGTGCCCTGCGCTTCGAGATTCACCGCCGCATAGTATTGATACAAGCCGTAGGCGAATACGCCCGAGGGGTGCATGTGGCCCTTCGTCCAATAATCGGGGAGCAGCTCGCTGAGAGACTTTTCATCCTTCAGGGCGAAAATAGTGATCACGGGGCTGGGATGGCCCTGCGCGACGGCGAGTCCTTCGCGAAATAGGGTGTGAATCTGCTCAAACTGGATCGCGGTCCTGCGAGCCTGTTTTTCGCCGGCGTTGCTGACGATGATGAAATTCGGCGAACGGACTTCAACCCATGCGTCGCGTCGGGCGCCTTGCAGCGGTGCTGCAGGCAGAATCCAGAGCGCCGCGAAAATGCAGAAAATTGCAGCTATTCGTCGCGACATTTATTTGGGCCAGTGATTAACGAAGTTTCTACTATACCGCTACACGCGTCAAATGAACGAGTGGCAGTGGTGTCGGACTCGGACATGATGGCCGCCGCATAGCAACATTGATGCTGGTGAAATGGACTCCGCCGCCGCGAGACGCTCGCCCCGCCTTGCCTCCCCGCAGTTGGGTGCTTACACTCTTCGTTCGACGTTTGGCCTTGCCGGAGAACGGATGACGCACGGACCGATTCTGGACGCATAGGTGGAGTGAAAATCGTGAGTAAACGTGTCCGCGCCGATCTCGCGCTCTTGTTCTGCTCGCTGGTGTGGGGCGGGACGTTCATTGTGGTGAAGGACGCGCTGGCGGACGTATCTATCTTCACTTACATCGCGGTTCGTTTTGCGCTTGCAGCTGCGGTGATGGCGATGCTGTTCTGGCGGGCGCTGCGCGGGTTGAACCGGCACACGATTTGGGCGGGAGTGCAGATCGGTTTCTTTATGTTTGGCGGCTATGCGTTTCAAACTACTGGACTGAAATTCACCACGGCATCGAAGGCCGCATTCATCACTGGGTCGAGCGTGGTCCTTGTGCCGGTTTTTCTCGCGGCGTTCGGACGCCGGCGCATCAATCTATGGATATGGCTTGGAGCGTTTTCCGCGCTGGCCGGCCTTTACTTCCTGATGATTCCGCCGGAAGGATTCGGCAGCTTGAATCGAGGGGATGCGATTGCGCTGGGTTGCGCGGTGATGTTTGCGTTGCACGTGATTTTCATTGGGCAATATGTGGAACGGCATTCGGTGGGCGCTCTCAGTTTTCTGCAGGTGGCGACGACGGCTGTGCTCGCGACGTTTGCGGTTCCGCTGCTTTCTGCGGCGGGATGGGAAGCGCCTCGGCTGGTGTGGTCAGGGCAGCTTGTTTTTGCGGTGCTGATTACGGCCATCGGCTCGACGGTGATTGGTTTTTCATTTCAGACCTGGGCGCAGCAGTACACGACGCCGACGCACACGGCCATCTTTATCAGCCTCGAGCCGGTGTTTGCGGTGATCACTGCTTGGATTGTGGCGCACGAACGGTTGGGCGGCCGAGTGCTTTTTGGGGCGGCACTGATTCTTCTGGGAATTGTGCTGGCGGAACTGAAGGGCGCTGCGCCGATTGCGCCGGAATCGCCTGAGCCGATTGTTGCGCCGGGACAATATGAGTGAACGCGTGAATCGAATGTTAGTTGGTGGGCTGCTTGTGAAATTTCACGTCGACCGGCTCGTACATTTTTGGATGGTGCAGGTGCTTCTGCTCAAACGAGGAAATTTGTGCTTCGTGCACGAGCGTGAGGCCGATATCATCGAGCCCTTTTAACAGGCACTCGCGGCGGAAGGGATCGACAGTGAACGAATAGCTCAGCCCTTTTTCGTCGGTGACCACCTGCTTCTCTAGATCGACCGTTAACCTGTAGCCTTCATTCTGCTCTGTGCGCTTGAAAAGCTCGTCCATCTGCTCGTTCGAGAGTGTGACGGGCAAAATTCCATTCTTGAAGCAGTTGTTGTAAAAAATATCGGCGTAGCTGGGAGCGAGAATCGCGCGAAAGCCGTAATCGAGAATTGCCCAGGGAGCATGTTCGCGGCTTGAGCCGCATCCGAAATTCGCGCGCGCGAGCAGAATCGAGGCGCCTTTGTACCGCGGATGATTCAGCACGAAATCGGGGTTGGGCTTCTCGCCGGGCAGATAGCGCCAGTCGTAAAAAAGCACGCGGCCATAGCCTTCGCGGGTGAGAAATTTCAGGAATTGCTTCGGCACCATTTGATCCGTATCAACATTTACGCGATCGAGCGGTGCGACAAGCCCGGTGTGCTTTGTGAACGGTTGCATTCCTCTGTAACTCTCCGTGATTTCTCTGCGTACTGTGTGTTTCAGTTTCTCGCGGTGGTACTCGCAGCGGCTTTACTCGGCGCCGTCCACATTCTTCCATTTGCGGATGTCGACGAAGTGCCCTTCAATCGCCGCCGCGGCAGCCATCAGCGGGCTCACGAGATGCGTGCGCCCGCCCTTGCCCTGGCGGCCTTCGAAATTGCGGTTTGACGTGCTGGCGCAGCGCTCGCCGCTTTGCAGCACGTCGTCATTCATGCCGATGCACATGCTGCAGCCCGCATCGCGCCATTCGAATCCTGCCTGCGTGAAAACTTTGTCGAGGCCTTCCGCCTCGGCCTCCGCTTTCACGCGGCGCGAACCGGGAACGACGAGCGCCTGTTTCAAATCCTTCGACACGTGTTTGCCGGCAACAACTTTCGCGGCGAGACGCAAATCCTCGATTCGCGAATTGGTGCACGAGCCGATAAATACGCGGTCGAGCGCGATGTCTTCGATTGGCATCCCCGGCTTCAAATCCATGTAAACGAGCGCGCTCTCCGCCGCTTTCTGGTCCACCGGATCTTTGAACGAATGCGGATCCGGGCACGCGGTCGGTGACCTGCGTGACCATTCCTGGATTCGTTCCCCAGGTGACCATCGGCGCGAGTTTGTCAGCTTCGATCGATCACAGTGGAATCGTATTTCGCGTCCGGATCGGTGACGAGCGACTTCCAGTAGCTCACGGCTTCGTCAAATTCCTTGCCGCGCGGCACGAACGGCCTGCCTTCGAGATATGCAAAGGTGGTGTCATCGGGCGCGACCATTCCTGCGCGGGCGCCGCCTTCGATCGTCATATTGCACATCGTCATGCGCGCTTCCATCGAAAGGCCGCGCACGGCTTCGCCGGTGTATTCGGCGACGCTTCCATTTCCGCCCGCGATGCCCATTTTGCCGATCACTGCGAGGATCATATCTTTGGAGGTGACGCCGCGCGGTTTCTTGCCGGTGAAGCGAATTTCCATCGTCTTCGACTTGAATTGCGAGAGGCACTGCGTGGCGAGCACGTGCTCGATTTCGCTGGTGCCGATGCCGAAAGCGAGGGCGCCAAAAGCGCCGTGCGTGGAAGTGTGGCTGTCGCCGCAGACGATCGTCTGGCCCGGCTGCGTGATTCCCAGCTCCGGGCCGATGATATGCACGATTCCTTGATTCTTGCTGTGCATGTCAAACAGGTGCACACCGTGTTCTTCGCAATTGCGCGCGAGGGCTTCGAATTGACCGGCGGCATCGGCGTCGAGCACCGGCAGAAGTCGGTTTTTCGTCGAGACGGAGTGATCCATCACGGCGAACGTCAACTCAGGACGCCGCACTTTACGCCCGGCGGCTTTCAGTCCGGCAAACGCCTGAGGGGAAGTTCCTTCGTGAATCAGATGTCGGTCGATGTAGATGATGGACGGCTGCCCGGGAATTTCGCGTACCAGATGCGCATCCCAGATTTTTTCAAACAGGGTACGAGGAGCCATACGATCGGTTAGTTTTCACCTCCGGGGAGTTGCCCCGGTATACAAGCGGGAGTTTTTTGCCCCGGCCATCCACCATTGTAACAAGTCCGCTGCACGGCCGCCAATCTGTCGTTGGCTGCTTTCGCTACTTCAATTCGGAACCTTCCGCCGTGATACTTGCAGGAGTCAGTGTGGTTTTCACCGTCACCTTTTGATTGGCCTGCACGGTAATATCGGTTTCAAAGTCGCGATAGCCCGGGAGCGCGATCTTGATGTGGTGTTTCCCGGGGGCGATGAGCATGGCGCGCTTCACGCCGCCGAATTGGTGCACGTAGCCTGCATAGTTGCCGTCGACGAAGACCGCAGCGCGATCTGGCGTCACTTTGAGTTTCACTTCTCCCGTGGCATTCGCCTTGACGGCATTGGGATCCTTCTCCATCCGCACGGTGACAGTCGTCGTCCCTCCCGGGCTTACTTCGACCGATTGGGTGATGTCTCTGAATCCCACTTGGCGGACGGCTATCTCGTGTTTGCCGGGTATGAGCAAAACCTTCTTGTTGCCTTTCAATTCGCTGACATAGCCCAGGTACTGGCCGTCGACCCAGACGCCGGAACCCTTGTCGATATTCGTTTTGGCGTCAAAAACAACCTGACCCAGCACTTGATTTGTGTTCTGGGCGCTGGTGGCTCCGGCAACGCCGAACCAGATGGCCAAAGTGAGAATTATTGCCCTCATGCGAGTAAGCGTCATAACCGTATTCTCCCAACAACGGTGGAATGGTCCAAATCCTCATCCCGGGCTGGGCCGGCACGCATTGGCTGCGCACCTTTTATTTTAGGCTTTTAGTTTGACGAGCGGTTAGGCAAATGAGTCGATTAGTATCTGTTTTAGCCCAAGCCTGGGCACACGCGGGGCTAGGGCCGCGTTACTACACCGAAAGGATTGGGCGCTGGCGGGCAGATATCTCGCTTGAAGATGATCAAAGTTGCCACGTCATGATCCTCCCCGGCCTTTTTACACGCTGTCGTCGCACGCTGGATCGTTACGTTCTCGTACTCGGTGATGTCTCCGACGCCGCAGGAAGACTGGAAGCTCCCTCGCTTGATTAATCTTCCCCTCATGGCCGGTGGCCCGGCTTCCTCCAGGATTTCCGACACCCTTTCCGAAGACATAAGGGATTCGCCGGAAACTGCCGAATGAATTAGCGCCTGAGCTGGCTCTATCTTCATTTCGCAGGCTTGGTGGTCAGAACCATATTCCACGGTGAGGCTGATCCCGGGCCGCGCCATGAAACGCTCGAGGTCTGGTTCCCCATACCGGTGGTGCAATTCTCCGGAAGTTGGGGCTTGTGCGACACTTGCCATTAACAATAATGAACAGGCAGCCAACGATGAGGCGCATGCGATCGATTATAGGGTCTTGTAATTAACCAAGCAATTAGATAGGCAAAGAAAACCCGAAAGAGCGCGTAGTACTTTCGTACAGTATTTTCGGTACTGGACAATCTAATGAACACCGTTAGTCTTAGTTGTATAGGAAGCGCATATGCGACTTCAGGAACAACGGTGGGCGTATGAGGCAGAACGGCGCCGGCTTATACTCGAGAGCACGTGGAACAATGACTTCGTCGTCACTGTTTTTGCCTCCGTCGTCGGGTTTGCTGTCTTGTTTGCAATGATGTTTTACATCTATTCCGCTTCGCAGTAGTCCAAATCACAGCCAGATCGAGGAACACCCGGTCCGCGGATCGCCAAAGTTGCATTGCCGTGGGTACGGTCCACGGTTAGAATCGCGGACCGGAGGGAACAGGAATGCCTCCCACGCTTTCCAACGGCAAGATCTGCTACCTCGAGATACCCTCTACGGACATTGCGGGGTCGGCTGACTTTTACAAACGGGTGTTTGGCTGGAATATCAGGCAACGGGGCGATGGCCACACTGCTTTCGACGACACGGCCGGCGAAGTGAGCGGTTCGTGGGTGCTGGGGCGGCCACCTGCGTCAAAACCGGGCTTGCTGTTTTACGTCATGGTCGACAATGTGGCGGCGACCATTGACCTCATTGTCGCCAACGGCGGCAACATCGTGCAACCGATCGGCGCGGACGCACCCGAAATTACTGCGAGATTCACCGATCCGGCAGGAAACGTAATCGGCCTGTACCAGCACCGACCTGGGGCTGGATGAAATCTTGCTGGTCCTTACTCGACGGCAATCTTGGCGCCACGTGGACCCGAATGCGACAGGCGCTCGATACGCGAATCAATCACTCCACGAATCGCCTTTAGGAATTCAATCCGCGAATTCGCCAAGTGCTCTCGTACCGCAGGCGAAACATGAAAGCAATCGTGCAGATGATCCAACACTTCGCAGCAGAGACAACCTTCGTGATGGCCGCGTTCGCTGGCCGTTTGCTGGTTCGGATTTGGTTCGTTCATTGAGCCTCCTTCATTTCAATCGTAAGGACCTGATTCTCAAGCCTCGCTCTGCCCGGCAGCAATGTTTCCATCGACCGCGGAAGGCCAATGTGGCGGCGGAGCGTGCCGATCTCGACGACAAGTTCATCACCTTTTTTGAATAGCGCAACTTCGCCCTTCGTGGCAAACGGCAGGAGCACCCGCACTTCATAGCCTCCATCTCGTTTTGCGAACGTGTAGGATTTCTCTGTTCGCGTCACCGCCGACGGATCCTGTTGGCCAGGATACAGCACCTGTGCGAGATCTTCGAGCCGCTGTTTTCCCAGCACTTCGTGCTCGAAAAGCGGCACGTGCTTCACCGGGACGGGCGCAAAATATTCTTCAATCTCGCTGAGGACCTTCTCCTGGGACGTGTGCCATTCCTTGAACCATCCATCCGTGACGTTCGCTGGAAGGAGCCGATTGACGATCACGGTGTCTACCGTCAGCCCATGAAGAGAGAAGTATACAAACGCCCGCTGCGTTTCGCGCAGAACCATCTTCTCAGGATTTGTAACCAGCCGCACGCTGGTGACTTGCGGATCTTCCAAAATTTCGTTCACGCCTTCTAATTTGCCGAAGAGATCACGAATGTTGAGGAAGTAGTTGTCCGTGGGCAGCTCGAACGGGGCCACGCGGTTGGCAATCGGCCGCACGGCCCGGAGCAAATTGCGCTGGAACGGAAAGATGTGCTTCATGTACCAATCGAGAGTTGTGGGCATGCTGATGAACCGCATGGATTCGGCGGTCGGAGCGGCATCGAGCACAATGGCGTCGTAGCTTCTGTCGCGCCAGTACTGGTTGATGTACATCATCGCGCTAAGCTCTTCCATGCCAGGTAAGATCGCGAGCTCCTCGGCCTCCACTCCAGTGATTCCGGTGGTGCGCAAGACGGCGCTGATGTAAGAAGAAATCTCCTTCCAGTGGCGTTTGATTTCCTTCTGAATATTCAGTTCCATGATCGAAAGCCGATCGTCGATGGGCAGCGGGTCCGAAGTTTGGAGATGGAAGAGATCCGTGTCCAGGTCGAACGAATCCCCTAGGCTATGTGCTGCGTCAATGCTCATGACCAGGGTTCGATGGCCGAGCTGAGCGAGTTTCACGCCTGTGGCAGCGGCGAGGCTCGTCTTCCCCACGCCGCCCTTGCCCGTGAATAGCAGAATCCTCATAACGGCATTATAAAGCCCGGCTCTTGGCTTGTAGAAGCCGAGATAGGTGGGGGCTGGCGGAGTATGTCGATGCAGGGTTCCGTTGTTAGCGCATTCCGTATAGGCCGCGCCGCTGAAAATAAAAACAGGCCGTCCGGGTTAGGCGAACGGCCTGTCCTTACAGTTACACTCTCGGTAGCGGTTTACTGGCTGTGTCCTGCAGCTTTCGCGAAGAAAGCCTGAGCGCGGCGCCCGATCTCTTCCGGCGCAACGTCTTCGATGTGCATAGCGAGTCCCCATTGATGACCAAATGGATCTAGCACATTGCCGAAGCGATCGCCCCAGAACATATCCTGAAGCGGCATAGTCGACTTGGCGCCGGCGGAAACTGCCCGATTGAAAACCGTGTCAACATCTTCGACGTACAAGAACAAGCTGTTACTCGGCGTGTCTGTCGGTGCCGGCGCGGCAGTCCGGCCGGGAAACTCGTCGTTGACGAACACGACCGAGTCGCCGATCTTGATTTCTGCGTGGCTGATTTTGCCGTCAGGTGACGGCATCCTCATCAGTTCTTGCGCTCCAAATGCTTTCTTGTAGAAGTCGATCGCTTTGGCCGCATCGCGGCAGGTAAGCGACGGAGTTATCGTGTGATATCCCTTGGGAATCGGATTCGTGGCTTTTGCCATACTTTGTCTCCTTATAGTTTCAATTGCGTAATTTCAGCTACCCGTGCGAGTGCCCCGGGCTCTGCATGGGCGGGTGTACGCAGATTCTACCTCTCTCGGTGACGCACGCGTCAACACAGGAATAAAATCGCCAACTCAAGCGACGTTCTATGGATGGCCGCCCGAGGCCTTGGCTGAAAGCCGCGGTAACGTCCCCTGCAGTTTTTGGAACTCTCCTGTGTTATAGTAGACATGCGCGCTCGGGGGTCATGGTCTTTCGAGTAGGTGCGCGCGGACGGCGGTCTGCCTTACCCGTTTGGATTGTCTTCACCGTAATGGTGTATAGAATCAGCAGCTTTAGAGCGCGATTCGTTCCGGCGAGGTAGGGATGCCTGGAGGGTTGTCCAGCGAGGCCGCATCTAATCCTTAAAAGGAGCCATTAAATGACGACTACATTCAAGAAGCGCCAAAAAGAGATGAAGCGCATGGAGAAAGCCCGCATGAAGGCGGAGCGCCGCGCTCAGAAGAAACTGGAACCCCGTGCGGAAGGGGACGATATCGCGTCTGGAAACGAAGCTTTTCACCTGAGCTTGCCGGGTGATGCCACTGATACGGAGCTCGGCCTCGATCCCAGGTTGTCCAAGTCTTAATCCTCATCCTCGCGACGATTTGCTCGGCTGGCGGCCGCAAGCACCACAGGCCCCTTCGTCTTTTTCCCAGATGGAATTTCGTAGCTCCTCATAAACGAGGCTCGCGTCGCGAATCCGGGAGAAGCGACGGCTGCATATTCGGGGCCGTCGCCCGCCTCCCGCCATTACCCTCGCGGGCGCGCTACTAACACCGTATTTATGTGAGCATCGGTGAAACTGTCCTGCCACGGCGCGAATCAAATGGGTGTTATAATCGCTATTCTTCGGCAATTGTCGCAGTCATAGGCAGGAAGGGAGCACGGGGATGGGCGTTCAATTTTACGAATTGGTGAGTTGGGCGCGACGCCGCAAGGTTTTCGCCGCTCTCCTCGTGGCAGCCACGCTTGGTATCGGCATCATGATCGGCACGATAATTTCGGGCCGCGCTCTCGCAACGCACGGGCAAAGTGGCGCGAGCGGAGCGTCACTGCTGGCCGTTCCAGATCCGATCTCGCTGTCGAGTTCCTTTGCGAGCATTTCGAAGAAAATCGGTCCTGCGGTCGTGAATATCTCTACAACCCAAGTGATCGAGAAGCCGAAAGGCGGCGTGAAGCGACCCCATCATCTGAACGATCCTTTCCAGGATTTTTTCGATCGCTTTTTCGATTCTCCTGATAACGGGCCTGATGCCGAGCGCAGCCTCGGATCGGGCGTCATCGTGGACCACAAAGGTTTCATCCTCACAAATGACCATGTGATCGACCAGGCCACGAAAATCCAGGTGGGAATCGACGGCGATCCGAGGAAATACAGCGCGCATGTAGTGGGCATCGACAAGGATACCGATCTCGCGGTGATCAAAATCGACGCTGATCGCGAACTTCCTGTCGCCAAGCTTGGTAATTCCGACGGCGTGCAAGTCGGGGACTGGGTACTGGCTTTTGGCAGCCCCTTCGGTCTGAATTCCACGGTCACGGCCGGAATCGTCAGCGCCAAAGATCGCTCTGCATTTGGCGGACATCAGTTCCAACGCTTCGTTCAGACCGACGCCGCTATCAATCCCGGAAATTCCGGAGGCCCGCTCGTCAACATGGCTGGCGAAGTGATTGCCATCAACACCGCGATCTACACGGGCAGCCGCGGATTTGAAGGTGTTGGTTTTGCGCTGCCATCGAACACCGCCATCTCGGTCTACAATCAGCTCGTCACCGTCGGCAAAGTGACGCGCGGCTCGATCGGCATCACCTTCCAGGAGGACCGCAGCAATAATCCCGTGCTGCTCAGGGAACTCGGCGCACCGTACGGGATTGTCGTCGAAGCGATTGAACCGGGAAGTCCCGCCGACAAAGCCGGCCTGAAGCCCGGCGACGTGATTACCAACATCAACGGCGTGCCCGTACACACCGGCGCCGATCTCGTAAATCCGATCGCGCAAACTACCATTGGCCAGTCCGTCGAAGTTCGCTATGTCCGCGACAAAGTGGCCAAGGACGTCTCAATGGTCGTCGCCGATCGCTCGAAGATCTTCCCGCAAACAGCCGTCAACGCCGAAGAAGAACCCGATCAGAGCGAAGAGCCCGGTCAGTTCGGCTTGCACGTCGAAGAGCTTACGCCTGATATCGCCCGCAAGCTGGGTATGGGCAAACTCACCGGTGTGGTCGTCACGCAAGTGGAGCCGGCCAGTTTCGGCGAAGATATCGAATTTTCGCGCGGCGATGTGATCGTCGAAGTGAACCACGTGCCGATCAATAGCCTCGCTGACTACCGTCGCGAAATCGCTACGCTAAAGCCCGGGCAGGACGTGCTGTTCAAAGTGGCGCGCCACGCGGATAACGACCGGGTGCTCACTTTGTTTCTGGCAGGCGCAGTTCCGTCGCAAGTGGTTCAATAGCGCTGAACCCCAACCCAGCGCTTACGTGCAGCGTCAGAGTCTTTCATCGCGGCTGACTCTTGCATTGCGATTGGTTGTCATTTAAGCTCACCCTCAAGCGTGGTAGCTTGAGTTCCGTTTCGAATGGCCGATAATTAGAAGGGCGTGATTTCACCGCTGGGCATCACATTCCCGGTTTCGAGCGTCGAATGATGAAGATGAATACTGTCGTGCGATGGTTACTGGCCACCTCCTTCGTGCTTGTGCTGTGCGCGTCGGCCTCCGCCGCGCAGTCCAGCCCGCATTCGCGTAAGCCGGCTGCACATTCGCGCAAATCTCATCCGTCTCATCCTATGCGCAATAATCGCCCGAAGCACCATGCGGTGGATACCACGCGGACTTCGCTTCTCGCAGTTCGCTATCTGCAACCGCAGCAGGCCAGTTCTGTGGTGGCGGCTAATTCTTCGGCCTCGGCCGCCGCTTCGAAGTCATCCGCACATACTTCGCCGGCATCCTCGAAGAAAAAGAAATCGAGCAGCAAGAAGTCGCGCCACTCTCGCCGCGAACCGACGCAGAAAGCTCCCACGCCGGAGCGCATCTCCGAAATCCAGTCATCGCTGGCGCGCGGCGGATACTACCAGGGTGAGCCAAACGGGAAGTGGGACTCCAACACAGTTGCGGCAATGCAGAAATTCCAGTCCGCCAATGGCCTCGACCCCAGCGGCAAACTAGATGCGACGAGCCTGCAAAAGCTCGGCCTGGGATCGGGCATCGCCGGCGTTTCCGCACCGAGGCAGCCGACGCCCGTTCAAGGAAAGTCGTGCTGCTCGACTTCGCCCAACGGTACCGCGCCCGCCACGTCAACACCGGCCGCGGCGCCCAAACCGGCACCCGAGCCGTCGGCGGGCGCTAGCCCCAGCAGCAGTTCCGGTTCTGATGCAGCGGCCTCGGCATCATCTTCGGCGGCCAATACTTCCACCGCAACCGCCGGCGCAGCGACGCATTCATCGCAGCGCTAATTCACTTTCACTCGCAGTGCCTCCCACTAGACGCGCTTCCAATCCGTCTTTCACAGCGCAATAATGCGCTTTGTGGAAACTCACTGCGCACGCTGCAACGCGCCAATGACCTGCCAGCCGGAAGGGAACTGCTGGTGCGCCGAGCTGCCGCCACGCCTCTCGCCGCCGCAACCAGCAGGCTGTCTCTGCCGGCGTTGTTTGGAGCACGATCTAAATGCTGAAAGAGAAGGATCCGCGGGGCCGGGCGATAATGCAACCAGGCCTTTACACTAGCTGTTTCGCCATGCGCACCACCGGCAAACCTTCGCCGCTTTTCAGCGGCACGGAAATATTTTCGACCGCGACGTAACCCTTTGCACCAAAGAGTTTCACCCCGGTAAGCGTCGCCCCCATTTCACACCGTGTGAAGCCGGCCGCCGCGGCGGCATCCTCGCACGCCTTCAGAATCAGGCTCCCCACTCCTCGTCGCGCCCAGCTCGGATGAACGAAGAACGCTCGAATCTTTGCGGCATCCACCCGGGGATTGAGCAATTCGTCCTCGCGCCCCGTCCAATGATCGCTGCCGTACAGCGTCTTGCGCTTGCTCCACCCGCCGCACCCGGCAATCGTGGCGCCGTCATGCTGCTTTGCCTCGGCGACGAAATACGTGCCGTCGGCGATCAGTTGGCTGTCGACTCCAAACACCGTTGCCAGCGCGCTCTCAATCTGCGTCGGGGTGTAGTCCTCGGCCTGCAATCCGCGCACGGAAGCATCAATCAATTGGCGCAGCTCGGGCACATCGGCAGGAACCGCCTTGCGGATAGAAAACCTCGTCGTGGCGGACATATTGGGGTGAGCTCAGCCGCATTGGTTGAGTCTCACCCTGTGATTCTATCAGCGAACGAAGCAGTCACGCCTCCGCACACTTGTGTAATGGAAATATTCTTAGGCTCCGGCCATCTTTCAAAGTCCGCACAGAGATCGGCACTGCCAATGACGTCGGCATGGAAATCGTGCGAATCGCGGAGAACGAGCACGCCGATATGATCGTCATCGCCACTCACGGCATGACGGGCTGGCGCAGAATCCCTTTCGGCTCCGTCGCCAAAAAGGTCGTCGAGGAAGCGGAGTGCCCGGTCCTCGTCCTGCGCGCCTCGGAGACCGGGCAAGCCAGCGAAACTCAGCCTCACACAAGTTCTTCCAGCGCCGTCGCTTGATGGTGTATTGTCGCTCCGCGTAATTTTGGGGCGAAAATCGCCGGATGCTGACATTCTCGAAGATAATCTTTTTTGCCGGCCTCCTTCTCGCCGCTTCTGGTTTCATTTCGCCTCCCGCCGCTCTGCTCGGTGGCCTGCTCTACGGATTTACTCTTCCGCATCCCTATGTTTCCGAAAGCCGCATGCTCTCGAAGTATCTTCTGCAAGCTTCAGTGGTAGCGCTCGGTTTCGGCATGAATCTCCATCAGATCGTTCGCGCCGGACGCTCCGGCGTCGTCTACACGGCGATAGGCATTGCCGCCACGATGCTCTTGGGAATTTATTTGGGCCGTGCCCTCGCGGTTCGCAGGAAGGTTTCGTTCTTGATCACCGTGGGTACGGCAATTTGCGGCGGTAGTGCTATCGCGGCTGTCGCGCCGATCGCTCACGCCACGGATGAAGAAATCGCCGTCTCGCTGGGGACCGTCTTTATATTGAATTCTATAGCGCTGCTGCTGTTTCCGGCCATCGGCTACGCCCTGCACATGAGCCAGCCTCAGTTTGGCCTCTGGGCTGCGCTCGCAATCCACGACACCAGCTCCGTCGTCGGCGCCGCTGCAAAATACGGCAATGACGCCCTGGCGATAGGCACCACCGTAAAACTGGCGCGTGCCCTCTGGATTCTTCCGATCGCCCTCTTTACCGCCTATAAATTGAAAAGCAAAAGTAATGTGCAATGGCCGTGGTTTATCCTGCTTTTCTGCCTTGCCGCATTCGCGAATACTTATCTCCCGCAATTCGCTCCCGCGTACGCAATCCTCAGCCACGCAGGCAGAATCGGCCTTACTGTCACGCTCTATTTGATTGGCACCGGCTTATCGAGAGCTACGCTAAAGCAGGTTGGAACGAAACCGCTTATGCAGGGAGTCGTGCTATGGGCAATAGTCGCAATCGCATCGCTGCTCGCTATCAAATCGGGCGTGATCGCGATCTAATCCTTAAAGTGTTGAATCTACTTGGCGACACCTAACCGAAGGCTCGTGGGTTGCCCGTGGCGCGCCACATCAATCAGCTCAACCAGTTCAGGTGCGTGCCGCCGAGCCGTTACGCGCTTGCCGCCATGGAAGAGGAGTCGAGCTCGATCTCGTCGATGTAGCACCAGCCCCAATTCTCGCCCGGCTCGAACGACTTCATGATCGGGTGCTTGGTACGATGGAAGTGTTTCGTGGCATGCTTATTTTTCGACGAATCGCAGCACCCCACATGCCCGCACTCCAGGCACAATCGCAAATGCACCCAGGTGTCGCCCATCTTCAAGCATTCCTCGCATCCGTTCGGTGTGCCCGGCGTAACGTGCCGAATTTGATCCAGATGTGTACAAGTCTTCATGCGAATCCTCCGTGCCCGTCTACCCCACTATTGTAATCTTACGCCGTGTGACCAGGTAGCCGCGACGATGCTTTTGTCGTCGTGGCCGGCGTTACGGAATGGCGGCGTTACGCTTCGTGTTCGGCGGAGTCTTGATCGATGATGCAGGTCGTGCGCGTGAAGCTAAGAGCGAGGACTATTCGAGTTGGGCCAGGCGGTCGAGGAGCTTTTGGTGCTCGATGATGCGCAACGCGAGAGTTGCTTTCAGTTCTTCTATAATTTTTGCGGGGGCTTTGCTGAGGAAGGTTTCGTCGGCCAGCCGGGATTTTTTCGACTCGATGTCTTTGGCGAGGCGTTCGATTTCCTTTTTTAGGCGCGCGATTTCGGCTTGTTTGTCGATTGATTCACCGTAGGCGATGCGTAGGTCGAATTGGGCGGTGGAACGCAGGGCGGCGCCGGTGGCGTCGAGACGGGCAGCTGAGATTTGGAGCGCGGAAAGGCTCGCGAGACGGAGCAGAGGATCCAGATTTTGTTGGACGAGCGTGCGGATCGCTAGATCGGCCGATGAGAAATCGGCGGCGATTTGTTTCTTCTGGTCGACTTTCATTTCGGCGCGGATGTTGCGGGCGGCGATGATGATTTCCTGAAGCGTGGCCATATCGCGTTCGGCTGCGGCGTCTGTCCATCGGGCGCGTGGCTCGGGGAATTGATCGAGAGCGATGGAACGCGCACCTGCTGGTTGCGGGAGGCGGTGCCAGAGTTCTTCGGTGAGGAAGGGCATGATGGGATGCAGCAGGCGCAGGGCGGCGTCGAAGGCGGCGAAGATGTTGCGCCATGCGGCGATCGCGATTTCACGGTTGGAGTCGGCTAGCTGCGGCTTGACCCACTCGATGTACCAGTCGCAGAAATCTCCCCAGAAAAATTGGTAGATGATGTGGCAGGCTTCATGGAAACGGAAGTCTTCGAGAGCTTTGTTCGCTTCGGCGGCGACGGCAGAAAGGCGCGAGAACATCCAGCGATGGACGAGATCGCTCTCGCCGTTTGTGAGATAGGGCGCTTTGGCGCGGATTTCGGGTGCGGCTAGTTCTTCGAGCGTGACGCCCTGGGCTTCGATTTTCTCGAGGTTGAAGAATAGGAAGCGGGCGGCGTTCCAGATTTTGTTGGCGAAGGCGCGGGCGCCGAGGATGCGGTCTTCGCTGAGGATGATGTCGGTGCCGGGGGCGGACATGCTGGCGAGCATGTAGCGCATGGCGTCGGTGCCGTATTGGTCGGTGAGTTGGAGGGGGTCGACGCCGGTGCCTTTTGTTTTGGACATTTTGGCGCCTTCGGCGGTGCGGACGAGGGAGTGCAGGTAGAGGCGGTGGAAGGGAATTACGGACGCGAGGTCTGCCTCAGGGGCTGAAGCCCCCATATTGTGCTGATCTTTCGGCACGGCTGAAGCCGTGCCCTGACGTGAACCATCTCCGAACCTTGTGCCGCTGAGGTGGAGGCCCATCATGATCATGCGGGCGTCCCAGAAGAACAGGATGTCGTAGCCGCTGATGAGTAGGCTAGTCGGGTAATAGGTGCGGAGGTCGGGGGTGTCGTCGGGCCAGCCGAGCGTGGAGAAAGGCCAGAGGCCTGAGCTGAACCATGTGTCGAGGACGTCTTTGTCCTGGGTGAGTTTTGAGCCGCCGCATTTCGGGCATTTTGTGGGCGGGCTTGCGGCGCGGGCGTGGCCGTCGACGATTTCGACGCGCGAATCGAGCGCGGGGATCATTTCTTTGCAATCGGCGCAATGCCAGATGGGGATCCGATGGCCCCACCAGAGCTGACGGGAGATGCACCAGTCGCGGATATTTTCGAGCCAGTTGAGCAGGATGGTGCGCTGGTTATCGGGGACCACTTCGATGAGGCCGTCGAGGACGACTTTTTTCGCGGGCTCGGCGAGCGGCTTCATTTTCATGAACCATTGCGTCGAGAGGCGCGGCTCGACGATGGCCTTGCAGCGGTCGCAGGTGCCGACGGAGTGGGTGTGCTCGGTGATGCGGTCGATGAGGCCGAGTTCTTCGAGGTCCGCGACGATGCGGGCGCGCGCGATGAAGCGTTCGAGGCCGGCATATTTTCCGGCGGCTTCGCTCATGTGGGCGTCGTCGGTCATCACGTCAATTTCGGCGAGATTGTGGCGCTTGCCGACTTCGAAGTCGTTGGGATCGTGCGCGGGCGTGATTTTGACGACGCCGGTGCCGAATTCGCGGTCGACGTAGGTGTCGGCGATGATGGGGATTTCGCGGTTCATCAGCGGAAGCATTACTTTTTTGCCGATGAGGTGTTTGTAGCGATCGTCGTCGGGATGGACGGCGAGGGCGGTGTCGCCGAGCATGGTTTCAGGGCGGGTGGTGGCGACGATGAGATGTCCTTCCGCGCCGACGAGCGGGTAGCGGATGTACCAGAGTTGGCCGGTGCGCTCGTTGTGGACGACTTCGAGGTCGCTGATGGCGGTCTGGCAGCGCGGGCACCAATTGACCATGTAGCGGCCGCGGTAGATGAGGCCTTCGCGATAGAGGCGGAGGAAGGCTTCGAGAACCGCGCGGTACAGCGCGGGCTCGAGCGTGAATTTTTCGCGCGTCCAATCGCAGGAGGCGCCGAGGCGGATCATCTGGCCCTTGATTACGCCGCCGCTTTCCGCTTTCCACTGCCAGACGCGACGCTCGAATTCCTCGCGGCCGAGATCCTGGCGCTTGATTCCTTCCTTAGCGAGCATGCGTTCGACGACGAATTGCGTGGCGATGCCGGCGTGGTCCATGCCCGGGAGCCAGAGGGTGCGTTCGCCGCGCATGCGGTGCCAGCGGACGAGCATGTCGATCTGGGTGTGCTCGAGCATGTGGCCCATGTGGATGGAGCCGGTGACGTTGGGAGGCGGGAGCGCGATTGAGAATTTGGGGCCGCTGGCGGTGCCAGAATTTTCGGCGCGGAAGAGATTTTCGTCGAACCAGGTCTTGGCCCAGCGGGCTTCGATTTCCTGCGGCTCGTAGGCTTTGGGTATTTCGCGGGGCATTGGTTCCTTGCGCACGTTTGAATTTTGCGTGCAGAGGAAACAATTAATATACGGGCGGCGAGTGGGGAGCGTCAAATCGGGCGAGGTGGGTGCATCTGCGAAAGAGCCTCAGGTCAGTCGCGGCCTGATGGCCGCGACGGGACCTGAGCTACGGTGATTGGAAAGGTGCTGAGCGATAGCGATGGAAAGATCAGCGACGGCTGCTTGCCGGATCCGTTATCTGTTGTCTTTTTTCGCGAGTTCGGCTTGCAGCATGTTCTCGACGAGAGGCTTCAGCAGGTTCTTCGAGAGCAGCTCGTGAAGCTGAGGCTCGAGGCGCTCGAGAACCTTCTGGACCACTTCGTCAAGGTTGGCCTGCGGCGCGGGAGCTTGCGGCGAATTCACTTGTTCGAGAACCGCAGGCGAGGGAATCAAGAACGGAATGCCCGCGAGAGCTTCGCGATTCGGCGGAGGCACGGTCGGGATGCGTTCGCTGAAATCGACATGCTCGGATTCGTCAGCGGCTGATTCTTCGGAGGCCGCGGCGAAGATGGGCGCCGGTGCTTCCTCCGCTGAAGCCACGACGGCATCGGTGGCCGGTTCGCCATTCATGGGCTCGGGTTCGCCCGGGAACGGGAACGATTGAAGCGGCGCAGCGTGCTCGTGATGGTCTTCGTAGGATGAGAATGCCGGTTGTTCGTCACGGACGAGCAAAGGTTCGGGAGTGACGCGCGCCGCGGGCGGCATTTCGAGCGCGGGATCCTTGTGCGACGGCGTGCTGTCGGCAGGCGTGGTGACGATCTCGGCGTCGGATTTCGTTTCAAAACTTGTGCGCTCGCTGAAGTGCGGTGGAACTTCGGCAGTTTCCGCGGCGATGGGTTCTTGATGGACCTGCTCGTGAACCGCTTCACGAACAGGCGCTACTAGCGCGGTGCTGACGACAGGTTCGGGCATTCGCTCGGAAGTCGCCTCCGACCCGCTCGCATCGGCGTGCGCCGTGCTGACAGGCTGTTCAGCCGGGGCCGGGGTAGCCGCCCTGGACGACTTCGCGGACGGCTTCAATGGCGTCGGCGAACCAGGATTTCTTGCGTGGGCGCGTCTCTTCATGCGCCGATGCTTCTTCGGCGCGATGCTCGTGCGCTGGTCGCGACTCAAGCGGTGAACGCCACGAAGATTCTGAAGATGTGGGCGGCGCGACCGCAGGTTCCATCCGCCATGCCGGGAGCCGAAGCGGCCGGCTCCGATACGTCTTCGGGCTCGGAGCGCAGAAACATGAGCCGCGGGAGCGGAGCTTGAATCCGTCATCCAGCTGCCTTCGGGATATTCCGAGGGCGGCGCGGTCAAATCTGTCCAGGGAGTGGCTGAGTGAGAAACTTTGGTGGCGACCGGCGCGGGCGTGGGTTGCTTCATCTCGACACGGCGGGAGCTTCGTCCTTCTTCGCGTAGCAGCCGGTGCCGGGGTTTCTTCGTCAATCGCTGCGGGATTATTCACCGCGGACTGAAACGCCGCACTCTCGTGCCAGGCGCGAAGGAGCGTCCGTTCTCGGACGGTAGACGGGTCGGCGGAAAGCCTCATGCCGTACGGAGCGAAAGATTGAGTTTCCTGCTCCTCGGCGCTGGCGTCGGGTTCAACGGACTTCGGAGCGAGTTGCTGTCCGAGCGGAGCCAGGGGCGCGACAGATTCGCTGTCGTCAAGTTCGTCGTCGCGAACGTGAATACGTTTCGGTGGAACTTCTTTTTCCGACGGGAACGTGATCGGTGCCAGATCTTTGCCGTAGGAATATGCTGGATCGACAGCGGTGTTTTCGGGAATGTCGAAATCCATTCCGCCGGTGCGGCGCCAATCGGTTGCGGTGGCGGCTCCGTCGAAATCGTCTTCGTCCTCGTCAGCGTCTTTTGCCTTCGCGACGGGAGCTTTCGGTGCTTTTCTTTCTTCGGTTTCGGTCTCGGGCTCGTCATCGAGCGAGCGAACGCCTTTGCCGAAGCCGTAGATGGCGGCAGCTTCTTCCGGCGATGGCTCAGGGAAATTGGGAAGTGGCTTCGGCTCGGCCTTTGCCGCAATTTCCATCACAGGCGGTGGAGGCGGTTCCGGCGGAGTTTCGCGCGCCTTGGCGAGTTCTGCCGCGACCTTGGGATTTTTTTCGAGCGCGGACATCACCATGGCGATCAGCGGGTCAGGCGGAACGAAAGGCTTTTTCAAAACGCCATCGGCACCGACGCGGCGCGCTTCTTTTTCGTCGAGAGGATCAAAGGCGCCAACCAAGAGGATCACGGGAACGTGAGCGAAGCGGGTATCTTTCTTGACGAATTCGCAGACTTCATAACCGTTGCGCACGGGCATGAAGACATCGGCGAGGACTAGATCGGGATTCGCATCAGGAATGCGGCGCACGGCCGCTTCGCCATTGCCGACGGCAACTACATCAACACCACGCTCTTCAAACGCCAACACGACCATCTTCTGGATGTTGGTATTGTCGTCCGCGACCAGAATTCTGGGCACTTGAACCACCTCGCGGCGCACCCGCACAGCGACACGCCGACCCCTTTCGCTACCCTATTGCAGCACCCCTCATCGGGGGCGTCAACGGAGACGAAGTACAGGCGTGCCTGAGATGTTAGCAGGCGGTTAACAGGGGCGTTACCAGGGAATCAGCTTCCGGGCGCCCTTTTTCTTCTTGCTGGTGGAGTCTTTGGAATCGTCGGAAGAGCTGCTTTGGGCCGGCGTGGAGGTCTGGCTGCCGCTCGAAGAACTCGAGGAGTCAGCGGCGGATTGATCCGTCTGCGAAGGTGCCTGGGTGCCTGCTGGCTGGCCATTAGAGGCCGCAGGCGCGCTGGATGCAGTCCCGGTGGGTGGCGTCGCGGCAGGGGCGGTTCCGCCAGAATCTGCGGCATTTGCGGCAGGTTGCGCGGGTGCCGCCGCGGGAGCTGGCTGCTCGCTTCCAGCGGCTGGCGGATTCGTGGATCTACTCCAGTGGAAGCATTTGCCTCACGGGGCGGATGATCTGGACGCCGAGTATGGTTCCACCTCCAGGACCGGTCTCGACGATCGCCTGAGAAGCGGGGGTCTCCTCTTGCTTCGTCGGGCCTCCGGAACTGGCCGTCGCGGAAGTGTCCGCGGACGCCGCCAGAAGACGCCGATCCAGACAAGCTGAAGCCGCCGCCCGAATTTGGCTTCAGCACTTCGCTGGCGGCCACCGCGTCATCGGGCGGATTCAGATTCGGCTGGCCATTGTGAGCCGCGAGAGACACGTCTGGCGCGCCGTGAATCATATTCTTGGGGCCCTTCATTAAGGCATTCTCGTGATGCTGTCTTTCGTAATCGCGTTCCTTCTGCATCCGGATCACGGCATCTGGATTCGACGCCGGCACGGGGAGGCCCATTTGCTTGAGGCGCACCTTTGCGTCCTGTGCGCGCGGCGAAAGCGGATACTGCTCGACGATTTGCGCGTACACCTTGCCCGACAAAGCGCTCCAGTAGTTGCGCTGGTCTTCGTTTTTCGATCCGACCTTAACGCGCGTGTAGATGTCACCGAGCATCCAAAGGGCTTCATCGCTCTGGCTGTATAACGGGTAGCGATTGACGACTTCAAGAATGCGAGCGGCCGACGCGCGGTAATCCTGCTTGGTGTAATAAAAATGGGCGATCTTGTATTCGCCGTCGGCGAGGACTTCCTGAACTTCGCGGAGACGCTGTTCTGCCTGCGGCGCGAGCGGACTTTGCGGATACTTCAACAGCATTGCCTGAAACTCGTCCTCAGCCATTTGTGCTTGCGAACTGTCGCGGTCGGCCTTTTCCATCATTTTGTAATGCGCCATTCCGACCTGCATCTGCGCGTACGCGGCTTCTTCGAGGAACGGGAAGAAGGTGATGAAGTCTTTGTACTCGGCCACTGCCTGCGTCAGATTCGACGTGCCATTTTCCTTGAAATAGGAATCCGCGACGGCCAGTTTGGCTTTAGCGAGATACTCGCTATCGGGATAGGTGTTGATTAAAGTCTGTAGCGAGAGCCGGCCTTCTGTGTACCGGGCGTGCTTGATGTCTTCGAGCGCGCGATCGTAAAGAATCTTGTCAGGCTGAGCGGAAGAGTTGGGGTCTGTGTCCGCCGCTGTCTTGACGGGCTGTGTCTTCTTTTGCCCCGGCTTCTTGATGAATTGTGCATTGACGTTGGAATTGGTGCCGCAGAAAATTGAAAGTGCTAGAAATGCTTTAAGAAGTCGCCGCTTTTTCATTATCCCCCGCAGCTAAGTATTTTCTGGGCCAGGCTACCCGCTCAAGCCTTCTGGCTAAGGGCATTGTTTGCGAGCTGACGCAATTGGCGCACGGAAGCCGACGGATCGGATGTATGAAAGACAGAAGTCCCGGCAACGAACGTGTTGGCTCCGGCTTTTGCAAGCTCGGCTATATTCTCCAGATCGACTCCCCCATCTACTTCAATCCGGAAGTTGGCATTATATCGCGCGCGCCAGTCACTGAGATGACGAATTTTCTCGAACGCCCCTGGGATGAATTTCTGGCCGCCGAATCCCGGGTTCACGGACATCACCAGCACTGTATCCACCTTATCTAGGACTTCCGAAAGCATAACCACGGGCGTGGCAGGGTTGATCACCGCACCCGCCTCCGCGCCGTGCTCTCGAATCATCGCAAGAGCGCGGTCCAGGTGAACGGTGGCTTCCTCATGGACCAGAACCCGGTTGGCGCCGGCGCGCACGAACTCCTCGATGTACTCCTCCGGATTCTCAATCATCAGATGCACGTCCAGGGGCAGGCGGGTTGCTTTGCGCAAAGATTCGACGACAGGGATTCCGATGGAGATGTTCGGCACAAAGTGGCCGTCCATCACGTCCACGTGGAGCACGTCTGCGCCGCCCTGCTCGACCGTGCGAATTTCGTCGCCAAGCTTCGCGAAATTGGAGGCGAGGATGGAAGGGGCAATTTCTATACGCGCATAGCTCATGACGCCAGTGGGCAGTTTAGCACAGGAGATTGCAGGCTATTGCGATAGCTGTAAGTCGATGGAGGTGCCGGCCTCCACGCGGGAACCGCGGGGGATGGGCTGTGTAAGCACAACGCCGTGTTGAGCACCTAAGGTTGGCACGAATGTGAGTTTGCCGAGTTTGAGTCCCGTTGCCGACATTCTCGCTTCCGCCTCAGCGAGCGTGAGGCCGGCAAGCTCCGGCATTATGAACGACTCGGGACGAGGGCCGCGCGAAACGAGAAGATTTACGTGAGGACTGGTGATGTCCGTTTTCCCCGGTGCGGGATCCTGGCGGAGAACCGTTTCATCATTCGATGTGCCGGGAAGATAGAGAGACGAAATTTCGCCGATCTGCATTCCGGTCCTCATTAGTTCAATTCTCGCGGCGCGGAGGCTGCGTTCTTCGAGGAGCGGAATAGTGGCCTTTTGGGGGCCGAGGCTGAGCACTACATGCGCGTATTGGCCGACTTTTACTTTCGAGCCAGCGGGAGGGCTCTGGCGCACGACTTCGTCGACGGGAAGCGGATTGTAGATATGGTCTTCGATTTTGATGTTTATCCCGCGGCCCTGCAGCATCTGCTGGGCTTCGACGGCTTTTTTCCCAACAACGTCAGGCACCGCGACTTCGCGTCCCTGAATCGTGAAACGAATGGCCAGCAGCGCGCTCAAGAACGCCACGGAAGCTAGGATAAACAGCATCAGCGCCATGCGAAAAATCCATTCCAGGCGCTCGCGAAAAGTCATGCTTACACTCCAGACGATGAGCCTAGCGAGGAAACTGAAAACAGGGAAGGGAAAATCGCGAGAAAGGTTACGGTTTTATAGCGCCGGGCTTTTCCAGGACGGCGGCGAAAAAGCCGTCGGTGTGATGCGCGGCGGGTGACGTACGGAATTGGCCGTCGGCATCGATCAGATTTTGCGGGTCGATCCCGGGTATGAGGTGAGGGGCAAGCAACTTGGCGATTTCATCTTGGGTCACTCGCTTTATCGAAGGCGCGCTGGCCAACGCCTCGGATACGACCTCCTCGTTTTCCTCTGGCTCCATCGAGCAGGTCGAATAAACGAGATGGCCTCCTGGTGCGAGCTGTTTGATCGCCGACACGAGAATTCGCAACTGAAGCCGATGGAATTCTGAAAGCTGCTCGGGGCTAAGGCGCCAGCGTATCTCCGGATGGCGTGCCAGCGTCCCAGTGCCGGAACAGGGCGCGTCGACGAGGACGCGATCGAACTGGCGGCCGAAGGGAAGGTCGTGGGCGGCATCGAGTTCGACGATCTGCACGCCTTCGAGGCTAAGCCGCTCGAACTGCTTGCGCATTGCGCGCAGGCGGTGTGAGTGACGGTCAGCAGCAACCACCAGCCCATTCCGGCCTGCGCAGCGGATTAGCGGTGGAGTCTTGCCGCCCGGAGCGGCGCAGAGGTCGAGAATGCTGTCTCCCGGTTGAACGCCTAGGAGCAGTGGAATGGTTTGCGACGCTTCATCCTGAATCGAAATTGATCCTCGACGGAACGCCTCGGTGCGCGCGGGACTGCCGCCGCTCGTAATAAATGCCGATTTGAGGAGTTCGCCCGGTTCGATGCGGAGGCCGCCCCTTCTTAGCGCTGCAAGAACCTCGTCGCGATGCGCAGGGTCGTGGATTGCACAGCTGAGGTTTGGAGTGCGGTTGTTCGCTGCGAGTAGGGACACTGTGCTCGCCTCGCCAAAGTTGTTTAGCCAGCGCTCGACGAGCCAAGTAGGGTGCGAATGCAGAATGCCGAGGCGATCGGCAACAGGCAAGTTTCCCGGGATCATCTGATCGAATGATTCCCGCGTGGCGGTCATTGGCCGTTCACTTTGGTCCGCAGAGGCGCGACGCAGGACTGCATTCACCAGGGAGGCTGCCGAGGACTTGCGGGCTCGCTTCACCAACTCTACAGATTCGTTCACCGCCGCGCGAGGCGGAATGCGCTCCAGGAAGCGAAGCTGGTAAACGCCCATGCGGAGCGCGAGTGCCACCGGCAAATCCAGCTGTGCGACCGGTTTCTTGAGCTGGCGATCGAGCAAGAAATCGAGAAGGCGGCGCCAGCGTAGCACGCCGAAAGTGATTTCGGTGGCGAGCGCGGCGTTTTCGGGCGTTACACGAGAGCCAAGCTCGGCATGAAGCACATCGCTTGCATACGCCCCTTCAGCTTCCACGCGGCGCAACACTTCATATGCGATCGTTCGCGCTGGGCTAATAGGCACGCAACCATCAAATCACATCCGTGACAGGGCGAAAAGAGACCAGAACAGGCATAGAGTTTAACCGCCGAAGTGCTCGCCAGGAGCGATGCGCGCGCCATTCATGAATTCGCCATCGCTGATCCGGTTGCGGCCTTCGACTTGGATTTGTTCTACGCGCAGCACCGTCGAGCCACCGCAGATTACGAGCAGGCCATCTTCTTGCGTCGGCAAAATGACACCGGGCGTGCCGCCGGCCGCCACTGGCTTTAGTGGCTTGCCCCAGATACGGCACGTCGCGCCACGAAACGTGGTGAATGCGCCCGGCCAGGGTTGCAAGCCGCGGATGCGGTTGTAGATTTTCGGCGCCGGCAGAAACCAATCGATGCGGCCATCTTGCTTTTTCAGTGGCGGGGCGAGAGTGGCCTGCGAATTGTCCTGCGGCGTGGGTGCAATTTCGCCGCGGTCGAGTTTCCGCAAAGTGTCAACTATGAGCGGTGCGCCAGCCTCTGCAAGCTGTGCGTAGAGATCCGGCGCGGTTTCGTCGGGACCGATGCCCGTTTGGTATTTCAGGAGCATTGGGCCGGTGTCGAGTCCTGCGTCGATTTGCATCGTGGTTAGGCCAGTCACTTTTTCGCCGTTAATAATCGCCCAATTGATCGGGGCGGCGCCGCGATATTTCGGGAGCAGGGAACCGTGAAGATTAATCCAGCCCAGGCGCGGTATAGCGATTAGCGAGGCAGGAATGATTTGCCCGTAAGCGATGATCACGACGACATCAGGTGCGAGACGCTTGAAATAGTCGAGTGAAGATTCAGACTTGATTTTTTCAGGCTGATAGACCGCGACGCCGGCCTCGAGCGCTGCTTCCTTCACGGGCGAGCTCGCCATTTTCTTGCCTCGGCCACGCGGGCGATCCGGTTGCGTGACGACGCCGGCAACCTGGAAATACGAATCCGAGAGCAGTGCGCGGAGGGATGGAACAGCGAAGGCGGGCGTGCCGCAAAATACCAGCTTCAGCGGCACGGCAGCGCTACCACTCGCCCGCTTTTTTCATCTTGCGAATTTTGCGTTTGATCATGTCGCGCTTGAGCATGCCGAGATGCATGATGAAAAGTGTCCCATTCAGATGATCGATCTCGTGGCAGAACGCGCGTGCGAGCAATCCTTCGCCGCGCATTTCGAATTCAGCGCCGGATGCATCTTGCGCGCGCACCGTGACGTATTGGGGCCGTGCCACGTGGGCGCGGAATCCAGGCAGCGAGAGACAGCCTTCCTCTTCGCGCTGCTCTCCCTCGGCGTGAATGATTTCCGGGTTGGCGCAGACGAGCTTGGCTTCAGGGTTTTTTCCGTTCGAGACATCAATCACGGCGAGCCGCAGTCCGATTCCGATTTGCGGCGCTGCGAGGCCTACGCCCGATGCTGCGTACATGGATTCGAACATGTCCGCGATGAGCTTCTGAATCTCGTCGTCGAATTTCTCGATTCGCTTGGTCGGTGTTTCCAGCACCGGGTCGCCGTATTTCACGATCGGATGGATCATCTCGAATGGTTCCTCAATTCCGCTCCGCGATTAGAAATCGTCCAATTGATGCTCATAGCCTTCGAAATTTCGCCGCGTTTCTGTCGAGCGAGTCGCCGCCAAACTTCTCCAGAAATGCGGACGCCAACTCAAGCGCGACCATCGCCTCACCAGCGACACCCGCCGCCGGCACCACGCATACATCGGAGCGCTCGTACGCCGCCTTCACCGCTTCTTTCGTGTTCAGATCGGCGGTGAGCAGCGGCCGCCGCAGCGTCGAAATCGGCTTCAGGTATCCGCGCACCACCACATTCTCGCCATTCGTAATGCCGCCTTCAATTCCACCGGCGCGATTCGAAGAGCGATCGAATCGCTTCCGCGAGGCATCATAGCGAATTTCATCCTGCACCTCGGAGCCGTAGCTGCCGGCATTCGCTATGCCCGTGCCAATTTCGACGGCCTTCACGGCCTGGATCGACATCACCGCGCGCGCGATCCGCGCATCGAGTTTCTCATCCCACTGTGCATGGCTGCCGAGACCGGGGGGAATTCCGCGAGCGACAACCTCAAAAACTCCACCCACCGAATCGCCCGCGCGGAGCACATCCTCCACCTCGGCTTTCATCCGCGCTTCGGTCTCGCCATCAACGCAGCGGAGCGGCGACTCCAGATTGTCGCAGACAGCCTCAATTTCCGCCCACTCCACATCGCGCTCAAGCCGCGCATGGCCCACCGCGATCGTGTGGCTCAGCACCGTCGAGCCAAATTGATGCAGCAAAAGCTTCGCAAATGCCCCCGCTGCTACGCGCGATGCGGTTTCTCGAGCCGAGGCGCGCTCGAGAATATAGCGCGCGTCGTGCAAATTGAATTTCAGCGCACCCGCAAGGTCGGCATGCCCTGGCCGAGGTGCGGTGAGAGGACGCTGCGCGCCTTTTGCTCCCGCTGCCGCCGAATCCGCGCCCTCCGTGTCCTCCACCGGCAGCGCTTTTTCCCAATTCGTCCAATCGCGGTTCTCAATGCGAACTGCGATGGGTGCGCCAATCGTCTTGCCGTGGCGCACGCCGGCGAGAATATCCGCCTGATCTTTCTCGATCCGTTGCCGGCCCCCGCGTCCATAGCCAAGCTGCCTGCGATGCAGTTCGCGTTGAATGAAATCGGTATCAACCGGCACGCCCAGCGGCAGCCCGCTGATCCAAGCGATCAGAGCCTGCCCGTGCGATTCCCCCGCGCTGACAAATCGAAGCATGCTCCCCGCATCCTGCCCGTAACGCCGGGCAAACTCGCAATTCTACCGGACGCCTTCACGCGCGTAAAGCGATGCTGCACGCGGTTTGCTGCTGGTCGGATGATTGCTTGACGCAGCTCTCTAGCGACGCTACGCTTCGATAGCCGCGAACACACGCGTTCGCGCGTCCAGACACGATGCTCGAAGCCAGTGAAACACAGTCACTCCTCTCGATCATCGGGGACGCTATCAAGCGTCAAGTCTTCGCGGTGCAGGATTATTCGCTCCTCACCTTTCAGTCGCTCACCAACATCTTTACGCCGCCGCAGTATTGGTTTGATGCGCTCGAGCAAATGGATGTGATTGGCGTCGGATCGCTGCCGATCGTCGTCCTCACGGGGTTTTTTATCGGCGGCGTGATGGTGCTGCAAACCGCATCGCAATTCGAGCGGTTTGGTGAAACGGCGCTTACTGGCGATGCGGTATCGCTTGCGCTCGTCCGGGAGTTGGGGCCGACCATTACGGCGCTGCTTGTGGCAGGACGGAACGCTTCCGGCATGGCGTCCGAGCTCGGCTCGATGATCGTCACCGAACAAGTGGATGCGATGCGCGCGCTCGGAACCGATCCGATTCGCAAGCTCATGACGCCGCGAGTGATTGCAACGGTGACGATGTTGCCGCTGCTTACCGCAATTTCCGATTTTGTTGGCCTTATCGGAGGCTTCGTCGTCGCCTATTTCACACTACGGCTCGGGCCGGTGCAATTCTGGACGCGCGCAATTGACGCGCTCGATTTTGGCGATTTGGTGCAAGGCTTTGCGAAGCCGGTGATGTTCGCGCTGATCATTGCGACAGTCGGATGTTACCAGGGCTTGCGGGTTCGTGGTGGGACGCAGGGCGTCGGCCGAGCGACCACATCCGCAGTCGTCATCGCCTCGGTGCTCGTGCTGGTGGGCGATTTCTTTCTGTCGCGATTGTTGCTGTTCATCTTTCACAAATAGCTTGCGCGCATGTGACTGCCGGTCCCCCTGTAACGATTCTACGCATCCAAAATCGCATACTCCGAATCTGCCTGATTTCCATCTATAATCTTAGAATGATCTTCGGGGTCCTTCCCGAGAACGTCTCCGCAGGCAGCATTTCCGTCGTAAGCACCGCGTCGTCCCCATCCGTCTTCCAAGGGATGAATTGCAAATTCGGATGTCTATCAGGCTGCCGGCGATGACAAACCTGCACCCGAGTGAGCCGCTAATCGTTTTCAAGGATGTGCGCATTGGTTTCGATGAAGGGAACGTTCTCGACGGAATTTCGTTTCAAGTTTCGTCCGGCGAAACAAAGGTTCTGCTGGGCGAAAGTGGTTCCGGCAAGACGCTTATCATGAAGCTCGCCGCTGGCTTAATGAGCGCCGACTCGGGACAGATTCTGGTTACCGGGCAGGAAGTGACCGAAATGAGCGAGAAAGAGCTTCTCGACTTTCGGCGCCGCATCGGATTCGTATTTCAGGAGAGCGCGCTGTTCGATTCGCTCACGGTCGAGGAGAACGTTGCTTTCCGGCTGCGCGAAGATAACGTGGCCGAAGAGGAGATCGATACGCGCGTCCGCGAAACGCTGCGGTTCGTGGAAATGGAAGAGGCGATCGAAAAATATCCCGCGGAGCTTTCCGGCGGCATGCGCCGGCGAGTTTCGATGGCGCGCGCTCTTGTGGACCGACCGCCGATCGTGTTTTACGACTCTCCGACCGCCGGCCTCGACCCGGTTACGTCGCAGACGATCATAAATCTGATCCTGCGCGATCGCGATACTCAAAACGTCACGTCGCTCCTGGCGACGCATCGCGTGCAGGACGCTTTTGGCCTCGCGAATTTCCGCTTCGACAAAGCGAACAATCGCGTCGAACGCCTTGGCGGAAATGGAGCGCGCGCCCAATCACACGCAACCAACGTGATCGTCCTGCGCGAAGGAAAAGTATATTTCGAAGGTCCGGCCGACGAGATGTTGAACTCGTCGGACGAGTACCTTAAAAAATATCTGGCATCGGCGGAATAGATCGGCCAACAGGACGGCAATTACGGAGGAAAAGCAATGGCGCAGCGGAAACAGCTCACCTGGACAGAACTTCGCGTAGGACTCTTCGTGCTCGCGGGACTATTCATCCTCGCGATCGCGATCTTTTATGTGACCGGCGCGGGAATTCTCGGGCCGAAATATCGCGTCATCACCTATTTACCTGAAGTGGAAGGTCTGCAGGTGGGCGCCCCGGTCCGCCTCGACGGCGTCGAAATCGGCAGCGTGCAGTCCATTCAGTTGACGCCGCAGCCGCAGGACCACCAGCACAACATCACGCTCGTCTTACGGATCGAGAAAAAATTTCAGAAGGACGTCCGCACGGATTCAGCCGCCAGCCTCATCACCGAAGGTCTGCTCGGAAATCGCTACGTTACCGTGAAACGCGGTCTTGACCGGCACGCCGATCCCGAACAATGGCATCCTGCCCGGCGGACAGCAGCCGCAGATGAGCGACCTTGTCCAAAAATTCGGTGATCTTTCTACGCAAGTCAGCACGATCCTCACCAAGGTAAATGACGGCCAGGGCACGCTCGGCAAACTCCTCAACGATCCCGGCGTCTACAATCATGCAAACGACACGATTGCGAAAGTGGATGACCTTATCGCAGGCATCCAGCGTGGAGAAGGTACCGCCGGAAAATTGCTGAAGTCGGACGAGCTTTACAACCGCGTAAATGCTTCCATCGGCGACGCGCAAAATGTAATCGCGGCCGTGCGCGGCGGCCAGGGCACGCTCGGCAAACTCGTCTACGATCCGGCGATGTACGACAACACGAAAAAGCTGATGGACAACGGAAACGCATTGCTCGCTGACGTTCGCGCCGGCAAAGGCACGCTCGGCAAGCTCACCACCGACGACGCGCTGTACACCAATCTGAAGGACGCATCCGCCAATTTCCGCGAAGCGACGGCCAAAATGAACACGAACGAAGGCACGATCGGCAAATTCTTCGGCGATCCCGCGTTCTACGACAATTTCAGCGGCCTCGCCGGCGACATGCGCCTGATGGTCAGCGATTTCCGCCAGAATCCGAAGAAATTCCTGCACGTGAAGCTGGCAATCTTCTAAGACGCTTCTGTAGCGCCGGTCTTAAGACCGGCAGGTTTTCCCGGATCAGGGCCACGACTTCGCAACTATCCAAAAATCGCGGCCCTGCCCGGTTTCGCTTTAGTGATAGGACGATTCAACGTTCGCCCTCCCCGTCGCGTTCGGCAGCTACCGCGTGGAAATCAGTTGCCGTTTCATCGAGAGGCAGGATACACACTGCTCTGTCGGTCGCGATTTCCACGAGGTTGCGTTCACGCTTCGGTCTGTAGTCGGTGCATTCATGCACCCGAAAGAGAACTTCTCTCGCCGGGAACATGTAACCGCACGCGATCATCTCTTCGCCCATGCCATATCCGCGCACGACGTGGGCATACACGCAGTAGTTGCAGAGCGTGTCCGGCTGCGTCTTGACCGCACCCGTCATCGGAATTCGAAGCGCGATCATCGCTGGCTCTGCTTTCTGCCGCACAGCCCACGCACCAATTCGCGGCAGTGCGAACCGGATAATGCAGTAAATTACGGCCGCGACAACGATGAACATGGGCACCTCCTTTTCCTCACTCCGGTTCGCAAGAAAATATATTTCGGTCTGCCGCCAGGTTGAATGCCCTTGGTGCCTGATTGGCTTTTGGACGCACAAAAAACGAGCTACGCCCGAATCGGTTGTGGTTGCCCGGAGTGAATCAGAATCGAAGCGGTCTGCCTATCGCGAGGGACTGGATCCAAATCGGGTGCAGTCCCAGACAAGCGTTAGAAACGCCGATCCAAGCAACGAGTTGTCTATTCGTCTCTGCATACCGAAAAGTTCTCCAGCTGGCTCAAGACTACTCCTTGATTGAAATCAACTCAATGCGAAAAAGCCGAGCGGTCGAATTTACAAGCCGAACGGGCCCTAATAGGGGCCAAAGGCCGGTTTCGAGGGCTCAGACCAGGTCGGTCTGGAAGATAGTAGACGCATCTACGATTCGGCAGGGGACAAATCGGCCGCCATCTCGTGAACGCGGCGTAGATCCAGTTTGCCGCTCCCGAGATGTGGCAACTCCTCGACGTGAAAGAATTGACTGGCGCGCGGCGTCCACAAATTAGGCAGGCCGGCTTCGGGCATGCGATCGATGAGAGCTTTCAATTCATCGGGCGATAGAGTGTGCAACACCACGAGCCGCTCGCCTTTCTTCCCATCAGGAACACCGGTAACCACAAACTTCTGGTCGGTCGCGCCGGCATAGTTCTTGAAGCTTCTCTTCGATCTTGATGTGCGGCACCATCTCGCCGCCAATCTTGCTGAAGCGGCTCAGCCGGTCGGTGATTGTGAGGAAGCCGTCCTCATCCTCCGCCGCAATATCTCCCGTGACGTACCAGCCGTCCTGCAACACTTCCGCCGTTTTTTCCGGCTTGCCGAGATAGCCCTTCATCACATTGGGTCCGCGCACAAGTAAGAGACCCGCCGCGCCAACGGGCAACCGCTCGCGCGTCTCCGGGTCAACAATCCGCACGCTGATGCCCGGCAGAGGATGGCCTATGTGCCCGCGCTTCGCTCCCACCTGCCGGAAACCGGGCGCGCGAAAATCCCGCGTGTTCACCGCAATCACCGGTGAACATTCCGTCGCGCCGTAACCTTCGAGCGGCCGTATGCCGAAGCGATCCTCGAACGCGAGCGCGAGCCGCTCCGGCAATTTCTCCGCGCCCACCACCACAAATTGCAAACTGCCGAAGTCCTCCGGCGAGCAGCGGCGAAGGTACGCCTGCAGAAATGTTGGAGTCGCCAACAGGAAAGTCACCCGATAGTCGCGCACCAATTCGCTCACCGCAGTCAAATCGAGCGGACTCGGATGATACGCAACGCCGCACCCAAGCAGTGCGGGCAGCCAGAGGGTCACCGTGAATCCGAAAGAATGAAAAAACGGCAGCACGCCGAGCAGCACGTCCTTGTGCTCCAACGCGAACGTCTGCCCCATCTGCTCGATATTCGACGCGATGTTGTAGTGCGTCAACATCACGCCCTTCGGTTCGCCCGTGCTGCCGCTCGAAAAAATCACGGTCGCAAGATCGTCCAGCGTCTTTGGTTTCGCGTGGCTCAAAATCCGCTCGATCCAATATCCCGGCAGCAACCACAGCAGCAGTGCTGCGATTTTCTCGCCCAAACGCGGCGCGGCCGCCGCTTCTTCCAGTAAAATTGTCTTCCCGGGTACCTTCAGCGGAATGCGTTCGAGCAAAAGTTTCGTCGTAATCACCGTCTCGAGCTTGCACTGCTGCGCGCACGATTCGAGCGTCTCGTTCGAAGACGTGTAGTTCAAGTTGACGGGAATTTTGCCCGACAGCACCGCCGCGAAATTCACCAGCGCGCCAGGCACCGACGGTGGCAGCAAAATCCCCACCATCTCCTGCCCCGCCCAAGTGCTGCGTAACCTTCGCGCAAGCAAAATCGCGCTCAGCAGCGCCATCCCCCAACTCATTCGCGCCCGCCGCTTGTCTCCCATCGCGAAGCGAAAAGGCGCACGCATGCGCCGTGCGAATGAACGCGCGCGGCAGCGTGTGCATCCGTTTTTTGTGATGCCGGTACGCATCCGTCTGCAGTTGCTGCACCGCCTCGCGCACTTCAAACGGCGTCGAACTCGCCGGCATCGGTTTCCCGAAACTCACCGTCACCGGGTACGGAATCGATCGCGGCATCTTCCACAAGAATCGCCCGCGCTCGAAACTGAAAATACTGCCCCACACGCCATCGAGATTCACGGGCACGATCGGCGCATCCACGCCCTTCATGATGCGTTCCATTCCGCGCCGGAAGGGAAGCAGCTGCCCGATGCGCGTAATCTGCCCTTCGGCAAAAATGCAAACCACTTCGCCCGAGCGGATCGCGTTGCTCGCCTCGCGCAACGATTGCAGCATCTCGCGCGGCCGCAGCTCCGACGAAATCGGAATCGCGCGAATCATCTTCGCGCCCGGCTTCACAAACGGCAGATCGTAAATCCCCTTGTACATCAAAAATCGAATCGGCCGGTCCGTCGACGCGAGCAGCAGCAGCGCATCCACCAGCGACATATGATTCGCCACGAAAAGCGCCCCGCCCGTCTCCGGAATATTCTCGCGCCCCTCCACGCGAATCCGGTAAATCGAATGCGTCACCATCCACAGCACCAGCCGCAAAAGCGAATCCGGCAGCAGGTAGACGGCATAAATCGTCATCACCGCCGTAAGGATCGCGCCATCCAGGAAAATTCCCCGCGCTGTTTGGTGCAACCCGCTTGCGAACAGGTAATAGGCACCTGCCGCCAGAAATACGCCAACGAATGAAAGCAAATTGGCTGCGGCAATCACGCCGCCTTTCTCTTCCCGCCGCGGACGATGCTGGATCAACGCGTTCAAAGGCACAGCGAAAAATCCGCCAAAGAACCCAAGCAGCCCAAGATGCCACGCAGCGGATTGCAGCGAGTGGCCGGGGTTGTAAAGCAACGCGCCGAAAACCGTCATGCCAATCGCGCCAATCGGAATCAGCCCGTACTCGATTTTTCCGCCTGAAAGATAGCCGGCCGCAAAACTTCCCACGCCGATGCCGATTCCAACAGCTGCTTGCAACAGGCTTATGTGCGCTTCATCCACATGCAGCACGTCATGCCCATAAATCACGATCGTGAATTGCAAGCAGCGCCGCGAGAAACCACAAGTAGGTGTTGCCCACCACAGCCCAGCTGAGAACTCGATCGCCGCGGATAATCCTGAGGTTCGAAAAAAGATCGCCAAGAGGATTCCAGCGAAAACGCTTCGTCGGATCGGCCGCAGGCACGCGCGAGATTGCGAAACTTGTGGCCAGTCCGATTAGCGTGCATCCCAGAAGAATCACGCCCGACATTTCCTGCCGTCCGCGATAATGCGTGGCCAAAAATCCAGCCGCCATCACCGCGGAAATGCTGCCAAGGAATGTTCCAAGCTCGATGATCCCGTTACCCCAGGAAAGCCGTTCCTCCGGCAGCAATTCAGGCAGCAGACCGTACTTCGACGGGCCAAAAAGCGCCGACTGCGTGCTGATCAAAAACACGGCCGCGCATTCAATCGGAAGACTCCGCATCGCGAGTCCCGCAATCGCGACGCGCCATCACCACAATTTCCATCAGTTTCGTGCCGATCACGACGCTGCGTTTGCTGTAACGATCCGCGAAATAGCCGCCGGTCATCGAGAAGAAAATAAACGGCAGCGCAAACAGCGCGCCGACCACCAGCACCAGGAAATCGCGCTGGTTCTCCGGAAAATTCATCGCCACAATAATGTAAATAACGAGGAATTTGATCGCGTTGTCGTTAAAGGCGTTCTGAAACTGCGTGACGATCAGCGCCCAAAACCCGCGCTGCCAATTCGGCGGGAGAGCAGAAGAATGTATGTCGCGGAGCTGCGGCGAAACAGCCGACTCGGGCGTCGCGTTCGCCACAGCATCAGTCATAGCAGGGTAAGTCTTTTAATTTGTTTTTCAGGCAATCACGCGAAGCGCAGGCGTCTTCCGCGCAGCCGCAGGCGTATCGCCCATCCCCGCCGCCACAGGCAGCGGCGTCTCGCGCCTGCGATACTTCGTCGAAACATAATCATCCACCAGCGCCTGAAACGCATTCGACAGCTCGTCGTAAGTCCCCTCGAGCGTCGTGAAATGCTGCCCATCAATATAAACCGGACACCGCGGCGCCTCTCCAGTCCCCGGCAAACTAATTCCAATATTCGACGCCTTCGACTCTCCCGGCCCATTCACAATGCAGCCCATCACCGCAAGCTTCAATTCCTCCACGCCCTCAAACTCGCGCTTCCACTCCGGCATCTTGTCGCGAATGTAACCCTGAATACTTTCCGCCAGCTCCTGAAAAGTTGTGCTCGTCGTCCGCCCGCATCCAGGACAAGCCGTCACACTCGGCGCAAACGTCCGCAGCCCGAGCGATTGCAGCAATTCGCACGCCGCATACACTTCCTCGCGACGGTCGCCGCCCGGCCGAGGCGTCAGCGAAATGCGCACCGTGTCGCCAATTCCTTCGCCCAGCAAAATTCCCATCGACGCCGCCGACCACACCAGCCCCTTCGCCCCCATCCCCGCTTCCGTCAACCCAAGATGCAGCGGCTGCTCCGTCTTCCGCGCCAGGTCGCGATAAATCTCGATCAAATCGTGCGGCCGCGACACCTTGCACGAAATAATAATCTGATCCTTGCGCAACCCGCATTCGAGCGCGAGCTCCGTCGATTGCAACGCCGAAAGCACCATGCACTCGTTGATTATTTCTTCAGACGTCTTCCCCAGATCGTCGTCCGTATTCTCCTGCATCTTCTGCATCACAAGTTCTTGATTCAGCGACCCGCCATTCACGCCGATGCGCACCGGCTTATTGTGATCGCGCGCCACTTTGCAAATCGTCGCAAACTGCTCGTCGCGCCTCTGCCCATGTCCCACATTGCCGGGATTAATCCGGTATTTATCGAGCGCCGCCGCACAATCGGGAAATTTCGTCAGCAGCACATGCCCGTTGTAATGAAAATCGCCGATGATCGGCACATTGCATCCGGCATCCAGCAGCCGCTTCTTGATTTCGCCCACCGCCGCAGCCGCTTCCGGCACGTTCACGGTAATCCGCACCAACTCCGACCCCGCCTGCGCCAGCTCAAAGCACTGCTGCGCCGTCGAAGCAATGTCAGCCGTATCGGTATTCGTCATCGACTGCACGACGATCGGCGCGCCCCCGCCCACCTGGACGTTGCCCACCTTCACGCCCACAGTCTTATGCCGCTTCTGTGTCATATTCCTCTATTGTAGCCAATCGCCGACCGCACGCGCCACTCGCATACAAGTTGGCTGTGCGTGTCCACGAACGGCGCCGCGCAGAACCTCACCGAGCTCGTGAATTTTTACAACCAGCGTTTCCAGATGAACCTGACCCAAGAAGAAATGTCCGACCTGATCGCATTCCTGAATTCGCTGTAAGAATTGCAGATTTGAAGGTTCTACTGTGCGAGCCCCACTCTGCGTAGCAAGCCATCGAAACGAGGGTCGGCGCGGAGCGGGTCATAGACAGGATCTACTTTGAGGGCCACCAGCGCGTGCGAGCGTTCAGCAAATGACTTCTCGAGCAAGGTGAATGCCTGCTCCTTATCGCCGACGCCGATGAATGGCCTCACAAGGATCATCGGGTCGAGCGGGTGGCTGTGGTCGTAATGTAACAGTTTCTGCAAAGCGCGCCGTGCCTCTTCTTGTTGACCAGCGCGGCCACGGACGTAAGCCTGCTCAGACCAAGTCCAAACCCAGTCGCGTTTTTCTTCGTGAGACCACGATTCAATCTCAGCTAGAGCCTGGTCGAAACGCCCTCGTTGAACGTATGCGAGTGTAATGACATGGGCCCGTGAGAAGCCTGGTTCGACAGCACTGACGGCCCGGAACTGTTCGATGGCGCGGTCGTATTGTCGGGCGAAGTAGAGGAAGACTGCGTTGTCGCTCTGAATTATGAGTGAAAGTGGATCCAGTTGACGGGCCCGCTCCATTTCGTAAAACGATTCGTCAAAGCGGCCCTGGAAAGCAAGATGCTCCGCATACCAGTGGTGCCCGGTGGCGTAATTCGCATCTAAATCAATAGCGTGTCGAAACTCCCTGTCCGCAGTCTGCCAGTCCCAATCATAGTTCTGCGCGATTAGGGCGAGAGAAGTGTGGGCTTCAGCTAAGCTCTTGTCCAGGTCGAGAGCTTTCAGCGCAGCCGAACGGGCCTTTGGAATGAACTCGCTTTCTGGCCCAACGTAGTAGGACGCCATCAGGGTGTAGGAATCCGCCAGGCCTGCGTAGGCGCGAGCGTAGCCCGGGTCCTTCGCGATGGCACGCTCGAAACAGTCGACGGATCGTCGAAATCCGTCCACGGTCCTTTTGTTCCAGAAGTAGCGGCCTTGCAAATAGAGGTCGAAAGCTTCGTAAGACCTTGGTGCGGGCGATGCGGCAGCCAGAGCGGTTCTTGGACGCCTGGTATCGCCGAGCGTCAGCTCAATCGCATCGGAGATTTCTTGCGCGATTTCGGCTTGCAATGAAAGCAGGCTGTTTGGCGTCCGATCGTACTGATGAGACCACACATGCGACTGGTCTTTGGCTCGTATCAGTTGCGCTGTGATGCGCGTCTTGTCCGCATCGCGGCGCACGCTTCCCTCGAGAATGTATTGCACCCCGAGTTCGCGGCCGATTTGATCCACTTGTTCCTTGGTATGTTTGTAGTGCATCACCGACGTGCGCGCGATTACTCCGAGATGCTGCGGATCGGTGTGGCCCATTTGCGCGATCATTTCTTCCGTCAGCCCGTCGCTGAAGTATTCCTGCGAAGCGTCGCCAGTCAAGTTCTCGAATGGCAATACCGCGAGCATCATTCTTCCGGCCCCAGCAGGCTGGCTGCGTCTGGAGAGTCGTGACCAGTAGAAGTATCCGCCGGTGGCCAATGTCGCGAATCAACGCTAGCGCGCCCACAAGCGCCCACCGCCTGCGCGCAGACTTCGTCTCGGCGACTTCTTCCTCGCCCGCCTTCCACGAATTCAGGCTCCTCCGTCGCTGAAGACTCCCCACCGTCTGGTTGTGAATCCGCTCCTGGCCCCGGTTGTAAATTGACGTCGCGAATCAGATTGAGCGGTCGAGCGACAACATCCACAAGTCCTATAAAGCGATAGCCGAGCTTCGGAAGCGTCTGGATGTAACGCGGGTGACTCGCAGCGTCGCCAAGAACGGCGCGGAGTTCTTTTACCGCTGTATTCAATCCCTGCTCGAAATCGACAAAGGTTTCGGAAGACCACAACTGTTCGCGCAGCGATTCCCGGGTCACCACCTGGCCCGGACAGCTCAAAAGCACGTTCAGTAATTGGAGTGGCTGCGGGCGTACCTTGAGTTTCAAGCCGTGGCGGTAAAGTTCGCGGCTGGCTGGGCGCGATTCAAAGGGACCGAATCGAAAGACCTGAATCGGCATACTCATAACCACAGGGAAGAATTGAAGCATTCTGGCTCGTAACGGCGAAACAGCGCAAGTTAAAACTTCTGTTATGTGGCGCTTGGGCCTTCAGTTTTTTACCATCCTTTCTTCATCCCATCGCCATTGACGAAAGGTCGGCCTTTTGACACATAACCGTTACTGAGGAAAAGGGTGCCCCCAGGAGTCGTTCTCCTCGGCCCCTATCTAGTTCCAGGAGTTCAACATGAGAAGCTGGCCGGCCAGGAAGACGCAGTTTGCGTTATTTGCCTCCGTGGTCCGATGGATCATTTTCGCCGCGTTGCTCTGCATTTTGCTCCCGGCGTCAACAAAGGCCCAGGAAAACATTTGGGTGGGCCAGCCGAACGTTCCGGGCTTTTGGAGCGATCTAGCGGAGTGGAATCTAGGGACCGTCCCCGCTAGCTCGATCCCCGATGGCTCGATCAATATTGACATCTCTCAAGGCACGGTGTTGGGCGATGTGAGTTTCACGAACTCCCGTACCCTGACCATCGAACAAGCCGGACAATACAACATCCTCTCTTTGACGACTGTAATTAACGCTCACGATACGGCTCTAATCGATATAAGTAATTCAGGACGTCTCGTAAATAGCGGCTCTCTTACCAACGAGCTTTCCGCCTCTCTTGAAAATGATGGTTTCGGGGAGCTGGTGAATAACGGCGTGATCAGCAACGAGCTCTCTGCCAGGTTCGACAACGTGCCCCACTCAACACTAATCAACAACGGCGTGATCAGCAACCAATTCCTGGGAATTATGGAGAATGCTGGCTTTCTGGACAACATGAGCGGCGGCTTGATCACCAACGACCTCAGCTCGACCATCGACAACAGCGCCACTTGGAAGAACGAATCCGGAGCAACGCTCAGCAACTTCGGCGCAATGAAAAACGGGGGTCTTTTGCAGAATCTGGGCCTTCTGAATAACGTAGGTAGCTTTGCAAACATCAACCTGCTCCAGATCGGCAGCGGCGGCGTCCTCAATAACAGCGGCTCTATCAGTAACGTTTTGGCTGGCGGATTCGCCGTTGAGAGCGGCGGCACATTCAACAATTCCGGTTCGTTCCTCAGCGACTATTTATCAAGTTTCGGTAGTCAGGCCGGCAGCGCCATTCTGAACACCGGCTCGATGTCGCTCGGCGGCAACACGGTCGCGATTGACGGCAGGTTGGTCAACAACGGCACCATCACCATGGTCGCCGGGCCGCCCAGTGGCGGGGACATTCCTATTCAGCCCCCCGCGCCGCCACTGCTCATCACTGCGACCGGCAAACTCAGCGGGACCGGCACCGTCGATCAGGGGTTGTTTGGCGTCGGTGTCATCAATCAGGGTGTGATGGCTCCGGGCGATCCCCTGGGAACTTTCACCATCCAAGGTAACTACCAGCAAACCTCCACGGGGATGCTGGAGATTTTGTTGGGCGGCATCGGAGCGGGCGACTTCAGTCAACTGGACATCACTGGCTCGGCGGACCTGAGCGGAACCCTGGATGTAGAGCTTTTCGCCGGATTCGATCCTCAAGCGGGCGAGATATTCGAAATTCTGGAATCCGGTGGGATCACGAATCTCGATCTCATGAGCATGCTTTTCCCCACGCTTCCTGACGGCCTCTTCTTCAAGCTCGACCAGGAAGGCGGCAATCTGTTCCTGGACGTGATGGGTGGTTCGGGTGGTGGCGGCGGAACCCCGACGCCGGAGCCCGGCACCGGCGTGCTGCTGCTCGGAGCCATCGCCATCGCGTTCGGCGGCTCGCGGCTTCGGAAACGAGCGCCGATAGCCAAAGCTTGAAGGTTGGAGCGCGAAGTGTCGCAGGCAGAACTTGCCTCGAGCGATTCAAAACGAAATTGGTCTCGCAGAAATCTGTTTCGAAGGACTCCAATTGGCAAAGCGATCGAGCGACGCTTGTTACTTAGGGTACAAGGTTGGGGAAGCCTTCTTTCGAATTCCCGTTTCCAGGAGGCACAAAATGTTCGCAGGGCTGAAGAAGTGGTTGCAGTGCAGTGCAGTCTCGCATGCCTCTCGCAGGATGCTACTCTCGCGCTCGTACTTTGCGGCGCAGCCTCCGCGCAGAATTTAGGTTGTCCGGTCGCGGGCAACGTGACCGTGACCGGAACTGCAGACCAATGTGGCCTCCGTATGCCTGATCGATCTCGGCTCGGAACTGGATGTTGCCAGTGGCGGTACTCTGAATAACTATGGTCCGCACAACAATGACGGGACCATCCTGAATGAAGGCACGCTTAGCAACGCCGGTACAATCAATCAAGTTTGTTTCGACGGGTGCCCCGGTATCGGTACATCTCGAAACACGATCTACAATGCCTTGGGTACGCTGTACAACAGCGGTCAAATCAATTACGGGGTTATCCTCAACACCGGTCTGATTATCAACTTCGGAGGCGGGAGTCTCAGCGCAATCACCCTGACGAACGCGTTTGACAGCAGCATGTTGTACAACGGCGGCGACATCAGCCTAATCTTCGCGTCTACGAACAACGGGTTGATCGAGAACCTCTCGGGTGGCTCGTTGGAAATCGGCCCCGCCTCTAGCCTCACCAACGGCGGCACTCTCCTCAACGACGCCGGCGCCATGATCACCAACAGCGGGGTCTGCAGAATTCTTCCGGTGCGACTCTGACCAACAACGGCACTCTCACCACCGGCACGTTCACCGGAGGCTTTCTGCAAGGCTTGCTCACGAACTCCGGTACGTTCACAAATAACGGCACGCTCACTGGCATGGGAGGTGTGGCCAACTCTGGGACCTTCAATAAACTCCGGGACTGCCTCCATCATCGGACTGAACAACTCCGGCCAGATCACCAATCAGGCATCCGGCGGCCTCGAACTCGAAGGCACCTCATTTAATTTCAGCTCACTGACCAACAACGGCGCAATGTTCGTTAGTAACACGCTCAACAACTATGGCCAACTCCAGAACAACGGCACGGTTAACATTGATGGCTTTCTTGTCGTCCAGCCTGGCGGAGCCGTTTTGAATAACGGCTCGATAGTGGTCACTATCTTTGCTTCTGAGGGCGGCGTCATCATTGGCGTGGGTTCGACTCTGACCAATGCTGTCGGTAGCTCGTTCGTGCAGAACGACGGGCACACGTACGTCTACGGAACCATGAATTCGGCTCCGGTCGTCCAGCTCGCTGGCGGCACACTTCTCGGAACGGGGACAATCAACGGCGACGTTAACAACTCCTTCGGAATCGTTCAGCCGGGCGCTCAGCCGGCACAGGTCGGGGGCACGATACCAGGCACACTGACCATCAATGGAAACTACACGCAAGGCTCTAACGGCCTGCTGGATATTGAGCTGCTCGGCAATAATCCGGGCGGTTTCAGCGTTCTGGACGTGAGCGGCCTTGTCACCTTGGATGGCACGCTCGATTTCTTCGCCTTTCCCGGCTTTACACCGGAAGTGGGCGGCGACTTCACGTTCCTTCTGTTTGGGTCACTTTCAGGACAGTTCGCAAACGTCCTTTTCGAAGGCTGGGCCTGTCCCGTTGGTGACACGTGCGACGTGGTTTATGGCGCGCACGGCATTACCTTGGATATCGACGCGCTTGGCACTGGCGGAGGAGGCGGCGGCAATGGCGGCGGAACTTCGGTGCCTGAACCCGGCACGGGTGAGCTGCTGCTCGGCGCGATCGCGACCATGTTTTGCGCGCCGCTGCTTCGCAAGAGGCAGCCAGCGCCGCGCACTTGAATTCGAAGCGTGAATTTCATGACGCAACTTGACCGAATCATTTCGAAGCTGCCTTCGACGGAGCGGCCCATGAACGGAAATACGACGAAAAATGCGAGAGGATTCGCACTTCTGCAGTTGGTTTGGATTTTGGCGGGACTCACAGTGATTGCCGCGGCCGCGTGGCATTTCGTCGATCGCCTGCGCGACCGCGACGTTCAATTTTCCACGCCCTACCAGGCCGTGCTGCTCACCAACGGCTCCGTTTACTTCGGGCACCTGCAGGGATACGGCAGCTATCAACCCGTGCTGAGCGAAGTCTATTACGTTGTCACGCAGACCAATCCCGAAACCAAGCAATCGAGCAACGTCCTCATCAAGCGCGGCAGAGAACTCCACGAGCCCGACCGCATGTACCTCAACCCCCAGCAAATCCTCTTCGTCGAGCCCGTAGGCCCCAACTCCAAAGTCGCCCAACTCATCACCCAGGCCAAATAGCGGACTCCCGGGATTCCCGCAGCTTTTTGTAATTCTATGGGTATACAACCGCTCAGATTCATGCTACCATTGCCCGTTTTTATATGATGACGCAAACGGTACTATCGGCCCCCACTCCGGCTTCACAGGGACATCTCCGCCTCGCCCGACGAATTGAGTGGCATGGCACTCTTGCCTGTGCGCTTTTGCCGAGCCGAGCATTACACGGGTGGCAGACCCTGCCGCATCGCTAACCCTTGAAATTCCCAGGCCGCCGTGGCGGCTAATCGCAAATCTGGAATTAGAACTCCACCTAACTCACGGAAAACTCAGCCCACTAAGAAATTCTAATCGCAAATTTTCGCGTCTTTTTGCGCTTTTTCACGAATCACCAGTCACGAGTCACAAGTCACAGGTTTCTAATACACGGTTCCGCGATTAAAACTCGCCGTAAGCCATTTTAAAACAGCAACTTGCGAATTTCTAATCGGCGGTAAAAGGGAGTCTAAGCGCTCATGAATTATGCGCCTGGCGACGCTGCGGGGAGGCCGACGCGCTTGAGCAAATCCTGGAAACGGGGCTCGTTGCGCAAATCGTCCATGACGGGATCTATGTGGAGGTAGATGAGCCAGTGCGAATGATCTTCGTAGGATTTTTCGAGGTAATCGAGGGCGCGATCGTTTTCTCCGAGGCCGATGTGAATTCCGGCGAAGAAGTGAGGCGCGACGTATTTGCACTTGGCGAGGCTGGTGAGGTCGTCGAGGATTTGCAGCGCTTCTTTCTTCCTTCCGGCTTTGCCGTAGGAATGCGCGAGAGCTGCGCGCATCAGAGGGCTGCCGCCTGAGAGGCGCACTCCCTTTTCGCCTTCGGCGATGGCCGTGGCGTTGCGGCCCATCGTTCGATGGACCATGCCGAGAATCCAGTAGGTGACAGGGTAGTTGGGATCGAGTTCGACGGTTTGCTTGAGCTGTGCGAGGGCTTCGTCGTAACGGCGGGCGGTGAAGTAGGCCCAGCCGATGGCGACGTTGATGATGAGAGAGAGTGGATCGAGCGCCTGGCTGTTTTTCATCTGGGCGATGGCTTCGGCGTGGCGGCCCATGGTCATGACGGACTCGGCGTGCCAGTGATTGGCCGTGGGGTAGGTGGGATTGAGTTCGAGGCTGCGCTTGAACTCTTTCTCAGCCTCTGGCCACTGCCAGTCGTAAAGCCAGAGCACTGCTGCGAGCGGCGTGTGAGCTTCGCCGAGATCGGGATCGAATTGGAGGGCCGTTAACGCGGCGGCTTTGGCTTTAGGGAAGGCGTCCTTGGGAGCGAGGTAGCTATTCCAGCCGAGGAGCACGTAGGAATCGGCCACGCCCGCGTGAGCGAGAGCGTAGGCTGGGTCCTTCTCGATCGCCTGCTGAAAATATTCGATCGCTTTGTAAAAACCTTCTTCGGTCCAGCGGTTCCAGTGATGGCGGCCTTTTAGATAGATGCGGTAGGCTTCGGGATCTTCGGTGTGATGCCTGGTGAGCTTTTTTTTCTGCGCGTGGGTGAGCTGCAGCTTCAACTTTTCGGATATCTCGTTGGAAATATCGTCCTGGATTGCGAAGATGTCGCCCGACTTGCGGTCGTATTGCGCGCCCCACAATCGGGAGCCTGTTGGTACGTCCACTAGCTCGGCACCGATACGCAACGAGCCGCCGCTCTGCATCACGCGTCCGGTGAGGACGGCGCGGACATTCAGATCGCGACCGGTAGCTTGAGGGTCGATAGCGCGGCCCTTGAAGCGAAAAACCGTGCTTTGCGCCATGACGCGGAGTTTTGGGACCGTGGCGAGGATATTGATTAGGCTCGCGGTGATGCCATCGCTTAGGTATTCGTACTCGGGATCGCGACTGGCGTTGTCGAAGGGCAAGACTGCGAGCGAGTCGATGGTTTTTGACGCACGGCGTGCGCGGAGTGCGCGTGTGTCGTCTGTCGATGTATGCGACGTGTGCTCGCCGGTGGAAGATAGGGGGCCAGAGTTTGATATCGCGGCTGATTGTGAGATTTCGCTTGCGGATCGGCTGCCCGAATCTAATTCACGTTTTAAGTACAGCAGGTCAGCGCACAGGTCGGAGACGAGCTGGTAACGCTGGTCTCTATCCTTGTGCAGCGCTTTGTCGATGATTTCTTCGAGCCTGGGGGGAATCGCGGAATTGATGCTTCGCACCGGGGCTGGAGGGCGGGTGAGAACGGCTTCGATAATCATGCCGCCTGTGCCACCGCCGAATGCCTGGCGCCCTGTCGCCATTTCGTAGAGTACAAGACCGAGCGAGAAGATATCCGTGCGCGAGTCGAGGCCATCTCCTCGAACCTGCTCTGGCGACATGTAGGAAGGAGTGCCGCTTATGATTCCAACGATGGAATTGGAATCTGATTGATTGGCTTCGGAATCTGCGCCGGTGATGCCTTTGGGAACAAGTTTTGCGAGGCCGAAATCGAGGACCTTGGCTCGTCCGCGCTTAGTGACAAAAATATTCGCGGGCTTGATGTCGCGGTGAATGATTCCTTCTGCGTGCGCCGCCTCGAGGGCTTCCGCTATCTCGACGCCGAGTTCGAGCAGTTCGTCGAGCGGAAGCGGTTTCCCGTGGATGTGAGCGCGTAGCGTTTCGCCGTCGATGAATTCCATGGCGATGAATGGGTGGCCATCTTGCTCTCCGATGTCGTAGATTGTGCAAATACCGGGATGGTTGAGAGCGGATGCGGCGCGCGCTTCGCGACGAAAGCGGTCGAGCGCCTGAGGTGACTGTGCCAGTTTTTCCGGGAGGAATTTCAGAGCTACCGCGCGTTCCAGGCGATTATCTTGAGCCTTGAACACGACGCCCATGCCGCCGGCGCCCAGTTGCTCGACGATGCGGTAGTGCGAGATCGTTTGACCAATCATTGTGTGGGAAATCGTTGTGTCTGACCGGTCATGGGCAGGCAAGGTCTAGGGACGAGCCGCAATTTGGACTACATCGTTTGATCGTCGGGCCCGGCTTCGGCGAACGATTTTTTTCTTTGCGTCTTGGGTGGTTTGGGCGATGCGATCAGGCTGAGAACGCTTGAGCCTTCACCGAATGAATCCGCAGCCGCGAGAGGTTCCTGTTCGAGCGTAATGTTCTTGTTGCACTGCGTGCAAACGAGGGCTGCGTAAGTGCCGCCGTCCGCCTGCCTGAACATATTGCAGCGCATGGCGCGTCCGCAACATACCGGTACCCACATCGTGGAAGATTGGTCGGCAGCCATTAGCGCCTCGCGGGGTGCGAATGCGGGGGGATTATACACTGGAATTCGGTCACGCCTGAGCGGAAGGCGAGGTTCGTCCGTCTGAAGGGTCGTTATTATCAGCGCAGGGCCAGAACCGCGGAAATCGACTGAGACGAATCGCGGCGATGTAGAGGAAAGTTCCTAGCCGATTTTTCTTGCAGGGGTTTCTCTTGCGAGGAGATTTTGAGCCTGACGGTCACCGCCGCGGGCTTCACGCGCGGTTTGGGCCGAAGTCTCTATTGCTTCCTGTAATGCCGATTGGCCGGCGCTGCTGATGTGAACTGTGTCAGCGAGGGGGCTGCTACTGCCGGGCTGCTGGGGCGCAGCAGATTTCTGAGACGAGGTTGCCGGCTCTACGACTGGCTTGGCTTGGGCTGCGGCTTGGGGCCCGGCTTGGGTTGCGCTTGTTATGGGATTGGCCATTTTGGGAGGTCCTCACTGCCTCTAGAATGGTATCGGCTGGAGTAGACGAATCTTTACAGAGTTTTGGAAACGAAGAGAGATTCCTCGACTGCCCTCTTTTCGTTTCTCAGGGTGGCTTCGAAACTCAGGGCAAGCGGGAGGACAGCAAATTCAAAAGAGCCGGCAGGATGCCCTTCGTGCCTCAGGACGAGCCGGCGCTACAGGGGAGTGCGCGGGAAGAAAAACGGCGGGCGCCTTTTAGGAGCCAGCCCGCCGCTTTCTTCGACGGATTTCTGTGGTTGCTATTTGTCGAAATCCATATCCGGAGCGAAAGAAACGCCGCGCAGAACTTCCAGGTTGCGTGCGGTTCGAAGGGTTGTAAAGCTCTCGCCGGATGGTGGAGTGGGACCTGCGGCATCCAAGCTGTCGGTAATCTTGACGAGTTGGTTTGGATCCGCGCCCTGATCGCCATTGCCGCTTACTGTGGAGGTGATCGCGTAGATGGTTGCGGTGCCGTCCTTGTTCACGACGCCCGTGATATTGCGAAGACCATCGGGGGCGGGAGAACTGCGCCACTTCCGACAAGAGCAACCAATAGAGCCAGACCAAGCGGCCGGGCGAGTAAATACGGAACGCTGTGCTTTTCAGGTCGTGTCATTTCAAGGCTTCCTTTTTGAATTTTGGCAGGGCAGCTGAGACTGGTGCTGAAATATTGCCGAGTTATGATGCGCCGGTGAACGTTCCGCAAAAAGCCGAGGGCGACTACTAAGCGAGGGCCAAATTTGGCTCGGCGTTTAACGTGGCGTCGGCGAAGTCGGCGTTGAGGTAGCGGGGGTGGGCGGCGGCGGCGATCATGGCGGCATTGTCGGTGGAGAGGGCGCGGCTGGGGAAGTAGACGTCGATGGCGCGGAGGCGGGCTTCGGATTCGAAGGTGACGCGGAGTTCGCGATTGGCGGCGACGCCGCCGGAGACGAGGACGCTGCGCACGTCGTACTGTTCAGCGGCGGCTAGCGTGCGCGTGGTGAGATCGTCGACGACGGCGCGCTGGAAGCTGGCGATGAGATCGAGCGTGGCGCGGCTCGAAAGCTGGCGGAGGGCGTCGGCAGTGCGTTCGCCGCGAGCGAGCGCTTGCTGGCGGGCGTCGATTTCTGGCTGCAACTCGGGATGGCGGCGGAGGTGGTAGAGCATGGCGGTCTTGATGCCGCTGAAGCTGAAATCGTAAGGATTGCTTTTCATTTTTGGTTCGCCGAAGCGGACGGCTTTGGGATCGCCGTGCGCGGCGAGTTGATCGAGAATCGGGCCGCCGGGATAGCCGAGGGCGAGCATGCGGGCGACTTTGTCGTAGGCTTCGCCGGCGGCGTCGTCACGTGTGCCGCCGATGCGGGCGTATGAAAATTTGGCGCGGCTCGCGTCGCCATTCGATGAGGTCGACGTGACATGGTAGAGAACTGTGTGGCCTCCGGAGACGATGAGGCAGACTGCGGGCATTTGCGGATGGCGCGCGGCGAGGTGCGCTTCGAGGATTACGGCATGGACGTGGCCTTCGAGATGATTCACGGCTATAAGCGGTTTGTTGAGCGCAAGGGCGAGAACTTTGCCGTAGGTCATGCCGACGAGGAGCGCGCCGGTGAGGCCGGGGCCTTGGGTGACGGCGACGGCGTCGAGATCGGTGAGCGCGATTTTTGCCTGGTCGAGCGCTTCGCGCACGACTGGCACGATTTTGCGGAGATGCTCGCGAGAGGCCAGTTCGGGAACCACGCCGCCGTATTTGCGGTGGATGTCGATCTGCGAGGAAACGATGCTCGAGAGGATGCGGCGGCCGTCGGCGACGACTGCGGCGGCGGTCTCGTCGCAGGACGATTCGATGCCGAGAATCAGCTTTTCGCGCGCGTCCACTGAAGTTCTTTCCTCCAAGCCGCCAGCTCATTATCGTAACATACAGGATTCCGCCGCTTTCGCGGCCGCGCGAGCTTCGGTAAGATGGAACGCAGAAACAGACGCGCATTCCGCATTTCGCAGCCATCGGCGCGTTGGATTCTTTCCCAAGCCAAATAAAAAAGGAACCGAACGATGACGGGGAAGCCGAAGCGAGTACGCAAGGCCGTGTTGCCAGTGGCGGGGCTCGGAACACGGTTCTTGCCCGCAACGAAGGCGATGCCAAAAGAAATGTTGCCGGTGGTGGATAAGCCGCTGATTCAGTATGCGGTGGAGGAATGCATTGATTCGGGGATTGAGAATATTATTTTCGTCACGGGGCGGCGAAAATACGCGATTGAAGATCATTTCGACTCGGTGCCCGAGCTGGAACAGTTTCTCGAAGAACGCGGGAAGGCGAAGCAGGCGAAAATGGTACGCGAGATCAGCGGCGGACTGCATTTTAGTTATACGCGGCAGAGAGAGGCACTCGGATTGGGGCATGCGGTGCTGACGGCGCGCGAACTGGTTGGCGATGAACCGTTTGCGGTGCTGCTGGGCGACGTGATTATGGACGGGAAGATTCCGGCGACGCGCTCACTTGTGGAAATCTATGAGTCAACCGGCATAGGCGCAATCGCGGTGGAGGAAGTGCCGCGTGAGCGATTGCATTTTTACGGGATCGTGGACGCGGTGGCGGAGAAGGGAAAGCAAAATCGCTGGGGCGAGCGACTGCTGCGGATCAAGGATCTGGTCGAAAAGCCGGAGCCGGAAAAGGCGCCTTCAAACCTGGGAGTGACGGGGCGCTATGTGTTGCCACCTGAAATTTTCGAATATCTGGAGAAGACCGAGCCGGGCGCAGGGGGCGAGATTCAGCTGACGGATGGACTGCGCAAGTTGGCGGGGAAAAAGCAGCTAGGGCTATACGCGTGGATCTACGACGGTAAGACGCATGACGCCGGAGACAAGCTGGGATTTTTGAAAGCGACGGTGGAGATCGCGTTGAAGAATCCAGCAGTTCGGGGATGAGTTTCGATCGTATTTGCAGGGATTGAAGCTTTGATTGAGCCAGCGCGTCCAGCGACGTTACTTCTTGTCTTTCTTTGACGAGGATTTTTCGCTCGAAGATTTCTCAGACGATTTGGCCTCGCTCGATTTGCTTTCTGATTTCTCCGGCTTTCCGGATTTTTCCGACTTGTCTGACTTCGATGACGCGCCGTCGCCCTCGCTGGTGGACGACGATGAACCTTTGCCCGCGTAATCCGTGACGTACCAGCCCGAGCCTTTAAACTGGATTCCAGCCGCGGAGATCTGGCGTGGCGCGTTGGCACCGCATTTAGGGCATTTCTTGATTTCAGAGGCCGAATGCTTCTCGATTTTTTCGAAACGATGGCCGCACTTCTCGCACTTATACTCGTATAAAGGCAAAGCGGAGTTCCTCCCCCAAAATCGCTAAGCACAAAATTTTAGCACGATTGTTCCTATTGCTGCAGGAACGCAGCAGAAGTGGGCCAAAAATGCAAACAGCAAGCCCTCGCGCGGTGAGGTGGTGGACGCTTGCAAGATGGTGCGCGTGGGCATAGTCTCGTGGGACAGACAAAATGGCAAAGACAGTAAAAATCGATGAGCCGGGAGTGGGTTGCCTGTATCTGGTGGCGACGCCAATTGGAAATCTCGAAGACATAACGCTGCGCGCCCTTCGCATCCTGAAAGAAGTGGATCTGATTGCGTGCGAGGACACGCGGGAGACGATGAAGCTGCTGGCACACTTCGATATTCAAAAGCGGCTGGTCAGTTATCACGAGCACAACGAGATTACGCGAGCTGCAGAGATCGTGATTGATTTGGAGCAGGGCGCGAAGGTGGCGTTGGTGAGCGATGCAGGAACGCCGGTGGTTTCTGATCCCGGGCATCATCTGGTGAGCCTGTGCCTGCGGCACGGGATTCAGGTGGTGCCGGTGCCGGGGGCTTCGGCGTTTGTGGCGGCGCTTGCGGCGTCGGGGATGCCAATTGAGGAGTTTGCGTTTATCGGGTTTTTGCCGTCGAAGCAGACTGAGCGGCGAAAGTCCTTACGGGAATTGAATGCCGAGCGGCGAACGCTGGTGCTCTATGAAGCGCCACACCGGCTGCTCGATACGCTTGAAGATGCCCTGGAGATTCTGGGCAACCGGCAAGTGGTGGTGGCGCGCGAGGTGACGAAGCTGTACGAGGAGTTCATGCGCGGACGGATCGAAACGTTGCTGGAAGATTTCAGAAAGAGAGCGCCGCGCGGGGAAATCACGCTGTTGATTGCGCCTCCGGACGAGGAGGCGTCGCATGCGGAAGCGGGGGCGGTAAATTCGGCTTCGGCGGTGCCGCTGGCGAGACGGGTGGAGGAAATTGCTTTGGAACGCGGGGTGGATACGAAGTCGGCTTTGAAGGTGGCGGCGCGGGAGCGCGGGTTGACGCGACGCGAGGCCTATAAGCAGCTTTTGATTACTCGAGATGAAGCGTAAGTTGAATTTCAGGTTTTCATTGGGCGGATGGAAACCAAGATAAGAGATGCCGCAGATTTCTCCAGCGGAGTTTTACACGCTGACGCTTCGCGTGCACACCTTCCTCGCAGACATTCCACTGCACGATGTTTGGGTGGTTGACCTACCTAAGCGCCGCGACGGCGTTACCCTTTGCGAATTTCTCCGCGAGGCGAGTGAAAATAAGCCTGATGCGAACCATGCCGAGACATACAGACTTCCACCAGTAGCGCGCGCCCTTTTCCGTTTTCGGTTTTTTCTTGGAAGAATGTTTCGGTTGGAAGACGAACCGAAGGATGCCTCTGCAGATTCCTTTGCAAACCGCTTAACAGCAGAGGATCGTGCCGGTTCTCTTGTCGTGCCGGGAACATCGAAAGGGCTGTTCCGCGTTGTGTACCATTTCGAAAACGAACAGCTAGTTGAAGTACAGAGCCGGACCGTGCATGCTGCGGCCCTCAGCGCGCTTGCTGAAAAAGTTGATGGCTATCGATTCTACTTTGCGGTTTATGTGCGGCCGAGAACGTGGATCACGCCCTTCTATATGGGCTTAATCGATCCGTTTCGAAGATGGATTATCTACCCGGCTTTGATGAAGAAAATTCGTGCAGACTGGGACGGCATATTTGGCGAATTAAAAACCAGGGCTTAGTCTGCCGAAGATGCGGTGAAGTTTGCGAAGAAGGCGTCTACGCGATCCAGGATTTCGCTGGCGGACTGGGCGTGATGGACGGAGTGGCGAAGTTCGGAGCCGTTGCGAACGCCGTGGGTGAAGAGGCTGGCGAACTGCTTCATTTTGCCGACGGCGTCGGGCATTTCGGCGGCGATGAGGCTGCGAAAGTATCCGGCAAGAAGATGATAGCGGTCGAGTTCGGTGGGCTCGTCGTAGCGTTGCGTCGCAACATATTGCGCGATTTGGCGGAAGATCCACGGGTTTGACGATGCGGACCGGCCGATCATGACGGCGTCGCATCCCGTTTCGGCGATCATGCGAACGGCATCTTGTGGCGTGCGAATGTCACCATTGCCGATAACAGGGATGCGCACGGCCTGCTTGACATCGCGGATTACACTCCAGTCCGCATCGCCGCTATAGCCCTGCATGCGAGTGCGCGGATGAATGGCGATTGCTTCGATGCCGGCTTGTTCGGCCATGCGGGCCACGTCGACTGCGACGATATTCTTCTCATCCCACCCTGAGCGAATTTTGATCGTGAGAGGAATGCAAACGGCGGCGCGAATGGAGCGGAAGAGAACTTCGAGATGCGGCAGATCGCGCAGCAGTCCGGAGCCGCCGCACTTCACTACTTTTTTCACAGGGCAGCCGAGATTTATGTCGACGTGATCGAAGCCGAGATCCTCGGTGAGCGCGGCGGCGGAGGCCATCACTTTGGGATCGGAGCCGAAGATTTGCGCGGCGATGGGATGCTCGTCGTCGTCGAAATAAAGGTAGTGCAGGGTGCGAGCGGAATTGCGAGTGAGGCCTTCGGCGCTGGTGAACTCGGTCATGATAAGGCCGCAGCCGCCGAGACCGCGAATCACGCGGCGGAAGACAGTGTCGGTAACGCCGGCCATAGGAGCGAGGATGGTGGCCGGGCAAATGGCGCGATCGCGAATCGTGAATTCTGATGGAAACATAGCTAAAGAAGAGTGTCGTCGATCGGTTCGCTATCGGGTGTACTGCCGACGCGAACCCGGCGTCCCGCCGGCCGGTGTGCCGAAGACGGCCCGGCGGAACGCGGAGATGACGCAGGGGCCGCGATTGCATCCGGCGAGACATTTCCACTGAGCGAAGCCGCTGCAGCTGCACGCGCACGTGGAGCGGCAATGTAGGCTGATTCTACGCGAGCGGCGGGCAAGACTCCATTGAGCTGGGCGATCAGCGCTTCCTTCGAGCCGCCAAAGAAATTATCTACCACCTGCCCGAGCGCCTGGGCGCGGGCCTCATCTGCCGAAACGTTGGCGCGATACGTGTAGGCGCGTCCAACCTTTCGTCGCTCCACCACACCCTTGCGAGCAAGTCTGTCCATGATGGTCATGATCGTGGTGTAGGCGCGCGGACGACGCTCGGCGAGGCGATCGCGAATTTCGCGAACAGTTCCTTCGCCCATTGGCCATAGCGTATTCATGCAGTCGAGCTCGAGCGGCGCGAGATCGAGAACTGAACGGCGCGGAGAATGAGTTTTTGTAACGGCGTCAGTCACAGGCAATCGCTTTTAGTGATCAAGTTTTTGTCGCTGCGTCGTCAACGGTAACAAAATTCGCGATTCTCTTGCCTAAATACTTTGCTCCGTGAAGCAACGCACGACGAAGCGACGGATTGCGTCCGGTCCACTCGTCGTCGCCTGACAGAGAATCGATCGTCGCTCCCATGGCCGCCATTTTGGAATCGAGATCGTCAATGAAATTGAGTGCGACAGCTTCCCGGGTTTGGGGCAGAGCGGGCGAACCGAATTCATGTGTGCCGTGGTGGCTGAGAATCAGATGCTCCACTAGAACGGCGAGAGCGGCAGGGAATCCGGGAATCGCTTTGATTCTGTCGCGGACCATCCCGGCGCCAATCATGATGTGGCCGAGCAGGCGGCCTTCGGTGGAATATTCGATGCCGCGCGCATAACGCAATTCTTCGATTTTACCGATGTCGTGAAGAACGACGCCCGTGAGAAGCAGATCGGCGTCGAGCTCAGGGTAATGCTCGGAAACAGCTCGCGCGAGTCCGGTAAGGCTTACGACATGCTCGAGCAGGCCACCGATGAACGCGTGATGCATAGTCATGGCAGCCGGCGCACGCTTCAATTTGACAGCGATCGCGGGATCCTCGATGAACTTGTTGAGGAGTTGCTGCAAATAAGGATTTTTCATCTGCGCGACTGCGGCGCACAGCTTCGAATAAAGCATCTCCACGTCGTACTTGGTATGGGGAAGGAAATCAGCGAGCTCGTAGTCCTGTTCAGCGGACGGGATCACGGCTTCGAGGGTGAGCTCTTTTTGGCCGTTATAAAGCTTCACGCGGCCTCGAATCTGCACCACGTCGTCGCGTTCAAACGTGCTCACGATCGGAGTGAAGTTCTCCCACATCTTTGCGGAGATGGTACCCGTGCGATCGCAAAGTTCGAGCTGGAGCCAGGATGAGCCGGTGCGCGGAGAGGTGCGAATCTCCTTTTCACGGACGAGGAAGAGGGAAGTGACTGCCTGTCCATCCTGAAGGCTGGATACGTAGAGGCTCTTCATCAGCTATTCAGCTTCGGCTTCAACTTCTTTTTGCCACTGGCTTTCTGCTGAGCGTCAGGAGTAGGCGCAACCTCCTGGATTACGCTGGCTCCAGGAACGGCCGCAGAATCGGTGAATCCAGGCTTCACCGTGACATAACTCTCCTCACGAAGTTGCGCAAGGTATTCACGCATTTGCGGCTGCATTTTTTGCATATAAATCCGATTCATGATCTCGTTCTCGACTTTTGTAACAGGCTGCAGGCCGGCTTGATAGTGATCAACCACTTTGAGAATTTCGAAGCCGGTTTTCGTCTGGATGACGTCGGTAATCTGACCTTTATCCATTTTAAAGACGATATCTTCGAGCTGCTTGGATAGTTGGCCGCGCTCGAAAGTTCCAAGAGCACCACCTTTATCTTTTGTGCTGCCTTCCGAATAGCGTTTGGCGATCTCGCTGAACTCTTCGCCTTTCAAGACGCGATTGCGATAGTCGTTGGCCTTCTGCTCGATAGCGTCGATTTCCTGGGGAGACTTGTCTTTTGTATCCAGAAAAATCTCAGCAAGCTCCACTTGCTCCGGTTTTACGAAATCTTTCTGATGCGCATCGTAGTATTGCTTCACCTCGTCATGACCGATGATGATGCGGTTTCCCATTTCGCGGTGAATTACTTCCTGGGTGAGCAGGCGATTGCGAAACTGCGCCTTGTAGTCATCCCAGGAGAGGCCTTCGCTTTCGACGGCCTTTTCCAGATCGTCCAACGATGCCAGATTATTTTGCTTGCGAACTTCGTCCAGCTGCTTGATTACGTCGGCCTCGACGCTGATGCCCTCATCTTTGCCGCGTTGAACCAGGAGCTGCTGATCGATCAAGTCGCGCAGTAAATCTTTTTGCTTATCCTTGTACATCGCTTCGACGCGCTCCGGCGCGCAAGCCTGGCATTCGTCGGTGACATCGTGGCGAAGCGCTTGTTCCGCTTTTTCGTAATCGCTGAGGGTAATGATGTCGTTGTTGACACGCGCTACGATTTCTTCCGTGACCACCCCGTGATGAACCGGAGCTGCGGCTGCCGGGGCGGCAGTTGGCGTGGCCGCCGGAGGAGGCGGAGGCTTTATCACCGTGGATGGCTGTTGCTGAGCGAAAACTGAAAATGGCAACGCGAGCGCGAGCATCGTAAACGCCAAAAGTTGCAAAAACTGTGAAGTGCGAAGTCTCATTTTATTCCTTATAGGCAAAAGTGTAGACCTACGATTGTAGTTGTTGCAATACGTTTCTGGCTGCGGCCATCGGACCACCTGCGTCGCCTTTCCAGTCGAACCAGAGAACACCGGTGGGATCGAGACGCATTCCGCGGCGTTTTCGGACCAATTTCACGAGGCGCTCTGGTCCTAGCGGCGTGTCGTCGTAGAACTTGATCGCGATTTGGTCTTGCTTGCGGTCAATCGTGGCGACGAGCATCTTTTCCGCCAGCGCTTTCAGCACGGCGTATTCGAGCAGATTTTCGACAGCGGGCGGCGGCGGGCCGAAGCGGTCGGCAAGCTCGCGGCGGACTTCCACGCGCTCGGCGTCCGAGGTGACTCCAGCGATTCGCTTGTAGATGCGCAAGCGCAAATTCTCGCTCTCGATGTACTCAGGTGGGATGCGGATTTCCTGCCCAAGGTTGAGTGTGGCGCGGCGTTCCGGGGGAAGCGCTTCACCTTTCCGCTCGGCGACGGCGCGCTCCATCATCTGGCAGTACATGTCGAAGCCGACTGCTTCGATGTGGCCGTGCTGCTCGCTGCCGAGGAGATTGCCCGCGCCGCGAAGTTCGAGGTCGAGTGCAGCAATACGGAAGCCTGCGCCGAGATCGCTGAATTCTTTGAGCGCGGCGAGCCGTTGGCGCGCGATGGATGTGAGCGCGCTTTCGGTTGGGATCAGCAGGTACGCGTAGGCGCGCTGGTTGGAGCGGCCGACGCGCCCTCGCAACTGGTAGAGCTCGGAGAGGCCAAAACGGTCAGCGCGATTGATGATGATGGTGTTGGCGCGCGGGATGTCGAGGCCGTTCTCGATAATGGTGGTCGAGAGGAGGACGTCCGCCTCGCCGCGGATGAATTTCAGCATTACTTTTTCGAGCTCGTTTTCGCGCATCTGGCCGTGGCCGATCACCACGCGAGCTTTCGGAACGAGGCGTGTGATCATGGCAGCGAGAGATTCAATTGATTCGACGCGGTTGTGGACGAAGAAAATTTGTCCATCGCGGGCGAGTTCTTCCTGGACCACGCGCTGGACGAGCGTTTCGCTGAACGGAGCCACGGTGGTCTGGATAGCGAGGCGATCCTTTGGCGCCGTTTCGATCACGCTCATATCGCGCAGGCCGACAAGCGACATGTGCAGCGTGCGAGGAATTGGAGTCGCGGACATGGTGAGGACGTCGACATTCTTGCGCATTTCTTTCAGGCGCTCTTTGTGAGCTACGCCAAAGCGCTGCTCTTCGTCGACGACGAGCAGGCCGAGATCCTGAAACTTCACGTCCTTCGAGAGAAGGCGGTGAGTGCCGATGACGATGTCGACTCTGCCTTGCTCGACTTCCTCGAGCACCTTCTTTTGTTCCTTCTCGGAGCGAAAGCGGCTGAGCATTTCGATTCGGACGGGAAATGCAGCAAAGCGGCGGCGGAAGGTTTCGTAGTGTTGAAAAGCGAGTACCGTGGTGGGGGCGAGGATGGCGGCCTGTTTCGAGTCGGCGATAGCTTTGAAGGTGGCGCGCATGGCGACTTCCGTTTTGCCGTAACCGACATCGCCGCATAGAAGTCGGTCCATCGGAAGCGTTGACTCCATGTCGCGCTTTACGTCGTCGATGGCTTTCTGCTGATCGGTGGTTTCTTCGAATTCGAAGGCGTCCTCAAATTCCCGCTGCCAGTTGGAATCGGGCGGGAAGGCGTGACCGGCGGCCATTTTTCGTTCGGCGTAGAGTTCGAGAAGCTTTTCCGCCATGTCACTGACGGACTTACGGACGCGCGTCTTGCGCGCTTCCCAGATGGTGGTGCCGAGGCGGTCGAGGGCAGGCGTGGCGCCGCCGAGCGCGTTGTATTTTTGAATCAGGTCGAGCCGCGCTAGGGGGACGTAGAGCTTGGCGTCATCCGCGTAATGCAGCAGCATGAATTCGCCGTTCGCGCCCTCGACAGCCACCTGTCGAAGGCCGTCGAACTGGCCGATGCCGTGGTCCACGTGGACGACAAAATCTCCCGGCTTGAGATCCGAGAAATCGCTGAAGAAGCTGGCGGATTTGGGCCGCGAGCGGGCGCGTTGGGAAGGAGGAGGAAGCGTTTCGAATAGATCGGTGTTGCCATAAATGGTGAGATTGACTTCGGGAATCACCACGCCTTCACTGATAGGCGCCTTGATCAGGATCATGCCAGGAACGTTGCCGCCGTGCGATTCTTCGGCGAGTCGGCTGACCGTGACATTTTCTTCGAGCTCGCCTAAACGGTAAGGAACTTCGTACTCATGACAGATATCAGCGAGGCGTTCGAGTTCGCCAGTGGTAGCAGCCGAGACCATCACCTGTTCGCCGGTGGCCAGCCTTTCGCGAACTTCGGACATAAAGGCCGCGACGTTGCCGTGATAGCGGGTGGTGGGCTGAGTTTGTAGCGTGCGTTGCGGCGCGTCTTCGCTTGCAACGCCGAGATGCTCCACCCCCAAGCGCGGCGCGAGCTGCATGGCGAGCGACCATTCTTCCTCGTCGAAGATGAAGCGATTAGGCGGCTCGCTGACAGGGCTTTCAAATTCCTCAAAGGATTCGCGCAATTTGTCGCGATATTGCTCGATAGCAGCCGTCAAGAGGGAAGGCTCGTCCTCGATTACGAGCGGATCGTTGGCGAGGTCGAAGAGAGTAGACTTGCGGTCTTCGAGCAGGATCTCCTGAAATTCCCAGCCGGGATAAAAGCCTGCCGGAGCTTCGTCATCTTCGCGGCCGGAGGCTGTGGGGACGCGCAGGCGCTGCAACACTTCAGCGCGGCGGGGGAATTCGGTGAGCGGCAGCAACGTGGCTCGTTCCATCGGATTCGTTGAGCGCTGCGTATTCGGATCGAAAGCGCGAATGGATTCGATCGTGTCGCCGAGAAGCTCGACGCGAACTGGCTGAGGCGCTTCCGGTGAAAAGACGTCAATGATGCCGCCGCGAACGGAAAATTGGCCGGGCATTTCGCAGGTGGTTTGTTTTTCGTAGCCGGCACTCGAGAGAAAATCGAGAAGCTCGCGATGGGGAATTTCCTGGTCGCGCTCGATGGTGCGGGCGAGATGGCGGTAGAACTCGGCCTCGCGCATGCGCCAGAGTGCTGCTTGTACGGGTGCGATCATCAGGTCGGCATCGCCGTTGGCAAATCGCCAGAGCGCGACGGCGCGATCTTCGGAAATTTCCGCGTGCGGCGAACGGCCATCATAAGGCAGGACTTCAAGTGCCGGCAAATGGACGACGCGATGGCCGGGTTTTCCTGTGACGGCACGATAAAACCAGCGGAGCGGTTCCACCAGCGCTTCGGCGCGTTGGTTCGATTCGACGATGAAAATGGCAGGGCGGCCAAGCTCGGTGGCGGCTAACGCGGCCGCGAGAGTTTTGGCTGGGTCGGTGAGCCCATCGAGGCGGACGAATCCGCCGCTGCGGCGCAGCTTGTCAACCGCTTCTTCGACGACGGGCCGGCGACCCACCCGAGCGAGAAGCTCAGATACCAGGGACAGAATCATGCGTTGAGGTTTTTGATGCGCTCAATCAAGCGCGCGGTCGAGTGGCCGGGCTCGAGAGGGATGCGAATTACTTTGCCCGCTGCGGATGAAGACGATTCGCCCAGCGGAAGAGCCTTCTTGTCTGAGGCAGGATTGCCGCCTAGGACGACAACGTCTGGCGCAAGCCGGGCCACAAAAGGAGGCGAGGAATTCGGGTCGAACTCGACCGCGAAATCCACAGCGGCTAGCGCGGCGATAACTTCAGCACGCTCCGCGGACGGCGTTATCGGCAGGCCGGACAACCCGGGCTTTGAGCCGCGACGATCGTGCGAGTCCGCTTCGCTCTCGATTCCCACCACAAGGATATCTCCGTGCGAGCGAGCCTGTTCGATCAGGCGAACGTGGCCGGGGTGCAACAGATCGAAAGCGCCGCTCGCGAACACGAGACGCTTGCCGTTGCGTTTCCACTCGGCGCGTCGGAGAATCAATTCATCTTGAGAAATTACGCAACCCAAATCTCTGCTCTCCCCGTTCACTACGACGCTTGGTTGCAAACGTACCATTCTAACATGCGCGCGAAAATGGCAGGCGCAAAGCGATGAAGCTCTGGGAACTTGGGCTCGCGATCGGCGGAGCGATTTGCCTGCTTCTGGGAACCGCATGGATCCGGCGCAGTGAGCTGCCGAGGAAAGACTTCGTGCTGGATGCGGGCAGCTGCCGGGTTCCGGTTACCGAGTACGATCCGCCGGCGAATGTGAGTCCCGCCGGATCTGCGATTGTGCTTCACGGACTTTCCGCGAATCGCAGAGTGATGACGTACCTGAGCGAAGATTTCGCGGGGCATGGTTTGCGAACCTACGCATTGGATTTACCGGGCCATGGCGACAATCGCGAACCATTTACATTTCCGCGCGCGCAGCTATGCGCGAATGCTGCTGTGGAAACCCTGATTCGCAACGGCAAGATTGACCCGCGTGCGACGGTGCTTGTGGGCCACTCGATGGGCGCAGCGATTGCGATTCGAATGGCGGATCGCGAACCGGTGCTCGCGACGATTGCGATTTCACCGGCGCCGATGAAACTGCCGATGCGGATGCCGGCAAATCTGCTCGTGTTCACGGCGCAATTTGATATTCCGCCGCTTGCGAAGGAAGCGAAAGAGTTGCAGGCGGCTGCCGGAGGCGATAGGAATGCGCCGGAGGACTTTGCGCAGTTGCGCGCTTTTGATTTGGAGCGTATTCCGTTTGCATCGCACACCAGCTTGTTGCTGGATCGTCGCGTCGCGCACCGGTCAGAGCTATGGGCGATGCGGGCCTTGTTTCCGAATGTGGCGACCGAGACTCTAACCTTGAACGTGGATCTAGCGACCTACGAGACGTTCAATTTTGGGCGACGGCGCCTGGCGGGTGCTGTGCTGGGGCTCGTTGGCCTCGTGCTACTTTTTCCGATCGCGGCTAGCGCTGTGGTCCAGTTATTCGCTCAAATATTTCGAACTGCCGGAGACCGAGCAGATTCTGTACAGGCGGGCGATATACATAGGGATCTACAAATCGATTCATCTAGTCGCGTGCCCGGCCGCGCGCTAATCCTGGTCGAAGGAATCGTCGCCGCCCTGATTGGAGTAGCGGCATTGATTCTCTTCATTCCCTTGAAATTCCTGCATCTGTACTCCGGTGACTATCTCGCGTCGCTATTATTAATCTACGGAGCGCTACTGCTCATTCTTGAATCGCTCGGAGGCCCGCGCCACATTTTCGCTCAATATCGCGACGAAAATCGCAGCTATAGTGCTGGGCATTGGCACGATCCTCGCAGTTGGGGCGTGGTTGAATTGGCAGTTGACGGACGGCTGGCTCAATGCGCCGAGGTGGCTGCGGTTTTGCGCGCTAGTGCCAGTGCTATGGATCTTTGCCTATGCGGAGGAGGTGGTGCTCGGGCCCGTGAATACGGGCGGTCGCCGGACGATTCGGTTTGCACTTGCGATGGCGCTGCGGCTGGAGATCTGGCTCATTTGCGTTTTTGCGTACTACGAGCTCTTAAGTGGGCAAGTGCTGATTCTGCTTTTAGTGACCGCGCTCGCAATGTTTTCGATCTTTCAGCGGCTAGGTACTGATGCGCTACGCCGGCGCACCGGCTCCGCGCCGGCTGCCGCACTCTTTGGTGCTATACTCGGCGCTTGGTTGATTGCGTCGGTGTTCCCACTAACCTGACCCGCGGAATGAAACAAATCGCAATTGTCGGCGGCGGTCCTGCCGGTGCGCTCTGTGGAGAGCGGCTGGCGACGGCTGGATTTGAAGTAACCATTTTCGATGAGCGACTGGCCTGGGAGAAGCCGTGCGGCGGCGGCTTAACGCACAAGGCCATCGAAACCTACCCTTTTCTGCTCGACACTCCGCATCCGAAAAAGATTATTCGCACGGCTGAACTGATTTCGAGCCGCGGCCATCGAGCCCGTTTTGAAATGAACAACCCGGTCGTCATTTATTCGCGCAAGGTTCTGAATGGCCTTTTGCTGGATCGCGCTGTGGCGGCTGGATGCACTGCGATTTGTTCGCGGGTCACGGAAATCGATACCAGCGGCGCGCGAGTGAAACTGTCTGTGGGGAAAGAAGAGGCTGAAGCAGATTTTGCAGTGCTTGCCGCTGGGGCACGAAATCAATTGCTTCCGGAAACGACTGCACTCGGCGCCCGCGATTTGGAAATGACCTTGGGCTACTTCGTACCCACCGAAGAAGACATTCTGAAAGTTAAGTTTCTGAAACAATTCGAAGGCTATCTCTGGTCGTTTCCACGTGCGGACCACATTTCGGTCGGCATCTGCGCGAAGCTGGGTCAGAACTTCGAGCCAGGAATTGCGGCAGCATCTCGACGATTTTATTTCCAAAGAGAATATTCCGATGGAAGGTGCGCAGCTCTACAGTCACGTTCTGCCCTCGCCGCAGGCGCAGACGATTCGCGGCCGCAGGATTGCCGGAAGAAATTGGGCGCTCGCGGGCGATGCGGCTGCTTGCGTGGATCCGATTACCGGCGAGGGGCTCTATTACGCGCTGCGCTCTGGCGATTTGCTCGCGCAAGCAATCGCGGACGGGCAGCCGCAGGCATATCCGGAGCGATTGCGCGCCGCATTTTCCGCTGACCTGGAGTTCGCGGCGAACATCGCACGCAAAGTGTTTCGCGGGACATTTCTTGGCGGCGCGATCACCACGCGCATGGTGCAGCTGATTAATTACTCTCCGACGTTTCGCGACTTGATGCGCGATATTTTCAGCGGTTCGCAGGAATATCGTGGGCTGAAGAGGCGTTTGTGGGGCCAGCTTGGAATTACGATGGCGGAATTTGTTCACAGCTTCCTCGATCCACGGCTTGTGCGTGAAGTCGCCACCCGCGAACCTTCCTGATGACGACGCAGGAAGAGCGCCCGCGTATAGGTCTGGAAGCTACGATCGAGAAAATCGTCCCTCACGAATGGACTCTCGCCCACTTCAATCCACAACTGCCAGCCGTACTTTCAACGCCGGCAATGATCGGGATGATGGAGATAGCGGCCGCGCAGGCGGTTCAGGCGGCCCTGCCTGCTGGAGCGATCACCGTTGGAACGCGAATCGAAGTGGACCATTTGAAAGCGGTGCCGGAGGGAACATCCGTTCGAGCCGCGGCGCGGCTAGTGGAACACAAGGGACGCTTCATGATTTTCGAGGTAGAAGCCAGCGCCGGCGAACACGTGATTGGTCGCGGGCGCGTCTATCGCGCGATCGTCGAACAGGCAAAATTTCACGCGAAAGCCCACACACGAAAACCCTGATCGGCCCTTCCTCACTAAAAAACTCAGCCGCCCAGAAATTTAAGGGTCACCGTGCCTTAGTTGTTTTTGGAACTCGCCGCCTTGAGGATGAAGGCTGCCACATTGTCGTGCAGCGCTTTCAGCGAGGCCGAGCGTGCATAAACCATGTGTCCTGATTCATAGAACTGGAACTCGATGTTCTTCTGTAATTTGGGCGGAATCGGCAGGTGCTGCATTTCGTAGACGCCTTCGTAAAACGGCGTGGCGAGATCGAAGTAGCCCGCGTTCAGCAGTATTTTGAGGTCCGGGTTATATTTCATCGCCATCGCCAGGTCGGGCATCACATTCGTCGCCATCGGCAGCGGTAGAGAAGATCCCGGAGGTTGATGCAGAAAATTCCAAGTCTTCCAGATCTCGATTTCCGGCTTGAAAATCTTGTTCTCGCCAAACTTTAATTCTTTCCGCACGTAGTCATTGAAAGCGGAAACGTACGCCGATCCGATTGCCGCCGATTGAGGATCGTATTCCGCCTCTTTGCTGAGCGGATCCAATGTGGGCCCGGAGAAACGAGTGTCGAGCCGGCCAGTCGTCGTATCCGTGTCGTCTTGAAGTGTCTTTTCAAATTCTCCGCCGTTAATACGCAGATCCGCTTTTTCGATGTATTCCACCGGGAGGCCCGTGTACTGATGCAGCTTTTGCGCGATTGTCTTGCGCTGCTCCGGCGCGAGCGTAGATCCGGCCGCGAGTGCTTGCGCGTAGTCATTCATTGCAAAACGTTCGACCTCCGCCACCAGCGGCGCCAGTTCCTGGTGCGTATCCGGCAGTTTGTGGTGATACCAGGCGGATGCGGCGTACGTCGGAAGCGCGAGCTGGTAGGGGAGTTCCACTCCGGGATTAAACTGCGGGCCGTCTGCGCTTAAGTTAAAGTTCAATATTTGCGACAAAAGAATAACGCCATTGAAGTCCACAACCCGTTGCGTCTCGAGCACATTGACCAGTACTGCGGATCGCGTGGTGCCGTAACTTTCTCCGAACATAAATTTAGGAGAGTTCCATCGCCCATATTTGCTTAGAAACTGCACGATGAAATCTGCGAACGCCTGTGCGTCCTGATCGACGCCATAGAAAGCCTTTTCGCGGTCCTTGCCGCTGATGCGACTAAAACCAGTCCCAGGCGCATCCACAAAAACGAGGTCGCTCACATCGAGGAGACTGTAATCGTTGTTGACGACAGGATAGGGCGCGGCCGGCGTATGGGAATCGTCCGCGGTAACGACGCGCTTGGGCCCAAATGCTCCCATGTGCAGCCACACGGTCGAAGAACCTGGGCCGCCGTTGTAGAGAAAAGTGACGGGACGCGGCGCACCTTTACTATCGGATTTGAAATACGCCACGTAGAACATACTGGCTTCGGGCGTCTGGCTCTTGTCGTTCGGGTCTTTGTTCTGCGGAACATCGTCCCAGTCCTTCGTGTGGACGACAAGAGTTCCGGCAAACGCGTCGTAGTTGATGACATTTCCGCCTACGGTGACGGAGCCTTTGCTTGCCTGCTGCTCCGGCTTAAATTGCTCCGGTTTTGTCGCGTCGGATTTGCTCGCAGGTGTGTCATCCTTGGCCTGCGCGACAGCTCGAATCGGTAACGCAACCGCTAAGATCATCAGAACGACCACCCACAAGGCGAACCTTCGCATCGAGCATCTCTCCATTAACGAAGCGAGAATCTTACTTCTTTTTGCGAGGAAGCCGACTTCAACATCCTCGTGAGAAATATGAATCGCGCGGTCTATTTCAGTGCATCAGCGCCGATCTGTGCGCATTGGGCGTCCTGTGCCGAAGTGCCGCCGGACAATGCGATCGCGCCGACAATTTTGCCTTCCATTACGATAGGAACGCCGCCCTCCAGGGCAACCGCCCCCTCTAGCCCCAAATAGCGCATGCCATCGCCGCCTTTGGAGACCTGGTCCTGAAACCATTTCGTCGGGCGCTTGAAGAGCGCCGCCGAGCGCGCCTTGCTGATAGCCACCTGAGAGCTCCCTATCTGCGTGTTGTCGATCTTCTCGTAGTAAACGAGTGTGCCGCTAGGATCGACGATGGCGAGAGCCATGGTCCAATTATTTTTTCGCGCCTCCGCGATTGCGGCAGCAGCTGCCTTTTTCGCGTTTTCGAGCGAGATTGAAGGGCCGTAAGGATTCGGCATCTGCTGCGCTTTCACACCTGCAGCACAAAGCAAAATGGTCAGGGCCGCCATGAATTTTAGAATGGATCGCGAGGGCACGTTTTTCTCCTCCAGATGTCCTTCGTGATCGTGCGGCTTGGAGCTGTCCGCATCGCGCCGAAGAACCGGTGTCGGATTATATATCCATAATTCAGAATTCTTGGCGAGACAACGAAAATGGGTAGCCGGGTCGCAGCCGCTTTGATGAGCAAACCCGGAGGGCGGCAGCGTTTGACACGCCGTTCATCGACCATCAGAATACACATGGCGTGGCGGGTGATTCGAAGGTCCTGCCTGGGGCAAAATTCATAAGTGTAACGGGCGGCTCAGCTGACGTGTGTGCGCCGGTGGTCAAATTGAAAAGCGAGGAATCATGAAGATCACTTGGATGATGCGAATTGTCGCATCGGCTATTTTGGTTGCGGCGAGTGTTGCAGGCGCCGGTGCCCAGACGACGAGTGGACAGGGAAACGAAGGAGCGCGCACATCCGCGGCGATTCAAACGCTACTCTCCGACTGCATCGGAGCTGGAGCGTCTGCGCCATCGAGCGCCGCTGACGAATCGAAGAAGGGCGGATTGGACCTTGCGAACCTGGATCGATCCGTTTCTCCGTGCGCGGATTTCTATCAGTTCGCCAATGGCGGTTGGATGAAAAACAATCCGATACCCGCGGCTTATCCCAGGTGGGGTTCGTTCACAATTCTTCAGGAACATAACCAGGATGTGCTGCACACGATTCTTGAAGATGCGGCGAAAGACAAGTCCGCGCAGCCCGCATCAAATTGGCAGAAGATCGGCGATTTTTATGCGAGCTGCATGGACGAAAGCGCGATCGAAGCGGCCGGAATAAAGCCGCTCGAGCCCGAGTTCGAAAGAATCGCGCAGATGAAGGACGCCGCGAGCCTGCAGGCGGAGGTGGCGCGGTTACAAAACGAGGGCGTGGACGCAATCTTCAATTTTGGCTCCCAGACCGACTTTAAGGACAGCAACAGCATGATTGCGGGCATCGGGCAAGGCGGCTTGGGATTGCCCGACCGCGACTACTACACCCGCGAAGACGCGAAATCCAAAAAGTTGCGGGACGAATATGTGCAGCATGTGGTGAATATGTTCAAGCTGCTTGGAGACAGCGACGCGACGGCTGCGGCGGAAGCCAAAACGGTAATGGATATTGAAACGCGACTGGCGAAAGTTTCCATGCCGCGCGTGGATTTGCGCGATCCGGATAAAATTTACCACAAAATGCCGGTTTCGCAGTTTCAGGAGCTCGCGCCGAATGTGGATTGGGAAGGGTATTTCAAGGAGATTGGCGCGCCGCCGGTGACGCAGATCAATGTTTTCCAGCCGGATTTCATGAAGGAAGTGAGCGTGGCATGGACGTCGATTCCACTTGCCGAGTGGAAGGTGTATCTGCGCTGGCAGTTCGTGCATGCAGAGGCCACCGCATTACCGAAAAAGTTTGTGGATGAAAACTTCGACTTCTATTCGAGGAAATTAACGGGTACGCAGGAAATCCTGCCGCGCTGGCGCCGGTGCGTGGGAGCGACAGATCAGAAACTCGGCGAAGATTTGGGACAGTTTTACGTGCAGCGCGCGTTTCCGCCGGAAGCGAAGGCCAAAGCCCTCGAGATGGTTCACAATCTGATTGACGCTCTGCGCGCCGATCTTTCGACCCTCGATTGGATGAGCCCGGCAACACGAGAGCAGGCTATTGCAAAGCTGAGCGCGATCAAGTTGAAAATCGGCTATCCGGACAAATGGCGCGACTATTCCAGCTACAAAGTAGATCGCGGTCCGTACGTGGAGAATTTTATCAGGGGTAACGAATTCGAGGCCGCGTACGACTTGGCAAAAATTGGCAAGCCCGTGGACCGAAGTGTTTGGAATATGACGCCGCCCACTGTGAATGCCTATTACAACTCTACCCGCAACGAGATCGTGTTTCCCGCGGGAATTTTGCAGCCCCCCTTTTACGATCCGAATCGTGACGACGCGATGAACTACGGCGGGATGGGCTCGGTGATCGGTCATGAGTTAACGCACGGCTTCGACGATCAGGGCAGCAAGTTCGATGCGATGGGGAATTTGAAAAACTGGTGGACGCCAGAGGACTTGAAGAATTTCCACGCGCGTGGCGAATGCATCGTGAAGCAGTTCGATAGCTTCGAAGTGGAGCCTGGCCTGCATGAAAACGGAAAGCTAGTGGAAGGCGAGAGTATTGCGGATCTCGGCGGGCTGACGATTGCGTATGCGGCCCTTCAAAAGACGCTGGAAGGGAAGCCTGCGCCCGCGCCGATGGACGGCTTTACGGCTGACCAAAGATTCTTTCTCGGTTGGGCACAAGTTTGGGCGGGCAACATGAGGCCGGAGTATGCGCGGATGATCGTCAATACAAATCCGCATCCTTTGGATAGTTACCGGGTGAACGCGCCGGTTTCCAACATGCCTGCGTTCTCCAAGGCGTTTGATTGCGGCGCGGATTCGAAGATGGTGCGGCCAGCAGGGGAGCGGTGCAGGATTTGGTGATTTAAGTCGTTGGCGCCGCGAATGGCTGTTGAGAAATGACCGGAAACGGTTCGTAAACCGGAGTGGCAACTGCGATAGCGCGTTGATGCTCGCGGTACCAGATGCATTCGCTCGCTCGCTGCCATAAGCGGCAGCCTTGCCAGAAGATAATAAGGAATTGAGAAAGCAGGAACGGCACGAGAATAGATTCGGGACGGAGATGTGTCATCCAGATGTGTAAACCTACAGCGAAAACGATCCAGGCGATCAAACTTACCCGCAGATATAACCAGTAGAGAGAAAGAAAGTTGTGCCTCAACAATGCCGCAGAACGACGAAGGGCTTTGTGCATGCGGCGCTCGTCTTCGGCCACCGCGATCACCTGCGCCATATCGAACCAGACGCGGATACAGATCATCAGCAATAAGACCACGACCGCGGCCGCCTCAAAGAAATGAACCGCGGGCATTGGCGAGATCGATTGCTTGTTAATGCGATCGTAGACGTTCGATGCGCGATTCCGCCGAGAATGAAAACCGGAATCAGCACGATCAAAAGATAAATCGTCAATCGGACGAACCGCCAGAAATGGTGGCCGCAAGCTTCGAAGAATGCGCCGGCATGAAGCCGCTGGCCGGAATAGTAAGTAGCAAGGATTCCGCCTGTCGCAAAGATCATGAAGACCGTGAAGAGGATCGCGGCCGAGAGGGAAGCCGAAATCGATCCCCCGAATGGCGATTCGGGATTCGCGGCGAGCGAACCGAGAGCTCCAAGATTGAATCCGTGCACAAGCTGACCGGCGGCTAAGCTATGGTCGAGAATTGCGCCGATGCGTTCATTGGTTCCGCGAGTCGCGAAATAGGCCAGCACGAAATTCACAACGTAAATCAACCAGAGAACGCGTTGGCGACCCCATACGAGCGAGGCACCTGAGAAGAACGTTCTCGGTGTTGCGTCTGCCATTACGAACCCTCCGCTTCCGAATCCCGGCTACGCAATCCATGCGAGCAGTTGTGCCATCCACTCGCTGGCAAAACCCAAGATGTTCGATAGCTTTTTTGTGGCCCGATTGTCGGGTTTCACGGTGTAGCTGTTGTTAAAAAGATCGCGGTCCAGCCAGACCTGATGTCCCGGGTCGATTTCCGCGGATACGAGCTGAGACTTTCGATCGTAGACATAACGAACCCAGCGGTCGCGGCCGTCCCAATGCTCGATCACCGACTGTTTGTCATCGAAAGTGACTTTGACGTCGACGGGAAATACAAAATCGTCCTTACGCTGCACTGTCACATAAGTGCGATAGAGCACATCGCTATTCCTAGTTGCCGTGTTCTCGGGCTCGTACCAATTCACGGGGTCGGAATGCGCATCGAGGATTTTGTAGTCAAGCATTTGGGTGCCAGAGATCGCTTGATCGAAATACCAGCGCAGATCTTTGCCGGAGACTTCTTCGACAGTCTTGATGAAGTCTTCGCCGGTAGGGTGGGTGAAGCGATAGCGCATGAAATAGGTGTGCAATGCCTGCCGCAAAGTTTCTTCGCCGATGATTTTCTCGAGGGTCAGCAGGACCGTAGCTGTTTTGCCATAGGTAACGGCGCCATACGCGCCGCTATCGTAAAAGCGCCAGGCGAATCGAGTGATTGGATCAGTATCAGGCTTCTGGAGATATGCGAAGCGCTGCTCGTCATCTTCCCCCATCTGAGCGAATGGGAAATTGAATTCCGAGGTGTACTTGCCGTAGAGCGCGTCCATGCCTTTCGTTTCCATGTAGCTGTTGATTCCCTCATCGAGCCAGGCTTCTTCGAATTCATTCGTCGCCACCATTCCATACCAGTATTGATGGCCGAATTCGTGTTGGGTGACGAGTTCTGGGAGCAGCGCGCCCTTGGGCATGAACCAATTGGTGTCCGCGGTGATTAGCGTGGGATATTCCATGCCGCCCGCCTCGTAGCCGCCGTGCGGAGGATCGATTACGGTGAGCCGATCGTACGGATACGGCCCGATCCATTGATCGTACAGCGCGAGCGTGCCCTTCAAGACTTGAATGTAGCGCGGAGCAGACGCCAGATTTCCTGGCGACATCAAGACATGAAGCTTCACGGTTCCGGCGCTGCCGGTCCAGGAATCTTCAACGTCGGTGAAGCTCGGGCTCGCGCTCCAGGAAAAATCGTGCACATCTTCGGAGTGGAAGGTAAGGGTTTTGGTGCCGTCGGGGTTGTTGGTTGATGCCACCAGATCGCCGCCCGCGCCGACGATTTCATTCTGAGGAAGCGTCACCTTTACATCGAACGTTCCGAAATCCGCGAAGAATTCCGTGGTGTTGTGAAATTGATGGCAATTCCAGGCGCCCTTCCACCAGACGCCAACCTTCGGAAACCACTGGCCGACCATGTAGAAATCGCGGAGATATCCAGTTCGCGCCAGAACTTCGGGCATCTGGTCGTTGAAAGCAATCTTGAATTCCACATCGGCGCCGGCAGGAACGGCCGTTGGGAGCTCGATCTGCATTACGGTGTGATCGGCTTCGTTGTGGTCGTCGGGTTGGATGAAGCGCATCTGGTTCGTCAGGTCGCCCATGCCGGTGACTTCGAGATGCGAGATGTTGATCGCGCCGAAATGCTCAGGCTTCCACTCGTAGTCGGGGTCGTCGCGGCGTTCCTCGGTAATGAACGTGGATTGAGGCTGGAAGGCGTTCAGATAAAGATGAAAAGGAAACGTTTTCTGTGGCTGGCCGGTGAGATTCCGGTAGCGCAGGGTTTCGGTCGCAACGATCGTGTGCTTCGCGGTGTCGAGATGCGCGTCGATTTGGTAGGCGACCACACGAGTAGATAGGGTTTTCTGCTTTGCCGTCTCAGGCGAGGCGACGGGCGCGGGCGAGGCAGCGTGTTCCTTGATGGTTGTTTGACCTGATCCTGCCGGGAGTGTAAAGCCCGCAAAAGCTAGCGCCAGAACGATTTGAAACCTCATCAGCCTCCGATGCCTAGCGAAGCCACTAAGCCATCCCTAAAGCGTGCGGAGAGAATATGATACGTAGAGCATCCTAGCAAGCCAGGTTCGCAAAGTCTTCGCGCAATGAGAGCTCAAGGTAAGCTCCAGGTGACGCCGGATGGTGCTAAAGTTGACGTGTCCTCCCTTCAACGACTAAACTCTAATTATCTGGGCGTACTTCTCGCCCCCTTTTCGTGCGAGCGATTCAGGAGCGGTCGTAATCTCATGGTTTCACCCGTGTTACAGCACCGGCGCCATCAGCAGATTCTGTCAGACGTGGTGCGCGAGTACATCGAGACGGGCGAGCCGGTCTCGTCGCGTAGCGTGGCGCGAAGGCACGTCGATCCGCTCAGTCCCGCGACCGTGCGGAACGTGATGGCAGATCTTGAAGATGGCGGCTTTCTTTATCAACCGCATACGTCGGCCGGACGGGTGCCCACAGCTGCGGCATACCGATTCTTTGTTGAGCAGGTGACAGCGCAGGCGACCGCGAGTCCCGAAGACAGGCTGTGGATCCGCCGTGAGCTCGAAGCTGCGAACACCCCGGAAGCGGTGATGGAGCGCGCCAGCCACGTTCTGGCGGCAGTTTCCCGTGGCCTCGGGATTTTTATTGCGCCGCCACTGGCACGCAGCGTGGTGGAGCACCTTCGGTTTCTGCTGTTGCCGGACAATCGGGTGCTGGTGGTATTGGTTGCTGCCGGTGGCCAGACACGAGACAAGTTGATTCGGCCGGAGCGGCAGTTCCGCCAGGAAGATTTGGATCAGATCGCGGCTTATTTGAACCACCACTACATCGGGTGGACGATCGAAGCGATGCGAGCAGATCTGCGGTCGCAGCTCGCGCGCGACCGCGAACGCTACAGCCAACTGGCAGGCGACGCTTTGATGCTGTGCGATCCAAGCGTTCTGGGCGACATCGACGAGCGCAAGATTTACGTGGAGGGAGCCGCGCAAATGGCGGCGTCGCCGGAATTTGCGAATCAGGAGCAATTGCGCGAATTGCTCGAGACAATCGAAGAGAAAGATCGTTTAATCGCGATTTTGAGCGGATGTATCGAGGCGCCGGAACCAGTGCACGTGGAATTGGGAGTAGACCAGATTTCGAATGCGGGGAAGCATCTGGCGGTTGTGTCAGCATCGTATTCGTCGGAAGGCGAAGTACAGGGCACGTTGGGCATCGTCGCGCCAATGCGGATGCATTACGAGCGCGTGATTACGGCGGTGGCCTTTATGTCGCAATTCTTTTCCGAGGAAAAAGAGGGGAGTTAGAAAGTGGCAGCTCAGAAGAGCCAGAAAGAAGAAGAGCAGCCGAGGCCAGGCGTGGCGCCGGCTGAGTCAAGCGGCGACGATGCGGGTTCGCCGGCCGCCCCTGCTCCGGAGTCGGCGCTGGCCGACCAGGTGCGAAAGCTCGCAGCGGAGAAACAGGATCTGACGAATACGCTCGTGCGCTTGCAGGCTGACTTCGACAATTACCGTAAGCGTACCGAGAAAGAGCGTGACCAGGCGAGGCATCGCGGAGTCGAAAATCTCGTCGAGCAACTTCTACCGGTGCTGGACGGTTTCGATCGAGCACTCGCCGCCCACGACGATCCCGCCTATGAGGATTATCGCAAGGGTTTTGAGCTGATTCGGAAACAGCTCTGGGACTTACTCGCCAAGCAGGGAGTGCATCGAATCGAGTCCGTCGGCAAGGAATTCGATCCCAATGTGCATCATGCTGTAGAGCACGTGCCAACGACCGACTATCCCGACGGTGCGGTGATCGAAGAGTTCCAGCCGGGCTACACATTTCACCATCGCGTACTGCGCCCGGCGATGGTTCGTGTGGCGAGCGGCCGCAAGAATTGACGGCTCAGTTCGTTTCGTCAGACAGGAAAAAATCCAAGCTTAGAAAAGCAAATTCAATTGATCGAAACTCATATCTAATCGGGACAAGGACTCAAAAGAAGCGATGGCACAGAGCAAACAGCAGGATTTCTATGAAGTGTTGGAAGTAACGCGCGACGCATCGGCGGAGCAGATCAAGTCCGCGTACCGCAAGGCGGCGATGAAGTGGCATCCGGATCGCAATCCGGAGAATAAGCACGAAGCGGAACTTAATTTTCGCGCTGCAGCCGAGGCCTACAGTGTGCTATCCGACCCGCAGAAGCGCTCGATTTACGATCGCTTTGGCCACGCTGGCCTAGGCAGCCGTGGATTTGAGGCTGGCGGATTCAATGCATCCATCTTCGAGGACTTTCAAGATATTCTCGGCGATCTGTTCGGCTTTGAGGATATTCTCGGCGGCGGACGCCGTCGCGGAGGCCGGGGGCAGCGCGGCCAGCGCGGCGCTGATCTGCGCTACGACATGACCCTTACGTTTGAAGAAGCGGCGACGGGCGTCAGCACGAAGATTCACGTTTCGCGGCGCGAAGCGTGCGAAGCATGCCACGGAACAGGCGCGAAGTCCGGCACTGGGATGTCGACCTGCAAGACGTGCGGCGGCCGCGGTCAGGTTTCTTACAGCCAGGGTTTTTTCTCCATCACGCGCACATGCCCCGCGTGCCAGGGAGTTGGCCAGGTGATTCGCGATGCTTGCGCTGCATGCCGCGGTCAGGGACGCATCGAACGCGAACGAACGCTCGAAGTTGGCGTTCCCGCCGGAGTGGATTCAGGCACCCGATTGCGGATGGCAGGGCATGGCGAGCCGGGCACGAACGGTGGTCATGCTGGCGATCTATATATCTTTCTCGAAGTGAAGGAGCACGTGTTCTTTGAGCGTCGCGGTGCCGATCTCTACTGCACGATTCCCATGAGCTTGTCACAGGCGACTCTGGGCACAACGATCAAAATTCCCACGCTTTCTGGCGAAGAGGACCTCGAGATACCGGAGGGAACCCAATCCGGCCAGATCTTCCGCAAAAAATCGAAGGGCCTGCCGAATCCGCATGGAGGACGCGGGGATCTGTACGTGAGCGTTCGAGTGGAGATTCCTGCCAAGGTGACGCGCGAACAGCGGCGGTTGCTCGAACAACTCGGGCAGACAATGAAAGTAGAAAACAAGCCGATCGAGCGAGCGTCGACTTTCTTCGACAAAGTGAAGGATATTTTCGGCTAGAGTTCGGAACAGCGATGCCATCTCGCCCAGATATGGCCGCTGGGGCAAGATTCGCACAGCGTGCCCCTACGATCGCTGCGCCCGCCCGGACAAACGATGAAGTCCTGTAACTCGCGTCAATTTTACAGATTTTATCGAGTTGTAACGTAGCACGGGCATCTCCCTAAATTTACCTCGCATTTACCTGTGCTACATTCTGGGGCTCCAGGATGGCCGCAATTCGCATTGATAGCGCTCTCGGAAGATACGTCGTGGTCTGTTCGCGCGGGACCATTTCACGGGTCCCGCGGCTTATCGGCAACCGCAATCGGCGCGGCGAGATTTTCTTTCTATCTTCGCCCCGGGTCTGGAACTACTGGGGCAGGAAACTAACGGGGAAGACTCGCCGAACGCGGAGCGCCACGATTCTATTCGACGACAGCGAGCCGGCGAAGCGGCTCGCCACCGTAGAAAAAATCGCGCGCGCGCTGATCAGCCTGGGTGCGGATCGCGACGCAACCGTGGTAGCTGTCGGCGGCGGAGTGGTAGGAGATGTCGCAGGGTTTGTTGCTGCCACCTATTTGCGAGGCGTACGCCTCGTTCACGTTCCCACCACTCTTGTGGCGCAGGTGGACAGTGCAGTCGGTGGAAAAACGGGAGTAAATCTTCCGGAAGGGAAGAACCTCATCGGCGCGTTTTACCCGCCGGATCTGGTCATCGCCGATCCTGATGTTCTTGGCACGCTGCCACACCGCCAGTATCGCGCGGGACTGTACGAGGTAATCAAATACGGCGTGATCGCTGATCCGGCTCTGTTCCGCTATCTCGAACGGCACATGCTCGCCCTGCTGCGCCGTGATCGCGCGGCTCTCGAATTCGTGATTCCAAGATGCATCGGAATCAAAGCGAAAATTGTTGCCAAAGATGAACGCGAAAGCGGCCTGCGGCAGATTTTGAATTTCGGCCACACGCTCGGTCACGCGCTCGAGACCGCCACGGGTTATAAAAAGTTTCTGCATGGAGAAGCGGTTGGCCACGGCATGATTTTCGCGACCCTCCTTGCACTTGCGATTGGAAAGCTCGACGTAAAGGATGCGGCGCGAATTGTCAGCCTGATTCTATCTGTCGGGCCGCTTCCGCGGGTGCCGTCGTTTTCAGAATCACAGTTGCGATCGCTATTGCTGAGCGACAAGAAAGTGCATGCCGGCGAGATCGGCTGGGTACTGCCCTCCGTTATCGGAAAAGCGAAATGGGGAATCGCAATACCCCGGCGGGTCGTTGACAGGAGTTTTCGCGCGTTTTCCGGACTCGTTGACGATTGGCAGCGACGCGGAACAAGGTCCGGAGAGTTAGACAAAGCATGAAAATCTTCGAACCATCGTCCTCGCAAGGTTTGGGGGCCCGTCCGAAAGGCGCTCGCGACGAGCGCGATTCCGCCCGTCGCGTGCGCGATATGTTCAGCGCTATCGCGCCTCGATATGACCTGCTCAACCACCTCCTGTCCTTCTCGATGGACAATAGATGGCGCCGGCTGACGGCGGAAAAATTCCGTCGCATTCTTAGGCGTACCGACGCTCGCGTTCTTGATTTGTGCTGTGGCACGGGCGACTTGGCCTTCGCGTTCGAGGTCGAGCGCGTGGACGTCATTCGCGACTCTACAGCGCATCGGGTGCCGATCTTGGGCTGCGATTTTGCATACCCCATGGTGGAACGCGCCCGACAAAAAGCGCGAACTGATTCTCACACGGCCGAATTTATCAACGGCGATGCGCTAAGCATGCCGTTTCCCGACGCGATTTTTGACCTCGTGGCCTCGGCCTTCGGATTTCGGAATCTCGTCAACTACGAGCGCGGCCTGCGCGAAATAGCGCGCGTGTTGAAACCAGGCGGAAGAATCGCGATCCTCGAATTTTCTGAGCCAACCAATAATGCAATGGCCGGTATGTATCGCTTCTATTTCAAGCGCATCCTGCCCATCATCGGCGGAGTGATTTCGGGTAATAAGGCAGCCTATTCATACTTGCCCAGCTCTGTGTCGAACTTTCCGAGCCCGCAGGAGCTCGGGAAATTGCTCTTCAAAGCCGGGTTTCTGGGAGTCCGCCATCAGGCATGGAATTTTGGAAGCGTTGTGCTCCACACGGGGCGTCTGCCCGAACCGGGCAAGGCCCTAATCGAATCCGAAGACAAACCCGCCGGTGGGTTTTGGAAAGAGCGCCGGAAGCATCCCAGAGGGGAATCCAAAGAAGCGAAAACTTAGTTATCGAGGCCGAGGTTCCGGATCTTGTGAAGCAGCGTCTTGTAGGACACGCCCAATTTTTCCGCCGCGCGCGTTTTGTTCCACTTCGTCTCGCGCAGAGCATTCTGGATTTTAAACCGCTCCACATGCGCCACGGCGCGCTGAGAAACTTCCTCCAGCGGCCCATCCCACAGGAATTCATTCTCCACCATATGCTCAGGCAGTTGCTCGGCGGTCGGCCGCGCGGAAGGCAATTGCAAGCCGGCCACGTCGATATCCGAACCATTCGCAAGGATTGCAGCCCGCTCGATCGCATTTTGTAGCTCGCGCACATTACCCGGCCATGGGTAGGTGAGCAGGCGCTCGCGTGCGTCCTCCGTAAGCGCAAGTGCAGGCTTGCGAAATTCGCGTTTGAAGCGCTCGAGGAAATGCTCGGCAAGCAACAGTACGTCGTCGCCGCGATCACGCAGAGGGGGAATCGTTATTGGCACTGCGGAAATCCGGAAGTAGAGGTCCTCGCGAAACGTCTTGTCCGCCACCGCAGCATGCAGGTCTTTGTTCGTCGCTGTGAGAATTCGAACGTTCACCTCGATTTCCTGCGTCCCGCCCACGCGCTCGAATCGCTTTTCTTCCAGCACGCGCAGAAGCTTGCTTTGCACTGCAAGAGGCAGCTCGCCGATCTCGTCCAAAAAGAGCGTTCCGCGATGTGCTAACTCGAGCTTACCGATTTTTCGTGCGCCCGCTCCCGTAAACGCCCCGCGCTCGTGGCCGAACAGCTCGTTTTCCACCAGCCCTTCGGGGATCGCCGCGCAGTTCAGCGCCACAAAAGAATGGTCCGCGCGCGGGCTCAGGTGATGGATCGCGCGAGCGAAAAGCTCTTTTCCCGTGCCGCTTTCGCCCAGAAGCAGCACCGTTGAATCCGTCGCGGCCACGCGCTGCGTCATCTGGCTCGCGTCTTTCATACTGGGATGTTCGGCGACGATCCGGGGGAATCCGTAGTGCGCGGCATATTCTTCCCGCAGCAGCAGATTTTCTCGCAGGAGTTCTTGCTGCTTCGTAGCCCGATCGAGCAGCAACTTCAAATGATCGAGATCCACGGGCTTCTGAATGAAATCGAACGCGCCCTCTTTCATCGCCGTCACGGCTTCTTCCACGGAACCATATGCCGTAACAAGAATCACGGGCAGGGTAGGCTCCACGCGGCGAGCCTCTCGAAGGACGTCCAATCCCGAACTTCCCGGCAGCTTTAAATCCGTGAGGACCAGCAGGTAGCGGCGCGCGCGTATCTTGTCGATTGCAGCGTTCCCGTCGGGCGCTTCCTCCACCGAATAATCTGCGCGCTCGAGCGCCTTGCGCAGCATGGCCCGAAGCTCGGGCTTATCTTCGACAAGGAGAATTGGCTCCATGGAAACCGGCTAGCGAGCCCATCCCGGATCGCCGCCCGACTGGCGAAGCTCGTCCTCCGCATCAGAGATGGCCTGCTTGTCGGCTTCAATTTCCTTTTCCTTGGCTGCGATCTTCGCGGTTTTTTCATTGATATCGCTGCGAGTCAATTCTTGTTGCATGGCTTTCACGGGATCGTTGTAATACTGCAAATTGAGCACTCCGAGTTCTCGTTGCATCACCTCGAGGTCAGCCTGGTCCTGTTCCAGCTTGTGATGCAGTTTGTCGAATCGCGCCCGCCATTTCTTTTCGTCGCTTTTTGCGGCCTTGTCGGACTTCGCAGCGTCGGCTGGAGCATTCTCGGCATTCTCCGCGGCTGGTGGTTCCTCGCCGACCGCTGAGATTCCGCCCTCTTTGGGAATATTGTCGTTCGTGATGACTTTGGCCTGCTTCGCGGTGTCTTTCTTCTGTTCGCGGGCGCGGCGCGCTGCGTCAGCCAGTGATTCCTGCGGTGTGGAAGGCGCTTGCGGTGGTGCCTGCGCGGCGCTCTGCGATGCAGCGGAGTCCGGCGAAGCCTGCTTTGCTGGGTCCTGTTGCTGACAATAGCTGCTCGGCGCAAACGCCGCAATCGCGGCAATCGCCGCCAACCAGAGTGCTCTGCTGCGCATAGCTACGCCTCCCGGGAGGCACCTAGGGGATAGGCCCTGGATATAGTTTAGATGCGGGCGGCTTCGGAGGGGAATAGCGACGGCGAGGGCTCCTGCCGCAAAGGTAACCACAGCAGGAACTCCGCGCCTCCGCCGGTGCGGTTGCGCGCTTCGATGCTGCCACCGTGCTGCAGCGCCACCTTTTGGACCACGGCCAGTCCCAGGCCAGTGCCCTCGGATTTCGTGGTGTAGAACGGGAGGAAAGATTTTGGGCAAGTCTGCCTGCGGAATGCCCGGTCCATTATCTGCAATACAGATGCGCTGCCACTTCCTTCCGCCCAGTTCCTCAATCGTCCCCGAGACGGTCAGGCGGGCGCTGCCGCCGGACTTCGCGGGCGGCTTCCGCTCCATTGCGCGTCAGGTTGACGAGCGCTTGGCGAAGCAGTGCTTCGTCGCCGGGTAGATCCTCGAAAGCTCCGTCACATTCGACGGCGCATGCCGGGATTCGCTTCCCGCAGTTCTTCCGTGACGCGCTCGACGAGCGTTTTCATCGGATACCGTCTCGTAGCAGATTTCGAGCGGTTTGGCGAAACGCAGGAATTCCGTCACCACGTGCGTCAGCGCGCGCGTCTGATCAAGAATGCGCTCGGCCGATTCCCGAATGTCTCCGGGGCCCGGGCGCGCTTCGCTGCGAATCATTTGCGCGTAGCCGGAAATGGTGGCCAGAGCGTTCTTGAATTCGTGCGCGATGCCAGCGGACATTTCTCCGAGCGCCGCCAGATTCTCTTTCCAGCGAATCTGTTTCTGCAGCGCGGTAAGTTCCGTCAGATCGCTCATCAGGCACAGTGCGCCGCTGACTTTCATCTCCGGTGGCACGCCGGGAAATTCAGTTCCGGGCCGCGGGGGATTGCGAACTGTACGGAAAATCGGAGAAATCGTGACGCCGAGGTGGCGCATTTCACCTTCCGCTGTCACGTGTTCCACTTCGCCCCGATGAAACGTTCGCCCCTCGCGCAAACACGCCGTCAGCATGCGCGTCAATTCCGTATCGGCGCCGAGAATTTCTTTATACGAGCGATATCGCAGGGTGCGAATACCCAGCGCTTCCTCGGCGGCCGGGTTTGTGCTGCTGATCGCGCCCGTCGCATTCACCAGGAGTAGGCCCGTAGGCATATTCCGGGTGACCTCTTCAGTGAGACGCTCGGATTCTTGCGCGCGTTCTTGCGCCACTAGATGCAGGCGCGCGAGTTCCTTTTCCTGCGTGCGCAGTTTCTCAATCACCCCTTGCATCGAAGCCGCCATGAACGCGGAAGCATTCTCTGAGTCGGGCACGGGAGCCGTAAACTGTCCTTCGGGTGACGTGTCGCTCCGGCGCAGGAATTTGCGCACCACAATTGCGAAAAGGATCAAAACAAGGAGTAAAACGAGGAGTCCCCCGGCCAGAAAGCCAAGGTCGAAAGGCTGAACGCCCGGAATCCGCGAGGGAATCTGTGGAACCATCACACGCCTCGTCCTCTTAGATGCGCTCTAGCCATCATCGCACCACCAGCAGTCCCTGATACCAATATACAATCGGCGTTCCGAAAAATACCACCAGCAGCGCAGCCATTCCCAGAAACGTGCCAAAAGGCAACTCGTAATCCGAATCCTTCCGCCGCGCCACGATTACGATGATGCCCAGGACGCTTCCGAGCACGGAACCTGTGAAAATCGTCAGCAACGTTCGCTTCAACCCAAGGAATGCGCCGGCCATTAGCATCATCTTCACATCGCCCATCCCCATCCCTTCGCGCCCGCGGAGGCGGAAGTACAACTCGGACACCACCCATAGCAGACCGCTACCCGCCGCCGCTCCCAACAGAGCATCCACAAATGACAGAACCGGCGCGGGCGGCGGAAACTCGAAGATCCGCTTCGCGAGAGCCAGAGCGGTTCCGTCGACCGGTGTCGTGAAGAAGCTGAGCAAGAGGCCCTAGGCCAAAACCCGTAAAGTTCACCACGTCAGGAAGAATTCGCTCGCGCAAGTCCGTAAAAACCAGAACCAACATAATCGCCGAGAACACGGCCCATTTGAGCGCTTCCGCCGTAAGACCAAATGCTTCGTAGCACCCAAGAAAAAGCAGTCCCGTCAAAAGCTCCACAACCGGATACATCGCCGAGATCGGATTCCCGCATTTCCGGCATTTGCCGCGCAGAAGGAGATAGCTGATAACGGGAATGTTGTCGTAAGGCCGAATCGCAGCCCCGCACTTAACGCAGGCTGAAGCAGGAAGAACGATGGATTTTCCGCCGGGAATCCGAACGATGCAAACATTCAAAAAGCTGCCTATGATCAACCCGAAAAGAAACACAAACGCCGCAATGAGCATCCCGGAAGCCACAAATCGAATGTGCCACATACCGTCCGGGTCACTCAAGCCGCCTAGCAGAAACCGTGCCCGACTGCTAACGCAGGCAACGCACTCGCCTCGTTCAATCGCCGTTTTTCCCGGTTCGGCGCGTAATCCCTGCCACTCGCCCAGCTTTGGTTGGCGCCTCTGGTAAGCTGAATTGAATCAACCACGCCATGTCCCTACTGGAACGAAAAATCCGGCGCTACGAGCACATGCGCTGGGCCCAGGAGCCCAATCGCAAGCACGCTGCCCTTCGCCTGGGGCCTCGAACACATCGGCGGCTCCGCCAACGAGCCCGACCCCCGCGGATACCTCGATCATTTTGTCGAACACACGCTCGCCCACAGCGACGACTGGTACGCCACCGGTCCCGCAACAGACTATTCGCTCGACAACGGCGTCCTCACCTTCACCAGCGCCATCGAATCACCCTGGCCCGAAAACAATCTCGTCCACGCGCAATTCTTCCAGGCCCGTCACACCGGCCCCGCCGTCGTAGTTCTCGCGCAGTGGAATTCCCGCTGGGAAGAGCAGACCGACGTCTGCCGCTGGCTCAACAAACTCGGAATCACCGCCGTAAAAATGAGCCTTCCATATCACGACCGCCGCGCCGTCCCAGGCCATCCTCGCGCCGATCATCTCGTCGGCCCCAATGTCGGCCTGACGCTGCAAGCAAATCGCCAGGCCGTTCTTGACGCCCGCCGCACCCTCCGCTGGCTCGAGCAACAAGGTTACGACCGCCTCGGCGTTCTCGGCACCAGCATCGGTTCATCCATCGCGTTCGTCACCATGTGCCACGAACCCGCGATTCGCGCCGGCGCGTTCCTGCACGTCGCCACCTATTGCGGCGATGTGGTGGCAAACGGCCTCACCACCATGAACGTTTGGGAGTCGCTGCAGTCAAAGCTCTCGCAGGAAGATATCCGCCGCTACTGGTCGCCCATCAGCCCGTTTCCTTACATCCCCAGGCTTCTCGGCACCGGAAAAAAAATCCTCGCCATCACCGGCCGCTACGATCCCACCTTCTGGCCCGAATTCACGAATGCGTTCTTTGACGAGGCTCCGCGAGGTGGCTTAGAAGTCGAGAGGTTATCTTTACCCTGCGGTCACTATTCGATGGGAGTCGCGCCCTTCAAATGGCTGGTCGGATTCCGTTTCGGCACATTTCTGTTTCAATCTCTTGCTTCATAATTCCGCAAATCGCAGAAAGAATTTTCGAAAAGACTAAAGTCTGCTCCGCCCATGCCGATTACCATGCTGGAGGTACTTCCATGGCAAACCCTGTCAGCTCAGTTTCCAGTGCTCTGCAGTCCGCACACATTGCTCAGCAAGGCCCAATTCGCGACGCAAGCCCAAACCCAGCTCCTAAGCAGCCTGCCGTACCTCAAGACACCGTCTCGATCAGCAAGTCCGGCGCAGCCGCCAGTCAGGCCCAAGCCGCATCAAAAAGCGCCCAAGGCTCGAGCGAATCAGAATCCGGCGAAGCCAAATAAAAACGCACTGCTCTGAGTCACAATCGCACCTCTAGCGCAGGAGATTGCTGAAATCGCCCGCCGCAATTCGCGCGGCCACAGCTTCGATATCCCGCGAAAGCGACCGGTCGACGTCTACCTTTTTCGAGACGGCGCGCAGCAATTCGTACGCCTTCTGCGTCTCAGGCCCGGTACGAAGCGGCGCAAGCAAATCCAGCCCTTGGCACGCAGCCAGCAATTCGATCGCTAAAACGTTCCGCAAGTTCGCGAGCATCGGCTGAATTCGTCGTGCCGCGGCCATGCCCATCGAAACGTAATCCTCTTGATTCGCAGAAGTCGGAATCGAATCCACAGAATGCGGCGCGGCCTGCGTTTTCATCTCGCTGGCGAGCGCCGCAGCCGTCACCTGCAGAATCATGAATCCTGAATTCAATCCCGCCTCGCGCACCAGAAACGCCGGAAGCTGGCTCCCCATGCGGATTCGTCAGTTGTTCCGTACGCCGCTCCGATATTCCCGCCAAAGTCGCGAGCGCCACCGCCAACTGATCCGCCGCCATCGCCAGCGGCTGCCCGTGAAAGTTTCCCCCGCTGATTACCTCATCGCCACCGCCGCCACCGTTGCCGGCGAACACCAGCGGATTATCGGTCGCGCTATTCAATTCGATCAAAATCGTCGCTCGAATCTGCGCCAGCGCATCGCGAACCGCTCCATGCACCTGTGGCACGCAACGGAGGCTGTAAGGATCCTGCACGCGCGGATCGCGCTCCGGCGAACGATGCGATTCGCGGATTTCGCTTCCGCGCGTCAGCCGCCCCAGATTGCGAGCCGTAATTAAATGCCCCGGATAAGGACGCGCTCGCGCGATCCTTTCGTCAAACGGCGCCGGGCTCCCCCGCAGCGCGTCGAGCGAAAGCGCAGTCGCCACATCGGCAGTATCCACCGCAGTCTCCGCATCTCGCAATCCCAGCGCCAGCAGCGCCAACATCCCCTGCGTTCCATTCAATAGTGCGAGGCCCTCTTTAGCTTCGAGCGCGAGCGGCGAAATCTTCGCGTCTCGCATAGCAGATTCGCCCGAAACCGTTCGCCCCTGAAAAATAGCCTCACCCTCTCCAATCGCCACCTGCGCCAGATGCGCAAGCGGCGCCAGATCGCCCGACGCTCCCACCGACCCCTGGCACGGAATCACAGGATGCACTTTCCGATTCAGCATCGCGCAAAGCGTCTCCGCCACAATCGGACGCACGCCCGAAAGCCCCTTGGCAATTGCATTCGCTCGCAGCACGAGCATCGCCCGCGTTTCATGCTCCGTAAGCGGCGCGCCCACTCCGCACGCGTGGCTCCGAACCAGATTCACCTGCAGCTGCCGTATCTGGTCGCGAGAAATTCGCACCGACGCCATCTTCCCGAATCCGGTGTTCACGCCGTAGACCGGCTGCATTCGATTCCACCAGCCGTTCAATCACCGCGCGCGATGCATTCATCTTTTCGCGTGCCGCCGGCGCCAGTTCCACCTCGGCAGCATCGAAAACAACGGCATAAAGCTCCACGAGCGTCAGATGTTCGCCGTCGATTTGAATCTTATTCATTCCCTTTTCCCATCATCGTTTCTATCCTGGCGTGATTTCGACCGGCGAGCAAAGCGGTATATCCAGCACATGGGCGTCGGCCCTCACGCGCTGCGGCCTTCCATTGGTAGCGGCAGGTACTTGCGATATTTTTCCGGCAATGATTTCGTCTGCCCGGCACGATTGCAAATCACATGTGTCGTTTCGCCCGTAGCAATCGTCTCGCCCGTTTCGTGATGAATGATTTCGTACGCGAATCGCACGGTCCGCCGCTGCGCAGCCGTCACCCGCGTCCGAATCGTGAGCAAATCATCGAACCGCGCCGGCCGTTTATACCGGCAGTTCGCTTCCGCCACCACCAGAAAACTATCGTCCTCGATTTCCATCTTCTTGTATTCGAATCCAATCTGCCGGCAAAGCTCCACGCGTCCAATTTCAAACCACGTGAAATAATTTCCGTAGTACACCACGCCCATCTGGTCCGTCTCTGCATAACGAACCCGAATCGTCGTGTCAGCAAATTCCTTGAGCGTAAGATCTGCATCGCCGCCGCCGGCCCGATTCTCGTTCGCGTTCTTGCTCACTGGCCGGTCCACTTCGGCTCGCGCTTCTCCAGAAACGACGCGACGCCTTCGCGAAAATCAGCAGTAGCACGAATTTCCGCATTTTCGCGCGTCGCAAGTTCAATCTCCGCTCGAATTTCAGCCTCGTTGAAACGCCGCAGCAGCCGCTTCGTTCGCAGAATACTCGTCGGACTTGCAGCGATCAGCTGCCCCGCGATCTCGTGGGCGCGCTCCAGAAGCTTTTCCGCCGGCACCACCTCGGTAATTAACCCGATCCGCAGCGCCTCCGCCGCATCCAAGATGCGCCCAGTAAGCAGCAAATCCGTCGCGCGCTTCTCCCCAATTTGGCGCCTCAAAAAAACCGACACCAGCGCCGGAATGAATCCGATCCGCACCTCCGAATATCCCAGCTTCGCTTCCGGCGCCGCGAGAGTGAAGTCCGCCAGCGTCGCGATTCCGCAACCGCCCGCGATTGCTGCTCCATTTACCAGAGCGATTACCGGGTTCGGAAATTCGTAGATGCGGTAAAACATCCGCGCCATCGCTCTCGAATCAGCTATATTTTCATCAAGCGACTGGCCGGCAATCGTCCGCAAGCCATCGAGATCCATTCCCGCGCAGAACGATTTTCCCGAGCCGGTGATGATGACAACGCGCGCGGGTCCGTTTTCCGCTTCGTCGAACGCCGCCATCAAGTTCCTGGATCATTTGCGACGAGATCGCGTTCCGTTTCTCAGGCCGAGTCAGGGTAATGGTGGCAATCTGATTCTGCTGCTCGAGCTTGAGTGTGCTGTATGTCATCGCAGGCCGTTCCTAATCCGTCGCATTAGTTCGGTTTCGCCGCCGCTTCCGTGTGCGTGTACTTCTCGCGCAGTTCGCCCGTCATGGCGCACGCAATCGCAAGAGACTTGGTGTCAATGCCGGTAGCAACGCCGCGCGCCGCCAGCGTCGTCAGAATCGCTTCCGTCGGAATGTTGCCCACAAGCTCGTCCCCTGCAAAAGGACAGCCGCCCAGCCCCGTGAGCGCCCCGTCAAATCTCCGGCAGCCCGCTTCGTAAGCCGCAAGCACTTTCTCCGCCGCCCGATCCGGCCGGCTGTGCAAATGCACGCCAATCTCGACGCCTGCAACAGCGGCTTTTGAGGCGCCATAAACCGCGGCCACGTCATGCGGCGAAGCCGTGCCCACCGTGTCCGCCAGCGAAATCGTCCGCACGCCGATATCTTTCAGCCACACAACCGTCTCTTCGACGATCTCCGGTCCCCACGGCTCGTCATAAGGATTCCCGAACGCCATCGAAACATAGACGACCAACTTTTTCCCGGCTGCTTTCGTATCCCGCTGAATCTTCTGCACCAAATCCCGCGATTCGGCTCGCGACATATTCGCATTGGCCCGCCGAAAATAAGCGGAAATCGAATACGGATACCCGACCGTCGTCACTCCCGGCGTCGAAAGCGCGCGTTCCAGTCCCTGCGCATTCACGATGATGCCGATAATCTCCGGCGCCTCGCCCGACGGCGTTTTCACCCGGCTCAGCTCTTTCATCACCGCTTCGCTATCGGCCATCTGCGGCACATGCTTCGGCGACACAAAACTCACCGCATCAATATGCCGGAATCCCAGCGAAACCAGGCTGCTCAGATATTTTATTTTCTCTTCTGTCGGAATAATTTGCCGCAGTCCCTGCCATGCATCGCGCGGGCATTCAACGATCGTAATCTGCTCTTCCGCCGGGTTGTTATTGGCCTGATTCCCCAATGGCACTCCTTACGTTTGCAGCACGCCCGTCTTGAATTCCGCCACGTGCGGATTCAGCGACGCCGCTTCGAGAGCCTCAATCAACGCCTCGCGCGTGTGCGCCGGATCAATAATCGCGTCCACCCACAGCCGCGCCGCCGCATAGCGCGGATCGGTTTGGTGCTCGTAGGTGGCGCGCACGGATTCGTACAATTCCTTTTTTTCTTTTTCGGTCAGCTTCTTGCCTTCGCGTTCCAGTTGCTTGATTTTGATTTCAACCAGCGTACCGGCCGCCGCATCCCCGCCCATCACCGCATACCGCGCCGTGGGCCACGCAAAAATAAACCGCGGATCGTATGCCTTCCCGCACATCGCGTAATGCCCGGCTCCAAAACTTCCGCCGCAAATCACCGCAATCTTCGGCACCACGCTGTTCGCCACGGCATTCACCATCTTCGCCCCCGCGCGAATGATGCCGCTCCATTCCGCCTCTTTCCCCACCATGAATCCATTCACATCGTGCAGAAAAATCAGCGGAATCAAATTCTGATTGCAGTCCAGAATAAACCGCGCCGCCTTATCCGCCGCCTCGGTATAAATCACGCCGCCAAACTCAACTCGCTTCTCTCCGGTCCCCGGCGCCGCCACAGTCACGTGCTTCTTCTGATTCGCGACGATCCCCACCGCCCAGCCGCCAATGCGCGCAAAGCCGCACAGCACCGTCTGCCCATACTCGGCGCGATACTCCTCGAACTCGCTGCCATCCACAATCCGCGCGATGATCTCGCGCATGTCGTATTGCTTTCCTGGATTCGACGAAAATATTCCGTAGATTTCATCGCCGGGATGCGAAGGCGGTCGCGCAGGCTTGTGATCAAACGGCGCCTTGCGGACGATGTCCGATCTTGTCCGCCAGCGCCCGGATTCTCTTGATGCACGCCTCGTCGTCCGGCTCGCGGAAATCCACCGTGCCGCTGATCTGCGCGTGCATTTTTGCCCCGCCCAGTTCCTCCGCGGAAGTCTTCTGCCCAATGGCAGCCTGCACTAGCGCCGGCCCGGCGAGAAATAGTCCGCTGCCTTCCGTCATCAAAATGTGATCGCACATCACCGGCAGATACGCTCCGCCCGCCACGCACATCCCCATAATCGCCGTGATCTGTGGAATCCCTTGCGCGCTCATCACCGCGTTGTTCCGGAACACGCGCCCGAAATCATCGGTGTCGGGAAACACATCCTCTTGCAGCGGAAGAAAAACGCCCGCGGAATCCACCAGGTAAATCGTCGGAATTCGATTCTCAATCGCGATATTCTGCGCGCGAATCACTTTTTTCGCCGTCATCGGGAAAAACGCGCCCGCTTTCACCGTCGCGTCATTCGCGATGATCATCACCTGCCGGCCCGACACGCGCCCCAGCCCCACGATCGTCCCGGCCGCCGGCGCGCCGCCCCATTCCTCATACATTTCATACGCGGCGTAGAGGCCCAGCTCGAAAAACTCGGTCTTCGGATCGATCAGCTTCGCGATGCGTTCCCGCGCCGTCAGCCGCCCCTTCTTGTGCTGCGACTCGATCGCTTTCGCGCCGCCGCCCTGCCGGATTCGCTCTTCTTCATTCTTGATTTCAGTCAGGCGGTCCACCATCTGCCGGCTGTTCTTTTCAAAGTCGGCAGACTTCGCATCCACCTGCGTCTCAATCACCGTCCCGCTCACCGGTCTCCTTCGCGCGCTCCGCTATTCACTGCCGTCGGGCCGCACGATACTCGCAAACGCTCACGTCGAAACTACGCATTGTATCATTCACATATCGTTTTGACTTCTCTGGCTCCTGCTATAAAATCGCGGTCACTCGCGCCGCAGATTCAAGCGTTCGCGAGCAAATCTCATTCTGGAGACGCCTATGCTTTGCGGTTCTGTCGCGGGGAATAGGTCTGTCTCCGGTCGCTCGTGTTAGCCCCCATAAGACCGACTAGGCCTTCCTAAGCCCCGAATCTCCATACTAATGTTGACGCATCTTTGCCCAGGATTTTGAACCGGTTTCCTTCGCCCTTGAGAGGGCCCAGAATTATTGAGGAGATTCACAAATGAAATTCGTCGACATGGAGTTGGCACGTCGCCTGGAACTGGCCGGCCATCCGGATTGCATTTCGGAAAGTAGCGAAACGACGAGCCCGATTGAGCTGAAACGCTCCGGAGACGTCCGCATCGCAGTAGGCGGCGGCATCGCGGAATTTCGCGGTATCAATTCGCCGGTCACTCAAGCGGAAGGCCTCGGCCTGAACGGCCCGGTCAGCGAAGAAGACATGGAGCGCATGGAGAAATTCTATCGTTGCCGCGGCTCGGCGGTTTTCATCGAGGTCTGCCCGATGGCCGATCCCGGATTCATCGAAATGCTCGGAAAGCGCGGCTATCGCGTGCTCGAATTTTCCAACATGCTGATTCGCGAAATCGATCCGCAGGAGAAGTTTCCGCAAATCGCTCCCGAGATCACCATTCGCCCGGCCGAACCATCCGAATCTCGTCTCTTCGCCGAAACCGTCTCTCGCGGTTTCGCCGATCACTTCGAGCCCACCGAAGATTTAATCAACACAATTCAGGAATTCTTCTCCGGCCCTGGCCTCGTGCCGTACTTGGTCTGGATCGACGGCAAACCGATCGGCGGCGGAACCCTCGGAATTCGAAAGGGAATCGCCGGTCTTTTCGGAATGAGCACGCTCCACGAATATCGCGGGCGCGGTGTGCAGGCAGCCTTGATTGCAGCGCGCCTCGAGGCTGGCCGCGCAGCCGGTTGCGACCTCGCGATGAGCGTCACGCAGCCATCAAGCGGCTCGCAACGCAATCTCGAGCGCCAGGGTTTTCGCGTCGTTTACACGCGAACCAAATTCACTCGCGAGTGGAATTGAGTCTGCGAAGCAATCGTGCGGGCGATCTTTCGCGCCTGCTCAATCGCCTCGATGACCACTGGGCCATCAGCGATTTTCTGAACGAGGCCGCAAGCGAGCGCCTGTGTCGCGTCCAGTCTCCGACCCGTTACCAGCATTTCGAGCGCGCGGCTGCGTCCGATCAATCGAGGCAATCGCTGGGTTCCACCCCAGCCGGTGATGATGCCGAGGCTTCCTCCGGGATGAGCGAACACCGCGTCGCGTGACGCGATCCGCGCATGGCACGCAAGCGCCAGGTCGAGTCCGCCGCCCATGCAATACCCGCGAATCGCCGCGATGACTGGCCTCGGCGAATTTTCAACCGCGCGCATCACGCTCTGGCCGTAGCGAGAGAACTCGAACGCCGAAGCCGGCGTGAGATTTGCGAGTTCCGAAATCTCGGCGCCGACCGCAAACGCGCGCTCGGTTCCGGTGATCACCGCGCCGGCCAATTCGCGCTGCTCCGCAAGTTTCACGATTTGTGCTTCGATCTCCGCCAAAATCCTGCGCTCGAGTCGCGGGAATCCGTCGTCGCTTTCGAGCGTGAGCAGCAGAACTTCGTCGTGCTGCGCGACCACAAGACGGCTACCCACTGCAGAGACTAAGCGCCTTTCGGCGCCGTGGAGACTCGCTGGCGGATGAAATCTACGATTGCTTGTGTAGGTGTGCCGGGAAGAAAAACTTCAGCGATGCCGGCCTTCTTCAGTGCGGGAATATCGGGTTCCGGTATGATGCCGCCGATCAGTACGGTGACGTCGTGCATCCCTTTTTCGCGCAGCAGTTCCATCAGCCGCGGGCAGATCGTGTTGTGCGCGCCGGAAAGAATCGAAAGACCAATCACGTCCACGTCTTCCTGCGCCGACGCAGAGGCAATCATCTCCGGAGTCTGCCGCAACCCGGTGTAAATCACTTCCATGCCGGCGTCGCGCAAAGCGCGCGCGATCACCTTTGCGCCGCGATCGTGTCCATCGAGGCCCGGCTTCGCGATCAACACTCGAATTTTCTTCTCAGCCATTCAGCTCCATTCACATTGTGTGGGCGCCGCGCCATCCGACCCAATCGGCGGTTGAAAGAATACTTCAAAACGGCCCGACCGCACCAACTGCGGCTTTTCGCTTCGCAAACACTTGCCACCTACTTCAAACTGGTGATGAACTCGTCGAGCAAAATATTGAATTTGTCGGCGTCGTCCACAAAGAGCGCGTGCCCCGCATCATTGAGCATCTCAAGCTTTGCTCCCGGGATGCTCTTCTGCATCTCCTGAAAGCGCGGCAGCAGGGCAGCCGTTGAGCCAACGATCACGGTCGGTTTATCGATCTTTGCCAGCGCTGGGCGGTTGTCGGTTGTGAATCCAGCCAGCCCCATTGCCACAGCCGAATCGGTGGGCGTGGCGAGCGATGCTTTGATCACTTTGCGCAGGTACTCTTCCGCTTGCGGCTTCTTGTACATCGACGCGCACAAAATCGGAAGTCTGCCGCTCACGATTTACTTGCAGTGCTTTGAGGAACTCGATGCTGCCCTTAGTGAAGTCCGGTGTGAGATCCAAGCCGGCGAGGCCGTCGACGAAAACAATTCCCGCCAGGCCGTTCGTTCCGAACTGGTCGACATATGACGCGATTTCGATAACGCCCATCGACCAGCCCACTACAACAACAGGAGCGAGGTGCAACTGGTCGATCACCGCCTTGATGTCGCGCGCGCGTGAGGCCGGATAGTCACCGTCGCCCGTCTTCGCTGATTCTCCCTGCGCGCGAGGGTCCATTGCGACGACGCGGTAGTCGGCCGAAAAATGCGAGATCTGGTTCTCCCAAATCCATCCGGGCATCGTAAACCCGGGCACAAAAAGAATCGAAGGGAACTGGTGCGGCCCGGTGACGGAGATGTTGCCCTTCGTAATCGTGACGGAAGGAGGAAGCGGATTGCCGACTTCCGCGTTTCCTACAGGCGTTTTCGAGCGCCCCGATTCAACGTAGTGAATCTTCGCTCCGTCCCACGAGGTGACGAAGCCGCTTCTGGGATGTGGATTCTTATCCTTCGCCGGAAGTGGTCGAGCTGGGGCAACACTTGCAAAACTCCAAAGCAGAACGCAGAGCGCGACCGCTCCCCGGTTCAAATTCCTCCCCACCCCGTTTGTCATTTTTGTTCGAGCCTCGATTCGCATGAGCTAGATCAAAGCATGGAGAAAATCTTCGAGCTGCGTGTTGAATTTGTCGGGCTCGTCCACAAAGATCGTGTGGCCGGCGCCGGGAAAGACCTCGTAGCGCGCGCCGGGCATTCGTTTGTGCAGATCCTCGAGTTGTCTCGTGAACATGGAACCATCCGCGACGCAGATGAGCACGGGCTTCGTATTCTTCAGCAGCGCCGGCTTGTAGTCGGTGGCGTGCATGCCGACGAGAAGGGCGACCGCCGCGTCGGTAGGGGTGATGTTAGAGGCTGCGGTGAGGCGGGCGATATAGCCCTCCGGCTGCGGCTTTTTGAACATGACATTCTGCATGAAGGAAGCCAAAAAATTCTTACGGTCCTCCAACGTGGATTTGAGAACGCCGATGGTCGGCACGGCTTCGGCCGGATCGGTGCCGCCGGCGTAGCCGTCGACGAGAACGATGGCCGCGAGATCCTGCGAGCCGAATTGATCGAGATACGCGGCGATTTCGGTGACGCCCATGGACCAGCCGACTAGCACGACCGGCGCGAGGTGGAGTTGGTCGACTACTGCTTTGATGTCGCGTGCGCGGACGGCGGGATAGAGTCCTTCGTGCGTCTGCGAGGATTCGCCCTGAGCAGCGCGGATCCATGGCGACGACGTGAAAATCTTTGGAGAAGTAAGCGATCTGCTGTTCCCAGATCCAAGCGGGCATGGTCCAACCGGGGATGAAGAGAATGAATGGAAACTGATTCGGTTTCGTGATCGAGGTGTTGCCCTTGGTAATCGTGACGACGAGCGGATTGCCGGCCGGCGTTTCCCACCGGCGTCCTTGCCGTGACCTGCTTCAAGTAATGAATCTTGTGCCGTCCCTGTAGTGACGAAGCCGCTCTTCGTCCGCGGGGTCTTGTCTTTGGCCGGAATCCGTGCGGCCGAGCCGGCGCGTGCGAACCAAAGCAGAATGCAAGCCGATCGCACTTCCGCAAACTTGCCGTTCAAGCTCTTCATTCTGTTTCTCATTTTTGTTGAGCCTCGATTCGTCCGGTTGGAATCTCAGGCCGGATTGACTAGGTGATCGCCGACTTCTTCGTAGATGCCAAAGACTCGCGCATTGTGTCGCAGATTTCGCCGAGAGTGGCGTAGGCTTTCACGGCGTCGAAGAGATAGGGCATCAGATTCTCGGTGCCCGCGAGCCGCTTTGCGCAACGCGTTCAGGCGTCGTTCGACCTCAGCGTTCGAGCGATCCGCACGCAATTTCCGCAGGCGGTCGCCCTGGCGATGCGCTACCGTTTCATCAATCTGCAAAATATCGAGCGGCTTTTCTTTGGCCACATAATCATTCACGCCGACGACGATTTTCTCTTTGCGGTCAACGGCCACCTGATAGCGATACGCCGCTTCGGCAATTTCGCGCTGTGGAAAGCCTCGCTCGATTGCGGCGACCATGCCGCCCAGCGCGTCGATTTTTTCAATGTAATCCCAGGCGCCGCGCTCCACTTCATCCGTGAGCGCTTCGACGAAGTAAGAACCTCCGAGCGGGTCCGCCGTATTCGTTACACCGCTTTCATGAGCAATGATTTGCTGCGTACGAAGCGCGAGTGTGGCGGCAAACTCGGTGGGCAACGCCCAGGCTTCGTCGAGCGAATTCGTGTGCAGCGATTGCGTGCCGCCCATCACGGCCGCGAGCGCTTGCAGCGCGGTGCGCACCACGTTGTTGTAAGGCTGCTGCGCGGTGAGCGAGCAGCCGGCCGTTTGCGTGTGGAAACGCAGCGCCCAGGAGCGCTCGCTCTTGGCGCCGAAGCGGTCGCGCATCGTCTTGTACCAGATGCGGCGCGCGGCGCGATACTTTGCGATTTCCTCGAAGAAATCGCTGTGCGCGTTGAAGAAGAAGGAAAGCCGCGGCGCGAAATCGTCCACGTTCATTCCGCGGCGCACGCCGTAATCCACATACTCGATTCCGTCGCGCAGCGTGAACGCCAGCTCCTGAATCGCGGTCGAACCGGCTTCGCGGATGTGATAGCCGCTGATCGAGATCGGATTGAATTTCGGCGTGTGCTTCGCGCCGAATTCGAGCGTATCGATCACCAGCCGCATCGACGGCTCGGGCGGATAGATGTATTCCTTCTGCGCGATGTATTCCTTGAGAATGTCGTTCTGCAAAGTGCCGGAGATTTTCTTCCAGTCGGCGCCCTGCTTTTCGGCGACCGCCAGATACATCGCCCAGATCACGGCTGCGGGCGAATTGATCGTCATCGAAGTGGTGACGTCGGCGAGCGGAATCTTGTCGAAGAGCACTTCCATGTCGGCCAGCGAACTGATCGCCACGCCGCATTTTCCGACTTCGCCCTCGGACAACGGATGATCCGAGTCGTAACCCATCAGCGCCGGCAGATCGAACGCGACGGAAAGCCCGGTCTGGCCTTGCGAAAGCAGATAGCGAAAGCGCGCGTTCGTGTCTTCGGCTGTTCCGAAACCTGCGAACTGGCGCATGGTCCAAAGCTTGCCGCGATACATTGTGGAATGAATCCCGCGCGTGTAAGGCGGCTGACCGGGAAAACCGAGATCGCGCTCCGCGTCCCAGCCTGCGAGATCGGCTTGCGTGTAGAGGCGTCGGATTGGATAGCTCGAGACGGTGGTGAAGTCCGCGTCGCGATCGGGAGTTTTTCGCAGCGTTGGTGCCAGCGTTTTCTCTTCCCATTCGCCTTCGGCTGCCGACGGCTTGCGGACGGATTCGAAGCTCTGCGTCGGCAGTGTCTTCACGGCCTTAGTCGTCTTCACGCTATCATCGGCGCGCCTCCGAAGCGACGCGGCCACGGCCGCTCGCAAATTACCGAAAAGACTCATTCGAGTCATTCTAGGGCATTGAGGCGGAGGCAACAAGGAGGCCGCAGGCCAGGGTCGCGAAATCCCGAAAAAGCCGATTTTGTGTCCATTAGAAAATACGTAAGTACTGATTCTGCAGACGTTAGGTGAAATTCTGAAAGACGCAATGTTCCTATTAGAAATGCCTCGAGTAACGACCGAGGATCGGCTCCGCAATCTCGCGTCTCCTCGAGTGCGACGCGCTACCTTACAGCCTGTTTTACAGTGCATCATCATAACTCAAACGTAACGGTAGCAAATTGCGGCGGTGGCTGCAAGAAGTTATTCAAGCGAGGATCGCTTGCCGCAGGAAGCTTCCCCGGTAACCGTCCTCGGAACCAGCAGCAGCTTATTTTCCGGGGACGCCTCCGTCTGAGTCAGGCGCGCCCGGAATGTTCGGCTGGCGGTAGATTTTGCCGCGGCGTGCATCGGCGACGATGATGTGGTTCACGTCGAGCGTGCGGCCTACGGCCTGGTCGAAGTTCACGGAAGCTTCAATCAAATTGATCTTGGCGCGCAGCTCGTTACCCTGCGCGGTGGTCAAGTCGCGCGATCGCAAGACCACCTGGTAGCTGGTGGACGAACCGAGCTGATATTTTTTCTGCTCGGCGTCGAGGGTCTGCTGCGCCAGGATGCGAGCCTTTTCGGCAGCAGACACCTGCGAGCGGTCCTGCTGCAATGCGATTTGAGCGTTGCGCACATTGACGAAAATCGTGTTCTGAAGCTGGCGGTACTGCACCACTTGCTGGCGCTTATCGATTTGCGCGCGCGCGCTGTCGGCCTGCGCGGAGCGATTCCGGATCGGAAGGACGAGATTTAGCCCGGCACTGTAAGTCGGAAAATCAGCGTGAATCATCGAGTCGAGCGCCGATCCGAGGCCGCTCTTCTGCACGGTCGTTGTGGTGTTGAAGATGGGAATGCCCACGAAAGCGGGAACGCCCGGCGCGCCAGGATTTCCGACATTGAAAGGAAGACCATTTGCGCCAACGACCGGGGAGGTGGTATCCGCCTCAAATCCGGTCTGCGTCTGATTCAAAACAGTCTCATTTCCGGCGAGTCCAGTGGCGCTGTATTGCCCGACGAGGTTGAGAACCGGAAGCAAGCCATTGCGAGTGGCTTTCACTTCGATCTCGGCGTTCTTCAAGTTGAAATCTGCCTGAAGAATTTCCGGACGCTTCTGCCACGCTTCCTGCACCGCGTCCATTAGAGGAAGGTTTTCGGTGATGTTCGGCGTGGCGATGGGAGTGGTGGGAACCACTTCGATATTTTGCAGCGAAGGGGCAAAGGGATTGCGCGTAATCGCGTTGAGAAGGACGGTCTCCTGCTGCAACTTGTTGGTTTGCGCGACGATCAGGTTTTGCGTGTCGGTGGCAAGTTCCGATTCGGCAGTCAAGACGTCGAGCGGTGCCATCGTCCCGATCTGCAACTGCTTTTTATTGTCTTCGTAGAGCTTATTCGACACCGCAACAGCCGCTTCTTCCACCTTCACATTTTCCCGGGCGAAAACCAGCTCCCAGTAATCCGTCTGGACGGCCGAAACTGTTGCGATCACCTGTTGCGCGAATTGCGAGTCCGCAACTTTTAAGGTGTTTTTGGCTTCGAGGATGTAGCGGGTATTTGGCAGGATTCCGAACCCGTTCAGCAGCGGCTGTTGCACCGAGAAAATCAAAGTGGACTGCACGGCGGGATTGAAAATCGTGTCGGGAGAATTTGTGGAGCTTCGAACGTTGTCAAAGGCCAAGGAAAACGCGGTTCCCGTGTGAAATCCCTGCGTATATGTGACGTTCGCATAAGCGTTGTTGTTGATCAGGTCAAACGCGGTGGCCGCAATGCCGACGCCCGAAACCAGCGGATTGTTTACCGGAATCGAAGCTCGACCCCAATCGGTGTTGACGACCAACGTGGGATCGAAACCCGTTTGCGGTGCCGTGCCCAGGATCACGGCCTGCGATGCGCCAAGTCCATGGGCAACAGCTCCCGCGTTGGCCCGAAGGAGCTCGGTCTGGGCGATAAACGGGGTGAAGCGCTGGAGACTGATGTCCAAATTATTTTCGAGCGCAATCGAAATCGCGTCGTCGAGGCTGAGCATCAGCTTTCCATTCTGGATGAGCTGATCGATGCTGGGAGTATTGGTCAGAATGGGTTCCGGCATGGAGATCGGGGTGTAAGGTTTCCAGAACTGAGGGAACCAGGGCTGGCCTTTTGAATAGTCCAAGCCTTTCGTAGGCGCGAGGTTTCGTGGGGATGAATAGTCAGCCGTCGCAGTCTGCTGCGCGGCAGATTGGCCGGCGGGCGGCGCCTGGGCCTGAGCCTGATTTTGGTCCGCTGCTGGCGGTGGAGCGGCACTCTGGCTCTGCTGGCTTTGTTGAGACTGGGCGGCGTCCTGAACCTGCGCGGAAACCGGAGCCACAACCAGCGATGCAATAATGAACGCCAAAACCACAGACTTCAGAAACGCTTCGACGGCAAGTCTTCCGATCATCGTGTTTTTTCCTCTCCGAACGTCTGGAGTCTGATTGCTCATTTCCACCCTGAATTCACGCAAGCCTCAAGCTTCTACAACGTGCGGCGCGCCAATATGTTTCAGAAACTGTATTTCGGTGCAAAGTAGCGGCCACCCGTAACTTCCAGAATATAGACGAGTAAAGGGGAAATTCGATTCGCCGCCTGTTCGATTTCGGTCAGTGCTGTGCGTATACGAACAAGCGCGGGCAGGAGTGTAGCATTGCAATCTGCGGCGTGACAATTCGCGTGGCCGAGAATGCTCAAAGAGGATACTCAAAATTGCATCGCGTTGAAGAGGCGGCGAGCGGCCCAAAGTTGACACGCTAGTTTGCAGCGTCTACCATGACGCTGGCCAAAGCCCAACCCTCCATGCCACGGCATTTCTCATCCTTGAACTCTTTTCGCGCGGCGGTTTGCCTGACGCTGCTCTTGTCTCGTGGGTTCGGTTGCTCACGCCGAAAAGACGGATCAGCTCAAGCCGCAGGGTTACGTCAATGACTTCGCGGGAGTGCTGAGCGCATCGGCAAAGGCTCAGCTGACGGCGCTGTGCACGGAGGTGGATCAGAAGGCGCACGCGCAGATCGCGGTCGTGACGGTGAAATCGCTCGACGGCCAGCCGGTGGAAGATTTCACGCTTGATCTGGCGACGAAGTGGGGCGTGGGGCCGAAGCAGTCTGCCAGCGGCGTGATGATTTTAATCGCCACCGAGGATCGCAAGAGCCGGGTGGAGGTTGGATACGGGCTTGAACCGATTCTTCCCGACGGAAAAGTGGGCGGGTTCTTGCGTGAAGCGGTGCCGTTTCTTCGCGACAATGATTATGATCGCGCATTACTGTTGGTCACGCGTCGAGTAGCTGATGTGATTGCAGCCGATCGCGGCGTTACGCTATCGGGAAGCGCGCCCTTGCCGGCGCGACGAGCGCCCCCACAAGATACCGGCTGGTCGATTGGTCAAATACTGCTTCTGCTTTTCATAATTTTCGTCGTGTACTGGTTTATGAAAGGCAGCGGCGGCGGCCGTAGTAACTACACACGGGGCGGTGGGAGCGGTTGGTGGATCGGGCCGATGATTGGCTCCGGGATGGGCGGAGGGCGCGGCGGTTGGGGCGGTGGGGGATTCGGCGGCGGTGGTGGTGGCGGAGGCGGTTTCGGCGGGTTCGGCGGAGGCTCTTTCGGTGGCGGCGGCGCAAGCGGAAGCTGGTAGTATCGCTCGGATTTAGCAGTCGTTTAGTTTTTCCTGGACGAGTCTGGAAGGCCTGCGATGGAAGCGAAGCTCGAAACAGATTGTAGAGAAGCTTGCAATCGGCGGCGGGTGACAACCTGCAAGCTGCGGTGCTCTACGGGTCCGCCGTTACGGGCGAATTTCAAGCGCATCATTCCGATCTGAACATTGTGTGCCTGGTGAAGCGCGCGACGGCGGCTGACCTGGAAGCTCTGCACGGAGTGGCGGAATGGTGGATGCGCGAAGGCCATCCCGCGCCCATCGTTTTCACGTACGAAGAATTGCAGCGCTCGGCCGACGTCTTTTCCATCGAGCTATACGACATCAAAGCGCGGCATCGCATGTTGTACGGCGAAGATTTTTTCTCTCATCTTGAGGTTCCGCTCCATCTGCACCGGCTGCAGGTGGAAAGGGAACTGCGGATTGACTGGCTGCGCCTGCGCCAGGCGGTGCTTGCGGCGCCGCAAACCAGGAAGGCGCACATCGGAATCATGATGGCGTCGGTGTCGGCGTTTTGTTCGCTTTTCCGCCATGCGCTTGCGGCGCTCGGACAGCCGATGCCGGATACGAAGCGGCAGGCGGTGGACGCGATGGCGTCGCTCACAGGCGCGAATCCGAGCGCGTTTCACGCGGTGCTGGATTTGCGGGAAGGGAAGCGTAAGGAGCGGGAAATTGATATTGAGGCGTCGCTCCACGCGTATCTGGAGTTTGTTGAGGTGGTGACGAGCGAAGTGGATCGCAGATTCGCTGCACAGTAGTGCGAAGCTGGGCGCACAGCCACGCCAGGCGTCGCGGTTGTTTACATTCCGCACCGGAGGCACGCACAGATGAAAGCGCTCTTGGGACTGGTGGCAGTGATTGTGATTCTGGTTTTGATTGTTGGCGGCATGTACGTCAGCACGAAAAACAAAATTGTCACGCTGGACGAGCAGGTGAAATCGAATTGGGCGCAGGTGGATGTGGTGTTGCAACGGCGCGCGGATTTGATTCCGAACCTCGTTGAAACCGTGAAAGGCTTCGCCGCACATGAAGAGACTGTGTATGGCGATATCGCGAAGGCGCGCTCGGCGTTGCTGAATGCAAAAACACCGGAAGAGAAGATCGCGGCCAACGGACAACTCGATGGCGCTCTTGGGCGGTTGCTGGCGATCGTCGAAAATTATCCGCAGCTGAAATCCAACGAGAACTTTTTGAGGCTGCAGGACGAACTGGCGGGCACCGAGAATCGGATTGCGGTCGAACGGAAGCGCTACAACGATTCCATTCAGGCCTATAACACATTCATCCGCCAATTTCCGAACAGCTTGTTCGCCAGTTGGGCCGGCTTCAAGGAGAACGACGCTTATTTCAAGGCGTCCGAGGGCTCTCGCGAAGCTCCCAAGGTGCAATTCCCGGCGGCCACTCGCTAGGATTTGCGACTTGAATATTACAATCGTGTGAAGCGTTGCGCGCCGGGATGCGGCTATGCATGTGGTTATCTTGACCCATGCATTCCGGCGCGCTACGCTACTTTGACAGGACATCAACGGAGTTAGAGCCGCCAAAAAATTAATGAAACAAACTGTAAGAATTGCCGGAGGGATCAGCGAGCTGTTCGGCACCCTCGATGAAAACCTCAAGCTTTTCGAAGCCAACCTGCACGTCACCACTCATCTGAAGGATCACGATCTGGAAATCGAAGGAGAGCCTGCGCAGGTGGAGCGGGCCGCGCTTATCCTCGATGAGTACAATCAACGCGTTCGCGACGGACGTATTCCCGATAGCCAGGAAGTGAAATCGCTTTTGCGATTTGCGACGCAGGCTCCTGCGAAAGAATTGCGCGGGGCGTTTTCGCCGACGCGCACGCGCACGTTTGGCAAGAAGAGCCTCGCGCCGAAAAGCACGAATCAGCGGCGCTATATCGAGGCGCTTGAAACTTACGACATGGTGTTTGCCATTGGCCCGGGCGGAACGGGCAAAACTTATCTCGCGGTGGCGATGGCGGTTTCGGCGCTGCTGTCGAAGCAAGTGAACCGAATCATTCTCGCGCGGCCGGCGGTGGAAGCGGGCGAACGGCTGGGGTTTCTTCCCGGGACTCTTCAGGAAAAGGTTGATCCGTACATGCGCCCGTTGTACGACGCGCTGCACGATCTGCTCGAAGCAGAGAAGCTTGAGAGCTTTCTTGAAAAGGACATCATCGAAGTGGCGCCGCTTGCATTTATGCGCGGGCGCACGCTGAATGATTCCTTCGTGATTCTCGACGAGGCGCAGAATACGACGAGCGAGCAAATGAAAATGTTTCTCACTCGCCTGGGATTCAATTCGAAAGCCGTGATCACCGGGGACATCACGCAAATTGATTTGCCCAACGAGCGGCGCTCGGGACTGGTCGAGGCGATTGACGTGGTGGGGAATATCGAAGGCATTGCTTTTATCTATTTCGACGAGCGCGACGTGGTGCGCCACAATCTGGTGCAGCAAATTATCAAGGCGTACGACGAGCGCAAGCCCGCGACGCAGGGAGCATCCGCGAAGAGCGGGTCAAAACGTGGCGCCTGGGCGGACGCAAAATGTGGGCGCCAGTTCGTCGCACCACAGGCGGCACCGCGCACGGCACCGCGCGGCGCGATTGATTTTCCCGCGTCACATGATCGTCAATCGCCAATCGCGCATTTCCGTTCCTTTACGCGAGCTCGAGAAATTTCTCGCTCGTGCGCGACGCCGGTTGCGGCTGCCGAAGGAGTCGCTGACGGTTTGCCTGGTAACTGACGCCGAGATCGCCCGCTGGAACCGCGCCTATCGTGGCAAAAGTGGACCTACCGATGTATTGTCGTTTGCAACGAATGCTCGCAAAACCAAGAGAAGGCGCGGACGAAATGGACGCGCGCGAAAAGACGATCTTCTTGACGCCGCTATCGCAAATCACTCGGCCGCAATATATTGGCGATATCGCCATCGCTCCGGCTGTGGCGAAACGAAACGCGAGCCGCTTTGGCCGCACCTTCGACGACGAGATGCGCATTCTCATTCTTCACGGTATCCTCCACCTAATGGGCTATGACCACGAAGCCGACGACGGCCAAATGGAACGCCGGGAAAATAAACTCCGCCGCGAGCTGAGGCTGGTTTAGGCGATGCCTCAAATCCTTTACACGATTGGTGTACTTGCGCTCACCGCGGGTCTGGCATTGTTCGCTTATCTGGATCGCGTGTATCGCGAGCTCGGTCGAATCGTCACCGGCCGAATCTTCGCGCATTTGCAAACATTCGAAGCGGATATCGAGCCGCGATTCAAGATGGACCGGCAACGCGCTGCTTTAGCGTTCTCGCTTCTGGCGCGGCTTTGGCTGGTTCTCGTGGCAGCTGTCACCGCGCGCGGAGTGATTTTCTTCGTGCCGGGCTCGTGGGAAGCGGCGCTTGAGATGGTCTTTTTTCTTTCCGCCGAAGTGATTGTGTTGATGCAGTTTCTTCCGTCACTTTTGCTCGCGGGAGTGCGCGGGAATTGGATTGCGCCGTTTGTGCCGGCCGTCCGTGTATTCGTGTGGATTATCTGGCCGGTGCAAGTGGTGCTCGAGATGCTCGTTTCGGTGCTGCATCTTTCGGAAGACGAGCCAACGGAGGAAGTGGAGGAGCAGCAATCGATCGAAGCTTTCGTCGACGCCGCCGCGGAGGAAGGGATTATCGAGCATGACGAAGCGCGGCTGATCGAGCAGGTGATCGAGTTTGGCGATAAGCGTGTGCGCGACTTGATGACGCCGCGTCCCGATGTGGTCGCCATCCGCGCCGGCGCCACGCTGGAGGAATTGAGTGACCTGATCGTCGAGACGAAATTCTCGCGCATCCCCGTGTATGAAAAATCGCTGGATGACATCGTTGGGGTGGTAATGGCTCGCGACATTCTGGAAGTCTCCGACCGCGACGCGGCCCTTCGCACTGTGCGCGAGCTGATGCGCCCCGCGCTTTTTATCCCCGAGACGAAATCGGGTTCCGAATTATTAAAGGAAATGCAGCGCAAGAATCAGCAGATGGCGATCGTGATTGACGAGTACGGCCTGATGGCCGGCGTGGTCACCGTCGAAGACTTGATCGAGGAAATTGTGGGCGACCTCGGCGAAGAAGACCGTCGGCCGGCGCCCGACGTGGTGCGCGAATCCGGTGGCAGCATGGTGATGCGCGGCAGCGTGCCGGTAGACAAACTCACGGAGCTTCTTGGGGTGCAGCTCGATGATTCCTCCGAGCATTCCGGCGCCACGACGATTGCCGGCCTGCTCAATTCGGTGGCAGGCCACGTCCCGCGCATGGGCGAGGTCATCGATTCCGACGGCGTTCGCTTCGAAGTGCTCGAAGCCAATCAGCGCAAGGTGCTGCGCGTGCGCGCGCGCCGCGTCCCCGCCGGCGCTACGTCGTCCTCGTCGGCGTAAACCTGCGCAAGCGGCCGCTCATCGGCGTACAATTTAATTTCATGGCATTTAAATCCGGTTTCGTCGCAATCGTCGGGCGTCCCAACGCCGGCAAATCCACGCTCGTCAATACTCTCGTTGGACGCAAAGTCGCCATCGTTTCGCCCAAACCGCAGACCACACGCAATCGCATTCAAGGAATTCTGAATCGCGACGACGCGCAAATCGTGCTCGTCGATACGCCCGGAATCCACAAACCCGAGAACGTTCTCAGCCGCCAGATGATGGACGAGCTTCAGCACGCGCTCGAAGGCATCGATATCCTCGCGTTGATTGCGGATGCTTCCGTGAACTTCGGCACCGGCGACCGTTTCGCGATCGAATGGGCGCGCCGTTTTCATGGGCCCGTTTATTTGCTGCTAAATAAAATCGATCGAGTCGCCAAGCCGCATCTTCTTCCGCTCATCGAGCGTTACAGCAAAGAATTCGAATTTGCCGAAGTGTTTCCAATCTCGGCGCTCACTGGCGAGGGCTGCCTCAATCTCGTAAATTCATGGCTCGAGCGCTTGCCCGAGCATCCGCCCTATTTTCCGGAAGACCAGTTCACCGACCAGCCGGAACGCTTCCTCGCCGCGGAAATAATTCGCGAGAAGGCGATTCTCACCACGCGCCACGAAGTGCCCTACGCGATTGCGGTGATGATCGACGGTTTTGAGGAAGGGCCAAAACTTCTTCGCATCCGCGCCACGATCTATGTGGAGCGCGAAGGCCAGAAGGCAATCCTGATCGGCAAACGAGGCGCAGCCATCAAGGCCATCGGCACGCAAGCTCGCAAAGAACTCGAATCCATTCTCGACATCCACATTTTCCTCGAGCTCTTCGTCAAAGTTCAACCGAACTGGCGCGACAATTCCTCCATGGTTCGCCAACTCGATTGGCACCGACAGCTCGAACAATTAGGCGAGTATCAGAACAACGAAGCCGACGAAGAAGATGCTGCTGCGGGCGACGAGGATGATGATGAGGCGCCCAAAGATTTAGAACTCTAAATCATGCGCGGGCTGAATCACTTTCGGTACTTGGGCGACGCTTTTACAGTCGGTCGAGCGGGCACGGCATGCCGTGCCCCTACTGGAGATCGAAACAAGCCTGCTCAGAATGTGAGGCAGGCGCGAAACAACGACGATCGAAGCTAAACCTTCGAAGGCGCAATTCCCAGCGACCGCATCTTCCGATACAAATGGCTCCGCTCCAGCCCTAAAGCTTCCGCCGCCTTCGTCATGTTCCAGCGATTTTCTTCGAGCTTACGCAGCACAAATTCCCGCTCATACGCCGACCGCGCTTCCTGCAGGCTTTCATAGGGCTTCTGCGGGCTCTTCGACGCGCCGCGAAATAATTCCGGCGGCAAATGATGCGGCTCAATCTTCTGCGCCGGGCTCATAATCACCAACCGCTCCACAAGATTCTTCAGCTCGCGCACATTTCCCGGCCACGTATAGCTCAACAGCACTTCCATCGCCGGCGCCGTAAACTCCTTCGGCCTTTTCCCATACGCCTCGCAGAACTCCGCCAGAAAATGTGCTGCCAGAATCGGCATATCCGCAATCCGTTCGCGAAGCGCCGGCACATAGAAGGGAATCACGTTGAGCCGGTAAAATAAATCCTCGCGAAACGCATTGCGACCGATTTCGTCCTCGAGCTTCTTGTTGGTCGCGGCGATCACGCGCACGTCCACCGTAATCGGCTCATTGGATCCCAGCCGCTCCACGCGCTGCTCCTCCAGCACACGCAGCACCTTCGACTGCGTCTTCAAACTCATATCGCCCACTTCGTCGAGAAACAAAGTCCCGCCATCCGCCTTTTGAAATTTGCCCACCTTGTCTTCGCTCGCGCCGGTAAAGCTTCCTTTGCGGTGGCCAAACAGCTCCGATTCAATCAGCTCTTCGGGAATCGCGGCGCAATTCAATTCCACAAACTGCATCGTGTTCCGCAAACTGCTCGCGTGCAGCGCCCGCGCCACAAGCTCTTTACCCGTTCCGCTCTCGCCATAAATCAACACGCGCCCATTCGTGGGCGCAGTCAGCGCGATCTGCTGCCGCAGCGCTTTCATCGGCACGCTGTTCCCAAGTATCTCGTGGCGCTCTTCGAGTTCCGCGCGCAGCCGGCGATTCTCCGATTCCAGGCGCACGTACTCGAGCGCGTTTCGCACCACCAGCACAATTTTGTCGAGCGAAAGAGGTTTCTCGACGAAATCAAACGCGCCGAGCTTCGTCGCGCGCACGGCCGTCTCGATATTTCCGTGGCCGGAAATCATGATCACAACGGGCGCCGACTCGCGCGCCTGAATCGCTTCGAGCGTGGCCAGCCCATCCATTTTCGGCAGCCACACATCGAGCAGCACCAGATCGAAGCCTCGCCGCTCGATCTGCTCCAGGCAATCTTCACCCGTCGAGGTCACCTCGACCTCGTAGCCGTCGTCGCGCAAGAGCGCCCCAAGCGACTCGCGAATCCCGCTCTCGTCGTCTACGATTAGAATTGATGCTGGCATCGTTTGAGTGTGAACCTGACCCAGGATTCCTCGGCTTCCAGATTCGATGGTGCTTTCTGTGGTGGTCTTACACTTCCCTGCGTCCTCTGTGTTCGAGCTCGAAATCTCGAGCGCTACGCCGCCGACGCCCCACTTTGTGCCGCCGGCGCAGGCACCTCAATCGCCGGGAACCGAATCACGAATCGCGATCCAGTGGGAACATTATCTTCCACGCGAATCGTACCATTGTGTTCTGCGACAATCCGGCTCGCGATCGCGAGTCCCAGTCCGGTGCCGCGCTCTTTCGTCGAGAAATGCGGCAGAAACAGCCGCTCTTTGTCCTCCGGCGAAATTCCGTGCCCGCTGTCGGAAATTTCAATCGCCACCGCGTCGCCATCACCCTCGGCACGGGTGGACACACGCAATTGCCGCACGGAAGCGCCCTCCATCGCTTCCGCGGCATTGTCAATCAGGTTCGCCACCACGCGCCTCAGCAATTCAGAGTCCGCTTTGATCAAGGGTAGGGAAGCGGCAAGTTCCGTGCGCAACGTGATCCCCTCGAGTCGCCCGCGGAAAAGATCGACGGCGCTCGCCACAATCGAGTTCACGTCCGCGGGAGCAAGACGGGCAGCAGGGAAGCGCGCAAATTGCGAGAATTCGTCCACAAGTGACTCGAGCGTATAAACCTCCCGCTCGATGAGTCCCGCGCACTCGGCGACGAGCTTTTCAAATTCGCTGCGCGAACTCTCCGGCCTCGTGCCTGCCGAGCGCTCGATATGGCGCAGCAATCGCTGTGCGGAAAGCTGAATCGGCGTCAGCGGATTCTTGATCTCGTGCGCGATTCGCTGCGCCACCTCCTGCCATGCCGAAGCTTTTTGCGCACGCAGCAAATCCGTCAGGTCGTCGATCACGATGATGAATCCGGGATTCGACCGCCGCGGCCCGAGCGAGCTCACGGTCACCGCAGCGCGCACGAGTTTTCCGGTCGTCGCGATTTCGATCTCACGCGAAGCCGCGCCCATCCGCAGCGACCGGCGCATCAAATGCAGCATCGCGCGCGCTCCCTCCTCGCCGAGCAGTTCCTGTAGCGAATGCGCCTCGCGTGCGTGAGCGCCCAGGATTGCCACCACGGCTGAATTTACCCGAGTCACTTCCCCGGATGAATTCAACGACACCACGCCCGTTGGAATATTCTCGAGAATCGCCTCCATCAATTTCCGCCGCCGCTCCCGCTCTTCGATGGCCAGCTCGAGGCTTTGCGTGAATTCATTGATCTGTTTGCGGCCTTCTCCCAGCTGTTCCGTCATTCGATTGAACGAACGCACCAGCGTTCCCAGATCGTCCTGCGCCTGAATGTCAATCTGGTGATCGAAATTACCGCGTGAAATTTCGCGCGTGGCTTCGGCGAGCGCCTGAATCGGCACGGTCACCTGCTTCGAGAGAAACAGCGCCACCCAAGTGGTGGTGAAGAGCAGCAGCAGCGTGATGAGAAGCAGCGCCAGAATGATTTCGCGCTTGTACGCGCGCAGATGCTGCTTCTGCTGTTCGTACGTTTGCGTTTGCGCTTGAATCTCCGCGGCGCGGTCGAGGTAGTCGCTCGGAATTCTCCGCGCCACATACAACTTGCCATCTTTCAGCGGAGCGGTCGCAACCAGGTACAAATCGTTTCCGTTTTGCCAGAACTCCGTTCCATTGCGCAGCACTTGCGCGGGCCGGGGAGAGATCGGTTGGCTGGGCGGAATTTGCGCCGGGGGCACACCGCCCGCGCGATCTGTATAAGCGACGCCATGGATCACAGCTCCCTGAGCATCCACTATCCACGACGCATCCACCGACCAACTCGCTCTGCAAGAACGCTTCATCGGGGCTGCCCGACTTCGCTGCCCTCGCCGCAATGTCGCTTAGATGGGTGGCGCCCGTCTTCCGCATGTCCTGCAGCAGCAGCTGGCTCTGCTCGTTCGCCACTTCGAGAGGGCGCGGAAACCACGCATTCAGCGTTCGGTTCACCAGCGCATAGCTGAAAAAGAACATGAACACGACCGGCAGCAGCGAAACTCCCATCGCGCCCAGCACCATCTTCGCTTTGAAGCGCGAGCCCATTTGTCCCGCGCGCCGCTCAGCCCACATGCGCAGCAAAGTACGCGTCAGAATCAACGTGAAAACGAGCAGCGCGACGCCGATGAAGGTGGAGAGCGCAAAGAGGATGATGAACGCGTTCCCTTGTTCAGGGTGAAATGGCGTGTTGAGCGAGCCCAGCGTGAAAACCGCTGCGGTGAGCAGCACCACCGCGATTCCGCCGGCGATCAGCCATACACGCTGTTTTCGTGTCGCTGCTGTCAACGGCCCTCCTGCAGGTATCTGCCGAGAGGGCACTCGTCACACTTCGGGTCGGTCTTGCGGCACCAGTTTTTGCCGGCGGCGACGATCAGCGCGTGAAATTCATTGAATTTCGAAACATTGCCGGGGAATCGCCGCTCGAACTGCCAGCGAATCTCATCATACTTCGCGTTCGGATTCGCCCAGCCGTGACGCACGAGCATTCGCTTGGTGTAGGCGTCAACGACGAACACGCCGTGCTGCCCGGCGTAGAGCAGAATCGAATCGGCCGTTTCTGGTCCGATGCCAAAAACTCCGATCAGCTTTTCGCGTAGCACCAGCGTCGGAGTTTCGAACATTCGTTTCAGCGAGCCTCGAAATTCCTGGCGCAGAAATCTCACGAACGATTTCAGCGTCCGCGCCTTTTGTCGCCAGTAGCCCGACGACTGAATCAGATTCTCCAGCCGGCGAAGGGAAATGTGCTCGATGGCGGCAGGCGTGAGCAGCTCTGCGCGGCGAAGATTGGCGAGCGCCCGCTCGACATTCGTCCAGGCGGTGCTTTGCGTCAAAATCGCGCCCACAATCACTTCAAAGGGACTCTTCGCCGGCCACCAGTGCTGAGGGCCGAGCGTGGTGAATAGGCTGTTAAAGTATTCATCTAGCGGGGCTTGCGACTTATCGGTGACCGGGCCTGGCATTCTAAGAAGGGCGTGCGGCGCTAAAACTGGGAAGCTCTTCAGTGCAGATTTCATGGAGAATTCACAATAGCGGAGCGGGGATTCGCAAGTCAAGCCACGGTGTTGCGCATTGGCCACACTACTGTGGCGGACATGCAAACACCGTTCAGGCGCGAACACTCTCGAAATGCTTCATGAATCCGACCAGCACCTCGACGGATTCGATTGTCACCGCGTTGTAAAGCGAGACGCGCATCCCGCCCACCGACCGATGACCGACGATTCCCACAATCCCTTCGGTTGCCGCTTCCTTTGCGAATCGCGATTCCAACTCCTCATCGCCATCGGCCAGCCGAAATACTACGTTCATTCTCGAGCGCGATTCCTGGTCAACTGGACACTTGTACAGGCTGCTCGAATCGATCGCCTCGTACAGCAGCTTGGCTTTTGCTTCGTTGCGCCGTTCGAGCGCGCCCGCGCCGCCTTCGCCCTCGAGCCATTCGAGCATCAGGCCCAGCACGTAAACTGCGAACGTGGGCGGCGTGTGGAAGAGTGAATGTTCTTTGATCTCCGTGCGATATTGCAGCAGGGAAGGCAGCTTGGGATCGGCGCGCTCGGCAAGGTCTTTGCGAACGATTACAACTGTCGCGCCCGATTGTCCTAGATTCTTCTGCGCGCCCGCGAAAATCGCGCCGAATTGCCGCACGTTCATCTGGCGCGAAAGAATGTCCGACGACATATCCGCCACCAGCGGCACGTCGCCGGTTCTCGGCATCGTTCTCCACTGCGTGCCCTCGATCGTGTTGTTCGAACACATGTAGACGTAAGAAGCGTCGGATGCGAGATCAATTTCGTTCACGCGCGGGATGCGGGTGAATTTCTCAGGTTCGCTGGTTGCCGCAATTCGATAAGGGGCGCTCTTCTTCAGCTCCGCGATCGCCTTGGCCGTCCACATTCCCGTGTGCAGCACATCCACCGGCTTGCCGTCCACGTACAAATTCAGCGGCATCATCGTGAACTGCATGCTGCCGCCGCCCTGCAGGAAAATCACGGCGTATTCTTCCGGAATCGCCATCAGCCGCCGCAACAGCTGTTCGGCGCGCGAATTGATCTCTTCATATTCCGGCGACCGGTGGCTCATCTCCATTACGGACATGCCCGTTCCGCGATAATCCAGCAACTCATCGCGTACTTTTTCGAGCACCGCGAGCGGCAGAGTCGCCGGTCCGCCGCTGAAGTTATAAGCTCGTTTCAGCCCGGCTTTTAAAGGTGATGAAGAGGAAATCGAAGCCACTTCGCGTACTTCCTTTCAGAGGGAAACTTATCAGCCGTGCGATTTGAAGTAAACAGAGTAGCAGAACTGCTATGTATCTGTCGCATTGACCCGGCAAAAAAGAAACCGGGAGGCCGCTGCGCCTCCCGGTTCCAATCTGTCACGCCTTCAGAGTTCAGGATCGAACTAAGGAGCGTGTCTGCTACTAGCCGTTGTGTTTGTCGTGGTGAATCTCTTTGCTCGTCTTGTTCTGCTCCTTGTTCACCTGTTTCTTTTCCGCGGGAGTCAGCTTGCCTCCGTTGGCCTTGCGATCGGCGGCCACCTGATGATTGATGTGCTGCTCGTTCTTCTCGGTCTTCGCCGCTTCGCTTGCGTTCATCTTGCCGCTGTCAATGCCATTCGCGATCCGCTGCTGCTGGTTGCGCTGGCGCTGGCCCACTTCACTGTTCGCACCCGGTTGCGTGGCGCCGTTGTGCTTGTCGTTGTAGATCGACTTGCTCACGTTGTTCTGCTGCTGGTTCACATGCTCGCGCTCTTCGCGGAGTCAACTTCCCGCCGTTAGCCGCGCGATCATTCTTCACTTCATGATTGATGTTGGATTCGCGCGATTCCAAATGACCGGTTTCGCCGGCGGTCAATTGTCCGGAGCGAGCACCGTTCGCGATCCGGTCCTGCTGGTTTTCCGCGCGAGCGCCCACTCTGCTCATCGCAGGATTGGCAGGGCGTCCATGATTTTCCGACGCGAAGTTCGACCTGTCGCTTCTCGCCATGTGTTCGTGTGACGTCTGCTCGGATGTTGCATGCACGTGAGTCTCTCTCTCGTAAGAGCGTTCTCGTTCCGTCGGCACTGCTCTTGTTCCGCCGGGGCCGCCGTTGAAGCTCGCGTGGCTGACCTCCCGCTCATTCACCACCGTCCTGTCGACGTACGTATTGTGGATCACCGTGGTGTTCACGTTCACCACTGCCGTGTTATACGCGAAGTGCTCTGCCGTGCCACGCTCCGCCAACGAATCCCACTCCGCCATAACCGAATCCATAGTTCACGCCGCCATAGAAACCAACGTGCGGTCCCCAGTAGCCGGCATGAAACGCATACACTCCCTCTCTCCAGCCCCAGTATCCCGGAGTCCACAGCAAGCCCACTCGCGGAGGCGCCACCCATACGCCCGGCACCCAGTAATAACCGGCATCGCCGTAAGCCCAGTAGCCCGGCGTCCAGATGTAACCTTCCGTCGGGCATGGAGGCTGCACGTAAACCGGCAGCGCAGGCGGCCCGACGTGCACCGAAATCCCCACTGCGATTTGGGCTGAAGCAGGAGACGCCATCACTGAAGAAATCCCTAACGCAAGACCTAAGGCAAGAAATAATGGCCAAGTAAGAGTCAGCTTACGCATTTCAAATCCTCCCCTGATGGATTCAATAGATGATCGATTCCATGGAGCGCCCGAGCCGTGATTTGCAAGAAGACGCACCGGAATCGGAACGCACCCGATCCCTACGATATCTAACACCGGAACCCGCAGAATGTTTCTCAGCGTCCGCGCCTGCTTTCAGATACGACGACGCTGATAAGCAATCGTACCGGCGCAGGAAATGGATGGAAGGTCGAAGTGAAAAGGTACTCCCAGCTCTGATTAACACGATTTAAGCTGCTTATAAAAGGTGACTTGCGAGGCCCGAGCGAAGTCGCGGCGAAGCTGTCCAGTGGTCGAACGTACAGGCGCGGGACCCCAGATTCAGTTGGGTTTTCGAAACTCGCATCCACGCAAAAATCCGATTTCTCGCGCCGCCTTGACACTCTTCACGCCCAGCAATTAGACTGAAAGGCTTGAAGTTGCAGTCGGGAGCCAAAAGGAATGCTTCTCTCGCGGGATTTCGTCGGCTACATGGCCAAGGAAGTGGTGAAGCGGCTGACAGCGGCGAAAATGATTGAGACGAAGAACGTGGAGAATGTGACGCAATCGGTTCGCCAGGTGATGGCCGACGAAGTGACGGTGGAAGACCGCTTGAACGAAGAGGTGCGCGAAATTCTGAGCAAGCACTCGGATGAAATGAAGCGAGTGGGCGCTTCGTATCAGGAAATGTTCAAGAAAGCCAAAGGCCAGCTGGCCCGCGAAAGGAAGCTGATTCTCCGCTAATGCGCCTGACGCGCGAAAAGACGGTACGCATCTCTCACCGCATCATCGACCTTCTTGTTACGCTTCCCGACGTGGATTTCGTGGAGGATCGCGACACGATCCGCCAGGAAATCGTGACGATTCTCACCTCGCTGCTGAAAGTGGAAGAGCAAGTGGACACGGAAGTGCGCGCGAAGATTGCGTCGCAGAAGAAGGAGATTCTGGAAGGCAGCGAAGAGTGGGACATTCTTTATCGCAAATATTATCAGGAAGGATTAAAGCGCCTCGGCGTCGCCGAAGTTCACGCGCACGGCTAGCTTTCGCAAAATAGAGATCCGCAGCGAGAAATTCGCGAGTAGAAAAAGAAAAGGCGCCCGAAAATTCGGGCGCCCTTTTTATTTCTCGATGTAAATTTCTAGGGTTGGTCCGGGACGGCGCTTCAAGGTAGGACGATCGCTGTCGTCATCCGTGCCTCCTCCGCTTGTGTCAGGAGGCGCTTGTCCGGTCTTCTGGGTCTGGTCCGTTTTCTTTCGCAATGATGGCTTGTTGCCGCCCTTGTCGTTGACCTTTTGATTGGATTCGATCATTCCGAGGCGGCGCTTCACCACGTCGAATTCGGAAGTGGAGACGATGTACTCTTCGCGCGCCGGCAGGATCGTGGCAATTTCTTTTTGCGCCGCTTCGATCCGATCGGGCGTGGGCGGATGAGTTGCGAAGATCTTCGGCACCGAGCCCGGCTGCTTCTTTTCGAGCGCCGTCACCTTCTCGAAGAAGGACACGAAGGAGTTGGGGTCGTAGCCGGCCTTGTACATATACTGCAGGCCGAGGTAATCCGCTTCGCGCTCGGCGTCGCGCGAGAATTTCAGGAACGAAATCGGCACGATCAACTGCGCGCCCTGGTAGATTGCATAACCAGCCCAGCCGCCCGGTCCCAGCATGACCAGCGGGATGGTGGCCAGCTGCATAATCTGGCCCTTGGTGGCGTTCTTTGTGCCATGGCGAGCGCAAACATGCGCAATTTCATGCGCCATCACGCCGGCAAGCTCTGACTCTTCATCGGCGTGCATGATCAAGCCGCTGTTCACGTAGAAAGAACCCGCCGGGAAGCGCGAACGCATTGATCTGATCGGAGTCGATCACTTTGATCGTGAACGGAACCTGCGCGTCCGAGTTGCGCACAAGGTTTTGTCCCACGCGATTCACGTATTCAGTGACGACCGGATCGGTGATGAATTTTGCGGAGCGGTCAACTTCCTGAGCCAACTGCTTGCCCAGCGCAATCTCGTGTTCCAGCGAATAGAAATTCAATCCGTGGCCGACGTTGCGATTGCCCACCGCATCGACGTCCGCCTCGCTGCCTTTCTTTACATTGGGATCATTCGATTGCGCGATGGGCGCCGGTCCTTGTGCGCCGGCCGGTTGACTTGACGAGTCGGTCTGCTGATTTGTCGGCGCCGGTTGTGGCGCGGGCGGCTGTGGAGCTTGCTGTTGGGTCTTGTCCGGGGCCTGCTGCTGCGTTGTTTGCTGCCCGCTTTGCTGACCGGTTTGCTGATTTTGTGGAGGCGCCGCGACGGCCGTAGAACCTGCCAGCAAACCCGCGAAAGCAATCGCAGCCAATCGCATCGTCCAGGTCGTTTTCATGTGAACCTCCACCCGATTGGCAGGGATTATACACCCCGCCCGCGAGACCAACGAACACAAAGCATAGGATGGCGCGACCCCGCAAATAGTTACTTTCGTGACGCGGAAGACTGGCCAGGCGACGATTCCTGCGACAGATCGGGCGGCGACGAGAGATCGAATTCAATACTTCAACCCCCGGTTTACCGCCTATTAGAAATTGTTACTCGCCTATGTTTTCTATGACTTGCAGGTACTTTTAATCGCGCCACCGTAGATTAACTTGAAGCAGCGGGGGCATCCGATACGACAGGGCTGCGCCCGTTTAGTCTCCGCTGGCGTCGGCTGCCAGCCGGGCGCCCTGGTATTCGACACAACGTAGCCGTCTTCGGCGGCTTCCAATTTGCGCTCTGTACGAGCGGAGTAGATGAAAGTGTGTCCGTCGCGCATGCCTGGGTAGAACCATTGCAGCAGTGCTGGCGGTCTTCCGGTGGAGCTTTCCGCGGACGTCATCATCGTTCCGTTGGTGGCAGACCTGCGCCATGCCGGAACGGTCTCGATAGTATCGATCAGTTGCGTATGATCTGCACTCGACAGCACGAACATCGCTGGCTCTGGCCCAGCGGTACACCTGCGACTGCCCCTACGGCCTCGCTGCCTTCCCGCTAACCGCCCTTGATATTTGATGCCGACATTCCGCCTACCGTGACTTTGCCCGTGTGGTTGACTTCAGGTTTTGGGCTTATTTCTAATGTCTGGCGGGCCTGTACAAGCGAAGGGGAGTGAAGCGGGCGATACGGGAGAAATCGTCTGATTGGGAGTACAATGCGTCGCGCTTTCGAGGGTGACGGGACCAGCGGGTTAAATTCAGATCGAAGGAGTGCGACGATGCAGCGTTCAGAATTGAAACATGGAAAAGACCGTTTCGACCGCCGGGCCTTTTGCAAGAAGGTGGGGATTGCGGCTGCTATCGGGATGGCAGGGGCGAGCGTGGGAAGCGTGCCGGCATACGCGGACCTGACCAAAGAGCAACGCGACAAGATGACGCCGGATGAAATCATCCAGCAGATGAAAGCCGGCAACGAGCGGTTCCGGTCGGGGAAACCGCAACATCGCGATCTGGTGCGCGAAGCGAAGGCGACTGCGAAGGGGCAGTATCCTGCCGCAATTGTTTTTGGCTGTGTAGATTCGCGAGTGCCCGCCGAAGTAGTTCTCGACTATGGTATCGGCGATATTTTCAGCGGCCGTGTGGCAGGCAACATTGCGGACGAGGACATCATGGGCAGCATGGAATTCGCGTGCAAGGCGGCGGGTGCAAAGGTGGTGCTGGTGATGGGACACACCGCCTGTGGCGCTATCAAAGGCGCGATTGACGACGTGAAGCTTGGCAATCTCACTTTATTGTTGGCGAAGATCCGTCCGGCGGTTGAGGCCACTCAGTACACGGGAGAGCGCACCGCCAAAAACTATGCCTTCGTGGATGCCGTAGCGCGAAAGAACGTGTCACTCACGATTGCCAACATTCGAGAAAAGAGCCCGGTGCTACGGGAGCTCGAATCCAGCGGAAGTATCAAGATTGCAGGCTCGATGTATAACCTCGAAACGGGAGTGGTGGATTTCCTGGAATAGAGGTGTTTGTCGCGATATTCAGATTTGAAGCCATGGCGAAACATTTGTAGCGGCGGGGTGTGTGGATGGCGGACGGGTGCTGTGGGGCGTTCGGGCACGGCATGCCGTGCCCCTACTGAAGAAACAGCTAAGACGAAAAGAACGTAATCGCAGAAAGCGGAAGTAGTGGGGCGTGATTCGTCATGCAGACGTAGTTGGCGCCGCGTCAAGCTCTCGGGAACTGTTCCGCGAACTGAGTACCTAAGAAGCGACGCGCGGCCGCGAGGGTCGGCCGCGCGTTCGAGTTCGTGGATAGAATCGGACGGATCAGCGGAAGCCGCCGGCGATGACGAGGGTTTCGCCGGTGATCCATGACGAATCGGGCGAAGCGAAGAATGCGACGGCCGGCGCAATGTCTTCCGGTTGACCGATGCGGCCGAGCGGTGTCTGCGCTTCCACCATCTTGCGCCATTCACCCTCAGCGAGTCCGGCGGCACGATATCCTTCCGTGTCCACCATTCCAGGGCTCACCGCGTTGACACGAATTTTGCGCGGGCCAAGCTCTTTCGCGAGAACTTTCGTGGCGGCTTCGACGGCTGCTTTGGTTCCGCTGTAGACCGCCGAATTGGGCGGCGTAATGATGGTGGCGAGAGAACTGATGTTGACGATGCTTCCGCCGTCCGGTCCGAAAAGCTTCGCTGCTTCCTGTGAAGCGATGAGCAGGCCGAGGACGTTGAGATCGAACTGCTTGTGGAAGTTGTCGGCTGTAATTCCCTCGACTGGGGCGAACTCGTAGATGCCGGCATTGTTGACGAGAATATCGAGCCGGCCGAAAGCCTTCTTGGATTCGGCGAAGAGCCGTTCGACGTCGGCTTTCTTGGCAACGTCCGCTTGAACCGCAATGGCTTTGCCGCCCTCCTTCTTGATTTCCGCGACGACGCGGTCGGCTCCTTCCTTGCTGGAAGAATAATTCACGACGACGGATGCGCCGTCGGACGCAAGCTGCTTGGCGATTGCGGCGCCGATGCCTTTTGATGCGCCGGTTACCACGGCGACCTTATCTGCTAGTTTCTTCGACATGACGTAGCTCCCCTTGAGAACTCGTGCGAACCACTCCTGTTCTACTGGTAATAGATGTGCGGATGCGGAGAAGGTCGCAGGGACGAGCCTAAGTCGTCGGCGTCGATGGAGGAGGCGGAGGAACCCACCGCGAAGCGGGCGGATTCGCTGCCGTTGTGGGAGGAGCTTTCTTTTTTGGCTTTTTCTTTTCGCGACGGTGTGCGTCTTTGTTTCCCATGCCGGGTAGCTTGCCATAAATTCGCGTCGAGAGCCATGCGTTTTCAGGGCGCCTGTGACGCTGGAATCGTGAAGTTTGGCCTGGGAATCAGCGGTGCGTTGCAATGTTGACGGCTCTCGGGAATGGCTTTACATTCGTAGGATGCCCGCCCGGAAAATTCAAGTTGGCCAGGTTTGGAAGAAGGACGATACGGCCGAGTCGTATCTGATTACGAAGGTCTACAACGAAGCGCTGACTACTTACGTGGTGCTGCGGAGAACGGGCGCGGAGTCGGAGCGGCCGGTGAAGGTGAAAGTGGATAACCGCGGCCCGATTCAAACTCTGCCCGGATATAGTTACGCGCTGGAATCCGACGATTTCTAGTTTCTAATCCGCCGGCAAAAATCTGCTGTTCTGGTTCCGACTAGCCGCTTAAATAATATTTTGCTTCTGTAATTCCTGCACGATGAGCTTCGACAGCGCGTCAATCGCTTTGTTTGGCGATTTCGGGTTCACCGTGTCGCTGGTACCTGTCCAAACCAGCACTCCATCCGGCGCTACCGCGGAATAGAAATTCGTCTCTACCTGGGCCGTCTTGTCGACGCGGAGATAATCGGGCGAATAGACCACCGGATAAATCGCTCCGTAATAACCGTAGAAAGTGCCATACACGGGAAACATCGGATACGCCTGGCCGGGAATGTAGGTGACGGTCTTATCGACCTTGACGAGACGTGAGGCGACGATCGCGTCAATGTTTTGGCCGCTCACAACATTTCTCAGATCGTTGATATCGAGTGGCGTTCCGGTGGGCCGCGGAATCAGCGAATAGCTCGGGGAGCACTGGATTCCAGGCCTCGCGATGCCGGCGCAGAGTTGATCTTCGAATTCCGCTCGAATGGAAGCGCGGCCGTTGATGCCGAGAACCATGATGTTTTTGAAATGGTTGCCGTGTTGGTTGGGATTGAGCCACGTAAATACTAATTTCGTGGATTTGCCGCCCGTGAGGGCCAGGCCAGCCGTGATGGCTAGAATCACTAACGCGCGTCGTTTCAATTTGGCCTCCCGGTGGCGGAAGATTGAGGACTGGAGTTGTGGATGGCGGAATGTATCACGGATCGGCTGGCCTCGGCCTCTTTACTTGTTGTGCTCACGCGCAACTTCGAGGAATGAGATTAGATTGAGCGAACGGGAATTTTTACCACGTCGTCGATATGCATCACTTCTTTCATGACGAACCCTTCCGCATACTTCACGCCGATCATGCGTCCGTAGTGGCGGGCCTGATCGCTCATGCGGCCTTCGAGCTCATCCAGAGGAAGGTAGACTTTCGATTTGGGCGATTTGGACGATTTTTTCGGCGGCGTGAACTGGGATTTGTAAGCAAGAATGGCGCGGCGGCGGCTTTCGTATTGCTTGGTGATGTCCACGGCGAAAGTGGGCCTCGCGGTGGCGTCAGACGTGGCATAAAGGATTTTGAACGGGCGAAATGGTTCGCCTTTCATAGGGTAGGTCTTCAGTCCGGCAATAAAGGCAGCTTCAAATGCGAGATTCGAAGCGTTGTAGTGATCGGGGTGGCGGCCTTCCCAGTAAGGCAGGATGATCGTGTGGGGCTGGAGCTCACGGATCGCTTCCGCGACAGCGATCTTGAATTCTTCGGTGAGCGCGAGGCGAGCATCGGGAAGGCCGAGATTGCGGCGCACTTTTACACCGAGAATTTTTGCGGCGTGCGCGGCCTCGCGCAGGCGCGTTTCAGGAGTGCCGCGGGTGCCTGTTTCGCCGCGCGTGAGATCGAGGATGCCGGTGCGATAGCCGGCCTGCGACATTTTAAGAACGGTGCCGCCGCAGGTGAGCTCGACGTCATCGGGATGAGCGGCGATGGCGAGCAAGTCGAGTGGTGAATCGGGTGAAAAGTCTCGTGGCATGAAGCCTCCAGAAGCGCGGCTGGTGCGAACGCGGAAGATTCTAGCAGGGGATTGCGTTCGAGGGCGCGAGAAGCGTCTAGGATTTGTACGCGGCGAGGACTGTGTAGACGGCGGCTGCGTAAACGACGAGGCCTCCGACGTCCGGTTGGCCGTGGAGAATATGGATCAGGGCAGCGAGGATGAAGATCACAAGCAGGGCGTAGCCGCCGATCGTTCGCGCGGGCGGGATCAGGAAGAGAAGCACAGCGATGATTTCGGCGCCGCCGAGAATCGGGCGGATCAGGTGAGGCATGCCCGACTCGGCAAAAGCGTGGCCGCGCGACGCGGAAAAAACAAAGAGGCATGATTCGATGAGAATCACCAAGCCCACCGACCAATAGAGAATCGAAATGGCGTTCCGGAGGTGGCGGGTTGGATTCGGAGCGATTTGGGATTCCGGGGGCTGAGTCATTTTCGGCGCTTTCTTTTGGGGGATTTGTTTTTGTTGCGCGACGAAGTCGAGCGGACTTCGATCAGTCTATGACTGGCGGTGGAGTTGAGGTCGAGGTGGTAGAACTTCTTGAGATCGCGGATGCGCTGGAGGGAGGGTGCTCCAAAGGGACGCTTGCCATCAAAGACGTGAAGGACGATGCCTTCGAGGAGGTCGCCGAGGGTGAGGTCGTGATATTCGGCGAGGGCTTTGAGTACTTTCAGGATGCGTTTTTCCATGCGGACGCCGGTCTGGATTCGCTCGACCTGGAGCTTATGCTTTGCGATGAGGGCTCGTTTCACATGTACCTATGTACCAGAGTACGTTGGTACCGTCAATGGGGGGCGTGATTTGTTATAAGGGCCCACGACGAGAAGTGCGTCGTCGTGGCTACCCGCGCTTGGGGCGCGCTTTTCAGAGGATGACGATTGGTGATACTTTGCGGCGGTGGCGGGATTTGCGCGCGTGACGGCGGATTATGACTGAGCGATTCGTGTTTTCGGATTTGCGCGAGCTGTTTGCCAAGGCCAACGAGGAGAAGTCCGGCGATCATCTCGCCGGAATCGCGGCGCGGTCGGAACGCGAACGTGTGGCGGCAAAGCGCGAGCTGGCGGATTTGACGCTCGCGGAGATTGTCGCACGGCCGGTGATTGATCCGGATGAAGACGATGTGAGCCGCCTGATTCTCGACACGTGTGAGCGCGAGGCGTTTCGCGAAATTGCCAGCCTTACGGTGGGTGAATTTCGCGAGTTGCTGCTCGACGACGCCACAGGCGAGATGGATCTGAAGCGCGTGGGACGTGCGATCATTCCGGAAATGGCTGCGGCGGCGGCAAAGATCATGAGCAACAAGGACTTGATCCTGGCCGCCGCGAAGATTCGAAACGTCACGCGCTGCCGGAATACGATGGGCGAGAGCGGAGTATTGGGAATTCGGGCGCAGCCGAATCATCCGGCGGACGATGTGGGCGGGATTTTGCTTTCGGCGTTTGAGGGGCTGCTTTATGGCTGCGGCGACGCGGTGATCGGCGTCAACCCGGCATCAGATTCCGTCGATGCGGTGCTCGCGATTCTGAACGGCCTGGCGCGATTGGTCGACGCGTACAAAGTTCCCACGCAGACCTGCTGCCTGGCGCATATCACCACGCAGCTGGCGGCGATGGAGCGCGGGGCGCCGGTGGATTTGCTGTTTCAGTCGATTGGCGGCACGGAGGCGACGAATCGAAGTTTCGGAATCACGCTCGCGATGTTGCGCGAGGGCCGCGAACGAGTGCTGGAACATCATCGTGAGCGCGACGTGGAGTGGAAGGGCGACAACGTGATGTATTTCGAGACGGGGCAGGGAAGCGCGCTTTCGGCTGAAGCTCATCACGGCGTCGATCAAGTCACTTTGGAAGCACGGGCGTATGGAGTGGCGCGTGTGTTCGATCCGTTTCTGGTGAACAGCGTGGTGGGATTTATCGGGCCGGAATATCTGTATGACGAGCGGCAAATTATTCGCGCGGGGCTCGAAGATCATTTCATGGGCAAGCTGCTGGGGCTGCCGATGGGTTGCGATGTGTGTTACACGAATCATGCCGAGGCGGACCAGAATTCGGCGGACAATTTGCTCGTGCTGCTGGCAGCGGCGGGCTGCAACTATTTTATGGGCGTGCCTTGCTCGGACGACGTGATGCTGAATTACCAGTCGACGAGTTATCACGACGCGTTGGCGGTGAGAAGATTATTCAAGCTGCGGCCTGCGCCTGAATTTCTGCGTTGGCTTGAAGGCGAGGGAATTTACCGCGACGGCGAGCCAGCGTTACTTGATGCGCCGGCGCGCAGGCAGTTGATGCACCGGCTCGAAACGTCGCTCGAAGGGATCACTTAGGTGGCCGGCGTGCTGAAGCGACGCGACGAAGTGTCGGCGGGCGGGGAGTGGCCTGACCTCATTCAGAAGATTCGCGCACGTACGCCGGCGCGCGTGTTGGTAGGGCGCGCAGGAGCAGCGTATCGAACAGGAACGCAGCTGGATTTGCGCGAAGCGCACGCGGCCGCGCGAGACGCGGTGCGTGACGAATTGGATCTCAACGCCGCTTTCGGCGTGGATTTTGTGCGGCGTTGGGAGCTGTGCGAATTTCGGACGCGAGCGCGCAATAAGGACGAATACCTGTTGCGGCCCGACCTTGGGCGGCAATTTGACGATGAGTCCCTCGATCGGCTGTCGAAAGACGACGCACGCAATTGCGACATTCAAATTGCAATCGGAGACGGGCTGTCAGTGGCGGCCGTTGCTGAACAGGTTCCGCAGTTGCTCCCGCCGCTTTTCGCAGGCGTGAAAGCGCGCGGATGGACAGCGGGGCACACTTTCGTAATCCGTCATTGCCGGGTGGGAATTATGAATGAAATTGGCGAGCTGCTGAAGCCGCAAGTAGCGGTGCTGTTGATCGGAGAGCGTCCCGGGCTCGCAACTGCCAGCAGCCTTTCGGCGTACATGGCGTTTCGTCCTACGAAAGCTCATACCGACGCGGACCGCAACTTGGTTTCGAATATTCACGCGCGCGGCGTTGGTGCGGAGGAAGCTGCGGAACGGATCCTGGAGCTGGCAGCGAAAATGATGCACGCCAAGGCCAGCGGATGCAGACTGCGCGAAGAGACACGGAGGCTCGAATGACCGCAGAAAAACTGCTCGCACGGCAAGTGGCCCTGGTCACCGGAGCCGCGAAACGGATCGGGCGCAGTATTGCCTTGCGGCTCGCGAAAGAAGGCGCCGATGTGATCATCAACTACGCCACGTCGAGATCCGAAGCCGAGGAGCTGGCGAGCGAAATTCAATCTCTGGGGCGGCGCGCTATCGCGTTACAGGCCGATGTCTCACGCCGCGCAGACGTGCACCGGATGATCGCAGCGATAGACCAAGAATTTGGCCGCCTCGATATTCTCGTGAACAATGCCGGAATGTTTTTCGCCGCGAAGTTCGAGGAACTTACCGACGAGCAGTGGGACCGAATCATGAACGCGAACTTGAAGTCGCAGTTTCTTTGCGCGCAAGCCGCAGCGCCACTGATGAAGCGGCATGGCCGCGGCAGAATCATCAACCTGTCGTCGCTGGGGGGCATTCTCCCCTGGCCGGCCTACACGCACTACTGCGTTTCCAAAGCCGGCGCGATCATGCTGACGAAATGTCTCGCACGCGCGCTGGCGCCTGAAATTCTGGTAAACAGCGTGGCGCCGGGAACGATTCAATTTCCAGACGAGCCGCCCGACCAGGATTACATCAAGCGCGTACCGTTGCATCGCACCGGAACGGGCGACGACATCGCGGACGCGGTGGTGTATTTTGCTACCGCGGAGTTTGTAACCGGCCAAGTACTCGCGGTTGACGGCGGCCGCACGCTGGTTTGACAGCTCGCCCGCCCAAGAATCGCATTGACGTAACGCCGCAGCTTCGGCAGGATGCGTCAGTCATCTACACGCGGCGAGTCGCTCGGCACTTGTGCGGCTAGCCGCTACTGGGAGAAAGAAACGATGCGTCGAATGCCCTGGATTATAGCTCTGCTCGCAGCCGCAATCTTTTTGCTCGCGCCCGGAAAGACAAGTGCGCAGCAGTACACTGGCGCCTCAACTAGCATACGATGCAGATCGACGGATGGCCGGTTTCGCCACTGCCCGGTGAATGGCTGGGTTCGCGGCGCCCAGCTTACGCGGCAAATTAGCGGAGCCAACTGCGCACAAGGACGTTCGTGGGGCTACGATAACATCGGCGTCTGGGTTGATCGTGGCTGCCAGGGCGAATTCCAAGTCTGGACCGGCGGGCGGCCCGGCGGAAGATCGACGGTGGTGCGCTGCTCGTCGCAGGACGGAGGAAGGAAGACGTGTCCGGCTGGTGGACGCATCGCCTACGCGCTAGTTGATCAGCAGTTCAGCGGATCGCCTTGCATCCAGGGATCCACATGGGGATTCGACTCGAGAAACCTATGGGTCACTCGCGGCTGCCGCGCGGATTTTCGCGTCTGGCTCTCGCACTGAATATGCGAACGCGTCTAGTACGCGGCTAGCTTCTCGATGCCGGCGACGATTTTTTCCGTGTTCACTTGCCAGGCCTTATCGAGATTGGGGCTGAAGGGAATCGCCGGCACATCGGGGCCCGTCACACGCATAATCGGCCCGTCGAGATCATCGAAGGCTTCCTCGCTCAGGATCGCGGCGAGTTCCGCGCCGTAGCCCATCGTCTTCTTGTCCTCATGAACGATGAGCGCCTTGTTCGTCTTGCGCACTGAATCGAGAATCGTCGTCTTGTCGATCGGCGCGAGCGTGCGAATCTCCACCACTTCTGCTTCGACGCCTTTCTGCGCCATTTGCTCCGCCGCGTCGAGCGATTTCTGCGTCATGAATCCGTAGGTCAGGATGGTCAGGTCGCGTCCTTCGCGACGCACCGCCGCCGGCCCGATCGGCACAGTGTAATCGCCCTCGGGCACTTCACTCTTCGCCTGCCGGTACAAAGATTTATGCTCGAAGAAAATCACGGGATCCGGATCGCGAATCGCGGCGAGCAGCATGCCCTTCGCGTCGTAAGCGGTCGAAGGCATCACCACTTTCAACCCAGGCTCGTGCACGAACCACGTGGCGTTCTCCTGCGAGTGATACAGTCCGCTACCGCCGCCCGCGCCGCAGCAAACGCGAATCGTTACGGGACACGAATAACCGCCCGCGCTCCGATATCGCAATTTCGAAGCCTGCTGCACGATCTGCTCCACTGCCGGCGTGATGAAATCTGCAAACTGAATTTCCGGCACCGGCCGCAGCCCCATCATTGACGAGCCAATCGCCGCGGCGATGATGATGCCCTCGGCGAGCGGCGTATCGAGAACGCGCTCTTCGCCGAATTTGTCGAGCAAGCCGTCGGTAACCTTGAAAACGCCGCCAGAGAGACCGATATCCTCGCCGAGGATGAAGACGCGCTCGTCGCGCTCCATCTCCTGCGACAGAGCTTCGTTAATCGCTTCCAGCATGTTGATCGTTCGGGCCATTTTTAGTTCGATTCCTTTTGATCGCGTTTATTGCGCCCAGATGTGGTCCGCAAGCTCGGACGCATCGGGATAGGGGCTTTGCTCGGCGAACTCCACCGCTTCGTTGATTTCCTGCGTGATTTCGTCGGCGATCTGCTTTTTCTTCGCGTCGTTGAGAAGCTTCTTTTCGATTAACTGCTTCTCGAATGCAGCGACGGGATCCTTTTTCTTCCAGGCTTCCACTTCTTCCTTCACGCGGTATTTCGCCGGATCGATTTCCGAGTGCCCGTACCAGCGGTAGGTCTTGCACTCGAGCATCGTAGGACCCTGTCCGCCGCGCGCGCGCCCGATTGCTTTCTGCGCGGCATCGTAAACTTCGAGAACGTTGTTGCCGTCGAGCGAAATGCCGGGGAAGCCGTAAGCCTTCGCGCGATCGGAAAGATTCGTCAGCGCTGTTTGCAGCCGCAACGGCACCGATTCCGCCCACAGATTGTTCTGGCAAACGTAAATGATCGGCAGCTTATGCACGCCCGCAAAATTCAGCGCCTCGTGGAAGCCGCCAAAGCTCGTAGCGCCGTCGCCGAAGTAGGAGACCACCACATCATTGCGGCGCAACTTCTTGATTCCCAGCGCCACGCCGGTACCAACATTCAGCTGCCCGGCGATGCTGCTGGCGGGCGTGATTACGTGCAGCTCGGGATAGCCCATGTGCGCCGGTGACGACCGGCCGCGATCCGGGCTCGTGGTTTTCGCGAAAAGTTGCGCGAAGCAGAATTTAAGCGGCACGCCTTTGATGACGTTCGATGTCCAATCGCGATGCGAGGGCGCAATCCAGTCATCCTTCTTCAGGCTGAACGCCGTGCCGACGCTCGTGGCCTCCTGGCCGACGCCGGAGTAGAAATTTCCTTTGTATTTGCCCTGGCGGAAGAGAATGCGCGCCTTTTCGTCGCACATCCGGCACTTCACGAGCATCTTGTAGAGGTTCAGGTGAAGTTCATTCGACGGGGTGCCATTTTTCTCAACCTCGGGCTCCATTACCGCCCGATGGGTTTTCGACGCCATGCGGACTCCTATGAGCTGGTGCTCTTTAGCTTTTCATAAAAACTATAACACGAAATTCAGGGGCGGGAGCACCGAGCACACGCATCGTTCCGCGCCGCATTAAGAGTCATTCACATCTCACGCCCCGAAAGCACGCTCGGCTACTATTCGCCATCTTTTAGTAAGAGCGCTCCACAAGCCAACTTTTCGATCAACTCTTTATCGGCGGGCAAGAAATTGAGTTCCGGTAGTGATGACGGGTCGCGCCACAGAATCTCTTCGAAAACCAAATTCCGCACACTTCTCGGGTTAACCTCAGCCTGAAAAAAGATCAGCTCAATCGGTTCACTCAGTTCCGCATAGCGATGCTGGGCCCGGTAGACTTCAGAACCAATCGTCGCCTTCGTACCAAGCTCCTCTTCGAGTTCGCGCACGAGAGCTTGCTCCAGCGTCTCGCCGGGCTTCACTTTTCCGCCGGGAAATTCCCACATCATCGCGAATGAAGTACCGCGCTTGCGCTGGCAGACCAGAAGTTTGCCTTCAGCCTGAATCAAAGCAGCGACTACCGTAATCATCGCAGCCCGCGCTCGCGCCCCAGTGGTACGGCCACGTAAGCCGGCTTCCGGATGTATCGCGCGAAAAAGCTGGCGTGCGCCCTCAACAAGCGGCGGCCCGGGCGTATTGAGAAGCTCGTCGCGAATCACAACCACGCGTCCTGTTCTTACAGCCGGAACATCTCGCCACGCAGCATTGCGGAGCGCGCTCGATGGCTTCGAGCGGTCTCCAGCCGCCGTCCACGCCAGAACGATCACATCAGGGCGAGCCCGCGCGACGTCCTCATCCGTAACACGCGTACCCGCCGGCACCACAGCCTCTCCGCCCGCCATCTCGACCAATTCAGACACCCACGGAGGCGAACTGATCCGTGGATGCGGCCAGGCCTCGCAGTAAACGCGCGGACGCGGCCCGTTGCGAAATTGTTTGGCCTGCCGCGCAATCGATTCAAAATCCGACCGCATCGCGCGAATCAGTTTCTCTCCCGCGGTTGCGCGACTCACCAGACGCGCCAGCATGCGAATGTCCGTCTCGATATCAGCCAGCGAGCGCGGATTAATCGCAAGAAACGCCACCGGCTCCTTCAAGATGCTTGCCACTGTTTCTGGCGCAAACGGCACCGAGCCAATCAGAAGCGTCGGCTTAAGCCGCATCACCTCGCGCACATCCATCTTCCAGCAGTCGCCCGACCTGCGGGCGTCGTCCCACCGGCGCCACTTCCTTGCACCATTTGCTCACGCCGACGAGCTCTCGGCCAGCGCCGAGCGCCAACAGAATCGAAGTCACATTCGGCGCCAGCGAAACAATGCGCATCGCGCGTGACGATCGTCGCGGCATCGGATCGAGCTTCTCCGTACGGGAATTGTCCAAGTGCAGCCTACCGGATAGCCCATGAATTTCTACATTGCTCTCCGGATGTCTCAACCAAGCCCGATTTCGCAAGAATACACAACAGTGCAAGCCCTGCCCTTAATAACAAAAACAGAGGACGCCAATCCAATGCCAAACATCCCGTTCTTCAGCAAAGTTTCGCTCGTAGCTGCCGTCTTCGTAGGATTCGTCGCTTTTACCAGCGCTGCTCCGCCTGTGCGCGCTGACGACTGCCGGGAGCGCCTCACGAAAATTGACCACAAGCTCCACGAGGCCATTGAGCATCACGGCTATCGAAGCAGCGAAGCCGACCACTGGCGCCACGAGCTGCATGAGCAGCGAGAACGCTGCTATTCCGCAAATCACCGATGGTGGGACGAAGACGATCATCGCTGGCACACCGATCGCGATTGGGACGATCACGATCATGACCACGATAACCACTAAAGTGGAATCGGCGTGGCAAAGCGGCTTAACTCTTTAGAAAAAACCTGTCGAGACTTTCACCGTGGTTCGGACGGGACCGAAGGACTTGGCGTTGCTGTCGTCTCGCTCGAAAGGTTTCTCAACGAGATATCGCCGACGCGCGGTTTCCTATCCGAGCGTTCATCACTATGGATCGCCTGCGCTTTGCTCTGTCATACCGATAGTTTCCGGAATTGATGGTTCTCGCACGCAAATCATACCACTCGACTAATTAACTGCGAAGTTGTGCTTAAGCTCTTGCTGATGCATTCTCTCGCCACTTTCGCGAAGCGCCCCGCGCAGCCGGAACAAAATGTTATAGGATGCCGCGCGGAGGATTTGGAATGAATCCACGAAAATGGGCTTTGGTCCTGGCGGCATGCGGCCTGCTGATTGGCGCAGCAGCAACTCAGAAATCGAAGCAGAAAAATCTCCCGAAGGCGCCGGAGCTTCTGCCTTGGTCGCAACAAATCGCTGTGCGCGAACAGTGGCTCGTCAAGCGCCACGCCATGCTACTCGACATGATGCGCCGCAACCACGTGGACATGTGGATCGTGGTCAACGAAGAATTTCACAACGATCCGCTCACGGAATACATCGCCCCACCGCGCGTCTACACCGGAGGTCGCGATATTTTTGTATTCGTGGATGCGGGTGACGCAGGCCTCAAGAAAATCGCAGTCACCGGTTACTCGGAAGAAAACGTCCAACGATTCTTCGAGAGCACCGACGATCCTTCGCAGCATCCTGTAGACAAGCAACTCAAAGCCCTGTGGGACACGTACCACCCGGCCCACATCGGTCTCGGCATTGACGGCCGCCGCGGCGTCACGCGCAGCCTCACAAAATCCACTTACGATTTCCTCGCCGAGAAAATGGGCCCGGACGCGGCGAAGAACTTCGTGCCAGCGCAGGAGTTGATTGGCGAATACCTCGCCACTCGCATCCCCGAAGAATTCGACACCTACAATCAGGAAGTAATCCTCACCGACCTCATCACCAAGCGCGCTCTCTCGAATGAAGTGATCACGCCGGGGAAGACGACCGTCGGCGATGTGCGTCGCTGGCTCTATGACGAGATGTGGCGCAATCGAGTCGATACCTGGTTCCAGCCCGATCTGCGCGTGCAACGCAAGGGCATGCCGTCCGAAACCTCGCGCGGTTTCCTCGCCGTCGCGAAAGAAGAAACCGTGATCGAGCCGGGAGATTTGGTGCACCTCGATTTCGGAATCTCGTACATGGGCATGAGCACCGACTGGCAGAAGATGGCCTACGTGCTGCTTCCCGGCGAGAAATCCGTTCCAGTCGGCTTGCAAAAGGCGATGGACAACACCAACGCGCTACAGGACGCCCTCATGCTGCGCGCTGCCCGGCCGGATCGAACCGGAGGCGAAGTCTACAACCTCACCATGGAAGAGATGAAGCAGAAGGGAATCGAAGCCATGATTTACAGCCACCCCATCGGCAATCAAGGCCACGGCCTCGGCGCAAGCATCGATTTCCGCGCGTCGCAAACGGTGAATCCCACGCACGAAGCCGTGGGCCCTTCATCTCAAGAGCGCCTGCGCGACGGCTCCTACCAATCCATCGAGCTCAACACAAAAACCGCCATCCACGAATGGGCCGACCAGAAAATCTACGTCATGGCGGAAGACGACGCATATCTCACGCCCGACGGCTACAAATTCTTCCAGCCGCGCCAAACCGCGTTCTACTTGATCAACTCAAAATGAGGAACGCCAGCTGATCTCACTGATGCTGCCGCACGATATCCAGCGATGCAACCATGTCGCGCAGGGTCAGAGGTGGCTTGTCGCTGTATGCGCGGATCTTGTACTCAGGAGGAAAGCGGAACCCAAGTTGCCGCACAAGAACCCGAGCATCCCGCGTAGAGAACGACAGAGTACCTGTCGTCTGGTGAAAACGGAAAGCCGTCTCTTCCTTTTTGTGACGAATAGTAATTGTAAACAGCAGCTGGGATATTTTCAGGTATGTCCGTTCCGCGAAAGGTTTCTACGAATTCGTTCCGACCCAGCCCTTTGCGCTGACGACGCAATGTTTCAATGCGACGTTCACGTACGACGCCCCAAACCAAAACGGCTAAGACGAATATTCCGGGGAGATATATGAATCCCATTGCGGTTTACCGTCCAGGTGCCGGTTCATCTTAATACGTGTTCGGCATTCTTGCGAAGGGTGGAAGGAATTTCTGATCTCACGACGAAATGCGATAGGATGCGCGGGGTTGACTTGCTCCGATGTCGAGGAATGTTGCCTCTCTGCTCCAAATCTCGTCCTCCCTGCCCGCCGGTCCAACTTCTACGTCGAGCCGACGAAAAACAGCGATCAGTAGGCGTCAAACAGCTTTTTGCTGCAACCTAGTGGCAGCAGTTGCGACATACTTTTGTTCGCTTTGTCTTCGCTGCCGCTGCTAATGATGACATTCGGAGGCCGCGCAAAAACAAAAACGCGCCGGAGATGAAATCTCCGGCGCGTTTCTTGTTTTTCTAGAGGTCTTAGTTTACCGCTTCGACCTTCTTCAGAGCCGGCTTCGGGATCTGCCACATGATTCCGGAGTCGTCGGCATTGTGCGGGTAGAACTGCGCCGACTTCTTGCCGGAAGGCAGAAGCACGATGTCCGCGCGGCGGTTGTATGCATACCAGTCGCCCGTCACGTTCTTCAAGCGAGCCTTGGGCGGTTGGTTCGGGTTCGTGGATTCGAGGTTCTTCACGTCCGCCTTCGGCATCGGTCGCTCTTTGCCGTAAGCAGCGGTCTGAACCTTGTCCGCCGAGATTCCCTGATCGACGAGATATTGCTTGATTCGCTCGACGCGGCGTTCGCTCAAGTCCTGATTGTGGTTTTTCGATCCCCGAATATCCGCGAATGCCTCAATCGAAAGCTTCGCGTCCGGATCGTATTCCAGATACTTCTTGAATCCGCCCGCCAGAGTGGACAATTCGAGCTGTTGGCTCTTCACCAGTCCGACTTGCGGATGCTTCTGATCCGGGTAATCCGTGGGATAGAAGATGCTCTGCAGAACGACGGCCGGTATCGGCTCGACCGAGCCAGTCACATGCAGGTTCGCCGTCTCGGTCGCGCTTCCGCCGCAGGTATTCGTGGCGTTCAGCGTGTAGGTCTTCGACTCATCCACAGTCCGAGCCGGCTGGCCCTCCGGAACCTGAGAAGTATCGGCCGGTTCAGCCTTCACTTGCTCGCTTCCGTTCACGTCAACCTTGTTGCCGTTGAGCGTGGCGTCCTGAGCGTTCGAGGTCTTCCACGTTACCGTCGAATTGTCTTGGGTCACAACCTTGTCGCCAATCTTCCGATAGTGAACTTCCGCAGGATTCGCACTAATACTGGCATCAACTTTGGTGTTGACGTTGACCGTTGCTGAGCTGGAGACCGTGCCACCGGGGCCCGTGGATTTGAAGTCGTAAGTGGTGGTGGCCTTCGGCGAGACGCCCTGCGTGCCGCTCGGCGCGACCGCTCCGACGTTGCTGATGTTCGTGTCAATGGTTTCCGTTGTCTGCCACGTCAGGTTTGAAGTGTCGCCGCAATTGATTTGGCCAGCGGAAGCGGAGAAGCTGCCGGTGACGGGCGCGACGGCAATCGTGGCGCTTGCCGTACCTGGCTTGAACCGCGGTAGATCCTTTAGTTTGGTTCCTCGCGACCATTCCGTGGTCTTTTGCGTGTTCTTCGACATATCGACGGAGGTCTTCTTGTTGGCCTGCACGTCAACGTCGCCTTCCCAGACCGTTTTGCCTTCTTTGGTCACGGTCAGGTGATGATGTCCAACCGGGAGAATCAACTCCTGTTTCCAGATCCAGAAATCGTTGTTCATCTCGTCGACATGGCCGACGAGATATTCGGGCTTGGTCCCATTGGAGAGGACGGCGGCATGCGGCCAACCTCCGCCCAGATACACGCGGCCCCACGGGCCGTTTACGGTGCCGCCGTATGCCTGCAGGACGACGTTCAGATCAGTCGTCTTGCCCGCCGTGATATCGACGTCTTGCGTCGAGATCTTAAAGCCATAGTTCATCACGGCTACGGTATGCTTTCCGGCGGGGAGGGGAATGGAGCGGCTTCTGCCCTCGTGGATGGCCTTACCGTCAACAAAGATATATGCCTCTTTTGGCCTGACCGTGATTTTCAGCTTCCCGTCCTGCGCGAAGCTGGCGCTTGCGGAGAGCACAACCGCGGTCACGAGGGTGAACAGGCATCCGAATCGTCGCATTAGTATTTCTCCTGAGTGATTCAGTAGGCGAGTTGTTTGGTCACCCTTCCGCGCCCAATCGGAAGAAGTGAAGGCTAGGACGACTTTAAACTATATCGTAAACCTCTCTGTGTCAAGGAATTGAAACAAAAAGCGAAAGCGAGCGCAAGCAATTTTTGTTTTGTTCGCGTGGGCAGTCTGCGAAGGATTGGCGCGGACAAAATCGAACGGCGGCAAGTTTTGTAAAGTGCGGCGACGCAGGTTTTCGAGAGCGGGTTTATAATTTCATACAGCTAGTCCTGTACGTACTTGGGCCCGTGGTGAACGAAAAAATCCTCGAACATTTTCGCAATCCGCATAACGCTGGGAATCTTGCCGAGCCGACGGCGGTGGTGGAGGTCGCCAATCCTGTCTGTGGCGACACGATGAGGCTGTCCGTGCGAGTGCAGGACGGCCGGGTGACGGAAGCGCGTTTCAAAACGCAGGGATGCGTGGCATCGATTGCGGCTGGCTCCGTGCTCACGGACCTGCTGGCGGGTCGGAGCTTGCCCGAAGCACGCGAGATTACGGCAATGAGGATTTCTGAAGCGCTTGGCGAATTGCCTCCCGCCACGATGCACGCCGCTGAACTTGCGATGGACGCGCTGACCGCGGTCATCGAGAAAATTGTTAGCGGGGAGATTCAAACGCGAAGAAATGCCCGAGTCAGGTCGAAGTAGGTGGCGTCGCGGCCTTTTTCAAAGTTTCCGGATCGTTAAGATTCAAAATTACGCCCTCTTCTTCGGTCGGCACTTCCTGGATTTCCCGGGGGTGAGCCCAGACCACCTGCCTTGCGCCAACCTCAGGTGACGCGGCGAGGAGTTCCTCGTACAGCGTGGCGCGAAAAATAACCGGATGTCCACGTTTGCCACGGTAGAGGGGAACCGCGATGGCTTTTCGACTCGAATCGAATTGCGCGATCAGCTCGGAAATGAGGCGACGGGAAACTAGCGGATGGTCAACGGGACAGAGAATAATGCCGTCCGTGGTGCTAACCGGCAAGCTGCGGATTGCGGCGTGAACGGACGACAGTTGGCCGGTGGTCCAATCAGGATTGAAGACGATCATGGCTGGGTCGAATTTCAGTTTCGGGCCGATCTCTGCGGCGTGAGCACCGAGGACGATTCTAGTGAGGCCAATGCGGGGCAAGCGTGTCGCCGTGAAAAGATGCTCGACGAAAGTGAGGCCCTGAACTGAAACCAGGGCTTTCGGTTCGCCCATGCGGCTTGATTCGCCGGCAGCGAGAATGGCGGCTGCGAGCATAGTGACCTAGTCGTGCTGCAGTGATGCGACGTCGGAGAGCCTAACGGCCTTGTGCGGAAGATTTGGCGCGTTGCGGCGAACGGCAATTAATTCGGCGGCGATGCTGACAGCGATTTCTTCCGGGGCGAGGGCGCCGATATCGAGCCCGACGGGAGCGTGGACACGCTCGAACTTATCGAGATCGTGGCCTTCTTTCTCGAGCGCTTTATAGACGGAAAGCACTTTGCGCTTGCTGCCTATCATGCCGATGTAACGAGCGTGGGTGTCAATGGCCCAGGCAAGCACGCGCATATCGTCCTTGTGCCCGCGCGTGACGATCAAGAGGTAGCTCGAAGAGTTCGGGTGAATTTTCGCGAAGGCGTCTTCGTATGTGGAATAAATTTCGGCGGCCATCGGGAACCGCTCGGAGTTCGCAAAGGCCTCGCGGTCGTCGATGATTCCGATGGCGAAGCCGGCTTGATGAGCGACGCGGGCGACGGCGGTGGATACATGGCCGCCGCCAAAAAGATAGAGCATCGGCTGAGGAAGAATCGGCTCGACGAAAATTTCCAGAGTGCCTCCACAGATGAGACCAGCGTCGTAGGCGGCTTCGTGATTGAGGTTGAAAGTCATCTTGCGGGGCTGCTCTTTTTGGATGACGTCCTTTGCTGCGGCCCAGACTTCGGCCTCGACGCATCCTCCGCCCACCGTGCCGGCGATCGTGCCATCGTCGCGGACGAGCATGCGAGAGCTCTCATAGCTTGGAATCGAGCCATTGGTGTGGACGATGGTGGCGAGGGCGCCGCGCTGGCCGGCGCGTCGCATGCGCACGATTTCTTCGAAGAGATCCATGGATAGCCTTCGAATCGAGGTTACGGCGCGTTGAAGCCGGTGTCAATCTGGTTGGGGGCCGATGATCTGTGGCATCAGGCATATATATCTCGTTTTGAGATAGCTGGTGGGAAGCGGATTTCTCAACATCTATCCTACTCGTTAGGTTTCTCAGTACCGTGGGTCCTTGCAGTTATTTCCTTCGGAAAACTCGCTCGGTGCTCGCTCGCTGCCCCAAATCTTCTGCCCTGCGCGCCTCGGCGACGCTCGAAAGTGATCGTTCCGCTCGGCGAAATGCCGGTCGATCGCGCACATCGCGTCTTCGACGCTACCATAGTCGCTGTTGTGAATGACTGCCCGTGCCAATCCGCTAAAGACTGACTCGATTACATTCAAGAATTGGGAACACGAAGGCAGAGGAACGACCTTAACGACCGGCAGGCCATCTTCATTCGACAGCTTGTTTACAGTTTCTATATGGCGCGACAACTTCTTGGATGTATGCCAAGACGCTGCATCCCATGAAAGATAGATTGTGCTGCAATTCCGGTACTCATTGCGCAAGATGTCTGCCATCCTGATCATCTCGTCAGTATTTTTTTGGAACGAACGGAAGTGCGTGATCTGGTTTCGAGACAATTCTAGCGCTGCCGTAACAATCAACCATCCTTTCGATTTCTGACGCTGGGGAACGACAAATGTTTCCCCCGGACCGACCCGCTTTCTTCCGCCTCTCTGCCTGACGGAGAACGGACCGAACTCATCAATGGAAAAGAAGGCTTCGTCGGCCCGTAGCGTCGACAAAACTTCTTTGATGGTTCTTACTTTGAAATCATATTCCGGGTCGCTGCTCGTGAGGACCACTCTGGCCTTCTGCCAACGGAATCCAGCCGCCTTAATCATCCTGTGTATTCGGTTACAAGATATGCGATGCCCGCTTAGGATGAGCACTCAACGAAGATCTTCCATTCTCCACGACGTGCGGTTAATCGAATATAGGCTGGGCGGTGAGTGGAGGAGCGCGAAGATAGCTTTTCTTTCATCACTAGAATCGGCGCAACGTTTTACGCGGCGCGGGAATAAAGCGGCCGTACCGCCAGCCTCAAAGATCTGAAAATATCTAACTACCGTGGAAGTGGGGATTTGCAAGCAATCAGCGATAATCCTTCTGGGTACCTTCTTCCAGTGTGCAATAACAACCATCGCTTTCTTTCGGTCGCGAGGCCGTCCATTTCGGATGAATCGGGTGAGGATCGCAAGTCCCTCATTGGCGCGAAACTCAGCTTCGAGAAGTGAAATCGGATTATCGGCAACCAAAACCCTTACCATCCATGCTGTCGACTCCATGTATCGAACCCGGATACGGCCAGCGCCTTTCATTATTCGATGTACTGTTGACGATGCGATTCGGATGTGCTGCATCTTCAACTTGCCCGCAAGCCTCTTCGCTCCCCAGCCAAAGCGATCTCTTAGTTCGAGCACACGACATTCGAGCGCTGCGCTTGTTTTCTGGGGCGTCGTGTGCGGGGCGCGGGTCTTCTCGACTACGCCCCTTAGGGACATACATTCTCGGTATCTTCGCAGCCAAACATATCCGGTGGCCCTCGAAATCCCGAAGGATCGACACAGCATAGTGAAACATTCGACCTCGCTATTTGCCCTTATCACGAACTGTTTGCGTTGTTCGGTGATATTTGGCATCGCCCACGGCATGGCTGCCTCCGAATCGTCATTCGATGGGTATTCTCAGTTGAGATAGCTGGTGATAATGATTTCATAACAATGTCGGCTCCCTGGACCTGAGTAGACTTGGTGGTGCCAACCAAACCAAGGCTCGGGAGAAAGGAGCCGATATGCTGATTATAGGTTGTGATTACCACCCGGGCGTTCAGCAAATCGCGTTTATGGACACGGAGACGGGGGAGTTCGGTGAGCGGCGACTCGAGCACGGCGAGGGAGAAGCAGAGAAGTTCTACCGCGATCTGCAGCAAAGCAGGAATCAGCGTGCGAGTGGGGATGGAAGCAACGGGACATGCACGCTGGTTTGAGCGGTTGCTGGAGGAACTGCACTTCGAGTTATGGATCGGGGATCCGTTGGAGATTCGGGCCACGCGGGTGCGGAAGCAAAAGACCGATCGCCACGATGCGCAACTACTGCTGAAGCTCCTGCTGGAAGACCGCTTTCCCCGAATCTGGGTAGCGAGCTGGGAAAATCGAGATCTGCGACAACTTCTGTGGCATCGGCATCGTTTGGTGCAGATGCGCACACGAATCATGAATCAGTTGCAAGCCGTGGCCCTGAACGAAGGAGTGCGGCAAAAGAAGCGGCTGTGGGGCCAGGCGGGACGAGCCCAGTTGGAGTCGTTCGTATTGGCTCCGTGGGCGAGCCGGCGGCGACACGAACTGCTGGAGCTGTTAGACCGACTGAACCCGAGCATTCGAGAGTTGAATGCGGCTGTGGAACAGGAAGCGACCAGGCGGCCGGAAGTGCGGCGGCTCATGACGCATCCGGGTGTGGGTTCGCTGACGGCACTGGCCTTCGTGTTGATCATCGGGACCCCGCAACGATTTGCTTGTGGCAAGCAGATCGCGAGTTATGTGGGATTGGTGCCAACGGAAGAATCCAGCGGCGGTCGTCGACGGCTGGGTCACATCAGCAAACAGGGGAATTCTTTGCTGCGGTTCTTGCTGGTGGAAGCGGCGCAAGCCACGGTGCGGAGCGACCCGGATTGGCGGCGAAAGTTTATGCACTTAGCGATGCGTCGAGAACGGGGAATCGCCAAGGTGGCGATGGCACGCAAGCTGGCGGTCCGTCTGTACTGGATGTGGCGGAAGGAATGGGACTACGAGCAAGTGAAGAGGTTCGGTTCGCACGCGGGACAGCCCGGAAATCCTCTGGGTGTGCAGTAGATCACCGACCGAATGATTGGGCATCCCGCTCCCCTCCAAAAGGGGAGTTCGAAGAAGTAATCATGATCGAAGTTGTGATCGAAGAGATGGTTGGGTCGAACTGAATTTGGCTCGAGACGATTACAAAGCGAGCCTCGGATTGGTATGGCGAGCGATCACACAGAATAAAAAAGACGCGCTCCTCGGAGTGCAGGCAGAACCACGTCCAAACAGTCCTTGACTCAGCCGACATTGTTAGAGAGAGGATTTCTCGACACCTATCCATTTTCTGTAAGGAAATCGACCGAGAACAACTTCCGGTTTGCCGACCATTCGGGAGTTGGCCTCTTTAATCACCATAGGCGCGTTTGTCGGTACTAATCCGACCGGCGAGCTGATGACCTCCGGGTTGCCCGTCACTCGGGAGCACTCGGGGGGAATACATTCCGGATTTCAGGTCGTCTGGTTATTTGTGTCGAATTTCCACTGGGGCTCGGGTTCGATCAAGGGGAAGCACTTGCAGCTGCCATTTCAGCGGAACCGACGTGGGACGATAACACTTGGTTTTGTCACAAGCCTGGTAGTCCAGTTTTCCCGTGATCTTGAACATTCTGCCATCCTTTCCGAGCGAAGCAGCAAACTCCATCCCGGAGTTCACCTTTACATCCTGGCTGATTCGGAACGTCCCCTCGAAAACAGGCACGCGCTCGTTGATCACAGGCAGAAAGAGTGTCTTGGATTGCGGGTACAGCGCTGGCTTCAACTGCACTTCCGGTATCGGGTCGATCATCAGCACTATCGGCTTATAACCCTCAGCGCCCGGTGCATACACATGCACATCCGGAGGCAGCCGCACTTCGGCAGCTAGGGTGATGCGAGTTCCGGGAACACCGGTGCGGTCGGATTGCTCGAGGGTCAGCTGGAGATTAGGGGCTTCGACTGTTTCGGTTATTTCCTGGCCTAGTTCGGGGAAAAGTTTGGCAATTATGCTGTTTCCCGTAAGCCGCTCGCGATATCTGGCTTCAAAGAACTTTTCCTGAATGATGCCTTTGGTGTCGATGAAGAAATAGCCGGGGCGCGCAAAGCCCTTTTGCATCCCGGACGCCTCCTCATTGAGGACGCTATACGCCGTGATGATCGTTGACTCGGGGTCTCCCAGCAATGGGTAGTCGATCTTGTGCCGGTCCCCAAAAAACGTGAGGATTTCTTGCGAGTCATAGCTTATTGCCGCCAGTTTGATCCCTTGCTTTTCGAATCGTGGAATTGCACTTTGCAGCTGGACCAGCTGCCCTTTGCAGAAGGGTCACCAGTCTGCCGAGCGGAAAAAGAGCAGGACGGTGCCGTTCGCGCCCTTTAACGTATCAAGAGTTTGTGTCCGGCCGAACTGGTCGCGAATGGAAAAAGCGGGAGCCTTTTGCCCGACGGCGAGTCCAATAGACATCAACTCGATGGAAGCCAACTGTATCGTATCGCCATCAAGTGTTCCCCGGATGGTCACAGTATCGCCCAAGTGTGCGGCGACCTTTTCCTGCGGGTCAAGGCCGTACATGACCCGGCTCGTGTCGTCATAGAGCGCCAGCTTCGCACCGGGCACGTTCCTGGTGCACTCAGGAGACTCATTAAAGACTTCGTCGGCGTTGCAGGCGCTGGATACAAGGACGCCGGACCACACACCGCGTTCAGTCACAGTGTTCTGCTGAGCCAATGCGAGGGACGCTACCGAGAATAGCAACAGATGCAGGAAAAGGCGTTTCGTCAGAGCATCAGTTCTGATGGACAGCATCTATTCGGACCCTTCGCTTCAGTTTTGAATCCACCTACTTTACGCCCGGCAGTCCTGCAGCACAAGATTTCCACCGAATCTGCCGAATCTGTCCGGCCATTACAGGGGACGCGTCGTCGACTACTCTTGTACTCTTGCCTTGGCATGGTGCCGGTTTGTCCGCAAACCGGAAGTAATCTGTCCTGGCCCGGGATTAGTAATGGGAAGTCGGCTTGTAGCAAGTGATTTCCGCGTTTCGCATCGACTCTAGACAGGGATTATCACTAGCTATCTCAGACTGAGATAGCCGGTGCGAGGAGGATTTATCAACGTCTATCCGAACTGATGTAACCCGCAGGGAGAACAGTATTAGAAACTTACAGCGGCAATCCGATCTTCTTTAGCAGGTTTGCCCAGCGGGGATCGGAGTGGAGGGAATCAAAGGTAGGGAACCGGATGACGGCCAGCAGTTCATCGTCGTCTTCGGAATAAGCCCGCTCAAGATACTCGAATGCCTTGTCGCGATCTCCCGCCGCCGCGTAGGCAACGGCCACGTTTGCGGGAACTGGGCCGTGGGTGGTGCTCAGCATCTCTTTTATGAACCCTTGCGCATCCGGACTATAGGACCCGGGATCCGTTCCGATTTTCTTGATTTCACTCACCGCGTCCGCAAAGCGGCCTTGCGTCGCATAGACTTGTGCCAGATAAAAATGTGCCGGGACGAAGGAAGGGTCTCGTTCGATCACCTTGCTTATTTGAGCGATTGCCTCGGGAAAGCGACGCGCCATCGTCAATGTCAATCCGTAATTTACGTTCACGATTGGAGAAAGCGGGTCGAGCGAGAGAGCGATGTGAAACTCATCGAGAGCCTGGTCAATCCGGTTCTGCGGCACGAGGAAAAGGAACGCGTAAAAGTAATGCGCGGTCGCGTCGTTCGGGTTCAACTCGATCGCCCGGCGAAACTCCTGCTCGGCCTCGTTCCACGTTCCCTTTCTTGTCAATGCCACGGCGCGAGCCGTATGTGCTTCGGGGAGCGAACTATCCAGCTCCAAGGCTTTTTGTGACGCCTGGTCCGCAAGCACAAGAGCTTGTTTCGGCGGGATCAACCGGCCATAGCCACTCGCTACGCTGTAGCTGTTGGCAAGGCCGGTATAGGCGAGCGCATAATTCGGGTCGGCGGCGATGGCCTGCTGAAACAACGTGATACTTTTCAGCAAGCCCGCCGGCGTTCTTCCGTACCACAGCTGTCGCCCTTCCAAATACAACCGGTACGCTTCTGGATTGGTGGTGCCCGCGCTTCCGATTTTTTGTTGCGCTGCTCCGCTCAAATGAACTTGCAGCTTGTTCGAAACGTCGCGCGTGATGTCGCTTTGCACCTGCGTAATGTCCGAGAGTTTACGAGAGTAGTGCGATCCCCAGAGTTCGCTTCCGTCCGCAGTATTCACCAGGTCCGCTTGCACGCCCAATTCGTCGCCATGTTGCGTAATGCGCCCCATCAACACCGCGCCCACATCCAGCGATTTGCCGATTGTCTGCGGGTCCTGCTGATCTGCTTTGAAACGGAAAACGGTACTGCGCGCCATTACTTTCACATTGGGCAGTTGTGAAAGCGTGCCGATCAGGCTTTCGGTCAATCCGTCGCTCAAGTACTCGTTGTTCGGGTCGGAGGTGGCGTTAATAAAGGGCAGAACCGCAATAGAAGTAATCCTGCCGCCCGTTCCCCTTCCGCGCAGCAGATAGAATCCGGCAGCTGCGCCTGCAATCAGCAGCGTGGCGAGAGCGCCCGCAATCCAAAACTTGCGGGAACTGGAAGGACCAGCTGTGGCGGCTGTGATAGATGACGAACTCGCCGTTGCGGCGGCAACACTCGCAGAAATTTCGGCGTGCGTCGAGCGACCCGATTGCTGTTCGCGTTTCAACCGCGCCAAGTCCGTGCGCAAGTCAGTGGCGCTTTGGTAGCGCAATGTCCGGTCTTTTTCGAGGGTCTTTTCGAGGATGCGCTCCATTTCCGGCGGCAGTTCGGGATTTAATCGTACGGCCGGCGTGGGCGCGGCATCGAGAATGGATTTAAAAATCACTCCGGACGTCTCGCCTCGAAAGGGAATCGCACCGGTCGCCATTTCATATAGAACGGCGCCGAACGAGAACAAATCGGTACGCGCGTCGAGCTCTTTGCCGCGAACCTGCTCGGGGGACATGTAAGCGACGGTTCCCAACGTGCTGCCCGGGCTGGTCAAATGTTCCGCGCTGGCGCCTGCCGTCATATCTCTTGCGACTGTGGCTCCCGAGGAGCCGGCACCCGTGAACGTGATTTTCGCCAAACCAAAATCGAGAATCTTGGCGTGGCCGCGTTTGGTTACAAAAATATTGGCCGGTTTGATGTCGCGATGGATGATTCCTTCCGCGTGGGCGGCTTCGAGAGCATCGGCGATTTCAATCGAGAGAGCGAGAAGATCATCGGTGTCAATCGGTTTGCCGCTAATGCGATGCTTCAGGGTCATGCCATCGAGATACTCCATCACGATGAACGGTTGACCTTCCTGCTGGCCGATTTCATGAATCGTGCAGATGTTCGGATGGTTCAAAGCAGAAGAAGCGCGAGCTTCGCGACGAAAGCGCTCGAGGGCTTGCGGATCGCGCACGACGTCGTCAGGCAGGAATTTGAGCGCGACGAAGCGGCCCAGCTCGGTGTCCTCAGCTTTGTAGACAACACCCATGCCTCCGCCGCCCAATTTTTCGAGGACGCGATAGTGGGAAATTGTGCGGCCGATCGGCGACTGAGGTTCCGGCATGAGTGGAGGTCATCTTAGGATGCGTGTTGAGACAAGTCAACGAAGGCAGGCTACGTACGTACAAGTGTAGTAGCTGTCAGATTAGAGAATTCTTCGTCGTCTGACGGAACCAATCCGCGTCCCTGTTGCCGAAGGCAGCTTGCGCGAAGCTTCACCATTCTCGCCGTGCGCCGCGAGGGGTACACTCCTTAATCCTTGTGAGCGATACCCCCAGCATCGGCGTCGCGATTGGCGAAAAGCCCGTCAGCCGAGATGCGGCAATCAACGCGCCTGTGCAGGTGCTGTTTGCGAGTCTTGTTGGGACCACGATCGAGTTTTTTGATTTCTACATCTACGCGACTGCTGCCGTGCTGGTGTTTCCCCGGTTGTTCTTTCCCGCGTCCGATCCGGCATCGGCTACGCTTGCCTCGCTTGCGACGTTTGCAATCGCATTTTTCGCGCGACCCTTTGGTTCGGCGGTGTTCGGCCATTTTGGCGATCGGGTTGGCCGCAAGGCGACTTTGGTCGCGGCACTGTTGACGATGGGCGTATCGACGGTTTCGATCGGCATCCTTCCTACTTACAGGACCATAGGTGTGGCCGCACCGCTGCTTCTCGCGCTGTGCCGCATGGGGCAGGGACTCGGGCTTGGAGGAGAGTGGGGCGGCGCGGTATTGCTTGCGGTGGAGAATGCGCCGGCGGGCAGGCGCGCGTGGTACGGCATGTTTCCGCAACTGGGAGCGCCGATCGGATTTCTTTTCTCCGGCGGCGTGTTTCTCGCGCTTTCGAGATGGCTGACGAACGACCAGTTCTTCTCTTTCGGTTGGCGCATTCCGTTCCTTGCGAGCGCCGTCCTGGTGATTGTTGGCCTGTACGTCCGACTGACCATCACCGAGACTCCCGCATTCCGCGCAGCCATCACTCGACGCGAGCGGGTTGCAGTGCCGATCCTGGAGGTATTTCGCAAATATCCCAGGTCCCTGGTAGTGGGGATCTTAGGAGCACTGGCTGCCTTCGTCCTCTTCTATTTGATGACCGTTTTCGCGCTGTCCTGGGGCACGACCGCGCTGCACTACAGTCGCGACACGTTTCTGGTAATGCAGTTGTTCGGCATGATCTTCTTTGCGATTACGATTCCGGTGGGGGCGATTCTCGCCGAGCGAGGGCGCCGTCGCACGCTGCTTTGGGTAACTGTGGCGATCGGTTTGTTCGGCTTGGTGATGGCACCGATGTTCCTGGCCGGGACAATCGGGACACTTATGGCGTTGGTCGTAGGCCTGTCGTTAACGGGTCTATTCTACGGTCCCCTGGGAACAGTCCTGTCGGAGCTTTTCCCGACCTCGGTGCGTTACACGGGGAGTTCACTGACGTTTAATCTGGCGGGCATCTTCGGCGCGTCGCTTGCGCCTTACATCGCCATCTGGCTGGCGAAGAAATACGGTTTGGAGTACGTCGGCTACTATCTTTCGCTAGCAGCCGCATTGACATTTATTGGGCTGCTGGCGGCGCGAGAAACGAAAGACGAGGCGCTTTGGTGACAATTAGAATTGTTTCGGCTCCGATGCGCAGGATGGAACGATGAAAGCGGTCATCTTTTCTGAACACGGCGGCCCTGAGGTGTTGCGTTATGCCGAAGTGCGCGAGCCGGAGATTGGCGCGGATGAAGTGCTGGTTCGCGTGCGGGCGTGTGCGCTGAACCATCTTGATTTGTGGGTGCGGCGTGGGATGCCTGGGATCACGATTCCGATGCCGCATATTCTTGGCTCGGACATCGCGGGTGAGGTGGCGCGCGTAGGAGAGAAAGTGTCGGGCGTGCGTCCGGGCGAGCGAGTGCTGCTCTCGCCGGGGATTTCGTGTGGGCATTGCGTCTATTGTTTGCGAGGCGACGATAATTTCTGCCGGCAGTACACCTTATTCGGATACAAGGTGGATGGTGGGTACGCGGAATACGTGGCGTCGCCGGCGGTAAACGTGATTCCGCTGCCAGCGAATCTTGGTTTTGAGGAAGCGGCGGCGATTCCGTTGGTATTTTTGACGGCGTGGCACATGTTGATCACGAGGGCGCAACTCAAGCCGGATGAGACGGTGCTCGTACTCGGCGCGGGAAGCGGAGTGGGCAGCGCGGCGATTCAGATTGCGAAGACCGTGGGGGCGCGTGTGATCGCGACAGCCGGATCGGAATTGAAGCTGCAGAAGGCTAGGGAATTGGGCGCCGACGAGACATTTCTGCACTCGATCGAGCATTGGTCGCGGGAAGTGAGGCGGCTGACGGACCGGCGAGGAGTGGATGTGGTGGTGGAGCACGTAGGTGAAGCGACGTGGCAGGAAAGCGTGGCCAGTCTGGCAGTGGGCGGACGGTTGGTGACCTGCGGGGCGACGACTGGCTACGAGGGAAAGATAGATTTGCGCTATCTGTTCAGCCGTCACATTTCAATTCTTGGCTCATATATGGGAAGCAAGGCGGAGCTTTATTCCGTGCTCGACCTTGTAGGGCGTGGCCGAGTGAGGCCGGTGATTGACACTGTGATGCCCCTTGCTGAGGCGCGGGGAGCTCACCAACGGCTGGAGAAACGCGAGCAGTTTGGAAAAATCGTGCTTCGGATTGAATGACATGAGGTGTCGGGGAAGCTGCATCGGCTCTTTCGTTCTCCTTAATTCCTTTTTCAGGGATATTGCATTTTGTCGTCTAACCTGCGGTCGGCCCCATCTAACTCGCATAGCCTTAGCCCCGTTTTGGGAATAAGTCGCAGGTTTCGGGTAATATTTGGGAAAGTATTTCTCACCTAGCAAGGAAATCGCTTGCCTCGAAAGGCGTATCGACCTGGAGTTCGAGGGCTGGCGGGCGCGTCATTTCCCTTTAAGTCATTCAGCATCTGCACGATACGGAACTGCGTCCCAATGGTACTAGTCGTGCTTTTCTCCCTGGCGTCGGCAGCAGGAGGCCCCCCTTCCATGGTTTTTGCCGTTGCAGCGCTATTGTTCCAGTTTAGCCCCGTCCCCAAAGTGGTTGGCCCGGTATTCAGGGCGAACCTGACAACACTTACTAATACAGACACTGCAACAGATGGCACGCGGCCGAAACCCGCTGGTGCGGTGGCGCTCGGCAGCGAGGCAGACACGGTGGCGGCGGCGTCGGGCAAGGGATATATAGACCCCGCAAAGGTGAATTTGAGCGGCGACTCGGGGGAGAAGCCGGCGGCTGGAATGACTGTAGTCGTACTGACTGACCACGATAGCACGCAGCCGTTGTCATCTGTGCGTATTGCGGAACCAGCTCCGATAAAACCAATCAAGGTTTATTCCCCTGAGAAGCCGCGCATGAGCCGCAGTTGGCTCGCGCTGACGATGGTGCAGCATGGTGCGGCAACGTTTGATGCGTATTCGACGCGACAAGCGATCGGGCACGGAGCTGTGGAAGATGATCCGCTGATGCGGCCTTTCGCGCATTCGGGCGCGATTTATGCCGCGATTCAGGTGGGGCCTGTGCTTCTTGATTATGTGGCGCGACGCATGCAGCACAGCGAGTATGGGATGGTGCGGCGGATGTGGTTTGTGCCGCAGTCGGCGAGCACGGCGGGCTTCCTGATTTCGGGCGTGCATAACCTAGGGGTGGCAAGCCGCTAGGGCAAAGGCCCGACTATAAGCGCAGATCGATGCGCGCAAATTTCTTTCTCACTCCCTGGCAGGAATTGAGAGAGTTCGAACACCCGGGTTGGATTACCGGGTGTTTTTTTTGCTGCGGGATTTTAGGCCCGCAGGCCGACGCCAGCAGCGGCCGTAGAGGCGGAAGCGCCCGCAAGGCGCTTTTCGATCCATTCCGCTGCCTTGTGCCCTGAATCAACGGCTGCGGAGATTTCAGATTCAGGGCCGATCGAATCAGCGTTGGCGAAGAAGATTCGATCGAGCGGCCGGCTGGCTGCGGGAATAATTTTCGTAAACAGGCCGGGCGTGGGCAGAAACATCGGATGGCCGCGGCGATAGAAATGAATTTCCGCGGGATTTGTGGTGGCGAATTCCGGCAGGAGTTTCTGGAAGTCGCGCAGGACATTGGCTGCGATTTGCCGGCAGTCGTCGATTTTCAGAAGCTTCTTGCGATCGACTTCCGCGAGCGGCGTGTAAAACGTAAGGATGTTGTTCTTCTGCTTATATCCTGGTTGCTTCTGCACGACCCAGTCGGCGACTATGAAGTCGGTGAAGGAGTTCGCGGGGCACCAGGTGTCATAACCCCGGTTGTAGACCGGCTTGTCAAAAATTATGTTGATCACAGGGTAGGGACAATATTGATAAGAGGACATGGCGTCCTGCTGTGCGTCTGAAAGTCCCGCGACGATTCGAGAAGTGATGAATTTCGGCGTTGCCATAATGACGAACTTCGCTCCCACCGAATGCGGTACGCCTCCCTGAATATAGGTGACGCGGACTTCGTTCTTTTGCGGCTCGACGGAGATGATTGTGGCGTCGCTTATCAATCGTTCAGCGAGCTTGGGCTGAAGCGTTTCGACGAGTTTGCGTGTGAGAGCGCCGTTGCCGCCTGGCAAGGTGACCCTCGTGTCTTTTTCCGCTGCGACAACTTCCTGGAAATCGATGAGCGCGACATAGGTGGACGTGTCCGCGGATTTAGCACCCCAGTTCGAGGGACCGTAGGCATCCCACCAGGATTTGACTTCGGGAGCGTAGGAGCTCAGATATTTTGTGAGCGGGGCGTTATCAAGCTGTTCGATATTTTTCGTGAGGTCGATTGCGAGCATATCGGCGCGGAATTTTTTGAAGCTTTCGCGGACTGATGTGGGATAGGGAAGTTCGTCGAGGCCAGCGTGCCAGGTGTCCTTGATCCACTTGCCGTTGAGGATTGTGGGGTCAAAGGAATCGATCGGAAGCATCGTGAGGCCGATTTCGCGCGCCAGTTGTTCGCTCGACGTGCCCTTCTCGTCGTAAGCAGAGCCCGTGGCGAAGGCTTGTCCTTGATATTCCTCAAGGTAGGCATTGCCCCCGAAGTGTGGTTCTTTTTCGAGAAGCAGGAAATCGTGCTGGCGAAGGAAGTAAGCGGCGCTGAGACCGCTGGCTCCGCCGCCGACGATGACCACATCGTAGCGCTTTGAAATCGGCGGGTGCGAGAAGGAGTGACCATCGCGGACCTGATGGCAGATGTCGAAATTGTCGCCTTCGACTTGAGTTTTGGAGTCGTCGGGAACTGCGAGCAGAGAAAGATCGATAGGGCAGCCGACCGCGACTGAGCCTGCTACCACGAACTTCAGAAAATCCCGCCGAGTTCCGCTCATGAATGCTCTCCTTCCAGAGTCGGATGCCAATAGCTGCGCGCCTGCTTCTTCGGCGCGGGTGCTGCGCGTGCGAAGGCGATACCAGACGAGAATTGTGGCGATGGAGAAGGCGAGGATCAGTGTGGAGATGGCGTTGATTTCCGGCGTAATCCCGCGGCGCAGGCGCGACCAGATTTCGAGGGGCAGGGTATTGTCGCGGCCGATGAGGAAAAAGCTGACGGCGATTTCGTCGAGCGAGAGCGTGAAAATCAGCAGCGCAGCGGCGATCAGAGAGACGCGGAGATTCGGGAGCGTGATACGCCAGAACGTTTTCCACTGATTCGCGCCGAGATCGAGCGAGGCTTCTTCCTGGGCTCGGTCAAGTTTTTGCAAGCCAGCAAAGATTTCCGTGGTGGCAACGGATATGAGCGCGGTGCCGTGGCCGAGGGTGATGGTTACAAGACTGAGTTTCATCCCCATGGCCACGAAGAGCATGAGCAACGATAAGCCAGTGATGATTCCCGGAAGAATTAATGGCAGAAGAACGATGCGGCGAAAAAGCGCCTTGCCCGGAAACTGCGCGCGGTCGAGAGCGAGCGCTGCGGGAAGGCCGAGTGTGAGCGAGATTCCGACGGCGATTACCGCGACGATGACGCTATTGAGAACAGAATCCCAGAGTGGGCCATCCTGAAAAAGCTGACGGTACCAATCGAGGGTCCAGCCTGATGGAGGAAAGCCGCCGACGCCGGAGCCGTTGAAGGAATAAAGAACGAGGACGACGATCGGGAAGTAGAGGAATGCATACACGAGCGTCGCGTACACCGTGAGAAAGGGAGCGCGGACGGAACTGGGTGAGCTGCTCATGAAAGAGTGAGCTTCCTTTCGAGGCGCTCTGTGGCGAAGAGCAGGGTCATGACGAGGAGAAGCATGCAGAGCGAGATCGCTGCGCCTAGGGGCCAGTTATATGCGGCGCCGAAAAGGCTGACGACTATGTTGGAAATCATGATGCCGCTCGCGCCGCCGACGAGAAGAGGGGCGAGGAAATCGCCGAGGGTGAGCACGAATGCGAAGGTGGCGCCGGCGAGAACGCCCGGGAGAGAAAGAGGAAGAATGACGCGCCGGAATGTGGACCAGGGAGATGCGCCAAGGTCGTGCGAAGCTTCGACGAGATTTCGCGGAACGTGTTCTAGAGACGCGTAAATCGGAAGGAACGTGAATGGCGTGTAGATGTGCGTGAGGGTGAGGACGACCGCGAACGGGCTATAGAGGAAAAATTCGACGGGGTGGCGAGTGATGTGGAGATATTGCAGCAGGCCGTTGAGCACGCCATCGCTTCCAAGGATCGTCTTCCAGGCATAACCGCGGACGAGATAGCTGGCCCACAGCGGGATTATCACGAGCTGGTAGAGCAAATCTTTTCGTTTCGCGGCGTGAAAAGAGAGGAAGTACGCGAGCGGGTATCCGAGGAGCAACGCGAGCAGGGTAACGGCGGCGGCGATGCGGATCGAGCGAAAAAGGACCGAGAGGTAAATCGGATTGCGAATCAGCTGAAAATAATTCTGAAGATTCCAGCTGTGAACGATGGTTTGTTGCGGCGAAACGGACCAGAAGCTGTAGCAGAAGAGAAGCGCGTAGGGCACGAGGAGGAAGATGGTGACCCAAAGAAGCGGAGGGATTGTGACGGCCGATTTGTAGGCACGCGTGTACATGGCTAGGCGGAATCTTCCCCGCGCACGGCGATTGCGTCACTCGCGCGAAACTCGAATTCGTGCTGGCCGCTGAGAGTGCCGGGGCTTGCGATGCGGGCGCGAAGGGTCTGCGAAGTGCCGCAGTCGAGTTCGAGCGTGTCCATTGCACCGCCGAAGGTCTGATTCAGGATGCGAGCATGGAAGCGCGCGATCGAATCGTCGGTTGGCTGAGTCAGTGCGCCGGTTGGAACAAGGCGGATGCATTCGGGGCGCACGGAAAAGATAACCTGGCTCGACGTCTCCGCGGTGCGCCATTTGAGCGGCCCAGCCTGAGCGAGACCGTTGCGAACGTGAGCTCGAAGGAGATTGGTTTGCCCGATGAATTGAGCGACGTACGTGGATGCAGGCTGGCCGTAAATCTCGCGCGGCTCGGCGATCTGCTCGAGAAAACCTGAGCGGAGGAGCGCGATGCGATCGGAGAGAGCCATGGCTTCTTCCTGATCGTGGGTGACGAAGATGAATGTGATTCCTACTTCGCGTTGCAATGCCTTCAATTCGGTCTGCATCTGGCGACGGAGATTCGCATCGAGAGCGGAGAGAGGCTCATCGAGCAAGAGAACGCGAGGACGATTCACGAGGGCGCGAGCTAACGCGACACGCTGTTGCTGACCGCCGCTGAGGCGAGCGGGAGGCGATTTCGCGAACTCGCTCATCTTTACCATGGCAAGTGCCTGAGCGACGCGGCCGGGAATCTCGGCCTTCGCGGTATTTTTTGACGCGCAGGCCGTAAGCGATGTTGTCGAACACGTTGAGGTGCGGAAACAACGCGTAGCTTTGGAACACGGTGTTAACCGGGCGGCGATGTGGAGGAATCGGATCAAGCCTCTCGCCGCCGATCCAGATTTCACCGCCATCTAATTGCTCAAATCCTGCGATGAGTCGCAGAAGGGTCGTCTTCCCCGAGCCGCTTTCGCCGAGGATCGTTAAGAATTCGCCCGAAGCAACTTCGAGCGAAATGTTGCGAAGTACAGGACGGGAGCCGAAACGCTTCACCACTTCGCGGATCGATAGGAGCGAATCGGTCCGGCCAGGCGCAGTGGCGACTTGCGCCAGCGGACCGGTCATTTGTAGATCCCGTGGTAGATTCCGGGTTCGGATCCGCAGTGCGTTTCGCGAATGGCGCAGACGAACTTCATCACTGCGCGGCCTTCACTTCATTCCAGATCTCGTTGTATTTATCGCGGCGAGGAACTTGCTGCCAGAAATAGATGCGCGTCATATAGAGATCGAGGTTGTCGAGGTGCAGCGATTTTCTTTGAGCTTCCGTCATGAACTGGGCGGCTTGCGGATTGGCGGGATCGTATCCGGTGACGTCGGCCACCGCTTTCTGCGTATGTGGCCTCGATCATGTATTCGAGAAATTCCGCGGCGAGATCCTTATGCTCGCTTGCAGATGTAATCATCAGGTGATCAATCCATCCCGTGGTGTTTTCTTTCGGGATCGTTTCGCCGATGGGGAAGTTCGCTTTACGCAGCTGATTGGTCATGAGTGGCCAGCCCATCGCTGCGACCACTTCGTGGTTCTCGAAAAGATTCGTCAGTTCGCCTCCGGTGCTCCACATTTTTCGAATATTGGGCTTCAATTCGATGAGCTTCTTTTTCACGTTATTCAGTTCTTCGTCGGTCAGGTTATAGAGATGGCTGGGATCGGGTTTGTCGTAACCGAGGATCTGCGCGGCCATGTAGATCGTGGAGAGTTCATCCCATACCGAGACTTTATTTTTGAGATCCGGGCTCCAAAGAACCGTCCAGCTATCGGGTATCTGGGGAAAAGCTTTGGTGTCGTACAAAAGCGGATTGGGTCCCCATGTAAACGGGACGCCATACACCTTCCCATTCACTCGCACGAGCGGCATTTCGCGGAGGCGTTCGGAGAGCTGCAAATAGGAGGGAAACTTCGAAGGGTCGAGAGGCGCAGCGAGTCCTGCCGAGGCGATCATTGTGGCGACGTCACTCGAAGGCGAGATCACGTCGTAGTTGCTGGCGCTGCCGCCGCGGAGTTTGGCGACGAGTTCGTCGCTCGAACCCATATAGGCAGCGCTGATTTTGCATTTGTGAGACTGCTCAAAAGGGCGAACGAAGGAGGGATCGGCGTAACCTTCCCAGACGAGCAGGCTCAGAGTGAGGCTGTTTTTTGCACCCGCTCAGCGCTAAACCGGAGATCGCCAAGAGCGCAAACGCTGCGAGTTTAGTCTTCATGATGTCGATGGCGCTCCCGTAGGTATCGTGGCGCATTGTAACGCCGCTAGAACGTGGGTGGAGTGTTCACCCACAAAACCCAGGCTTCCTTCTTGCCGGGATTCACCCAGCGGTGAGGCGTGCTGCTTTCGAAATAGAAACTGTCGCCTTGCTCGAGGCGATTCGCTTCGCCGCCATCGAGCGCAATTTCGACGCAGCCTTTCAAAATGTAGAGAAATTCTTCGCCCTCGTGTGTGTAAGACTCACCGCTCCCCGCAGAAGGGGCGATGCGAAAAATGTGCGGCTCCATAACCGTGTTACCCCAGGAGAGAAGTTCCATCCGGATGCCGTTGCCGGCTTCGAGAACTTTCCTTTCGGATGGGCGGACACGGCCCGGATTGGCTTCGGAAGCGTCGAAGAGCGAAAGAATATTAAGACGATAAAATCGAGCCAAGCGGCGGAGGGTGGCGATCGACGCGCTCATTTGCCCGCGTTCGAGCGCGGATAAGAAACCCACCGAGACATCCACAGACTGCGCGACTTTCGCTAGAGAGTAGCCGCGCTGCAAACGCAAACGGCGCAGGCGCGGGCCGACCGGGCTTGCCTTCGGCTGGTGGCCGCCAGATTTTGAGAGGAGCCCCTGCGTTTTGAGCATATGGACGATGGCTGGGGCATTCATTCCGCGAGCACGACGAAGAAATTGGGCGCGCTTGAGCAAGCGCACGTCCGCTTGCGTGTAGAGGCGGTATTGGCTGCGTGTGCGAGCGGGCGAAATAAGACCAAGGATTTCCCAGGAGCGAAGAATTGAAGGTGAGACACCGACGAGACGCGCGACATCGCTGATGCGCAGATAGCCCGAAACGTGCTGAGCCTTCCCGGGCAACTTACGAGCGTGAGCCAAACCAGTTTCCTCTTGACAATGCCACAGGGCTTCCTCTAACGTTCGCGAATTATAGTAAGGTTTTTCGAGAAGCCGCAATCGAAAAATCGGGGGCGTCTGGGGTGGACGCGGGATTTTCAAAAGGAGCGCCAATGAGAGCGACTGCGTGGGGACGGGTGTGCCTGCTGGCGTGCGCGAGCCTGGCATTCTGCGCTGCGGCGATGGGGCAAACGAATGGAGCCATCCGCGGGATCGTGAATGATCCATCCGGTGCGGTCGTTCCGGGCGTCACGGTCACAGCTACATTGACGGGTCAGGCGACGCCGCGCACCGTAACGTCGGACAAAGACGGCGCCTTCGATATACCTGAGCTTCCCGTTGGCACCTATGACGTCTCGGCTGAGGCGACGGGCTTCAAGAAGTTTCTCGCGAAAGATGTGGTGGTCACGATCGGCCACGTGAATTTCATCACCGTTACTCTCACGGTGGGCGGGAAGAGCGATACGGTGACCGTGGAAGCGAATGCGGCGCAGGTGGAGACGACGAGCACCCAGCTGGGCGCGGTGATGACAGACACGTCGATACGCGGCTCTGCCGTTGAGCCAACGAAATACCTACCAATTGCTTCAGCTTCAGCCTGGTGTGCAATCCCAAGTGGGCGCGGACCTATTCTATGGCAGCGATCAGCCCGGGGTGGTATCGGTGAACGGAGGTCGGGGCCGTTCGAACAACTACATGGTTAACGGAGGCGACGGCAACGACATCTTTGTCAATTCGCCAGCAATTCAGCCATCACCAGATGCGATTGAAGAATTCCGCGTGCTGACGAACACCTTCGATGCTGAATACGGTCGCAACTCCGGGTCGGTCGTGAACGTCGTCACCAAATCCGGGACGAATGCAATGTTCACGGAGATTTCTATGAATTTCTGCGCAATAACGCGCTGAACACGCAAGGCTACTTCGATCCTCCTCACATCATCGCCGATTACAAACAGAATCAGTTTGGGGCCACGCTCGGCGGTCCTATCAAGAAAGACAAGATGTTCATTTTTGGATCGTACGAAGGGAACCGACTCACACAGGGCATTTCTCCGGGCAGCTATTCCTTTCTGCCGACGGCGGCCGCAGGCAGGCGGTGATTTCTCCGACGGCCCCGCCTTCACTGGAACGTTGATTGACTCGGCACTTTGCAGCAAATCTTGGCAGAGTCGCACCACGGGAGGTTCAGCGCTCACGCCCGGCAGGGCAGGCCGCCCTAGCACAACGCGGCAGCGGGCAACACTCCAGCAGGGCGTTGTTCCACGATATCTTTCCCGGCAATAAAATTCCAACGTCCAGTGTTTTGATCCAACAGCGCTGGATCTCTATAACCAGTATGTTAACCCTTTAACGCCGAGCAATTGCCCAGCGACCGGATGCACGATCACACCTTGGCAGTGCAAACCTGAGTCGAATCAATTTACCATTCGATTCGATTACCACATCAACGCCGAACAGTTATTTTCAGCCTACTACTATTTTGACGATGACAATCGAACGGATCCGTTTTCAACTTTTCAGGCAGCCGGCGCGAACCTTCCTGGGTTCGGCGCCATCTTCAAGACACGCGTTCAGCAGATGGAACCTGAGCCATACCTGGACGATTGACTCGACCTCTGTGAACGAGCTTCGCTTTAACTACTTTCGCGAAGGTCAGAAGAATCTAAATCATCCTGTGCACACGCTCCCCAGCGTTGCAAGATTCGTGCGTAACGATTCCCGCCACAAGTGCTTCTCCGATCCCGAATAATCCCGCAGGCCGGGATTACTACGAACATTCCGGGTCGTGTAGGTGTTCCGTAGATCAGCGTTATCGGCGGCTTTACGATTGGAAACAACTTCGAGGGCGAGTTGCCGCAGGTCGGAAACACGTTTCAATGGACGGACAATTTCACGAAGACGGTGGGAAAGCACACCTTCAAGTTCGGCGGCGATGTTCCGGACAGCAGCACTTCGATCAGTTCCTTTATTTTGATGTCAACGGTGACTTTCAGCTCTTCAGCATTCAAGACCTCTGTAACGCGAAGAACTTGGACACAACGTCTTGCACGGCGCCCGCAAAACGATGTTGGATTTTCGAGCGCCTATCCGAACTACTTCCTCGGCACGCCCAGTTCTTACACGCAAGGCGCCGCTCAGGTGAAAACCTGACCGCACACCGTCCCTATATCTCTTTGCGCAAGACAGCTACAAGTTGAAGCCGAACTTGACGCTCAACTACGGTTTGCGGTGGGAGTTGAATACTCCGTATTACGATCCTGGGAATCGCCTTCAAACATTTCGCCCCGGCCAGATGAACACGCAATATCCGTGCTTCCTTATCGCCAGCAGAATGACGGCGCCCTGGGAGTTCCGCAGGTACTGCAGCCCGACTGCGTCCAATCCGGCGCCTCGTGTTTCCGCTCGGACTCGTTTTCCCGGGAGATCCTGGCGTGCCGCGCGGTTTGACGTCGACCTACTACAAAGCGTTCGCCCCACGGATCGGCCTGGCATGGAGCCCGGGATGGACTGAAGGATGGCTGGCAAAGTTGACCGGAGGCCCAGGTAAATCGAGCATTCGAATGGGTTACGGCCTCTTCTATAATCCGATCGAGCAACTCGTACTCGAACAATTCAGCGCCGAGCCGCCTTTTGGCGGCAGCATTTTTCTTTCGAATACCGAACTTCAATACCGCCGTTCGAATTTCAAGCGGACGGAACTGCTCCTAACCCGTTCGGGCGTAATCACGCAAACCCCGCAAACCCCCTGCTTCGATCCGGGCGGGCCTAAGGGCTGCGTAGATTTTCCGAAGTTCCGGCCGATGCTGCTGTTCGGCGAATTTCAGCCCCATCTGCAAGTCTCAATATGCCGAGCAATACAACCTGACGATCGAGCGGCAGTTGGGCAAGAGCATGGTGCTTCGCGATCGCCTACGTAGGAACTCAGGCGCATCGCTTGCTGGCATCTCGTGATTTGGACGCCGGAAATCATTCAAACGTGTCTCGGCCTGAACGCAATCTCGGCGACTCGAACAACGTGCTTTCGGCGCCTGCGTTTCGGACGGAGGTATTCCAACCTCGTGCGGACCTTTTGGAGCAGACTCCCGATACTTCATTCCTCCGGGGACTGTTGTCCCCGCTGATCCAACTCTGTCGCGCTTCCGCCCAGCCGTTCAAAGTGCCCACATCAGTGCGCTGGGCTTGTATTGCCCTATAACGGCGCGTCCGGGGGCAACCCGACTGCTTTAGCGGCACGGTGGGAGCAGCGGCTCCAAACGGATTAACGCTGGTCGGCACGTCGTACTCTTCTCGTCGCCCAACTGCACTGACCCTGTCCGACCGGGTGGTTGGTTGTCCTGCCGACGGTATACCGGTATTCAGCAACATCTTCGCGCAGGACACAATCGCCAATTCGAACTACAACGGATTGCAGATCTCGTTAGATCGCAGCTTTTCGAATGGGCTTGCTGTTTCAGGCGTCGTACACGTTCAGCAAGGCGATTGATCAGGGAGCGTCATTCGAGAATATTTTGAATTCCTCTGAACTTCTAATGCCACTCGAGGTCTTTCACTCCTCGATGCGAAGCATCGTTTCGTTTTCAGCCCGTACTGGCAGCTTCCGATTCCGAAGCACGATGGATTTATGGGGAAAGTCGTGAACGGATGGGGAATTTCTGGAATTGTCACGTATCAGAGCGGATTCCCGATCCGCATCCAAACGCAGAATGATCTGGAACTGCAAAGCAGCTTCGATTTCGAAGAAGTTAACACCCCGCAAGTCGTCGTGGTCCGATCGAGCGGCTCAATCCGCAAAAAGAATGCGGGCGTTCTGGTTTCCGACGCCACGAACTATTTCTGATTCAGGGATCCCCGGGACTTTCGGCAACATGCCGCACGCGTTTTGTTGCGGCCCGGCGATCAGCAACACGGATCTTGCCATCGAGAAGAGAACACCTATCAACGAGCGGTTGAACACGGAATTCCGCGCTGAGTTCTACAATGCATGGAATCACACGCAGTTCGCCAATCCGGATGGCAACTTTCAGCGACGGAGTCTGTGATTGTCGCGGGCAGAATCCGGGGGACGTTTGGTGTAAGGTCACCAAGACGCGCGAAGGACCGCGCGTGATTCAGTTTGGTCTTCAAGGTTCTGTTCTAACGAGATTTGACGGAAATCTCGGAGCGAGGGTACCGCTGGTGCGGCGCCCTCGTTTTGGCGTCTGCGGGTAATTTGACGGCGGCGGGAGCGGGATGAAGATTTTTGTTTTAGGCGCGGGGATGATGGGGCGTGCGGTGGTGCACGACCTCGCGGGGGCGCCGGAGGTGCAGCAGATTGTCGTTGGGGATTTTGACCGCGGCCGCGCTGCGGAAGTGGCTAAGAAATTCGGTCGCGGGCGAGCGCGGTCTATTTTTGCGGATGTGCGGGAAACCGGGGAGCTGGCGAGGCTTCTGCGAGGCTGCGATGTGGTGGTGAACTGCACGCAGTATAATTGGAACCTGGATGTGATGCGCGCCGCGCTTGCCGCTCGAGTGAACTACATGGACCTTGGCGGGTTGTATCACATGACGAAGAAGCAGTTCTCGCTCGATCGCGATTTCCGCAGAATTGGACGGTTGGCGATTGCGGGAATGGGTGGGGCGCCGGGGATTACGAATGTGATGGCTCGCGCGCTGGCGGATCCGCTGGATCGCGTGGATGCGATTCGAGTGTACAACGCGGGCGCGGACGAGCAGAAGTATGACAGTCCGATCGCGTACACGTTTTCGATTGCGACGATTCTCGACGAGCTGACGACGCCTCCGATTGCTTTTGAAAATGGAAGATACGTCGAGAAGCCGATGCTTTCCGATCCCGAGCCGGGAAAATTTCCGCGACCGATCGGCAATATTGTGTTGCGGCACTCGATTCATTCCGAGCTTGGCACGCTGGCGGAAAGCTTCCGGAAGAAGGGCGTGCGAGAAGTATTTTTCAAGATCAACTACGAACCGCAACTCGTGAGCCTGGTCCAAAATCTCGCGCATACGGGATTTACGAGCCGCGAGCCGATTGCGGTGAACGGGACGCGCGTAGCGCCGCGAGCCGTGCTTTTGGCCTTGTTACAAAAGCATGCGACGACGAAGACGCCGAAAGATGTCGAAGCATTGAGGGTGGTTGTAACAGGGCGGCGCGGGAAAGCGGCGAACCGCGACAGCGATGGAAATGTGGGCCGGGCATTCGGTGCGGCCACAGCTTTCTGCCGTGGCGCGAGACACCGGCTTTCCGGCTGCGATTGCAGCGGTGATGCTTGGCCGAGGAGAGATTCGTGGCAGTCGGAGTGCAGGCGCCCGAGAATGTGGTGCCGCCGGAGACCATTTTTCGCTGAGCTCAAGAAGCGTGGCTTTCGCTTTCGAAGCTGGCAGGTGAAAGAATCTCGAAGCTCAGTAAGAAGAGGTAAATCGCAGGGCCGTTAGCGGCCACCAGCAGTGGGGATGGAGGAAGTTATGCACGAGGCTCTTCGCAAGGAAATCGAAACGTACGAAAAGCGCACGCCGCGCTCGCGCGAGGCGCACAAGAAGGCTGTCGAGCGTTTGCCGCTCGGCGTAGCCAGCAACTATCGAGCCTACGATCCCTATCCGATATTCGTACGCGATGGAAAGGGCGGCCACATCCATGACGTCGATGGAAATGAATACATTGATTTCAATCTTTGTTTCGGCGCGCTCATGGCAGGGCACTGTCATCCGGCTGTGGTGAGCGCGGTGCAGAAGAGGCTGAGCACGGGCACGATGTTTGGCATGCCGCACGATATGGAGTGGGAGCTCGCGGAAGAAATATGCAAACGGTTTCCGGTGGAGATGGTTCGGTTCAGCAACAGCGGGACTGAATGCACGATGCACGCGGTGCGATTGGCGCGAGCGGCCACGGGGCGAGATCGCATCATCAAGATGGAGGGTGGCTATCACGGCCTGCACGACTCGGCGCTGGTTTCGGTGAAACCGAAGGAAAACGAAGTGGGCGATCCGAATGCGCCGAATTCTGTTCCGGGCGGTGAAGGCATCACGAAGGCGACGCTGCAAAATACGCTCGTCGCCCAATTCAACGATCCGGCGTCGGTGGAACGTCTTTTCGCGAAGTATCCCAACGAAATCGCGGCGGTGATCGTCGAGCCGATCATGATGAATGTGGGCATCCTGATGCCCGATCCCGGCTATCACCAGGCTTTGCGCGAGATCACGAAGAAAAATGGAGCGCTGCTGATTTTCGACGAAGTGAAAACCGGGGCGAAGCTGGCGCGCGGCGGAGCTTGCGAATATTTCAAGGTGAATCCCGACATTGTGTGCCTCGCGAAATCGATCGGCGGGGGATTTTCGCTTGCGGCGTTTGCTTCGACGCGTCGGGTGATGGGTTTGATCTCAGATCATCGCGTGTTTCACGGTGGTACCTACAACACAAATCCCGTAGCAATGGCGGCCGGCCTTGCGACTTTTCGTGAGGTATTGACACCAGCAGCATACGAACACGTGAATCGCCTTAACAAGAAGCTTGTGGATGGCTATGAGAAGGAAGTGAAGAAGTCGGGACTCGATGCCTATCTCGCGAGTGCGGGCTCGAATGGCGCGCTGATGTTTTTCCCGCAGCCGATTCGCAATTATCGCGACTGGCTCAAGATCGACAGCGAAATCTGGCGTCACTACTGGTTTGCGATGGTGAACCGCGGAGTGATGGCGCAACCTTATTGGTGGGATGAGCAGTGGACCGTATCCGTGGCGCACACGGACGCAGATATCGACCGTCATCTGGAAGTGTTTGCGGAGATCGCACCGGCTCTTGCTGCTGCACAGAAAGAGCCGCACGTGGTTACAGCCGCGCACTAAGGGAGTCGTTTCTGCCAGACGAGAGTAGCGCCAAGAACGAGACCGCGCATCTGAAGCGAGCGCTAGGGCGTTGGGACCTCGTTGCGCTGTTCGTCGTAGCGGTATTTAACCTGAATGTTGTACCGAGCATTGCCGCGAACGGCGGCGTAACGGTCTGGCTCTGGATTCTCTGCCTGGTTCTGTTTTTCTGGCCGCAGGGAATTGCGGTGATTGAGCTGGCTCATCGGTACCCGGGCGAGGGCGGAGTTTATCTTTGGGCCAAGGAAGTGTTTGGAGATTTTCACGGATTTTTGTCGGGCTGGTGCTACTGGACCAATAACATGATGTACGTGCCCACGGTTATGCTGTATTTCGTCGGCGTCGCCGTTTTTTCGCTCGGGCCGGGCCACGCAGCGCTGGCTGATAACAAGGTGTTCACGGTCACTGCATCCCTTTCGCTCCTGGCGTTACTTGTGGTCCTTAATATCGTTGGACTCGGTGTTGGGAAATGGATCAACAACGTTGGCAGTATCGGAACCGTCGTCGCAGGTGGGCTGCTGATTGCATTAGGCCTGATTGTGTGGCTTCGATTTGGCACCACGGTGACCGCTGCGGATTTTAAAATTCCTGCTGACCCGCGATTCCTGTTGAATTCGTTTGGCGTAATTTGTTTTGGTCTCGTAGGGCTCGAACTCGCCTCCGTGATGGGGGATGAAATTCGCGATCCGCAGAAGACGCTTCCAGGCGCGGTCGCGTGGGGCGGAGTAATTTCGGGCGCACTCTACATTGCAGCAACGCTGACGCTTCTGATCGCGATGAGCAAAAACGACATCAACGTGCTGCAGGGAATCGTGCAGGCAGTGAGTCACATGGCGTCGCGAGTAGGCGTTGCGTGGATCGTCGCGCCTTTTGCGCTGATGTTAAGCATTTCGATCGCGGGTATTGGATCTGCATGGCTTGCTGGTTCCGCGCGAATTCCGTTTGTGGCGGGATTGGATTCTTATCTCCCGAGTTGGCTGGGGCGAGTGCACCCGCAATACGGGACGCCTTATGCGGCGCTGATCGTTCATGCGGTCGTGTCTGCGATTCTCGTGCTGATTAGCCTGTTTGGCTCGGGCGTGCAGGAGACGTTTCAGCGTTTATTGTCGCTCGCCGTGGTGCTGCAGTTGGTGCCGTTCCTTTATATGTTTGGCGCTTTGCTGAAGCTGGCCTTCGATCCTGCGACCGCTGGGAATGGGCACTACAGCAGAGGCAGTGCTTATTTTTGCGGGTACGAGCGGTTTGCTGATGACGATTCTTGGAACCGTGTTCGCGTTCTCGCCCGCGCAGCAAATCACATCGGTAGCGTCGTACGAAGCTTGGATGCTGGGCGGAACCGCGTTTTTTATTGGATTGGCAGCGTTTTTCTATTTTGTTTACGGACGGCGCAAGGCGCCACAGGCGGCGGCTAGCCGCGTCTGAATTCGTCGGTCGGCGGGAGGATTTAAATGGCCAGCGAGGCCAAAGCTTCTGTGCGCAGATATCAGATGTACATCAACGGGGAATTTGTCGAGAGCCAAAACGGAAAATATTTCCCGGTGGTTGATCCTTCGACGGAGGAGATTCTCGCCGAGGTTCCGGATGCGGATGAGAAAGACGTCAATCGTGCGGTGGCCGCCGCGAGAGCTGCGTTCGATTCCGGTGCATGGCCGCAGACGACGGCGCAGGAGCGCGGCCGCATTCTTTTCCGGCTCGCTGAGCGAGTCCGGAAGGAAGCAGCGGCGCTGGCAGAGCTCGAAGCGCGCAATTCGGGGAAGCCGATCGTCGAAGCTGAGTACGACATCAATGACGTTGCGACTTGCTTGGAATATTACGGCGGGCTTGCAACGAAAGTCCTCGGCAGCGTGAATCCGGTGCCGGACAATGCACTAAACTTCACGATGCGCGAACCGATCGGCGTCGCGGCGCAAATCATTCCCTGGAACTATCCGCTCTTGATGGCCGCGTGGAAGCTCGCGCCCGCGATCGCCGCCGGTTGTACTTGTATTTTGAAACCAGCCGAACAGACGCCGCTCACGGCGCTCGAATTTGCTGGTTATCTTGCCGACGCCGGGTTGCCACCCGGCGTTGTGAATATCATTACCGGATTTGGGGAGACGGCTGGCGCGCCGCTGGTGAAGCATCCGGATGTGAATAAGGTTGCGTTCACGGGAAGCGCTGCGGTGGGGAAGGCGATTGTCAAGATGGCGGCTGACACGTTGAAGCGCGTGACGCTCGAACTGGGCGGAAAATCTCCCAACATATTTTTTGCCGATGCGGATTTTGAGTCGGCCATTGATGGGGCGTTGTTCGGCGTGTTTATCAATCAGGGCGAGGTCTGTTCTGCTGGCAGCCGGATTCTGGTCGAGAAGTCCATCTACTCGAAATTTGTGGACGCGATGTCGGCAAAAGCCAAGACCATTCGCCTTGGGCCCGCCACTCGAGCGCGAAACGAAGATGGGACCGCTCGTTAGCAAGGAGCAGTTCGATCGCGTTCGCTCATATCAGGAACTTGGCAAGAAGGAAGCGAAGGTCGCATCGGGCGGCGGCCGTTCTTCAGCGAGCACACGCGGTTATTACGTAGAGCCGACGATTTTCTACGATGTAGACAATTCATCACGCATCGCGCAAGAAGAGATTTTTGGGCCTGTCGCCGCGGTGATTCCTTTTAGCAATGAAGCGGATGCGATTCGCATCGCGAACGACACTCCCTATGGTCTGGCAGCGGCGGTTTGGTCGCGCGACATTTTCAAAGCGTTTCGAGTGGTGAAAGCGCTGCGTGCGGGAATTGTGTGGGTGAATCACATGCAGCCAACGTACGTCGAGGCCCCGTGGGGCGGGTACAAGCAGTCCGGCTTCGGCCGCGAGCTCGGGTCCTGGGGCATTGAGGAATATCTCGAAACGAAGCAGGTGCACATCAATTTGAATGAACAGCCGATCGGATGGTACTGACATGCCCACGATTAATTTGCGCACGCCGATTCCCGGACCAAAATCTCAGGAGCTGATGCGCCGCCGCAACGCAGCCGTGGCGCGCGGCGTGGCCCATGCAACTCCCATCTTCGCGGCGCGAGCAGAAGGCGCGATGCTGGAAGATGTGGACGGAAATCGCTACGTTGATTTTGCCGGAGGGATCGGTTGTTTGAATGTGGGGCATCGCGCGCCCGGCGTGCTGGCTGCCATTCGCGAACAGTTGGATGCGTTCCTGCACACATGCTTCAGCGTGGCGCCGTATGGAAAATATATCGAGCTTGCCGAAAAGTTGAACTCGCTCACGCCAGGAAAGTTTCCCAAGAAAACGATTCTGGTAAACAGCGGTGCGGAAGCGATTGAAAATTCCATAAAAATCGCGCGAAGCTATACGCATCGTCCAGCCGTCATATGTTTTGAAGATGCATTCCACGGACGCACGATGCTGACGATGTCGCTCACCAGCAAAACGCATCCGTACAAAGCAGGATTCGAGCCCTTCGCTACGGACATTTACCGTATCCCGTACGCCTACTGCTACCGCTGTTCGTATTCGCTGCAATATCCAAGCTGCGGCGTATTTTGCGCGAAGCACTTGGAAGACTCCTTTAAGCGTGTCGTAGCGTCCGAAGCGGTCGCGGCAGTGGTTGTAGAGCCGGTGTTAGGCGAAGGAGGGTTCGTCACGCCACCGCCGGAATTCTTTTCAATCATTCAGGACATTTGCAGGCGGCACGAAATCCTGCTGATTGCCGACGAAGTACAGACGGGATTCTGCCGGACAGGCGCGATGTTTGCTTGCGAACGGTATGGCGTCGTGCCGGATCTGCTTGGTGTCGGCAAAATCGCTCGGTGGAGGAATGCCGCTCGCGGCGGTGACAGGCCGTGCCGAGATTATGGATACACCAGGCGTGGGCGGGCTCGGCGGAACATTCGGTGGCAATCCCGTATCATGCGCAGCAGCGCTTGCAGCCATCGAAATCATGGAGAGCGAGAATCTCTCTGGTAGGGCCGAGAAGCTCGGTGAACTGTTCGATTTGCGCGCGCGTGGTTGGAAAAAGCGTTGGCCCCTGATCGGTGATGTTCGAGGGCTGGGTGCGATGCGTGCCATTGAGTTGGTGCAAAGCCCGGAAACACGGGAGCCGGCGAAAGCAGAGACGGAGCAAGTGGTCCGATATTGCTACGAGCACGGCTTGATTCTGATATCGGCTGGGACTTACGGCAATGTGATACGGCTGCTTGTCCCTCTGGTTGTGATGGACGAGCAGTTCGACGAAGGGCTGAACGTGCTGGAAGGCGCCCTCGCGAGCGTTGCTGAATCGCGGATGGAGACGGCGCCTCAGCGCGCGTAGCGAAGATAGTCAGGTGTGCAAGACGTTGAAAGCTCGAGCCGTCAAGCAGGCTTGGGTCGAGAAGGGTTGCGCTACGCGATTTGAGGAAATAACCGAACCGCGCCTTCTCGTGCTGAGCATTCAATGAACGCTTCCAAAACTGTTCTAGATGTTTTTACCCGAGGGCGAAGACCTATCCGTGAGATCTTTCGCCGACTTTAGGCGAGACTGCCAGCGATGCGACAATCGTAATCAACAGAATCCCCGCAATCACCCCCAGTGCCATAAGATCCGGAAGGTCGATCCAATCGCTCGCAATCATCTTGAAGCCAACAAACAAGAGTATTGCCGCCAGACCCTGATGCAAGAATCGAAAGCGGGGAAGAATATCAGCGAGTGCGAAGTACAGTGCTCGTAGTCCCAGAATGGCGAAGGCATTTGAGGAATACACAATGAACGTGTCGCGCGTAATCGCAAGAACTGCCGGGACAGAGTCGACCGCGAACACTATATCCATGGCCTCGACCGCGACGAGAGCCATGAACAAAGGTGTGGCGTTCCATTTTCTTTCACGCTTGACCCAGAAGTCTTCGCCGCCGTAGTCGGTCAACACAGGGATAAATCGGCGCGTGATCCTCACAAGCCAGTTGCGTTCTGGCTCAATTGCTCGCTGGCCCCGGCGCAACATCTGAATTGCGGTGACGACCAGAATCCCGCCAAAAATATAAAGGATGAAATGAAATTCCTGGAGTAACTCGACGCCGGCGAGAACGAACAGAGCGCGCATCACAAGAGCGCCGATTACGCCGTAAAACAAAACCTTATGCTGTGATCGCTCGGGGACCTGGAACGTCCGGAAGATCAATACGAAGACGAAAATATTGTCTACGCTCAGCGACTTCTCGACCAAATATCCCGTGAGGAATGCGACTCCCGCCTGCGTCCCACGGGAGAAGTGAACGTAGACGGCGAACAAAAGGGAAAGGACGATCCATGCCGCGCTCTCAATCAGGGCAACGCGAAGGGAGACCTTCTTCGATTTGCGATGGAAGACTCCGAGGTCGAGAACCAATGCTGCGGCGATGACAACTGCGAAGACGACCCATACATGAATTGGGGTTCCGAGCATTACGGAACAGTGTAGCGGAAGTCTGCCCGGCTCCGCTTGTTCCGTCGTTGCTCACAATTGGCTTGGGTGGGATAGTTTTAATTGAGGTTGCGGCGTTTCCTTGGATTGCGCATAATCGTGCATCGTGACAAGCAGGATTGAGCCGTCCTGGCGGCTTCCGCGATGAATTGTCCTCACTGCAGCACGGTTAACCCCGAATTCGCCGAGTCTTGTTCCCGCTGCGGTACCCCTATGCCGATAGGGGACTCCGAAACAATGGTGATGGTGGACGCGACCGCTCTCGCCCCCGGGAGCGATTTCGGAACGCGCTATCGCATTGAAGCGCTGCTGGGCCAGGGCGGGATGGGCCGCGTTTATAAAGCATATGACAAGGACCTCGATCGTGTCGTGGCACTCAAAGTAGTTCGCCACGGAGCGATGGGCGAGTCAGACGCACTGAAGCGATTCAAACAAGAGCTCGTTCTCGCCAGCAAGATCTCCCACAAGAACATCCTTCGCATCCACGACATGGGAGAAGTGGGCGGCACGAAATTTATCACTATGGCCTATGTGGAAGGCCAGGATCTCTACGGAATCCTCAAAGATAATCCGAAGCTCCCGATGGAGCGCGTGCTGAAATACGCGAGGACTCTGGCCGAAGCGCTGGCCGCGGCTCATGCCGAGGGGGTGATCCACCGGGATCTCAAGCCACAAAATATTCTAGTCAATAAAGACGATCAGATTTTCGTCTCCGACTTTGGCCTGGCGAAGTCATTTGAAGAAGGCGCGCAAGGCATGACCAAAACGGGCGCCTTTTTGGGTACACCGCGCTACATGTCACCCGAGCAAGTAGAAGGGAAGCCCGCCGACCAACGGAGCGATCTGTACTCATATGGATTGATGCTGTATGAGATGGCGGTCGGCGACGTTCCGTTTACGGGCGAATCCACGCTGAAGGTGATGTACCAACGGATTCAGGAAAAGCCTAAGAATCCCAAGCTGATAAATCCATCGCTTCCGAGCTGGTTTGTACGCGTCATTATGCGCTGCTTGGAGCGCGACCCGGCCGCCCGATATCAAAGTGCCTATGAGATTCTCGCTGACCTGCAAGGGTCGCGAGGTTCGGCAAGCGGCTCGCACACCGTTCAGATTCAAATCCCGGAATTTGTTGCAGAGAGGCGCTGGACCTGGGTTGTTGGGGGTGTTTTGGCCCTGCTTCTGCTCGCTTTTGCGATTCCACCCGTGCGCCATCTGGTCATCCCCGGCGGTAAGGGCGGGGCGGCGGGTTCGGTTTCCGGCATCCCGCCGCTCTCGAGCGGCCGGGTTGTGGCTGTGCTTCCACTCCAAGTGCTTGGCGACCAATTGCAATTCGGCTATTTGGCGCAAGGCGTCGAGGAAGCGCTCACCGCAAAGCTTTTTCAATTGAAAGAAGTTCACGTGGCGAGCGGCGAAGCCGGTGGAAGAGTTGATCAGACACAGCCGCTCGAAAAGCTGGCTCGGCAGCTTGGTGCGAATCTCCTCGTTCAGGGAACACTACAAGGACAAGGCGATAAAGTTCGAGTCGTCGTCAGTCTGCAGGACGCAGCCGCGGGCAAGCGCCGCTGGTCACAAGAGTTCGATGGTATTACAGGAGATCTCTTCACCCTTGAGGATCAGATTTACAATCAGTTGGTATCTGCCCTGACGATCAACCCTACGAACGACGAGCTTGCCAAATCGGGAGCTCGGCCAACGGATAATGTTGCGGCATACGACCTGTACCTCCGCGGGCGCAATTCCTTGCGCGGAAACGACGCTAAGAATACTCAGGCAGCGCTCGACTATTTCGATCAGGCATTAAAAGAAGACCCCAAGTTTGCGCTCGCATACACTGGAGTGGCCCAGGCAAGTTTGCGGATGAACGCAATTAGGAAGGATGCCTTTTGGACCCAAAAGGCCCTGGCTGCTGCGCAACAAGCTCAACAGATCAACGATCAACTTCCGGAAGTCCACTACATGCTCGGCGCTGTTTACCGTGCTACCGGAAAGTACTCGGAGGCAATCGCCGAACTTAATCGGGCTCAAACTCTGGCGCCCAATTCGGATGATGTCTATCGGCGTTTGGGAAGCGCTTATCTGGTTAGCGGCAACGCACCTCATGCGATTGAAGCTTATCAAAAGGCTATCGAACTCAATCCCTATTACTGGGTCAACCAAAATTCTCTTGGCAAGGCCTACTACCAAGTCGGTGATTACAAGAAAGCTCTTAGCGCGTTTCAGCAAGCTACGCAACTAGAACCGGACGTGAATGCGCCACTCGAAAATGCGGGAGGTGTGCTCGTTCAAGAAGGCAAATACGCTGAGTCGATTCCGTACTTGGAAAAAGCCCTACAAATCGAACCCGACTCTGGCTCCTATTCGAACCTCGGCACAGCCTATCTTTTGTTGCAGCGTTACGCAGACGCCTCTCAGGCCTTCGAGAAGGCTTTGGCGCTGAACCCGAATGACATGGTTATGGCCGTAAATTTGGGTGATGCATATCGAGGATCAGGGCAGGCGGAAAAGGCTCAGGCCACATATCAGCAGGCGATCTCCCTGGGTTACAAAGAGCTACAGACGAATTCGCGCGATGCAGAAGTAATGGCAGAGATGGCGTTGGCATACGCCAAAATCGGGAAAACCCAGGAAGCAGAAGATTTCATCCGGCGCTCTCGAGCGCAAGCCAAGGACGACGTCAACATTATATACACCGAAGCGCAGGTAAATGCGCTCCTTGGCAAGCCCAGCCAGGCGTTAGCGTCACTTAAGGAAGCGCTAGAGAAGCGCTACCCAGCTGCGTACGCGGTGGTGGACCCGGATTTGAATAGTCTCCATAACAGTCCGGGCTTCCAAAGCTTAATCAAGACATACTCAACCAAGTAAGTCGTGACCCGACAGGCCAGGCTGCGCATACCTAATCACGGGTAGGGGGAAACAAGAGGGGTTCAACAAGGTGTTGAAACGCGGATCGCCTGGAGACTCCTCGTAAGATCCGAAAAGTTGCCTGGAGAAGCTACGCTAGCTGAAGGATAGCCTTCGGCCCGTCCGGCGATTTCCAATTCCTCTCCAAGTCTTACGCACACCAAGTCCGAAGAATGGCACACTAAGGCCGAGCAGAAGGAGCTCTCCCGCTGGCGGCTCCGGCACAAAAAACCCCACTCCCACACCATCGGCGTTCTTCAGCCCCGTACAAGGCGAAAAGCTCGTGTCGCAGAAGAGGTCTAAGATAGTCAGACCAGGCGGCGGTGGCGTGCTATCTGTGCTTGTTGCGCATTCATTGAAAGCAGTTCCCAATAGAAGGCAAAAGATCGAGTCCTTAGGCAGGGTGGGGGTAACGTCGACAATGAGCTCAGAAAGAGGAGCCGAACCGCAATAGGTGAAGGTGTAGTTTTGGGTCATCGTCCCGTCAATCGTTATGGTATCACCAAAAAAGGGATTGACGGCCCCCTCGCCGCAAGTCGGGTCCGGCGCGGTTATAACCACCCTAGACGCCTTGGCGATAGTTGCGGAAAATCCCACCAACGCCAGCAAAAATGCAATCCGAGAAAGTCTCATCTGGTCACCCCTGTAAAATGATGTACAGGACTTGCTTGCACTCGTAGTACCAAAGCAGCCGATGTCTTAGCTGATGCCGTAAGTCATTTATTTTGCAATGGCCACTTGCGCGTTACAAGGTTCAGTCCAGCCACAATGTATGCAACTTTTTTGACAACTAGGGCAGGCTTATACCGCGATTAACTTACATGCATTCGGGTATTGGATCGTAGCCCAGGGAGGACAACGGACGAGCACATTGTTGTCCTCTTCCGCAAGTCATTGCGCCCAGGCGCATTTGCTGGGGCCGACGACCCGAAGCCTAAGCAACTCCCTCAAAGTTATGGCGGGGACGACGGGACTCGAACCCGCGACCTCTGCCGTGACAGGGCAGCGTTCTAACCAACTGAACTACGTCCCCCGCGTTACCGTTCGGGCTGCTGAATGGTGGGCGGTCACGGATTTGAACCGCGGACCTTCCCGGTGTAAGCGGGACGCTCTAACCGCTGAGCTAACCGCCCTTGACCGCACCCATCCTACCAGAAGCTGCGCTTCAGACGCTAGCGCTTCCGTCATTCTTGCGGGCCGTAATCTGACTTTGAGAGCAGAGCCATACGATGCAGGTCAAACAGCAAAGACTAATCCTTGACCTAAGAACCCACCGGCCACAATTCCAATTCCTTGCTCGCGTACAAACCCAGGTCAGTGCCCAGTGCAATGGGCACCTGTACCTTCGTACAGGAGCAAAAATTTACCTGTTCGAGCGTACAGGTTTCGCGGCGTCGTATCGGATGTTAGCTGATTCACCACGACGAGACCATGCGAGACCAAATCTGCCGTCAGCGCGTGTTACGCTGCCAATTCCGGCGGGTTCTAGTACCGCGGGCGCACAACTATGTCTTCACGACTCGGCGAAATTCTCGTCAAAGACAGCCTGATCTCCGCGGATCAGCTCAAGCAGGCCCTCGACTATCAGAAAAAGAACGGGGGCAGGCTGGGCACGTGCCTCGTCAAGATGGGAATTGTAAGCGATGAAGACATCACTGCAGTGCTTTCGCGGCAGTACGGCGTCCCTTCGATCAATCTGAAGTTCTACGAAGTCGATCCATCCGTCATCAAGCTTGTGCCGCAGGAAACTGCAATCCGCTACCAGATTGTGCCGCTCTCGCGCGTGGGATCGACCCTCACGATCGCGATGACCGATCCGACCAACGTCTTCGCAATGGACGATATCAAGTTTATGACCGGCTTCAACGTGGAGCCGGTGGTGGCGTCGGAGACCGCCATCAGCGAAGCAATCCACAAGTTCTATGGCGCTGTCGAGAGCGTCGAAGAGCTCGACAAAGTAATGAAGGATTTGGCGGGCGAAGAAGCCGCGCTCGAGCTGGCGTCCGATGAAGCGGAGATGGACCTCGCGACTTTGGAGAAGGCCGCGGAAGAAGCGCCCTATCATCAAGCTTGTCAATTTGATCCTTACCGACGCCGTGAAACGAGGCGCGAGCGATATTCACGTGGAGCCCTACGAAAAGGAATACCGCGTTCGCTTCCGCATCGACGGAATTCTCCAGAACGTCATGGCTCCCCCCATGAAATTGAAGGATGCGATCACGAGCCGCATCAAGATCATGTCGAAACTCGACATCAGCGAAAAGCGGCTCCCGCAAGACGGCCGCATCATGATCAAGTACCTCAAAGACGGAAAGAAAAAAGAGCTCGACTTCCGCGTATCCACCGTCCCCACCCTGTTCGGCGAAAAGATCGTTCTCCGCTTGCTCGACAAAGAAAATCTGCGACTGGACATGACCAAGCTCGGCTTTGAAGCTGAATCGCTGGCAAAATTCGAGCGGCAAATTTTGAAGCCCTACGGAATGGTACTCGTCACTGGTCCGACTGGTTCCGGCAAAACCAACACCCTCTATTCTTCGGTTGCGCGGCTGAATACCACCGACACGAACATCATGACCGCTGAAGACCCGGTCGAGTTCCAGCTTCCCGGTATCAATCAGGTACAGATGAAGGAACAGATCGGGCTCAACTTCGCGTCCGCCCTGCGCGCCTTCCTGCGGCAGGACCCCAACATCATCCTCGTCGGCGAAATTCGAGACTTTGAGACCGCCGAAATCGCGGTGAAAGCCGCTCTGACCGGCCACTTAGTGCTTTCCACGCTGCACACGAATGATGCGCCATCCACGATCAGCCGATTGATGAATATGGGAATTGAGCCTTTCCTGGTGGCTACGTCGGTGAACCTGATTTGCGCCCAACGCCTTGTGCGCCGGATCTGCGTGCAGTGCAAGGAACCGCTGCAGATTCAGCCCCAGGCCTTGATTGACGCGGGTTATTCGCAAGACGAAGCGGTCAAGACCGAAGTGCAGCACGGCCGCGGTTGCGCCACCTGCAACAACACAGGCTACAAGGGCCGCGTTGGCTTGTACGAAGTAATGGAAATCAATGACGATCTTCGCGAGCTGATACTCGTCGGTGCTTCAGCCGTGGAACTCAAAAAGAAGGCTCTCGAAACTGGAATGATCACGCTGCGGCGAAGCGGTTTGATTAAAGCCGCGCTGGGTCTCACGACCATGGAAGAAGTTTTACGGGAAACCGTTCTCTAGGCGGAGGAGATTATGGCTGGAATCACCTTAAGCGAATTGCTGAAGAAAATGATCGAAATGGGCGGCAGCGACTTGCACCTCTCAACGAACAGTCCACCGCGCATCCGCGTGCACGGTAAGTTGCGCCCTCTCGACATGCCTCCCCTGACGGCTGCCGATACCAAGGCGCTTGCCTACAGCGTCCTCACCGACGTCCAAAAGCACCGGCTGGAGGAAAATCTCGAGCTCGACTTCTCATTCGGCTTGAAGAGCCTGGCCCGTTTCCGCGGCAACATCTTTCATCAGCGCGGCGCCGTCGCAGCCGTTTTCCGGACGATTCCATGGGAAATCAAGTCGTTCGACGCCCTGGGACTTCCTGCGGTCGTTCGAGGGCTGTGCGATAAGCCGCGCGGCTTAGTGCTCGTCACCGGCCCGACAGGTTCGGGCAAATCCACCACGCTCGCCGCGATGCTCGACAAGATTAACAACGAGCGCGACGAGCACATGATCACGATCGAAGACCCAATCGAGTTTCTTCACAATCACAAGAAGTGCCTGGTGAACCAGCGCGAGGTCCATTCGGATACACACTCGTTTGCCAATTCACTCCGCGCTGCGCTGCGCGAAGACCCCGACGTCGTGCTCATCGGCGAAATGCGCGACCTCGAGACGATCGAATCGGCTTTGCGAATTGCGGAAACCGGCCACTTGACCTTTGCCACTCTTCACACGAACTCGGCGGTTTCTACGATCAACCGCATCATCGACGTTTTCCCCGCGCACCAGCAGCCGCAGGTTCGCGCCCAGCTCTCCATGGTGCTCGAAGGCATCCTTTGCCAATCGTTGCTCCAAAAAATCGATGGCCGCGGCCGCGCAATGGTGATGGAAATCCTGATTCCCACTCCGGCCATTCGCAACCTGATCCGGGAAGACAAAATTCACCAGATCTATTCGGCCATGCAGACCGGCACAGGCCAGTCCGGCATGCAGACATTCAACCAGAGCCTCTCCAACGCGTATTTCCAGAAGTTAATCACTTTGGAAACGGCTATGGCGCGGTCTTCGAATCCAGACGAATTGCAGGATCTAATTAACCGAGGGGTGACTTCTCCGCCGACTGGTGGAAAAGTCCCCGTCCGGCGATAAAGAGAAGAGGAGGTAACAAAGATGCCGGTTTATACCTATCGCGGAGTCAACCGGGCGGGTGCGACGGTCGTGGGGGAACGTTCGGCAACCAGCAAGACGGAAGCCGCGACGATACTCAAGCGCGAGCAAATCAATGTGAGCAAGCTCTCCGAAAAAGGGAAGGAGTTCAACATCCCGACTTTCGGAACGGGCGTGGACTCCAAGGAGCTGGCGATTTTCACCCGGCAGTTTTCGGTGATGATCGACGCCGGCTTGCCGCTCGTGCAGTGCCTCGAGATTCTCGCGGGCAGCAGGAGAACAAAATCTTCCAGAAGATTTTGAACGGCGTGCGCGCTTCCGTCGAAGGCGGCGCCACTCTCTCCGCGTCGATGAAGCAATACGAGAAGGTCTTTGATCCCCTCTACTACAACATGGTGGAAGCGGGCGAGACCGGCGGTATTCTCGACACAATTTTGCAGCGCCTCTCCAGCTACATTGAAAAGAACGTAAAGCTGAAGCGCGCCGTGAAATCAGCGATGATTTATCCGGTCGCCGTCATCGGCATCGCCGTAATGGTCATCACGCTCCTGCTTTGGAAGGTCGTTCCGATTTTCACCACCTTGTTCAATGGCCTCGGCGTCGACTTGCCGCTTCCCACCCGCATCGTTATCGGGATGAGTAAGTTCATCGGTAGCATCTATGGCTTTCTGATTCTCGTGTTCGTCGTTGGCGTCGGCGTCGCGCTGAAACTCTGGTACGGAACTCCCCAGGGACGTTACGCTCTCGATCACGTTCTGCTGAAACTTCCGCTCGTCGGTATCCTGCTGCGAAAAATCGCAGTGGCGCGATTCACTCGGACGCTCGGCACTCTGATCTCAAGCGGCGTACCGATTCTTGGAAGGCCTCGACATCACCGCGCGCACTTCCGGCAATGCGGTAGTCGAAAAAGCGATTACGCAAACACGAAAGGCCGTCGAAGCCGGTCGCTCTCTCGTCGATCCGCTGAAGGAAACCGACGTATTCCCGGGCATGGTCACCCAGATGATCGGCGTCGGCGAACAAACCGGCGCGATGGACGCGATGCTTCAGAAAATCGCCGACTTCTACGAGGACGAAGTGGACGCGGCCGTGAAGGACCTGCTCACTGCTCTCGAACCCATGATGATCTTGTTCCTGGGCATCGTAGTCGGCGGCATCGTCGTATCGATGTATCTGCCGCTGTTCTCACTAATCGGCAAACTGGCCGGCAAGTAGAACCGCTGGCTGCGGCGTGGGCGCGAGCGTCTGGACTTATCAGACGCTCGTCGGCTGTTTTGAGAGATGTTCAGGTTTTCCTTGCGATACCGATGTAGACGTGCGGGGGCGGCGACGGATCCGAAATGGAGTCTAAACCTAGTGTCAGCGATTGGCTGCCCTGGCTTGGGCGCGTACGCTTCCTCGTCATTACGTTTCTCGTTGGAGTAGTAGTTGCTGTCCATCAGCTCACACCGGTCCTGATACCTGTCCGCGCATTCATCTCACTCATCGTCTTTTGGTACACCCTGGCAGTTGTCTACGTGATTTTGCGCCGCTGGATTCCGCAGGCCCGCTGGCACGCCCCGCTGCAAGTCGTTTGCGATCTCGTAATCGTAACCGGCGTTGTGTATGCCACAGGCGGCCAGGACAGTTATTTCCTATCCCTCTATCTGCTTGTGATTTTGATGAGCAGCGTGCTGTTTTCCCGGCGCGGCGCCTTTCTCGTCGCGGGCATGAGTTTTGTTCTTCTGGGTTGCGTAATCGAATTGATGTACTACGGTGTGATCGCCCGCACCTCGAATTCGATGCCGGCTGCTCGCTCTTTGGAATTCTGGTTAGCCAGCAATCTGTTCGCATTCTGCGCGGTCGCTTATCTGGGCAGCCTCCTTTCTCAAACGCTTCGCACCAAGGGAGTGGAGCTTGCGGAAAAAAGCGAAGAACTCAAAGACCTGCAGGCATTCAATCAGGACATCATCGAGTCCATGCGTGGCGGCCTGCTCACCACCGATCTGAACGGCAAGATCCTGCTGATGAACAGAGCCGGCGCCGAGATCGCCGGACTGGGATTCGGGTTGCTCCGAGGCGAACAAGTTGAGAACGTGCTTCCCGGATTTTGGCCGGTTGAGCTCGACGAGCAGGGAAGCCCGGTTGCCTTGCGTAAAGAAATCGAATTCCGTACTCCTGATGGCGCCACTCGTTACGTCGGTCTTTCAGTTTCCCCGCTGCGGCTCACCCAGAACCAGACGAGCGGCTACGTGTTCAACTTTCAGGACCTCACGGAGTTGAAGCGCCTGGAGCGCGAAGTCGTCACAAAGGAACGAATGGCTGCACTCGGACGGCTCTCCGCAGCCATCGCGCACGAAATCCGTCAGCCGTTAACGGCGATGACCGGCGCTCTTAAAGAATTGGCTCGCCTCGCGCCTCTCGAAGATGACGACAAGAAGCTCGTTCACATCGTCAGCCGCGAATCCCAGCGTCTGAACCAGATCATCACCGATTTTCTTGAATTACTCCCGCGAAAAGACCTATTCCTTTGTGGAAGTCGATATCGCGGCGATTATCGAAGAGACTCTCACCTTGATCGAGAGAGACGCGAGCGCTCTCGGTAAATTCCGGATCGAACGCCAATTTGCAGCTCGCAATATTCGTGCCCGCGCCGACCGGGATGCTTTGAAGCAGGTTTTCTGGAATCTCTGCAACAACGCGTTGCGTGCCATGCCCAACGGTGGAGTTCTCACCGTCTCGCTTGACGCAGATCCTGCCTGGACGCGCATTTCCATTCGCGACACTGGAATTGGCCTCGATACCGCCAAAGCGAGCACTTTGTTTGAGCCTTTCCAGTCCGGCTTCACCGGTGGCACAGGTCTGGGCCTTGCAATTGTTTATCAGATTCTTCAGGCGCATCAGGGACGCATTCGTGTGGAGGCAGAGAAGGGAAGCGGGGCCGAATTCATCGTGGAATTGCCGCGAGCTGTCCGTTCCCGAGCGCCCTCGCGGAGCCAGCGTTTGGAGCCTCGAGCTGAATCATTGTCTTCGGCAGGGAGGGGATAAGGCCCATGGCCCACCTGCTGGTTGTCGACGATGAACGCTCCATTTCCGAACTCCTCGAGATCAGTTTCCGCAAGGACGGGCATAAAGTCGAGCTTGCGTCCAACGGCGAAGACGCCAAGAGACGTCTCGCCAGCCGCGTGTTCGACATCGTGGTTTCAGATATCTGCATGCCGGATATGGACGGTCTGGAACTTCTGCGCTACTGCAAAGAGGTTTCGCCTTCGGCAGCGTTCATTCTCATCACCGGCGTGCCAACCATCAACACCGCCATTGACGCCGTGAACTTCGGCGCCGACCGCTACGTCATCAAGGGCGACCGGCTGCTCGACGAACTCCGTCCCGCGGTGAAAGAGTACGCCGAAACGCAAGCCCTGAAAAAAGAGGCGGGCGATCTGCGCCGCCGTCTTCGCAAATTTACCGGCTTCGACCACATTATCGGCACGAGCCCGAAGATGCGCGAACTCTTCGACCTGATCGAAACGATCGCTCCGCAATCCAGCCGCGTGATGATCACCGGAGAAAGCGGCACGGGAAAGGAACTCGTCGCCCGCGCCATTCACGAGAACAGCGCCCGCGCGAAAGCTCCCTTTATCACCATCAACTGCGGAGCCTTTCCCGAAACGCTCCTCGAATCGGAACTGTTCGGCTACATGCGCGGCGCCTTTACCGGCGCGAACGAAAACCGGCGCGGCCTGTTTCAGGCAGCCGATGGCGGCACGCTCTTCATGGACGAAATCGGCAATATGAGCCTCACGATGCAGGTGAAGCTCTACCGTGTCCTGCAGGAAGGGAAGGTTCGTCCGCTCGGCAGCACCGAAGAATCCGATATCGACGTCCGCGTAATCGCAGCCACCAACAAAAACCTCGAAACGGAAATCGCCGAAGGCCGGTTCCGCGATGACCTGTATTACCGGCTCAGCGTGATTCCCATTCATCTGCCGCCGCTGCGTGAGCGCCGCGAGGATATACCGCTGCTCGCGCGCACATTCCTCGACCGCTACTCGAAATCCATGAACAAGCCGATCGAGGGCATCGATTCCGAAGCGGTGCGCAGGCTCGAGGTATACGATTGGCCCGGCAATGTGCGCGAACTCGAGAACACTCTGGAACGCGCCGTCGCCCTCGAGACCAAAAAGCAGATCTCGCTCGAAAGTATTCCCGAGCGCATTACCAACTTTTATCAGGAGTTCCGCTCCAACGGGCAGCCGGAATCCAAGGCCTCACTGATCCCGGAAGGCGGCGTGGACCTCGAAAATCATATCAGTGCCACAGAGAGAGCCTATCTGCTGGCCGCACTCGAACGCGCAGGCGGCGTTCGTGTTCGAGCCGCTGAACTACTGAAGATGACCTACCGTTCGTTCCGCCACTACGCAAAAAAACACGGCGTATAATTTTTGATGCGGTGAGTGAGGGACTGGCGAGCATTCGATAGGTCGCACCCGCAGGCACGGGTGATGCAGCGTTTTTTCGAGATTGAAAAGGGGTCTTCGTGTCCGACACTCTAATTCTCGAACAGCAGGACTCCACATCCGCGCCTCTGCCTGTTCCGTTGCCGGCGTCCAGAACCCGCTTCCGCTACGGCTTCACCATCTTTTGCGGAGCATTTCTCCTTTTCCAAGTACAGCTGATACTCGGCAAATACATCCTGCCGTGGTTTGGCGGCACGCCGGCGGTCTGGACCACCTGCATGCTTTTCTTTCAGTTGCTGTTGCTGGGCGGCTATTTGTACGCCCACTTCCTGTCCAGCAAACTCAGCGCTCGGACGCAAGCGATCGTACATATCGCCGTGCTCTCTGTCTCCGCTTCGCTCATTGTATTGGGAGCCGTGTTCTGGAAAACGCCGCTTCTGCCCGGCCCTTCCTGGCGGCCAACATCCTCTGACTTTCCCGTATCGCAGATATTGCGATTGCTCCTGGTGGCCGTGGGGCTGCCTTTCTTGTGTCTAAGCGCGAGCGCCCCGTTGTTGCAGAGTTGGTTTGTCCGGGCCTATCCCGGAAAATCACCATACCGGCTCTACGCTCTCTCGAATATTGGCTCGCTCCTGGGTCTCGTCACATACCCATTTGCTGTCGAGCCGGGTTTCCGTCTGCACGTCCAAGCTTGGTTATGGAGCGGGGCTTACATGCTCTTCTTTGCTGGCCTGATCGCCTGCGCAATAGACATAAAGCGATCGGCCTTACCTGCCTCGCCCGCCGCAAAATTAGAAGAAGCCGTTCAGCCATCAAGTTCCGTTCAGCTTCTGTGGTTTTTGCTTCCAGCTTTTGCTTCTTTGATGCTTCTCGCCACCACCAATCTCATGTGCCAGGAAGTTGCAGTCGTCCCTTTTCTGTGGGTACTGCCGCTGAGCCTGTACTTGATCAGTTTCATCGTCTGCTTTGACAATCCGAACTGGTATCGGCGCGAAATTTTTCACGTCTTGCTGGCCGCATCTCTCCCCCTGGCGCTCCTGGTGTTGCTATCCTCGATTAATGCTCCGGTCGTAAGACAGGTATCGCTGCTCAGCTTGGTTCTCTTCGCCTGCTGCATGGTCTGCCACGGGGAACTGGCGCGCCTAAAGCCGCATCCGAGCCATCTGACGCGATTTTATTTGTTGATCTCGGCTGGAGGCGCTGCGGGCGGCCTGTTCGTCGCGCTTGCTGCTCCCCGCATTTTTAGCGGCTTTTGGGAATTTCATGTCGGGCTAGTCGGTTGCGCGCTCCTGGGAATCCTGGCCATCGCACACGACCGCGAGTCTTGGTGGTACCGCAATAAGCCGTATCTCGGCGGAGCCATTCTTCTTGGCTTGTTCATCGCTCCGGAGTTCCTGTGGCGCTATGCCGGCTTGGCGGACATTCAAATGATGATGTATCGCTGGCACTATTACCCGCTGCTATTGGCGCTGGCGATCGTGGTAGGCGTTGTCACGCTTAGGACATGGAACAGAGAATCAAGGTTCCGGCGCTTGAATGGTGCCCAGTTGGCGGCTGTCTCGATCGTGGTTGCTCTAGCAGCTTCGCTGTACGGACAAATGCAGTTTGACAAACTTCGCGAAGTGCGTCGCGACCGCAATTTCTATGCCGCCCTGCTGATTCGCAGAAGTGCCCTGCACACCATCGAACTGCGGCACGGACAAACTTCGCACGGCTCCCAGTCCTCCGATCAGCCCATCGAACCGACTTCTTATTATGCGCGCCATCGCGGCATCGGACTCTTCATGGAGGCGAAAGCTGCTTGCGATGTCGCCATGCCCCGTCCGCTACGGAATCATTGGCATGGGAGTTGGCACCCTGGCGGCCTACGGTCGTCCAGGCGATACGTTTCGTTTCTACGAACTGAATCCTCAAGTCATCGGCTATTCGACAGGCCCGAAACCGTACTTCACGTATATCCGCAATTCGCCTGCAAAAATCGAGATTGTGCCGGGCGATGCGCGTCTTTCGCTCGAACGTGAATTCAATGAATCTGGCTCGCAGAAATTCGATGTCCTGATCCTCGATGCTTTTAGCAGCGATTCCATCCCTCTCCATTTGCTCACGCAAGAGGCAATCGAGATCTATTTAGAGCATCTCCGAGGTCCGGATTCGGTACTCGTATTTCATATTTCTAATCGGATGCTCGATCTAAGTCCGGTCGTGGCCGCCCTTGCGGCACACAATCATTTGGCCGCTGTTCGTCTTCACAAACCGCATGGCGCCGACATGGCAGATAAGAGTGACTGGATTCTTTTGGCTCATGATCCCAACGCCCTAACCATCGATTCGTTTCAGGGGCATCTGGATTCGATGCCGCTTGCCGACTCAAGCATGCTTTGGACAGATGACTACAGCAATTTATTCAAAGTTTTGCGGCCTCGCTGATCCGAGCACTGCTGTCGAGCTTCTTCTTTCTGTGTCCTATCCTGCTGCCTTCGAGGGAGCGCACGGTACGCCTCTATTAGTCAATCAGGACTGCCAAGATTTGTCACTTTCGGTGCTCCGAACCGTAACTGTGGCTCAAGCAGCGTTGTAAGATTACAAAGTGCCTTTTGTATGTTGCTGAAAGGGAGGGGTATAATCCCGTGTGTCGCGAGAGTAAACCTCGTGTCCCTCATTGGCATCTTCCTTGCCATATACATCGGCGTACCCCGCCAGGGAGTACGAGAAAAACATTCGACTTTGGATCCAAGGAGAAACAATGAAGAAGAACCAGAAGGGCTTTTCGCTTATCGAATTGCTCATCGTCGTGGCGATCATTTTGATCATCGCGGCTATCGCAATTCCCAACCTGCTTCGCGCGAAGATTGCTGCGAACCAGTCAGCTGCGGTCGGCACGCTCCGTACGATCTCTTCGGCCGAGGAAACCTTCTCGTCCACGTACAGCGACGGTTTCACGCTGACGCTCGACGCAGTTGGGCGGCGCGGCGGCGCAGCGACTGCTTGCACTGCAACGCGAGCTTGATCGACGAAGTGCTGTCGACACGACCCGGCGACGAAGGGCGGTTACCAGTACACTTACGTGAACAACGGTGTCGCGGCGCTGACCACTGGTTTTCCGGCAGCCTGCGGTCTCCGGTGACACAGGGTTTTCGGTTAGCTGCGGCTCCGACTCTCGTTGTCGACCGGAACAGCAGCGTACTGCATCGATGAGACGGGCGTCGTTCGTGTTGACTCAGCAGGAGCAGCGGTGGTGCGAGAACCTGAACGTGTGCTCGCAGTCTGGCAAGCCTCCGCTGCAGTAATGTTTTGAGTCGGCAATGGAAGGGGAGGAAGTCGAAAGCTTCCTCCCTTTTTTTTTAAGGTAGCTCGAACGGAGAAAATATGTTCGAGACAAAACACAACTCGAATACGGCGAATGACCGGCAGCACGGCTTCTCCCTGATCGAACTTCTGATCGTCGTAGCCATCATACTGATCATCGCCGCGATCGCCATCCCGAACCTGCTTCGCGCCAGAATGGCCGCGAATCAAGCTGCGGCGGTCTCGAACATCCGCACCATCACCAGCGCCGCCATCGTTTATTCGTCCACCTATCAGAACGGTCTTCCGCCGAGCCTAACATCGCTCGGCGGCGTCGGCCCGGCTAATTGCAACGGCGCTATCCTGCTTGACGAGATCTTGACCACTCCGCCGTATCACAAGAGCGGTTATATATACGACTACCAGCCGCAAGGTCGCTCCAATTGCGAACTCACCCGCCATCCTGCGGCTCGCCGGGATTCAACGAATACCTCGCCACGGCAGTGCCAGTCGTCGATCGGTAATACCGGGCAAGAGAGCTATTGCAGCGACGAGCCGGGCGTAATACGCATCGATCTTTCGGGGACGAAAGCGGCGAGTCGTAGCGGCCTGCCAGGCGCTTCCTCCGCTTCAGTAAACCGTAAACAACCAGTTTTCTCTCCGCGATTCTCTCTTTCTTGTTAAGCTCATCCTCATGTCGTTTCTTGCTCTCCTGATCGTCGCTATCGCCGCTCCGCATGGTTCTGTCGCTGACGCAAAGTCCGCCGTCCGCGCGCTGGAATCGCGCTACGAGCACGCCCGCACACTAAAAGCCACTTTCTTTGAGCGCTATTCCGATGGCAAGGGCGCAGTTCAATCCGAATCGGGCACTGTCTATTTTTCGCGACCTGGCCGAATGCGTTGGGACTACGAATCGCCAGAGCAGAAGCTCTTCCTAGTCGACGGCACGAATGTTTGGTTTTACGTTCCCGCGGATCGCACCGTGAGCCGCGCGAAGATGAAAGAGAGCTCCGATTGGCGGACGCCCATTGCATTGCTGGTAGGGAAGGCCGATCTCTCGCGCTTATGCCGCAGCATCGAAATTGTCGCTTCCGCGTCGACCGCGGGCGGGAGGCCGGAAGACTCACCCCTTGCAGGACGGCGACACTATCTTGCGCTGCACGCCCGAGGAACGCTACCGAAGACGCCGCAGACTCGACAGGTGCTCTTCGCGAGGTTCTTCTAGAGACGGACCCGCAGGCCCGACTAGTCCGCGTAGTGCTCCGTGAAGCAGGAAATATCGAAACAGAATTCCGCTTCGGCAATTGGGAAGAGAACATTCCCATCCCCGAAGCGCAATTTCACTTTCAACCGCCGCCCGGCGTTACAGTCGTCGACGAAGCAACTCTCGCGGGAGCAATTCACTAGTGCCCGATTAGGGCCAACCCTCCCACCCATTCCCGAATCCCATATCTTGGCCTTTTCCCCAGCTGAGGCTCCCGTTCCGGCCCGTTGTCACATGGTGTTAACGAGTCGTTTTCACGCCTTCACCGAAGGCCCAAAAGCGGTATGCTAAACTGAAGGCGAGACACCCGTTTAGTGCGGGTGTTTAACCGAAAAATATGGCTGAATTCGTCTGCAAAGTCGGGGATATCTCCGGCCGGGTTTTCGATCAAGTCGAAACGGCCCAGTCGGAGGCCGAAGCGAGACAAAAGCTCGCCGACAGGGGCTTTTACGTCTACGGTATTCGCAGTCACCTCGACGTTATTTCCCAGCTCACCAGGCCCAAGACGGATCGGTCCATCCGGACCCAGGATTTCCTGATTTTCAACCAGCAGTTCAACACCCTGCTCAAGGCCGGTTTGCCAATCCTGAAAGCTCTCGACTTGCTTGGGGAACGCGCCGCAGCCGAGCGTCTAAGGCCAATCATCAGCGACGTCCGCCAACGCGTTCGGGATGGCGCCTTGCTTTCTGATGCGCTCGCAGCACAAGGCTCATTTCCGCCCGTCTATGTCACCGCTGTTTCGGCCGGAGAACGCAGCGGCAACCTGAGCGGCGTCCTCGATCAATACATTTCATATCTTCGAGTAAGCACCGGCTTCAAGCGTCAACTCATCACAGCTCTGATCTACCCTTCTATTCTCGTCGCAGCAGTTGTGCTGGTGATGTCGTACATGGTGACGTACGCGATGCCCAAGTTCGCCGACCTGTACAAGGACCTCAACGTTCCGCTGCCGCGAGTCACCGAAATCGTTCTCGGCTTAGCAGCTCCGTTGCGGGATTACTTCCTTGTTTTCGCCGTCGTGGCCGCAGTCGCCTTCGTGATGATAAGACTCTGGACGCGCACGGATCGCGGCGCCCTGGCAGTAGATAGCATCAAGCCGCGCATCTGGTTTTTCGGCGACATCTGGTTAAAAGCGCAAATCGCGCAGTTCGTCCGAACGCTCTCGACGCTTCTCGCTGGCGGCACTCCGCTGGTCGCGGCCCTCGCCACCGCGTCGCGGGCCATCGATAGCCGCCTCGTCGCCACCTCAGTTGAGAAGGCCGCCGAGCGCGTCCGCGAAGGCGAAACACTCCACGCCAGTCTCGCGCAAACAAACCTGATTCCTTCCCTGGCCATCGAGATGATCGAAGTGGGCGAAGCCTCAGGCGCGCTGCCCGCTATGCTCACGAGCGTTGCCGATTTCTACGAAGAAGAAGTAAATACGCGATTGCAGCGCACGCTCATCTGGGTCTCGCCCGTAATTTTGGTCATCATGGCCGTTGTGATAGGCTCGTTATTGATCGCGTTATATCTGCCGATGTTCTCCCTCCAGATAGGAGCTTCAGGTTAATGACCACAGTGAATCCCGTTCCTACCGGCATTCCCGACGACGCCGCCGAGCGCGATCAAGCCCGCCGCCTCGCCGAGCGCTATCGCTGCCCATTCGTCGATCTCCGCGAACAGCGCATCGACCCCGAACTTTTCCGCAGCATCCCCGCGGAAATGATGTTTCGCTACAAATTTGTCCCGCTTGAGAGCCACAACGGCACCCTCGTCGTAGCCATCGCCGATCCCAGCCAGCTGCAGCAGACCGACGAGCTCGCGCTTCTCCTGAATAAGCGCCTCCAGATCAAAGTCGCCACCACCTCCCAGATTGACGACCTCCTGAAGCGCACCGAGCAATCGCAGCGCGTCCTCGACCAAGCCACCGAAGGATTCACGCTCCAAGTCGTCGGCGACGAAGACGACAGCGACGAAAACATCACCATGGACAAGTTGACGCGCGACACCGGCGTCAGCCCCGTCGTCCGTCTCGTCGACACCGTAATTTTCACCGCCCTCGAGCGCCGCGCCAGTGACATCCACATCGAAACGCGCAACACCGAAGTCGTCGTCAAGTACCGCATCGACGGCGTCCTGCAATACGCCATGCAAGCCCTCGCCAAGGAATGGCACGCCACAATCCTCTCCAGAATTAAAGTAATGAGCGAACTCGACATCGCCGAGCGCCGCGTCCCCCAGGACGGCCGCTTCCGCGTGCGTTACAAAGGCCGCTTCGTCGACTTCCGCGTCTCCATCATGCCCTCTGTGCACGGTGAAGACGCCGTTCTTCGCGTTCTCGACAAGGAAACGCTCAGCGAAAAATTCCGTAACCTGAATCTCGACGTAGTCGGCTTCGATCCGCAGGACATCACGCGCTTCCGCCGCTACATCCATGAGCCATATGGCATGGTGCTCGTCACCGGCCCCACTGGCTCCGGTAAGACCACCACTCTCTATGCCGCCATCAACGAAATCAAAAACGACGAAGACAAAATTATCACCATCGAAGATCCGGTCGAATATCAGGTACGCGGCATCACCCAGATTCCCGTAAACGAAAAGAAAGGCCTCACCTTCGCGCGCGGACTGCGTTCCATCCTTCGCCACGACCCCGACAAAATCATGGTCGGCGAAATTCGCGACCAGGAAACCGCCCAGATCGCGATCAACTCCGCCCTCACCGGCCACCTGGTTTTCACCACCGTCCACGCCAACAACGTCACCGACGTAATCGGGCGCTTCATCAACATGGGCGTCGAGCCCTACAATTTCGTCTCCGCCCTCAATTGCATCATGGCCCAGCGCCTCGTCCGCGTGATCTGCGACCATTGCAAAAAGCGCGTACAGTACGCTCCGGAAGTCTTGAAGGAATCAGGGCTCGATCCTGCCGACTGGAGCAGCGTGCCTTTTTATGAGGGAACTGGGTGCCTCGAATGTTCCGGCAGCGGCTATCGCGGCCGCAGCGCGATCACCGAATTGCTCGACCTCTCCGACAATATCCGCGAGATGATTATCAACCGCCGCCCGACCTCGGAAATCAAGCGCGCCGCAAAAGCGGAGGGCATGACGTTCCTTCGCGACTCCGGTCTTGAAAAGATTCGCAAAGGCGTAACCACTCTGCGCGAAATCAATAAGGTGACTTTCCTTGACTAGCACCGCGCCAAATCTCGAGGCCAAGCTCTATCAACTCGGCCCCATGCGGCGTCTGGATCGCTGGCTCAACGCCATGCCGCATCCATCGCTGGTCGCCGAAATATCGCCCGACCGCGTCGCGCTGGCTCGCTGGGGCAAGACGCGAGGCACCCTCGAGTCCTATGCCGTCGAGCCTGTTCCTTTCGGAGCAATCGTTCCTTCCCCCGTCGAGGTCAACGTCGCGCAGCCCGACGCTGTGCGTGGCGCCCTGCGCCGTCTTTTCAGCCGTGTCACCGGCCACGGAACCGATCTGGCGCTCCTGATCCCTGATCCCGTCGTTCGAGTCTTCATTCTTCCCTTTGAGACTTTTCCACGCCGCGCCGACGAAGCGCGTCCGCTGCTTCGATGGCGGCTGAAGAAAAGCGTTCCGTTTGACGTCGAAGAAACTGTCGTTTCCTGGATGCGCCAGCACGGCCGCGACGGCAATCTTGAAATTGTCGCGGCTGTAGCTCGCGAAAGCATCGTCCGCCAATATGAGGAGCTTGTTTCCTCTCTCAACGCGAACCCTGTCGTTGTATTAGGTTCCACGCTCGCCACGTTGCCCCTGCTCGAAGATCGCGGGGCCACCCTGCTCGTTCGCATCAGCGGGCGCACTCTCACCACCGTGATCGTCCAGGGCGGAAATCTTGCCGTCTATCGCTCGGGCGAGATGCCGGCCGATGTAAGCTCCCTCGAGCCTCAATTGATTCTCGACGAAATATTTCCCGCCATTGCCTATTATCAGGACACTTGGGAAGCGATGGTAGATCGCGTCCGGCTCTCTGGATTCGGTTCGCGGGAGGAAATCTTCAGGCAGGCGCTCACAGCGGAATTGAAGGTATCGGTTGGGCCGCTCGCCGCGTCCGATCAGGCTCTGTGGCTTCCTTCCACCGCCAGGGACCTGATGAGCGAGGATCTCGACTCAGTTGTTGGCTGGATGATGAACGGAGGTTCCTGAGCGCTTTAAGCGCCAAAATTTCTTATGCAGCTGCGACTGAATCTTTCCACTGCTCCACGTGAAAACAAAAGGCCGTTTCTTGCCGGCGCAGGCCTGCTGGGAACCATTGGCTTGATTCTGCTTTTAATTCTTTCACATCAGGCCTATCAATCTTGGCGCGCCAATCGCGACATCCGCCGCAATATCGCCGATCTCGAACGGCAGATTCAGGTCAGCGAGCAAAAGCAGGCCGCTCTCGAATCGTATTTCAGGACGCCGCAAGCCGAGCAGGTCCTCGATCGCGCCGGCTTCCTCAATTCGCTCATAGACGAACGCAGTTTCCCATGGACGAAGGTCTTCGCCGATCTGGGTGAGACGCTGCCCGCCGGTGTGCGCGTCGTAAGCATCTCGCCTCGCCTCGAGCATGGGCGCGCTCTGGTAAAGCTCACCGTCAGCGCCTTGAGCGACGATTCCAAGGTGAAGTTCTTGCAAACGCTCGAACGATCGAAAGATTTTGCAGAAGTTCAGGTGCAAAACGAACACCGCGAACAGAACTCGAATGACATTCTCGTGGATCTCACGGCGTGGTATGTGACGATATGACACCCAATCGATCTTCAAGTCCGTGGAAGAAATACGTCACCGCTGTCCTATCCCTGCTCTTTGCAGCCGACATCGCACTTGCTGTCTTTATTTGGCAAGGAGGCCGCGAAGGTCCCGAAACGAAGCGGCGCCAGCGTGACCGCCTGGAATTGCAGGCCAAGCTTCTCAAGGCGGACGTCGAACGCGGCGAGAAAATCAAAGCGTCTCTGCCGCAGGTCGGAAAAGACTGCGACGGCTTTTATAAAGCGGATTTTCTTCCAGCTTCCACTGGCTATTCGGCTGTCGTCGCTGAACTCACGGAGATCACTCACAAGGCGGGACTGAAGACCGGCGGCGTCAGCTTCCAGCAGAAGGAATTGAAAGGCCATGGCGTCACCGAAATCACCATGAAAACCACAGTAGAAGGCGATTACCCCGCATTGATTGAATTTATTCATGCACTCGAACGATCGAAGAATTTCTACTTGCTGGACAATCTCACGCTCGCTTCCGCAGGTTCGAGTCCCGGCATCAAACTAAATCTGGATTTGCGAACGTTTTTCAGGACTTGATGTGACGAAACAGAGGATGGAAATCTCGGCGCTCGTGGGGCTGCTCGTCGTCGGCGCCCTGGTGTATTTCTTCAACCGGAGCCAGATAGGTGGCGGGATGCCGCGCGTGTCAGCCGATGCGAAGTTCGTGCCCTTGAGTGTTCAGGAACCTCAGTTGCGTCTCGATCTTCTCGCCAAACTCCAGAAAGAGGAAAGCCTCAGCGCGCACCGCAATATTTTCAACGCTACTCCGCCACCGCCGGAGCTGACTCAGGAGCAAAAGAGGGAGCAGGAGCGTCGTTATCCTACTGTGCCGCTACCACCCCCGATTCCTCCCGTTCAGGTTCCCGGTGAGTTTTTCGGATATGCGGTTCGCCCGGCTCCGTCGGGCACGCGGTTTGGATTTTTCAAGAATGGTGACGACGTCCTCGTCGTGGCGGAGGGCGACAAATTTCTCAGCAACTATCGCTTGATTCATATCGGGAATGATTCTGCCGACGTCGAAGAAATCTCCAGCGGCCGGCACGCGCGTGTCGCGATGGTTCAGCCTCCGACTGGCGGCAGCGCAAGCCTCGCCCCAGGGGACCAGGCAACGCCATGACGAATTCCGTTCCACACTCGCGAACCGATTCTCGCCGCTCCGGTGAGCGCGGCTATGCCATGCTGATGGCCATCTCCCTGACGATGATGGTTCTTATCGCCTCCACGGCGATGATTGCCAATCTCCGGATTGAAGGCAAGCGTCAGCGCGAAGACGAAGCCATTTGGCGCGGCAATCAATACGCCCGCGCCATTCGCCTTTATTTCCGCAAAACCGGGCACTATCCTCAAACTCTCGAAGATCTTCAGAAGGGTATGCCGCAGCTTCATTTCCTTCGCCAGGCCTATAAGGATCCGCTGAACACATCCGACGGCTCCTGGCGATTCATCTACGTGAATGCCGCAGGGCAGATTATCGGCAGCACGAAATACACGTCTCTGCAGCAGATGGCGCTTTACGATAGCGGTGCTTTGCAGAACGGCGTGCCGGGACAGATTCCGGGCCTGGTCGGCACCCCAGTTTCGAGCCTAACGAATTCGAGCGGTTTTGGGGATGTGAACGGCACCGCGTCATCGGGCTCTTCGAACTCGGCGCAGAATCCGAGCCTCGCGCCAACCGATCCCAACGCACCCCCGCAGGCTCCCGGTACATCCCCCGGCCAGAGCCCCGATCAATCGGGACAGAATCCTCCGGGTTCGCAAGCCTCCCACCGCGCCTTCCGGACAGCCGAGCCCCTTAGGGCAGCCCGGTGCCCCGGGCCAGCCAGGCATAGCTCCGGGGCAAAGTCCATTCGGGTCGCTGAACGGGCAGCCCGGGAATCCCGCAGACCTGCAAAAGCCGACGGGCCCGGTGGACGGCCCGGTCCTGGGCGCGTTCCTAACAGGTGTCGCGAGCAAAGTGGACTCGCCTTCGCAGAAGGTCTATCACCACGGCAAAAAGTACATTCAGTGGGAGTTCGTCTGGAATCCGCTCGAAGAAGCCGCCGCGAATATGCAGCAGTCGCTCAATCCTCAGGGCCAGCAACCGGGAATCGGCCAGCCGATTGGACCGGGTGGAATAGGCGGAATAGGTTCGCCAATAAGTAACCCGTTCGGCCAACCCAGCGCGCCGCAACCACACCCGCCGCAACAACAGTAGCCTCAGCGGTAATTGCCCAATTTTAAGAGTTGTCATTCTGAGCGAAGCGAAGAATCTCAGCCACTCGACCTTGGCTCCGTCACTTCGACGCGCACTTACTGCCGTCCGCCGACTCCTTACACTTCAGTGGCTTCGTAACTTTTCGAACGTAATTCTGCGTTTCAGGAAACGGCGGAATTCCACCATACCGCTGAACCATCTGCGGCCCCGCATTATAAGCAGCCAGCGCGAGCGACAGATCGCCATGATAGCGTGCGAGAAGATCCTTCATGTAGTGCGTTCCGCCGTCAATATTCTGCGCGGGATCAAACACGTTCTTCACCGAGTATTGCGCCGCCGTCTGGGGCAGCAGCTGCATGAGTCCCAGCGCGCTCCTGCGGGAAACCGCCTTGGGCTTGAAATTCGACTCCACCAAAATCATGCGGTGAATCACGTTTTCATCCACGCCGTGCTTCTCGGCCGCGGCACGAATCAGCTTCGCGTAAGGCCCGTCCGGAAGCGGGGCCACAGTAGGCCGCGAAGGAAACACATCCTCGGGTTCGATGGACACGATCTCGGCTGCAGCAACTTCCACCGAGCCGCCTTCGACGGTAAGTCGCACCCGGTCGCCGGCCGTTTCATATCCCGTGATGTGCAGCCGCACACCCGAGCGCAGCACCGCGTAGTCCGCCCGCGCCATCGGCGCAGCAACAACCAGCAACACGCAGCAAATGATCCCTCGCCTCATGTTTCGGTCTGCAGATTCTTACGCTCGCGAGCCTGCCATCAGGACATGCTTTCGAATCGCCTCCGCCACGCCGCTTTCGTCATTCGTCAGCGTAACGGCCCAGCCCAGCGTTTTCAACTCCGGCACGGCATTGCCCATCACGATCGGTAAACCGGCGAACTCGAGCATCTCGCGATCGTTCCAGTTATCGCCCAGCGCCATTAGCTCGTCGCGCGCGATTCCTCGCCGCTTGGTCCACTCCGCAAGCGCCGAACCCTTCGAAACCCCGCGTTTCAGAACGTCCAGAATCGAAAGATCGCGGCTTTCATATTCGGTCAATGCCAGCGTGTATTCATTCGCAATCGGCAGTTCCTCAAGAAGCTTCATTGCGGCGCGCAGGGTCCTGCAATTATCTGCATATCCTATCTGGATGGGATCAGTTCCGTTCAGGCATTCCGTCAGTGGCGAGATCAGGCCGATATATTCGCGGTTGCGGCGCAGGTAACGCCCGCGCACGGGATGGTCCCAATCGGGGCGTTCCATCATCACCTGATTTTCGCGTGGCCGGTCGAAGACTACCGCCGCGCCTGAGCGAAATTCCTCTGTCGCTTCTAGCACCTTGCGCGCTGTCGCTGCCGGAAGCAGGTGCCGCAAGTCAGTAATGCCGCTTTTGGATTTCGTTACGGCGCCGTTGTTCACGATGAAGTGCAGATCGCAGGGAAGGGAATCGGCAATCGGACGCGCAAAATCGAAACGCCGCCCCGTAACCAGTACGATCTCGATTCCGCGGCTCTGGGCTTCCGCAATCGTGCGCGCGTTTTCTTCGGAGACCTTTGCGTTGCTGTCCAGCAAGGTACCGTCAAGATCCATCGCAATCATTCGGATCGGCATCGCTCCTATTCTACATGGAGCGGCGCTCGTCGCGATGGCGCGGAAACTTTAATGTTCGATCGAAAAGCGCAATTTGGGTGCCGGGAAAAAGCGCGCGCCTAGGGCAGAACGGGGCCCACCGTGCGCGCGGCATCTTCGCTTTGGTCGAGTGCTTCTCGAATCTCACTTGCGCGATTGTCGAGGCGCTCGATCAAATCGGTGGTCATGTTTCCGCCGAAGCCCGGCGTGGGAGGTTGCAGATTCGCGCCCTGTGCAGCCGCTTGCTCGGACATCGCTGCCAGCTGTTCTTGCGTGGCGTTGAGTTCGTCAGCCAGTTGAGCCTGTTGCTCTGCGAGCAGCGCTCGCTCCTGCGCGGGGCTCAACGGCTTCTGCGCCGCGGCAAGAATCTCGGGGGCATCGCGAATCACGGCCGGAGGCATGTCGTTTTGCTGCGCAGTGTCCTCGAGCGCCGCGATCTGCTGTTCGATTTCCGCGCGGCGCTGCTCGAGATTGGAGATTTCATTGTCCGTGGTAATGCCGTCGCACGGCGCATTCAACTGCAAACCAACTCGCGTTCCGGGCAGTGTGTCAGTCGATCCGCTCGTGCGAAATTCACGCAAACGCTCTTCCTCAGCTGCGATGCTGCCGAGTTCGTCCTCGAGAGCAGCCACCTGCGACGCGTACCAAAGAGGATTCCTCTCAGGACTCAGCGGTTCAGCCGCAACGGCTGCCGCACGAGAAACCGCGGCCGGCTGATTCTGTGCGCGCGACGCTCGACACGACAGACAATTTCGGCTTCGGCCACATCCGATCGATATCGTCGTTTGTATAGACTTTCTTCTCGCGGTCGGGCACCGGCGCGGCATTTTTTGCCGGCGCAGAAGCAGGAGCCGACGATTTGTCGTCGCCAGACGCAAAAGCAGGAATCGAGATACCAGAGAAGAGAATTAAAGCGAGACCCGCAGAAGCCAGGGAAATTGCACGCATTGGAATGCGCATGACTACCTCCGTTCCCCCAGCGCCGAGAGTATCGCACGCATATGTGCCATTTGTATACGATGTTGAGTGGAGAAACAGAAGCGAAGCACTGCTGGGCATCGCCATGATCGTCGCTATGCTCATCGCCATTTGCAATGCGGCGCGCGAACGGGCAAAATGCTGATATGGCCGTCGAACTTGCCAAAGGCGTGACGCTCGAGCTTCCGGGGGAGAACGAAAACTTCCTCAAGGATGAAGGCATTCTGTTTGCCTCGCTCGACAAGGTAGTGAACTGGGCGCGGCGCAGCTCCATCTGGCCGATGTCGTTCGGCCTCGCCTGCTGCGCGATCGAGATGATGTCGATGGCCGCCTCGCGTTACGACATCGCGCGATTCGGCGCCGAAGTGTTTCGCGGCTCGCCGCGTCAATCGGACTTGATGATCATCGCCGGTCGCGTCTCGCAGAAAATGGCGCCGGTGATCAAGCAGCTCTACATGCAGATGCCCGAGCCGAAGTGGGCGATTTCGATGGGCGCATGCGCCACGTCAGGCGGCGTCTTCAATAATTACGCGGTGGTGCAAGGCGTGAATCAGGTGATTCCGATTGACGTTTACGTTCCAGGTTGTCCGCCGCGCCCGGAAGCGTTGCTCTACGCAATCTTCCAGCTGCAGAAGAAGATCGATTCCACGCGCGGCAGCTTTTCCGGCTCCCTCAACTTCGCCAAGAGTTCAGCTTCGACTTCGGCAAAAAGCGAAGCCTGAGTTTTCCAGAAGATCTGGTCTTCAGCGGTCATTTCCAGCATCCTTCCGAGTCAGAAGGGCACCATTTCCTGACGCCTCAAGCCCGCTTTTACCGCCGATTAGACTTGCCCTCCACCCATTGTTTTCAATGTGTTAGGAGGACTTTTAATCGCGGAACCGTAGATTAAAATCGTTCTGAGAAATTCCCGTGAAACCAAATAGATGTATATGCATCTATCTGGTATGGACACGCCACCGAAGAGCCTGCCGAATTTGCCGTGCCTGTGCGCCACCTTCCGCCGGACGGCGCGGGCGCTCTCGCAGATCTATGACGACGCGATACGGCCCCTTGGGCTGCGGACTACGCAATTTACGATCCTGCAGGCGCTCTCGCTGACGGGTGAGGTCTCGCAGGGACGATTGGGCGAGATTCTGGCGTTGGACTCGACGACGTTGACGCGAACGCTGGCGATTATGAAGCGGCGCAAGTGGGTTGCAACGCGCCAGGGACGCGATGGACGCGAACGATTGATATCCCTGTCGAATGCGGGGCGAGAGCAATTCGACCTGGCCTCTCCGGCCTGGCAAGGCGTTCAGGATCGTTTGCGCTCGCAACTCGGCGATGACCGCTGGAGCGCACTGTTTCAACAAAATCGTGAAATGACCGATGTGGCTACAGCGAAATGACTTTTGCGACGAAAGGAAAATGATTGCTGTGGCAAGAACGAGATGTGCAGCGAAACCGAAATGAGTTCTGGGTCAAAAAATAACTTCGGTAGCGAAAGGAGAATAGCTATGAACGGAAAAGACTATGGGAAAGTGGCGATTGGCATCATTGCGGCTTGGTTCGTTTTTTCACTTTCTGCGGGAGCCACGCATGTCTTCAGGCAGAGCGCTGCAGCCCCGCCGATCGCGCTGGGGCTTGGGGTGGCGATACCGATTCTCGTGTTCTGGATCTGGTTCAGGAGCGTCAGCGGGGTTCCGCGAATTTGCGCTGTCGCTCGATCCGCGCGTGCTGACCATCGTGCAATCGTGGCGAATTGCCGGGTTCGTGTTTGTGGTCCTGTATTTCTACGGGATTTTGCCCGGCATGTTCGCGAACCCTGCCGGGTGGGGCGACATCGCGATTGGGCTCACCGCGCCGTGGGTGGCGATGAAGTTGGCTGAGCCCGGCCATCGAAAAGGGTTCATCTTTTGGAACGCGCTCGGCATGCTGGACCTGGTCGTGGCCGTGACAACTGGAACGACATCCAGGCTGGTGCATCCGCACGGGCTTGCGGCCGATGCGATGACCGTGCTGCCGCTGAGCATCGTGCCGACGTTCCTGGTGCCGCTGTTTTTCATTCTGCATATCATCGTGATCGCGCAGGCGCGGCGTTGGCCCGAGGTCGAAGGCGCGCCAAATCGTCAGCGGGTAGCGGCTTCGGCGGCGTGAGTTAAGCCGTCTAACGAAACAAGAGCCCTCCCTTTTGCGTATATGCTAGTGTGCGCTGAGGGAGGGCTGTGATGTTGACGTTCTTGCTGTGGTGCCTGCTGTTGGTGGTTTGCTGGCCGCTGGCGCTATTGGCGCTGATTCTTTATCCGATTGTGTGGCTGATCCTGCTGCCGTTCCGGATCGTCGGAATCGCGGTGGGCGGAGTTTTCGAATTGCTGCGCGCGATTATGTTTTTGCCTGCGCGTGTGCTCCGCGGGCCCCGGATGGCATAGGCTAAAGAAAAGTCTGTCCTCTCGCGAACATGAAGTGCGAGGCGGTGCTGAAGCCAAGATCGAGTGATTGCGACGTAAGGAAGGCGCACAGGCAGGAGTGCCTGTGCCACTGAAAAGCCCACGACGAGCAACGCGCTCCTCGTGCCTACCAACTGAATCTCAGCAGGGCCATTAGAAAAAAACATCCTTACGGAAACTTCAAATAGTGAGCTGTTTAGGCGTGCGACTGCGTCGCATGTTTTGTTTGGCCGGCGTCGAAGTAGGTGCCATGGTCGAGGTCGGCGATTAGGCCGACCTGGGTTGGGCGCCAGTCGAGTTGTTGCTGGGTTTTCGCGCAGGAGGCGGGGCAATCGATGGCAACGAAGTGCGCGAGCCAGTCGAAATGAGCGCGGGCTTCTTCTGGTGACTTGCTGGCAACCGGCAGGTTCAGACGGCGGCCGATTGCGGCAGCGATGTCGCGGAAGGGAATGCCTTGGTCGCCGACTGCATGATAGTTAGCGCCCGCAGAGCCTTTTTCCAGCGCGAGCCTATAGGCATGAGCGGCATCGAGGCGGTGGACTGCTGGCCAGCGATTCGCGCCGTCACCGACGTAGGCAGAAATACCCTTTTCGCGCGCGATGCCAATGAGACGCGGAACGAAGCCGTGATCGCCATCGCCATGCACCGAGGGCGGGAGGCGCAAGATGGACGCGTTCACGCCGCGCGCTGCGAGTGAATCGGCTGCATCTTCGGATTTGCGCGGGAAAGTGGAGCTGGCGGACTCTTCTTCCATTGCCAACTCGCCTTGGCGTGCGACGAGAAGAGTGCCAGAAGTGACGATGAAGGGACGGCGAGAGCCGGCGAGCGCGGCGCCGAGAGTTTCGATAGCGCGTGAGTCTTTCTCAGCAGCCGGCCCGTAATTCGAGAAGTCGTGGATGAAAGCGGTGTGGATTACGCCGTCGGAAGCGGCTGCGCCACTGCGCAGGCTCTCGAGATCCTCAAGCGAGCCGCGATGCACATCGGCTCCTGCCGCAGCGAGCGACTTAGCGCCTGCATCCGAGCGAGCAAGGCCGAGCACTTTGTGACCCGCCTTAAGCAACTCCGGGACGATGGCAGAACCGATGAATCCTGTAGCACCTGTGACGAAAACTTTCATAAATACTCCTTTTATGTCGCTATCGAAAAGCTTTACGTCGTTATCGAAAAGCCAAATTAATGTGCAGGCTGAGCTGCGGCCATTGTTTTGGCGCCTGATTGAGTTGAGCTGGGCGATTACGTCCGAAGAAAGTTCCAATGAAGCAGCGCTGAGATTCTCGCGAAGATGGCCGGTGGAAGAAGTGCCGGGAATCAGCAGAATATTGGGAGAGCGCTGCAGAAGCCAGGCGAGCGCAACCTGCATAGGGGTGACTTGCAGGGACCCCGCGACCTGATCGAGGACCGATGATTGCAGCGGCGTGAACCCTCCCAGCGGAAAGAAGGGAACATAGGCGATGCCTTGCTGCGCCAGAGCATCGATGAAGGAATCGTCATTGCGGTTAGCCACATTGTAGAAATTTTGAACGCAGACGATCTCGGTGATTTTCTGGGCTTCTTGAAGTTGCTTTGGGGTGATATTGCTTAGCCCGATGTGACGAATCAAGCCTTCGCGCTTCAGTTCGACGAGCACACTCAGTGGTTCTGCGATCGACCCTTCCGATGGCTGCAGCATCCCGCCGACGCGAAGATTGACGACGTCAAGGTTGTCGAGACCGAGATTTCGGAGGTTGTCGTGAGCTCCATCGATCAACTCTTTGCGCGAGAGCGCAGGAATCCACGATTTGTCGGCGCCTCGGCGGGCGCCGAGTTTGGTGACGATGACCAAACCGGCGGGGTAGGGATGAAGAGCACGCTTGATAATCTGATTGGTTACATGCGGGCCGTAATAGTCGCTGGTGTCGATGTGATTCACGCCAGAGGCTATCGCCTCCCGCAACACAGCGATCGCGGCATCAACGTCCCGAGGAGGCCCAAAAATTTCAGGTCCGGAAAGCTGCATGGCGCCGTAGCCCATGCGATAGACGCCTGATGAAGCACTGGGAAATGTGAATGTGCCGCCGAGCCTTCTTTGATTCATCATCATATTTTCTCCATCTGTGAATTCGTTTTCATGAGTTTTTGTGGTCTTGACGTGGCGATCGTTAAAAGGACTCTCCGACCATTTCTTCACTCTTCTTCCAGAGCGCCTCGGCGTTGGTTGGGTCCAGCGCATAGGCTCGGACTCCTTCGCTGGCGACGGTGATGGTGGCATCGTCTGGAACGATGTTGCCAACGTGGCAGTTCTCGCAGTAGCGACCGCCAATCTCATCCGCCGGAGCAACCACACCGGCCCACACGGAAGTCGCGGCACCCTGCGGAACCGTTTTCAATTGGAAGGGTGCCTTGCCCTCCGCGGCAAGCTGCTTGTTGATCTGGGCGATCATCGTTTCAAGGCGGCTGGGATCGGTGTAGCGGCTCAGTTCGGTGCGTATACCGCCCGGATGTACGGCCGCGGCGCGCACGCCCCGTCGAGCGGTGCCGCTTATCGAAGGCAACGGCGAAGAGAATGTTGGCCGTTTTCGAGCGACCATAGGCGACGAAAGGTTCATACGGCGTGCGCTCAAAGTTTGGATCTTGCAGATCGACGTTGGAATAACGATGGCCTGCGGAGGAAAGATTGATCAGCCGTCCTCCCGCACGGAAGAGCGAAGCAATCCGGTTGACCAGGACGAAGTGGCCCAGATGATTGGTACCGAACTGCATCTCGAAGCCATCCTTCGTGTAGGTAAACGGTGTGGCCATTACGCCTGCGTTAGCGATGACTGCATCGAAGGGTTCACCCTTCTCGAGTAATTTGTTGGAACATTCGCGGACACTCTTAAGATCGCTGAGATCAAGGGCAACCAGTTCGAAGCTGCCACCGTTGGCGGCAGCGTCCTTTCGCACTTGCGCCGTCGCAGCTTCCGCCTTATCCAAATCTCGCGCGGCACCCACAACTTCAGCGCCGTGTGCGGCAAGTGACCGCGCCGTCTCCACTCCAAGACCCGCCGAAACGCCGGTGACAAGAATCCGCTTACCGCGCAGATTCACGCCGGACAGAACATCCTCTGTTGTTGAGGTCGCTCCAAATACTGTTGTTGAGGCCGATCCAGATGCGCTCACCATGTCTCCTCCATCGTATGCCGCCCGTCTTCGTATGATGCAGGGAGCAAACGTTTATTGACGAGTGGCCCGCTCTGCGAGTAAAAAGATTCTGGTAAAGCGGAGGCCGTCTCCGCTACACTTAGATTATCGGAGGCTGTCTCCGGTTGCAAGATTTTTTGGCTTTTTAACGATGGCTCAGAAACCTACACATCCCGCCCGGAGGAAGCTGCACCCGGCAGCACGGCGAAAGCCGCGCGCAGATGCGCAGCGGAACCGCGAGCGCATTCTGGAAATGGCCAAGGAGGCGTTCACGCGGTCGGGTGCCGACGCCAGTCTCGACGACATTGCCACACAAGCAGGCGTCGGAGCGGGCACCTTATATCGGCACTTTCCGACGCGCGAAGCGCTGCTGGCAGCGGTGTACCGAACGGAGGTGGAGAAGCTGGCCGCAGCAGAAAAGCGGCTTGCGGGGGAGTTGGCGCCGCTGGAAGCTTTGCGAGCCTGGATGCTGTTGTTCGTGGATTACATCGCCACGAAGAAGATCATCGCCCCGGCGTTGAATGCGATGGTCGGGGAGCACTCAAAGGTGATTGAGGATTGCTACGCGCAGATCCAAGGGGCCATTCGCGCTCTTGTGAAGCGAGCGGTCGACGGTCGGGAGATGCGCGGCGACATCGACCCGGTTGACCTGCTGAAGGCTCTGGTTGGCGCGGCCTTCCTGTCGAACAATCCTGACTGGCAGCAAAGCGCGAGGAGACTGGTGGATATCCTCATCGCGGGTTCGCGTCCAATCACATAAACCGCTATAGTTTGGCGTCGACGGGGGGTAAGCAATTCTTTGTTTGTCACCTATCGTCCGTGTGCTCCGCGGTCCCGAGGGTTCAGCAATGTCAAATGTCCGTCAATCACGTCTGGAACGTAGCGTAAGGAAGACGCACGGCCCCTTCGGCTCTCAGCGAAGTCTTCCCTTACACTCGTTTGCCTGACACGTATGCCGCGCCTGTCAAGACTAGAGTTATGACGGCTGAGAACACGACTGGCACGATAAAAAAGTAGCGCCAGGATAAAATCGTAACTGCTACGAAGCACAAAACCAGCGTCCAGGCGGGACCGCGTAACTCCGCCAAGGTGGCCGCCGACAATCCCCCCATCTGCCAGCAAAGCACCGCCGCGAACAGCATGAAGACCGAAACGAAGAGACCGAAGCCTGTATAGAAATCCCAATACGTGCGGTTGAACCCTTGTGCGTCGAAATGGATGGAGCGCATCCCGGCGACAAGCGCATCCACGCCCCATTGCGGCTGCGTCTGCCGGAATCCAAGGGTGTGACCGACGGCGAAGAGTAGCAGGAGAATGGCAGCGATGCGGTAGAGGATTGAGGGTTTCATGTTTACTCCGGGAAATGCCGGGGACTTTAGCACGATTGGTTTCGACTTGGAACGGGGGGTGGCGAGCAGAAGCGAAAAGGTCGCATTTCTTGTGCGATGTGAATGGCTGAAAGTTGCTGTGGGTCGAGCGGGCAGACACGCCGGCCCCTACTGAAAAGAAGGGCGAATTTTAGCGGTCGATGACGGTGGCGGTGCCGCCGTCGTACTCGACGACGCTGCCTGGAGAGTTGTGTTCGCGGCGAATGTAGCCCATGCCAATGGCCGAGCCGGCCGAAGGCGAAAATGCTGCGCTGGTGACGAGGCCCACTTCGTTGCCGTCGGCTCGAAGCCTGGTGGCCCGCGCCGGCGGAGCTTGAGTCGCGAATTTGAGTTGGGTGCGGCGGCGGTTGACATGGCCGCGCGAGCGGACGCGTTCGACAATCTCCTGCCCGGTGTAACAGCCCTTGCTAAAGCTGATGTGCGTGGTTTCGAGGGCCGCTTCCTGTGGAATTACGGTGTCATTGAAATCGAGCGGAAACCAGGGAATACCAGCTTCGAGGCGCAACGAATTCAAGGCCTGCATGCCAATCGGGCGTCCGTGTTGCGCATGAACGGTTGTGTGAAGATTCTGCCAGATGATTTCGAGTTTTTCGCGAGGCGCGATGATTTCCGCTCCTGGAAGGCCGAAATGCGAGTGGCGGATTAGATGGCAAGGAACCGCGTCGATCGTGACATCGGCGAACGTCATTTCGGAAAAGCCTTCGATGGCGAGGCCGGTGGATTGGGAAAAGATCGCGCCGGCTTTTGGTCCTTCGATGGCGAGCGAACCGAGTTGGTCGGTGACGTCTTCGAGCGTGACGTCGTCCATGATGATGAATTTGTCGAGAGTTTCGATGGTGCGCTCGCGGACGGAGGCGTGGGTGAGGACGAGCAGTTTTTCTTTCAGCGCATAGACTTCGAGCTCGGCGAGGATGTGTCCTTGGGGATTGAGGAGCAGCGCGAGCGTGCCGGAGCCTTCGCTGAGGGCTTTGATGTCGTTCGTTACGATGGCGTTGAGGTAACGCACGCGGTCGGGGCCGGAGAGAGTGATGGCGGCGTGCCAGTTGGTGTCAAAGAGAGCGACGGATTCGCGGGCGGCGCGGTATTCGGCGTCGAAATCGGAGAAGACTTCGGGGAGGGCGCAGCCGGTGAAGTCGGCGAGCTTGGCGCCTTCGGCGAGTTCGAGTTTTGCGAGCGGCGTTTCCATCTCAAATTCATAGTAACAGAAAGAAAATAGCAGAGGCGTGGGGCCACGGAGACACGGAAGCACGGAAACACGGAGAATAGAAAGAACAGGAAGAAAGAGCCGGCGGGACGCCCTTCGAGGCTCAAGGCCAGCCGGCGTTACGGAAGTGCAGCATCGCCTGGTGCGAGTGCGAGGTCTTGCTCGGGTATACTGTGGCTTATGGCTGAAAAATTGATTCATGAAGTGATTCCAGTGGGGATGCTGCAGTGTAACTGCTCGATTCTGGGCGATCCGGTGACGCGCGAGGCGATTGTGGTGGATCCGGGCGACGACGTTGCGCGGATTCTCGAGATTTTGCAGAGGCACGGGCTCAAGCTGAGGGCCATCGTGAGCACGCATACGCATATTGATCATGTGGGCGGACTGGCGGAGTTGCATCGGGCGACTGGCGCGCCGGTGATGATTCATGAGGCGGACATGGAGTTGTATAAACATTTGGATATACAGGCGCAGTGGCTGGGGGTGCCGACGCCGGCGATGACGCGCATTGAGGATTTCGTGAAAGAGGGCGATGCGGTGCGCTGGGGCGGCTTTGCGGCGCGCGTGTTGCATACGCCGGGGCACACGCCTGGAAGCATTAGTCTGGTGATCGAGCCTGGAGCGACTGGCACAGCTTTGACGGAAGGCGCCCGGAGTGAGAGTCGCGCGCACGGGAGTCCAGCCGAAACGCGGAAAGTCGCGGAGCCGGGGATTTTGCTCGCTGGCGACACTCTATTTCAGCGAAGTATCGGCCGCACAGATTTGTGGGGCGGGTCCACGCCGCAGATTTTGAAATCGATTCGCGAAAAGCTGCTCGTGCTGCCGGAAGAGACGATTGTGTTTCCCGGGCACGGTGACACGACGACGATTGGCGAGGAGCGGGAGCAGAATCCTTTCTTGCGCACCTGAGCGGTATTCTACGAGTGATCGAGCAAAGCAGTGCCGCGCTGCACGAGAATCACAGCGCCAATCACCATTGCGGCGGCGATCGCCAGACTGAGCGTGACCTTTTCCCCTGCCACCAGCCAGCCGATTAAGACAGCGATGATTGGATTGATGTAAGTATGCGTAGCAACAAACGTCGGCGAGTAATGTTCGAGCAGCCAGACATAAGAAGTGAAAGTGATCAGCGAGCCGAACACGATCAGGTATACCAGCGCTGCCCAGGAACGAAACGTGACGGAGGAGAGCGAGAACCCGCGCGCTTCGCCTAAAATTGTTCCAATCGTGAGCAGCATGAACGCACCTGCCAGCAGCGAAAGCGCTGTAAGTAAGAGCGGATGGCCTGAGAGTTTGGAGCGCCGCGAATAGGTGACTCCTCCGGACCAGGAAAGAGCGCTGAGCAGGACGACGATCGCCCCGGTCTTCATTCGCGGGTCCGAAAATTCACCTTTGCCGAGGAGAAGCGCGACACCTCCAAGGCCCAACGCAACTCCGGCTGCAAGCCACGGATTCATTCGCCACTTTCTATCGGCCATGTCGGCAAGCAGAAAAACCCAAATCGGTTCCGTGGCAATGAGAAGCGCTGCAACGCCTGACGGCACCCATTGTTCGGCCCAGTGAATCAAACCGTGGCCGCCGACGAAAAAGAAAAAGCCGACGATGATGCTGGCGCGCAGTTGCGCTCTCGTGGGCCGCAGTTTTTTGACGCAGCACCAGAAAAGCATGAGCGACCCGGCAATCAAGTGGCGGGTGCCGGCGGCGTAGAGAGGCGGAATCGTCTCGACCGCGTAGCGGATCGCAAGAAACGTGGAGCCCCAAATGAACCACGTGGCTCCGAAGGCTAGGATGACGGAAATGCGATTTGGCGCGGGCTTAGCAGGAACACGAACAGGGAGACGCGGCTCGAGCGTTCCCGATGCCGTATCCTCGATTTCGATTGGAGCGCGTTCGTTTTCGACAGGCATTCACTTACCTACGCGAATAGATAATCACGAGCGAAGCGGCGATTCAACGAATCGAAAGATGGAGCGACAAATCACTGGCTGCCATTTTGGACATGCAGGAGCCACATTGGACGGTCGGTTCGTTGAAAATCTTTGGCCGCGAACGTATGCTAGGGTGCTGTGAAGATAGCGTTAGCCCAGTTCAATCCCACCGTCGGCGATTTCGCAGGTAATTCCGCCCGCATTATTGAATTGGCTTGTGAGGCGAAGAAACGCGGCGCCGATCTGGCCGTGTTTTCAGAGCTTTGCCTGTGCGGATATCCACCTCAGGATCTGGTTGAGAGGCCGGTATTTGCCGAGCGCAATGCGACGGAGCTGGTGCGGCTGGCCAAGGCGATTCCGATGCCGTCGGTGGTGGGATACGTGGGCAGGGCGCAGGACGATACCGGCAAGCCGGTGGCGAATTCGGCGGCGTTGATCGCCGACGGGAAAATAGTTTTCGAGCAGCGCAAGATGCTGCTGCCGACGTACGACGTGTTTGACGAGTCGCGCTATTTTCAGCCGGCGCATTCGCAGCACATCTTCTCGCTGCGCGCCGAAAAACTCGGCATCACGATTTGCGAGGATTGCTGGAACGACAAGAACTTCTGGGCGCAGCGGCTGTACGAGCGCGACCCGGTAGCGGAACTGGTCGCGCAGGGAAGCAACCTCATCCTGAATATTTCCGCGTCACCCTACACGATTGACAAGCGATCGTTGCGGCACGACATGCTGCGCGCGATCGCCATGGAGCGGCGGGTGCCGGTGGTTTACGTGAATCAAGTGGGCGGCAACGACTCGCTGATTTTCGACGGGTCGAGTATGGCTTTCATGCCGGATGGGCGCGTGGCGGCGCTGGCGAAATCGTTCGACGAAGATCTGGTTCTATTCGACACGGTGACGGGAGTGGGCGAGATTCGCCCTCAGCCACTCGATGAACTGGCTGCGGCGTATCACGCGCTGGTGCTCGGGACGCGCGATTACGTGCGCAAATGCGGATTCAGCAAAGTGGTGGTGGGGCTGAGCGGTGGTGTGGATTCGGCGCTCGTTGCGACCATCGCCGCGGATGCGCTGGGGCCAGATAACGTGCTGGGAGTGAGCATGCGGAGCCCGTATTCGTCGGAGGGAAGCATTCGCGATGCGGAACAGCTGGCGAAGAATCTTGGCATTCACTACCGGTCGATTCCGATCAAGGAACTTTTCGAGAGTTATCTGACGGCGTTGTCGCCGGTGTTCAAAAACCTGCCCGTGGATTCGACGGAAGAAAATATTCAGGCGCGGATTCGCGGGAATCTGCTGATGGCACTGTCGAATAAGTCAGGTTCGATGGTGCTGAGTACAGGGAATAAGTCCGAAATGGCGGTGGGCTATTGCACTTTGTATGGCGACATGGCCGGCGGACTGGCGGTGATTTCAGACGTGCCCAAGTCGATGGTGTGGGAGCTGGCAAAATTCATCAACCGGCAGCAGGAACGCATCCCGGTGGCAACGATTACGAAGGCGCCGTCGGCGGAATTGACGGCCGAATCAGACGGACCAGGACACGCTTCCCCCGTACGATGTGCTCGACAGGATTTTGAAGGCGTATGTGGAGGACCTGCGCAGCCCGGAAGAAATTGCGGATCACTATGGATTCGATTTGCTATTGGTGCGATCGGTTGCGCGGCGGGTGGATCAGAATGAGTACAAGCGGAAACAGGCGCCTCCGGGATTGAAGGTGACCTCGAAGGCGTTCAGCGTGGGCAGGCGTTTTCCGCTGGCGCAGAAATTCGTCGACTGAGCGGCTGCGCGGATTGTGAACGGGGGAATTATTTTTTTGGGATTTCTGCGATTCAATCGGTAATCTAGCGCTTATGAATGTCGAATTGCGTTTTCATTCAACGGAGAATTCATGCGAGCTTTTATAACGACCGCGCTTTGCCGCCGTTGGGTGTTAGTGGCGGCATTGAGCGTCATGGCGGTTACGCCGTGTTTTGCGCAATCGTCTTCACAGGGCGGTGCATCGTCCAACGGCGGATCGAGTTCTTCCAGCGGGTCCGGCGCGCCCAGTGGTGCGGCCAACGAGGCTGCGATCCTGCAATCGTCCGAAGCATTCGTCCGCAAACTTTTTGCGTGGGGACCGGACTTTGCGGTGAAACTTGGACCGCTGGCGCAGTCGGCAACGCCGGATTTTTATCGCGTGCCGCTCCAGGTGACGTACAAGGGACAAACGGAAGCGGGCGAAGTATTTGTCAGCAAAGATGGCAAGACGCTGTTTCGCGGCGACATATACGAGATCGGGGTCGATCCGTTTGCCGCAACGCGAGCGAAGCTGCGGGTGGAGGGCGATCCGACCAAAGGTCCCGCGGATGCGCGCGTGACGATTGTGGAATTCAGCGATTATCAATGCCCACACTGCCGCCAGCTTTACAGCGTGATGCAGGTAATCGAGCAGAAATATCCGCAAGTGCGCATCGTGTACAAGGATTTTCCGCTGGCTGGAATTCATCCGTGGGCGACGACGGCGGCGGTCGGAGGGCGGTGCGCGTTCGCGCAGAGTCCGCAGGGATTTTGGATCGTCCACGATATGATTTTCGAGAATCAGGATGTGATTTCCAGCGAGAACGTGTACGAGAAAGTGATCGATTTTGCGGTGCGCGCGGGGCTGGATAGGGAGGCGTTCAAGGTGTGCCTGGCATTGCCGGACGCGAAGGCTGCGATTCAGGCGGACGTGGACGAAGGGAAGGCCGTGCAGATTAGCAGCACGCCAACCGTTTTTGTGAATGGCCGCCCTGTGATTGGCGGGGACGAGACGACGCTCGAGCAGTATATTCAGTTTGAGCTGGGGCCGGAGGAGGCGAAGAAGTCGGCGACGTCTGCTAAGCCAGGTGGGTCGGCCGCGCCGAAGACGAAGAAGTAGAGGGCCTGATTGTAGACGGGCGCGAGGAACAATCCCACGACGAGGAAAGCGTCGTCGTGGCTACCTGACTACAAACATTTAGAAAACTTTAATTGCCAGATCGCGCGGTTGTGATCCGACCGGGATTAGCGTGATCAGGTTGGCGGTTTTTGGGCGAATTACCGCGAGGTCGTTCGACGCAGTGTCCACTACGAGCAGTATGTCGCCGCCGGGAGTGAGCCGGCTGGTGCGTGGCGCCGAGCCTACCGTGATGGGACGCAGCACCTGGCGCGTTGCCATTGCTACCGGAACGACGTGGCCCGCTGCGGAATCAGAAACGTAGAGAGTTTCGGTGTCAGCCTTCAGCGTTCCTGATGACGGGGACGATCCCAACATCAAAAAATCGCCGACTTCGTTCGTCTGCGTGTTGAGAACGACCAGGCCATGGGTGTCGCTGGCGGTGATGTAGAGTTCGCCGCCGTCGGGCTTCAGGATCAAGTCGCTCGGGGTGCCGCCGATGGCGACGTTTGCGAGCAGCGTTTTCTGGCGGAGATCGACGACAGAAATATCGTTCGAGGCGCCGGAAGTAACGAAGGCTTTCGAATCGTCGGGCAGGACCGCAATCTGCTCGGGCTGGCTCGCGACGGGGATTGTGCCGAGCGAGGCGAGCGAGTTGGCGTCGAGGAGTGAAATTGTGGAGTCGTCGCGATTGGAAACGATGAGAATTTTGCCGTCGGGCGTTACGCGCGCAATCCATGGCCGGCGTCCGGCGCGGCCTCGCGCTACGATGGCGCGTGAAGCGCAATCGATCGCGACCACCGTGTTCGCGCCGGATGCGGCGACGAAGGCGCGTTTGCCGTCCGGCGAAAAATCGAGCGCGTAAGGCTCGGAGCCGACAGGAATGCGCGCTACGATTTGATTGGATTTGACGTCGAGCACCCACGCATTGCCGCCCGCCGAGCTGAGCCCCCAAATTTCCTTGCGCGTTGGATGTTCGCGGACACCGCTCGGGCCTGGGCCAACCGGAATCGTTGCGAAGGGCGCGAGTTTGACGAGGTCGATAACCGTCAGCGTGCCGTCCGCGGAGTTGCCGACGTACGCGAAAAGATGCAGGTCCGGCCGCAGAAACGACGGGCGAAGTTCGAGCGCCACTTCGCGAGTGGCAAATCCGGCGAGAATCACGAGTACAAAAACGAGGCGCCAGTTGAGGCGGATCTTCATCGTGCGCGTTATCGTGCGATGCTGCTCAATTCAGCGTGCGATGCAATACGGCGGCGATTTGCCGGCACTCTTCCGTGAGCGCCGCGAATTCTTCGGGCAGGATGGACTGCATTCCGTCGGAAAGCGCGCGGTCGGGGTCGTGATGAACTTCCACGAGCAGACCATCGGCGCCCACCGCGACAGCTGCGCGCGACAGCGGAAGAACTTTGGCGCGGCGTCCCGTGCCGTGGCTGGGGTCCACCACAATCGGCAGATGGCTGCGGCGCTGCACCGCGGGAATCATGCTCAAATCGAGCGTGTTGCGCGTGTGGTCAGAAAAAGTGCGGACGCCGCGCTCGCAGAGGATCACGTTGTAATTGCCTTCGGACATGACGTACTCGGCGGCCATCAGGAATTCGTCGAGCGTCGCGGACATGCCGCGCTTCAGAAGCACAGGCTTGCGTGAGCGCCCGGCTACCTTGAGAAGCGAAAAATTCTGCATGTTGCGCGCGCCGATCTGAATCACGTCGGCATACTTCTCCACAAGCTCGAGCGATTCGTTGTCAATCGCTTCGGTCACGATCCCGAGGCCGAATTTGTCGCGCACTTCCGCGAGAATTTTCAACCCCGGCTCGCCCATGCCTTGAAAGCTATACGGAGAAGTTCGCGGCTTGTAGGCCCCGCCGCGGAAAAGCCGAGCTCCCGCCGCTTTCACGCGCTCTGCCACGGTGAAAGCTTGCTCACGCGATTCGATGGCGCACGGCCCCGCGACCATTGCAACTGCCGGACCGCCGAAAGTAACCTCACCCGACGGCGTGGGTATCCGCACGACCGTGTTCTCTTCTTTGATGTCGCGGCTGACCAGCTTGTACGGCTTGCTGACCGGAATGCATTCGCCAACGCCCGCCATCGATTCGAGCGAGCCAATGTCCACGGCGCCAGTGTTCCCGGTGATTCCGATCGCTGTGCGCACGGCGCCCGGAATCGGATGAGCCTTAAATCCCAGCGCCTCGATCCGGTCGCAAACGGCGCGGATCTGCTCTTCAGTCGCATGGGATTGCATTACTACAAGCATTCAAAATCCCCCGAGAATTCGCCCGCCCTGAAGACGCGCCGCTACGACGGACGCTCCAGCGATTACAGTTGAGCCGATGAGTCTACTGCATTGGGCGGCAACGTCGCAACGCGGCGAATTTCATTTCACGGTGAGCCCGAGCAATCGTGAAAGCTCAATGGCCTGCGCCGGAGTGACGATCGCGCCCGCGACATCCTCGGCGCGAACGACGATGCCCTCGATATCGGCGCCGCGAAAATCGGCCTTGCGCAGCTTGGCACCAGTGAAGTCGGCGCGATTCAGCATCGCTCGCGTAAAAGCCGCGCCTTTCAGATCAGCCGCGCGAAAATCAGCGTCTTGCAGTTGCGTCGATTGAAACTCGCAAGCCCGCAGAGCGCCGGAATTGAATTGCGCGTAGCGAGCGTCGCAGTGCTCCACGAGCACGTCCTGCCATTTGCATTCAAACGCTTTCATGCCGGTCAGACGGCACTCCAGGAATTCCACGCGCCGCGCTTCGAAACCGAGCAACACGGAATTCGATAGGTCGCATTTCACGAGGCGCACATCCCGCAGTTGTAACGAACGGATTTCGCATTGTGCGAACGAGATACGCTCAAGCACCGAGCTTCGCAGCTTCAGCCCCTCCAGCTTGCGGCCGGAAAGGTCGATCGCTTCAGCGCGCGAATCCTCGAGAACCGAGCCGCCAAGAAGCAAATCGATGGACACGTTGCTAAGCGGCTCCGATTTGTCAGGAAGATCGGGCAAGCTCCGCGTGGGAACGATTTCGCTGCGTTTCATGGCACGGAAAGCATAGCGCACATTGGAACTCGGTGCAGGAGTCACACGCGCGAGAGCACTGAAAAAAGCAGCAACAAAACGACGGCGCTTGAGTCTAACGGTCGGTTGACGAATCGCCTGCGCGCCTATACTTTCGCGGGCACGAAAACCACAAATCCGGCGACAACAGGAGACGAGATGAAAAAGTTCCTCATTGGCTCAGCGCTGATTTGGGCCGTGGCGCTGCCCGCGTTCGGACAAGCGAAGGCCCCAAAGCAACCGCAGAAGCACGTCCAAGTGCAGCCGGTGGCAGCCCGGCCGGAAGACGTGGCCAGCATTGAAGCGATCGTGAAAGCAAGTTACGAGACCATCTCAGGCGGAGTGGGTGTCCCGCGCCAATGGGGACGCGACGAATCGCTTTTTGATCCGAATGTGCGCTTCGTCGCCGTGGAACGTGATTCGAAATCCGGCGCGATCGTTGCAATGATCACGACGCATCAGGAATTTGTGGACGTGGCCGACGAATCGACCGTCAAGGAAGGTTTCACCGAACGCGAACTAGGCTACAAGATCGAGCGCTACGGAAATGTCGCCACAGTGCTCAGCAGCTACGAAGGCAAGAACTCATCCACGGGAAAAGTAGTCACGCGCGGCGTGAATATTTTCCAGCTGTACTTTGACGGCAAGCGCTGGTGGATCCTCTCGATGGTCTGGGACCAGGAAACCCCAGCAAATCCGATCCCGCCTGATCTGCTGCCAAAGAGCTAGGCACACGCCTGAAGGCACGTTGCAACGTCAGGAATGATCGCTCCTTTGTGCATTTTTCACAGCGCGCCCTAAAAGTCGTCTGAAGAAATGTATCTGAACAAATGCGATGGCAGCGCCAATAAAGAGCAGGATACGGTCGAAATAATCAGTATCTAGATGCCAGAGAGACCATGTGTGGGGGCGCAACCATAATGCACCTGTCACGCCAGCAAAGAGAACTACAAGAGACCCTGCGTGGATGCACGCGAGCAGGGGCAGCTTTTGCCTAACCGCCTTATCACCCAGGCTGAAGCCCTTCGTCCCTTTCACTTTTTTCGAAAATGTCTTTCCCGGCCCGGCATCGCAAAATACGAAAAAGAACACGCAACCTGTGTACCCAATGATGGAAGCAATTTGAGTCGCAAATGGGTTGTCTCTGAGAACGATAGAAACAAGTAGTGTCGCCAGAACCGAAATGGGGATAACGATGAACACTCCCCATTCCTTGAAAAGTACAAAGCCCGAGACTCGCGTGCGCTCGGAATCGCTGTGTATAACAGGGAGACGTTCGACCAGGGGCACATCGCAATCGGAGCAGCGGTGAACGTGGGGCAGATACTCGGCTTGGCATTCGGGGCAGAACATGGAAAGGCCGCGACTGTAACATAGCCTTCTGAGGAACGCGCCAACCTGAAGCCCACTTCCCATTTTTCTGCCCGTTTGCGGAACTTCCGCGAATCAGTTAAAATGCTCGATTAAGCAATCGCGTAAATTGCGGCTGAGGCGGCGCTGGCACCGACTTTGGAGTCACCTCTTCAGCCAGTGAAGCCGAAGCGCATGGCGATTGCCGACGTAAAGGCTTGCACCACAATAAGTTGGCGCAACCCGGACACCCTGAGGGAATGGCGGAAGAACACCGAGTTATCTTAGCTTTCGACGACGCCGACGAATACCGCCCGGAACCGCCCCCCGCCCCTGAAATTCCTGCCTGGAAAGACGGCAGCATTCGCATCGGCATTCACACCTCCATCGCAGGCGACATCTCCGGCTGCTCTCGAAATTGCGCATGGCCTGGGCGCGAACGCCCTACAGATTTTTTCCGCCAGCCCGCGCATGTGGGGCAAGGGCAGCACGTCGCGAATCGCCGAGGCAGACGCAGCGCGGTTCCGCGATCGACGCAAGAGAACTTTCGCTCGGGCCGCTCGTCATCCACGGAAACTACCTGATCAATCTGGCCTCGCCCAATCCCGTCCTGCGCACGCGCTCCGTGCAGGCGTTCCATCAGGAAGTGGTGCGAGCGCTCGCGCTCGGCGCGGACTATCTCGTGATCCATCCGGGAAGCGGCCGCGAAGGCGACCGCAACTCGGCCGTGAGCGCAATCATCCAGAGTCTGCGGCAGGCGCTGCGCGGCTTGAAGCTCGGCGATCTGAAAATTCTGCTCGAAAATACCGCGGGGCAGGGAACGTCGCTCTGCTGGCAGTTCGAAGAGATGAAAGCGATCCTCGAAGGCTGCCGTGATCTGGATATCGGTGTTTGCATTGATACCGCGCACGTGTTTGCCGCCGGCCACGATATTCGCAGCGCCGAAGGTCTCGAATCGGCCTTGCGGCTGATCGACAGCACGGTGGGACTCGACCGCGTCTTCGTGCTGCACGTAAACGATTCGAAGACCGCGCTCGGCTCGCGCGTGGATCGCCACGAGCACATCGGCAAAGGCAAAATCGGCGCGGAAGCGTTTGGCAGAATTCTGAATCACTCGCTGCTCGCGGGCCGCGCCTTCATCCTCGAGACCCCGATCGATAAGCCGGGCGATGACCGTCGAAATGTGGCCGCGCTGTGGAAGCTCGTCGGGCGCGTCGTAAAGGCGACAGGCACGGCCGATGGTATGAAACCGAGGAGAAAGAAACCAAAGCAAGCGCGACCAAAGGGAAGTAAAGGACGGAAAGTAAGTGGAGTAAAGGCCGCGGCAAAGAGGCGTCGAAGTGCGAGAAGAAAGTAATCTGGTTTTCGAAGCTGAGCATGCGAGGAAAGTGACCTTGGCAGAATACGATCCCCAGCAGATCGAATCCAAATGGCAGAAGATTTGGGACGAGCAGGGCGCGTTTAACGCCGTGGACGGCGACGCCTCGCGCAAGAAGTACTACATGCTCGAAATGCTGCCCTATCCCTCCGGCACTCTGCACATGGGCCACATGCGCAACTACACGATTGGCGACGCAGTGGCGCGCTACAAGCGGCTGTGCGGATTCAACGTGCTGCATCCGATGGGCTGGGACGCCTTCGGTCTGCCCGCTGAAAATGCGGCCATCAAGCACGGCATTCATCCGCGCGATTGGACCAACGCAAATATCGAAGAGTTTCGCCGCGTGCTGCGACGCTTCGGCTTCAGTTACGACTGGCGCCGCGAAATTTCAAGTTGCGAGCCGGAATACTACCGCTGGAACCAGTGGTTTTTCCTGCGCATGCTGGAGAAGGGAATCGCATTTCGCAAGAAGAGCAAAGTGAACTGGTGCCCGGCATGCGCCACCGTGCTCGCCAACGAGCAGGTGATTGACGGCTACTGCTGGCGGCACGAAACCACGCTCGTCGAAATCCGCGAGCTCGAGCAATGGTTCCTGCGCATCACGCAATATTCCGATCAGCTGCTCGACGACATGAAGGAACTCGAAGACGGCTGGCCCGAGCGCGTCCTCTCGATGCAGCGCAACTGGATCGGAAAATCGCGCGGGGCTCGAGTGCGCTTCAACGTGGCGCAGATGGAAGACCTCGCGATCGAAGTGTTTACCACCCGCATCGATACGATCTATGGCGCCACGGCTCTCGTGCTGTCGGCGGGACATCCTGCGGCGCTGCGTTTGGTTGACGGCGTGCGCGGCCAAAGCGGAATGGAAGCGCAGATCAAAGCAATGCGCCAGAAGAGCACACGCGCCGAGGATGTTGCGACCGCCGAGAAGGAAGGATTCTTCACCGGGCGATTCGCCGTGAATCCGTTTTCGGGCGAGAGCCTGCCCATCTGGATCGCGAACTTCGTTCTTGCGGAGTATGGAACCGGCGCGCTGATGGCAGTTCCGGCGCACGATGAACGCGACTACGAGTTCGCGGAGAAATACAATCTGCCGGTGAAAATCGTAGTCCAGCCCCAAGAATGGCCCTCCGCTGCGCCTCGACCGCATGAGCGAAGCCTTCACGGAATACGGTCGGCTAGTGGATTCCGGGCCCGTATACCGGTCTCACAACCGAGCAGGCGCAGGAAAAAATGGCGGCCGACGCGAAAGCCGGAGGCTTCGGCGAAGCGCAGACGACGTATCGCCTGAAGGATTGGGGAATTTCGCGCCAGCGTTATTGGGGCACGCCGATTCCGGTGGTCTATTGCGAAAAAGACGGAATCGTTCCTGTGCCGGACGATCAGCTGCCGGTAAAGCTGCCACTGGATATCAAGCTCACAGGACAAGGCCAGTCGCCGCTCGCGCTTTCGCCCGAATTCGTGAACACCACGTGCCCGAAATGCGGCGGCCCGGCGCGGCGCGAAACCGACACGATGGACACGTTCATGGACTCGTCGTGGTATTTCTATCGCTACACCGATCCGCACAACGACAAAGCCCCGTTCGACAAGGAAAAAGTTCGCTACTGGTTTCAGATCGACCAGTACGTGGGCGGAATCACGCACGCGATTCTGCATCTCCTCTACTCGCGATTTTTCTGCAAAGTGATGCGCGACCTGGGCCTCGTGAATCACGACGAGCCGATCAAGCGCCTCTTCACGCAGGGCATGGTGCAGAAGGGCGGCGTGGCGATGTCGAAATCGCGCGGCAACGTGGTCGGCGCGATCGAGATGGCCGATAAGTACGGCTGCGACACCGGCCGGATGTACACGCTTTTCGCAGCGCCGCCGGAAAAAGATCTCGAATGGGACGAGCAGGGAATCGAGGGCTCCGCGCGCTTCCTCAAGAAAGCTTTACCGGCTCGTGGACCAGCATGCGGCGCGGTTGAAGTCCGTGGAGGTAGACCTCGTCTCGAAGACCGACCTCACCAACGCGACCGCCAAAGAAAAGACGCTCGTGCGCAAAACTCATCAGACGCTCAAGAGCGTGACGAACGATTTCGAGCATCGCTGGCATTTCAATAAATCCATCGCGCTGCTGATGGAACTGGTCAACGAGCTGCACGCGGCCGAACCGCTCGACGTGGACCTGAATCCGGTAATCCTGAAGCGGATTCTCGACGTGATGGCGCTGATGCTCGCGCCGATGGCGCCGCACATCGCCGAAGAGCTGTGGGAAATGCTCGGCAATCAAGGCGGCATTTCGAAAGCGAAATGGCCGCGCTATCGCGAGGATTTGACGCGCGAAGAGCAAATCGAAATCATCATCCAGATCAACGGGCGCCTGCGCGGCAAAATGGTAGTCGAAGAAAATCTAAGCGAGGAAGAAACCCGCGAGCGCGCGATGACCGATCCACGCATCGCGCCTCTGCTTGTAGGCAAGCAAATCGTGAAGGTTGTGGTGGTGCCGAAGAAGCTAGTGAATATCGTCTTGCGATGATTTGACGATTTAAGAATCAGCTAGGCTGAGCAATTCGATATAGGAGCGGCTGCGAGGTGAAGCGGATGACTCCCGAAACAGGTGCAGCGCCACATGTAGCCCCAAACACGACGAGTGGCGTGCAGGAATCCCCGGACGCCAAGGGAACTGTGAGCACCCGCCACGGAATCGTCGTCCTCGATTTCGGCGGGCAATACACGCAGCTGATCGCGCGTCGTGTCCGCGAGCAGCAGGTTTTCTCCGCGATTCTTCCGTGCACCGCGTCGCTCGAAGAAATCCGCGCGCTCGAACCGGTCGGGCTCGTCCTCTCCGGCGGCCCAAGTTCGGTCTATGACGCGGACGCGCCAGTCTGCGACGCAAAAGTTTTGCAACTCGGCGTGCCCGTTCTCGGAATCTGTTATGGGATGCAGTGGCTGGCACACACGCTGGGCGGGAAGGTGGTTCGCGCAGAAGCGCGCGAGTATGGTCCCGCGCACCTTGATATCGACGAGAAGCACGCCTCGACCCTGTTCGGCGGCCTGCCGGGTCGCCTGAAAATCTGGAACAGCCACGGCGATCACGTTGTCGGGCTGCCAGAAGGTTTCCACGTAACCGGCCGCACCGACAATGCCGTCGCTGCGATCGAGCATCCGTCGCGCCGATGCTACGGCGTCGAATTTCATCCCGAAGTAAATCACACCGAACGCGGCCGCGACATTCTCCAGAATTTCGTCTTCCAGATTTGCGGCGCAAAAAAGAACTGGAACCGCGCCGGCTTCATCGCCGCCACCGTCGAAGCGATTCGCAAACAAGCGGAAGGCGCGCGAGCCATCTGCGCCCTAAGCGGCGGCGTAGATTCAGCGGTGGCGGCCGCGCTCGTTCATCGCGCCATCGGCGACCGCCTCACCAACGTCTTCGTCAACAACGGCGTCCTGCGCCAGAACGAATACGAAGAAACGCTCGAACTCCTGCGCGACCGCCTCGGCCTCAACGTAATCGGCGTGGACGCAACCGATCGCTTCCTCGCGCAATTGAAAGGCATCACCGACCCCGAGCAAAAACGCAAACGAATCGGCGCCGAATTCATCGCCATTTTTGCCGACGAAGCGCGCAAGCTCGCCGCCGCTTCAAAAGACGCGCCGCCCGTAAAATTTCTAGTCCAGGGCACGCTCTACCCAGACGTAATCGAATCCGTTTCGGTAAAAGGCCCGTCGCAAACCATCAAAACGCATCACAACGTAGGCGGCCTCCCAGCCGACATGCCCTTCTCGCTGATCGAGCCACTGCGCGATTTGTTCAAAGACGAAGTCCGCCAGATCGGCAGAGAACTAGGCTTGCCCGAAGAAATTCTAGTGAAGCACCCATTCCCCGGCCCAGGACTAGCAGTACGTGTACTAGGTGAAGTCACGCGAGAGAAACTCCAAACGCTCCGCCCCGCCGACGCAATCGTAATCGACGAAATTCGCCGCGCAGGCCTCTACGAAAAAGTCTGGCAAGCCTTCGCAGTGCTCCTGCCGGTTCAAAGTGTGGGAGTAATGGGTGACGGGCGGACGTACGGAGGCACGATCGCCGTGCGCGTGGTGGAATCGCAGGATGCGATGACAGCCGACTGGGCGCGCCTGCCCCGCGAAGTGCTCGAACGCATTTCGGCGCGAATCGTAAACGAAGTAGCAGGTGTAAACCGCGTCGTTTACGATATCAGCTCGAAGCCACCGAGCACGATCGAGTGGGAATAGTCCGAGGCTCTGGGAAGAATAATCCAGGAGCCTTCTTTTGCGCAGCAGCAATCCCCGGCAGACTTAGCGGTTCGCCATCTTCTGAGCCATGTACACCAGCAACCGGCGGTCGCCTTCATCGCAACGACCCATCAACCGGCGCAAGCGGCCCAGCAAACGCGCATCTTTTCCCTTGCTGCCCCATGCAATCTCGTCAGCGGATTTACGCTTCGGAAGATTGGGCAGCTCGGGCGGTTCTTCGCCGTCGTAGAACAACTGGTAGAGCGGAACCTCCATCGCTCGCGCCAGTTTCTCGAGCGTCTCGATGGCCGGTACGGTGTGGCCATTTTCCACGCGCGAAATGTAACAGCGGAGAAGTCCGGTGCGCTTCTCGATGTCACCCTGGGAAAGTTTTTTTGTTTCTCGAAGCAGGCGGATACGATCTCCAATTATCATGGCGGGTATTGTTGCATGAAGTATTTTATTGGCGCAAGGCGAAAGTTAGCCTTTCCGCATGACCTGACCAGTAGTCAGCAAGAAATTTTCCATGTAACCTGAATTCAATGCCTGACGTCCCAAAGAACGTGGCAGCCAGCGCCTCCACCGTCGCTATTCCTCTCGCCCGCCGGACTAGGGCCGAAGAGGAGCGAGACCTCGTACGACTGGCCCAAAATGGAACTGAGGCCGCCTTCGAGGAGCTCATTCGACGCCACCAGCAGCGCGTTCTCGCTCTGGTGGGCTCGATTTTGCGGCGGCGGGAGGATGTCGAGGATGTCGCCCAGCAGGTGTTTCCTCAAGGTCTTCATCTCGCTCAAGCGCTTCGACCTGCGTTCGGCCTTCTCCACCTGGCTCTACAAGATCACGGTGAACGAGTGCTGGGACTACCTGCGCAAGAAGAAAGTCCGCCCGCTCGTCTACGAGGCGGATCTTTCCGAGGAGCAAGTCTCGCGTCTCGACGGTATCGTCTCGGCCGACCGGCCCGTCGCAGGGGCAAGCGAGCAAGCCGAAGTGAAGGAAACGCTCGAGTGGATGCTCGAGAAGCTGCCTGAACAGGACCAGCAGCTCTTAGTGCTGAAAGAAATGGAAGGTTTTTCGGTGCAGGAATTAGCGGAAATCCTCGACCTCAACGTGAATACGGTAAAAGTTCGACTGTTCCGTGCGCGCTCCCGCTTGATGGATGTGTATCGCCGTCGGACCGGTCCCGGTACGACACCGGGTCGTAATTCAGCAAGGGCTGAAAGGAAGAGTTGAAACCATGAATTCTGAATATAAAACCTCGGCGTGCCCGGAGTACGAGGCCCTCCTCGAGGATTCCATCTCGGGCGAAATTGGCGGCGCCGATGCCATCCGGCTATCCGAGCATTTGAAATCTTGCTCAGGCTGCCGCGAGGCTCGCGAGCACGTTGCACTCACTCCGCGCCTGTTGCATCTCGCCGAAGCCACCGCTGATCCCGGCCCCGGCTTTTCCCGCGACGTGATGGCTCGAATTCGCACCGATAGAGACGTTCGAGCCGAGCGCGGATTCTGGCAGCCGCTCGTTTCCATGAGCTGGCGCTTCGCTGCCACCGCCACTTTGGCTCTGGCTTTCCTGGTGGCCTACGACACCACGTCTCACGTTCAGCAGCCGGCCCAGCAGACGCCCGCGCTCGAAGCATCATCCCGCATCCCGGATATGTTTTCTCCCGACCCGGCGCGCGTTCCCAGCAGTCGCGACGAAGTTCTGATGATGATGGTGGCGGAAGATGAACATGGAAAACACTAAAACGCGCCGCGAGGCTGCCTTCCTGGTGATCGTCGTATTCGCCCTCGGCGTTTTACTCGGCGGAATAGGAACTCATCTGTGGGGCGAACGCGTCTGGGGCCATCAGACGGCGCCAAAATCCCGCGACGAAATCGTCGCCCGTCTCACGCACGAAGTAGACCTCACCCCCGAACAGCAGAAGCAAGTAACCGCCATCGTGGACGACACGCGCGCCCAGTGGAAAGTGCTCTACGCCCCGGTTGACGCCCAAAAAGAACAGATTCGCCAGCAAAGCCGCGAAAAGCTTCGCGCCCTAATGACCCCCGAGCAAAAAGTGAAACTCGAAGCCTTCTTCCACCAGCTAGACGAACAACGCAAAAAAGACGCCGCCGCAGCAGCCCACTAACCGCCCTCCGCCCGCGATCTCGTCGCCTCCCAAGCGTGCTTCCAGTAGCACAGGCCAGCAGGCGCCCTGAAAACGACGCCTGTGCCCCAAGTCGCCAGAGCCCAGCGCAGTCGCGACAACAAGGAAAGCACGGCGGCGTTCTTTCACGCAGTAAGCTTCTCGCTGTAACGAACGCAACTTCGGTCGGTAATACGCTCTGGATTCTCAGCTTGTGCCGCTCGCCTCCACCGGCGCCTTGGCTCGGTGGGAGCCCCCGCATTCATGCGGGAGGAGCGCTTAAGCGCTCCGAAAAAGACTCGCCCTTCAATCGTGCGCTTTAGCGCTGGCCCTCTAAAACTCGCCCACTAAAACGGAATATCCTCATCCGAAATTTCCGGCCCCGGACCAGCCACCTCATCCGGCAACCCCGCCGCCGCCCTCAGCATCCGGATCAAACGCGCGTCCCCCAGGAGCCGCAGAAGCCGCACCGGCGCCCGCCGCAGCGCCTTCCGCCCGGCTCGTCAGCATGCGCATCACATTCGCCACGATTTCCGTGGTCGTGCGCTTCTGCCCGTCGCGCTTGTCTTCCCACTGCCGAGTCTGAATCCGCCCCTCGATATAAACCAGCATCCCCTTCTTCAAATACTGCTGCGTAATCTCCGCCAGCTTGCCCCACAGCACGATGCGGTGCCACTCCGTCCGCTTCTGCCGCTCGCCCGACCGGTCCTTGAACGTCTCATCGGTCGCCAGCGTAAAATTCGCCACCGCCTGCCCGCCCGACGTAAACCGCGTCTCAGGATCGCGCCCCAGACGCCCCACCAGAATTGCCTTGTTAACTGACATGCGTTTTTAACCACCTGTCTTCAGATGTGAAGTAACCGCGAGTATAGCCGAACTGTAATGCCCCGGTCAGAAAAACTGCGCATCCATAGTTGTCGCGCATCCATGTGGCTCGCCTCTAGAGAGGCGAGGCTTTGACCAGGCAGTCCCCAGTATTACATCTCGTCGATTTCGGATAGAATCTGCCCTCCATTAACAGTTCTGGCACGACTGGAGCCAGCTAACCCCATGGCGTATGACCCGACCCCGGAACAAACAGCGATCCTCGCTCACCTCCCGCCCCGGCATGCGCGTCTACTTGCTCGTCCGGGGACTGGAAAGAGCGCGACTTTGGTCGCCTGGGTAGACCAACTCCTTGGGAGCGGCCATCCACCTCGCTTAAAACTGCTTACGTTCACGCGCGCGGCAACCGCAGAACTGGCAAAGAGGTCTCTGACCACCCGGCAGCCGCTGCAGAACGGCCCAGCACGATTCACTCCTTCCGATTTCGGTACTCTTACGCAATCCGGGTGCCGGCGGCTTTCCGCAACCTCTACGTATCGCTGACAGATGGGAAGATAAACAGATTGTTTATCCAACGCTAGCGCGACGGATCGGCGTTGCGCAGAGAAGACTTGGAAAATTAGTACGTGAAATGGCGGCAAATTGGGAATCGCTCGAGCCTCGTCCGAATCCGCGGATAACGGCCGAGCAACGAGCGATTTTCCACGGCGCCTGGCATGAGCATCGACAGGTATACGGTTACACCCTGCTCGCCGAGCTTCCTTTTGCCTTGCGGAACGCCTTGGTAAACCACCCTGATCTCGACGGCGTTGCATTTGAATTACTCATAGTTGACGAGTACCAAGACCTGAATGCTTGCGACCTTGAGCTTCTGCATCTTATTTCGGAGCGCGGGTGCGCAATCGTCGCAGCTGGTGACGATGACCAATCGATTTATTCTTTTCGCTGCGCAGCTCCCGAGGGAATACGCCGTTTCCCCGAAGATTACCCCGACTGCGCGCTCTATCCGCTTTCGATTACCCAGAGGTGTGGCAGGCAAATCATAGAATGGGCCACATACGTTATCGAAGGCGATCCGGACCGTCCAAAAGACAGACCAAGGCTCCACGCTGCGGAGGGATCGGCCGATGGTGAAGCCGCGATACTAGCATTCGAGGACGACGCCGCGGAAGCCCAGGGAGCAGCAACCCTCGTTCAACAGCTGATCGAACGCGATCAGGTACAGCCAAAGGACATACTGGTATTAATGCGCGGCGATCACAACGGTATGTTTAGCAATCCAATCAAAGCTGCGTTAGACGGATTTCATATTGCTTACTCTGATCCCGAGGCAATCGACCAAGTCCTAGCCGAGCCACAGAACCGGCTTCTCCTCCAGGTCTTTCGCTTGCTTGATAATCCTCGCGACTCTCTCGCCTGGGCTGGGCTACTAAACTTGACTCCCGGAATCGGAGTTACTTTTACAAACTACATCTACGAGCGCGCCCGCGCTGATCAGGTTCAATTCGGAGAGGCCCTCCTGGCGGCCTACGACGGGGGTTCCCCGACGGCCCCAGTTCGACCAAAAAGGCCACAGCATTAATTCAGGGTGTCAGAGGCTGGACAGACGCGCGCGAAGTGCCCGATGAAAAGCCAGGTAATGGTTGGGGACACTGGGTTATCGAAAACGCGGGAATGGGGGTTGTGCCGGCGCCCAGCGACGAGCTTGCGAACCTCCTACGCTCGCTCGACGAGATCTCGGAACCCGACGTCGGTTTTAACAGATATCTTTCACAAATAGGACCGTTCGGAAGAGACTTGGCACTCGCCGAAAGTCAGGGCGTTCGCATAATGACGATGGGGGGTGCAAAGGGTCTGAGGGTTCGAGCATCAATAGTTGTCGGCGTCGAGGAGGGGATCATGCCCAGGCCAGGGACGAACCCTGGGGAGGAGCGGCGACTCCTGTACGTCGCCATGACTAGAGCGAAGGAGTTTCTCTTCACGACCTGGGCTCGTCGTCGATGGGGACCCACTGCCCGTGCTGGAGCGCCACGGCCTGAAGTCCGCCGGCTACCGTGTAGTTTCTTGGCGGGTGGCCCCGTAGCATCGCAGGACGGAAGAAGATACCTAGCACAGCGATTACAAGGCTGAAATTCTGGCCGAATCCCGCCGCCAATGCGCCAATTTCTGTCTGCGTAGTTTCCGCAGGGGACTTCGCTGAGATTATTTTAAATTCGTCTGAACCAGAACTTACTTTGTATGGCGGCGAAGCATCCAAAGAAAGAAGGACTCTTTCTAAGTAAAGGAGCTTCACAGAAAGAAGAAGGAACGAACATGAAGATCGACAAAATCACCGGACGCCGCAAGCTGCGCCGACCAAGAGCAGACCTCCAACGCCACGCCCGTAAGTGCCATATCTGCCATCACCCGCAACGCGCCGAGATCGAAGACGACTTCCTCAATTGGCACGGCCCGAACGACATCGTTAAAGACCACAACCTGCCTCACTGGTCGGTCATCTACCGCCACGCGAACGCTCTCGGACTCCGCGCCCGCCGCAACGAGAACATCCGCACCGTCCTCGACATCTTCCTCGAACAGGCTGAGTCCGCCCCGGTTACCGCCAACGCCATCCTCCGCGCCATCCGCGCCTATTCCTGCCTCAAGGACGATGGCACCTGGGTCGAACTCCCCAAGCGAGTCATCTACCAGACCGACCGCAAAGCAGCCTCCGTAAGCCGCCGCATTTCGTTGGGCGCCGCAGCCCGCCAGTCGAGGCGACTTTCCTTGGACGTCGCAGCCCGCCAGCCGAGGCGGGCGTCTAATCGCAAATCTGCAATTAGAAATCGCCGCAACCTGCTGAAAACAAAAGCCAGCGGCCAAGTCTAATCGCAAATAAATCGCGATTTTTTGTCGCGAATTTAGGCTGCTTTTGGAGCCCTTAGGAGGGCTAAGGATGAGACTGCGCACTACCGTCGGGCGCCGACCAGAACGGATACGCGCCTTTTCCGACATAACGAAAAGCGCCATCCACATACACGTAGTTAACCACCAGCGAAAATCGTCCGTGCTTCATTTTCGGAATCGGATCGAATTCAGTAACGAACTGTTCGACCGGGATCGCGGCGCTCGGCAGAATTGCATCCGGCCGCGGCGAGATGCGGGTCGTAGGATCGGCGTGCGGCAATTTGCACCGGACTCGAAATCTCGTCCCGGGCGGCACAGCGGCCATCGATCTCAACAGCGCCTGTTCGTACGCATTCAACTCCGATTCATTCTGCCGGACGAGCTGTTGCACCTGATCCTTCGCGAAGTACTTCGCGAACCAATCAGCAGGATTCGGCAACGCGAAGATTGCAAGCGCCGCGTGGAATTCCGCGGGTTTTACCGCGGCGAACGCATCCAGAAATGGTTGGTACTGATTTTCCAGTCCTTTGGCGTCATGGCTGAAAGCAGGATCATCGGTTTCTCCGCGAAGCGAACTGAAGTAAGGAAGAGAACTGGAAGGTGCGGAATAATTAGGCGCTGCACGCAAGATCGCGAACGAAGCAACCGCCAATGCGAAGCTTCCGGCGCGCACCGCTCGCGTGCCGAAATGTTTCATCTTCTTACCTGGTTGTCGATGCGACGCCCAGCTCTCGCAGCCGCGCTTGCGCCTGGCGCGCTTCATCGGAGCCCGGATATTTGCGCACCACTTCGTGCAAGTCGCGAATGCCGGCCTGCTTGTTGCCCAGTTTGATCTCCGCCTGCGCTTTCTTCAGTTGCGAAGCTGCCACCTTGAAGCTGCGCGGATACTGAGCGATCACTTTCGTGTACGCGCTGATCGCCGCTTTGTAATTGCCCTGCGCGTAATCGATTTCGCCGAGATAGAACTGCGCGTTCGACGCCAGATCGTTCGTCGGGAAATTCGTCATGTAGTCTGAAAATTCCTGGCGCGACAGATCGTATCTTCCGCCAGTGAAATCGCGCAGCGCATTCTGGTAAAGCGTGTCGGCCGAAATCGGCGCTAGGCCGCCCGGGTTGCCGCCACCCGCGCCATTGTCACCCGCTGCGCCTTCCGCTCCGGGCGCCGCGCCCGCGGCAGGAGGAGGCGCGCCGCCTGAAATCTTGGCGTCGATACTTTGCAACAGGCCCTGAACGTCGTTCATCTGCTGCGCCAATTTCCCCACGCGCGCCTGAATATCCTGCACGTTGTCGGAAAGGCCTTGCGTCTGCGTGGTCATCGTGTCGATGCGCGCGCCGGTATTGGCCTGCACTTCCTGCACCGTTTTCTCGACGAGCGCCATCTTTCCATTCAGCTGGTTCACGGAATCCGTCGCCTGCTGAATCAGCGTTCGCAGCGTGGCATTATTGGCGTCCACGGCGCTGCGCAAGCTTTGCTGCGCCTGGGTGAGCTGGTCCACCGACTGCTGCAGCTGAATCATCTCTTTGGAGACCGCGCCGACAGGCGTGGGCGCCAGCGCCGACCCGCACAACGCCCCCAGAAACAGCAAGCCAAGCCCAAGCACAATCCATCGCGTGCGCATCAGGAATCTCCTTCGAGGTTGCGGGAAGCGGCCGCCTTCGCCATTACCGCTTCCCACACAACAGCGTTGATCTTTGATATCAAAAATTCGATATCGCTACCGGCACATTCTACTTCACTGGCGCATTCTACTTCGCCATGACGAAGTGCCCGCGACGATTCTGCTGCCAGCACTCCTCGGTGCTCTCCGTGCAGAAAGGCCGTTCTTTGCCCCAACTGACGGTGTCGATCCGATCGGCAGAAATGCCCAGCGAGACGAGATAGTTCTTCGCAGCCTGCGCGCGGCGCTGGCCGAGGCCGAGGTTGTACTCTGTCGAGCCGCGCTCGTCGCAGTGGCCCTCGATCGTCACATGCACGGACGAGTAGGAGCGCAGAAACTCCGCGTCCTTGGTCAGCGCGTCGCGAGCGTCGGGGCGAATATCGGCTTTGTTGAAATCGAAGAAGGCGTCGCGCACGTTCTGCTCGAAAAGCTCGCTGATCCCCGCGGGCGTGCCGGACGTGGGCGCTACGACAGCAGCGCCGCCTGTCACGGTCACGCGTGCCGTTGCCGTCGCGGTGCCGCCGGGACCGTTCGCCGTGATCATGTACGTCGTCGATTCGGTCGGCGTGACGGGAGTTGAGCCTTGGACCGCCACTTTGCCCACGCTCGGGTCGATGCTCAAGTCCGTGGCGTTCGTGGACGACCACGTCAGGTTTACGCTCGCTCCCGGATTCACGGTTGTGGGCGATGCGGTCAGCGTCACGGTGGGCTGCGCGGTCGGCACCGGGGTCGCTTGGGCGGGCGGCACCGAAGCTACATGCTTTTTGCAGCCGCCAACGATCGCTACAACTCCGGCCAAAGACAACCATAGAAGTATCGCTGCATTCCGAAAATTACCGCTCTGCATAACAAAGCCTCCTTAAGAGAAGGTGCATGGGCCTATTTCAATTGCAACATGAGAGCCAGCTTACAAATTCGTTGCCATCGGTTGATCGTTCGGTTCCTCGGGCATTTCATCGGGGCGACCAGCTCGGCGATTCACTCAGTCCTTCATATGTTAACTGCCTTGGCCGGCTGCCGTCTGCCAGCATCGTCCAAATCTCCCGCTTGCCGGTGCGCGTCGATTCGAAAACGAGATGCCGCCCATCGGGCGCCCAGCTGGGACGCTCGTTGCGCCCTTCATCGCGGGTGAGTTCCACGAGCTGGCGGCTCACGATGTCCATCACATAAATATCGAAATTACCGCTCGGTCGTCGCCAACTAAATGCGAGCAATTGTCCATTTGGTGACCATGAGGGATCGACGACGTAGCCCATGTCCGGCATGTCGAGGCGCTGCACGTTCGTGCCGTCGGAGTTGGCGAGGTAGAGAACGGGGTCGCCGCCGCGATCGCTTACGAAGACGATTTGTTTGCCTGTCTTGGGATTCCAGACCGGCGACGTGCTCACGCCGGCCGCGAACGTCAACCGTTGCAGATGGCTGCCGTCTGCATCGCAAATGTAGATTTCCGGATCGCCGTTCTGGCTGGACATGAAGGCGAGCTGCGTTCCGTCAGGCGACCAGGCGGGCGAGCTGTTGGTGCCGCGAAAACGCGGAAAAGCGATCATCCGGTCGGAGACGGTAGAGAAAATGCAAATCTGCGGCGAGGTGATGCCGCGGTAGGGAACAAAGCAGGTGAAGGCGATGCGGGTGGCGTCGGGCGACCAGCGAGGCGTGAGCGTGACCGATTTCAGGTGCGTCAGTTGGTGCTGATTTGCACCGTCATAATCCATCGCCCAAACTTCCTTGTTGCCGCTTTTTGTGCTGACGTAGGCGATCTGGGTTTGCGCTATGCCTGCAAGGCCGCCGCTCAGCCGGCCGATGATATCGTCGGCGAATTGATGCGCGAGCTTGCGCGCATCGGCGTCGGTAGCTGCGCCGCGATAAATTTTCTGCAGAGCGATCGGCGCGGTTGGATTGTGGACGTCAGAGAGGAATCCGGCCGCCGCGAGGTTCGATCCCTCGATGGATAGATTTCCGTAGGCGAGCATGTTGGCGTTGGCCGGAGCGTTCGCCCAGTCGGGCGCGTTGAGCTCGCTCGGCTGGCTCGGAATTTTCGACGGGTAAAAGCTCGCGCTTACCAGTTCGAGAACTCCCGCATATTCCAAATCGTTCCACAGAACGTCGTGAAAAGTTTTCTCGAGCGCCGGAGGAGTGGCGCCGCGAATGCCGAAATCGGGAGCGGCGACGCGCACTTTCGAAACTCCCAGGCCTGTCCCGGTCTTGAACCAGTCTTGCGCTGCGGCAGGTTTCGCGCCGAATAGAGCGAGGACTGCGGCAAGCGCTGTGAGGATTGCAAATTTTCGCATCATCTGTCTGGTGGTGCTCTCTCTGCTGTTCGTTTTTCTGCAGTTCATTTGTACCTTCATCTTAGTTTTGCGTCTCTCTCAGCTGCCCTTAAGAAAATCGGCGCGGCGACAGCCCGCTACCGGTGAAAATCAAACCAGAATTCGACGCTCACCTTCGATCCGCTGTATGCGGGGGGTAGCCGATCGAGCGGGCTCGATTCGCGTATGGCGCGCACTTCCGACATATCCACCGACTGATTGCCGCTCGATTTCGTAATCTGAATATTCGTGATCGTACCGTCACGCAGAATGTCGAACGTGGCGATTACCCGCGGCGCAGAAGCGATTCTTGGATCGATTGTGGATTGCAACCAGTTCCCGCTGACGCGCCGCTGCACCGCTTCCACGTACCACGAGAAGCGATTCCCGAAATTTCCGCCACCCGCATCGCCTACCGCCATGCCGCCCTGGGTGGACGTGCCAGCTCCCATCGCGAACGATGTGTAGGGAACTGTTGGCGTGCCGCCGGCTCCGTAGGGAACTGCGTTTTCGGGAGGCGGCGTGGGATTCTCGAGCACTTTCGATTTGCGCGAATTGTATTTTGGCTGTGGCTTTTCAAGTTTGAATTTTGGCAGCGCGATTGTGTCCGGAGGCGGCGGCTCTTTCACTTCCGGCGCCGGCTCGGCTTTATAAAGTCCCTTCGATTCGTCCACGACGCGGTTGGGCGTTTCCATCTCCGGCCGCGGCATCGGAATTCCCGGCACATTGCCGACCAGCCCCACGGTGATCGCTCCGCCTGCGCCGCCCCACAAATCGCCGGTGTGGGAATGAATACCGGAGTAGATCAGAAAGCCCGCGAGCGCCGCGTGCATCAGCACCGAGAGCGACAGCGGTATTTTCAGATTATCGGCTGGGTTATCGAGTGCGATGTCTGAAGCGAGAGCTGACATTTCAATGTGTCTGGTTGAGCGGTTGCGTCACCACGCTGACGTTTTGGATGCCGGCCTGGCGCAGCGCATCGACCACGGTGGCCCAGCTGCCAAAGGGCACCGTTTCGTCGCAGCGAACGTAGACCGTCTGATGCGCGGGGTCTTTTGTTCGTGATTGTGCCAGCACTTGCTGGCCGAGGTCGTGAATGTTTACGGGTTTGTCGTTCAGATAGACGCGTTGCGCGCGGTCGATCGTCACCACCTGGCGCACTTCGGTGAGTTCCTTTACGGTTTTGGTTTTCGGGACGTCCACTTCGATTCCGGACTGCAGGATCGGCGCCGTGATCATGAAAATAATCAGCAGCACCAGCACGACGTCGATGAACGGCACCATGTTGATGTCCGCTAGTGTGGTGTCCGTTCCGCGTTGTGTTTGTGGCATGGCGTGTCTCGAGGCTTTGCTGTTTGATTCGTCGATCTAATTCGGGCTGTAAATCGTTTCGATCTTGCTGACAAACTCCGACGCGAAATTATCCATCCGCGTGGCTACACCGCGAATGCTGGAAAGATAGTGGTTGTAAGCGATCACGGCGGGTATTGCGGCGAACAAGCCCGCTGCCGTTGTAATCAGCGCTTCGGCAATTCCGGGCGCTACTGCGCGCAGGCTTGCGGTTCCGGCATCGCCGAGACCGGCAAAGGCGTCCATCACGCCCCACACCGTGCCGAATAGTCCGATGAAGGGCGAAACGGAACCTGTGGTGGCCAGCCAGGACATTCCTTTTTCCAGCCGCCGGACTTCTTCAGCTGCGGCGAGATGCATCTCTACACCAACGGCGCTTGGATTCTTGAGTTTGCCCGGATTTCCGCCGCCGGGATTTGGATTCCCTGGGCGCGGATTGCCGCTGTTCATCTGGGCTTCGAGTTCGCGATAGCCGGCTTGATAGACGCTGGCGAGCGGCGTTCCGCCGGCGCTTGCGCGCAGCGTGCTAGGCGAGGGCAAGCCGCCTCCGGCGCGGAAAATCTGCAGGAAGCGTGAAGTTTGCGAATCGATCCGCGAAAACTGCCCGGATTTTTTGAAAATAATTGCCCAGGAGTAGACGGAAAGAATCAGCAGGATACAGAGAACGATGCGAGCCACCCATCCCGTCTGCTCAATCAGCGTATCGAGGCGGCTGGCAAAAAGGAGCGACGCCAGGCAGGAAATCGTATTCCCCCAGAAAAAGTATTTCCTCCAGCTACGAAACAACCGTAGCACACGCATCCGGGAGTTTCAAACAAATCAGCCAGATGCAAGGAATTTATGTGCTGTCTCTCACGACACAAGCTGGTTCCGGTACCTGTACTCATATTCAATCTGCGGCGATTGGAAGTTGGCCGGCTTTTTCAGGTGAAGAAGCGAGCTATGCTAAACTCCAAATTCGGCCATGTCGAAGCCGTTTGACATCGAGATCGCATCGCTAACGGACGCGCTGGATCCGCGGTGCGCGCCAGCGCTAAGTCCGCGCTCAGACGCTCCGTGCGACTCTGGCGCGAAATCCTTCTACATCGAGACGTTCGGCTGCCAGATGAACGTTCACGACTCGGAGAAAGTGGCCGGCGTGCTGCTCGAACGCGGTTACCGGCCGGTTGACACCGCGGCGGACGCGGATTTTCTGCTCTACAACACGTGCAGCATTCGCGAGAAAGCCGCGCAGAAGGTGTTTCAGCGGCTGAACGACTTCAAATTCGCGGCGAAGGCGAACCAGAAAGTGATTGGCGTGCTCGGCTGTGTGGCGCAGCAGGAAGGCGAAGAAATTTTCGAGCGCGCGCCGTGGGTGAGCCTGGTCTGCGGCTCGGCGAGCTATCGCAATCTGCCGAATCTGATCGAGCAGGTGGAATCGGGCGGCCGCCGCGTGACGGGCCTCGACCTCGACACCGACGAAACATTCGAAACTGAAATCACGCGCCGCGATAATCCTTTTCGCGCGTATCTCACGATCATCGAAGGCTGCGACTATTCTTGTTCGTATTGTGTGGTGCCGCACACGCGCGGCCCCGAGCGCAGCCGCGCCAGCGATTCGATCCTCGCGGAAGTGCGGCGCCTGGCCGATGCCGGCTACACGGAAATTCAGCTGCTCGGCCAAACGGTGAATTCCTACCGCGATCCTTCGCCGCGCAAATTGAATTTCGTCGATCTGCTGCTGGCCGTGGCGGACATCGAAGGAATTCGCCGCGTGCGCTTCACTACCTCGCATCCGAATGACTTCACGCGCGAGATCGTCGAAGCCATCGATGCCACACCTGCGCTCTGCGACCACATCCATCTCCCGGTGCAGTCCGGCTCGACGCGCATCCTGCGCGAAATGCGCCGCACCTACACGCGCGAGCAGTACCTCGAGAAAATCAGCTGGATTCACGGGGCGCGCCGCCAGTTCAGCCTGACCACCGACGTGATCGTCGGCTTCCCGGGCGAGACGGAAGCTGACTTCGAAGAGACGCTGACGCTGCTCGACGCCATACAAAGCGACGGCGTCTTCGCGTTCAAGTACTCGCCGCGCCCTAATACTCCGTCGCTCGCGATGCCGGATGCGATTCCCGAGGAAGAAAAGAGCCGCCGCCTCGCCATCGTGCAGGAGCGGCAGCGCCAGATTCAAATCGCGCGCAACGAAAAACTCGTCGGCGCGGCGTATGAAGTGCTCGTGGACACGCATCACGCCGCGCGCAATCAATGGGCCGGCAGAACCACCAGCAACCGCATCGTAAATTTTTCTACATCGCGCGAGAATCTTCTGGGACAATACGTTCAGGTGCACATCACGCGCAGCGCACCGAATAGTTTGATTGGCGAGGAAGTGCAGGGCGGGGCAGCGCAGGGCGAGCAAGCGCTGAACGAGGACGCGCAGTGAGTTAGAGACCCGGTAGCGGGAGGCCAGGCATGGAACTCGAATGCAAAATCCGCGGATTGATGATGGACCCGGTAACAAACATGCCTGTCGTGGTACTGAAAGAAACCGCCGGCAGCGGGGTGCTTCCGATCTGGGTGGGCGTGTATGAAGCGAACGCCATCGCGCTGGAAATCGAAAAAGTGCAGACGCCGCGCCCGATGACGCACGACCTTCTCAAGAACGTGCTCACCGGCCTGAATGTCCACGTGCAGAAAGTGGTGGTTTCCGATTTGAAGGACGATACTTTCTACGCGCTCATCTGGATGGAGCGCGACGGGCAGCTGATGTCGATGGACTCGCGGCCGAGCGATGCGCTCGCTCTTGCGCTGCGGCTCGACTGCCCGATTTTCGTCGAGGATGAAGTGCTGAAAAATTCGCGCACCGCCAGCGCCATTTCCGAGAAAAGCTCGAACGAAGAACTCCGCAAGTGGCTCGAGAATCTGAACGACGAGGATCTTGGCCGCTACAAGATGTAGTCTGCTGAATTTCAGTCGCTCTCCGAGTCAGTTTGACGATCTAGGTATTTTCCGCTGCGCGAGCCGTTCCGAGGGGTTTCGACATCTTTATGAAATGGCACGGCTGGCTCGGCTTGGCGTCCGCCGCGAATGGCTCAGTGCCCGTTTCCACGTATCCGAGCCGCCGATAAAATGGCGGCAGTTCGGTGCGCAAATTGACGATCCGCAAATCCATGAATTCGCAGCCGGACGATCGAGCGTAGGACTCCGCTTCCTCCACCATCTTTCGACCGAGGCCCTGGCCTTGCCGCGCAGGGTCCACGCCGAGCAGCCCGAAATAGGCACGCTGCCCGCGCAATTCCACGTACACGCACGCGATCAATGCTCCATTATCTTCAGCCAACAAATACTTCCCAGTGCGCAGCATTTCGCGAACCTTGCCGGGGTCGATTCGGTCGCGGTCGATAAAGAAACGCTCCACTTTGAATGCCGCGTTCACCAGGGCTGCGATGGCTTCCGCGTCGGCGTCGGTCGCAAATCGTGTCTTGAGTTCGGTCATAGAAGCTCAGATTTTAGACGCAGCCATTCTACCAGCGGATTAGCCGTGCCTCCGATGTGCTGATAATCAGCAGATTCGCATTTTTCGCTTGCAGAGAGCCGGTTAGAATCGGTAGAGTTACGCAACTTGTGGTGTAGCCCGGGTGACGTGCCATATATGGCCCCTGGGTTGCTACAGGTGGAGCGAGGGGCACGGCTTGACCTGCGTCCTTTCAGTCGCAAACCAAAAAGGCGGCGTCGGAAAGACTACAACTTCCATCAATCTAGCTGCCGCTATCGCTCTGAAGAAAAAGAAAACTCTTCTCATCGATCTCGACCCGCAATCGAACGCCACCATCGCGTTTTTCGACCCGGCCGACATTCAAACCACCATGTACGACATTTTCGCCGAGCATTCCGCGGAGATGTCGAAGATCATTCGCCCGACGAAGGACCCGTACCTGTTCGTCGCGCCGGCTCGCCTGGCCCTTGCGCGCCTCGAACAGCAGCTGGCGGGCGCATTCGACGCGCCATTCAAGCTGAAGGACGCCCTCTCGCCCATCCTGAAAGATTTCGACTTCATCGTGATGGATACGCCTCCGGCGCTCGGCATCCTCACGGTGAATGCGCTCGTCGCGTCCACGCACCTTCTCGTGCCGATTCAAGCCGCCTATTTCGCGATCGAAGGCACGGACGATTTGCTCGAGACCTACGCCCGCATCCGCGCGCGTCCCAACCCGGATTTGAAAGTTCTCGGCGTGGTGATCACGCTCTTCGACAAGCGCACCAATATTTCGCGCGACACGCACGAGCAGATTCGCGCCACGTTCGGCAATGCGCTCTTCAAAACGCGCATCAGCAAGAACGTGCGCCTGGAAGAAAGTCCTGCCTACAAAGAAACTGTTTTTACCTACGCGCCGAAATCTTCCGGCGCCGATGACTACAAGAAACTGGCCCAGGAGGTATTACAACGTGTCCAAGAGGATCGGGTTACCCGTCACTCTCAAGATGCGGCATGACGCCCACTACGTTGAGACTCTGACGAGTTTCAGTGGCGCGTCCATCGGCCGCATGATCCCGATCGATAAGATTCGCCCGAATCCCGATCAGCCCCGCAAATTTATCGGCGATATTCGCGAACTTTCCGATTCGATCCGCCAGAAGGGCGTGCTTGAGCCGCTGCTGGTGCGCTACATCCCGCGCGAAGATACCTACTACATTATTTCCGGTGAGCGCCGCTATCATGCTTCGAAAGCTGCGGGCCTGCATGAGCTTCCGTGCATCGAGAAGATTGCCGACGACGCGGAAACGCTCGAGCTCGCGCTGATCGAGAATCTCCAGCGCAAGGATCTGACGCCCTTCGAAGAAGCCGATGGCTTGCAGCGCCTTGCCGATCACTTCGACTACACGCATGACGACATCGCCAAGAAAATCGGCCGCGCGCGCTCGTCCGTCACAGAAACCATGTCGTTGCGCGTGATTCCTGAAACCGTTCGCCGCGAGTGCGTCGAGAACGGCATCGTCTCGAAGTCGCTGCTTCTCCAAGTGTCGCGCCAGCCCAACGAGAAGAAGATGACCGAGATGGTTCATCGCATCACGCAGGGCGGCCTGACGCGCGACGAGGCCCGCAAATCGCGCAAGGATGAAACCGGCGCCGCGCCGCGTCCGCAGCCTTTCGTCTACAACTACGAAGCTGAGGACGGCTCGTTCACCGTGCGCCTGCAATTCCGCAAGAGCCACGTGAGCCAGGACGAGCTGGCCGCCGCGGTTCGTGCCGTGCTCCGCCGCCTGGAATCGGGCTCAACGCGTTCCTCAACCGCCGTAGCGTGATTCAAGGCTGTGAAAATCCTCTGCCGTTGAACTGGTATCTCCCGCTCGGCGGAGCATGATCGCTAACACGACCGAGGTCGCCAACCGCGCCCGCCGCCGCGTCGCGCTCCGCCTGCTGCCATACCTCGCGATCCTCTACATCATCGCCTTTCTCGACCGCACCAATATCTCCACCGCCGCGCTTCAGATGCCGCGGGAACTCGGCTTTGACGATCGCGTCCTCGGCTTCGGCTCAGGAGTTTTCTTCGCCGGTTACTTTCTGCTCGAAATTCCCGGTGCTGTAATCGTCGAAAAATGGGGCGCGCGCCGCTGGCTCTCGCGCATCATGGTCACCTGGGGAATCGTGAGCGTCGGGATGGCGTTCATCCACACCGCCGGCCAATTTTATTCTCTGCGATTTCTGCTAGGCCTCGCTGAAGCCGGATTCTTTCCCGGAGTCCTCGTCTACCTCACGCACTGGTTCATTCACTCCGACCGCTCAAAATCCGTCGCCGCCTTCATGGGCGCGATTCCGCTTTCGTTTATCATCGGCTCGCCCATATCGGGCTGGCTGCTAGGTGTGCACTGGTACGGAATAAGCGGCTGGCGCTGGCTCTTCATTCTCGAAGGCCTGCCGGCAGTCATCTTTGGCATCGTCACGTGGTTTTATCTTACAGACTGGCCGCGCGAAGCAGTTTGGCTCCCGGAAGATGAGCGCGATTGGCTATCGGCTCGACTCGCAGACGAAAACGCAGCTAGAAAATCGATTCGCTCCTACACAGTGTGGCAAGCCTTTCGCGACCCGCGCGTTCTGCTGCTTACCTTCGCATATTTTCTCCACGCGGCGATCGCGTACAGCTTCGTCTTCTGGCTTCCTACGATCTTGAAGCGCCTTACTGGTCTGCCCGATTTTCGCGTCACGCTCGTCGTCTCGCTGATTTACGTTGCGAGTCTCATCGCCATGCAGGCTAATGGCTGGCATTCTGACCACGTCCGCGAACATCGCTGGCATACCGCTATTCCCACGTTCCTCTGCAGCGCGTCTCTGCTTCTGATTCTCGCCCTTCATCCCGGAATGCGGCTCACCGTGGTATTCCTCGGACTTGCCAACGCGTGCTTGCTCGCATTCGTCACAAGCTTTTGGGCGATCCCTTCAGCTTTCCTCGGCGAATCCGCGGGAGCCGCTTCTACCGGTTTGATTAACTGCGTGGCGATGATGGGTGGCTTCGCGGGGCCGTTTCTGATTGGCTCCCTGTCGGCTCGTTCGCATTCTTTTCACTCATCATTCGTCTGTATGACGGTCGCGGCGGTTGTGGCGGGAATTGCAATCCTGTTAGCGCGCGTCCGGCCTTTACCCTCTTCTCATTGAACGCGCTGCCTCTCTGAGTGCGATGCGTCAAATCGTTGGTTTCGCAGCCGACGTCTCCTATACTGAACGTCCAGCGCGCACATGAAATCCGAAACTCAACTGCTTCTCATTAGCAGCTCATTCATCCCGGGCGGCGCGGGCTACCTGGACTATTGCTCTGCCGATGTGCTGAATTTCTATCGCACCGTAACGCGCATTCTCTTCATCCCGTATGCGTTGAAGGATCACGATGCCTATACCGCGCAAATTGCGGCCCACTTCGATGGCTCGGGGCTTCTCGTCGAATCGCTTCACACGGCGCCAGACCCGCGCGCCGCAATCGAAAACGCCGAAGCGTTTTTCGTGGGCGGCGGCAACAGCTTCCGCCTTCTCGATGCGCTCTACGCGCTCGGCGTCCTTCACGCTCTGCGCAATCGCGTCCGTGCCGGCGCCCCATATCTCGGCGTAAGCGCCGGAACAAACCTGGCCTGCCCCACAATCAAAACGACGAACGACATGCCGATCGTTTTTCCGGCAAGTCTCGACGCGCTCAGTCTTGTCCCATTTCAAATCAATCCGCATTTCGTCGACGCCGATCCCAACTCCCCTCCGGCACATGAAACCCGCGAAGAGCGCATCCGCGAATTTCACGAAGAAAACTCCGCGCCCGTTCTCGGCCTTCGCGAGGGCGCTTGGCTCGAAGTCGCTGGCAGTTCCGTCACGCTGCGCGGCGCGACCGGTGCAAGACTCTTTCAACGCAACGCGGCGCCAATCGATTGTGCCCCAAACGAATCTCTCGATTCTCTACTCGGGTAAGCGCCCAATGGACCTCACGCCCAAACAGGCCGCCGTCCTCCAGCGCATCCTCTCTCTCGGCTTCGAATTGATCGCTTTTCCCGTCTATCCTAATCACGTCGGCATTCGAAGAGGGAACTGCGCCGCGCTTCTCGCCCCGGTCGTCCCAGACACTTTCAACGTGTTCGCCGAGCCTGCCTACCTCGTCGACGGAAACCTCAGCGCGCGAATCACTCTCGACGGCCACGACTACTTCATCTGGAAGAAGCAAAGGCTCGAAGCCACCGCTGCCCGCCGCGCCGAGCTCACCTCGTTCGCCGACGATCTGGCGGAAGCTTTGTTGCCCGTCGAATAGGCTTACCGTCGCAAAGCTCGCAAGAGGATGGATCACAGCAAAAAAATGTACCGGAGGCATACGTCCAATGGCGCGCGAGTAAAATGACTGAGGGACACAAATCACCAATAGAAACAATACGATCAGTGGTTCCAGTACTTTACCGTAGTAGATTTACTACCCTGACCATAGGGGATTCCCTTATGGCTAAATCAGCTGCAGCCCGATTGTGCCGATGTGATTCGTATTGTATCCATCTGGCGCACTCCGGGACCCATCGTTAGTTTCAAGATTCGCATCGCTTCTCCAGTTTTTCGCTCGGGAGCGCGTGTCTTCGCTCAGGCCATGTAAATCCAGCTCGGCGAAGGCGTTTCGAGAATGAAGCTCTTGGTTTTCGCGATGCTCGCGTTGTTCTGGGGCGCTTTCTCGCACCAAGCCTCCGCTCAGACCATCAGCTGCGCCTCGCAAGATGGCGGCCGCCAATTCTGCCCAGCCGATACGCGCGGCGGCGTCACAATGGTCAGGCAGAACAGCAACTCGCCCTGCATTCAGGGTCAGACCTGGGGCTACGACGGCCGCGGCATCTGGGTCGATCGCGGCTGCCGCGCGATTTTCAAGCTCGGCAATTCTTATCCCGGTGGCCCGGGCCCGGTCCAGGTCCCGGTCCCGGAGGCAACCGATCACCTGTGAATCGTCGCACAATCGCAGAAACTACTGCCCCATCGGCAACGTGAATTCAAACGTCGAGATGATTCAGCAATTGAGCCAGGCCCCGTGCACTCGCGGCTCAACCTGGGGCAATGACGGCCAGGGAATCTGGGTCGACCGCGGCTGCCGCGCCACGTTCCGCGTCAGCGCCTACGGCTACAATGGCCCCGGATGGTGGAACTCCGGCCCCGGCCGTCCTCCCACGAACCAGCCGCGAAACGGTGCATGCTTTTTCCGGCAAACAAACTACGCGTCTGACTACTTCTGCATGGAGCGCGGCGCCAGCTTTGGCTTTCTTCCAGGCGGATTCAACGATCAGATCAGCTCGGTACGCATCCATGGAGGCGCAACCGTCATCGCCTTCAGCGACGGAAATTTCAGCGGCGGGTCCGTCGTCTTCCGCCACAACGTTCCAGACCTGCGTAACTATCGCGTCCAGGGTTCCGACAACAAGAACTGGAACAACCGGATCAGTTCGATCCGTATTAATTGAAAAAAACGATATCACCCAGCCCGCTAAAAGGTGTAAGAAGGTTTAATAGGAGGCTCCAATGGCAGACCGTTTCGAGCAGCTGAAGTTGAAGTATCAGTCCGTACTGAATTTCATTCAGTCCAACGGCATCCAACTGCAAAACCTAAACATGGAAGGCGACAAGCTCCTCATTCGCGCCACCGCTCCATCCGCCGATTTGAAAAACCGCGTCTGGGACCAGATCAAGCTCGTCGATCCCAATTTCTCCGATCTCACCGCAGACATTCAGGCCCCGGCAGCGGCCAGCAGCCGCAGCAGCAGGCGGCGCATCTTCCACTCCCGCGGCGCGCACCTACACCGTCCAAGCCGGCGACAGCCTTTCGAAAATCAGCAAGCAGTTCTACGGCGACGCCAACAAGTACATGAAAATCTTCGAAGCCAACAAAGACAAGCTCGCCGACCCCGACAAAATTAAAGCCGGCCAGGAGCTTGTAATTCCTCAGTAACGCGCAGTCGCGAACCGGCAGTAACACGCGCGTCGCTAGATAAGTGGCATCCGAAGTTTCAGTAATCGCCAAAAGGAGAACCAGCTATGACTGGACAGACAAATCGGAACCTCTTGAAGCAATATACCTCCGGCGGCGCAGCAGCAGCACCGGCTCCCGACGTGCACGCCCATTTCGACCAGGTGGCAGAAGCGGCTCCCTCCAGCGCCCTTGCAGAAGGCCTCTCGGCCGCTTTCAATTCCGACCAGACCCCCGCCTTCGGCCAGATGCTCTCCACACTGTTCAACAACTCCAGCGGCGAGCAAAAAGCCGGCATCATCAACCAAATACTGTCCTCCGTGCCTCCCGGCACGCTCACGTCGCTTCTCTCAGGCGCGGGACTCGCCGGCATTCTCGGCGGAGGCAGCGGGCACGCCGCAGTTGACACCCGAACAGGCTCAGAAACTTTCGCCCGAAGCTGTTCAGCAACTCGCGACTCAAGCACACAACGCGAATCCTTCGATCGTCGATAGCGTCAGCACCTTCTACGCCCAGCACAGCACGCTGATCAAGACGCTGGGCGGCACCGCTCTGACGATCGCTCTCGCGAAGGTCGCCGAGAGGCAGCGACAGGCATAAGTTTGCAGCAAGCGCCGGAAGTGTGCCGGTCCGAAGGCTGGCGGACCGGCGCACCTCTGGTGTGTTATCTTTGCATTTTGCTTCGGGAGAACCGCGCGTGAAGCCGACCCGCACAAATTTCGGTCCCCTTGCCTCCGTCTTTCTCTGTGCCTTGCTCTCCGTGGCCGGCTGCTCGAAGAAGACCCAGGAAAAGACGCAGCAAGCGGTCGACGACGCCAAAGCCGCCGCATCCAGCGCCGCTCAGGACGCGAAGCAGCAAGCCTCAGACGCGGCCGATCAGGCCAAGCAAAAAGCCTCCGATGCTTCCGACGCTGCGGGCGCGGCCGCTCAGAAAGCCGGCGAGAAGGCCCAGCAGTCCGCGAGCGATGCAGCTTCCCAGGCCATGGAAGCCGCCAAGGAAAAAGCGAAAAAAGCTGCCGCCGACGCAAAAGTAGCCACCGACCAGGCAATGGAAGCCGCGAAGAAGAAAGCGCAAAAGGCTGCAGCAGACGCCAAGAAAGCAGCCGACGACGCCGCCGCAAAAATGCAGAACAAACCCGCTTCGCAGTAGGCCAGCACGAGCGCTGTCATCGCGAGAGCGCAATCTTCGAGGCTTGGAATTAGCCTGGGTTTGACGATTTCAGCGCTCGGACCCTATCAGCCATTCGTTCCGGAATTCACAAAACCGCGAGTTCAAATTCATCAGTCAAATCGTAGGCGCCTTCAGTAGCACAGGCATTCCTGTTCACCCTGAGAACCGAAGGGCCCGTGCCCCAAGTAACCATCTGCGCAGCCGGTGATGCTCGTCTCGCTCGTGCTCTCGTTATTTTGCTTTTGCCGTCGGTTTGTTTTTTCCGCAGTAGGGGCACGGCATGCCGTGCCCGGCATACGAACTTGGCGTGATCACACCATCGCCATCCGTTTGGTGGCACAGCCACTCCTGTTTATCCTGAGAACCGAAGGGCTGTGCGCATTTCGTGAACGGCACCTACGCCGATGCAGCGTTCGCAACTGTCGCCCCTAACATCGTCCGCCTTCGCATTTCCAGATATCCGGCTCACCCTAACGAGCAGCCTTCGTCGAATAAAAGGGAACTCACTCAATCCAATGTCCATTCGCCCACAGCACCGAATCCGAACAATAGCCGCGTGTCTTTTCCTGCTCGCACCCACAGCATCAGCAGCCAGCTCCCAACAGCAACAATACGACAACACCGCCATGAACACCCGCGGCGCCCACGTCATGGGCTTCGACCAAACCAAAACCACCCATCACTTCACCCTCACAAAAACCGGCGGCATCATCCAAGTCCAAGCCAACGACCCCTCAGACACCGCCAGCCGCGACCACATCCGCATGCACCTCGAACACATCTCCAAAGCTTTCGCCCAAGGCGATTTCACCGACCCCCACGAAGTCCACGCCGAAACCCCGCCAGGCGTCCCCACAATGAAAGCCCACAAAGCCCAAATCACTTACCAATACGAATCCACCCCAACAGGCGCAAAAGTCATAATCACCACAAAAGACCCCGAAGCCCTAAAAGCCATCCACGACTACCTCCGCTACCAAATCCGCGAACACAAAACGGGTGACCCCCTAGATGTTCAATAACGCACCCTCGCTCCAGGTCGTAACGCCGCCTTTCAGTAGCACAGGCATTCGTGCCTGTGCCCCAAGTAACGTGCACCGCGATTCGCAAATGCTTGGCTGCCGCATTAGAGGCACGGCATGCCGTGCCCGGCACTCGAACTTGGCGCGATCGCCCCATTCCTACTGCACAAAGGGTGTCCTACCGGCTTTTTTGATTTTGTTTTCTTGCGCGAAGTTCGATGGCGCCCATCTCTTTTATCCATTCTCGAGCGCTTGTACGTTTTCGTGCAAATTCGGATATTTGTACGTTTTTGTGCAAATTCTGAAATTTGTACGTTTTCGTACAACTAGCCCACGCGCTCCTTCTTCCGCCTTTCAGTAGCGCAGGTATTCCTGCCTGTGCCCCAAGTAACGTGCACCGCGATTCGCAAATGCTTGGCTACATCACGCGCACGTTTCTTATACCGCTGGCATACTGCAAATCGGTAGTCAAGGGGGCGATCACTCAAGCGGAAAACTTACAGGAGCGGCCGCTGCGACAGCCTTGTCTTTTCCAGGCCGGCTTCGCCAGTATGGGACAAGCAGGAATATCCGGTTAATCCAAACAGCAGCGAGAACGTACCATCCAGTTCCTTCCGCCAAATGTTCTGCGGCCGCACTTGGCGATGAGACCAGCCAATCAAGCAACGAGAAACGCAGGCCGAAAAGCACTCCGATTCCAACAGCGAGGAAAGTGTTGATAAAAAAATCTCGTACGAGAAATCGTCCGCGTGCAAGATCTCTCCCCGCCATGCTGGTCACAGCACCAAATCCCGGCGAGTTGAATTCTGCCTCAAAACCAGAATCCGTTGGCACCGCGCGAGTCGTTGCGTCGAGCGCAGCAGGTAACCCGCGTCGCCAATTTTCCAGGTCACGCGCCAGCAGCCGAGTGATTCGAGACATCTCGCTCAGCGAACTCGCACTGCAAGCCCGCAGATTCAGCGTTCGTGGCTGGCCACTCTGATCAGTCCACGAAACATAAGCCGCCGCGGTCTTCATCCAACTGAATGGCCCGGGCCCAGCCCAGATGCCAATCACATCATCGCGTTCGATCGCAAACCGCGCCTCTTCCCCCCAGTAATACAACCGCTCCGGCGAAAGAAGAAGAAAGCCAACGTCCCACGCCCAGTTGTTCTCGTAGATCCGTGGCTCACCGTCCGGCGCCAGGGTCACGAACATACCCTTTAGAATTGCTCCCGGCGCACCTTGCTTCTCGAATTTGCTTTGGACCAGCCTTTTGAGCTTCCCGAGCCCGAGCATCGGCAAAAAGTTCGACAACACGAGACTCACGATCGCAGTGAGAATCAATCCGGCCCCATAAGCGAGCCACAGCCGTGAGTCTTCCAGCCGGGCTCGTTGCGCGATCCATGCAACGACCGTCGGAGTGATCACGCCGGCGAGCAGAATCGACCACGAGAGGCGGAAGGCGAGCGAGGTCCGGAAGCGCGTCGAAAATACCTTGCCCTGGGGCAACGAGGTCGCAGGAATCGTATAGACATCCAGAGGTGCGATCGCCGATTGGCGAAGCAGTTCTGGAATTCGCCCCTCTGCGATCCCGGCGGACCTCGCCAGCCGCGTGATGCGCTTCAACATCGAAGGATGTGTGAGCGTTTTTTCTTCGATTCGACCCCATTGCATCGGCATTGTGTTAAGGCGCGAAAGCTTTGCGAGGCCTGTAATCATCGCTTCCGGATCTCCCGTTAGCTTCGCGGAGCCGGCATCGGCAGCAAATTCGTTACGTCGGGAAACGAGAAAGATCGTCAGCAGCATGCAGGCATAAAACACCGGCCCGGAAGGGAAGCGCTCTGGAACGCGCGATCCAAGCCAAATACCCGCACCTAACATCGCGCCAACACAAACGAACAGGACAATTAGCCGCATCCGGATGTGCTTTTTCTGCAGGTGAGCCACTTCATGGCCGATCACAGCGTCCACTTCGCGCTTGCTGAGGTTCTTCAGTAGATAGTCGGTCAGAAAAATATTGTTACCAACATGTGCGAAAGCATTCGCCATCCGGATGTGATCGGTCGGCAGAACATACAACTGCTGGAGCTTTGCTTTGGCTCGTTCGGCTAGCGCGAACGCTCGGTCACGCAGCTCCCCGGAAGTGACTGCTTGAAACTCGAGGCCGTATGCCTGCAACAGTTTCTTCCCTGCAAGTCTTGCCGCAACAAACGTAGCAGCAAACAAAACCACGGCGGTCCGGGGAGACTCAAACATTTCACCAATAGCGGTGATCACTAACACGAACGGGATGAAAAACCGCCCAACTCCCCAGAACGCTTGGCGGATTGCTTCGCCCTTCGTCCGCTTTACCCCCCGAAGCTCATGGATTCGCACGGAAAGAACCTGGCACCCTCCGTACACGATCGCCGCCGGTAGCCACAGAACAATCCAGGGTGCCGTCGAACTGGTCACCGAATCGCAGCACCTCCAGGATGGAAGCAGGAACGTGACGAGGCTGTCGGCACCAAGAAGATCGATTGCAGCCCACCAAATCAGCGCTCCCGCAAGCACTGTCCACCGCAGGAATCGGAAGTACGCGAACCAGATGGTCGTTCGCTCCTCTTCGGGTGCCGTCATCGCGCGCCGTCGAAGCCACAGAACGGACACGATGGGAACAAGAAGCAAAAGACCCAAGATTCCGATCGTGCGTGCGGCTTCCGCTACGGTATACCCGAATGAGACTTTGATTTCGCCTGAGGCCGTTTTCTCCTTTTCGAAGGAGTACCGGCACTCCAGCGAGTCGCTCACGTTTTCATGGTCGTTTGTATCTGGGTTGCAACGGGCGTCTCCGTAGGCCGGTTGCCATATTTCCACGTCAATGGCTCGGCCACCTACGCCCTGAAGTATTGACTGAATCGCTGATACGTCCAGCTCTCCAGAAAAGTGCAGGCCACCCTGTACAAGGCGGGATTCGCAAGTGGCCTCAAGGCCAGTGAGTCCGTCCAATTGAAAAGTCGATAGATGCAAATTCCCGGCGGGACAATGCAGAGCGGGGCCGATTCCTTGCGCTATCTGATTTTCTTGTCCCGGTTCGAAACAGGCTATGAAATAGGTAGCTGCGAAGCCTTCCTTGTCGGCATGGAAGAATAGGCTGGCACTATCCGTGTTCTTGCAGTTGGGCGAGTCCTCGTCCCCAGAATCATCCGATTGTGCCTGGCTCTCAGTTTGTGAACGCGCCTGCGAGCTAAGGTACGGAGCCAGAATCAGTGCCAGCGCAAGGAACCAGACTTTCATTGGCCTCACCATCAGCTTTTTGGGGTTTGCTACCTAAGAAGTGAAGTATAAGCCAAAGCACCCGGACCGGCGCGAAGGGGTTCCAAGGTCGCAACAGGTTCAAAGCTTCAGAAAATTTTCCCCTGCCAACCACTTCTTGCAAACCAACTTTTCCGCATGCTACCGTCATCTAACATCATGGGAGCTGAACGCAAACTCGAACGCAGCTCCCGATGGAAAAAGAAAGGAGCGTCTCAGTGGAACCACAGCGGTCAGCACTCTGGCTGGCTGGCGACGACACCTGCCGAGCATCGCTGCCTCAGCAATGCTCTCCAATTTCTAATCGCAAATCTGGAATTAAGATTCGAGCTAAGTCCTAAAAGAATCAGCAACCTAAAAATTTCTAATCGCAAATTTATGACGATTTTTCAGTCCGAAAATTGGGCCGCTTCGGAGTTCCGGCGCCTTCCGGCGACAAACTCCTCGGAGAAGACCGCCCGCTCGCCCGAATTTCTAACAGGAACTGCCGATCCGGTTAGGATCGGCATCCTGAGCGACCAGCGGGAGTCGAAGAGATTCGCCTGGGACCCCGCGAAAACTCCGCGAACCGCAGAATCTCCCGAATTTCTAATAGGAACTGACGATCCGACTAGGATCGGCATCCTGAGCGACCAGCGGGAGTCGAAGGGATTCGGCTGGGACCCCGCGAAAACTCCGCGGACCGCAGAATCTCCCAAATTTCTAATAGGAACATTCGACATTTCAGAAAAACACTCAAACTACAGAAAACACAGACCTAAGCAAATTTCTAATGGACACAAAACGCGGTTTTTGCGTCCGCCGTGGCGGAACAATGTTTCGGCGTTTTCGTCACTCCGCGCCGCCGCTCAGATCCGAGGTTCAGCCGATGCCTGACGCCTACGACGTCATCTGCATCGGCGCCGGGCCCACCGGCCTCGCCTGCGCCATCGAAGCCAAGCGCGCCGGCATGCGCCCGCTCGTCATCGACAAAGGCTGCCTCTGCAATTCGCTTTACCACTATCCCGTCAACATGACGTTCTTCACCACGCCCGAGCGCATGGAAATCGGCGATCTGCCCATGACGATCGCGGCAGGGAAGCCCACGCGCGCCGAGGCGCTCCACTATTACCGCCGCGCCGTCGAACACTACGGAATCGAAACGCGCCTCTACGAAACGGTCGATAAGATCAGCGGTCACGACGGCGCGTTCGTCGTCCACACCCACGACGAATCCGGCGCGAAGCATGAATTCCACGGCAAGAAAATCATCATCGCCACCGGATATTACGACCGGCCCAATCCGCTCGATATTCCCGGCGAAAATCTTGCCGCACGTCTCGCACTATTTCACCGACGCGCATCCCTACTGGAAGCAGAATGTCGTCGTCATCGGCGGAAAAAATTCCGCGGCGGAAGCGGCGCTCGATTTATTTCGCGGCGGCGCGCACGTCACGCTGGTTCATCGCGACGCGGCCCTGGGCAAGAGCCTGAAATACTGGGTGAAGCCCGACATCGAAAATCGCATCCGCGCCGGCGAAATCGCGGCGCTGTTCAACGCCAAAGTTTCGCGCATCGAGCCGGACAAAGTGTGGGTGCAAACGAACTCGCACGAGCAGGCCTTGCCCGCCGTGCAGGTTTTTGCGATGACCGGCTACCACCCCGATTTCGAATTTCTCGAGCGGCAGGGAATCCGCCTCGACCCGGTAACGAAAAAGCCGCAGACAAATCCCGAAAGCCTCGAAAGCAATGTACCCGGGATTTACGTGGCAGGCGTCGTGGTAGGCGGGATGCACACCGGCGAAATCTTCATCGAAAACGGCCGCTTCCACGGCCGCCAAATCATCGCCGCCATGACAGGCAAAGGCGCCCTCCATGAAAAGCCTCCCGTCGCCCCGCCAGGTGAATGAAACATGTCGCGAGCCGCATCGAATCGTCGCGACGCGAACCAGCGCGATCAGATTCGTTTTGCCCGGCTCCGAATCGGCATTTGGTATAATCTCCCATTAGCGAATATGGCCGCCACACCCGCACATCGCGTCTCAACCGGAGAACGAATCAACGTCCACGAAGCGCCCGGACGTTTGCAGCGCGAGCTCGGCTCGCGCGGGAATCCGGCTCACGCGCCAGCGTCGCGTGCTGCTGCAGGTGATGGAGACGGCGCGCCGCCATCTCGACGCCGGCGAAATTCTCGAGCGCGCGCAAAAAATCGATTCCAACATCACGCGCGTCACCGTCTATCGCACGATCGATCTGCTGAAGCGCCACGGCCTGATCGACGAGCTCGACCTGCTGCACCTTCGCGGCGACCGCCACTTCTACGAAAGCCACGGGCCGCGCGACCATATTCACGTGGCGTGCCTGCGCTGCGGAAAAGTGCGCGAAGTGGAAAGCGAGTTATACGAAGAGCTGAAGCAACAGATCGCGCGCGACTGCAGCATCGATATCACAGTGAGCCGCACGGAAATCGGCGGCATCTGCACGGAATGCCGGAAGCAGGAGAAGCAGCGCGCTAGTTCGTGATCGTCCGCCACCGAGGTGGAATGATGAAAGACCGCAAATTGCTGAAGAAGAAAAAACCGACTCGAAAGATTTCGCTGCGAGGAGTCCGCTTGCAGGGAATCAAATTTACAACCAGCAGCAAAACGAACGATTACCCTTCGATTCCGATTGCTCCGAACGAATAAATCGCCGCAGCCGAGGTGTGGTCCGCGTCACTTCGGCTGCGCGAGCGACGCAAAGTAGGCCTGCGCTTCGTTGATGTCGCGCAGCACTTGCTCGCGCAGTGCTTCCGGCCCCGAAAATTTCTTTTCGTCCCGCAATCGCTTCCAGAACCGCACTTCCATCGCGCCGCTCGTTAAATTTTCCGAAAAATCGAAGAGATGCGATTCGATCGCGAGGCGCTGGCCGTCGAACGTCGGCCGCACGCCGATGTTCGTCGCCGAGCGATACTTCTTGCCTTCGACAACGGTTTCCGTTGCGTACACGCCGTTCTTCGGCAGGCACTCCTGCTCGGTCGCGAGGTTCAGCGTGGGCACGACGAGTTTGCGTCCCTGGCCCGTTCCGGTTTTGATTTCTCCCGCGAGCGCAAACGGGCGGCCAAGCAGACGCGACGCGTCCTCCATGCGTCCTTCGCGCACCGCGCTGCGCACAGCGGTGCTGGAGACGACGATGCCGTCCTGAATCACGGGCGCTACGACTTGCACTTCAAAATCCCAGCGCCGGCCGAATTCTTCGAGCAGCTTCACGTCGCCGGCCTGCTTGTGACCGAAGCGAAAATTCGCGCCAACGAACACCGCGCGAGCACGCAGAGTGTCCACGAGATACGTTCGCGCAAAATCCTCCGCGCTGACTTTCGCCAACTGCTCATCGAACTTGAGCACGAGCGCCGCATGCATCCCAGCATTCTCAAAGGCAGCCAATCGTTGCGGAAGAGTGCAAAGAAGCAACGGAGCTTGAGCAGGCCGAAGAACCTTAGCGGGATGCGGATAAAACGTGAGGACCGTCGGAGATAACTGTTCTTGCTTCTTGTGTAGATTGCCTTTCAGACCGACCCAATCGTTGACGGCTCGAAAGATTCTTTGGTGTCCCAGGTGAACGCCGTCGAAGTTTCCAATTGTGACGGCAGTGCGAACATTCAGATCGCCGAATTTGTGGATCCACTGCTCAGCCGAATCAGCGACCGTGAGTAGGGAAGACGCTTCGTCGCGCATCAGACTTGCACCTCGAAGCGAAGGCCGTCGTAGGCGAGGCGGACATTTTCCGGGAGCTTGGCGTTGGTGTGCTCGTGGCCCAGGTCGTGGCAGATGTGCGTGAACCAGGCGTGTTTCGGTTTAAGTTCTTCGACGAGGGCGAGTGATTGCGGCACGTTCGAGTGCATTGGATGCGGGACGTAGCGCAGCGCGTCGAGGATGAAATGGTCGAGGCCTTTGAGCAGCGCCTTGGAGCTTTCCGGGATCGTGCTGAAATCCGTCAGGTACGCGGCGTTGCCAAAGCGGAAGCCGAGCACTTGGCCTGGTCCGTGCATTGCAGGGACTGGAATAATTTCTACGCCGAAGAGTGTGAAGGGACCTTCGATCGTGTGCAATTCCACGCCGGGCAAGCGAGCTGTCGGTTGGCGCGCTGTCAAAGATGTAGGCAAACGATCTCTTCAATGTTTGCAGCGTTGCTTCCGCAGCGTAGATGGGAATGGCGGCTTTTTGTTTCAAATTGTAGGGGCGAATATCGTCGAGGCCGAAGATATGATCGGCGTGCCCGTGAGTGTAGAGAATCGCGTCGAGGCGATCGAGGTGCGCGGCCATGGCCTGGGAACGGAAGTCCGGCGTCGTGTCGATGACGACATTGCGTCCGCCATAGGAGAGCAATACTGATGGGCGCGTGCGCTTGTCGTGCGAATCCTTTGATTCGCAAACGGCGCAATGGCATCCGAGCGTGGGGACGCCCATCGAGGTGCCGGAACCGAGAACTGTAAGCTCAAGCGATTGCATAGGAGAACGGAGGCGAGACCATTAACGCTTCGTCATTTCGTCTGGATTTTCGGCTCGCGAAGGCGCACAGCGCAAGACGGAGAGCGATTCTCAGGACGACGCCCAAGATTATTTCTTCTGCGCGGCCTTTTTTGCCATCGCGTCGGCCGCCACTTTGGACATCTCCATAAAAGTCAGCTTGAGCTGGCCGAGTACTTCGATCAAAAGGTCGTCGTCGGCTTTGGAGAGGTTTCCGCGCGTTTTATCGCGCAATGCATCGAGCATGTCGATTACTTCGCGGGCGCCTTCGAGATCAAGATAGGCTTGTCCGGTGCGCGGATCGGCCATTCCACCGAGCATGGCAGCGGCGTTGCGAACGAGAAAATCGACCAGCATCTGGAAGCTGCGCGAGCCTTGCGGCTGCTCGGCGTCGAAGGGCTGATTTTCGCCAGGGACAACGCTAGCGGACGCGTCGGCACTCGGACTAGCGGCCGGGCTTTTTGCGGCCTTGTTCGCGTCGGTTTGCGCCGGTGCATTCGCGGCCGCGCGATTCGCTGCTCGTGCGGCGGCTTCTTCTTCGCGCCGCTCTTCTTCCTCTACGACGTCTTTGCGCAAAGCGCCGTCTTCGCTGAAGAGGCGCCGGTCAATAACCTTAAATGTTTCTTCCTGTTTCGGATCAGCCACGAAGTTTCCTTTTGAGCCCGCAATGATTGTGTAAACAAAAGTTTAACACCCGTTCTGAAGCGCCACAAGGAGTGCTGGATGCCGAGCTCGTGCGGAAGCGGGTTTGTCCGAAGTGACGAGGTTTTCCTACAACCTTGGATAACGATTCGAGTACACTTCCCAGTTTCTTCGAGGAGGGAACTGGTGCAGAAAATCGAGCGCAAGTTACGGCCGTTGCTGCTGGCCAGCGCGATGGTCGCGACAGGGCTTTTTCCGGTTTCTTCATTTTCACAATCGGCTCCGCAATCGGCCGGTTCTAAGCCGACGAAAACCCTCACGATTGAAGCGATTTATGGCGAGCCGGGGCTGAGTGGCAGGTTGGCAGCTGGCCTCGCCTGGACTCCCGACAGCAAACAGATTGCGTTCTTCGAATCGACCGGCACAGGAAAAGATGCTCGGCGGGAAATCTGGACGATGGATGCGACAACCGGAACGCGACACCTGCTGATCGCGGCTGATAAGCTCGCGACAATTCTTCCCCCACAACCCTATCCTGTGCGGCAGCGAACCGGGGCGGGGCGACGACCGCCTGCGCCGTTTGAGTTCGCTCCGGATGGAACTGCGATGTTATTTCGTGGCCAGACCTCGGTGGTCTGGTTCGATCTGAAATCTCAGACTGCGCGCACACTTGTCTCGGGCAAAGAAATGCTGACCGACGAGAAGATATCGCCCGATGGCCATTGGGTGAGCTTCGTTCGGGATTACAACGTGTGGATTGTGAGCATGAGCGGCGGAGACGCGCGGGCGGTGACTACGGGCGGAAGCGAAGCGTTGCGCAAAGGCCAGCTGGATTGGGTGTATCCGGAAGAGCTGGAGATTCGCTCGGGATACTGGTGGGCACCGGACTCTTCCGCGATCGCATATCTAGAGCTCGATGAGCACGCGGTGACAAAATACACGATTCAAAACAATATCGAGGATCTAACCGAAGACGAAACGTACCGATATCCGCGGGCTGGCGAGGCGAATCCGGTGGCACGCGTGCTTGTGCAGCCGATCGCAGGCGGAGAGCCCCGTGCGATGGATATTGGCAGCGACAAGGAGATTTTGATCCCGCGCGTCGAGTGGCTGCCGGACAGCAAGCGGCTCGCGATTCAGCGGCTCGCGCGTATCGCGAATGTGCTGGAGCTAACGATCGCGGATGCGAGTAGCGGCGAGGCGCATGTGGTTCTCACGGAGAAGTCGAAAAAGTGGGTCGATGTGAGCGATATTTTGTGGTTCTCGAAAGACAGCAATCGTTTCGTATGGGGAAGCGCGCGAAGCGGCTATTGCCATCTTTATTTGTACAAGCCCGACGGCACGGAGTTGACGCAGATTACGCACGGTGATTGGGACGTTGAATCCGTCGATGGCGTCGATGAAAACCGCGGACTGATTTATTTCACGGCGACGGAACAAGGGCCGATGGAGCGCCAAATATATCGGGTTGCGCTGGATGGTTCCGGATTTGCGCGGGTTTCGCGCGACGCTGGATGGCACTTCGCGAATTTCTCTCCGAACGCGTCCACGTTCATCGATACGCACTCGGCCGTCATGACGCCTCCGCAGCAAGACCTGGTTGGCGGAGACGGAAAGCAAATCGCGGTGCATTCATGAAAGCAACCGCGAGGTGGAGAACTATGGCCTCTCGCCCGTGGAATTCCTGAAGGTGAAGGCATCCGACGGCACGCTGCTTAATGCGTCGATGATCAAGCCTTCGAATTTCGATTCCAGTAAGAAATATCCGGTGATCGTCTACACATATGGAGGCCCGTCGCAGGTGGTGCGCAACATGTGGATGGGCGGGATCTTTCTCTTCAACCAATTCATGGCGCAGAGAGGTTTCGTTATTTTCTCTGTAGACAATCACGGATCGATGGGACGCGGGCGGGCTTTCGAGGAGACGCTATACCACAACATCGGCGGGCAGGAGCTTGCGGACCAGCGAGCAGGCGTCGCATACCTGCGAACATTGCCGTATATCGATGGCGAGCGGATCGGGATCTCGGGGTGGAGTTATGGCGGGATGATGACGCTGCTGGCGCTTTTCGAAGCGCCGCAGGATTTCAAAGTTGGATTTGCGGGCGCTCCCGTTTCCGATTGGCGCCAGTACGATTCGATTGTGTCGGAACGAATTCTAGGATTGCCGAAGGATGATCCGGAAGCGTATCGCCGCGCTTCGCCGGTGAACTTTGTGAAAGGTTTCGAGGGGAAGCTGATGATTGGGCAGGGAACCGGGGATGACAACGTTCATCTGATAAATACGATGCTGGTGTTAAATGAGGCGATTAAGTACGGCAAGAATATTGAAGTGGTCTTGCTTCCCGGGCGAGGGCATCCAGCGAGTGATTCTGCGGGGCGAATTTATCTTATGAAGCGGGTGGCGGCGTTTTTCGAGAAGAATCTTCAGGGCGATTGAGAGGCGGCGTGGCGTGGTGGCTGAAGGGGGAGGAGATTTTCATCGGCGATTTTGAATTTGTTGTGCGAAGGCCGAAGGGCAAAAGCGAAAAAGAACGATGTGACGATGAGTGCTTGGCTAGCACGAATGTGCCGTGGGGATTTTGCGGCACAGGCAGGAATGCCTGTGCTACTGAGACCTGAGCTACCGTTATGTTGACGCTGTGAGTTTGGTGACATTGCGGATTGACGGTCGGATTGGCTCTTGTGAGTCGGGGCGGGGGACTGTAAATTGTCGCGGTCGCGCAGGAGCGGTGAACATCGCTGTGTCTCCACATCGAAAAACTCGACGCAAGGCGAAGAGTAAAGGCAAAGCGAGAGTGCGTGGGCGGACGGGTGCGAGTGGGCTTGTGGGCAAGCAGAGCGCAACAAGCAGAGCGCGGGGAAATGAGTCAGCGGGCGAGTGGTTCGAGAAGCTTGTTGCCTTGCAAACTCAATTGCGGGCGCCGGGTGGGTGCCCTTGGGATCGCGAGCAGACGCACGAATCGTTGCGGAAGTATCTGGTCGAGGAGACGTACGAGGTTCTGGAGGCGATGGAGGCGGGGGATGCGCGGGAGTTTGCGTCGGAGCTGGGGGATTTATTGCTGCAGGTGGTGTTTCATTCCGTGATGGCGGAGGAGGCTGGGCGGTTCACGGTGGCCGACGTGATTGAATCGATTCATTCGAAGATGGTGCGGAGGCATCCGCATGTGTTTGGGGACGTGAAGGCTGCGACTTCGGCGGAGGTGCTTAAGAATTGGGAGCAGCTTGAAGGCGGAGGAGAGGGCGGCGGAAGGAAAGCCTGCGCGTGGAAAGGATGAGTCGGTTCTGGCGGGAGTGTCGCGGTCGCTTCCTGCGGCGCTGGAAGCATATGAATTGACGCGGCGGGCGGCGAAGATTGGGTTTGATTGGGACGAATGTGGAAGGGATCTTCGACAAGATTGAGGAAGAGAAGCGCGAGATTCTTTCTGCGATTGGCAGCGGGGAAGAATGATGCTCGCGCGCGGATCGAAGAAGAGGCTGGGGATTTACTCTTCGCGGCGGTGAACGTGGCGCGATTCCTGGATGTGAATCCTGAAATTGCGTTGAAGAAGGCGAATCGCAAATTCAAGGAGCGAATCGGCTGGATGGAAGGCGCGGCGCGAAGCGAGGGCAAGCGGCTGGCGGATTTGCCGAGAGGGCGCATGGAGGAATTGTGGGAGGAGTCGAAGAAAAAGCTGCGTGGCTAGGAACTTCAGGGGCTAAAGCCCCTGCTTGTTGGGCTTGTGTTGTGTCGCCCCTGAAGGGGCGACCTACAAGGCGTCCGAGAAAAGAACACAATAGCGTGGAGTGCCAAGCATTGAGCGTGTGAGCGTGTTTCGGCTTGGGGCACAGGCAGGAATGCCTGTGCTACTTAAACGACCCACAAGGCACGTCCGTCGACACGAAGGGATTTACGAGGTGGCTAGTGTGAAGGATGGGATTGAAATTCGGCAGTGCCACTTGCTGGACGAGTTCGAAGAGGGCGTTCGGCTCGAGCGGGTGATATGGGGCGAGGAGATTACTGTGCCGGCGCCGATTTTCGTGGTGGCGGATCATACGGGCGGGCAGGTGATTGGGGCGTTCGACGGCGAGAAGCTTGTCGGGATGACGCTGGCGCTGGCCGGATTTCGTGGGACGCTGCGATTTTTGCATTCGCATATGACGGCGGTGCTTCCGGAGTATCAGAACCGAGGAGTGGGGCGACGGCTGAAATTATTTCAGCGGCAGGATGCGCTGAAGCGCGGGATTCCGCTGGTGGAGTGGACGTTTGATCCGCTGGAACTGAAGAACGCGCATTTCAATCTGGTGCGGCTGGGGGCGGTGGCGCGTCGCTATATCCCGGATTGCTATGGCGTGACGGAGAGTCCGTTGCACGCGGGCTTGCCTACCGACCGGCTGGTGGCGGAATGGTGGCTCGATTCGGTGCGCGTGAAGGAAATTCTGGCCGGGAATCTGCCGCCGGCGAATCCGGGAGTGCAGAGGATTTCTATCGCTGCCAATATCTCGGAGCTGAAGAAGAGAGATCGAGCGTCGGGCGAACGCGTGCAGGCTTTGACGCGACAGCATTTTTTGAAATTGTTCGGCAAGGAGTATGTGGCGACCGGGGTGGAGAATCGCGGGGAGACCACGGATTATCTGCTTGAGCCGCGCGATTCGGTGGCGGGCGTACATTTGCCGGAATTGACTCCGGAGTGAAAGGAAATCGAGGCCATTTCAATGAAACAAATGCAGATCCCTCGACTACGACGCGCGCCATCGCTTCGCGATGGAAACAAAGGCACGCGCGTCTCCGCTCGGGATGACAGGTAGTCTTAAATATGCGCCTGCGTAAAATTACGCTTCGGGAAATTCATCTGCCGCTTATCGCGCCGTTTGAGACGAGCTTTGGCGTGAGCGAGCTTCGCCGCATTCTGCTGATCGAGACGGATGTGGATGGCGTGATCGGTTGGGGCGAAGCAACGGCGGGCGAGGATCCGTATTACTCGTACGAGACGGTGGAAACTGCGTGGCTGATTATTCGCGATTATTTGTGGCCCTTGCTGCGCGGCAAGGAATTCGCGTCGGCGGCGGATGTGTGGGAGATGCTGGCGCTGGTTCGCGGGCACAACATGGCGAAGGGCGGGCTGGAAGCGGCGATCTGGGACGCGGAAGCGAAGCAGAAGAATGTGCCGCTGGCGAAGCTTTTGGGCGGCACGCTGGATGAAATTATTTGCGGAGTGTCGATTGGGATACAGCCTTCGATTGATGCGCTGCTGGGAAAAGTGGAGAAGGAACTGGCTGCCGGGTATCAGCGGATCAAAATCAAGATCAAGCCGGGGAAGGATATCGAGCCGACGCGGGCGTTGCGCGAGCGATTTCCGCGCATTCGCTTGATGGTTGACGCGAATTCGGCATACACGCTGAAGGATGCGGCGCACTTGAAGGAGCTGGATGCGTTTTACCTGATCATGATCGAGCAGCCGCTGGGGTGGGACGATATCTATTCGCACGCGGAATTGCAGCGGCAACTCGATACGCCGATCTGCCTGGACGAATGTATTCATGATTACGAGCATGCACGGGCGGCGATCGAGATTGGTGCATGCCGCATTATCAATATCAAACTTGGGCGCGTTGGGGGACACACGGCGGCGCGGCGGATTCACGACTTGTGCCAGTCGAAGGGAATTCCGGTGTGGTGCGGCGGGATGCTGGAGTCGGGAATCGGGCGGGCGCACAACATCGCGATGTCGACGCTGCCGAATTTCACGCTGCCGGGCGACGTGTCGGCGAGCCGGCGATATTGGGCGGAAGACATCATCGAGCCCGAAGTGGAAGTGACGCGGCAGGGGACGATTCGCGTGCCGACGGGGCCCGGGATTGGTTACGCGCCAAGGATTGATCGGATTGAATCGCTGACGCGGCGGCGCGAGGTGATTGAGTAGATGTCGTCGAGTGGATCTTGAGTTCTGCGCGCGACAGACACCATCCAACTCCGCGCCGCACCGTCCTAGCTCATTTCTGCTGGCCATGTCGCTGGCGGCGATGCTGGCGATGTGGTCGTTCAATTACGTGGCGGGCAAGACGGCGTTGCGATACTTCGACGGGCTGACGCTTGCGGTATTCCGGATTGAAATTGCCGGCTGTAATTTTCCTTCCGATTTATTTCCTTCGTGGAAATCGCAGCAAGTTGACTCGTCATGATGTGTGGACGCTGTCATATCTCGGATGGCTTCTTGTGCGCGAACCAGGTTTTCTTTACGGTGGGTTTGGCGTACACGACGTCGGGCCATTCCGCGATGATTCTGGCGATTGGGCCGATCCTGGTGCTGCTGCTTGCGCGAGCGATGAAGATCGAAGCGCTGACTGCGGCGAAGATTGTGGGGATGGCGCTTGCGTTTACGGGCGCTGTGATTCTGGCGGCTGAAAATGGTTTCGATTTGCGGCGGTCGCCTACGCTGTCCGGAGACTTGTTGACGCTGCTAGGAACGACGTGTTTCACGTTTTATGCGGTGCTCAGCAAGAGAGTGGCGAGCAAGTACGACAGCATCGAGATGAATGCGGTGAATTTGTTTGCTAGCGCTGCTCGTGTTGTTACCGCTCGCGATTTTTCGCGCAGCGCGCTTCGACTGGGAAAGCGATTCCATGGGAAGGCTGGATGGGATTGCTGTATATGGCGGCGATCAGCTCGGTGGCTGCGTATACGCTTTTCTATTGGGCGCTGCGCTATATGGAGGCGTCGCGCGTGGCGGCGGTGAATTACTTTCAGCCGGTTGGGGCAATTCTCGTGGCGGCGATCTTTCTTCGAGAGGTGCCCACGCGGTATCTGCTGCTTGGCGGCGTTCTGATTCTGCTCGGGGTCTATTTGGCTGAGCGGAGCAAGGCTGTCGGCCGGCGAAAGTGGGCGCGTTGGAGAACTGAGCGGGCGACTGCGCTTTTTAGAAAGCGCGGGTTTCTGAGGCGAAGGCCAGATTCGCGTTGAGGCGCTCGTCGAGGACAGCGGCGGCGTAGTGGGCGCAGGCGGTCAATTCGGTGTCAGCCCATTCGGAGAGGGCCGGAAGATGTTTTTCGCAGAGGCGATCCAGCGCTTCGACGATATGGAAATAGAGGCGCACCTCGCGGAGCCAGACGTTCTGCTTCTGAGTGGCGGGGCACATCTGCTCGGACGTGCGCGCTAGCAACTCGAAATGGCTGGATTGAATCTGGCCGGGAGCGAGTCCGACAGCGGCCTGCAGGCATTCGGACAGGGGCTGAGCGGCGACGGAGATCCACATTGATCTCCACTGGCAAACCGCGAACTGTGCCAGGGCTGTCACCGACACCGCGAGAATGAGCAGTGCAATCATTGTGTCGCTCGAGAGACAGTTTCAGGCAGGAGCACGCTTGGGACAATAGACCGGACGTACCAGTTTTCGAAAACTAGCATAAACTGCCTTGTTTTGTGTGCCTTGGAGGGCTAGTCGGCAGGTTAGGCTGTTTTCGGACGGTCGACTGTATTCCTGTTTCAAATTCACCCACTTGAACCGTAGCAAATAGGAACATAAGGTCTGCGCTCAAATTGACCGGCGATTCGGATGGAGATATGGTTCTCTCATGGCGGTCGATGGCCTCTCAAGCCGCCGGTTATGAATGACTTGGCCAGATTTCGACGACGGAGCCGAAAATACCTCCTCAAGAGGGCTATTCTGCGCGTCTGCTTGAACTGCAGAGACGCGAGTGGTGGACCTGGGGCGTGTCTGTGACGGTGATGTTGCTACTCACGGCCGGGGTGGCCTCGCTCGCGTTTCCGACAATCATGGAGGGCGGGAAATCGCCGTGGGCATCGAGCGTGTTTCAGTCGGTGGCGGGACTGGTGTTTCTGATCGTCATTTTTGGCGCTTACCTGACGTACGAAAAATTCCTCATCAACCGGTTGCGAATCGAAATCGCCGAGCGGCAAGTGCATTCGGCGCAGTGGCGCAATCTGGCGCTGGTGGACCCGCTGACGGGACTTTATAACCGGCGATTCATCGAACGCACGTTGAAGGCGGAAATCGGCCGGGCGTTGCGGAAGCATTACGATTTGACGGTGGTGGTGTTTGACCTGAATAAATTCAAGGCAATCAATGATCGCTTGGGGCATCCGGCGGGAGATTTGGTGCTGAAAGCGTTTGCTCAACATTTGTGCACGGTGATTCGCGAGGCGGACACGGCGGCGCGGCTGGGGGGCGACGAATTCATGCTGGTGTTGCCGGAGTGCAATGCTGCGCAGGTGCCGGCGATGCTGCGGCGTCTTGGAGCCGATTTCCGTGGACTTGAACGGCGAAAAAGTGCCGATTCGTTTCGCGGTTGGCTGGGCGGAATACCGTCGCGGTCAAGAACCGGAAGAATTGATTGCCGAAGCTGACCGAGCGCTCTATGAAGACAAGGAAAATCGGCGAAGCCCTCTGCCCACTGCGGTGACCGCCTAGCCGCTTTTGACTCAGAAATCCTTCCAGAAATCTCCGCGCTCATTTCCATCGCACTGGGTTATGGATTATTCTGGATGGCGATATGGCGAAGAAATTTCAGCGGACGGCATCCAAGCGATCGTTTCTGGAGGTGCTCGTCTATGCGTTGCGCTATCGCTGCCCGAATTGCCATCGTGGACCGATTTTCAAGGGAAGATTCAATCAGGTGTTGATCCGATGTCCGGACTGCGGGCTTGGCTATTTTCGGGAGTCCGGCTATTTCGTGGGGGGAATGATCCTCACTTACGGGCTGACGATCGCGGTGCTGATTCCTGTGTACTTGCTTACGCCGCTTGTGCCTGAATTGGCGTGGCTTTCCGAAACTATGAAATACGTGTTGTGGATCAGCTTTACTTTGTTGTTGGCGGTTCTGTTCGTGCGTCCGGCGTATGCGCTGTGGTTATCGCTTGACTACTGGCTGGAGCCTTGGCCAGCGGCGAAAGCGAAATAGTCTGCCGCTCACGATCAGGCGTGGGCGCTTGATTGGGCCTGGTCCGCTACGCGCAGCACGATTTTGCCGCGAACATGCCCTGCCAAACCCTTTTCGAAAGCCTTCGCAGCTTGTTCCAGAGGGAACACTTCGGCGATTGCCGTTTTTATTTTTCCCGCGTCGATCAGGCGTCCAAGCTCGATGAGTTCGGCGCGGTTCGGTTCGACGATGAAGAAGAGTTCGCGCGGGCGGTCAGTGGGCTGCTCAGGAGGAACCATCTCGACAACAGAGATGAGCATTCCGGTGGGGCTCAGCACCAGGCGCGAGCGCTCGAAGACGTCGCCGCCCACCGTATCGATAACCAAATCCACGTCTTTTACAACTTCCTCGAATTTTTGCTCTTCGTAGTTGATCACTTCATCGGCGCCGAGTTCGCGCAGGAATTCGGTGTGGGCTGACGATGCGGTGGCGATGATGTACGCGCCTTTCCAACGGGCGAGCTGAACGAGAAATGTGCCGACGCCACCGGCGGCGCCGTGAATGAGCACACGCTGCTTCGGTTGAAGTTTGCCGTGATCGAAGAGGGCCTGCCAGGCGGTTAATCCGGCGAGCGGCACGGTGGCGGCCTGCTCGAAGTTCAGGGTTTTTGGCTTGGGGGCGACATCGGTTGCTGCGACAGCCACATATTCGGCGGCGCTGCCGTTGCGCCAGAAAGAAGCGAGGCCATAGACCTCATCTCCGGCTTTCACGTCAGAGACGTCTCGCCGCAACTGCCTCGACGATGCCCGCAAATTCGTGGCCCGGAATCGTGGGGAGGCGGGGCTGTCCGTCTTTGGTCTTGTAGGTGGGAGGCCAGGAGAGCTCGTCCTTGGTGATAGAAGTGGCGATCACGCGTACGAGGGCATCTCCCGGATCGAGCAACGGCTTTTCAACCTCTTCGTAAACCAGCTGCCGGGGACCACCCAATGAATGCATCCGCACTGCCTTCATTTTTCCCTCCCGAGAGGCGTGAATCGCAAGCGTACCAGACCGCGAGCGCCCGTCTTTGAATCGGCGGGCGTGCGGCTTACTTACTTTGGTTGACGGATGCTAACACCAGTGGGTTACTTCGTTCAACGAAGGGAATGAAGGCGGCTTAAGGGCAGGGAAGCAAAGAAAACGGGAGGAGAGCTACTGCAAACAGGTCAAAATGAAAAAGCGCCGGAAAACACGCCGTTCGGTGGTCTGCCGGCGCCAGATGACTAGGCTACGTTTTGCTGCGACGATGTGGGAGCCAGCTTGGGCGTCGGCGAAAACACGTGCCAGAAGTCGCCTTGTTCCTTGGTGAATTCTACGGCTACTTTCTTTTTCTTGTTGCGGTGTGTCGCGTCCACGTAGACAACGCGGCATTCCCGTTCTTCCTGGGTAAAGCTATTCACGAGGAGAATTGTCTGGCCTCGTTTGACCCTGGGTGCCAAGGGCAGGAGCGCGCCGTTCATATTCACGGATTTAGCCACCGTGACGTAGCGAAATGGCAGACCGCGCTCGGTGCGGCCGTACACGTGAACCGGAATCGAGAATGGGAGGCGCTTGCAGCGTCGTTTATCTTCCATCGTTTACCCCCGAGATTTGTCCGGACTGGTTGAGTTGCCAGCTAAATAAGTTAGCTGGGCCGGAGGGGCGACGCAATAGTACTTTCAGTTGATTTTTCGCGCGAAGAGGCAGCGAAAGCTGCACATTACGCGGAGGTTACAACGGCACCCGGTACTGATAGGTGGATCGCGAGGAGGCCCGATTGGCCCCCTCGTGGCCCAATTAGTTTCTTGCCGCAGCCTACTTCGTTGGCTGTTTCGCGATAATCTTGCTCGCGATTTTGTTGTAGGTCGCTTGGGGAATGATCTTCTTCTTCACGAGATCCGTTTTTGCATGATAGGGCCGGCCGTCGATGATCTTCTGCGAATAAGCAGCGCCAATACCCGGCAGGGCATCGAGCTGCTCCTTCGACGCCGAATTGATGTCCACGAGGTCGCTGGACGCCGGGGCAGCCTTGGATTGTGCGGCTGCGGTTGCGAAGGCATTGTGCGCGATCGCGGTTCCTGACCATCCGCCGATTACAAAGAGCGAACATAGAGCCGCACAGCAAATTGCGATCATCACTCTTTTCGTCATTTCGCCTCTCCTGTTTTGTTTCTGGTAGCTATTTAAGATTGAAGGGCCCTATTGGTCGTTCTTCGCTGCATGGTAGCCGGCCTTTTGAGCGTCGGCCTCGGACATGTATTTGCCGGTCTTGGTCTTGCCGTAGTAGCGGGTTCCTTCTTTGTGATAGACGCCGGAATCGGTATTGACCCAGACCTGCCCGCTTCCCGCCGGAGGCGCAGGCTGGCTTGCGCTGCTCTTCGCGGCCGAGGTGCTGCTGGATTTAGCAGGCTTCGTGGAAGCCGCTGAGTTCGAAGATGCAGGTGGGTTGGAGCTTGCCGGTGCGGGGGCCGCGGCACCTGAATTCGCAGCTCGAAGGCGTTGACGCCGCAGCGGACGTGCTCCTATCGGCAGCCTTGGCGGATTTCGATTTCTTTGTGCTGGCCGATTTTGTGCCGGCATCCGCGTCCTTCGAAGCGGTCTCGTCGGTGGAAGAAGCTTTGGCGGACTTTGACTTCTTCGCACTAGTTGACTTCGTGCCGGCCGCATCAGTTGAGGCTGTTGAGTCGGCCTTGGCGTCTGTCGAAGAGGCCTTCGCTGATTTGGATTTCTTCGAGCTGGTTGATTTTGTGCCCGATGCCGAGTCCGCTGATGCTGTAGCGTCTCCGGAGGACGACTTGGCGGATTTGGACTTCTTCGAAGTGGTTGACGCGGTCTTGTCGGAAGAGTCGCTGTCAGAGTCAGATTTCGCCTTCTTCGATTTCGACGTGGACGTGGAGGATTTCTTCGAAGCGGCGTCGCTGGAATCCGTTGAACTTGCGTCGGTGGACTTCTTCTTCGATTTGGTCGTCTTCTTTGCCGGAGTGGTGCTCGAATCGCTTGAATCGGTGGCCTGCGCCTTCACAGGAGCGGCGCTTGCCAACGCCAGTCCGAGCCCAACGGAAATCAAGGATGCAAATACATACTTCTTGAATCGCTTCATGTTGTTTTCCTCCCCAGTTTGCGCGGTTTCGTGGAACGCCGAAAAGGCGTGCCACGACGCGCTTTTACGCGTGCACTATGCGTTTAGCCCTGCGGGAGCGAGACTTTCGCGTTGCGAGTTCGGCGAGCTTACTCAGCTCGTACCTCCCAAGATCTCCGCGCTTCCGCCCAGATTCGTTTTAGCGGCGTATCGAGTGATGCCGCCTTGGTTGAAACTTCAACGATTAAATTGAACGACCGCTCAGGCTGGAGTGGCCGCAAAGGAATGGCTCGATAAAGCTTGCTGAACGAACTGTTCTGGATGAGACCACGCTCTCGACCCAGTCGGTTCGGCTTGGAGCGGATTCTAATGCTTGCGGGGCGACAATTCAATGTGAGAACTGAAAAACGGCGAAAGCAAGGCGGGGAGGGGAACGGTGATTAGCGGGGCTGACGGGCCTGTGGCGGGCCGGGCGACGCTTTATGGGCTTGCATTGCGTCCGCTTATATATGAATATGAACTCACGTTCATATTATGAGTACGATTCTGAATCGCGGGCTGCTTCGAACCGGCTTGCTTATTTGGCTGGGCGCTACGCTTGCGTTGCGCTTCTGGGGGCAGCATCTTTTGCGTCCGGGCGGCTGGAAGGGGACGCTGATTCTATTTGCGCTGACGTTTCCGCTGATCGCGTGGCTGGTACGGCGTTTGTGCGCTCGAGCGGGGCTGCCTGAATCGGAATGGCTTCGGCGGTGCGACGGCGCTGCTGCTGCCTACGCTTTTGCTGGATCCTTTTTCCAGCGCGTTTTTCCCGGTGGTGTTTCCGAATATGTCTCCGCAGGTAGCGGGCGTCTTCGGGGGCTGGATGCTTTGGTGCTGCGCCGGGGCGATTGCTTGGCGTGAGCCTGAGGTTGCCGAGGCGCGGATGAGGTCAGCGGTGCTCAGGATCGACTCGCTGTGAAGAAGCGGCCCGATCTGCTTGCCGGGGAGGATTTGCCGTCCGATCCGCGGCAGAGGCGCTCGGTTGATAAGCGCGAGCGGCTTAAGGACGCCGGGCTGGGACTCTTCGGCGAGAAGGGGTATGAAAGCACTTCGATTGAAGCTATCGCGCAGCGAGCCAATCTTGCCGTGGGGAGCTTCTATCAGCACTACCGCTCGAAGCGGCAGCTTTTGCTGGCGCTGATGGATGAACTGCTCGAGAAATTGAGCCAGCTTGAGTTTCGTCCGGAGGCAGCGGCGGATACGCGGTCCGTGATCCGCGGGCTGCTATCCCGTTCGTTCGCGCATGACCTTCGCTATCTCGGCGCGTATCGAGCATGGCAGGAGGCGGCGCTCACGGACGCCGGGTTGGCCACGAAGCAAAAGCAGATTCATGCCTGGACGACGGGGCGCGTGGCAGCGGTGTTCGAGAGGCTTGCACAGCTGCCCGGGGCGAGGAAAGGCCTCGACGTTCCGGGACTGGCGCGAGGGATGGATGCGTTGTTCTGGAGCTTGCTCGGGCAGGCGGTGCGGATGCCCAAGCCGGAGCTTGAGCGGTGGGTGGAATCGTGCACGCACCTGATTTACCACGCGCTCTTCATGGATTCGCCGAAGATGGAAAAGTGAAGAACTTCTTGAAGTGAAAGCGTGCTGGAGTTCGAGTAGAACTTCGCGCGAACTGCGAACGTCAGAGCGCTGCTTTCGATTCATCGGCAAACTTAAAGAGACACATTAATCGCTGATTATAGGTGCTGTCGTTGGGCCGACATCTCCAGAAGAAAATCACGTAAGCTTTGCGGCTCCGATTGAAGTTCAAGCGATACTTTGTACCCGATTTTGCGGAGTCACCGTCCTTGAAATTTCTGCTGACTCGTGCGAGCGTTAGCTCCGGTTCACGATCGCCCTTAATTTGGAAACGAAGCTTTCGCCGAGAATTGCCCGGCCAGCCGGGACACGTGAAAGCGGCGGCAAGCCGCCGCACTCCAAAAAACGAGAAAGGTAATTGATGACCACGCATCCATCTGGTCCCTCTGCTCCTGCTGCGGCTGCGGCAAAACGGATCGCTGTGATTCCTGGCGACGGGATTGGCAAGGAAGTGATTCCGGAGGCGGTGAAGGTGCTCAAAGCCGTCACGGCGGCGTCCGGGAAGAAATTGGCGCTGACGGAATTCGATTGGGGCGCGGACCGGTATCTTCGAGACGGCACGACTCTACCAGCGGATGCGGTGGAAATGTTTCATCGCGACTTCGATGCGATTCTGCTTGGGGCCATGGGCGACCCGCGCGTTCCGACCAACGTGCATGCGGCGGATATTCTGCTGGGATTGCGTTTCAAGCTCGATCTGTATGTGAATGCGCGGCCCTGCGTGCTATTCGATAAGCGATTTACGCCGCTGAAAGACCGCAGCGAGAAGGATGTGAATTTCATCGTCTTCCGCGAGAACACCGAGGGGCTTTACGTGGGGATGGGCGGCTTCTTCAAGAAGGGAACCGCGGACGAGATCGCGACGCAGGAGGATCTGAACACGCGCAAGGGCGTGGAGCGGATCATTCGCTATGCCTTTGAATATGCGCGCAAGCGCGGGTTGAAGCGCGTGTGCATGGCGGATAAGTCGAATGCGCTCGCGTTTGGTCATGATCTGTGGCAGCGCGTGTTCAAACTGGTGCGCGCGGAGTATCAGGACATCGAGGCGAGCCACCAGTACATTGATAACTTGCTGATGCAGATGGTTCGCGACCCGTCGCAGTTTCAGGTGATCGTAACTTCGAATCTGTTCGGCGACATTGCGAGCGATTTGGGAGCGCAGCTTGCGGGAGGCTTGGGTCTCGGCTCCTTCCGGCAACATTCATCCAGGGCAGGTGTCGCTATTTGAGCCGGTGCACGGCTCGGCACCCAATATCGCAGGGAAGAATATTGCGAATCCGATGGGTGCCATCCTTACAGCGGGAATGATGCTCGATTACCTGGGCTGGAGCGCCGAATCTCGGGCGATCGAAACTGCCGTGCGTGCGGCGCTGGCCGAATCTAAAACACCCGCCGAACTCGGAGGAGCGCTGGGCACGCGCGAAGTGGGTGACTGGGTCGCGAACCAAGTTGCGAAGACCGGCATTGCTCACGCCTGACTAGGCAAGCTCCACTTGAAGGGCGAGTTTTAGGCGTTCGGGTGATCTTATGTATCACTTCAATAAGCTTCGCGCACGACGGACGGCGAAGAATGCGGGAGAAAAACCGAGGCTACTTCGAAAAGCGGTTCAGTATTCCGTCCCATTCAAAATTAAAGTGATGCATTCAATGCTCTCCCCGTATCTGGCTTTGAAAATCTCGAAGATTGCTCCCGGTCGCGACCGGGGGAAACTTCAACTGTAGGTATAGCTGTCGGCACGTCGACGGCCGCCTTCAAAAACTTTTGCCAAGAGTGCTCCCAGAACGAAGCCGCCGACGTGGGCCCACCATGCTACTCCGCCCATGCTCGCCCCGCCCGGAGCACCGAGCGCGCTGACTCCACTAAGAAATTGGACGACGAACCAGAGTCCGATGAAAATGATGGCTGGAATCTGCGCGGTAAAGAAAAAGACGAAGAGCGGAACGAGAGTCAGGATTCTGCGAGGCCGGGAAGAAGACCACGTAGGCGCCGAGGACTCCGGAGATTGCCCCGCTCGCACCGATGGATGGGAGGCTCGAGCCCCAACTAAAAAGGGCCTGGGCCAGTCCTGAGCCGATGCCGCAGATGAAGTAGAAAAGCAAATACGAAACAGGTCCGAGCCTGTCTTCCACCGCGCCGCCGAAAATCCAAAGAAACCACATATTGCCGAGGATGTGCAGGAATCCACCGTGAAGAAACATGCAGGTGATGAGTGGCAGGAATGCTTCTACGAGCGTGTATGGTCCTCCGACAAGGGCGAGCTTCATTCTCAACGGAACCAGACCGAAGGTTCTGATGAGAGCGTCGTTAGCCGCATGCGACAGGCTGAGCTGATAGCAGAACACCAGGACGTTCGCGACGATCAATAGGATGGTCACCACGGGAACGGAACGCCGCGCCATCATGCTCTTGAGTGGGATCATATTTCGACTCCCAGACCAGCAGAGACCGCGGCACGAGATGCCTCCGCCAATTCCTCATCCGAGTAAGCGCGTTCGGAGCGCTCGCCGCGACGGCGCAGCCTATCGATTTCGATAAGCGTCGCGATTCCACCGCGTGCGCCGTGACCTTCGCAGTTCAGGCCGGCAGCGGCGCAACTGAATTCCAGAATCTCATCGACGGGCCATCCGCGAACGATGCCGTAGGCGACTGCGCCGTGGAAAATATCTCCGGCGCCGGTCGTGTCCACTGTGCGCACCCGAAAGCCAGGACATAAGTGGAACCGCACTCCGTTCCAGGCGAGCACGCCGAGTCGTCCGAGTGTCGCGCCCGTCAAGCAGCACTTGAACTGCGCATGCATCCTGGGGAGTGACTTCAGCAAATTCTGCTCGCCAGTGAGACGGGCAGGAAAATCCTTCGAGGTGATTGCGAAATCTACGAATTCAAGTAACTCCTCAACTCCAGCATATCGATTGTCAAAGTCCCCGACGACCAAAGTGCCGGCTTCGCGCGCCCATTTTGCCGCTTGCGTGGAAGCTGCCGTATCGTGCCCGTCGATGAGGAGGATGCGGGCGCCCGCAATCCAATCGGCACGCAGATCTTCGGGGTGCAGCGCAATCCGCAGATCGCGTTTCCAGAGAACCGTGCGTTCGCCGGACTTCTCGTCAATGAGAATAAAGGATGACTGGCTCATGCAGCCCGGCGCCATGATCCAGTGCGCGTCGACACCTTCGCGATCCATCTCCTCTTGTTGGAACTTTCCCGCTTCATCGTCGCCGATTTTGCCGATATACCTTGTGCGCAGACCCCAGCGCTGGCAAGCGGTAATCGCGCTGGCAGTCTGTCCTCCTGCGCGACGCTCGGCCGAGAGGATTTCCACTTTCGAATCCAGAACGGGAAAATGGGGAAGGCGGATGACGGTGTCGGTGGCGTTGATACCGATGCCGACGACATCGACCGGCGATTCGTTGAAGTGGTGCACGAGATGATTATCTTCGTGCGAGCAGGCAAGTGCGAGAAAATTTATCGGGAAGAAACGAAGAAGCGAGCGCAGGAGAATGCTTAAAGAAGTACATCAAGCAAGAATCTTCGCGCGCGGCGTGAAGATTCCTTCCTCAACAAAAACTTCAAGTGCGACCGGGCGCGTTTATTATTTGCGTGGCGTGAGTGCCTGTGATAGAAAATTTTGTTTCGCGTTGCTGCGTCGGCGCGCCGACACCTGATGCCAGTCCACGAATCCGAGGCGATCATTCTACAAAGCTATCCGCTAGGTGAAGCCGACCGGTTGGTGAGTTTTCTTTCGCGAACGATGGGGCGAGTGCGCGGGGTGGCGGCGGGTGCGCGGCGCACGAAGAGCCGGTTTGGCTCGACGCTCGAGCGGCTGTCGCATGTGCGCATCTGGTTTTTCGAGCGGCCTTCGCGCGAACTGGTGCGCATCAATCAGTGCGAATTGATTGAGTCGTTTCTCGATGCGTTTCGCGATTACGCCTCGGGCGTCGCGCTGGCGATCTTCAGCGAAGTGACCGAAGCGGTTCTGCCGGAGCACGAAGCGTCGGATCCGAACTTTCGTCTGTTGCTGCTATCGGCGCAGGCGGTGAAGAAAACCGGCAAGCCGGAGCTGGCGATGGCATATTTCACGTTGTGGACCGTAAAACTCGGCGGCTGGCTGCCGCCACTCGATGCTTGCGCGCGATGCGGCAGGGCGCTGGCCGCGTCCGAACCGGCTTATTTTTCGCGAAGCGCTTCGGCACTGATGTGCGGGAAATGTCGCGTGCCCGGACTACGGGTGATTTCCGTGGCAGCCTTGGCAGCCGCGCGTCGAATGCTGGCAGAGCGGCTCGATAAGCTGAACGAAGAAATGATTCCGCCGCGCGCCGCACGAGAACTGAGCGATGTTATGCTCGACGTCATCGAACATCAGATCGATCGGAAGCTACAGGCGAGGGAACTCCTGGAGAAGCCAGCTTGAAGAAAAGCGATCGCAGCGGAAATCGTCGGCGGAAATCTCAGGCTCAACGTGCGGCCACGAAGGGACTCACCTTTCAAGACCTTCTATTAACACTTGAAGAGTACTGGGCGAGGCGTGATTGTGTTCTGCAACAGCCGTACGACGTGGAAGTGGGCGCGGGGACGATGCACCCGGAGACGTTCCTGCGCGTGCTCGGCCCCGATCCTTATCGAGTGGTCTACGCCCAGCCGAGCCGCCGGCCGGCGGACGGGCGATACGGCGAAAATCCGAACCGACTTTTCAAGCACACGCAGCTTCAAGTAATACTCAAGCCTTCTCCAGCCAACGTGCAGAACTTATATTTGGAAAGTCTTGCGGCAGTTGGAATCAATTTGAAGGAACATGACATTAAGTTTGAGGAAGACAACTGGGAGGCGCCGACTTTGAGCGCGTGGGGCATGGGCTGGCAGGTGATGCTCGACGGGCTGGAGATCACGCAGTTCACTTACTTCCAGCAGTGCGGCGGGCTCGACCTCGATCCGATTTCCGTTGAACTCACCTATGGTCTCGACCGCATCGCGGCTTATCTTCAGGGCGTGGATAATGTTTTTGACGTGCGGTGGACGGATACCGTGAGCTATGCGACGGTGCGCCTGGCGGAGGAGCAGCAATTTTCGGCGTATAACTTCGAATATGCGGATGCTGCGGCAACACGGAAGCAGTTTGATCTTTATGAGGCGGATGCGGCGCGTTTGCTTGCGGCGTATCCCGCGGCGAAAGGGAAGGATCGCTTGCGATTTCCGCTGCTGCAAGCCTACGAGTTTTGCTTGAAGTGCTCGCACCTCTTTAATGTGCTGGACGCGCGCGGCGCAATTTCGGTGACGGAGCGCGCGGCCATGATCGCTCGTGTCCGCAAGCTGGCCACGCAGGTGGCGAAGGCTTGGCTGGATCAGCGCACCGTCACATCGCAACCGGAACTTGCCGAGGCTCGGGCATGAAGAAAAATCAGGGAAAAACCGGTGCGGCCGCAGTAGGTGATTTCCTTTTCGAGATTGGATGCGAAGAACTTCCGGCCGGGATGATCGCGAAGGCGTCGGATGAGCTTAAAGCGATACTTGAGAAGTATTTCTCGACGAATGGGTTGATTGACGCCAGTAATCGAATAGAAGCTTTCGGCGGACCGAGACGATTGACGGCGATTGCGCATGGCGTTCGATTGCGGCAGGAAGATGTTGTTCGCGAAGTGATGGGGCCGCCGAAGTCGGTCGCGTACGACAATCTCGGTGAGCCAACGCGAGCGGCGATGAGTTTCGCGGAGAAGCAGGGAATTCCGGTGTCGAAGCTGGCGATCGTAAACACAGCAAAGGGCGAGTACGTTTCCGCAACTCAATTGATCGAAGGCCGCGTTGCGTTGAAAGTTCTCGCTGAAGTGCTACCTCAAGTGATTCAAGAGATCAGTTGGCCGCGCTCGATGTATTGGACTGGGGCGCACGGTCCTCGATTTATCCGACCGATCCGCTGGATAGTGGCGATCCTGAACGGAAAGGTGGTGCCGTTTTCATTTGCCGGCGTGAATGCAGGCAATCGAACTGACGGACACCGCTTCCTAGGCAAGCGAAATATTCCCGTGGAGGGACCGCGCGACTACGAGTTAAAGCTCGAGAAGAACTTTGTGATTTGTCGGCCGCAGGAGCGCAGAAAAAAGATTGAGACTGAGCTTCGTTCTCAGGCTAGCCGCAAAAATCTGCGGGCGCACGAAGATGAAGCGTTACTTGAGCTCGTAACTTACCTCAACGAGTATCCCACTGTGATTGCCGGCAATTTTGATTCGAATTTTCTCGCGCTTCCGGATGAGATTTTGATCACGGTAATGCGCGACCATCAGAAATATTTTGCGCTGGAAGCTCGCGGCGGGCGACTGGCGCCGAATTTTCTTGCGGTGATAAATCTCAACAAAGACTCGAAGGGGCTGGTGCGGGCGGGGCATGAGCGAGTGCTGCGTGCGCGCTTTGCCGACGCGCAATTTTTCTGGGAGACGGATCAGAAGTGTCGGCTCGCCGACTACTTACCGAAGCTTGCGCACGTCACCTACGAGCGCAGGCTCGGAAGTTACTTCGACAAAGTGGAGCGCATGCGCGCGATCGCTCGCTGGCTTGCGGAGCAATGGTTCAGTTCTGGAATTACGGGTGGCGATGTGGCGGGATCCGATCGCGCGGCAGAACTTGCGAAGTGCGATCTCGTAACGGAGATGGTGAAGGAGTTCACGGAGCTGCAGGGAATTGTTGGTGGGTTGTACGCGCGAGCACAGGGCGAGCCGGACGAGATTTCCTGGGCGATTTACGACCACTACAAGCCTCTCGGCCTTGATGATCCGATTCCGCGCAACTTGACGGGGTGCGCTGTTGCGCTGGCGGACAAGCTTGATTCACTCGTCGCGTGCTTTGCCGTGGGTGCAGCGCCAACGGGATCGAGCGATCCATTTGCGCTACGTCGTGCGGCGCTTGGAATTGTGAAGATCATCCTGGAGCGCAAGATTTCGATTTCAATTTCGTCGGCCGTATCGGCCGCCGCCCGCGCTCTGCGCGAGCATGCGCCCAAGATCAACGCTTCGGAAGCCGTCGAGAAGCAGGTGCTCGATTTTCTGCTCGAGCGGGCGAAGTTCATCCTGCGCGAACGCCGCGGATTTGCCTACGACGAGATCAACGCCGCCTTTGCTGCGGGCGCTGACGATCTTATTGATGTGGCCGAGCGGGTGGAAGCATTGAAGGCGATCCGCAACACCAAAAATTTTGCGCCGCTGGCGGCTTCGTTCAAGCGTATCCGGAATATTCTCGAGAAGTCCGCGGCTGCCGGAGATAAGAACCAGGTGGCAGTGAACAAGGAACTGCTTCGGGACCCGGCTGAGCAGCAACTTAATCTTGTCGCGCACAAGATCGGAGAGGAAGCCACGCGCCGGAAGAAGGCGAAGAAGTATCGCGAGGCCCTGGAGAAGATTTCCGAGCTGCGACCGTCAGTGGATTTCTTCTTTGACAAAGTTCTAGTAATGGCTGAAGAAGCGGATGTGCGCCGGAACCGACTCGCGCTGCTCGGGAACCTCTTGAAGGAATTCTCGACCATCGCAGATTTCTCGGAGTTGGGCGGCGACGAATCGAAGGATGCTCTCAGGAATCCGGCGCGTGGGTGAGTTGCGTCGTTGAACTTTTACTTTAGGTTTCGTCGTACAGTTTTTCGTCGACAGGCCGACTTGTAATGTAGTGGTTCAAGGTGGCCGGGCTCTGACTCCGCTAGTTTGGCAGTTGAGGAGAAACATGAAATACGTCTATTTCTTCGGCGCAGGAAAAGCGGACGGCACCGGTGCCATGAAAGAGATCCTCGGAGGGAAGGGGGCCGGTCTGGCCGAGATGACGCGCATCGGTCTGCCGGTACCAGCGGGCTTCACGATAACAACGGAGGCTTGCGACTACTACTTCAAGCATGGCCGCAAGTATCCGAAGGAGCTTCGCGCTGAGGTCGCAAAGAATCTGGCGCATCTCGAGAAGCTCACGAAGAAAAAATTAGGCGACGCAAAGAATCCGTTGCTGGTAAGCGTGCGTTCCGGCTCCGCGAAATCAATGCCTGGCATGATGGAGACGATCCTGAACCTCGGCCTGAACGAAAAGTCAGTGGAGGCGCTGGCGAAATCCACGCAAAACGAACGCTTTGCCTATGATGCGTACCGCCGATTCGTGCAGATGTATTCGAGCGTCGTGATCGGCCTGCCCAAGGAGGATCTCGAGGCTCGCCTGCGCGCGATGAAGAAATATCTCAATGTGACGGATGACACGCAGGTGACGGCACAGGGCTGGCGGCAATTGGTCGGCGAATACAAGGAATACTACAAGCGCAAGACCGGCAAGCCCTTTCCGGAGGATCCCGAGGAGCAACTGTGGGGTGCAATTGGGGCGGTTTTTGAATCATGGATGGGCGAGAAGGCTGTGACTTATCGCCGCGTGGAGAAAATCACGGGCCTGCTTGGCACGGCGGTGAACGTGGTTCAAATGGTGTTCGGCAATACGGGCGAGAATTCGGGCACGGGCGTGTGCTTCACGCGCGATCCTTCCACCGGTGAGAAAGTTTTCTTCGGGGATTTCCTGCTGAACGCGCAGGGTGAGGATGTTGTCGCCGGGATTCGCACGCCGATGCATTTGCGCGAACTCAAATCGCGGATGCCGAAGGTGTACCAACAACTCGAGAAGGTTCGAGCGAAACTTGAAAAGCATTATCGCGACATGCAGGACATGGAATTCACGGTAGAGAACGGCACGCTTTACATGTTGCAGACGCGCACCGGCAAGCGATCGCCGGCAGCCGCGTTCCGAATGGCTGTCGACATGAAAAATGAGGGTCTGATTAAACTTGAAGAAGCACTTGAACGCATCAAGGACGAAGACGTCGAGCGCCTCTTCTACCCGGTGCTCGATCCGGCGCTTCCGCGCACGGAGTTTCAGACGCGAAAAATAGCAGAGGGTATCAACGCCGTACCGGGCGCCGCAGTTGGCAAGGCTGTGTTCACAGCAGCCGAAGCCGAAGAGTGGGCGGCGAAGGGCGAGAAAGTAATTTTGGTGCGGCGCGAGACGAGCCCTGAGGACGTCGGCGGTATGTATGTGGCGCAGGGGATTCTTACGGCGACTGGCGGCAAGACCAGCCACGCGGCGGTGGTCGCGCGCGGGTGGGGAAAGTGCTGCATCGTCGGAGCGGAAAAGATCGACATCGATTCCGAACGCAAAAGAATGAGTTCGAATGGCCGAGTCGTAAAAGAAGGCGAGTGGATCACTCTTGACGGCGGTGACGGCTCGGTTTACACGGGCGAGATTGCGCTGGTGCGCCCGGAGCCGCCCAAGGCTTACGAAACCATCATGAAATGGGCCGATTCTGTGCGTGAAATCGGCGTTCGCGCGAATGCCGATACTCCCAAGGATGCGCGCGTGGCTCGCGAGATGGGCGCCGAAGGCATCGGCCTTACGCGAACCGAGCACATGTTCTTCAAGGATTTCGAGCATCCGGAGAAGAGCATCGAACGGCAGCGCGCGATTCAGGAAATGATCCTGGCGGACACCCAAGAGGCGCGGCGAAAGGCGCTCGACAAGCTGCTTCCGTTTCAGCGGCGCGATTTCATCGGGCTCTTCGAAGCGATGGACGGGCTTCCAGTAACCATTCGCCTGATCGATCCGCCGCTGCACGAGTTCGTGCCTCACGATCCGGAGAAGCAGGAAGAGTTGGCAAAGGAATTGGGGACGACGCGTGAAGTAATTGAGCGACGCGTGGAGCAGTTGCACGAAGCAAATCCCATGCTCGGCCATCGCGGTTGCCGTCTGTGCATCACGTATCCGGAAATTCTCGAGATGCAGGTGCGCGCGATCATCGAAGCGGCGATCGATTGCCAGAAGCGCGGGCATTAAAGTGATACCTGAGATCATGCATCCGCTTACTCTCGACAAAAAAGAGATGAGGATTCTCGAAGAAGCTACTCGGCGCGTGGCCGATCCGATTATTCAGCAGGCTAAAGTAAAACTTCACTATCTTGTGGGCACGATGATCGAGCTTCCGCGAGCGGCGCTGCTTGCCGACCAGATTGCGGAAGTGGCGGAGTTCTTCTCATTCGGCACAAACGACCTCACGCAGACCGTGATGGGCCTGTCGCGCGACGATGCAGGCCGGTTCCTGCCGGAGTATGTGGATGAACGCAAAGCCGGAATCTTTCAGCAGCGATCCGTTCCAGTCGCTCGATATTCCCGGCGTCGGGATGCTGGTCGAATGGGGCATCCAGCGCGGGCGAGCCACTCGTCCGGATTTGGAGGTCGGAATCTGTGGCGAGCATGGAGGCGACGGGCCCAGCGTTAAGTTCTGCCACCGCGTCGGAATGGACTATGTGAGCGCCTCGCCATTCCGAGTTCCGGTTGCGCGCCTTGCGGCGGCGCAGGCTGTGATTGAAGAAAAGAAGAGCGGGAAGAAATCGGCGCGTAGAAGAGCTCACGGATCACATTCACATTAAGGAGACAACCGCCATACGTCCCCTCGATAGCCGTCCACTGATTATCGGGATTTGCGGCGGCACCGGCTCCGGCAAAACCACCATTACAGCGCGAATCATCGAAACGCTTTCCGAAGCGAACGTTATCGTTCTCGAGCAGGACAGCTACTACAAAGACTATCCGGGCATGCCGCTCGAAGAGCGGGTGAAGCAGAACTTCGATCATCCCGATTCGATGGATACGCCGCTGTTGGCCGAGCACGTCCGCCGGCTTCGCGAAGGCCAGGTGATCGAGCGCCCCACCTACGATTTCGCGAATTTTCGCCGAGCAGATGCCACTGTCCGGCTTGCGCCGCGCTCGGCGATCATCATTGAGGGAATTCTGATTTTCGAGAACAAGGCGCTGCGCGATCTGATGGACATCAAGATTTTCGTGGATACCGACGCTGACCTGCGATTTATTCGGCGCCTGGTGCGCGATATCCGCGAGCGTGGGCGCACGATGGAAATGGTCGTCGATCAATACATGGCGACGGTGCGCCCGATGCACATGGAATTTGTCGAGCCCTCGAAACGCTACGCGGATGTGATCATTCCGGAAGGCGGGCATAACGAAGTGGGAATCGACCTGGTGATTCAGAAGATTCGTTCGCTGGTGCCGCGCTAACTTCGATTCAGGCGCGGGCGGCTACGCCGCTGGGCTTGATCACGCTATCGGCGAAGCGCTCCATTTCTTCGAGCTGCGGGCTGAACTGCAACAGCAGCAAATCGACCCCGGCGCGCTCGAATTCGCCGATGCGATCGGCCACCTGTTGCGGCGTGCCGACCAGGCCCGAGCGCAGGCCGCGATTCGAAACGGAATAATCTTCGAGTGAAACGCGCTGCTCGAGCTGCGTATTGGCGAGCCACTGCTCGTAGTTCTTGTAGCCGGCGGCGTTCTGCTTCACGTCGGTGATGCGTTCCACTTCCTTTTTCGCCGCAGCTTCCGTTTCGCGCACCACGGCGTAGCCTGCGACGCCGTATTTCATGGGCGGCAGGCCTTTGCGCTCGCGGCGCTCGGCCATGTCGCGAATTTTTGGAGCGATGCGGTCGGGCGGGTCACCGTGCATCACGTAGGCGTCGCATTTTGTCGCGATCAATTCCTTCGCTGCTTCCGATTCGCCGCCCGCGTAAATCACCGGACGCGGCTTCGCCACCGGTTTCGGCTGCAGCACGAGATCCGTCACCGAATAATATTTTCCGCTGTAGGAGAAGTGATCCTGTTTCCAGGCCTGGTCTACCACATCGAGCCATTCGGAGGTGCGTGCGTAACGGTCATCGTGCTGATCGAATTGGACGCCGTATTTTTTGGCTTCCTCGGCCCACCAGGACGAGACCACGTTGAGCGAGACGCGGCCGCCGGAGATGTTGTCGATATTCGCGGCCTGCTTCGCCAGCAGGGCGGGCAGATGAAACGTGGGTCGCACGGCGATCATCAACTCGAGCCGCTCCGTGACGGCGGCGAGCGCTGCGGAAGTGGACCACGCATCGAGCGATGGCGCATCGACGCCCTTGATGTCGTTCAAATTCAGCTCGGCGATGAGAGAGAGGTCGAAGCCGATTTGTTCGCTGCGGCGCGCGAGGCGCGAGACGTAGTCCCACGTTGGCGCCATCTGCTCGTCGTCGACGTTGCGCAGCCAGCCGCCAAAGACTGGCATCCAGTAGCCGTAGCGCATCAGCGCGCCTCCTGGACCAGATAGTCGACGAGGCGCTCAAATGGATTGAAGCCGACGACGCGCGGGCCATCGGAAACGAAATTCGAGAGCGCGTTGATGTCGTAGTAGTAGAGTTGGCCGTCGCGATCGTCGATGATGTACTCGACGCCGCCCACTTCCACTTTCGCGGCGCTGAAAATCCGCTCGACCGCCGCGACCACGTCGTCCGGCGGGCGGTAGCCTTCGACGCGCAGGCCCGTCTTCGGTCCTTCCACCACGCATGCGGTTTCAATCTTCGCGCCGTCGGTGGTTTTGCAGATGTCCATCGGGCACAGGTCAAACGTGTCGCCCGCCGTGAACACTTTAATGCCGTAGAGATATTTGTAGCCGAGCGTCTCGACGCGAGTGATGTGCCCGCCGCGCGCGGGAATAAATTCCTGCACGATTCCGGTGCCGTCGAGGCCGAATTGCAATTTGTCTTCGCGTGCCGCCCCTTCAATCTGCTCGAGCGAATCGAAGCGCACGATGCCAACACCGCTACCGCCAATATTTGGCTTGATCACAACGGGGAAGCGCATCCCTCGCGCTGCATCGGCAGCCTGGCTTGGATGATTGATTACGACCGAGCGCGGGTAGGGAAGGCCGAGCGTTTCGAGAAGCGAAAGCTGCAGAGCCTTCGACGTCTCGTTGCGGAATCCTTCGCTGCCGTTGATGACGCGGACACCCATGCGCTCGAGATGCGCGAGGTAGCTGAGCGTGTAAAAAATGGCGTGGGCGTTGCCGCGCGTCCAAGCCGAAGGGCTCATGCGATTGAAGATAAGGCCGAACCGCTGAACGCCGTTGGGCGATATGTCAAAGTGATGACGCGCGGCGTCAAGGCGGACGTACGGCACGCCGCGGCGGTCCATCTCCGCGAACACCGGCTCAAACCAGCGCGGATGCTCGTAATAAACGCCAATTGGCCGTTTTGAGTACTCCAAATCTTCCTCCGCCGTCTACGAATAGGGGCGCGGCTTGCCGAACCTGAGAAAGCATTTTACACGCTTAGAAGCACTGAAGGGTTGGATGCGCGTACTGAGGAATCGTTTCGCGCGATCTTCGCGGAACGGTCGTGGACTTTCCAGTGTTAACGGGCTTTCACCTTAGCAACAACGTCGCGATGCATCTTCGCGCGTTCGCGATAAACGGCGCACTGCAGCTCTAGACTCGCGCGATGATCTGGCGGAAGCTTTGCGGCAATCATCTCGCAGTGGTCCGCAGCATCGTCCCAACGTTTGGCGTCTTCTTCGATAAACGACAGCAACTCCTTGGTTCGTTCGTCCACGGAATCTCCAGGCCAGGTCCCAGAAGATCGTGGGAGTCTACCACCGATTTCGGCGTTCGTGATGTTCAACTCAGAATCGGGCGGCGCATTCGTTGCCAGGGAGTGAGAACTGGAGTACTCTCTTGATGTTTCCAGTCCGCCCACTAGCCGGGACGGGCTCGCGCGGTCCCCTTGTTCGGGAGGCCGCCCTCTTACGGCAACGCACCCGCGATCCACTTAGATTCGCCGCATAACATTCACTTCCCAGCGCAACATGAAATTGCCAAGAACCGGGCTTTCTCAGTCAAATCATGAATCTGATTTCGGGTTTCATGTTGAAAGCGTACCCGAACGTCCACGCACGCATCGGCGGTTACACGGACAATCAGGGCGATCCGGCAAATAATCTGAAGCTTTCGCAAGATCGCGCGAATGTGGTGATGGCGCAGCTCGTCGGGTTGGGAATCGATCCGTCGCGTCTCGACGCGAAAGGCTACGGCGACGAGCATCCGGTGGGAGATAACAGCACGATCGAGGGACGCCAGGCCAATCGCCGCATTGCCTTGCGCGTTACGCAGAAGTAGCGCCGCGAGTTCTTATTGGCTCAGGCACTGCCGTAACGACAGTTTGTTCGAGCGCTCCTGGTTCGGGCGGCGAGTGTGCGGTGCGCCGTCGACTGGCAAGATCGCTACGCGATAGGCTCTCGTCGCGAAGCGCACGCTTGTGCTTTTATCTGAAAATGATCCGCATGTTGGTGAAGTCAAAGGTTACGGCGTGGTGTTTCAGGAAATCGCTGCCGAACATACCTTCGAGGTGAAAGCCAAATTCGTTCTCCCAAGGAAATGGGCCGTCATAGAGGCCGGGCACGTTTTGCTCAGTGACTTCACCGACCGTGAATTGCGCTACCGTGTAAGGGATTATCTTTAACACGCCCGCGCCGCCCTGCCCTTCGCTTGCCTTCGATTCATCCAGATGAATGCCGGCTTGCTGGATTGCCGATTCGGCCAGCTTGACGCCAGCGCCAGCTAAGCCACTATCAACGAAGAACAGAGAGATGGGTTGCGTGTTAACTCGTCCCCACGCGACCATGAAGTGATCGCCGGCCATCCACATGGGCACAACAATCCCATTTGTTACGCGTGCATTTGTCGCGCCATTGACTCCGGCTTGGCTGTTCGACTGTGTATTGCGCCAAGAAGATCGCCGGACGACGTCCGGGGGACGAGGCGGACCGCCCGCCGCGTCAAACCGCTTCAAATTCGCCGCGTTTTTCTTACGGAGGATCAGCTCGCCGGTCCGGTAATCGATAGTAGAAAGAAATTGATAGAGCACGTTGGTGCCGATACAGCCGTTGATCTGCTTCACGCCGAAGCCGCTGGACATGGAGCGCAGAGGCAACATGCCCACTGGAATATTCCTCAGTGTCCATGAACCGAGAGTGAGCGAGTCGACGCGCCCGTTGTCCACTTGCGCGTGCTGGTCTCCGCTGAACGTGCCTTGCACCGAGCCCATCGGCTTCACATTAAGTTCGCGAGCAAATTCTGAATCGAGCAGAAGCTCGGAACCGCCCGTGTCGATAAAGAACGCAACGTCGGGGCCGCCATTCACCCGCACATTCACCACCGGTAGCGGATCGGAAGCGATAAATGGCAGGCGCGTGCTTTCGCCGGCGTCGTGTTCGAATTTATATGGATCGTCGTCGCGGAAGCTTTCGAGCTTGGCGACATTGAGCGTCGCATAATTTTTTAGCTTCGAGGCATCTTCCGGGCCAAGTCCCTGCAACGCGCGGGCGGCATGAAAGAAATCGTTTTTGCGGTAGAGCGCCTCCGCAAGCATGATTTTTGCGTCGGCGTCGCCGTGTTTCAGGTCCAGCGCCTTGCGCAGCAATGGTTCAGCATCGTCGAGTTTGTTCGAGAGAAGGGCGATGTAGCCAAGCTGCGATGCGGCGTGAAAGTCTTTCGGGTCTTTGGCGGCGATCTCCGCGTAGGATTGCTGGGCTTCAGCGAAGCTGCCGGAATGGAAGAGGCGATCCGCCTGGGCGATTTCTTCGGGCGTCGGCTTCGGTTTTTTGTTGTGCTTTGCGGGTTGCGCGGCGGAATGAACTCCGCCTAATGATGCAAACGCCAAAATCATAAGCGCGCAAGCGCGCTTCGAAAAATGCATTCAGTACTCCTAAATGTTATCCAGGCAGTTTAGCAAAAGCCCGGTGGGGATTGCGCGGCTAAAACGTGCAGTCAAATTGCGGTAAGGCAGCCGGTCTTATCCAGCCGCAGTGTGTTGCACAAGTCTATTGGCCTACCACGCGCTCGATGCGCCGATCGGGAACGAACCAGATGAGAGCGACCAGGACGTACATCGCGACCGAAATCCGGGGATCCACGCGCGCGCACAAAATCCCCAAAGCATAAATTGCCAACGACGCTTTGCCCTTCCGATCGCTTCCAATCGCGATAGCAATCGGAGAATCGGCGCCGTTACATGCGATTAGCGCCTTCGCGAGAACGGTAAAAGCGATGGCCGCTAGAAACAGTACGACGCCGTAGACTGCAACCGGGACCGCAGCGAAATGGTTCTCACCCATCCAACCGGTGACGAACGGCACGAGTGAAAGCCAGAACAGGAGGTGCAGGTTCGCCCAGAGAGCCGTGCCATTCACTTTTTGTGTGGCGTGCAATAGATGATGGTGGTTGTTCCAGTAGATGCCCACGAAAATGAAGCTCAATGCATAACTGAGGAAGGTGGGTATGGCGGGACGCAAGGCCGCCAGCGATGTATCGTGCGGGACGTGCAGATCAAGCACCATGATCGTGATGATGATAGCGATCACGCCGTCGCTGAAAGCTTCGAGCCGCCCTTTGCTCATGTGATTTTCCCTTGGACTAATACGACCGCGCCGCATGATACCAAGCCATGCCAGATTGGAACATGCGCCAGGGACAAGGGTTATACCAACTGCCTTATGCGATTTAGCGGCGAGCCGCTACTTGTGCTTGCCCGAAACGAGCGGCCGAGAGAGAATGGCGCGGCGAGCACTCTTAATGCTTGCGGCAGTTCAACTGAGGGGGACAACTGTGGCCGACAACTATTCCGAGCAGAAGAGCACGCTGGTGATTCGTGTGCCGCTCTCCGAGGAAAGCTACGCATCGATCTATTTTTCGAATCATGAAGGCAGGCCGATGAACGCGCGCGAGTGGTGGCACCTGAAGCAGGTGGTGGAACTGGCTAGCCACGCTTTCAGTGCGCCGGAGGACAAGCACGCAGGGCGCAACGCAGGCCATGGTAGCCGGCGCGTAGTAAGACCGAAAAATCTAGGCGGAGCCGAATTCTCAGGTTGTGGCGAGGGTTCGCGCGACGGCAGATGCGATTCGAGCTTTTCGAGATTCACGACCAGCACTGGTTTCCAGATTTCTTGCGGCGCGAAGTACTCGACGCGCTGCAGATGATCCTGGAGCGCACGGACGCGTATGAGCCAATCGCCGGGCGGCTTCGTGAGGCACTGAATTGTTCGGGCGCCAGCGAGATACTCGATCTCTTTTCCGGCGCAGGCGGTCCATGGCCATCGCTCGTGCAACTCTTTCAGAAGGAAGGCGCGACGCCCGTCAAAGTTCTTCTTACCGACAAGTATCCAGATGCTTCGAGTGACGGCGGAGGGACGGCTTGTTCGAACGGCATCAACTTTCTCCACGATCCGATCGATGCGACTGCAATTCCGGAGAGGCTTCATGGTTTTCGCACAATTTTTTCTTCCTTTCACCACTTCGATCCAGAACAAGCCGGCCGCTTCTTAAGAGATAGTGCGGCCAGAGGGCAGGGGATCGGAGTTTTTGAGGTTGCATCGCGGCATACCTTCACGGTACTTACGATTTTGGCGATACCTCTCGCCGATTGGCTTTTCACGCCAACCCGCCACCCGTTTCGGTGGTCGCGCATTTTCTGGACGTATGTCATTCCCGTCGTACCGCTTGTGCTTCTGGTAGACGGGCTGATTTCCTGCATGCGGGCTTATTCACTTGCGGACCTACGCGCAATGACGGCAGGTGTGAACAGCCGCGACTACGAGTGGCGGATTGGCGAGGAATCGAACGCCAATCTGCCGCTGAGGGTTACTTATCTAGTGGGCTGGCCCAAGAAAATGCTCGCCGCCGATTGATTCCGCTCTTGCCTGCGCAAAGTTTTTTGCGACCTGCAGAAATCCTCGGTCTCATTAATGATTCAAGCGCGGCCGCCCGTAATAGACTACGATTTAATTAGCTGTGTCGGCCTCTGAGCGCCAATTCGATTCCGTGGTCATTGGTTCGGGGCCCAACGGCCTCGCGGCGGCGATAACGCTCGCACAAGCCGGGCAATCAGTGCTGGTCCTCGAAGCCGAGCCAACCATTGGCGGCGGGATGCGTTCGGCGGAACTCACATTGCCGGGATTTATTCATGATGTTTGCGCTGCGGTGGTGCCGCTCGCGCTTGCTTCTCCCTTTTTTCGCACGTTGCCACTCGCTCAGCACGGGCTGGCGTTTGTTCAACCCGATGCGCCACTCGCGCACCCTCTTGATGACGGTACGGCGGTGATCCTGGAACGCTCGGTGGAGCAGACAGTGGCTGGCCTCGGTCGGGACGGTGCGAGCTACGCGAGGCTGTTCGGTCCATTGGCGCGCAATTGGACCAAACTCGAACCACTGCTGCTTGGCGCATTGAAGTTCCCCGAGCATCCATTGATCGCTGCGAGATTTGGCGTGGATGCGCTGCGTTCCGCATCGTCACTCGCAGTATCGAAATTTCGGGATGTGCGTGCTCGCGCGCTTTTCGCAGGCCTAGCAGCTCACTCGATTCTTCCGCTCGAAGATTCGCCGAGTGCGGCGTTCGGTCTAATACTCGGAATTCTAGCGCATGCCGTTGGTTGGCCTATCGTTCGTGGCGGTACGCAGAAGCTTGCTGATGCGTTGGCGGCCCACTTGCGTTGTCTCGGCGGCGAAATTCGCACCGCCACAGCAGTGGTAAGCATCGACGAACTCCCGCCCGACTCCACCGTTTTTTGTGACGTCTCGCCACGCGCACTCGTATCGATTGCTGGCTCGCGATTCACGCCCGGCTTTCGTGCCGCGCTTGAACGTTACCGCTACGCCCCTGGCGTCTGCAAAGTTGATTGGGCGCTCGACGGGCCGATTCCATGGAAAGCGCCGGAATGCGCCCGCGCGGGAACCGTTCACCTGGGTGGGACGCTCGAAGAAATTGCCAAGTCGGAGCGCGATGCGTGGAACGGCGCTGAATCTCCAGCGCCGTTCGTGTTGCTCGCACAGCCGACTCTCTTCGATCCTTCGCGCGCGCCGGAGAGGAAGCACACTGCATGGGGGTATTGTCATGTGCCGAACGGATCGACCAAAGACATGTCGGGCGTAATCGAGGCCCAGATCGAGCGTTTCGCGCCGGGCTTTCGCGCGCGTATCTTGCAACGCAGCGTGATGCTGCCCGCCGATTTGCAGCAGCATAATGCGAATTTAGTCGGCGGGGATGTGGAGGGAGGCGCGGTGACGCTTTCTCAACTGTTCACGCGGCCCACATGGCGGCTTTACTCAACGACGGACCCGCGTATCTACATCTGCTCAGCGTCAACGCCGCCCGGCGGGGGCGTCCATGGCCTGTGCGGCCACTTAGCTGCGAAACGGGCGTTGCGCAAGTAGCGGTGTGGTAAGCAAGAATTCTGCAGTCCAGCCTACGCTACTTGGCCTGCAATTCCGTAAGAGCGGCGAGCACTTCTTCGCTGTGCTTGCCGGGGTTCACGTCCATATATTCCTTCACAATCACTCCATCAGGACTGATCAGGAACGTGTGCCGCGCGGAAAGCTTCGCAATGCCGAAATTCATCACCGAGCCGTACTCTTCGCTCACTTTTTTGTTCGTATCCGCGAGTAGCTTGAAGTTGAGCCCTTCTTTAGCGCAGAACCGCTTGTGTGAATCGGCATCCTGCACGCTCACGCCCAGGATCACCGCATTTTTCGCCTGATACTGCGCCAGGTCGCGTTGGAAGTTGTGCGCCTCGGTGGTGCAGCCGCTGGTGAAATCCTTTGGATAAAAATAGAGCACCACCCACTTGCCTTGGAAATCGTGCAGGCTAACGGGCGTGCCATCCTGAGAAGTGAGGGTGAAATCGGGAGCTGCTGCGCCGACAGCAGGAGTTTTCGAATCGGCGCCGCGCGTCAAAGTATAGCCGGCTAAGACGACCACTAATCCGATGACAGCAAGCAGCGCTTTACGGTTTGTATTCGATGGAGAGGGTTGAAGCATTTATTACTCCTGGGGCAATTTGGGCAGCCGCTATTATGCATGGTTTAGTGCGTCTGCGAAATAAGTTGCAACGCGCTAAACGATCGCGGCCGCTTCGTCGCGAATCCGCTGCCAGGCGCGTTCAATGTGGGGTAGTTCCGTTTGCGATTGGCCGATGCTCATTCGCAGGGTGAGACGGTCGTTGAGCCGCGTGTGCGTCAGGTATAGATCGCCGCTCGCATTCAGCCGGTCCATGATGCGCTGGTTTGCTTCATCGCCCGCGCGATGGCGGAAGCAAACGAGATTCAGCGGTGCCGGAGCGGCGAGTTCGAAGCGCGTCGTCGGCGCGTACCCATGACGCGAACTGCTGCGCGAGCTCCACGTGCCGGCGCACGTGATGCCGCAGCCCTTCCACGCCGTAGTGGCGAATCACGAACCACAACTTCAGCGCTCGAAAGCGACGCCCGAGCGGGATCTGCCAGTCGCGATAGTCAATCACAGCACCAGATTCTGTAGCCCGGTTGCGCAGGTATTCTGGCAGCACGCTCAACGCGCGAATGAGCGCTGCGCGGTCGCGCACGTAGAAGCAGTCGCAATCGAAATTTGTGAACATCCACTTATGCGGATTAAAGCAGTAGCTGTCGGCCAGCTCGACGCCATCGTGCGTCCAGCGAAATTCAGGGCAGAGTGCGGCGGTGCCGGACATAGCCGCATCAACGTGCAGCCAGAGCCTGTGTTCGCGAGCAATTGCGGCGATTTCGCGCACGGGATCGATCGCGTTCGACGAGGTCGTGCCTATGGTCGCGCAGATGAAAAATGGGGTCTTGCCGTTGGCACGATCACGTGCGATTTGCGCGGATAGTGATTCCGGGCGCATCGCGAACTTATCATCCACCTCGATCACGCGCAGATTCGCACTTCCAATGCCCGCAATCTTCGCCGCCTTTTCGAGCGACGAGTGCGCTTGCGTCGAAGTGTATGCGACGAGCCTTCCGTCGCATCCCCGCTCGTTGGTGGCAAGGTTCGTCGCACGCTCGCGCGCTGCGAGGAGCGCGCACAGCGACGAACTCGACGCCGTATCCTGAATCACGCCTCCGCCCGGTCCGCTCGACGCAAATTCCGCGGGCAGCGCGAGCATGTCCACAAGCCAATCAAGCACGTGCGTCTCGAGTTCCGTGCACGCGGGACTTGTGGCCCAAAGCATTCCTTGGACGCCGAGCCCAGCCGAAAGCATTTCGCCCAGAATTGACGGAAACGAGTTGTTGGAAGGGAAGTAGGCGAAGAAATTCGGCGATTGCCAGTGCGTGATGCCCGGCAAGATCAGTCGCTCCACGTCCGCCATCATCGCGTCAAACGATTCGCCGCGCTCGGGCGCCTGTGCAGGAAGCGCGGCACGCAGTTGGCCCGGCTTCGCCTGCGACAGCACCGGAAACGTTTCGACGCGCTCGTAATAGTCCGCGATCCAGTCGACCATTTCCTTGCCGCGCCGGCGAAACTCGTCGGGAGCCATGTGAAATGATTGTTTTGGTTTGTCCGCTGACATCGTTTCACCTTCGCCTCGCATGCAAACATATCACGCGCAGTGCCCCGCGGTGTTCGTCGGCCGAGGTTCCCTGAAGAGGCTCACGGTGAAGTTGTCCCACCTGCTCGGGCCGTGCGCCCAACCATATCGTGAGGTAAACTCGACCGGCGAGAGAGTCCGCCAACTAGATGACCGTTGCAAGCTTCAGCGCAAAGCTGTCCGAAATTGTTCTCCCCGATGCCGACGAACGTCCCGTTCGGCTCGGCTCGTTGTGGGAGTCGCAACCAGCCGTCATCGTCTTCCTGCGTCACTACGGTTGAGTGTTCTGCCGCGAGCACGTCGCGCAGTTGCGCGAGCATCAGAGTGAAATCAAGGCACGCGGAGCCAATCTCGCGGCAATTGGTATGGGCGATTTTCACTATGCGCGCATATTCCGTGAAGAGACTGGCATCACGTTCCCTCTCCTCATTGATGTGGAACGCGCCGCGTATCGCGCTGCCGAATTGAAGAGCGCGAACCTGCTTCACCTGCTGCGTCGCGCTAACGCCATTGCACGCAAACGTGCCAATGCCGCCGGCCACCGCCAGCACAAATTGGGCGAAAATCCGTTCCAGCTCGGCGCAAGCTTCGTTTTTGGCCCCGGCAATGTCGACCGCTTCACCCATATCAGCGAGACGTTTGGCGATAACGCGAGCGTTTCGAATGTTTTGTCCGCACTTTCGCGTTGAAGTGCGCGAATCATTTCGTGGTCGCCGCTCATCGAATTCAAGGGCGTTCAATCGCATAATTGTTCGCCCTGCCGCGAGGGAGACAGGCTGCCCCTGAAATGAATTACGCGCTCTCGGTGCTCGATCTTTCGCCGGTTTCAACCGGCTCGACAAGCGCTCAGGCTCTGCGCAACACAGTGGATCTCGCGCGGCTTACCGACGAACTCGGCTACACGCGCTACTGGCTCGCCGAGCATCACAACACGCGCCTGATCGCCAGCTCCGTTCCCGAAGTGATGATCGGTCACGTAGCGAACGCCACGAAGCGCATCCGCGTAGGCTCGGGCGGCGTGATGTTGCCGAATCATTCACCGCTTCACGTCGCAGAGGCGTTTCGCGTGCTCGAAGCGTTGCACCCCGGTCGCATCGATCTTGGCCTTGGCCGCGCGCCTGGCACCGACACCGTCACAGCGCTTGCGCTGCGGCGTTCCCGCCAGGCGGTTTTCTCTGACGAATTTCCGCAGCAGCTCGACGAACTTCTCGGCTTTCTCGCCGACGACTTCGCGGAGGAGCATCCGTTCCGCCACGTGAAGGCCATGCCCATGGACGTGGGCACTCCCGAAGTCTGGCTGCTCGGCTCGAGCGACTTCAGCGCACAGCTCGCCGCTAAGCTCGGGCTCGGCTTTGCGTTCGCGCACCATATTCAACCGTCACCAGCGATTGCCGCTCTACGCATGTATCGCGACTATTTCCGCCCCTCGAAATATTTCGCGGAGCCGAAGGCGCTAGTCGCCGTTTCGGTGGTCTGCGCCGACACGGATGAACGAGCCGCCGAAATCGCGCGTCCCGTCGAATTGGGGCTTCTAAGATTGCGTCAAGGAAGGCTCGGCCAGCTTCCAAGCATCGCTGAAGCGACCGAATATCCGTATACAGCTGAAGAGCGCCAGATCATTGCGCTCAATCGCGATCGCGTGTTTATTGGCTCGCCAGCCACAGTGCGCGAGCGTCTACTCGCACTCGCCGAGGGCGCCGGAGTGGATGAAATTATGCTTACGTCGCTGATCCACGACCATGCCGACCGCCGCCGCAGCTACGAACTGCTTGCCGAAGCATTCAAGTTGAGCGCGTTCACCAGCGGCTTCGCCGACCGAAATTGGCTCGCCTGTGACACAAGCCTAGCCCCCAGCGTGCCTCGCACCTACGCTAGCCGCGAGGCCAGATTGGAGGAGCGTGCTGGTGGCCATGGCCGCAACACAACCACCCTCACGATCGAAGGCACCTCAGCACATAACCAGATGATGACGGTCTCCTTGACCGTGACCATTCGCAACTAGTCGGAAGGCGTGGGCGGTTGCCGCAGGCACCCGTTTTATGTTAGAATCACGTCGCGTTTGTTGCTCTTGAGACTCCTTTTGACGCGTTCGAGAAGGCTGCCGGGCAACTGCCCTGCGGCCTTTTTTTGTGACGGGCAAGGGAACCAAAGCATCAAATAGCTTTCCGGAAGGCCCTGCTAAGGGTCTTCCTATGAATGAATTAGGAGCGGGGAAAGTGGCTAGAGAGCAAGGTACAGTCAAATGGTTTAACGCAGCCAAGGGCTACGGGTTCATCCAGCGCCAGTCGGGTGAGGACGTTTTCGTGCACTTCTCGGCGATCCAGGCCGACGGGTACAAGTCCTTGAACGAAGGGCAGGCGGTTGAATTCGAAGTCAAGCAGGGCCCGAAGGGACTGCAGGCAGAGAGCGTTACCGCCCTCTAATCCCGTTACAACGCGTGGTGGTTTTCAGATTCAAGCTTCAATGCAGGCTTCGAGGGGGCGGCCAGCCCCGCCCCATTCGAATGATTCAAGAGCGAATACAGAGCAAGCTTGCTAGTCATTGCGGTCTTATTAATTTGATTGCGGTACTGCGGTCTAATTCACGAGGAGGCAAAGTGCAGACATTGGTTGAAGGGCAGGCGATTAAGCACGAGCAGTACGGGACCGGAGTGGTCACCGAATCCAATAACGAGCGGACGACGATCGATTTCGACAATCATGGACTGAAGAAGTTCGTTACATCCATTTGGACCGCGGAATTGATTGGTGAGCCCCCGGCTCAGCCGCCTGCACGTCGCCGCGGCCGCCGCAAATCCAAGAAAGCAGCAGCGTAGCGCTACTCCTTCATCTTACCCGACGAACAATCAATGCCACTGCCTCGGGCCGGAAATTCGGCCTCGAGGCAGTGCTGCGCTTGCCGCGATTCGTTGATGCTGAGAGCCGAACCCGCTTCCCGCGGCGGCTACGGTTCAACGAGATTTTTACGAATCGCAAAGCGGACCATATCGCTAAAGCTCTCAAACTCCATTTTGTGCATGATGTGATTGCGATGGCTCTCGACCGTCCGCGTCGAGACCCCTAACACCGCCGCTGCTTCCTTATTGCTTTTCCCTTGCGCGAGTAACTGAATAATTTCCGCTTCACGCGGTGTGAGTGAGGTGCCGGCAATCACGGAATCATCCGAGCCGTCGGCTTTCGTCTGGGCAAAGCTTTCCGCCATCGTGGACGCAAGGCATCCGGTGAAATACTGTTCACCGCGACGCACCCGGTTAATGGCCGTCACCAACTCCATGTTCGCGTCCGACTTAAGCATATAGCCCCGCGCACCCGACCGCAGCACCTCGCGCGCAATTTCCTCGGTGTAATGCATCGAAAGCACCAGGATATCGGTGTTTGGTGAGATCTCGCGTATTTGCCGCGCTGCGTCGAGGCCGTTCATATCCGGCATGGTCAAATCCAGCAAGACCATGTCCGGCTTTGCTTTTTTCACATTTTCAACTGCTTCCACTCCGGTCGTCGCTTCGCAGCACACCTCGACGCCGGGTTGCTCCTCAAGCAGATGCTTCAGGCCACTGCGGACCACGGCGTGGTCATCCGCCACGAGCACTCGATACGATTTCTGCGCTACGCTCATTCAGACCCCCTTGTTGTTGCTCAGATCATTTTTCTGTCTGTCCGTCGTCGGTAAGATTGCAGTCACGATTGTGCCCTTTGCCGGCGCGCTCTTGATCTCAAACGTCCCGCGTAGTTGTGCTACTCGTTCGCGCATCCCGGCGGTTCCGACGCCGAGCTGCACGTCTTTTTCTCCGGCAGGCCCGGCAAGCAATGGCATCCCTTTGCCATGGTCTTCTATTTCAACGCGGACACCTGCCTCGCTGCGCATCACGCGAATGATCGCATCGCGGCTACCGGAGTGCCGGTGCACGTTCGTCAAAGCCTCCTGCACGATTCGAAAGATGGCGATTTCGGTGTCTCTCGGCAGCCGGCCAAATCCCTCGTCCATCTGCAAATTCGCCGCGATTCCACTCCGTTCGGAGAACCCTCTCGCATACCAGTGAAGAGCGGGGTAAAGCCCGCCTTCGTCGAGCAGCGGAGGATGCATCAAATGCGATATCGTGCGCACCTCGCGGATGATTTCGTCGGCAACCTGAGTGGTAGACCGCGCGAGATCGCGCGCTTGCTTGTTCGATTTGGGAAGCAGGTTTCCGATGCGGCCCAGCATCATTTTAAGTGCCGCCATGCTCTGCACGGCCGTCTCATGAAGATCCCGTGCGATACGGCGCTGTTCAGCGTCGCGCGCGTGAAGCAATTGCCGGGAAAGCCGGCGCAATTCAGTTTCCCTTTCGGTGCGCTCGGTCACGTCTTCGGTCGTCCCGATCATCCGCAGCGGTTCTCCTCCGCTACCATGTGAAGGCCATGCGCGAGTGTGCAGGATTCGCGCACTTCCGTCGAGCAGCTCCCAGCGAACCACCGACTCGATCGGATAGCGATGGCTCGGGCCGGCAGGCGAGTCTTGGTGCATTTCGTCTTTGAGATCGAGCTGAATGAGCCGGGCAAATTCTGCAAACGTCGGCATGGTCTGGGCTGGGTCGTATCCTAATATCCGGTAGAGCTGCAGAGACCAGGTCATTTCGCCCGTTCTCAGGTCCAGCTCCCAACTGCCCAGGTTCGCCAAATTCTCGGCCTCGGCCAGCAAGGACTCGCGCGTCGCGAGCTCCTCCTCCGTTTTCTTTCGTTCGCTCATGTCACGCGTGATGAGGGCAAAGCCAAGCAATTCGCCCGCGTCGTCGCGCAAAGGGGCGATGATCACTTCCGCCCAGAAACGCGAACCGTCCTTGCGCACCCGCCAGCCTTCACCTTCAAATCGGCCCTCGCGCAGCACCTGATCGATCTCGCGAATTGGCTTTTCGCTCGAAATATCTTCGGCTGCATAGAATCGCGAGAAGTGCATGCCCAGTGCTTCTTTTCCCGAGAATCCCAGCATCCGCTCGGCGGCGTTGTGCCAGTTCGTGACGTAACCGTGGGGATTTAAGGTCAAGACGGCATAATCTTTCAGGCTGTTTAGAAGTACGCGGTAGTGCCTCTCGCTCTCACGCCAAGCCCGATGCGTGTCGCGCTGTTCGGTCACGTCGCGCGAAACCCCAAGCATCCGTGTGACGTTCTTGCTGGCGTCCAGGGCCGGGACACAGCGGATATGAAACCTGCGAACGCGAGCGTCAGGGCGCCGGTAGCGGATCTCCTGTTCGAACGGGACACCTTCGCTCACCGCACGAGCCAGATTCTGACGTACGATCGCCGCATCGGCTGGTTCGATTCGATCGAGAGCCGCTTCCACGGTGATAAGTCCTCGCTTCGGATCCTCGCCGATGAGGTGGTAAAGATTTTCCGAAAGCATCCGTGTTGCGCCCTGCGAATCCAGCTCCCAACTGCCGAAATGGGCGATCTGCTCGGCTTGTGCCATTAGTTCCTGGCTTTTTTGCAGCTTGATTGCGGAAGTCCTTTGCTCGGTTATGTCCTGGGAAATTCCGCGGATCAGACGGACAGCTCCGCTTTCGTCCTTGATCGGAATCACACGCGAAAAAAAGATACGTGTGTCACCGCATCCAGATTGGAAGCGCAGTTCGTTTTCTAGCGGTTCGCCCGTTTCGACTAGCGCCATCACGTCCTGCCGAAGCCGCGCCCAGTCGTCGGGGTGAAACATTTGGCAGGCTGTATCCAAAGCCACTGCGTCGCTCCCTGGTTCAAGTCCTAGCATGCGATACATCTGTTCCGACCAAAGAAAAGTCTTGCGCCCAACGTCGTATTCCCAACTGCCTACATTCGCGATCTCCTGGGTTTGTTTGAGCAGAGACTCCATCTTGCGGGAGTACTCTTCGGTTTTCCGAAGTCCTGTGACATCCTGCACCAGGACTCTGATCGTGCGCTGGCCGTTGGGCGCGTCCACGGGGACTGCACGCGCCATGAACGAATGATGTCCGTCTGCTAAATTCAGTGAATATTCGAAATCCTCAGCGATTGCGCTCTTATGGATGCGCTCGAAGAGTGAGCGGAAGGGGGTGTACGCATCTTCCCCGATGATGCTGAGTAGCGGTTGACCCAGCATCTCCTCGACGGGACGAACAAGCAGAGATTTATCTCCGGTCCACACATCGAGTAGCACCCCAGTTCCGTCGAATTCCGCGATCAGGTCCACCAGTGAACCCATCAGTTCGCCCATTCGATGCGTTGCAGACTTGACGCCGCCAGCCGGCCCGATAGGTTGGCGAGAATTGATTTCAGTGATTGACGCAAGGGGGCGGGACTGAAAATCTGTCGCTGGTTGCGAGGGCTGTGACAATGAGCCGTTTGTCCTTGGGGGTTGTATAATCTGTCGAAAATTATTTATGCTCCTCGACATGTCTCGCTCCGAATCAACTTCATGAATTTCAATCGGCCTTGCTCTCGGAGTCAGTATTTAATGAACAGAGAATTCGAAGGTTTACATACGAACGCCCCGCACAGTCGTATGTCCCTCGTGCGCAGATTACTTCCGTGCCAATATCACGTCAATAGAATTATTAAAAGTACCGGAACGGTAACTCCGTAGAAGCCGCAGCCGGAAATTGGGTATTGTTGCGAATTGTTTTTAGAGCGCGACAGGCTTAGGGTGGCTTCCTAGCTGGAAGGGGAGTATCTCTCATGTTTCTGGCGCAACGCCCGGGTGGCATTGGGCGCCGACCAGAAACAGCTATCTTGCCGGAGTCGCGCGCGGCACTCGTGCCTCCGCACGCCCAGATAACCTGCGGCGCGTGGCCCGGCAGGATGGCGAGAGCTGGCCAGTATTCGTCCGCGGTCAACCGCCGGTGCTGCTCCTGCCTCTGCATCCGCAACCAAAGTATGATCCCAACTGCAATTGACGCCAGGCTCGCGGCCTGTGCATTCGTCATCCCGAAGAATGATCTTGGATTAATGCGAATAAACTCTACGAGAAATCGCGCGATACCCGTCAGCACCAAATAGGCGGCAAACACCATACCGGCGGACGCCTTTCCTGCAGCCGAGATCTGCTTCGCGCCAATACGCCAAAGGATCCAGGCAATCACGCACGCCACAATCAACTCATAAATCGGTGTCGGGTGCACCCGTTCCGTGGTCGGCACAAGCCCATTCGGAAAACTCATTCCCCAAGGAAGCGACGTGGGTACACCGTAGTCTCCATCCCCGGAAAGAAAACATCCGATGCGCCCGATACCGTACCCGAGCGCCGCGGCGGGCGAGCCCGCATCCATCATCGTCAGCAGCGGAATTCTTTCCCGCCGCGCCAGCCAAACGAAAGCTCCAAATCCTGCCAGCAGGCCGCCAAACCACGCAAATCCAAACTGGCTGAACAGTTCGCTCCATGGATGCGCGAAAAAATCCACAGGCGATTCGAGCACATGATACAACTTTGCCCCAACAATCCCGGCGAGGCAGGGAATCGCGATGAACAACTCCGCGTCAGCCTCGATCCCGCGCCGCCGCAAGTCCGCCCGCAGCACGTAAAACGACACCAACATCGCGAGCGCTACCATAAGCCCGAAGGTGGGAATCGTAAGCCAGCCGATATGCAGAAACGGAATCACTGGCCGCCAGTGTACAGTTCAGCCTGATGCCGTGAACAGTGGCATCCCGACAGCCGGGTTTCGAGGCACTTCGCTCCAGCAGCGGGTTGCGGATTCTGTCTTCAGGTGGGCATCTTCAAGAAAAAATAAACCGCAAGAAAACCAAAAATCGCATCGGGCGCCCAAGCCGCCAGCACTGGCGGCAACTGCCCGGCCGAACCGAGCGCTTCAAACAGCGCGGCAGTGGCCCAGTAGACGATTCCCACTCCCACGGCGAGCGCCAAGCCCCCGATTGCCCCACGCGTTCCCACTAGAAAAGCAAACGGCGCGCCTAGAAACACGATGATTGCTGCAATCAAAGGGAACGCGAATTTCTTCTGCCACTGCACAGACAGGCGTGCGGTATCGAAGCCGGCCTTCTGCAGCCCGTCGATATAATCGCCGAGTTGCTTCCAATTCATCTGGTAGGACTGCCGCACCTCGCGCCGAAAATAGCTAGGCGGTTCTGTCAACTCCGCGAGCGATGAAACTTTAAACGGCGCGTAACGCGTGATCCGGCCGTCGTTGAAATCGCGCACCCAGCCGCCCGCAAGCGCCCACGTATTTTCGCTTGGCTCCCAGGTGGCGCGCGCGGCAAAAACCCTGCGCCGAATCTGAAATGTGGCCGGATCGATTTCAAACACGTTCAAGCCGCCAAAAAGCTTGTTATCCGGATCGAATAGTTCGTAGTTGTAGATCTTGTTGCCTTCGCCCATGATCCACTGCCGCGCGGGTTGGAAATAGGTCTGCGCCGGCCGCCCCTTGATCTGGTTCCGAAGCGCATCCTGGCGCTGATTGGCATACGGCAGAATCGTATCGTCGAGAAGAAACATCCCTCCTGCAATCAAACCTCCCGCCAGCGTAAGCGGAAGGATAAGCCGGTAAAGGCTGATCCCGCTGGCTTTGAAAGCGATCACCTCGTTGTTTTTGGCGAGAATCGCTAGAGTCACGAGCGTAGCCACCAGCGTCGCGAGCGGTGCCAGTTGATATACGAAGTAGGGAACAAGGTAGCGGAAGAACTCCAGCACCATCGAAATCGGAATGTGGTTTCGCGAGATGTCGCTCAGCATATCGAACAAAGTGAAGGCATCAAAAATGACGACAAATCCGGCCAGCAGCACGCCAAAATAGTAAAAAAATCCTTGCAGGAGATAGAAATCGATCATCATTGGGAATCCAGCAGCGGTTCCAGCCCCTGCCGTGCGGCGAATTCCGGCCACAGTTTGCATGCGTTCGATCGGCCCTTCGGCGGTCATCGTCGTTTTTCTGACCGGACCGTTAGGAATCGAACCATTTGCAAGGCGATCGTTCGCCGATGGCATCGGTGCTGCCTCGGACTTCGAGCCGCTGATTCTTGCGGAAGCGCGACCAGCGGGCTTCAAACCACGCAATAAGCGGATTCGGTTTGCGGATGTTTTCAATCAACCCCAGAAGATACAAGCCAATGACCAGCGCGACGATATTTGCGATCCAGATTCCCAGCCAGGGCGAAATAGACCCCTGCTGTGCCATGTGCGCGCCAGTAACAAAAAGAAAATAGTAACCGCCGATCAGGATCAGCGTAAGGATCAGCCCAGTCGCGCGTCCGCCTCGTCGAGGCCGCACCCCGACGGGCACACCTAGAAGCGCGAACACCAGGCAAGCAGCAGGGAACGCGAGCCGCCGATGAAGTTCCACTCGTGCGTCCCGCCAACTGGCCCCGCGCGCTCGCAAAAGCGCCAGCACCGGCAATTCGGCATTTGAGATGGCAGCACGCTTCGGTCCCGGCGCAGACCCGGGAGAAGCGGAGATGATGTCGATAGGAATTGCGCTCTCGCCAAAGGTGGTGACGTTATAGCGCTCCGGCTCGTGCGGATCGAATTCATGCGTGCTGCCGGGCCCGAGATGGAGTTCCACCTCGGCGCTGCCGGACGAATTGTCTCCCTGAATAATCGTCGCGTCTTCGGCCACGGTAATCGTCGATCCCACCTGCCCGCCCGACGCCGCCAAGAAAACTCCTCGCCAGTGAGTCGCTGCAGCTTCCACATCCTGCACGTATAATACGAAATGCGGAAATCGCTCATCGAACACGCGCGGCTGCACGGCAAAGGGCGCTTGCGATGAACGCAGTTGATCCTCCAGGCTGCGCAAGGTGCGAACGGCCACGGGGCTGAGCCAGAATGTCATCACCAGCGTGATCAATGCAGACGCAGCAGCTACGAAGCCAACCGGCAGCAGCAGCCGCCGTAAGCTGATTCCGCAAGCGTGCAACGCGACGATCTCGCTATCGGCAGAAAGGCGTCCAAGACCAATCAGCACTCCAACGAGCACGGCCATCGGCAGCGTGAACGTAAGCACAGGCGGCAGCGAGCAGAGAAAAAGCTTGGCCACCGTCCACGTGCCGCCCGAATGGCGGACGATCAAATCCATCAGCCGGACAAGTTGTGGAACGAAAAAAACGAATGTAAATACGGCGAGGCCAAGGATGGCGTGCGACGCAACTTCGCGAGTAATGTATCGATCGAGCAGGCGCATGTTCGCGCCCTGTCATTCTAGCACGAGCATTCATTTGGCGCGGACGAAGGCCGACGGGCTGGCCGGATGAGCCGCGTCAATCTCGTCATTCTCTGGCACATGCACCAGCCGCAGTACCGCGATCCTTCCAGCGGTCAATATTTGCTTCCCTGGACGCGCCTGCACGCGCTCAAAGACTACTGGGGCATGGTGAAGGTCCTTGGCGAATTTCCCGGCATTCATGCAACGTTCAATTTCGTCCCGTCGCTCGCCGCGCAGATCGAGGAGTATGCCAGCGGCGAGTTCCGGGAATCGTGGTTTGAGATTGCATTTGCGCACGCCGGTTCGCTCTCCTCAGAACAAAAGCGCGAAGCCCTTGTCCGCGCTTTTCAGCTCAACGACAACTTCCTTCACCGCTGGCCCAGGTTCCAGGAATTGCGTTCGCAGGTTCTTTCGGCTGGCTCGGAAGCCTGCATCGCTCAATTCGTACTGCAGGACTGGCGCGATTTGCAGGTGCTCTCGCAGCTCGCCTGGATGGACGAAGAATATCTCGCGAAAGATCCCATCGTCTCCGAGCTCGCGCGGAAGGGAAGGGGATTCACCGAGGACGACAAAGAAGCTCTCCGTGCCAAGCAGCTCGAATTGCTCGCCGCCGTGCTTCCCGAATATCGTCTCGCATCCGAACGCGGCCAAATCGAAATTTCGACCACGCCCTTTTACCATCCGATTCTCCCGCTTGTCTGCGACACAGACATCGCCAGGGTTTCAAATCCTCACACACCGCTTCCGCACCCGGCGTTTCGCTACCCGGAAGACGCCCGCGAGCAATTGGTTCGCGCGCGAAATTATCACGAGAAGATTTTTGGCAAGCCGCCTAGCGGCCTGTGGCCGTCAGAGGGCTCGGTTTCCGACCAGTCGCTCGAAATCGCGATGGACCTCGGCTTCAAATGGTTTGCAACTGACGAAGGCGTTCTCGGCAGGACGCGCAACATAGGCTTTTGGCGCGACGCCTCCGGCTATCCGGAAAATGGCAGTAACCTCTATTCGCCGTGGAAGCTGGAACGGCCCGGCGGCTCAATGATGGGTTTCTTTCGCGACCACTATTTGTCGGACCTCGTCGGCTTCGTCTACAGTCGAATGGGCGCAGATGCCGCGGCAGAAGATTTGCACCGCCGCATTCGACTCATCGCCGAACGCCAGCCCGCTGGAAAGCCGGCAACGGTCAGCTTGATCCTCGACGGCGAAAATGCCTGGGAATATTACACAGGCAACGGCCGCGATTTTCTGCGCAAGACCTACGCGCTGATTGATAAAGATCCCGAAATTTGTGCGCTCACGATGAGCGAGGCGATTCAAGCCGCGTCCGACATACCTAAACTCGAAGGCATCTTCCCGGCTTCCTGGATCAACGCGAATTTCGACGTCTGGATCGGTCACGGCGAGGACGTCCGCGCATGGGATCTCTTGCGCGACGCGCGAGAAACCTATGAGCGCGCGCTCCAACGTGCCGAAGCAGGCAATGCGCTTCCGCGTGAGCGGCTGACTAGTGCCTACGAAGCTTTGCTCGTGGCCGAAGGCAGCGACTGGTGCTGGTGGTTCGGCCCGGAACACGGCTCTTCAAACGACGCCGAGTTCGATCAGCTATATCGCAAACACCTCACGGAAGTTTATACCGAGCTCGGCGAATCGGTTCCGGACGCGCTCGCGTTGCCCATCAAACGTGCCGCCGAACGAGGTCAACGCGAAGCGCCCACTTCCTATCTCGAAGTGACGGTCGACGGGCGCGAGACCAGCTACTTCGAGTGGATGGGTGCGGGCATGTACTCCACCGACCAGCGCAGCGGAACCATGCACGGACGAAGCTACGTCCTCGGCAATCTGTATTACGGATTCGCGCCGCAGCGTTTCTACATTCGCGTCGATCCCGTAGCCGATGCGATGTCCGACATTCACGATTTTCAAATGCGCCTCACGCTATGGGATTCGCGCGAGACGCGCATCACTCTTCGCGTGGCCGATCGGAAAGTGGCCCAATGCGTCGTCGAGCAGGAGGGCGCATGCTTGTTGCATCCCGCCCCGGTCGTATCGGCGGCGTACGGAAAAATCCTCGAAGTAAGCCTCGCCCGCGAGCTATTCGACCTGAAGAACCGCCGCGAATTACTGCTCAGCGTCGCGTTATGGGAGGGCGGCCTGCCGCTCGACGTCTTGCCAGTCGAAGGTATGCTGCAGGTACCGCTCGGGGAAGAGAACTACGCCTGGCCTGCAGGATAGGTTCCTTCGAGAATCAGGACGCTTCGCGATAAGCAATCATGAAAAGCCGGCGAAACGGAAACAGCACGCGCCCGTCCGATTGCGGCTGATACAGTGGTCGAATTCCCCCCAAATATTCAGAAATGAATCGTTGCCGCTCGGACTCCGAATCGATCGCCTCGAGATACGGCCGCATTCCTGAGCCTTTGTACCACTCGACAATGTCTTCTGCGGCCGAAAAAATGTGCAGATAGGTCGTCTCCCAAATATCGAGCCGAGCGGCATGCGGCGCAAGCACATCGTAGTAATGCGCCAGATTGCTGGTGTGCCACTCGCGGACCTTCCCATTCGGAAACCAGCGTCTCCAGGAAGCCGACGCCGCAATATCGCGCATCAACTGATGCGTCGGCCCATCATGATTGCCCGGAAGCTGCGCAGCAAAAGCGCCCGCCGGCGCCACACGAGCCAATAGCCGCGGAAAATTTGTCGCGTGGTCGGGAATCCATTGCAGGGAAGCATTCGCGAATACCACGTCGTACCGCGACCCGCCGCCATCGCTCGCCCATTCGACGATGTCGCTCCTCAACCACTCCCGCTCGGGCTTCGATTTACGCGCAGTCTCGAGCATGGCCTCTGAGCTGTCGAGGCCCGTGATTTGCGCATCAGGCCATCGCGCGGCCAGCACCTCCGTGCTGTTTCCGGGGCCGCAACCGAGATCGATCACCCGCCGTGCATCCGGCACCGCAATCCGCGCGGCGAGATCGCGACAGGGTCGCGTCCGCTCGTCTCCAAATTTCAGGTACTGCTCTGAGTTCCACGTCGGCATTCGAAGCCACCAGCCTAACCATCTCCCGCTGCGAGTCAAGCGTCTCCACTCTCATCACTCCGCCAATGCGCGTAGCCGCCCGCAACATTGAACGCAAGAAGCGGATAGTGCACACCGACTATCTCGACCTAACCTAGCAATCGCCAGCCAGTAGGAGGACAAAATGAAGGAAATGCTCGAAGGAACCAAAGTTCAGCATCCGCGCAATTCCAGACGAAATCTCAACCGTCGCGCGCAATACCCGCAAGTCTCCGCAATACGGCCATCCAGCTCACGTGGAAGTCGCGGGCGGCACCGGCCCATGCCGTCAATGCCTGCGCACATTCGATGTAGGAAAAGAGAATCGAATCCTGTTCACCTACAATCCATTCGACGGGCTCGATCCATACCCGTCGCCGGGTCCGATCTTCGTCCACGAAACCCCATGCGCCACATACTCACCGCAAAATAAATTCCCAGACAGCCTTCGTTCGCTGCCGCTCGTGTTCGAAGGTTACGGCAGCGATCGATGGGTGACCGCTCGCGAAAAAGTAAATGACGGAGCGGCCGAGTCTGCAATCGCCAGAATTTTCGATCAGCCTGAGATCGAATACATCCACGTTCGCCACGGAGAGGCAGGCTGCTTCATCGCCCACATTAACCGCGCGTAAACAGGTAGGCTCGAACCCCGCGCTACCTGAAATCCCGGCCGCGCCTCGCACAACGTCCACTCATATTCGTCCAGAATCGTGAGTTACACTCCCGCTGCCACACGATCTAACCTTACCCGGTCACGGGGCGCCCCGAGGAGCACTCAGCGATGTTCTTTGTCTTAACCGTCGTTCTCATCATCGCCCTCGTCGGCAGCATCCCCAAATGGCCACATAGCAAGGGTTGGGGTTACTTTCCGAGCCTAGGCTTGGGTTTGGTGCTGCTCGTACTGCTGATTCTGGCGATAATGCACCGGCTCTAGTCCGGTTTCTACTGTATGGTGTCTGGAATCATCCGCTATAGACTAGTTCGCCTGAGGGTAGGCGGACGTCGGACTTCACAGGTATTTCAATCGAGGAGAAAACAATATGGCAACCAAGAAATGCGAACACCCAATCTGTAGCTGCCAGGTGACCGACGGCAGTTATTGCAGCGCCGAGTGCGAAGCCATGGAAGAAACTCCGGATGTTGATTGCCTCTGTCCGCATGCAAGCTGCACCGGCCATACCGAAGCGCGCTCGGCCTCAGCCTCTAACTAACCTTCGTGGCTAGAATCCGGCTGTTCGCCGGGAGGAGGTACCATGCTGCGTTGGGCCGTAATTTTTCTCGTGGTCGCGATCGTCGCGGGCATTCTGGGTTTTGCTGGACTGATGGTAGCGGCGGCGGGAATTGCGAAGCTGCTGTTTTATCTGTTCCTGATTCTCTTCCTGATCACGCTCATCTCCGGCCTCGTAAAGAGGAACAAGGTCTGAGAAGGTTGCAGGAAAGAGGCAGGGAAGCCGCCTTGCTCGCTGCTGCCAGTCCGAGTCAGGCGTTTTTGACAAATACCAGCGACGCCGAATTGATACAGTAGCGCAAACCGGTCGGCTGTGGCCCATCATCGAACACGTGCCCAAGGTGGGCGTCGCACCGGCGGCATGCCACCGCATTCCGAACGATCCCGAAGCTATGATCCTCGATCGTTTCGATATTTTCTTTCGCGATCGGCGCCCAGAAACTCGGCCAGCCCGTCCCCGAATCGAACTTCGTCTCAGAATTGAATAGGGCCGTCTCGCAGCACACGCACCGAAACAGCCCCTTATCGTGAAGGTTCCAATATTCTCCCGAGAACGCGATTTCCGTGTCCGCTTTCCTCGTGATTTCGTAGACGCTTCGATCTTTTAACTGCGCCCGCCATTCGTCGTCGGTCTTCACGATCTTCGGAACCTGCACTGTCCCGGTTCGCTCGCCATTCTTCGAAAACTCCGCGATTGTCACAATCGCTGGCGGACCTGCCACAGCCAGTTGCGCAGCCATAGCGCTGTGCCGGCGAAAGCGCAGAATCGCCAGCCCCATCAGCGCGCTCACCGACAGCGTCAGGAACACCCGTCGCGTAACCGGACCAGACGAGCTGTCACTCAAGTTGCGGGTCTCGAATCCCATCACCTCATTTTCTCACGATTCAGCACAGAAACCCGCCCGGCGCCAGTAGTTTTACGCAGGCCCACCGCAGTATTGCGTACTAACTCGAATTGACGCTCCCGTCCAACCGCCCCATAGTTGCCCGCACTCAAGCAGAGCGCGATTCGAAACAAACGAGCGGCAGCCGGCTTAGCGCCTCCGAGCTGTCCGGGCCTGCGGGAAAACATCACCGGGCAAAGGTCTTAAATGAGCAGAACCAAATATTTTTTCTGCCTTTCTCTCCTCACAAGCAGCGCATCGCTACTGATTGCGTCCAATCACCCGATCGCGCGTGTCAAACCAGCCACTCCTCGGACCGCCCCGACAACCAACCAATCCAGGCCACTATCCATCCCGCTCACCTTCGAGGCAAATGTCGGACAAGCGTCACCCCAAGTGGCATTCCTCGCTCGCGGACCGCACCTCTCGACATTCTTGAGCCGCACTGGAATCGAAGTCGAACCCCGCGGCAGCCCCAACAATCTTGCCGACGCATCACCGCCTTCAAATCACCTTCGCGCGGGCTTCTCGAAGCTCCGACCAAATCTCCGATCACATGAATGCCTCCGTCACATGGAAGGGAATTGCCCCGCTTCGCGCCCAAACCAACTACTTCATCGGAAATGATCCCTCGAAGTGGCGCACAGCCGTTCCCCATTACGCGCGCGCAGAAGCTCGCCGCATTCTGCCCGGAGTTGACCTCGTCGCCTACAGCAACGCAACCGCCGACCACCGCGAAAATCAACTCGAATTCGACCTCCGAATCGCTCCCCAAGCGAACGCCGACAGCCTACGCATCAAGATCTCGGGCGCCGAAGAACTGCGCCTTAACGCTGAAGGCGACATGCTGATGCAAGTAGAGAACGCACAGCTCGTTCTGCACAAACCGGCGCTCTACGAAGAAGTCCGCAGCAGGGAACTGGCGCACAAAAGCGCCGCAGCCACAAGTCCCCCGCAGCGCTACCCAATCGAAGGCGCCTATCTCTTCGAACCCGACGGCTCAATCGGTTTCCGCATCGCTCGCCGCCACCCGCACGCCGCACTCGTAATCGATCCCTCGCTCTCGATCACGTATTCCACTTTTCTAGGCGGCGCAGGAGAAGACACCGCCAATAGCATCGCGGCTGATTCCACCGGCAAGCTCTATATCGCCGGCACCACAACTTCAGCCTCCACATTCCCTCGAATCCGCTCCGGCAACAAATGGCCCCGGCGGCGGTGCCACCGACTTCTTCATAGCCAAAATCGATCCCACCGCCTCAGGCGCAAACTCCCTCATCTATCTCGCCTTCCTCGGCGGCAGCGGAAACGAGAACGGCGGCATGATCGCCGTCGATAGCTCCGGCCGCGTCGCAATCACCGGTACCACCACATCCGCGGATTTTCCCGTCACCGATGGCAGCACCCGCACCAGCGGCGCGAATGACATCGCCGTCGCCGAGCTAGCGCCCACCGGAGCCTCGCTCGTCTACTCGACCCTCTTCGGCGGCAGCGGCTCCGAATCAACGCAAAATCCCGGCGGCATCGCACTCGATCAAGCCGGCGAAATTTTCATCGCTTCCGACACGACCTCGACAAATCTCCCGGTCACCAGCGGCGCGTTCCAGGCTGCGAACGGCGGCGGCACTAGCGACGGCTTCTTAGCCATATTTCGTCCGCTGGCCACAGCGCCAACTCCGCATCTCAAATATTGCACCTATCTTGGAATCAACGCCCAGGTGGGAATCGGCGGCGTCGCAGTCGACGCCGCCAGCAATGCCTACATCACCGGCTTCACCTCGAACCCCGGCGCCACCTTCCCAACTCTCAACGGCTACCAAACCACCTACGCCGGAGATCCCTTCGACGCCTTCGTGATCAAAATCCGCCCATCAGGAACCGGCGCTTCCGATTTGGCCTACGGAACATTCCTGGGCGGCGCCGGACTCGATCAAGCGCTGGCGATTTCCGTCGGCGCCGCGATGCCGGCCACCGCCTACGTCACCGGCACCACGCAATCGACGAATTTCCCCACGAATGGAACAAATGCCGGCGCGCAATCCACCCTGAAAGGAACTGCGAAGGGAAGTGCGAACGCTTTTTTCTCCGCCATCGCACAAAATGCCACCACGGGAATGACGTCGCTTCTCTACTCCACTTATCTCGGCGGCACACAATCCGATTCCGGCCTGAGTGTCGCCGCCCTTGCCCCCAACGCGCTCTACATCTCCGGCAAAACCACCTCGTGGGATTTTCCCTGGTTCAACAATCTTCAACCCTTCACCGGCAACGAAGACGCCTTCGTCGCCAAATTCGATCCCACCGCCTCAGGCCCCGCATCATTGATCTACGCCACTCCCTTCGCTGGCACCGCTCCGCCCGGCGGCACAGCCGTCACTGACGGCAACGCCATCGCAGCCGATGCGCTAGGTGATGTCTACATTGCAGGACGCTCGACCTCCGCCGATTTTCCGAGCGGCGCAAATCTCAGCACAGGATTTCAGACAATCTGCACAAGCTGTCAGCAATTACCGCCAGCAGCCGACGCTTTCGTTCTCGCTTTCCGTGAAAGCGCCAATCCAGCGCCAAGCCTCTCCTTCACCACGCACAACATAAATTTCGGCGCTCAGCCCGTCGGCGCGCAAAATATCCCCCCGCTTTTCTCCGCGCTCATCAACACAGGCGACGCACCTCTCAACGTCTCGAACATCGCCTTGTCAGGGCCTAATGTCTCCTCTTTCTCAATAGTCGGCTCCGATCCCTGCATCGGAACGCCGATGCCGCCGCGCGCCACCTGCTCTTTTGAAATCAGTTTTTCACCCACCGCCGTAGGACCAGCAGAAGCCTTCGCCACCATTACCGACGACGCCCCAGGAAGCCCCCATGTCCTCTCCGTCGTAGGAATCGGCAGCGGCGCGCTCGCAGTGCTCTCCAGCACAAGCCTCTCGTTCGCAAATCAGCCGCAAGGCTCCATCAGTCCGGCCAAAACCGTCACATTATTCAATCAGGGGAACCAACCTCTCACCGTGACAAATGTCGCGCCCGCCGGTCCCGATGCCAATCAATTCGCGCTTCAAGCCAATGTTTGCGGCTCAAACCCCATCGCAGGCGGCGCTTCGTGCACCATCAATGTCGCCTTCGCGCCGCAGGCCATCGGCCCCTATCAAGCCGAAGTCGACATCATCGACAACTCCGGCGGCCTCGCTGCAGCCAAGCAGGTGATTGCCCTCTCCGGCACAGGCGTCGCCGCTTCGCCAATCGCCAATCTCTCGCCCGCCTCGCTCACCTTCGGAACGCTCGCAGTCGGAACCACAAGCGGCCCCCAGCCAATCACCCTTCGAAATCTGGGCAGCGCTGCCCTAACCCTGTCGCAGCTCACCTTCACTGGTTCTGATGCGGCCAGCTTCGCCGTAGCCCCGTCGGGCACCACCTGCCCGATCGGCAGCACCGTCGCAATCGGTGCCAATTGCCTCGTGCAAATCGATTTCGCTCCACAAACGAGCGGCGCCAAAAATGCCACCGTCAATTTCATCGACAATGCCTCCGGCAGTCCTCAATCCATCTCACTGTCAGGCATGGCCATAGCACCCACACTGCAGATTTCTCCCAGCCTCGCTAACTTTCGCAGCCCAAAGCGTCGGCACCGCAAGTCCATCACAAACGATCACTCTTTCCAACACCGGCACCAGCTCCGTCAACGATCAACGGGATCACCGTTACAGGCCCGAACGCAGCTGACTTTAGCGAGAATGGAAATTGCTCAGCGGTCTTAGGATGCTCGGCGCAAGCTGTCAAATAACCGTAATTTTCAAACCACTCGCGGCAGGGAATCGCTCTGCCTCAATTTCAATCTCCGACAACGCCGCCGGCAATCCCCACTCAGTATCCCGTAACCGGTACCGCCACTCAAGCTGCTGTCTCCATCTCGCCGTCGAACGTGAATTTCGCAAATCAGTTGGTCGGCTCAGCAAGCCCGCCAGTAGCTCTCACCGTAACGAACACAGGCACGGGAGCGCTCGTCATCGCCTCCATCTCATTCTCCGGAGCAAACCCAGCCGACTTCACGCGAAAAGAACACGTGCCAAGCACCCACGCCCCGCAGCAACCTGCCTAATCAATGTCACGTTCGCGCCCACTGCAGTCGGCGCACGCACCGCCACCATGGCCTAGCCGACAACGCATCCAACGCGCCTCAGTCAGTTCCTCTCACCGCCACCGCAATGAATTTCGCCATCGACCCGCCCAACGTTGGCGCAACATCAGCCACAGTCACAGCCGGACAAACAGCCACCTATCAACTCAACCTGCAATCCATCGACGGCTTCGCCGGCCCAGTCACCCTCACCTGCACAGGCGCTCCAGTCGGAGCCACATGCACAGTAATTCCCACCCCGGTAACGCTAGCCGCCAACGCCACAGCACCCTTCCAAGTGCAGGTTTCCACCACCGCCCGCCCAGCAACCACCAATCTCCTCCCGGTACAAATGTCGCTCACTGCCCAGACTTCGCTTGGTCCCCATAATCCGTCTGACTCCTCAACGCCGCCGCCATCTTTCCAGCAGCCCAAGTTAGTCCCAGAGACAAACGCACCCCAGTCGTCACTATTAATAACGCCAGTATCCACGACATCCCTGTCGTTCATTGCCCTGCCTAAGTCAGATTCGAGGTTCTGGGCGCGCGCAAAACGCAGCGTTCTTTTTGCCCTGGCAGTTCGTACCGCCGGCGTCTCGCCGGCGCCTTTGATGTTGCCCTTGGCGTCGAACTCAAAGATTCAAATACGCCGACTACTAGAGGATTCATCGTTCGCCCTGATCGCACTCATCGCCATCTTGATCGCTATCCGCATCGCAGCGGAGCGAATCATCGCGCTCCGAATCCATCTGGCCTCTCTATTCTCACCGGTCGCTCACGGCCAACTCCGTTATCTGCGCAACGAGCACAAGAATTACAATTTCCTGCCGACATCTCTCCCCAGCCAGCGAAGCTCTAGCAATTCCGCAGATCGCGTCGGAATCGCCGCGAATCGCATCGGCTGCGGAAACGACCGCATCGGGTTTGCCGCGAATGGCATCGGCCATGGCAGGGATCGCATTGCGCTCGCCATAGATCGCGTCAGGCTCGCCGCTAATCGCGCCGGGTCCGGCATGCATCGCATACGGTTCGCCATAAGTCTCATAGGGTTCGCTGTAGGTCGCCTCGGCTTCGCCACGCATCACATCGGGTTCGCCATACGTCGCGTCAGGCCCGTCGTGGCTCAGCTCGCCCTCCTCCAACTCTCTCTCTATAAGCGCCTTCACCGTTCTCTCCACCAATCTCGCTACCCCAAGGCCACCACGTCCCGCCGCACACACGACCACCAAAACCTCAGCAAACACGTCAACCCCAGTCTGGCAACCGCCTCCGCCCTGGCCATCGCTCTAACCCTCATCGCAGTCCTCATCCAGTCTCCTGCGGCGCCCCCCACCCCACAACCCAAACCTCCACCACCCCACCCGGCACCTACATCCTCACCCTAACATCCACCTCCCCCCCCCGCCTCCTCACCCCCAACCCTATCCCTCACCCTAACAATACAGTAACCCCAAGGCGAGCAACGTAATATTCATTAGCGGAAGTCAACTTGAGTAAACTCGAAGAGAAAACGAGCCCATACCGCCGTCGCCGTACGTGTGGAAAACGGCGCGCATGTGGACAAGTCCCGTATTTGCCAGCACGTGCGGCAAGCGGGGCTGTGGAAGGCTGAGGCGCACTCCGGTGGAAAGAAATCCTGGGTCGAAACGTTGACGGGCGAAAGAATGCTGGATTTTGAGATATTTCCGCACACGTCTACGACTCCGATCAGCGGGATATCACTGCTCTTGGGAGTGGTTGGCAAAATAGACGATCAGCGCAATCAGAAAAATTATCCCATTCAGGATGGCGGCTGGCGCGGCTGGACGAAGTTCTAATCGTGGTTCCACATCGAATCGCAGATCATCGGGGTTCGGCGCTTGCAATTTCCGGGAGGGGCGTAGAGGCGAAAGCGATCTTCGATCGAGGTCCTGCGGCGGAGGAGAAAACTAGGCAAGGGGTTGTGCTGGAGACCTGGCGTCCACGCCGCCGCGCGAAAAACTCCGCGTTCAGTGTGAGGCCGCGTTGGAACATTCCCGCAAAAAATGCGAGCCGACGTGCAACTGTGCTCGGTTGCGCATTTGCATCGCGTAGACTCGGCGGCCTGCGTCCACGCAAGAATGCGGCGCGATCGCTGGACCGCGCATTTGAACCGCGACGCGAGCGCGTCGGTTCAGCGGCAGTGGCCTGTGTGGCAGAGGGCGGCGGCGGAGGTTACGGCGCCTACGGCGGCGCCGATGGCTAGCCAGTGGGCGTTGCGTTTCAGGCGGAGCCAGAAGGGGCCGCCTTTTGCGGCGGTGATGGCGGCGTCGCGTTCGAGGGTGAGGGCGCGGATTTTGGCGGCGTCGTCGGAGGCGTTTTGTTTGGCGGCGGTGAGTTGGAGTTGGCAGGCGCGGCAGTCTTGGACGTAGTTGTAGAGGGGGGCGAGATCGGCGGCGGGGATTTCGGCGGTGGATTGTGGGGCGGTGGCCGCGGCGCTTGCGGGATTTGCTGAGGACGCCGGATTCGCGGCGCGTGAGTTGGGGGCGGGAAGTGAGGCGGCAGTTCCCTGCTGGTTTTGCGGTGATGCGGCGTTTTCGCTTTGCGTGTTTGGCGAGGACGGCGGCGTTTGTCCTGGCGCGACGCTGGCGCTATTGGCTGAAGCTTTTGTGTTTGGAGTGCGGTGGAAAAGTAAATCGAGGAGCGATTTGTGGCGCTCGGTTTCTTGCGGTGAATTTTTTGGGTTTTGTTGCTGCGTGGTGGATGGGGGCAAAGGCGGCGGCGAGACGCCGGCGGTACGAACGTCTGGTGCGTGAGCATCGTTGCTGAGTGGCGCGGCGGTGGTGGATGAAGACAAAGGCGCCGGCCGGAGGCCAGCGGTACGAGACATCCGGTGCGTGTGCATCGTTGCTGAGTGACGCGGCTGTGCTGTTCGCGCGTTCGGGCACGGCATGCCGTGCCCCTACTGAAGAATCGGAAGGGGCAGTAACTGTGATTGGTTGCGGGAGTTGCAGGGCGTCTTGCAGGGCGCGGGCGAGTTGGGCTGGCGTTTCGTTTTGTGCGTTGCGCTTTAGCGCGTCGATTTGTGCGAGGGCGTCTTTGAGGGTGGCGTTGCGGTCGCGTTCGCGGGCGTCGGCGGCGTCGAGGGCTTGTTTTTGTGTGGCGAGTGTGGAGGCGAGGCGGAGTTGATCGTCATGGGCGGCGAGCCAGGCGTGGAAGATGAGCGCGGCGAGGAGGAGTGCGGCGCAGAAGGCGGCGATTTCGATTGTGCGGCGGGTGGTCATGGGAGTTGAGGCACGGAGATGATGGAGGCAGGGAGTTGGCGGAGCGGGCAGTTCCCTGCTGGTTGGAGTTGAGTGGCGCTGGTTCGCGCGTCTTGGGTCGGCGTTTGCGTGCGAGTTAGGAAAAAAGGAACGATGTCGTGATGGTGCCTGGCAAGAATTTGCTATCGCGAGCTGCGTTTTTCCGTTGGCGCAGGCTGAAGCCCACGCTACTGAAAGGCGTGAGATGAGATCAGTGGGCGGGAGTGCGATCGGGTCTCGCAGCAAGATCTGTGAGCTTTGCCCAGAGGCTGCCGAATATCATAAGGATTCCCACTAAGACCAGCACCCAAGGACCGATCTTCCTCTGATCTTCTTCGAAGGCCCACCCCGGGTGATGCCCATTAATTTCTCGGATCCGCACCACCTGGTTGGTCCAGCTCAGGTATACCAGTTCTACCGTGTCGCCGTTTCGTAGTGAGGGATCGCCGAAATAAAATCCGCGGTCAAAATACGAGACACGCAGCTCTGGGTCGTTTCCGTTGATTCGAAATTTGAAATAAGAATCGCGAAGCTCATTGACTTCGTGAAACTCGGTGACGAGTCCCTTGATTATTATCCGGGGGGAGGCGACGATTGGCAGTAGTATGGAAATCCCCACGAAAAGCAAAGCAAAACCACCGGAGGCACGGGCAATCAGCCGAAGATTGCGCTCGTAGCCGAAAGCGGATTTGCTCCGCCACAGGCACCACAATGTAATCGCCAAAAAGATTACGCTGGCAGCATCGGCCAGACTTGAAACTCGCTGCACGAATCACCACAGACGCGTTCAGTTCGCTTCTGGATAGTGGAAAGACTATATCACTCCTGAAGCAATCAAGTCTGTCGGCGACGGAAGTAGAGCGCACGGCGTGAAGAACGATGTCGCGGTGCGAGCCCAGCATTGGCGATTGAGCTGTGGTGCGGCTTGGGGCGCAGGCAGGAATGCCTATGCTACTTACTGCAGCTTCTTGAAGATGCCGTAGAAGGTGATGGAATCGGCGGTGATAGCGCCGGGGTACGCGCCTGCGGCGAGTTCGGGGAATGCGCCGGCGGCCGCGCCCTGCTGGAAAATTTTCACCTTGTTGGAATTCATCGCGGCGCCGGGCATGAAGACGTAATCGTAGCCGGCGAGTCCGTCCATCCAGGCCGTGCCGTTGATGGGCGGCTGCGACGAAGCGACGAGCGGCGATTGCGAGAGATCGAGCGTGTCGCCGCCGGTGGTGTAATTGCCGGATGCGGCGATGGTGCCGGAGACGTGGATGCGTTTGCCGTCATCCCAGGTGTCGATGAGAGAAAATGTGAGTGCCATGGTGGCTCCTTTGTTTTGGTAGCGTAGGTCCGCCGGGAGGCGGCTCAGGAAAATGTCGCCTGTGCCGCAAGTGAACGGGAGGCGTGATTTGTGAAGCTTGGCTCGCGCGCGATGGCGTTGGGTTTTCAGTAGGGGCCGGCCTGCCGTGCCGGCGAATGTGACATGGCCAGTGCACAGGCGATTCCTGCCTGTGCCGCAAGTGGGCTATGTGCGTGCGTTCGCAGAACCAGGAAACGAAAGAATGCCGTTGGTCGTTTTGCTGGCGTGCGCGGCTGTGCTGTTGGATCGTGCGTCTCGGGCACGGCATGCCGTGCCCCTACTGGGCGAAACGGCATCAAAGGCAAAAGCGCCGGCCGGATGCCGCGGTACGCAAAGCAAAGGCGAACAAGCAGCGTAGTTGCGCGTGCGCACCGGCATTGAATGCCGTGGTGCTGAGCGGTACGTTGGCACAGGCGCCGCCGGAGGCCTGTGCTACTGAAGCGTACGCACGAAAGGCGTGCTATGATTTCGGGCTTGTTGCGCGATGCTTGTTGGCTGCCGTGATGCGGGACTTTGTCGCGTAACGTTGCGCAACCCTCGCGCAACCCGTACGCATGCTTGCGAATCCAAGCGACGGGCCATCAGAACGCGCTGAGTCGGGACTGCACGAAACCGCCGGGACGCCTAAGGCTCAGCAAATGGGGCACAGGAACGGAGAATGATTTGCGGCGAATGAGAGTGGTGGCAGTGGCGGCGGTGATGGGAGCTGCCGCGTTGGCGTATTTCCTGCCCCGGGTTCGGGCGCAAAATTCTTCGACGAGTAATGCGGCGGGCGCGGGCGTTGCGACGAGCGCGACTGCGAATGGCGCAACGTTCTGAAGCTCGACGTCTGCGGCGACGGCTTCCAATGTGCCGATTGTGATCGCGCAGGGAATTTCAGTGCGGGCGCTGGCGCTGGGCACTGCTGCTGATTCTGCTGCGGCGAGTAGTGAAGCTTCGCAGCTTCCTCCGATTTATTTCACCGCTGCGCAGATGCCTAATCGCGTTGATGTCGCTGGCTGGCGCGTCATCGGCGGAAACAACGCTAGCGCGATGGGTGCGGGTGTGGCGCGGTGCGTCGAGTGCTACGGCGGCGCAGGCCCTTCGTTCCTCAGGACAAGCTGAAGCCTACGCTACTTGCCGGTAACGGCACCGCGGGATCGCTGGGCGATGGCGGGGCTGCTGCTTCCGCGCAGCTCAGCTTGAAACTCGATTCGTTGTATATGCGCAGCGGCGTTGCGGTGGCGGCGGACGGCACGATATTTATTGCGGATACGGAGAACGCGACGATTCGGCGGATTTCGCCGGGTGCTTCGGCTGGCGGAGCAAGATCACAGAACGCTAGCGCGTGCGAGCCAAGCATTGGGGATGCGAGTCGCGTAGCGGCTTGTGGCACAGGCAGGAATGCCTGTGCTACTGAAGGCGCGTGCATCATTACCAGCGTCGCTGGGAAGTGGGGGCCGACGCGGAGTGTGCAGCTTGTCGAGCCGATGGGGCTGGCGCTGGATCGCGCTGGCAACCTTTATATTGCGGATCATGGCGCGGGTGCTGTGATCGAGTTGCATGATGCGACTGCGTCCACGCCTGGAAAACTTGAGATGCTGGCGCAGGTGGCGAAGGCTGCGGATGTTGCGGTGACGTCCGATGGCAGCCGCGTTTATATCGCGGCGCCGGAAACCGGGAACGTGCTGCGATTTGATGCGGCGATCGCATGGCATTACCACGGTTGTAGCGTCTTCGGGCACGGCATGCCGTGCCCCTACTGGAACTGCTGCGAGTGGCGCGCAAAATTCGTGTCCTGATGGGCTGGCGCTCGATGGTGGCGGGAATCTTTTCGTTGCGGATTCAGCTGGCAGCCGGATTTTGCGCATTGACGCGGTGACGCAACAGCTCACCGCGGCCGCGAATAACATCAGCGTGCCTGGCGAGATTCAGTTCGATGCGGATGGAAATTTATTTGTCGCCGAGCAGGGGCGCAATCGCATCAGTCGAAATCAAAGGGCTCGGGCAGCCGGTGGCGAGTGTGACGCTCACGCCGCCTCCGCCGCCCGTTCCGCCGATGGGAGTTCCCTGCCCCATCATCGCGCCGCCTCCGGCCTTTGCGGGCAACACGAATTTCTGCGCTGAGCCGCTGGCGGGCACCACGCCGACGTCCGCGTTCACGCTGACGAATAATTCCAATGCCGCACTCGCCGGCATTGCGATTACAACGATCGGCCTCGCGCCCAGCGGATTTCGTGGTGTCGTCCACTTCGTGCACCACCACCTGAATGCCGGCTCGAGCTGCCTGATCAATGTCGGCGTTCGCGCCCACGGCTACTGGGACGCGCACGGCGACGCTGGTCGTCAACTATACGGGCGCGGCGAATCCGCTGGCGTCGTCACTGGCGGGCACGGGCGACGATTACCAGATTGCTTTTGCGAGCGGCCAGCTGACGCAAATTTCCGTCACTGCCGGCGCGCACCGGCACGTTCATGCTGCAAGTGGTGCCCGACAATATTTTCACCGGCACCGTGACGTCGATCTGTCCGGGCAATTTGCCGCTGCAGACCACCTGCACTTTTTCGCCGACGAGCGTGCCGGTGACGACGCCGGGCACGGCGGTGCCGTTCAGCGTGATGTTTAAGACGACGTCGACCGTGCCAGTGCCGCCGCCAAAGACGGGCGCCGCGCCGATGCGGGGCGGCAGCGGTGGAAAATTCATTGCGCTAGGTGCGATTGGCGCGTTCGTGCTAATTGCGGTGATCGCGCTGTGCTGCTTTGCGCTGTTCAGTAGCACAGGCATTCCTGCCTGTGCCGCAAGTGGCTACGTGCTTGGCGTCGAAAAACGAGGAAACAAAAGAACGCGGTGGTTGGGTTTGCAGGTTTGGCGCGAGCGGCGACGTGTTTCGAAGCTACCGAAACGCCTCGTGCCCGTCGCGTGTGCGATAGCGCTGGCGCTGAGCGTCGCAGCGGTTCTCGATGGCTGCAGCAGCGGCAGCGGATCAAGCGGTGGAATCACCGGGACGCCCGCCGGGATGTACAAGATGACGGTGCAAGCCACGGCGCAGTCGGCGCCGCGCGGCGTGACGGTGACGCTCGACGTGCAGTAGGTTTTCAGTAGCACAGGCATTCCTGCCTGTGCCGCAAGTAGCTACCTGCGCGACGTTGCAAAACGAGGGAACGAAAGAACGCGTTGTTTGATCTTGCAGGTGTGGCGTGACATCAAGAGAACGCACGGTCGGCCGAGCCAAGAATTGAGAGCGGCGGCGTGTTGTTGTGTTGGCACAGGCAGGAATGCCTGTGCTACTCCGGCGAAGCCGGCACCTACAGATAAATTACGCGGCGGTGGTAGCTGTAGGGTTTGCGGCGGCGGCCTTTTACCTGTTCTGGGCGGACGTAGCGCTGAATCAATTCTTCGGTGGCCATTTGTGCGGTGCCTAGCAGATCCTGCGCGAGGGCGCGGGCGCCTCGAGAACGCGCTGCCAGCGCGGCGGTGGCGAATGCCAGAGGATCTGTCGCCGCGCGAATCTGCACCGGGTCCGTGCCGAGCGTGAGCGCCGGGAGAATCTTTTCGTAACGCACGCGCACGGTGATGGCCTGCGTTGCGCCTACCAGATTAATTTTATCCTCGCGCCATTCCCACAGCCGCAGATACGTGCTCGGTTGCAGATTGAGCATTCCGCCGCCGCTGGTGAATTTTTCCATGGGCACGAATGTGTCCGCGGTGTTCGCGGTGGCGCGTTCCCAGAGCATCTGCGGCATCAGGCAATCGGAGGGAAGCTGCGGGCTGGAGGTGTCGCTGATTTCCATGTTGGTGACGCCGCTCGAGGGATCGGGCTCGAGGTCGATGTCCTGCTGCTCGCCGAGGACGCTGACGCCATTTTCCGCGAGCTCGCGCTGCAGGCCGCGATAGGCGGAGTTGAGGAGCGGCATCAAGAGCGCGTCGGTGAAGACGGCGCCGGATGAGTCGTTCATCAGCGCGCGCGCGAGCGTGAGCGCGTCTTCCGCCTGCGAGTAGGCGGTAGTGGGGACGACGGGCATAGCAGCCTCCGGAAAGTAGCACAGGCATTCCTGCCTGTGCCGGCGTTGCTAGGTACGTGGTATTAGCGAAACGAGGAAGCGATGGCAGTGTGTTTTTCAGTAGGCAGGCCCGCCAGCGGGATCTGCGATGCCGTGCCCGAATGCGGCGTCAGTACAGCGTGGCCATTGAGCAAGTGTTTGCAGGATTCGGTTTTCGTACCGCTGGCCTCTGGCCGGCGCCTTTGACTTTTGCATTTGCTGGGACAGCTTCACAAGCAAATTCAAAAACGCCGGCCGGAGGCCAGCGGTACAAAAGATGCGTGCTCCATCGCAGCGGTGCACGCATAGCGTCGACGAGATCGTAGCGTTTTCGGGCACGGCATGTCGCAGATCCCGCTTGGGTTCGCGGGGCCGTGCCCCTACTGAAGAAAATGCAACGGCGTTGCGATAGGATACGGGTGCGCTTACATCAACGATCATTCACGAGGAGGAGACGCATGGACGCATCGGAGACTCGGACGCATTTTCCGCCGCCGGGCGGGTATGGGAAGCTGCCGTTCAGCATGGGCGTGCTGGTGGGCAGCACGTTTTATTTGGCCGGGCACCTGGGGCTTGATTTGACGACGCGGAAAGTTCCGGGGGACGTCGAACAGGAGGCGCGGCTGATGATGGACGGGTTTCGCGCGACGCTCGAGAAAGCTGACCTGACGATGCAGGACCTCGTCTACGTGCAGATTTTTTGTTCCGATGTGTCGCTGTTCGACCGGTTCAATGCGGTGTATCGCACGTATTTTACCGAGCCGCTGCCGGCGCGCGCGTTTATTGGCTCGGGGCCGCTGCTTTTCGGCGCGCATTTTGAGATTCAAGGAATTGCGACGGCGCCGTAGGTTCGCAACATGTGTTCAGTAGGGGCACGGCATGCCGTGCCCGGCGAGCGAACTTGGCTCGATCGCGCCATTCATCGCGATATTCACACAGCTTCGCTTTTCGTACCGCCGGCCTCCGGCCGGCGCCTTTGACTTTTGCATTTGCAGGCGCGAGTTCAAAACCAAATTCAAAAACGCCGGCCGGAGGCCAGCGGTACAAAGGCCGGACGCGCCATCGCAGCGGTGCACGCATAGCGTCATCGAGATCCTAGCGACTTCGGGCACGGCATGCCGTGCCCCTACTGCGGAAAAGGCAACGGCGAAAAGAACGATGCCGTGGCGCGAACCAAGTATTTGGAATCCGCGCCGCGTGGCAGCTTGGGGCACAGGCGCCATTTTCACGCTGCCGCCTATCGGCGGACGCCTGTGCTACTGGAAGGCGTCAATCGTTTACCACCGGAATTTCCTTTTGCAGCGCGGGGATTTTGGCGGCGGCCCAGTCCATCAGGCTGTCGCCTGATAGGCCGAACATGGCGGCTGTGGCGTGGCCTGGCTCGAGCGTGAGATTCACTGGCATACCCGCTGAGCCGAAGAGGTGCGTGGCGGCGCCGGGGTGCGCGATCCAGTAGGAAAAAGCCGCGGCGTTGACGAACAGGCGGATGCCGAGCGCGAGCGCGTTGGTGCGCAGCCATTCGCGGCGCGTTTTGGTGCCGGAGAGGCGCGATTTCGCCGAGAGGCTGGCGCGTTTCAGCACGTGCAGGCCGTGGCCGGCGACGAAGAGCGTCCAGAGATGCGCGGATTCGGGGATGTGCATGGGTTTGAGTAGCACAGGCATTCCTGCCTGTGCCCGCGTTGAAACGCGGCGCGGATCGCGCCATACGTGCAAGATCAAAGAACGCGTTGTTTTGTTTCCTCGTTTGGCGGCGGCGTGGACATAGCGGCTTGGGGCACAGGCAGGAATGCCTGTGCTACTGAAAGGCAACTGCCGCGGCACCGTAGGGTGTCAACATGTTTTCAGTAGGGGCACGGCATGCCGTGCCCGAATGCGGCATGAGCAGAGTGGGACCGATGAGCAGGGCGTGGCATCGAATAGTTTTGCGCGGCGACCGTTGCGAAGTCCGAAGCGAGAAAATCCCCTGGCGTCCGGCATCGTACACGTATGCGTTACCGAGATCGTAGCGTCTTCGGGCACGGCATGCCGTGCCCCTACTGCGAGAAGGCTAAGGCGAGAAGAACGCTAGCGCGGGTGTGGCAAGTAACGGCGATTGCGCCGCGTTGTTGCGTTGGCACAGGCAGGAATGCCTGTGCTACTTAATTCGGGTTGCCGACGCAGAGCCAGTTGATTGTGTCGGTGCCGCTGGATTGGGTTAGCGTCAACGACGAGGCGGATGGCGTTACTTTTACTGTGGCGATGGCGCTTTGATCGTTGGCTACGCAGACTGGCGCGGAGGCGAAGGGCGTGGGGAATGTTACCGTCGCGGTGCCGCCTACCAACGCTACGGTTCCTGCGAATTGGCCTGTGGCGCCTTGATTGAGGTGCTGCGAGACGGCGAGCGAGCCGTAGACTGCTGAGCCGCCTGAATCGCGGACTGGGGCGTTGCGAATGTCGGGCGTTACGGGGCCCATGCTGAGCGCGACGTCGTCGAAGTACACGTAGTTCCCTGCCGCGGCGGTGTTTTCGAGGAGCATCACGCGCATCGAGTGCGTCACCGTGGTCGAAAGGCTGAACGCATTCGGCACGCGGAAGACGATGCCGAAATTGCGCGTGGGCGTCCAGGCGTTCGCGGTCGCTCACCTGCCAGTCGGCGCCGGTCACGTTGCAATTACAAGTGATGCCGTTGTTGTAGGTGAGCGACGCGTTCGTGGATTGCCAGTTCCCTGTGCTGTTCGAGGTGCCGTCGTAATTCACGGGCGCGAGCACGCGCGCGTTGGATGACGCGGTGGTGATGCGATCGGCTTCGGTGCAGTTCGCGTCCCAGTAGAAGCGGAAGCCGGGGCGGAAATTATTCGAAGTGGATGCGGACGCGACGCGCATCATCAGCGTGTATTCGCGCGTGGAGTCCACCTGGATGCAGGCGGAGTTGACGCCGAGGCCGGCGGTGGCGCCGTCGCCGACGCGCACGTTGAAAGTTCCCTGCGTGTAGGTATCGACGCCGGGATTTGCGCCCGCGCTGGTTTCCTGCAGATAAATTCCGCTGCCCGCCTGATTGATATTTGTGCCGGAAACGCCGCCCCAGTAGTAGAGCGACGTGGAATTCTGCCAGCCTTCGAATCCGGAATTGCCGATGAGATTGTCGCCGCCGAGATCGTTCATGCCGTAGTGCATCGAGGGCAGCCAGTTGTGGCCGTTGTTGTCGATCGCGATCGTGGCGGTGGAGGGCTCGTTGGGCAGAATTTGCGCCGTATTGCTGAGCGAAAGATAAGGATCGAGGACGTGGATGCCGTTGGCGCTGCCGTCGGAGGGAAATTCGAGGCAGTTGTAAACTTTTTCGCAGCGATTGTTGGGGCCGAAGGTGATGGAGAGCGCGCCGATGATGTCGTAGCAGACCTGGCCGAAAGCGGTGGAGGAAGTTTCGCAATCGTTGCCGTAGATTTCGTCGTTGTCGGGATAGTTGCCGCTGGAATCTTTCTTGAAGACGTAGCCGAGCGAGGCGGCGGGCGCGAGCGTGCAGACGTTCTGCTCGATGACGACCGCGTTGAAAACGCCGGCGAGTGAGACGCAGGCGTCGCCCGTGGAATTCAGGCCGATATTATTGTGGCGAATCAGCGTGTTGGTGCCGTCGAAGCCGCCGGTGGAAGTGTCGCCGAAGATTCCGTACGAAGTGCCGCCGGTGCCGAGCGCGAGATTATTGCTCTCGATGATGGAGTGGCCGATGCTGGTGAGATCGACGACCTTCGAATTCGCGCCGGTGGCGCCGAGATACATGCCCACGATGTGGACGTAATTAATTTTCGACGTGCCGGGGCTGGGCTTGCGCACGGTGGTGCAGCCGGTGGTGGCGCAGGAAATAAATCCGGAAGTATCGGGCGCGCTGACGGTGCCGAGGCCGCTTTCCTGGTAGCCGTAGATCGAAGCGCCATCGCCCATCAGCTCGACTGCGTCGTTCGTCGTGGAGTCGGTGATGGTGAGCTGGCCCTGTCCCCAGAGCAGGACTGTACCTGCGGGAATCGAAATGTGAGCCGCGCCGGTGAGAGTGCCGGTCATGCCGCGCGCGTCGCAGACGCTCGAAGTGCTTGCGGCGGCAGTGAGGCAGGCATTGAGTTTTGCGCCCGCGTCCGCACCGGCGAAGCGCTCGGCTTTTTGGACGAGGTTCAGCGAATTCACCGCGGCCGAGCCGTTCACGTCGAGATTCGATTGCGGATTGGTGGTGTTGACGCCGAGCGATGTGGCCGTGAAGCGGTGCGCGGATTGCATCAGGTTGATCGGAGGCGTCAAGTCGCAGCAGCCGGCGAAGCCTGTGTCGGTGAAGCTGGAGGTGGACGCGCCGGAGACGAAAACATTGCGCGGCGAGCTGTTGAAGCTGGGCGTGGTGTTGCGGAAGATGCAGTAGCCGGTGATGGCGGCGACCGAGGCGGACGGAAGAGTCCAGGTGAGATTGACGGCGTTGTTCGGGCTGCCGACGACTACGCCCGCGGAAAATATCGAGGGCGCGGATTCCGTGGTGCTGTTGCAACTGGTTGCGCCCGTAGCGGTGCGCACCCAGTAGGTGTACGTGGCGGGCGCGAGTGTGCCGCCGGTGGTCGCAGTTCCCGCTACGTTTGTGGGCGGCAAGGTTTTCGCGAATCCCACGTCGAGCGATTCCGGGGTGGTCTGATACAGCTGCGCGGTGTAACCGAAGCTCGCGCCATCGCCGAAGAGCAAGCCGTTGGCCGAGTCAATGCCCACCGACGCGAATTTATTTCCCGACGAAGTGGCGCGCATCGGCAATCCATTGGTGTCGTTATTGAGGGACTCGTAGGGATCCGTGCGCAGGCGATCGCCACCGTCGCTGATGTTGACGGTGTGATCGAAGCCATTGGAATTTTGCGAAGTGACGGAGCCGAGCGGATTGCCGCTGCCGTCCACCACGGCGGTGACGCAGGAGTTGCAGTTGGTGATGAAAATATTATCGGCGCGGCCGGAAATTTCGCGCACAGCGACGGCGCCGCCCGCGGGGCTATTCCCCGTGGACACGTGATTCATGAAGACGCCGCTGACGTTGAGCGTGGGCGCATTGATGGCGAGAACCGCGGTGTTCCCGACCGGCTCGTCGGAAGTGTTCACGTGATCGAACGTGATAGCGTCCATGGGGCCCATCGAAACGCCGGGGAGCGCGGAAAATGTGAGGAAGTCCGTGGACGCATCTTCGAGCGTGATGTTGCGAAAGACGAGACTGCCCGCGGTGCCGGATTGATTCAGGCGCTGGATGTACTGCATTCCTCCGCCCGCTCCGGTGACGTCTTCGATCGTGATCAGGCCATCGAGCGGAGCTTCGCCGCTGATGGGCGTCTCCCCTGTGAAGAGAACGATCGGCGTGGTGGAACTGTTCTTGGCCATCAGGCAGCCGCCCGTGAAGCGGACCCAAATACTGTTGGTGATTTTCAGGGGCGTGTTGTCGGTCTGGCCGGTGGTGCCGTTGACGGCGAGGCAGACGTTGCGGAACAGCACGTTGACAGAATCGTAGAGCGAGACGGCCTGATTCGAGCCCAGGATGGAAAGATTTTCGATGGTGGTGAAGCCGGGCAGAGCAAAGACGGGAGCGGTGTTGGGACTGGCGCCGGCGGTGACGTTGATGGCCACCATCGGCGCGAAATTAAATTGCTGGAGCTGGCTGGCTTCTCCCACGCTGCCGCCGAGCAGGTGCAAACCAAAGCAGTAGCCGCTGGGCGTGGAAAACACGGGCGAGGTGGAGGGCAATTGCGGCTGCAGCACTTTGTAGTAGAGCGGTGGCGGCGGGAAAAAAACGCTGCCGCCTCCGCCCACAGAGGGAGCGCGGCAGGCGGCGTTGATGGCGGCTTGAATCGCGGCGGTGTCGTCGGTGACGCCATCGCCTTTCGCGCCGAACGCGGTGACGTCAACGCGCGGGCGCGGACCTTGCACCGCTTCGTTGCCGGTGACGGTGAGCGCGGAGGGAGTGAGCGTGCCGGGATTGAAACCGCCCGCGGTGAGTGTGCCGGTGACCGTGGCATTACCTGAAACTGTGGCGTTGCCGGCGACCGTAAGATTTCCGCCGAGCGCGAGGCTGAACGCGGAGATGGCGCTGCCGCTCGTGGAGCCGAGGTCGGGCGGGAGAATCACGTCGGGAAAAGTTTGGACGCCGTGGATGCCGGGGCCGGTGATTTGCAATTGGTAGCGGCCGGCGAGTGCGTAGAAATGGTAATTGCCGATGCCGTCACCTTGAAACGGATTCGGGGCGGGGACGGTGAGAGTCGCGTCGGTGTAAATCGCGGCGAGCGGCGAGCAGGGAGTGCCGGTGGCGGTGGGCGCGCAGACGGTGATGGTGGGGCCGGAGACGGGATGGCCGGCGGGGCCGAAGACGATGTCGTCTTTGCGGGAACCTTGCGCGCGAGCGGCGGGCGCGGCGATGGTGGCGAGGGTGATGAGGGCCAGCGCGATTGCGGCGAGATGTGTGATCGTTTTCATGGATGAGGCGAGTGGCCGCAGCATAAAATTTCGATTCATTGCGATTCCCTTCCCAGAAAATTTGCAGCAGGAGCGCGGCAGGCTGGGCGAAATTGACCGCACCAGCCGCTATTGTAACGTCAGTGCTATTGGGGGAGTGCGATCACAGTAGCACAGGCATTCCTGCCTGTGCCAACGTAAGAACGCAGCGTGATCGCTGATGCTTGGTGCGCGACGCGATTGCGTTCTTTGGTTTGTAAAAGCGTCCAATTAAAAAGAACGACGCCGGCCTTGCTTTGTGTTCGCAACTGCTCGCGTGTGGCAACCTGCGGCGCAGGCTGAAGCCTACGCTACTCAACAGCCTCGCGTTGCGTTACTATTCGGTGCTGTGTCACGCCACTTACCTGCCGACGTCGCTCGCATGGCGCGCTTTCCGATCGCGCTGTCTGCCATCCTGATGCTTGCGCTGCCGGCCGCTCGTACAGCTTCATTCGCTGCAGACGACAAGCCTGTTGTCAAGGTGGCCAGCTTCGCTGAATTGGCGCAGCAGGTCGCTGCCAATCTGAATAAATGCGGAGTGAAGCGCATTGCGATCGTGGATTTCGAGGATCCGATTAGACGGGTGGATGCTTTTGGTGCGTGGCTCGCCGACCAACTGGCTGCGGCGCCCGGCGATCCTTGGGCCCCGATTGAAGTGGTGGATCGGAAGCAGATTGCCGCGAAGTGGGAGCAGCTCCGGATTGCGGAGCCTTACACGATTGAACCGGACAGGCGCCTGCACATGGCGAAGGCGTTTGACGCCACGTTGATCGAAGGCAGCTATAGCCCCGCGGAAAACGGCATTGGCCTGGAGCTGGGTGCGGGTGATTTGGGAACGTCAACTGATACGATCGTGAAGCTGACGATGACGGATGAAATGAAAGCGCATCTAACGAAGCCGCTTGAATCTCTGGGGCCGGGCGACGGGATATTCATGCCAGGCGTCGGGGGAATCTCAATTCCCCACTGCGAGTATTGTCCCATCCCAACTTTTGATACCGCCGGATTGCAAGGAAAACCGCAAAGCACTGTTCAGTTGATGATCGTAGTCGATGCGAACGGGCGCGCGGACGACATCACGGTGAAAAAAGGATTAACTCCGGAGGTTGATCAGGAGGCGGTCAGCGCCGTGAAGCGCTGGAAATTCAAGCCCGCCGCGGATGTGGATGGAAAACCCGTAGCTACGCGCACAACGGTCGAGATGGTCCTTCACGTGTGGTGAACTTCTATTCACAAATGCAGCGGCGCGGGATTCGGGATCGTGCAACGAGGCCTTTAAGTAGCACAGGCATTCCTGCCTGTGCCAACGTAACAGCACACCACGATCGCCGATGCTTGGCTCGCCCGCGATTGCGTTCTTTCGCTTTTGATGTGCGCGCAAAATTCCACACGCAAATTCCAAACAACGATGCCGGCGCTGCTTCGTCTTCGCAACTCCTCGCAGGTAGCGTCTTGCGGCACAGGCGTCATTTTCACGCTGCCGCCTGTCGGCGGACGCCCGTGCTACTGAAAACCGCGCGCGAATGGCGCGATCGCGGCAAGTTCATTTGCCGGGCACGGCATGTCGCAGATCCCGCATGGGGTTCGCGGGGCCGTGCCCCTACTGTCGCGTTGGTGGGGGTGGTGCTGGCGTGGCGCGATTCGCGGCGCTGCCGCTATTGGCGCCGAGGCCGTGCTTGCGCGGCTTTTTCTGCGTCGAGGATTGCGCCGCAATGTTTGCAGACTGCTACGCTGGGCTTCACCTTCTCGCCGCAGGCGGGGCAATCGGCGAAGCGGGTGGGCACGTAGGCCCATTCGCGTTCGACGCCGAGCGCGATCGCCGCGCGCCGATGCAGATCTGAAATTTCGCGGAACGAGTGGCCGCGCGCCCACATCGTGTCGCCTTCGGAGATCAGCTGATGATAGTAGGCGTCGCGCCGCGCTGTGGCGGAGGCGAGTTCTTCGGCAGATGGACGCTCGCCGGCGCAGACGAAGATTCCGTGCTCGCGCAGATCCTGAAGCAGATCTTCGGCGATATCGCGCGCGGAAATCGTGAATGGGAAGCGGCGATTATCGCCGAGATCGAGCGCGTCGCCGCGCGAGGTGATCGTGACGAGGGCATACGGCTCGCCCGGAGCGCGCGCGGGAATGTGATAGACGCCGTGAGTGCGCGAGATGTGCCAGTCCTGGTCGGAGATGGAGGCGATCGCGGCGGTGGCGGATGCGTCGCCGTTCGAGCGCGTTTCGACGAGAATGTCGCGAGGACCGCGGCGCGCGTCGGCGGCAAAATCACGCGGCGCGGATGCTGGAGCGGAGTTCGATGATTGGATGGATGCAGTCATGGTGGATGAGCCTTCCTGGGTGTAAAGGTATTATGTTGTAGTTGTACGTTTTCGTACAATATTGCTAATTTGTACGAAAACGTACAAATAAGAGAATTTGTATGTTTTTGTACAACCGCGTAGAATTGACCTCGGAGCCCCACAAACATGAGGTCCGTGCAAAGCGTGCTGATAGCGGACGTGATTCATTCGAGCCGCCGCGAGCGTTTAAGCGCGCTGCTCGCAGCCGGCTTGCGGCGCGCCAATCGCGTTCACTTGCGAGAGAAACGCATCCGCGTGCCGTATGCTGTGACGGCGGGCGACGAATTTCAAGTTGTCGCTCCGCTCGAGATGGTGCCCGGCTTGATTTTCGATCTGCGCCGGTGGATGCGCCCGCTGGCCCTGCGCATCGGAGTCGGCGTTGGCAAGATTCAGGGACGCGTGCGAGCTCCGGTGAACAGCCTTGTGGGCGAAGCGTTCGCAAATGCGCGTGCGGCGATAGCCGATGTGAAAGAGGGCCGTCACGGGTATCCCACGCTGACTGCTTTTCGATCTCCGAAAGAATCCTTTGACCGGATAACCAATCTGGTTTATGGACTTAATGATACATTGGTGCTGGACATGACCGAAGAGCAATGGCGCGCGCTGAACGCATATGTGGAAAGCGGCAGTGTGGAAGGCGCGGCGCGGAAGTTGCGGGTGAGCATTTCGACGCTTTCGCGGAATTTAAAGCGAAGCCATTTCCGGCAGCTTGCGGAAACGGCCGAGACGATGAAAAGTTTATTTTATGACAGCTGGCGGTAGTTGTACGAAAACGTACAAATTGCGCGATTTGTACAAAAACGTACAATTCGTGATATTTGTACGAAAACGTACAAGTGCTCGAATTGAGTAAAACGCGCCGGTAGTGGAGAACGGGTAAGCACGGGTAAGCAACGATGAACGCGATCGAAATATTTCTGATTCTGTGCCTTGGGCATCTCGCGTCGGATTTTTTGCTGCAGACCGATGCGATGGTGAAGGCCAAGAAACACGGCGGCGGGGCTTACTGGAAGCACGGGCTGATTCACTACGTCGCGATCGTCGTGGTGACTGTGTTCGCGGATCCGGCGCTGCTGGCGCGCATACGTTTTCAAGCGATTTGCGTTGCGCTGATCGGCGCGCATCTGCTGATTGACTTCTGCAAAGAGCATCTCACGGCAACTGCCAAGATTCGCGACAACGCGATTACGTTTTTAACCGACCAGGCCGCGCACATTGCGACGATCGCGGCGGCGGCGTTGCTCGTCACGGGTACGAGCCCGGTGGCTGCGGTTGCATGGCTTGCGGCGCTTGTCCCGCATCGCGACAGAATTCTTGCGGTGCTGGTGATCTATTTCTCTGTGGTGTTCGCGGGCGGCTACGCGATCCGTTATCTCACGCGGCCGCTGACGCGCCATCTTCCGCAGCTTGGCGACGAATCAACGGCGAGTTTGCGCAACGCGGGAATGTATATCGGCTGGCTCGAGCGCAGCCTGGTGCTGACGGCGATGATTCTGCGCTCGCCTGCGACGGTGGGGCTGGTGCTCGCCGCGAAGTCGATCGCGCGATTCCCTGAGCTTGGGAAATCCGAGCGCTTCGCGGAATATTTTTTGATTGGTACGCTGCTTAGTTTGCTGGCCGCAATTTTCGGCGGCATCGTGCTGCTGAAGATTTTGACGGGCCGCGTCACGCTAGGGCAGTAGGTGAAAGTCTTCGGAGGTTTTGTGGCACGCTGAAGTCTGCACTACCGAAACCATGACCGCGACATAAATATCGAACGTAGCGAATCGTGGTACAAACTCTCTCACAAGGGAGGTCCTATGCACCAGGACTTGTCACGGCCTCGCCCGTTCGGCATTAGCATGCCGTGGATCCTGATCTCGGCCTTATTGCTATCGCTTCCGACGGACTCAATCACGCAAGCGAAGGCAGCCCCTGACAAAGGGGATACCTATGCGCAGATCGCGCAGGCTATCGCAGTCCAACTCAAAAAGGATCACGTGAAGCACGTCGTTCTCACGGATTTCGTCGGCGTAGATGGCAAGCTGTCGCCATTCGGCGGTTGGCTGGCCGATCGATTGTCAGCTGCAGACTGGGCACCTATCGCTGTGTTGGATCGCAAACAGCTTGCAACGGAATTGGGTACCCTGTGGTCCGCCGATTCGAAGGAATTTGATCGGAAAGTCAAGGAATTCTCCTTATCGCACGAGACTGCGGTGATCTCGGGAAGTTACAGTCCCGCTGCAGGTGGAATTGGCGTGACCGCGAGAAGCATTGCCTGGCATAAGATAAAAACATTCAATCAGATGGTTCTGCGGGCGAAAATCGATCTGACGGACGAAATGAGATCTCATATCGGGGGACCGCTCGAGTCTCTTGCCCCGAGCGATGGTATCTACACCGAGGGACAAGGCGGAGTTGGGACGTGCGAATGCGACAACCAAAACTTCAACCTTCCTTATATGCCCCTCGGCTCTGGGAAAGGTACAGCGACATTCTCGATGGTGATAAACCCGGATGGGCATATTTCGGATATCTTGCAATGCAAGGCGACCGGAACCTCAACTGATGATTTTTGCAAGAATGTGTTGGACGCGCCGAAAACTTATAGTTGGTCTTGCAAGCCCGCCGTGAACGTGGATGGAGAGCGAGTTCCCGTTCGCAAATATGTCAATCTCTCATTCAGCTGTATCGTGAGCAGCAACCGCTGTTTCCTTTACAACCAAAATCCACTGTAATTCGAAATGAAACTCGAAGTGGGGCACAAGTCAAAGGCGCCGGGCGAAGGCCAGCAGTACAAACAACCTAGATCTTGTCTGCCATTGCTTGAGGTGTGTGATGACGGTGGCGCGGCAAGTATGTAAAGGAACGGAGCGACGTGCCCTCAGTCTGAAAGGATGGCGTCGATAGCGGCATCGGCTTCGCGTTCGCGATGCGCTTCGCGTTGCGCGATGGCGGCACGCTGATCTGTGCGCGGTTGGCGGCGTGACCATTCGATGGCGCGGACGATGTAGTCGCAGGCTGCGGCGTTGAGTGGCTCGAATTCGCCGGCGCTGCTCTGCAGCGTGAAGCAGTGCTCGTAATCGCCGCGCGCGGGGTATGGGCCGAGCGCTGGGATGCGGATGCCGTCTTCGGTTTCGGATGTGAGGGCGCGCCATTGGTCGGGCGAGCCGTAAAATTCGGGTGGCATCCAGCGTTCGATGTGCCAGCGATCGACGGGCAGATATTTCGGGACCTGACGCAGCTCGATCGCTTCCCTGCTGACGTTGCCGTGGGCGTCGCGGTCGGTCCAGCGGCCGCCGATCCAGGTGAGTCGCGCGCCGCCCCAGACGACGCGGAAATTCGGTTCGCCGTAGCGATTGGTGCCGCCGACGCGCGTGATGCGTTCGGCGATGGCGGAGGGGGTGTCGTGCGTTTCGCGAGTGACGCGGATCCGCGGAGCGGAGTTTCGAGATTTGGAGGGCACGGCGGTTGTGCGTGGCGGGATGGCTGACCCGACGACAAAGAAGAGGCTATTTGGCAAATTGGTGCGATTATTCACCTGAAAGACATGGAAGGCTTGATGAACAAAGGCTTGCTGGTTCTGTCGTGGGGTTTTTCGGCGGCAATCGGCATGGCTGTGCTTTATTGGTCCCCAGAGCTTTCGGAACGCTACAACGCTTTGACGACGAGACTGCGAGAGCGTTATCCGCAGGTCAATCCGCCGCCGACCCCCGCATGGCGCAAGCGGAACACGAAGATAATGACCTGGATATTTCGATTTGCTGGCGCTTTCCTTTTGCTGATTTCAATTCTTTCGATAGTCGCGATCATGAACCGAGCTTAAGCCCGAGGCCTGGACAGGTAATAAGCACAAGAGCTAGAGGTCGAAGGTTTGCGGTCAGCGAAACGGAGTTATACTGAAGTTGCTTCTGAGGCGTGCCCAGTGCACGTTGCGAATTTTAAGGGCGGCTGCAGCACTGCAGCCGCCCTTTGTTTTTGGTAGCACAGGCATTCCTGCCTGTGCCTGCTTACAAAACACAGCTTGAATACTGATGCTTGGCTGGGACGCGATTGCGTTCTTTTCAGTAGGGGCACGGCATGCCGTGCTCGGTGATTGAACTTGGCGCGGTCGTGCCATTTGTCACGGTGTGGAATTCAGAGGCAACGGCGAAACAACTGAAGCGTGCGCTGCGTTGGATGGCGCGCGGGTGCTTGTGGGGCGTTCGGGCACGGCATGCCGTGCCCCTACTGTGGGAGAAAGCAAAGGCAAAAGGCGCCGGCCGGAGGCCAGCGGTACGAAAAGCAAAGACGATAAGAACGCGAGCGCGTGGGTGCCAAGGATTGGCGTTCACGCGCCGCGTTTTTACCTGCGGCACAAGCAGGAATGCCTGTGCTACCGAACTGCAACTGCGCCGGCCGGAGGCCAGCGGTACAGAGGCAACGGCAACGGCAACGGCGACGGCGAACGACGACTTCCTAGTAGCCGGTGGGGATGGCCAGGTTGTCGATGAAGGCGCCGCTTCTTGGCGATTCGTTCCAGACTTGGAAGCCGGTGACGAAGTAGAAGATGTACGCCGAGGCGAGGCCGCCGCTTGCGCCGTAAATCGGGAACACGGTTTGGCCGCCTACGTCGTAGAAGTCGATGTCCTGCATCACGGCGCGTCCCCAGTGCGAGAGGTCGAGGAAATCCACGCGCGACTGGTTGGCGTTGATCGAAGATTTGATCGGAACGCCGGCCATCGATTTTTCGCCGGTGAAGAGCAGATCGAGATCGCTGGCGCGGCCGCCTGCACCTTCCTTGATGATTTGCGAGATCGTCACGCCGAGCTGTTCCCACTGGTGTTCCTGCTCGAGCGACGTGTACGCAATTAATTTGCTCACCTGATTCGTGCCCAATGCTTTGCGCACTTTGTTGATCGCGAGCCGCACGGCGCCGGGCGTGAGCGTGGAATTATTTCCGTTCACGCGCGGAGTGGCGAGCTCGACGGGATACGTGGCGCGATTCAAATTGAGCCACGTGCCGGTAGTCGCGTTCGACTGATGATAGAGCAAGCCGAAGAGCGACACGGGCTGCGCGCCAGTGAGGCCGTCGTGAACGATCACGTCGTTCGCGCTGGTGCCGGCGGGAACCGCGTCCACCGTAATCGTGCTGCCGAATGGATCGACGGCGGTGACGTTGCAGGAGCCGCGATTCGTGGTGAGCGTCGGGTCGTAGACCTGAATCGTCTGGTTGTAATAGACGAGGACTGAACCTGGCGGCTTGGCCATCGTGAACGTGGTCGAGGCGATCGAGCTGATCGTGCCGAGCACGCCGTTGCCGTTGGTCTGCATCACTTTGTCGAGGAAGGCGCGGAATTGCGCCATCGCGTTTTTCACTTCGCGCTTGGCGGCGTTTTCGATCGCTTTCTCGGGCGCGTTCGATGCGTACTCGACGAGCTTGGTGATTTCGACGGCGTGGCGGAAAAATACGGGCGTCACTTGCGCGACGTCGTACACGGTGCCGGAACCGCGGCCCAGATCGCCGCCGTCCATATTGGCGAGGCCTGCTTTGCCTCCGGGACGAATTTGCAGCGGGAGGCGCATATTGCGCGAGCTGACGCGCTCGACATCGCCGCGCTGCTGGATCATGGTGAGCAGGATGTCGTCGCGTTCGTAGAGAAGCGGAAGTTTGTCGCGAACTTTTTCGAGTTGCAATGCGACGGATTGCGAATTTTGCATTTGTGCCATGGGGGAGTCTCCGTTGTGGGTTTTGAGTTAGCACAGGCAGGATTGCCTGTGCCGAGGGTTAGTTGCGAAGCTGTGGATTCAGTAGGGGCACGGCATGCCGTGCCCGGCTGGCGAGCTTGGCGCGATCGTGCCATTCGTCGCGATTACGGAAGTTCAAAGGCAACGGCAGAACATTTGTAGCGAAGTGGTGCTTGGATGGCGCCCGGGTGCATCTAGCGCGTTCGGGCACGGCATGCCGTGCCCCTACTGTCGCGTTATCGCGATGGATGCCGGCATGCTAATCTTTTTCTTATGATGCGACGCTGCGGAATGCTTTGCGTACGACGATCACTCGCGCCAATGATTTTTGCTGTGCTGCTGATGACGCCGGTGCTGCTGCTGGTGCTGCTTTTCGCTGCGCCTGCTGAGGCGCAGGTGGGGCAGCAGCCTGATCGGAATCGGCGGCCGCCGGCGATGCCGACTGGCGGCGCCAATGCGAACACCGGCTCCAATGGGCAGCAGGCGTCCTATCCTGGCGCGAATGAAATGCTCGAGCAGGCGTTCATCGCGATGAATTTGCGCAAGCCGGCGAGCCCGCCGTTTCATCAGCTGGTGCGTTTTCACTACGAAGTGCTCGGGCAGGCGCAGGATGGAAGCTACGAAATATTCTGGTCGGGCACGCAGCACTACCGCGAGGTGTTCAAGCTGGGCAGCGAGCAAGAAATTGATGTGGCGGTCGGCGAGAAAATGTACACGACGCGCACGAGCGTGGCGGTGACGCTGCCGTTGCGCAACGTGCGCGACCTGGTGAAATCGCCGATGCCTGAGTATCTGATGGTGGACTACGACGTGACCGGCGTTTCAAACGAGCAGATCGAAGGACAGACGCGCGAGTGCATTCACATCAGCAAGCTCGACGCGAATACGAAGCAGCAAGGCACTGCGATGGCGTGCTTCGATCCCGAGTCGAAGCAGCTCGTTTCGATCAGCGCGCAGGGGAATTTTCTGAATGTGCCGACCGATATCCAGCTGAGCGACTTCAAATCGTTGGGCGTGAAGCGCTACCCGATGCACATGACGACGGTGGTGGCCACGGAAAACATGCCGCCCGCGAATATTGAAGCGAATGTGGAGACGCTCGAGAACGTGACGAAGTTTGACGACGATCCATTTGCGCCGCCGCAGGGAGCGGCTGTGCGCGATTGGTGTTCGACACTGGCTGCCGCGCCGTCGCTCGAAGATTACGATCAGCCTTCGTTTCCGCAGGATGAGCTGAAGAACTTGACCGAATTTTTCGTGCTGGTAGGCGCGGATGGGCGCGTGATGCAGGCGGAGCCGGTGCGTCCGGCGGCGGATCCGGAGGGCGAGCAGAAAGTTGCCACGTGGATCAAGACGGCGCGCTTTCCGATTCAGAATTGCGGAGTGACGCCGGTGGAGTACGAGACGTTTTATACGCCGAAGCTGAAGCGGGTGTATTAGCGTCAAGCGCAGACATTTCAGCAGGGGCACGGCATGCCGTGCCCGGTGAACGAACTTGGCGCGGTCGGGCCATTTGTCGCGCGGTTTTCGTACCGCCGGCCTCTGGCCGGCGTTTTTGAATTTCTATCCGAGCGGAAACCAAGGACAACTGCGCCGGCCGGATTGGCCAGCGTACCAAGGCAAATCAAAATCCAAGGCAAAATATTTTGAAGCGGCGCTGTGCGTTGGATGGCGCGGGTGTGCTTGTAGCGCGTTCGGGCACGGCATGCCGTGCCCCTACTGTCGGAAAAATCGCCGGCCGGAGGCCAGCGGTACGAAAAGCAAAGGCAAAAGAACGACGCCGAAGCTTCCTCGTTTTCGCAACATATCGCATGTAGCTGCTTGGGGCACAGGCGTCGTTTTCATGACCGCCTGGCCGGCGGGGCCTGTGCTACTGAACTACAAATTCAAAATGTCGGCGTCGGTTAGGCGGGCGTAATCCAGGTCGCGGGGCGACATGGATCTGCGGCCGTCGTTCCCTGCTCCGCTGGAGCCTGCTATGTCGATGCGGCGTTCGGCTGTGCGCTGGCGGGTGCGGCGTTCGTTTGCGGCGCTGACGATGGTCGAGGTCCATTCGCTGAGGACGCGTTTGGCGACGCCGGGGAGCGCCTGGCGGGCGCGTCCGGTGAGCAGCGAGACGATGGCGCGCTGGTGGCCGTCGTCGAGCGAGCCGGAGCGGAAGGCGTCGCGCAACTGCGCGGCGAATTGCGGATTCGAGCGGAGGCTCGAATCGAGTTCGCGGTAAATTTCGCCGACGACGCGCGTGCGCGCGTTTTTCGCGACGCCTTCGGGGAGCAGGCGCTCGACTTGCGCTTCGATCGCGGCGACGACGCCTTCGACGGCGGCGGCGTTGGCGGCGTGGAGGAAGGCGAGTTGCGATTCGTTTGCGGTGGCGCTATTCGCGGCGGGTTGCGCGTGCGCGGCAGAAGTCAAAGGCGCCGGCCAGACGCCGGCATTACGTAAACCATCGGCGTTGGCGTCATGCAACGCATTGTCATTCCGAGCGTAGCGAGGAATCTGCAGTTGGTTTTGATTTTGTTCGGCGTGCGCGGCAGAAGAGAGGTTCCTCGACTGCGCGTCCGCACGGACCGGCGTAGCCGGTCCGGAAGAGGAAAGCGCGGACGCTTCGCTCGGAATGACAACGCTTGGCGAATGGGCGGCGTCGTGCCAAGCATCGCGTTCGGGCACGGCATGCCGTGCCCCTACTGACGGAGAAGGCAAAGGCGCCGGCCGGAGGCCAGCGGTACGTAAACCGTCGGCGTTCGCGGCGATGGTTTGCATTGCGTTGGCTAGCGAGGTGAAAGCGGCGGGATCCAGGTTGGCGATGGCGCGGGCGAGCGAGGCGTGATCTTCGGGGCGACGCGAGAAGAAGAGCGCGTCCATGTGGTTGACGTCGGCGAGGAGCGCGGTGGCTTGGCGGGCGGCGTCGGGCGTTGCGAAGGATTCGCGGTAGGCGGAGGCGTCGCGCCAGGCGGCGCGCAGTTCGGGGTTGGCGTCGAAGGTGGCGCGGAGGTGCGCGGGTTCGGGGGTGGAGGCGCGCGCGGCGCGGCGAATGCGGCGCGATCATTCGCGACAGCAGAGATTCCTCGACTGCGCGTCATCCGCGCGGCCCGGCTGCGCCGGTCCGGAAGCAGACACAGCGCGGACGCTCTCGCTCGGAATGACATCGTGGTGATGAGCTTGGCGGCGTCGAAATCGAATTCGAGTTGTTGCGAGTTGCGCGGCGGATTCTTTCGCGGCGAGGTGATGCCGAGGATTTCGTCATCAGTGGCGCGGGGTGGCGGCGCGGCGGGGGCGGCGGTGCGCGATGGCGATGATGAAGTTGGCGCGAGTGTTGCGGATGGCATGTGGTGCTCCAGTAGCACAGGCATTCCTGCCTGTGCCTGCGTAAAAACACGGCTGGTGCGTGCTAGACGTGCAAGATCAAAGAACGCGTTCTTTGGTTTTGCATGTGTGTTGCGAACGCCGAGGACATGACGCCGGCGCTTCTCGGTTCGCACAGGCGTCGGCGTTATAGCCGCGCTGGCACAGGCGGGAATGCCTGTGCTACTGAAACCTACGACGAATCACGCGATTGTTTTTCAGTAGGGGCACGGCATGCCGTGCCCGGCGAACGAACTTGGCGGGATCGTGCCATTTGTCGCGAGTTGCGCGATTTCAGAACGTCAAAGGCAAAACACTTGTAGCGCGCGCTTTGCTGGATGGTGCGCGGGTGCATGTAGCGCGTTCGGGCACGGCATGCCGTGCCCCTACTGTCGGAAAAAGACGAAGAACGATGTGGCGGCGGGCGCCAAGCAATGCGATCGTGCTGCGTTTTGACTTGGGGCACAGGCAGGAATGCCTGTGCTACTTGGCCTGTGCTACTTGGCTTTCGCCCTTGGGCGAAAGCTTGGTCCTGGGCTGGAGGTACAGGTGGTGTTCCAGGGGCGCACCTGTACTTATGCACTGGCTGTGGAAAACCTCGGCCCCACGGCGCGGCAAATGCGGCAGTTACCGGATACCGTGGAAACTGGTACGGGAGGATTTCAGTTTGAAACCAACGTACTATTTCGCTGGCCTTCGCTTGCCTGTACATCTATATCAACGGGGAGCACGACTAACTGCACATTCCTGAGGAAGCACCCCGCAACTTGAGGTGGGTTAATGAGCACGATCCCGACGACCTCCGCAGAGGCTCGAAGTAAATCCGCCAGTTCCCGTCCCAACTCAGCAGCGAAACCAAATAATCCGAACGGAAATTTATCCGGGATCGAACGCCGCCGCCGCAAGCGCGCGAAAATTTCCGCGCAAGTGCACGTGCGCGTGGTGAATTCGCCAGAGCCGTTTGAAGAAGTGTGCAAGAGCGTGGACGTCTCGCGCGACGGCCTGCTTTTCACGAGCGCGCGCGCCGGCTACTGGAAAGGGCAGATGCTCGAGGTGACGTTTCCCTACTCGACGGCCGCGGGCGATTTCAACACGGCGCAGAAAGCGGAAGTGGTGCGCGTGGAATCGTCGCCGAGCGGCAGCCAGCAGCACGGAGTGGCGGTGCAATTCTGCGCGGCGAAGGCGGACGCGAAGAGCGAGAAGAAAGTTCCGGCGGGAGCGCCGGGAGCATCGGCCTCGTCGAGCGGTGCGTACGCGTCGAATGGGGCATACGCTTCGAAGGGGAAATTGAGCGTGGCGGATCCGTTTGTGGATTCGCCGCTCGGGCATTTGCCGGCGACGCAGGAAGCATCGAGCGCAGCGGCAAGCGCCGCGGTGAAGCAGCAAGCGATCGTGCTGGCGGTCGAGTCCGACCCGCGCACCGCGGACATCATGCGAAATATTTTGCAGTCGGACGGCTACACGGTGATCGTGGTGCCCACGGCGCAGCAGGCTCTGGAAGTGTTGCGCACCACGGTGCCGGCCGTGTTCCTCGCGGAAGTGGAAGGCGAGGACATGAGCGGCCACGATCTGTGCCTGATCATCAAGCGCAACGATCGCCTGCAGCGCGTGCCGGTGATTCTGCTGACGCGCTCAGCGCAGCCCGCCGATTATTCCGCGAGCCATCAACTGGGCGCGGTGGTGTGCATGGCGAAGCCGTTCAAACCGGAGCGGCTGCTGCACGTGGTGAGATTAGTGGCGCCGCCGCCGTCGCAGAAAAGCGCCTACGGCGCATCGCGCGTGGCGGGCAGCACGATCGAGCGCGCGCTGTAGCGCGTTTTTGCCTTTGTACCGCTGGCCTCCGGCCGGCGTTTTTGAATTTTCCTCGGTTTGCGAACACCAAATCCAAAGGCAAAGTCAAAGGCGCCGGCCGGAGGCCAGCGGTACAAAGACGAAGGCAACGTCAAAAGACTAAGGCAACTTCCAAGGCGCCGGCCGGAGGCCAGCGGTACAAAAACCAGAGCCCGCGTTTCGTTCCCGCGTTTCAGTTACAATCCCGCCGTGCCTCGCATCCGTAGCCGTGGCAAACTTCCACACTGGGAAGCCGACAACGCGATTTACTTCGTCACCTTCCGGCTCGCCGATTCCCTGCCACAGAACGTCTTGCGCGGATTCGAATTCGAAAAACGAGACATCATCGCAACGGCCAACAAGATGGACCGATCGCTCTCGCCAACTGAGCAGAAAAGGCTCGAAGATCTTCTGAGCGAAAGGATTCAAGACAAATTAGACGCGGGCACGGGAAGCTGCTTTTTGGCGCGCCCGGCCATCGCTGATCTGGTTTCGGCGACGCTTCAGCATTTTGCGCAAACGCGATATCGGATGTGCGCATGGTGCGTGATGCCGAATCACGTTCACGTGCTATTTCGAATCCTTGTGAATTGCTCACTCGCCGATGTGGTTCGATCGTGGAAATCGTACTCCGCTCGGGAGGCGAATCTGCTGCTTGGCCGCACAGGATCATTCTGGCAGCGCGAGTATTATGATCATCTCGTCCGCAGCGAGGAGGAATTCCATCGAATCGTCGGATACATTGCGGAGAATCCCGTCAAGGCAGGGCTGAAAAACTGGAAATGGGTCGGAGTTAACCTGGATTTGTGAAGCGCGGTGTTGTCTTTTGTACCGCTGGCCTCCGGCCGGCGTTTTTGAATTGTGGTTCGCGAGCGCCAAATCCAAAGGCAAAGTCAAAGGCGCCGGCCGGAGGCCAGCGGTACGAAAGGCGACGGCAAACATTACGGGCTAGCGCGGGAAACCTATTTTCGCGGGGGGAGCAGCGTCGCTGGGTGCTGTAGCAAGGCGCCTTGCTGCTTTAGCAGATAGGATTTGTGCAGCATGGCGTGGGCGCGGACGTTGGCGTAGCCGGCGGGGGCTTCGATTTTGGCGACTTGGCCTGCGTCGGAGGAGAACCAGCGCATGCAGGCTTCGAGTTCGACGCGGTGATTGTCGGCGAATTCGTCGGGCATGAGGCTGGGTAGCATGGTGACGGAATCGGCGCGCAGATTATCGTCGATTGAGGCGCTGCCCGCGCCGTTGTTCAGTAGGGGCACGGCACTGCCGTGCCCGGCGAACGAACTTGGCTGGGGCGTGCCATTTGGCGTGGTTGTCGCGTCGGGTGATTCGGACGATGCGAAGACCGTGGTTGCGAGGTTGTGCTGGTGTGGCGCGTGTGTGCTGTTGGCGCGTTCGGGCACGGCATGCCGTGCCCCTACTGTCGATGCGTCGCTTGTTTTCATCACTGGTGATTCCGCGACGAGTTGCGCGATTTCGCGGTATTGCTTGGTGCGGGATTCTTCGTCGGGGATTACTAATTCCTCGAGGCCGATCAGGCGTTTTACCAACGCTAGATTTTCTGGATGCGAGAGGACGGCTTGCATTGCGGGATCCGGGCTGCCTAGTAGCTGCAGCAGGACGCCGCGCTGTTGCGACCAGAGCGTCGGATACTGCTCGTCTGTCTCCGGGTAGCTGAATAAATTTCCTTTCAAATCTGCGAGGCGAATCCATTTCGATTCGAAGGCTGCGCCTGCGCCGAGCAGCGTCACCTCCACATCATTCGGGCGATTGCGGCGGAAGCAATCCACGGCGAGCAGCATCACGTCCGCGTGGAAGAATTTCATGCGGCGCCAGACGAGGCCGATGCGGCCCATGGCCTGGTCGCGCGCCATGGCGTAACCGGCGGCGGTGTCGTTATTGGCCATCGCGCCGCCGAAGAGCGCGGGAAACGCGCCGGTGAGAAATTGCGCGACGGGTCCCATTAAATTCGCGGCGTGTTCGGCGAGATCGGGCGGCACTTCGGCGGGCGCGGGCTGAAAAAATCCTGCGGCGAGCGATTGGCCGGGCTTCGAACGCGCGGGATAGTGCGCGCCGGGCTCGGCGGTTTGATTTTGCAGCGCGTCGAAATCGAGCACTTCGCTATCGGCGTAAATCGGCGGGATGCCGTACTCGTAGGTTTCAATCTGCAAATTCGAGAGCGTGTTGAAACGCTCCTGCACGCTGATGAGCGCGTCGCCGAGCGCGGGCCGGCCGCTCGAGCCGTCGCCGGGCAGCGCGTGAAGGACGCGCCAGTGGTCGTCCATATTTTCGTTGCGCGATTCGCAGTAGGTGTCGCCGGCGAATGCGACGTACGCGCCGTCGGGGAAAAGTTGCAGGAGCTCGTCGCGCAGAGATTTATCGTCGAGCGCGAAGAAAGCCCACGGACGCAGCCAGGTGCGCTGGAACGTGATGAGATTGATATTGAAATCGCCGCCTTCGGTGAGCGGTCCGCCCTGCGATTGCGCGAGACGCGCGAGGCGTTCGTATTCCTGCGAGCCGGTGGCGACGGGCGAGCCGATTTTATCGGCGGCGTGCGGATACGCGGCGCGCAGGCGCGCCTGGTGCACTTCCATGTTCCATTGCAGGTACGGGTATTCGTGCATCTCGCCGGCCCACGGCGGAGTTTTCAGTTCGAGGCCGCCGACGATGGTGATTACTTCCTGGCCGTTGGGGACGCGGAGGCGCGTTTCGACGGAAGGCACGGTGACGGTTTCGGCGGCGACGAAATTTTCGGAGGTGAGGAGGGCGCCGCAGGTGGTGCAGGCATTCGCTGCCTGTGCCTACGTTGGCTACATGTTGCGCGTTCGTTGAACGAGCGAACCTCGGCTGAGTTGGCTTGGTTCTGTTCGTGCGGCGTTTGGGGCCGAACCCAACGATGTCGTGTTGGGTGCTTGTGTGGCGCGATTCGCGCTGTTCGTTGCTCGGGGCACAGGCAGGAATGCCTGCGCTACTGAAGGCGTTTCTTCGCCGCAATCTGGGCAGACGTAGACGTCCTCGCCGATTTTTACTTCGCGGGCGGCGATTTCGGTTTCGGGGTGGAAGCCGAAGCGCTGGCCGTCAACTACGAAGCGGACGTAGGCGCCGACTTTGCCGTCGGTCCAGAGATTGAACGCTTCGTCTACGATTAAATTTCCGATGCGATTGTTGCGTTCGACGAGCTGCGCGACTTCTGTGGCGGCTTTCGCGGCGGAGACATCTTCTTCGGCCTGCGCGGAGGAGGGGAAAAAGCGGACGCGCGGCACGTCCTGCGAAAGCACGCTGACGATGCGAGAGGCCGAAGGCCTGGTAAATATTGGTGACGAATTCGTAGCGCGGCAGGTCTTCGATCGACGAGCCGTCGGTGAGTTTTTGTTCGAAGGGGAGATGCCAGTTCTGGTCGCGCTCGCTCCACCAGAGGTATTGCAGGCCGCGCCAGAATTGATGCGCCTGCTTGATGCGGCGAATTTCCTGGCGGCGCGTGGATTCGGATTCGGTTCCAGAATTGTTGGACGATGCGGCGGAGCGCGGATTGGAGGCGCTCGGGGAGTTGTTCGTTGTTCGCGCCGAATGGCGCGGAGGAATTGAAGCCGAAGGCAAATGGCGCCGGCGAGACGCCGGCGGTACGAAAACCGTCGGCGACAGACGGCGATTGCGCGGGGCCTTCGATGGGGACGATCGAAGCGTCGGGTCTTGCAGTTTGATTCGAAGTGGACATTCGATTCTCGCTTGGGGTAGCACAGGCATTCCTGCCTGTGCCGCAAGTTGCTAGGAGCTGTGTGTTCGCGATGCGAGGAAACGTTGGCGTCGTTGGGTTGATCGTCAGTGTGGGCGCGGCAACAAGCGAAGAAAGGAACGATGTGGTGACACGCGCCAAGCATCGGCGAGTTGTGATGTGTTGTTGCGTTGGCACAGGCAGGAATGCCTGTGCTACTCGAACCGCAAATCCGCGACGTGACGCGTTAGGTTACTTTCAGTAGGGGCACGGCATGCCGTGCCCGGCGATGGAACTTGGCGCGGTCGGGCCATTTGTCGCGATGTTCAGATTCGAAAGCAAAGGCGAAACATTTGTAGCGGCGCGGTGCGTGGATGGCGCGTGCTTGCTTGTGGGGCGTTCGGGCACGGCATGCCGTGCCCCTACTGTCGGAAACAGCAAAGGCGAAGAAAAGAACGATGTCGTGTTACGTGCCAAGCATCAGCAGCTACAGGCGCGTTCTTGCGTTGGCACAGGCGTCGTTTTCATGACCGCCTGACCGGCGGGGCCTGTGCTACTGGAAGGCAAAAGCGCCGGCCGGAGGCCAGCGGTACGAACGACGAGGACGCGAACGGCGGCGACGGCGATGCGAACTGCGGCTACTCGATTACTACTGTGGTTTGGCCTCGGGCGATCGCTGTGGCTAGGCGGCCGCCGCGGTCGTCTGAGGGGAAGCCGAACATGCAGTGGATGAAGCGGACGTCGTGGAGGTCCACTTCCCCGCCCTCGTAGCGCAGGTGCGTGCCGATGAAGGTGACATTTTTCCAGTGGATGCCGTCGAGGGTTTGCGCGGCGCCGGCGATGGTGAGGTTTTCGACGTGCACGTTGTCGGCGAAGATGCGCGACGGAGGCGGCTCGAGAATTTCGGCGCCGGAGGGCATGCTGGTGGCGTCGAGAAGATTGCCGCCGAGCGATGCGGGATTGAGTAGCGCGCCCATGGCGAGGACGCGGGGCGCGCCGACGAAGACTTGGCCGGGCGCGACGTCCCTCGCGGATTTCGAATTGCTGGCAGATGAAGAGTTATTCGCGGATTTGGAATTGGTCGCAGGCGCCGAACTGGACGATGCCGATGCGGTCTGCTTCGCGGCGGACGGCGCGGACGATGACGCAGACGACGACGCAGACGATGACGCGGCGTCCGGTGGCGCGCCCGGCGTGGATGCCGTGCTGGATGTGGACGCGGCGCTCGATGGCGGTTCGGTCGCGCCGGTCGCGGTGGCGACGAGCAGCTCGTCTATGTTGAGCGACGACGGAGTGCCGGGCGGGATGGGCTCGATCGAGGAGCGCAGTTCCGCGAGCTCGATGCGCGCGTCGGTGACGTGCTCGGTGAGCCGCGAGTTGGTGTGATAGGCGGCGAGAACCTGGTCGAGCTTCGAGAGCGCGTCGTCGAAGAAATCGGGCGGCGTGGGCTGCGAGCGAAGACGCGCGACGATCACGATGGACGCGGCGCGATCGACGGCGATACTTGTCTCGGTGGCGTCGCCTTCCGAGGCGTGGCGCTGGGCTTCGTCGAGCGCGACGATCACATCGCGCTGCCAGCCGGGAATGATGTTGGTGGCGGGATTTGTTGCGGCGCGGCTGCCGGGATGTGGCGCTTTCGTACGCGGCGACATTTGCGCGCGCGCTGCCCGGGCGAGTGTGCAGCGCGTATTGAATGCCGCGCCATGTGACCACCACGATCAGAGCAAACGCGAGAAGAATGATCAGCGGGCGAATGAACCAGGGCGCGCTGGGCCGGCTGCGGCGCCGGCGGCGTTCCCAATGGCGCTCGCGTCCGCTGGGCGAATCGGAGAAGCGGTAGCTCATGTGCGCGGCGCGGCGTAATGTTCAGTGCAGATCATGTGAGGTTGCGGCGCGCGGTGCGCGTTGCGACTTGCGCGGTGCGCCGAAATTGCACATGAAGTATACGCGACGCCGCGCGATTCGGTCAGTAGCACAGGCATTCCTGCCTGTGCCAACGTAACAACGCAGCAGGGTCGGTCGATTCTTGGCGCTTATCGCGACATCGTTCTGTTTGCCGTTCGTATGCAACGTCAAACCAACGCCGCCATCGTTTCCATCTTATAGCGACGCCGCGGATCTGGCGACTTGGGGCACAGGCAGGAATGCCTGTGCTACTTGCAATCTTCGGCGAATTGGTCGTGGAGGAAATTGGTTAGGTCGTTGTGATTGGAGAAGACGTGGGTTTCGGGGGCGGGGTGCATCGCATTTTGTTGCGTCGAGGAATTGCGCGCGAATGGCGAGGCGGAACCCGAAGGCAACTGCGCCGGCATCTCGCGGTTAGCGAGTGTGAGTGGAAGCACCGGCGGTACGAACACCCGCGTCGCCAGGCGCGGGCGCGTTTGCAGCGTTGCCATTCGCGCGGCGATGGATGCGGGCGACGAAACCGCGCTGAGCGCGTCCTGAGTGGGCGGGGACAAGTTCGGCGGCTTCGATTTCGACGCGATGGATTGGGCCTGGCGCGGATTTCGCGTAGGCGTCGGCGTTGGAATTAGCGCCGCTGCCGCTGGCCCTACCACCACTTGCATTGCTGTTTGCGCTGGACGAGCTTGCGCCGGCGTCATCTTCCTCGCCTGTGTCGCCGCGCGCCACTTTTGCGGCGTGCTCGAGAGCCTGGAGCGCCGCTTCGGCTTCGCGCGCGGCTTCGAGCGCGTCGCCCACAACCGGATTCATGTAGTAACGACCGCGAATGTACGGCATGTTTTCCTCCGAACGTAGCGCCGTCTATAAAGGCGTCGGCGTTGTCAAGATACACTGGTAGTTTTGTTCTGAGACCGGGAATCTCCGATCCGGTTTGTTGTCCCTACCAGGAATCTTTTGGTTTTGCTTGTGCATCGCCGACCAAGCTCGCTGCTGAAATCATCTGCGATGGAACGTTGGTTCCACCAGCCATCTATTCGGTCTTTCCACCATGATTCTCGCTGCAGACTCCCCGGCTTTCCGAGGAGGCAGGGCGCTCACTCAGCGTCTCGATGGATCGACCGCTTCCATCACGGCGCTACTCGAGCTACCCCGCAAACGAACCAGCTGCGCCAGCAGTTCTCCGTAATCGGCCCGGCTGCGCAGCATCCAGTACAACCTCACCGCCAGGCGGCGCGCCACCGCCACCTTCGCAATCTGACTCCCCCGACGGAATTTCAGTCGCTGATACAGCCGTCGCAGTTCCGCATCTTTCCGGGCCGCCGTCTGCCCGGCTTCGACCAGCAACCAGCGCGTTGTCGAACTGCCCTGCTTGCTGATCGATCCGATCCGCACCCGATCCGCCGACGAGTTCAGCTGAGGATCGAGTCCCAGATAACTGCTCACCTGCCGGCTACGGCGGAAGCGTTCGACCTCCCCGATCGTCAGTGCGAAGGCCAGCGAGGTCAACGGTCCCACCCCCGGATGAGTCATCAGCCGAGCCGCTGCGGGATGAGCCGCCGCTTGCTTCTCGACCGCGTCATCTAGTTCTGCAATCGGCTTCTCCATCTGGTCGAGCAACTCCAGCAGTTCTTTCCGCCGCCGCGAGGCCCACGGCTCGAGCGCCAGCGCTTCCAGTTCCTGCCGCCCTGCCTTGCTCCACAACTTCTTTTTCCGGCACAGACCCTGGCCCATGGCCATGGCCTGCAGCTGGTTCATCACCTTCGTTCTCATCTGCACCAGCTTCACGCGATGCAATACCAGTTGCCGCAAATCCCGCTCCGCGACCGTGGGCATCCAGATCTTCGGAAAGCGGTCCTCACTCATCAGCCTTCGCAGATGGGTTGCATCCCGCTCGTCGTTCTTCTGCTTGCGCACCACCGCAGCGCGAATCTGGGCCGCATCTCCGACCCACAGTTCGTGCCCTAGCTCGGCCAGCATCTGCTCGAACCATCGCGTGTAGCCGGTTGCCTCGATCCCCACGATCACCGGCCCACGCAACTGTTCGTAAAACCGTCTGGCTTCGCCGTTGTGGTGTTCCAATCGCAACTGCACGATCTCTCCGGTCTCCGTATCCAACATCTCAATCTGCTGCTGGCGCGTGTGAAAATCACAGCCTATAATCTTCATCGCTCGGCTCCTTCCCTCCGAGCCTTGGTCGTTTCCCAACGCCAAGTGTACTCAGCTCGAAGGAGCCGACGCCTTTATCCAATCAGCATCCTGCCGGCGTTTTTGAATTTACGTTTTGCTGCTGATCTAGCATTTCTGTTCGTGCAAAGCGAAAGACAAAACGGCCGGCCGGAAGCCGGCGCTACGAAAGAACGACGTGGCGTGCGCGGGGAGATTTCAGTAGGGGCACGGCATGTCGCAGATCCCGCATGGGTTCGCGGGGCCGTGCCCGGCGAGCGAACTTGGCGCGATTAGGCCATTCGTCGCGATTGAACAATTAAAAGGCAAACGTTGGTAGGGCATCGTCCGATGGATGGCGCGTGACTGCATGTAGCGCGTTCGGGCACGGCGTGTCGCAGATCCCGCCTGGGTTCGCGGGGCCGTGCCCTACTGTCGGAAACGGCAGAAGCGAAGAAAAGAACGATGCCGTGATACGCGCCAAGAATCGGCGATCGAGGGGCGGTGTTAGGTGGCACAGGCATTCCTGCCTGTGCCGCAAGCTGCTACGTGATGTGCGTTACTGAAACGAGAGGGCGTTAGCTGCGTTGGTTTGACGTTCGTATCTAAGGAACGATGTCGTGATATGCGCCAAGAATTAGCGATCGGGCTGCGTTGTTGCGTTGGCACAGGCGTCGTTTTCACGGCCGCCTGACCGGCGGGGCCTGTGCTACTGAAAGGCAACGGCGCCGGCCGGAGGCCAGCGGTACAAAAGACTGGTGCGCGATGCTACTGATGCGCCGGCGGTAGCGGATCCGTCGCGGGCTTTTCTTTTTGCGCGGATTCGAATTCGAGGAGGCGGTGGATCTGGGGCCAGGAACGGCGACGCGTTGGCGCGGCAACGTGCGGGGTTGGATTCGCGCGTGGGCGTGAATGGTTCAGCGCACGGGCGGCGGAGGGTGGCGTCGCGTTTTGACTTTGCGTTGCGGCGAGATCGTCGAGTGACGCGGCTACAGGCGGAAGGCCGGCGATGCCGAGGATGGAATTTAGCATTGCGCGATTTTCGGCGCGGAGGCGGGCGATTTCAATTCCCTGCTGGGCGATCGCTGCGTCTAGCCGCACGACGACGGCGCGCTCGAGCGCGAGTTCGGCTTCGAGGGTGCGGGCGCGGCGGGTTGTGGTGAGGCGGCGCCAGAATTTATGAATTTGCATGGTTTTCAGTAGCACAGGCATTCCTGTTATGCCGTGCTCGGCGAAAGAACTTGGCGCGATTGAGCCATTCGTCGCGATGTAGAAATTCAGATGCGACTGCAAAACATTCGGAGCGCGAGGTGCGTGGTTGGCGCGAATGTGCATGTGGCGCGTTCGGGCACGGCATGCCGTGCCCCTACTGTGAGGCTAGCGGCGGCGGATCACCTGGTTGCACGTTTTTCGAGAATTCGGACCAGGAAGGCGGATGGAAAAAATCCGGCGAAAAACCAGCCGCCGACACCCAGGAACTTCCAAACGTCGTATCCGGATGCGTCAGCTCCCAGCCAAACGGGAGACCAGTAGAGGCAATACGCCAAAGTGAATGGAACGACCACAGCCCAGATCCAGCGCCAACGTGATGCCACCGGCAGCAGCGAGCATAAAATCCAAACAACGATCACCGAAAGAATGGCGATCACAACTGCACCCCAGGTCAGGGACAGTGATTCGATGAATGCCCTCATGACTTCATAAACATAGCACTGAATCTGAAGCCGAGTGAATGTGTCGCGCTACGCCTGATGTGCGCTGAGCAATGCGACCGAGGTCGCGGTGTTAGGTAGCACAGGCATTCCTGCCTGTGCCGCAAGTTGCTACGTGCTGGGAGTTGCGATACGAGGAAACGATGGCTGCGTTGGTTTGACGTTGTGCGCGAACGGCGAAAAGAACGATTTCGCGTTTCGTGCTTGTCTAGCGCGATGGTGCTGTGGCGTTGCGTTGGCACAGGCAGGAATGCCTGTGCTACTTAAAGGCGCCGGCTGGAGGCCGGCGGTACGAAGGGCGACGAGAACGATCAGCGGCGGCGGCGTGGGACGTAACTTGTGCGGCGGTGCTCTTCTAGTTGGGCTTTGCGGGCTTGGATTGCGCGGACTGTGGGGTCTGCGCTGAGCACACGCGCTGCTAGGCGCGCTTCGTAGGGCAAATGCTCGATGGAGTAGGCGGCGCGGGTGGCGTAGCGCGATTTCAGGCCGTAGCGGGCGGCGTCGGCTGGATCATCTCCCTCCATTTTTTCTATGTCTTCGATGCGGGCCATGTCGCGGACGAGCGTGGGGATGGTGCGAATCAGCTCGATGCAATTGTCGGTGAGGAGCCACTCGTTGGCGTCAAGCATTTGGTACATCAGCATCCAGCCGCCGATGCGATCGTTGTCGGCTGGGATGGGCCGCGGGAAGCCGGCGGCGGCGAAGACGTCACCCATTTGGTCGGCGATGGAGGCTTCGTCGGTGCGGCGGGCGAAGGCGTCGGGGGAGAGGTAGATGGCGTCGATTTTCTCGTGGGGGTGCGGGGTGGTGCGGGAGGCAAGGTCGGGTGAATTGTGCCGCGAGGACGGCGCACAGGCGTCATTTTCACGTTCCCGCCTGCCGGCGGGGCCTGTGCCACTGTAGGGCGAATGCGATTGCGATGCGGACGCGTATGGCGACGCGGAGGATGGCGCGAAGTTGGGATCCTTCGCTGCGCTCAGGATGACAGAGCCGTTGAGTGTGGGCGACGCGTATGGCGACGCGGGATTTTCGTACCGCTGGCCTCCGGCCGGCGTTTTTGAATTTTGGTCGTGCGCGTAGGGCGAAGAGAGATTCAAAGGCAAATGCGCCGGCCGGAGGCCAGCGGTACATAAACCGTCGGCGTCGTCGCGGGCGAGGCTGCGGGCGATGATTTCGTGGGCGAGGTCGCGCGGGGCGGTGCGATGCGTGACGTATTCGCGGTAGGTGATGACGGTTTGGGTAGCACAGGCATTCCTGCCTGTGCCGCAAGTTGCTACGTTCGGTGCGTTGCGATTCGAGGAAGCGTTGGCGTCGTTGTTTGACGTTGGGTGATGCGAAGATGGCGGCGAAGCTGACGGCTTAAAGAACGATGTCGCGTTGGGTGCTTGGCTAGTGCGATCGTGCTGTGGCGAGTCGTTGGCACAGGCAGGAATGCCTGTGCTACCTGGGCGCGGCGGCGTGCCAGTATGTCGCTGACGGGTGCTCGAAGCCCCAGTCGATTGAGATCCAGCGGGGCCACCACGGTTTCCAGTCGATTGTTTCGGCGCGGGCGATGTGGCGCGTTACGTCGAAATTATCGAAATACTGGCCGGCGAAAACTTCCCAGTCGCCGTCGAGGAATGCGCGACGCAGGTGCGACGGCAGCGCGGCGAGCGTCTTCAGATAATTTTGATCGGCGGCGTAGATGGGATTGTCATGGACGCGCGCTGAGATGAAATCGTAATCGGCGGGATCGTAGCACTCCGGATTTTCCATTCCTGCGGCGGGCTGCTTATCAATCCACAGTGACTTCACCCAGGCGTGGCCGATGTTGCCGGGATTCGTGGCGCCGGCCATGTTTGGAAACGCTTCGCGCGATCGGGCAGCGATTGCGGCTGGTGAGAAATTGCCACTGGCGGAGAGTGAAGAGAGTGAGCTCGTCGATGCCGATGAAAAGAAATTCCGCGCCCTGATATTGGTAGACGTCATTTTCGGCGGCGCAGTAGCCGAAGCGGGTGGTCGAGCCGTTGAGCCAGGTGACGACGTGCTTCGAGTCGTTGAAGCTCGAGTAGAGTTCGCGCGGGATTTCTTTGCGGAAATAAAGCAGCAGTGATTGCTCGAGCTCGGGAAATGTGCGGCGGAGGAGGAGCGTGTTGGAGCCCATGTTGTCGTTGGCCTGCACGACCGCTTCCATGAGCAGCGCCATCGATTTGCCGGGACCGGCCGCGCCGCCGAAGAGTCGGTACTTGGCGGGCGATTTGTGGAAGTCGCACTGCTTGGCGAAGGGCGCGTAGGTGAGGAAGCGCTTGGTGGGATCGGCGGGGTCGTTGGCGTTGGCGTTATCAGGATCGGCCGCGGCGTTGAGATTGAGCGCGTCGTTTGGCGCGATGGGCGCGTCGGCGTCGCGTGGTGCGTCAGGGTCGCGGGAGGCGTCTATGTCAGTGCGCGATGCGTCGATGCCGACAGTGGCCTCGGCGGCAGCAGAAGCGGAGTCATCGCGCGATCGATCATCGAGCCAGCGATCGAAACCGGATGTGACGGTGGCGGACATGGGGTTGAGTAGCACAGGCATTCCTGCCTGTGCCGCAAGTTGCCAGGTGCGTGGCGTTGTGGATGCGAGGAGACGTTCGCGGCGTTGGTTTGACGTCAGTAGGGGCACGGCATGCCGTGCCCGGCGAAAGAACTTGGCGCGATCGAGCCATTCGTCGCGATGCAGAAATTCAGATGCGACGGCGAAACATTTGTAGCGCGCGGTGCGGTGGATGGCCTTACCGATGCATGTGGCGCGTTCGGGCACGGCATGCCGTGCCCACTACTGTTATTTTGCGGCGGCGCTTGGGGCGGTGACTGGCGCTGGCGTGCTTAGCGCGCGGATTTTTTTGCCTACGTAGAAGGCGGCGGCGCCGCCTGCGAAGGATGCGGCGATGGCGGCGTGATGGAAGCTGAGGACGGCGCCGAGCGCGAATGCGCCGATGCCGCCGAGTTGGACGATGTAGCCGATGGTGGTTTTGCTGGCGCTCATTGTGGAGCTCCTTTGGGAAATGGAATTGAAATTCGGAAATGGATGGTGTTAGGTAGCACAGGCATTCCTGCCTGTGCCGCAAGCTGCCAGGTGCTGTGCGTTGAAGATGCGAGGAAGCGTTGGTTTGACGTCAGTAGGGGCACGGCATGCCGTGCCCGGCGAAAGAACTTGGCGGGATCAGGCCATTCGTCGCGATGCAGAAATTCAGATGCGACCGCGAAACATTTGTAGCGCGCGGTGCGTGGATGGAGCGCGGGTGCTTGTGGCGCGTTCGGGCACGGCATGCCGTGCCCCTACTATCGGAAACGACGAAAGCGAAAAGAACGATGTCGCGCGTGCGCCAAGCAATTGCGATCGTGCTGCAGCGTTCGTTGGCACAGGCAGGAATGCCTGTGCTACTGAACTGCAAATGCAAAAGAGCCGGCAGGATGCCGGCTCTACAAGGGAGAAAGCGAAAGTCAAAGGCGCCGGCGAGACGCCGGCGGTACGAAAAGAACGATGTGGCGGTGTGCGCCAAGCAATTGCGATCGAGGCGCGGTGTAACGTTGGCACAGGCGACATTTTCACGACCGCCTGACCGGCGGGGCCTGTGCTACTTAACGTCAAAGGCGCCGGCCGGAGGCCAGCGGTACGAAAGGCGAACCGCAAATGCAAAAGAGCCGGCGGTACGCCGGCGGTACGAAAGACAAAGGCTACGGCTGCGGCGCTGGCGACGCGGTTGCGTCGGATTGCGCGGCGTCGGGACTTGTTGCGGATTCGCTTGCTGGCGCGGCGCTTGGCGCTGCGGCACCGGTTGCTTGCGCAACGTTTGGGGCGTCGCTGGGTGGCGCGGCGCTCGGCGCGGCGTTGAGTTGCTGCTGCGGCGGCGGTTGCGTGCGAACTGGGCGCGGGACGTTGTGAACCATGGTGATGTGCACGGGGGCGGCAGGGGCGGCGCGCTCGGATTGCGGGGGGTCGAGGTGGCGGCTGCATTCTTTGAGGACGTCGACGAGGAGCTTTTGGACGCCGCCGGTGTCTTTGGTGCCGTCGCTGAGTTTGTCGACGACGCCGGCGAAGGTGCGGGCCACTTTGTATTCGTCGAGGCCGGAGCGGCGCATGGCGTCGCCGATGCGGATGCGCGGAGGAGGCGCGGAGGAGACGGGGCGCGCGGCGATGGTTGTGGCGTCGCCGAAGGCTGATGTGACCGCGGCATTAATCGCGGCCGGCGATGCGAGCTTCGAGCGTTTGCGTTTGCTCGAGCGACTTCTCGGGCGCGTGATATTGCTGGTCGGGCGGCTGAGATCCTTCGCTGCGCTCAGGATGACAGAGCGTTTCGGTAGGCGCGCCGCTTTGCTCCTGCGGCGGCGTGAAGTTGTGCTCGATGGCCGAGCCGTGCTTGCCGGGCGTTCGGGCACGTCTTCCACATGCTTGCCCGCCGTGGCGGGCCGTGCCCCTGTCGGATTGTGTGCGCGCTTGCCGATGGCCGCCGTGGGATTTTTGGCGGAGTCGTTGGCGTTGCCGGGTGATGCGGCGGGCGCGGAGGACTTTGCGTCGCGCGCGGAGGACGACGACGAGGATGATGGCGACGCGGCGATGGTGGTGGCGTCGCCGAAGGCTAGCGTGAAAGCGGCGTTAATCGCGGCCGGCGATGCGAGCTTCGAGCGGTTGCGTTTGCTGGAGCGGGTTCTCGGGCGCGACGCTGATTCGTTTGCGCCGGTTGCGGCGGGGGCGTTTTGTTTTTTTGAGTTTGGGCATAGAGGCGTTTCAGGATTCGAGGATCGACGAAGGAGATGGTCGGGCGGCTTCAGCGCTATTGTTGAAATCCGAGAATGAGACCGACGAAGCGTGTCGTAATGCGTGGTGCAGAGCAGCCCGCCGGGCTCGCGCGCAGAAGTGCACGGTAGCCAGGCTGGGCCGTGCGGCGCTGGGCGGTACGACGGCGATGCAGAGCTGAGGCAAGGGTTTGGTAGCACAGGCATTCCTGCCTGTGCCGCAAGTTGCTGGGGGCGGCGCGTCAAAGATGCGAGGAAGCGATGGCGGCGTTGGTTTAAGTACCGCCGGCCTCTGGCCGGCGTTTTTGAGTTTGGGTTGCGAAGCGAACGGCGAAAGAGAAAGAACGAAGTGACGATGCGTGCTTGTCTAGCGCGATCGAGGTGCGATCTCAGGTGGCGCAGGCTGAAGCCTACGCTACTGAACGGCTACTGAACGGCTACTGCTTGTCGTAGACCCGTATCCAGTTCGATCCGTCATACTTTTCGGTTAACGTTTTCCCGTCGTTCGACAAGCTCCAGTAGAGCGAGAGCGGCCAGGGCCAGCATGGAGCGGAATCAGCTGGATCAACTGGTTCTAGGCCTGATTTGACGTCGTATTCGATAACCAGAAAAGATCTTTCCCATCTCGCTCTCACTAGTTCCACAGGATCCTCACCCCAGACAGCCGCTCTTTGCCTTCGACAACGTACACCGTACGCGCTTTGCCGTCCGGAACGAAGGTATATAGCCTGTCTTTGGGATCAGTCGAGAAGTGGAACTGAATTGCGTGGGCGTCGGCGGCGATTGTGACGGTCTGTGGTTTGATTGGGAGCTTCTTGGGCAGCTTGCTTTTCGCGAGATTGAGTTTCCAAGTGCCGGAGAAATCCGGGGTGGTGGCGGTTTGCGCGGGTGCGGTGCTGGTGAGAGCGGCGCCGAGCGCGAGTTTGAGCAGCAGGCGGTGCATGGAGTTTACGTGCCGGAATTGTAATACATCGGGGCGCGGTTTTGGTAGCACAGGCATTCCTGCCTGTGCCACAAGTCGCTAGGTGCGCGGCGTCGCAAAACAAGGAAACCAAAGAACGCGTTCTTTGATCTTGCTTGTCTAGCGCGCACCGCGCCGCTTTTTTGCTACTGGAAGGCTAGCCCAGGACCTGGACTGTGATGCCTGAGCCGCCTGTGATTGACGTGATTTTGGCGCGGAGGAAATTGGCGCGGACGCCGCTGACGCTGCGGGCTTCGCCGGCGGTGACGGTGGAGGTGTCGATGGTGGAGTATTGGGCGTCGGCGTCGATCATGGCGGATTGCAGCGTGACGCTGATTGCTGAGGGCGCGGTGCCGAAGATGGTTTGCCAGCGGACGGTGCGGCCGTTTTCAGGGAAGCCGGCGTAGCTGGGGAGGGCGAATTGCTGGCTGGCCTGTCCTGCGGCGGGCGCTTCGGAATTGAAGGCGAAGGCGACGTCGCCGGGGAAAATCGAGTAGGGAGGATTTTGCGTGTTGTAGTTCGGCATGGAGGCTCCAAAAGAAAGTGGCTAGTGACGAGTGGCTAGTGGCTAGGGACGAGGGACGACTGATGAGCGACGAGCTACGAGCGAGCGGTAAGTGGCCACAGAGTCGCAGAGGCACGGAGTGAAGCGAAATGCAGGGGGCAAAAAAAATGCCAAGCGCGGCGCTTGGCGGATTACGAGGCTAACGTAATACTTTTACAGGAAACGGTAGTTCGTTGTTAAGTGATTATTTGTGTAGAGGAAAATAATCCAAGGTGACGGGCGGTGCGGGTGCGTTTTTAGGTAGCACAGGCATTCCTGCCTGTGCCGCAAGTTGCTGGGTGCGTCGCGTCGCAAAACGAGGAAGCGAAAGAACGCGTTCGTTTGATCTTGCATGTCTAGCGCGCACTGCGTGCCGCGCGTTCCTTACGTTGGGCTCGGCACAGGCAGGAATGCCTGTGCTACTGAAAGCGAAGGCAAAGGCGCCGGCCGGAGGCCAGCGGTACGAACGTCAAAGGCAAAGGCGCCGGCCGGAGGCCGGCGGTACGAAAAGCTACGGCTGCGGCGGGGCTGGCGGTGCGTTTGGCGTTGGCGCTGACTGCGAAGTGGGCGGCGCGCTCCCGGCTGCGGCGGCATCGGTGCTGGCTGCGCGTCGGGCGGTGCTGGCGCTTGCTGCGATTGCGGCGTTGGGCGCAGCGTTATGTTGATGCCGCGCTTGGCGTTTACGTCTACTGTGCGCTGCATGTCGAGTTGGTCGAGGGGGATGGAATTTTCGCCGCCGTAGTTGGTGATGTAGTGGAGCTTGTTGTCGGCGATCCAGTAGTCGGTGATGGCGTAGACGGTGCCGTCCTTCAGGAATAGCACCACTTCGTTGTCGGTGGACGAGGCGCTGCCGCCGCCACCGCCGGTTTCTTCGGGCGGAGCTGACGGGCCCCAGTAGCGGCTGGGATTAAATTCGTTCGAGACGCTGCTGTCGCTGGTCGAGTCGTTGTAGATCTGATTGCCGTAGTAGCCGCCGTTGTAATAGCTGCCGTAGAGGCCGGCCGGGCAGCCCCAGAATGGATCGCAGTAGCCGTAACCGTAGCCCAGGCCGAAGCCGAACCCGCCGTAAAATCCGCCGCCATAAAATCCGCCGCCGCAGCCGAAGAAGAATGGACCGAAGCAGCCGCCGAAACCGAAGCCCGGGCCTAGAAGAAGATGGGTCCGCGTAGCGGCGGAACGGCCTGGCACGTGAGGTGGCGCGCCGACAAACTGCGCTGCGTATGGGCGCGTGCGCATCGTGCTGCTGGTTGCGCCGTTTGTGAATGTCGAGCCGCGCAGCGCGGTGGAAGCGCCGAGAGGATTGCTGATGCCTCGCGGTTCAACGGGTCTTGCGACGACGTGCGCGCCGGATGCGGCGGCTTCGTCGGGCGTGATGAAATGTGAGGAGGGCTGGGCGCCGCCGCGCATTGCAGTGCTCGGAGGAGCCTGCCACGTGCTGCCGCCGATGAAGCGGGAGGACGGGGCCGAATGCGCGGCGGAATTCGTTGCGCCGCCGTTGCCTGTGCTGCCGGAAGTGCCAGAAGAATGACCCGACGATGAACCGCCGCCGTTGCCTGCGGGCCCTGCGCCATGCGACGAGCCGCCACTTGCGTGGCCGCCACCGCCGCCGAATCCACCACCGCCGCCGAAGCCGCCACCGTGGCTTCCGCCGAATCCACCGCCGCCGCCAGCGTGGCCGCCGCCGCCCCCGCCACCGTGTTGGGCGAAAGCCGGATGCGGGGCGATGGCGAGAGCGGCAGCGAAAGCGAGTGCGGCAACGAGCCGCCGAGGTGCGGAGGAATGCTTAGAGGCGTCGCGACGGTTAGTCGCGCCGGCAAAAAAACGAACGGAATGATTGCGAGCGATGGTGCCGGAAAATGCGATGCGGGAAAGCTTGCCTTCGATTGCGTTGTCTTCGGAACTGCCGGGCCCGTGGGTCATCTCACCCTCCTCGCTCACTGGGTCGAGCGAAGAAGAAGCAAATGCTACTGCGCGATTCTAATTCATTTGACGCGCGGGTGCACGCATTGGTTGCAAATATGGGTTTTAGTAGCACAGGCATTCCTGCCTGTGCCCACGTAAAAACGGGACGCGGTTCGCCCTAGACATGCAAGATCAAAGAACGCGTTCTTTGGTTTCCTGGTTTTGCGACGCCGCGCACATAGCAAATTGGGGCACAGGCAGGAATGCCTGTGCTACCTGAAGGCGCTTCGCGTGCAAGCCGTGGATTGAAAAGCGATGTGATCGACAGTAGGGGCACGGCATGCCGTGCCCGGCGAACGAACTTGGCGTTGCCCAGCCATTTGTCGCGATTGAGAATTCAAAGGCGAACACTGGTAGCGGATCGGGCGATGGATGGCGTGCATTGGTTCTGGCGCGTTCGGGCACGGCATGCCGTGCCCCTACTGGGGACGAATGACTCAAGCGAGCGAGAACGCAAGAACGTGGTCGCGAGTGTGCTGCTGCGGCGCGCTGTGTTCAGCTCAGGTGCAGGCATGAATCGCTGCCGCGATGGACTTCGACCGCGTACAGGACGCGGAGCGGTTGCCGAGCATGCTGTGCTCACTGCAGCAGCGATCCCGAGAGGCAGAATCGCGTATCTTTCGGATTGTCTGATCTTGCTTTTGCTCCGTCGCATCGGACTCATCGACCCTTTGGGGCATTTGGCACGTATGTCCAGATGCGAATACCGTTGAAGCTGCCGCTTCGCGTGCGAAGCGCTTTGGTTCGGCGTCCCGACGTTCGACAACCTGCGATGTGCCATCGGCAGCACGGGCCCTACATTCGGAAAATGCTGCTGTTCGGCCGCTGGCCACTTGAACGTTGCCAAGCTATCGAGGCGCCTTCTGTTCGCGGCGTGTTGTCGCGATTGAGAATTCAAAGCTCGCGATCTCCATCGCTGCGAGTCAGCTGGATCGCGCACACCTCTGGCATGGCACGGACTTTTCGCTTTGCTGGCGACGATTCGGCGCACGGTCGCGTCTGGCGTGCCGGATACCTGACTCGCGCGCAAGCAATGCAGACGGTTTCGAGAAGCACAGGCAATCCTGCCTGTGCCCGATTTGCTAGGCGCGCGACGTCGCCAAACAAGGAAACCAAGAACGCGTTCTTTGATCTTGCGTGATCGAGCGCGTGCCGCGCTGCGTTTTCACGTTGGCACAGGCAGGATTGCCTGTGCTACCGAAGGCGCTGAAAAACAACTGCTCGAGCGCGTTGGCTCTGTGCGCGCCACTTCGCGTATATTATTCGGGTGACGGAATCCGATCCTTACATTGGGCGCGTTGTAACGCATTACCGCATCGTCGAGCAGGTGGGCGGGGGCGGGATGGGCGTGGTGTATCGCGCTGAGGATACGAAGCTGCGGCGGCAGGTGGCGCTGAAATTTTTGCCGCTGGGCGCGGCGCTCGATCCTACCTCGCTCGAGCGATTCCAGCGCGAGGCGCGGGCTGCGTCCGCGCTGAACCATCCGAATATCTGCACGATTTACGACATTGACGAAGACGAGGGCATGCCGTTCATCGCCATGGAATTGATGCAGGGCGTGACGCTGAAGAATCGCATCGCGAGCGGGCCGCTGCGCATGGATATGCTGGTCGATCTCGCCATCGGCGTGGCCGACGCGCTCGATGCGGCGCACTCGCAAGGCATCATTCATCGCGACATCAAGCCCGCGAATATTTTCATCACCGAGCGCGGCCAGGCGAAGATTCTCGATTTCGGACTCGCGAAGCAGCTCGCGACCGGACGCCGAGTGGGCGAAGCGATTTCGCTGGGCGCGACGGCTGCGAACGTCCCGGCCGTGCTGCTCGAAACGGATCCGAATCTGACGAGTCCCGGCACCGCGCTCGGCACGGTGGCGTATATGTCGCCCGAGCAGGTGTGCGGCGAGAAGCTTGACGGGCGCAGCGATCTTTTTTCGTTTGGCATTGTGATTTACGAGATGGCCACCGGCGAAGCAGGCTTTCTCGGGCGCGACAGCGGGCGTGATTTTCAATCAGATTCTCGAGCGCGAGCCGGTGCGGCCGTCGCAGCTGAATCCGGAAGTGCCGGCGAAGCTCGAAGAAATTATCGAGAAGGCGCTCGAGAAGGATCTGAAGCTGCGTTATCACACGGCGGGCGATATGCGCGCGGATTTGCAGCGGCTGAAGCGCGCGATGGAATCGGGGAGGTCGGGGACGATTCGCGCCACGTCGTCAGGTACTTCGTCAGGCACCCCATCAGGCACGCCGTCAGGGACGCCATCAGGCGCTCCAGGCAGCCGCGGCGCAGGATCAACGCGCAGAGCTGCAGATGCGGAAGCGGCTGCAGCTCTCCAACGCAGCATAGAGTTGCGCGTTCACGAAGATTTGCATCGGCTGAAGGGCGCAAGCGAAGCAACCGAGAATTTGCAAGGCAGCGGCGCGACGCGCACGGGCGCGCGGCTCGATTGCGGAGGGCGGCGCCAGCGGCGTGCGTCGCACCACCGAATCAAGCGCCACCGCGAGCGACGGAAGTTCCGCGCGCGCAGCGGAATCCTGCTTTTCTCATCGCGAGCATCGCAGTCGTCGCGCTGCTCGCAATCGGCGCGGCCTATGGCGTCTATTCCCTTCTCCACCGCGCGCATCCGATGCCTTTCGAGAATTTCAGCATCAGGCAGATTTCAAAGAACGGCAAATCGGTGGCCGCCGCGATTTCGCCCGACGGAAAATATGTGCTGAGCGTGGTGATGGACAAAGGACAGAGCAGCCTGTGGCTGCATCATCTGCCCACCGACAGCGATACGCAGATCGTTCCGCCCTCCGACGCGATCTACTTCGGCCCGATCTTCGCGCCCGACGGAAATTTTATTTATTTCCTGAAGCGCGAAAGCGCCGGGGCCGACGAAGCCGATCTCTATCGCGCGCCGATTCTGGGCGGCACGCCGCAGCTCACCGTGCACGAAGCGGATAATCCCATCACGTTTTCGCCCGACGGGAAGCGCATCGCCTACGTCCGCACCGGCCATCCCGACGCGGACAAGTTCTGCCTGCTCACGGCGAACGCCGACGGCAGCGACGAAAAAATTCTGGTCAAAGGTCCGCTCACCGAGCAGCCGTTCTATCCCGCGTGGACGCCGGACGGAAAAGCGATCGCGGGCGTGGTGTACGAAAATTCCGGCGAGCTTTCGCAGATCAAAATGTTCGACGCGGCGAGCGGCAAGGAAGCGAAGCTGGCGGGTTTCAAGGACTACGCGCCGAGTTATCTCACCTGGTTGCCTTCGGGCGAAGGCATGCTGTTGACCGCGGAAGCGCGCGGCAGCGGATTCATCCGCCAGCAGATCGGATATTTTTCGAGCGACGAGCCGGGGATTCGTTTCGTCACGCAGGACACGAATAATTACATCACGCTGCGGCTTTCCGCCGACGGCAAGACGCTTTCGGCAATCCAGCGCCACATGAGCTACGGCTTTTTCAATTTTCCCGCGGCGGCGGCGATGGCGGGCAAGCCTCCGGACGTGACCGGCATTCGCCAGGAGCGCGATATTTACGGGTTCAACTGGGCGCCGGATGGTGCGCTCTATGTGAACGACGGCGGAAAATTGATGCGCGTGAATGCGGACGGGTCGGGCGACGAGACGGTGCTGGTGAACGAGGCGGATACGGTTCTGGGGCTGCCGGCGTCGTGCGCGAACGGGAAATATATCGTGTTCACCTGGGCCGGCTATCACGGCAGCACAGCCGCCAACATCTGGCGCGTGAATTCCGATGGCCGCGATCCAAAACAAATTACCGACGAGCACGATTTGCGCGCGCCGGTTTGTTCGGCCGATGGGCAGTGGGTGTATTTCCGCGACTGGTTCAGCCTGGAGATCAAGCGCGCGCCGATTGACGGCGGAAAAGCGGAAGTGGTGCCGGGCACGAAGATCGCCGATGCGGAGCTCGACGATACGCCGGTGGCGATTTCGCCCGATGGCCAGTGGCTGGCGTTTTCAATTCACGTGGAGCCGGAGGGAAATGAAACCGCGCATCAGACGAAGATCGTGCTGCTGAATTTGGGCAAAATGCGGGCTGCCGGTGGCGACGGGAGCGGCGCGCGAACGCGGGCGAAGGGCAGGCCGGCGCTGGAGCGCAAGCCGCGGCAAAGCGGACGGCGCAAGCGGCGCAAGCAGGCGAGGGCGCGGATGCGAGTGAAGGAGCAGGTGTGGGCAAAAGCGCAGGTGGCGCTGAAAATAAAGGCGCGGGCGCGCTGCGGACAGCGCTCGATGCGAGTGCATCCGCTACGAATCCGATCACGCGCATCATCAAGCCCGACCAACGCATCAGCGGCGCCGCTTCGTTCACGCCCGACGGCCGCGCGCTGGTCTACCCAGTGCGCGAAGCCGGCGTAGATAATCTGTGGCTGCAGCCGCTTGATGGCGGCGCCTCCGCAGCAAAGCGAATCACAAATTTCACCACGGATCTAATCGACGCCTACCACTTCTCGCTCGACGGCAAACAACTCGGCGTACTGCAGCGCCACGCAGTGTCAGATGTGGTCCTGCTGCGCGACACGTCGAAGTAGCGTTTTACAGTTTCAGTAGGGGCACGGCATGCCGTGCCCGGCAAAAGAACTTGGCGAGAATCGCACCATTTGCCTCAGATTTCGGCGTGTCGTTGTCTTTCGGCGCCGGTGATCTCGTCGACCAACACTCGAAGCACATGCCCGATGGATGGCACGCGATCGCCTCTGGCGCGTTCGGGCACGGCATGCCGTGCCCCTACTGTAGGAATTACGTTCGCGCTACAATCGGCTGCCAGCATGGCCGAAGATCCTCTTCCGCGCCGACGCACGATTCGCTTCCAGGACTTCGATTATTCCCAAGCGGCGTGTTATTTCGTGACGATTTGTTCCAAGGACAACCAATGCATTTTCGGCCAGCGTCATCGATACCAAGATGCAGTTGAACGATCTCGGCAAAATCGTTGAGGAATGCCTGCTCGCCGTTCCCTAGCCATTTTCGAAACGCTGAAATTCCTGTGCATTCGATCATGCCGAATCATTTGCACGCAATCATCGTGCTGCGCGTTAGGAGATCTAATGCTGGATCACCGAAAACAAGCAGCATGCATGCTGAAGCCTTCGCTGCACCAATCACGGGCTCAATTCCGACGATCGTACGTTCCTTCAAATCCGCTGTGACGCGGACCGCGCGAATGACGCTGCGAAAACCCGCGCTCGACGTATGGCAGAGGAATTATTTCGAGCGGGTAATCCGCAGCGACGACGAATTCCGCAAGACCTGGCAATACATCTGCGAGAATCCCGCGCGCTGGGATTTCGATCCGGAAAATCCGCAGAAGCAAATCTCGAATCGGCACAATCGCCCTCTTCGACAGTAGGGGCACGGCATGCCGTGCCCGAACGCGCTACAAGCAAGCGCGCGCCATCCAGCGAGCATGTTGCTTCGTTATTTTGCTAATCGCAGCGCAGAAAAAATCGAATGCGCGGGCGCTCGACGCCGATGAATGGAACGATCCCGCCAAGTTCCTTTGCCGGGCACGGCATGCCGTGCCCCTACTGCGGAATGGTGCTAAGCGATGTGCTTACAATCACTTGCCGCCGAGTACCCTGGTACTACTCGCTTCGCCCGCACGAGTACTGCGCGAATGAAACTCTTCCGCTAGTGTGCTCTCCGCGCTTCCCTTTTATCCTTTGACATAGCCAGAGCTGTATTGATGACGGCGGAACAGGGGTCCCTTAGGGCATGAATGACGGCGCGAATTTTTCGCAGCAGCAGGAAGTCGAATCAGGAATTGAATCAGGAATTTGAATATTGCTTGGACGACATTCTCGCGTCGGCGAATTTCGAGCCCGATCCGTGCGCGGCGAACGCATCCGCTTCCGCTTCGGCCGCCGCTAACGCTGCCTCAACGCAAGCGGCGATCCGCTCGCGGCATGCAAACCGTCCATTCAGGAAGCTGCCGATGCGCTGCGCAACGAGCCGCCGGCTGATCGTCGCAAGCGGCGTCGCGCGCTGATTTCAGCGCCGGTGCGAGTGCGCGGCATTAATGTCACCGATGCGGTGGTGGACGAAATTTCGACGACGATCGACGTCTCGCGCGCCGGAATCCTCTTCCTCTCGACCAGCCCCAACTACGCTCGCGGCATGGAAGTGGCCGTGATTTTTCCGTACAGCACCGCGCCCGCCGCGCTGCACGCCGAACAGCCAGGGCGCATCGTGCGCGCTTTTGCAACGTCCGATGGCCGCTACGCCGTGGCCGTCGCGCTGGGTGAAGGCGTGGGCGAAGACATTGTTGATTCGTGTGGCCGCAAGCTGGCGGACTCATCGCCCGCACCGCGTATGCCGCTCGCGCCGCCGGCTGCCCCGCTTGCGTTCGAATGGGTCAGCGTTCTCGCTCTCGCGCGAACCGAATTCCAAGCGCCCGCTCGTGCTGGTGGTGGACGCCGACGAAATGATCCGCGCCACGCTGAAAGCCTATCTCGGCGGCGAAGGCTACGACGTGATGGCCGTGAGCAATTGCCCCGACGCGCGCGAAGTGTTGAATATGTTCACGCCCGCGCTGGTGATTGCGGAAGTGGAAGGCGACGGCCTGCCCGGCTACGACCTGTGCGCGCACGTGAAGCAGAGCCCGCGGCTGAAGCATGTGCCGGTGGTGTTGACGACGAGCTCCGGCTATCCCAGCGATTACGCGAATGCGCATTCGCTCGGCGCGGTGGTCTGCATGACGAAGCCTTACAAGCAGGAGCGCCTCGGCCACGTGGTGCGTTTGCTCGCGCCGCCGCCTGCGGAATTTTGCACGCAGAAGAACGGCGCGCGCCGCGTCCGGCAGATCCCAGCCGCCGCTGCGGCTACGGCAACGTGGGCGCGAATGGCGGCAGCGAAGCCATGCAACGGCGCAAATGCGAGCGAAGCTCGCCAACGCAGCGAATCCGCTGAAGCGCATAAAATTCCCGTCGTTCCGGTAGCGCCGAACGCATTCGCTTCAGTAGCACAGGCATTACGGTCTTCAGTAGGGGCACGGCATGCCGTGCCCGAACGCGCCACAAGTAATCACGCGCCATTCATCGACGACGTCCTAACGGTTCGCCTTTGAGTCGTACAACCGCGATGATGGCTCGATCGCGCCAAGTTCTATCGCCGGGCACGGCATGCCGTGCCCCTACTGCGCAGAGCCAGTGGCGGCGGAGCCAAGCATAAACGCATGTGCTGCGTTCTTACGTTGGCACAGGCAGGAATGCCTGTGCTACTTGAGGCTGTACCTTCGTACAGCTTATCAATGCGGCGCGGGTGCGCGCCGCGGTCGCGCGTGCGGCGCGGCATCCCGGTAAAATTTCAGCATGAGCGGTACGACCTCGGACAAGCCGATCCCGGCAGCCTCGCCGCAGTGCCGGTGGCCGACAAGCCTGTCGCCACTGCGCCGAACAGCGCGGGTAAGCCTCCACAGGCGCCGGCACGCCAACAGCGCGGATAAATCCGCGCCGACGCCACGCGCCACAACGGCCACTGCCCCGCCTCAAGCTTCTTCGACTTCTCCCGGTGCGCCGGCCAGCCACCTGCCGCGCAGCAGCACACCGTGAAATGCCCGAAGTGCGGCACCGACGTGCGCGAAGTGGCGCGCTTCTGCCAGCGTTGCCACCACACGATGCGCTACGAGTGCCCGTCATGCCACAACCAGCAGCGCACCGGCGGCAAATGCGAAAAGTGCGGCATCGATTTTCTGAAGTACATCGGCGCGGTGGTCACGCAGAAGCAGGCGGAAGCGGACGTCTATCCACGAACGCATCGAGCAGCGTTCCACGCTGATGAAAAATATTCTGTGGATGCCGTTTACGCTGGGCTACCCCATCATTCGCGATTACTTCGTGAAGCGCGACCGCAAGAAGTAAGTAGCACAGGCATTCCTGCCTGTGCCCCAAGTGGCTACGTGCGGTGACGCCGTAAAACGAGAAAGCAAAAGAACGAGCTCTTTGATCTTGCACGTATGGCGCGATCAGGGCGCGTTCTTACGTTGGCACAGGCAGGAATGCCTGTGCTACTGAAAACGCGACAATCCTGATGACGAGTACGCCCAATCTGCCAATCGCAAAACCTTCAAACGCGCCCGGCGTCTGTCCCGAATGCCATCGCGCGAATCTTGAATCGGCGCATTTCTGCACGTATTGCCACCACACGTTGATTTATTGCTGCCCGAAATGCTGGCACGAGCAGCGCCACGGCGGCACCTGCGACGCGTGCCATCTCGACCTCGACCAATACTGGCGCATCTACGGAGCCACGAAGCAAGCCGCGCTGATCAACGAGGAAGAGACAAATGTGGAGAAGTCGACGAAACGCATCGAAGGCGTGCTGCTGACGATCGCCACGATTCCGCTGCAGTTCGTTCCCTTCTTGAGTTTCCTAGGCTACGGTCTGCTGCTGAACTGGCTGCGCCGCCGCTTTTCTCAGTAGCACAGGCATTCCTGCCTGTGCCCCAAGTTGCTACGTGCGGTGACGCCGTAAAACGAGGAAGCAAAAGAACGACGTTCTTTGATCTTGCACGTATGGCGCGATCAGGGCGCGTTCTTACGTTGGCACAGGCAGGAATGCCTGTGCTACTAACTACTCGCGCACGCGGAAATAACGCCAGGGCGGAAACAATCCCGTGCGCGCGAACTCGCGGCCTAGCGCGCGCTTCACTTCGCCGAGCCAGTAATCGAAGGTACTTTCCGCCACGCCCACCAGCGAGATCGCGCGCTTGTATTCCACCGAATGCAAAAAATAAATCTCGAACAGCTTCAGCCGGCCTTTCCACTCCGGACGCCGCAGCGCCTTGCGCCCGATGCGCTCGTAGTCGGCAACGAACTCCGCCGCGCGCGCCTGCACCGGACGCCAATGGTATCCGTCGTAGTGCGATTCAGGATCGAGCGCGCGGATCTGCCCGGTGGATTCGGCAAGCCATTCGCGCAAGTTGCGGTAGCGTCCATGGCACGAGTCGAATATTTCGCTAGCCTTCATTCACGCCTCCAGTAGCACAGGCCGCCGTCCAGTAGCACAGGCATTCCTGCCTGTGCCAACGCCACAACACGCTGCCGCGCGCCCCACACGTGCAAGATCAAAGAACGCGTTCTTTTGTTTCCTCGTTTTGCGACGCGACCGACTAGCAACTTGGGGCACGGCAGGAATGCCTGTGCTACCAAAATCACGCCGAAGACCGCGGGAAAAGTCGAACCTGCGCTGCTCATCTAATTCTCTTTCCCCGGCTCCGGGCCCGCCGCCAGCCAGCCCGCCACGTCGTACGCTTCATACACGCCCTGCGCGCCGGAAATTTCATCCTCCACCACATCGAGACACGCGTGAAAACACTCGCGCCATCCGGTCACATAGCCGCGCGCATACTCCACCGCCAGGCGTTCGCGCTCGCGATGCAGGCGCTGCATGTCAAACACCTGCGCGCACTCCAGGCGCGGCGCATGCACCGCCAGCTGCACGCGATAAATAAATTCGCGCACCGCCCGCAGCAGCCAATTCAGCGGACGCGGATAGTACACGCCCGTCCGCCGCCGCGGCTCATACCACGCCATCCGCCATCCGTGCGGCACAACGCCGCCATGCGTCACTTCCCTTCTAATTCCACGCAGCAATTTCATATTTGCCTTTCAGTAGCACAGGCCCCGCCGGTAGGCGGTCGTGAAAATGACGCCTGTGCCAACGTAACGCCGCAGCACGATCGCTCGTTCTTGATTCGTCCCGCGATTTCGTTCTGTTCGCCGTTGCCGTTTCTTCAGTAGGGGCACGGCATGCCGTGCCCGAACGCGCCACAAGTAATCACGCGCCATCCACGCACGATGTCGCTACCGATGTCCGCCGTCGCCCGCAACGCGCGATGAATGGCTCGATCGCGCCAAGTTCTTTCGCCGGGCACGGCATGCCGTGCCCCTACTGACGCCAACGCATTCTTCGTTTCCTCACATCGCGCATCGACGCACGTAGAAACTTGTGGCGCAGGCGTCATTTTTTACCGCCGCCTTTGGCGACTGCGCCACTAGGCACGCCGCACCTCCGGCCCCGTCCCCACTCGCAATTCGCGCCGCACCGCTTCATCACGTTTCGCGCGCAGCAGCTCCAGAAATTCGCGCGCATTGTACGAATAGTGTTCCCGCACTCCGCCCACGCGACTGCGAATCTCTTCGAGTTGCTCGTGCCTCTCAGCTTCTAAAATGGCGTCGCCATCGCGATCTGCACTTGCTTGTGAAGTTGCTTCTTCCAGCCCGGAAGGGTTTTCCTCAAGAAAAACGCTCGGCTTGTGGATTTCTCTGTGCAAATGCCTGTGGATTTCGCTCTGCTTTTCTTTATCTTTTATTCTTTCTATCGATGAACTAACCATCCGCGCCGGAAACTGCTGAATTTGCTCGTTTTGGGGGTCGGTTGCTACGCAATTTGGCGTAGGAGTGGCCGCAACCTGGCGTAACCGCTCCGCAATTCTGCGGGTGGTCTGTGAATATTTTTTGGCCTTGGTAATCCGTACCACTACGCCGGTGGGCGCGGCGGTGGTCTCAATGTAGCCTTCGCGCCTCAATCGCCGAAACCAGCCCTCGAGCGTCCGCCGGTTGAAGCCCGTCTCTTCCTCGATCTCGCGATAGCTCACCGGCGACCCGCCCAAAACCCAGCCGATTGAATCACTTTGGTGCGTCTGCCGCAGGACCAGCCACGAGTACAGCCAGATCGCCGAGCCCATGCGCTCGTAATGACCCGCGTCGAGCAGCACGCCTCTCACGCCGGTATTGAAATTCTTATCCCGCATCACAACTCGCTCGCATCTCCGTAGTTCTCGCTATCCCGCTGGCTGCTGTCGGTACTTGTGCTTTCACATGCAACCGTCGCTTCTCTTGTCGCGTCGGCATCCTGCCGGCTCTTGCTGCCTTTCGCTTTTCAGTAGCACAGGCATTCCTGCCTGTGCCGACGCAACGCCGCAGCGCGATTCCCAAGTGCTTGGCTACGCCATGCCCTCGTTCTTTCGCCCTTCGTACCGCTGGCCTCCGGCCGGCGCAGTTGCCCTTGCTTTCAGTGGCACAGGCCGCGCCGGTAGGCGCCCCGAAAATGACGCCTGTGCGTCGTTGCTAAATCGCAGGCCACTAATCGCAGCTTCTCCGCGAAATCGCACCTGTATCGCCGAGCGTTCGACACCTTTCACCGTAAATCTCCGGCCTACCAGCCCCATCCCCGCATTTCTACCTAGCGGCACCCGCCCAACTCCCCTGCGAACCGGTACTGCTACTTCAGTACTATAGGAGGTACTAACGCGTGTGATATCTATTAAGCCAATGCCAAGCTCCAAGGGGGACGCAAAGCAGGATTCGGCGTCGCGAGAGGACGCCATCGACCGCCCTCTCGAATACCTCTTGACCTCATCCGCGGCTTCCATCGAATCCTTCCACCTCAGCCGCATGAACGCCGTCGCCAATCTGCGCAAAGAGCTCCACGAAATTTTCGAGGAGTGGGTCGAGGCCGAAGTGCAAGCCCGCCTGGCCCAATGGCTTCTCGCGCGCAAGAATCCGGACGAAGCCGCCGCGGGCAGTTCCCTGCCGAGCCACTCGGAAGATCGCTCCAGCTTTCGCGCCGCGGCCGCTTCGTCGACCGCTCGCAATGCAACTCGGTCCGCAGCGGCTGATTCCGATGGCCGGCCTGCCATCGCGCACCTCGTCGCGCACGATCCGTCTGACGCGGACGCGAAGGATTCTTCGACTCGACGCACCGCTCGCAACTCCGTTCCTCGCGACTTCATTCCTCGCGACTCTGCTGCTCGTCCCGCCGCCGCCCGCCCGAGCAATCGCGTCTCGAGCGTCGTCGCAGCCAAACCGAGAAGTCGTCCAGCCATCACACGCTCCGCAATTGTCTGTCGCACGCCGCATTTTCCAGGTTTTGTGCACCCGAGTGCGGCCCGCGCACCCACAACCATTTCAAAACCTGGCAAAGCAACCTCGATGCTCCTCTCATTTCGCCGCCCGCATCGAAATCGCGCAGCCAGCTGACGCCAGTAAATTTCGACACTCGCATCGCAATCGTGCGGCCGTTGACGCCAGTGAGTTGTCTCCGCGATGCGTCCTTGAATCGCAACGTGCCAAAAGCACCAGCCCTCGAGCAGCATTGCTCCACGTGCGCCAACGCCAGCTGGCGACGCTTCGGCACCGCGCAGCCAGTTAACGCCGCCAAGCTCCCTCCAGCGCTCCGTCCTCGAATGAAAAACACGCTACGCCGCATCAGTCCTCAAGCACCGTGGCTCCACGCGCGCCGACGCCAGCCGGCGACGCATCGGCACCGCGCGGCCAGTTGACGCCGCTAAGTTCCCTCCGGCGCTCCGTTCTTGAATAGAAAATCATGCTACGCGGCATCAGTCCTCAAGCACCCTAGCTCCACGCGCGCCAACCCAGAGGGCGACACTATCGCTGCGCCGATTCCTCTTGCTCCGCCAACTCCATCGCCCGATTCGTAATCCCCTCGCAACCATGTGACCTCCCCGATTTCGCGGCCGCGCCACGGCAACCCCAATCCATAAGCGCCTATAATCAGCTCACCAAAAGCGCGGTCGCCATTCGCAACAACCGCCGCGCCCCAGAAACAACAAACGATGCCTGCCACAGCGCACCACCACCAGCCTTCCTGCCCCACCCCACCCCAACACCGCAAATCCACCCCCATTCCAAACCCTGCCAATCAACCAACCCAATCCAACCCCCCGAACATAACCTATTCATTAGCGGAACCTAGGATGCTGGGCGGGTGCCATTAAGGCGTCTTCGAGAGGCGATCATGGCGACGGGGAGTGGTTCGTGGGTGAGAGCACTTCTTGGTTGGAGGCTGGGCCGAGGGAATGGCATTGGGAGAATCAGCTTGAGGACGGGCAGGATGGTGGAGACAAGACAGTCTCATCTACATCCTGCGCACTCGGAAAGATTGACTGGGGGCTTCGTGGATTCGTCGCAGGTTAGTGCGTCAAACGGGTGCTTTGTTTCTTCTGCTCCCAGGCGCTTCCGGATTCATGGTGCAGAGGTTGGTAGATCGTTGCGCGGGGCTCAGGTTGTTGAGGTCACGATGCGTGGGGGCCAGGATTCGAGGAGTTGTTCCTTGCGGTAGATGAGGGCGTTTATGTCGTATGGGGCTAATTCGATGTTGTGGCCGTGAGTGATGGCGTCGGTGGGACAGGCGTCAACGCAGTAGCCGCAGAAAATGCATCGCGAGTAGTCGATGTTGTAGACGCGGGCATAGCGTTCCCCGGCGGAGATCCGATTGGCTTCGGTATTTTCGGCGGCTTCGATGTAAATACAATTCGCGGGGCACGCGGCTGCGCAAAGAAAACAGCCGACGCACTTCTCGAAGCCGTTCTCATCGCGCTGAAGCACGTGAATGCCGCGATAGCGTGCCGCCACGCTGGGAGGCACTTCGGGATAGCGTTCGGTGGTGGTTTTGCGAAACATCGTGCGCAGTGTGATGCTGAAGCCCTTACAGAGCGTCGAGAATGTTTCGCCGACTTCGCGGATTATAGAAGCCATTGCAGGAACACCTTAGCAAGAATGTCACAACGCGCAAATCAGAGCGACAAACGAATATTTTTGCAATCTGTACTTCGTCAGCCGGACGTTCAATGTGAGCCAGCTCGAAACAAAGCGCCGGCAAAAAACCGAACAAATCAATGATGCTGAATCAACTTCAGAATATCGCTGTACATTACAAATCCAAAAATGCCCAGAAGGAACACAAGGCCAACCTGAACGAACCGCTCCTTCACCGTTACGCTGAGATCACGGCGGAGGACGCCTTCGATTGCCAGCATCAATACGTGCCCGCCGTCCAGGATCGGAATCGGCAGCAGATTCAGCAGACCGAGATTCAGGCTAATGATGGCCATGAATTCGATCAGGCGCATGGGCCCGCCTTTGGCGGCGCGTCCCGATTCACGCGCAATGCCCACGACGCTCTGAAGCTGGCGAATCGAGACCTTTCCGGTGAAAAGTCCGGCGAGAACATCAAAAATCTGCCGCATGCCGCCGACTGTCGCCAAGCCCGCATCCGTCACCGACGTAACGAAACCCTGCCTGTGATAGCTATCATTGGTGCGTTCCGAAACACCAATCTGCCATACGGATTCCCCGTCGCTGCCCATTCCATGTGTCGGAGTGATCTCGAGAGGTATATCCTGACCATCACGGCGGACTACAAAATTGATCGTTTGGCCATTCGAAGCGCGCACCACCTCAACCAATTGCGGCCATGTTACGACTGGCTTTCCGTTGATAGAGATGATGACGTCTCCTGGGCGCATGCCTGCTTTTTCAGCTGGAAAGCCAATAGCAATCTCGTCCGCAATTGGAACCATAGCCGGATATCCGAGGACATTCGAAATATCAGACTTGACCGACGGGACGAGCACAGTGAATTTCTGCTCGCCTCCATCGCGAGCGACCGTAATTTCAGCTGAGCTTCCCGGCTTCGCTTTAGCAATTTGATCGAATACCTTGTCCCAGGTGGAAGTTTTCACACCGTTGACCGCTATGATGCGATCTCCGGCCTGAATGGCGGTCGTAACAGGCGGATTCTGCGGCACCGCGGCGACTACCGGCACCTGCTGCAAATACTCGGGTTCAGGCACACCCTTAAGCCAAAATATTCCCCAGAAAATCAGGAAGGCGAGAAGAATATTCATCACCGGACCAGCAATGGCTATGAGGACCCGAACCCAGCGAGGCTTAGAGAGAAATTCGTACGGAGCCCCGGTACGTTCCTCCACCGGATTGTCGCCAGCCATCCGAACATAGCCGCCGAACGGTAGCGCGCTCAAGCGATAGTCCGTGTCGCCACGCTTGACGCCAAATAGTCTTGCGCCAAATCCAAATGAAAAAACCTCGACGCGAACGCCTGCCAATTTTGCGGCGATAAAATGTCCCCATTCGTGCACGAAAATCATTATGCCGAGCACGACGGTGACAGAAACCAGAGCTATAACACCGTTCTGCAAGTCCACCATGATTGCCTCATTAGGATTGTACAGCGTGTCGCGAAAACAGGCGAATCAACTTCGTTGCCGTCTCGCGCATTTTCAATCCGAATATAGTTTGCCTCGGCATGCCGGTACTACTTCTTCTTTCGCTTTGCTATTGCTTCTCGCGCGAGACGCCGAGCTTCGAAGTCCGCCGCAAGCACATCGTCAATCTTATTTATCGGCGTTCGAGGCATTCGCGCGAGCACATCTTCGATTACGGTTGCAATTCCAAGGAACGGCAGCTTGCGATCCAAGAATGCCGCGATTGCTATTTCGTCCGCGGCATTTAGCGCGCACGGCAAAAGGCCACCTTCACGGATTGCCTCTCTTGCGAGCTCAAGGCACGGAAACTTGCGAGGCGGAACATCCTCGAAGTCTAGTTTGCGCAAAGTCGTCCAATCAAGGGCACATCCGTTCGACGGAACGCGCTCGGGATAGGTTAGCGCATATTGAATCGGCATGCGCATATCGGTTGGCCCAAGCTGTGCCAGGATTGAACCATCCACAAATTCCACCATCGAATGGATCGTTGACTGCGGATGGATGACGACGTTGATTTTGTCGAGGCTCATGCCGAAGAGCCAGCGGGCCTCGATCACTTCGAAACCCTTGTTCATCAATGTGGCCGAATCGATTGTGATTCGGTTTCCCATTTTCCAGTTGGGATGTGCCAGGGCTTGCTTGGGAGTTACACGTTTCAGCTTCGAAATAGGAGTCTTTCTAAACGGGCCGCCGGAAGCGGTGAGCACCAGCCTCTTCACTTCGCGATTTTCGCCGGCTCTCAGACACTGATGAATCGCGTTGTGTTCGCTGTCAACCGGGAGTAGTACCACATTGTGCCGCTGCGCTGCGGCCATCACCACTTCCCCCGCAGCGACAAGGACCTCTTTATTGGCGAGAGCGATCTGCTTGCCGCATTCGATGGCCTTATATGTTGCGGGCAGACCCACTACTCCTACCGCAGCCGAGACTACAAGTTCGGCATCGGAATGGGTGGCGACGCGCTCGATTCCCTCGGGGCCGAATAGAATCTCGGGAAGCGGTTGGCGAGAGCCGCTCAGGATGGCACGGAGCTCACGGGCGCCTGCTTCGGTACCTACCGATACGACTTTCGGCTTGTGGTGCCGGACCTGTTCTGCGGCGAGAGCGACATTTGACCCGGCCGCCAAAGCGACAACCTCGAATCGGCATGGAAGCGAGTCGACCACCTTCAAACATTGCGTGCCGATCGAGCCGGTTGACCCCAGAATCGAGATGTGTTTCATGTGGCAGCGATTTTATAGAGGATTGCGAGATTTTGCGAACGGCAAGCGAAGCGGAGTGTTTACGATTGGTACGCGTGGCCTTGATATCCCGGACAAAAGCTTGATGGGAGCGGTGTAGAATTTAGTGGTGGCCGCGCGTGTTCGCCTTCCGGGTGACGCGTTTTGGGGCGTTTTCCTCAACAAGTCAGGAGATGACTGATGGCTGAGAGCAAGAGCTCTGTATCGGGCGTCGGCGAGGTTAGCTCGGAGCGCCGGCGCACGCAGCGCGTCCAGATCGCAATGCCCGTGATCGTACGCGGAACGTCCGGCACGCAAAATTTCGAGGAAGAGACCTATACGGTGGCGGTAAATGCTAACGGCTGCATGATCAAAATGACGAATCGCGTGGCGCGTGCCCAGCAAGTAGCGATCGTGAATCCCAAGACGGCTGAAGAGCTTCCCTGCACCGTTTCTTTTATTGGACAAAAAGATGCGGGCAAAATGGAAGTTGGAATTGAATTTTCCGAACCATCGCCGCTGTTCTGGCGTATCGCATTTCCCCCCGAAGATTGGGACCCTTCCGAGCGCAAGCGCGCTTCGAACGCGCCGCCTCCGAAATTGCCGACCACACCCCGCCGCTAAAGGGGTCCCCAGCAGCAGTTCCTCCGCACGCGGGCGAATTCGTTCGCCAAATTGAGCCGCCAAGTTATCTGGTACTCGTTTTTTCATTTTGCAAACCATTGGTAGGCGGCCCAGACGACGGGGCTTGCGAGGATGAGACTATCGATGCGGTCGAGCACACCTCCATGCCCCGGCAACAAATTGCTCGAATCTTTTACAGCGGCACCGCGCTTCCACGCTGATTCGATGAGGTCGCCCATTTGTCCGGCGATGTTTGCGAGGCCGGCCACCACGAGCATTTGCGTCGCTTCGATCTGCAGCCACTTCGCAAAAAACACTCCCACGAGCAGCGATGCGAGCAGGTTGCCGAGGGCACCCTCCCAGGTTTTCTTGGGGCTCAGGGCTGGCGCCATGGGGACACGGCCCAATCCCTTGCCGACAAAGTACGCGAGAATGTCGCCCGCCCAAATGAGACAAAGCGTAAACAGCACCAGCTTGCGGCCGACCACAGTGATTTCGTTAATTCGGACCAGATAACTGAACGGAAGAGCGACGAACAAGAGAGCCGCTGAACTGATGGCGATTGCCGGAAGCACTTCGTGGAGGGCCCAGCGTGTGGCGAGTCCGATCGCCACGGCGCCGAAGACGAACACCAGGAGTACTGCTTCGATGGAGAGCACGCCTACGGCGGCGCTGCGCACTATTGAGTAACCTTGCGCGAGGGAACGGGTTTCAACCAGGCCAAGCGAGTATTGCGCATAGAACAATCCAGCGGTGCAGACAATTGTCCACTTTCGAAATGGCCGCATCGCGATGCGTTCGCCGAGATCGAAAAATTCAAGCAGCGCAAGAATTGCGATTAACGCGGCTACTGCTGCGAGAACCCACGCCGGCCCCCACCATACCAGGGCGACAACGATCGGAATCAGGACGAGAGCTGTAAAAATGCGAAGGAGCATTCGGCGTCAGCCCTTGGCCGCCGCGGACCGTTTGTTGTGCGAGGAGCGATCTTCTTGCGAACGCGTGGCGCCGAGACCGCCATAGCGGCGCTCGCGTTTCTGATAATCGATTAGAGCTTCGAGAAGACGAGCGCGCGAAAAATCCGGCCAGAGCGTCTCGGTGACGTAGATTTCCGCGTAGGCGATTTGCCACAGAAGAAAATTGCTGACGCGCATCTCGCCACTGGTGCGGATAAGAAGGTCGGGGTCGGGCAAGCCTGCCGTATAGAGGTGCGACGCAATCGCTTCCTCATCGGCGCGGAATTCCGGCTGGCCATTGGCGCGGGCTTTCTGAAGCATCGCGTTGAAGGCGTCAACGATTTCCGCGCGCGCTCCGTAATTCAACGCGACGATGAGGTTCATGCCGGTATTGCTGCCCGTTAATTGCGTCGCGCGATCCAGATCTTTGCGGACGGCGTCCGGCAGATCCGATTCGCGGCCGATGATGGTAAGCCGGATATTGTTCTTATGAATGGTAGGCAGTTCCCTTTTCAAGTATTCGCGCAGGAGGCGCATCAGGAATTCCACTTCTGCTTGTGGGCGGGTCCAGTTCTCGCGGGAGAAGGCGTAGAGGGTGAGGCAAGGCAACTTCAGCCGCGCGCACGCTTCGATGATCTCGCGGGCGGCTTTCACGCCGCGCTGGTGGCCCGCTACCCGGGGTAGGTGGCGTCGTTCGGCCCAGCGGCCATTGCCGTCCATGATGATGGCGACGTGGTGAGGGAGGCGCTTGGAATCGAGTTTGTCGAGAAGCTCCGCTTCCTGGCGGTTGGCAGGCTTCCAAAGGTCGGGTGTTTTCACGGGGAGATCACTCGAGGGGTGTCCGCGACGGAAAGTAGCATACGCGGGGTATGGGCGCAAGATTTGGAGGTTGCGGCGGAATGGCGGGTGAGCTTGGGGCCTCTTTTACCGCCGATTAGAAATGGTGTCGGAGTCATGTTTTCAGTGGGTTAGGGGGAGTTTTAATCGCGGTACCGTGGATTAAAGATGCAATGAGGAGGGACGAGTGATGAGTGACAAGTTGGGAGAAGTTCAGACCCGAGTCGGAATCGAAAACCGCGAAAATTTGCGATTAGGAATTTCTAGTGGGTTGAGTTTTCTATGGGTTAGGTTGAATTCTAATTCCAGATTTGCGATTAGAACGTGTACCGGTAGCGATGCCGAAGGAGTAGCTAGGCGTGGACTTCTGGGTCCGGCAACGGCGCACAGGCAGGAGTGCCTGTGCCACTCAAGGCAAAGGTGTGCCCAGGAAGCCGGGGCTGCGGCTGATAGCGACCTCTGCGTCGTCATATGAAAACGAGGAATGGTAGCAGGAATCGAGGTATTTAGCAATTGGTAAAATTGAAGGTTGCTGCTCGTAAGGCCTCAGGCCCATTCCGGCCCGGGGCCGGAATGGGCCTGAGCTACGGTTTAAAATCAATAGTTGCAGATTCGAACGGACTCCGTGCCGTTGCGGTTGCGTTGACTTGATTTGGGTTGCAGCCTAAGATGTGCGGCGTCCATGCCGGATTCCCTGCCCCTGATTGGCCGTACGATTTCGCACTACCGCGTTGTTGAGAAACTTGGCGGCGGAGGGATGGGCGTTGTCTATAAGGCCGAGGATACTGAGCTTGGCCGCTTCGTAGCGCTGAAGTTCCTGCCAGATGATGTTGTGCGCGACTCGCAAGCTCTCGAACGCTTTCGCCGCGAGGCCCGCGCCGCTTCCGCTTTGAACCATCCGAACATTTGCACGATTCATGAGATTGGCCAGCAGGACGGGCATCCGTTCATCGTGATGGAGTATCTCGACGGCGCGACGCTGAAGCACCTGATCACGGGCAAGCCGATGGAAATGGATCGGCTGCTCGAGATCGGGATCGAAGTAGCGGACGCTCTGGACGCAGCTCACGCGGAACGGATCGTGCATCGCGACATCAAGCCCGCGAATATTTTTGTCACCAAGCGCGGGCACGCAAAGATTCTCGACTTCGGACTCGCCAAGGTCACGAGCTCAAGCAAAGTTGGTGTGTCTTCCGACGGTTCTACCACTCACGGCGTAACAGAAGCGGATCTCACGAGCCCTGGTACGGCGTTGGGCACGGTCGCGTATATGTCGCCGGAGCAAGTACGCGCGAAAGAACTCGATGCGCGGACGGACATTTTTTCTTTCGGCGTCGTGCTCTACGAAATGGCCACGGGTTTGTTGCCGTTCCGTGGCGAGAGCTCCGGAGTGATTACGGAAGCGATTCTGAACCGCGTTCCAGTGGCGCCCGTTCGCCTGAATCCCGATCTCCCTCCGAAGCTCGAAGAGATCATCAGCAAAGCACTTGAGAAGGATCGAGACCTCCGCTATCAGCACGCCTCCGATCTGCGCAGCGATTTGAAGCGCCTCAAACGCGATACAGATACCGGTCGCATGGCGGCGCCAGCGGACAGCTCCGCCGCGTCATCCTCCAAACACTACGCTTCGACTGCGGAACAGCTGTCCCCGCCAGCCAGGTCTGCATCCGGGCCAGCGCCGGCCGGAGCGCCCCATGTCGAAGCCACCCGAGTACCCTCGGGGGCCGCGCCCGCGGCCGAATCGGGAACGCGCGCACAAACTCCGGAAAGAAAACGCCGGGCGACAGCCGCAATTGCCGCGCTTGCGTTAATCGTTCTCGCCATCGGTGGCTACTTTTTCTTCCATCGCGGGCCGAAACTGACCGAGAAAGACACGATCGTAATTTCCGATTTCACCAACAGCACGGGCGATGCCGCGTTCGATGACACACTCAAGCAGGCGCTGACGACGGAACTGGGGCAGTCTCCTTTCCTGAACATACTTTCCGATCAGAAGGTCACCGACACGCTTCGAATGATGGGCCGCCAGCCGAATGAACGGCTCACCAAGGAAGTGACGCGAGAGATCTGCCAGCGCACGGCCAGTGAGGCGATGCTGACCGGCTCGATCGCGCAAGTCGGGAGCCACTACAACCTGGTGTTGAAAGCCGTCAATTGCTCGACTGGCGATTTGATCGCGAGTGTGCAAACTGAGATCGACGACAAGAACCACGTCCTGGGCGGACTGGGCCAGCTTGGGACGCAGATGCGCCAGAAGTTAGGGGAATCGCTCACCACCATCCAGAAATATGACAAGCCTCTCGAACAGGTGACGACCTCTTCGCTCGAAGCCCTGAAATCTTATTCGCAAGGCTTCAAGTCTCAGCAGGATATGGCGACTGCGGTTACCTACTATAAGCGCGCTGTTGAACTGGATCCAAATTTTGCCACTGCGTGGCTCGCTCTCGGCGTTGCGTATAGCAATCTTGGGGAAACCGGCGTTTCCAACGAGTATTTCGCGAAGGCTTATAGTCTGCGAGACCGAGTGAGCGACCGGGAGCGATTTCGCATCGAGGGAGACTATTATTTATTCGTGACAGGAGACGCGGAGAAAGCGCGCCAGACGTACGAACAGTGGGTGCAAGCCTACCCCAGGGATTTCATAGCCTACAGCGACTTAGGAATCATCTACAGCGGTGTCGCACAGTGGGATAAAGCGGTTGCCGCGACACTGGAAGCCAAGCGTTTAAACCCAAACGATCCCGTTTCATTTGGCAACCTGGTGGATGATTATACGTTTGCGAATCGGCTGGACGAGGCTAAGTCTGCGTATGAAGAAGCCATCCGTCAAAAGATCGAGACTGCAGACATGCACCGAGGACGTTACGGAGTTGCCTTTCTCGAGGGTGACACCGCTGAGATGGAACGGCAAGTGGCAATGGCGGCCGGCAAGCCGGACTCGGAGGACATGCTCCTATCGGCGGCCTCCGATACGGGGGGCTATTACGGCCGGCTCGCAAAAGCGCGAGAGCTCTCGCGGAAGGCGGTTACAGCGGCGGAACGCGACAATCGCAAGGAAGCCGCTGCGTTGTGGCAAGCGAACGCTGCCCTGCGGGAAGCCGAGTTCGGAAACCGCGAACAGGCGAGCAAGGACGCAAACGCTGCTATGGCTCTGGCCCCGATTCACGACATGCAGATCCTCGGGGCTCTGGCCTTGGCGAGAGCGGGCGAAGCGGCCCGCTCCGAAGCATTGGCCGCCGATCTCTCGAAGCGCTTCCCTGACGATACCTACCTACACCACTACTGGTTGCCCTCGATTCGTGCTTCGAATGCGATATCCCGAAAAAATCCAGACGATGCAATCCGATTGCTCGAGGAAGTAAGCAACTATGAGTTAGGGCAAGCTCTTCCTCAGTCTGAAGTCGGAGCACTGCTCTACCCAATATACGTCCGCGGAGAGGCATACCTCTCTATGGGCCGCGGCGGCGAAGCAGCTCGCGAATTCCAGAAATTCCTGGACAATCGGAGTGTTGTGCAGAACTGCCCGCTGGGCGCTCTCGCACATCTTGGTCTGGGGCGTGCTTATACGTTGCAGGGCGACACGCAAAAAGCTCGCACGGCTTATCAGGATTTCTTCGCTCTCTGGAAAGACGCCGATCCCGACATTCCTATCCTCATCGCCGCAAAATCTGAATACGCCAAGCTGAAGTAGCCGTAATTGCCTGCTTTTAGCTGCCCGTCGGGACGACTCCTGCGCCTTCGATCATCAGGATGACAGTTTTTTCTAGGGCGCGCGTGCGATGAACTACGCCGCGCGGGACTGTGAAACCCTGCTTGGGCATTAGTTCGACGGTGCGGTCTTCGAGATCGATGAGGAAGCGGCCGTCGACGACGTAGAAGAATTCGTCTTCGTTGTCGTGTTTGTGCCAGTGGAATTCGCCTTGCATGATGCCGAGGCGGACGACGCAGTCGTTCACCTTGCAGAGAGTCTGGTTGTACCACTTGTCCTGGCAGGCTTTGACGAGCGGATCGAGATCGACGAGCTCGAGCGGACCGAATTTTGTATCTAGATTGATGGAATACGGGGCTTGACTGGCCATGCTTCTCTCCCTTGGTTGCAACGCTGTGCTTATTTTATATCCGCGCGACGCGAGGGAGTAGCAAGGGGTGAAGCGAGAAGCGCGCGGCGAGAGACAAAGCGGTCTGTGCGGCGATCGGCTAAGAAAGCCCGCATAACAAAATGCCTACGACGAAAAAATCGTCGTCGTGGCTACCGGAGCTTCAATGATGGAGCAAGTGTTGAAACGGGTGGAGTAATGAGCCGGAGAGGCCGGCGGCGCTCGGGCTCGGCGATGGTGGCGTAGACCAGAATGAGCGTGAGAATGATGACGACGATGCTGACGGCCCAGGAAACGATGTTGAATACGCGCGTGTTTACGTAATCGCCCATCAGTTCGCGGCGGTTGATGAGGAGCAGAATGAAAATCAGCACCACCGGCAGCCAGACGCCGTTGGCCACCTGCGACATCACCAGGATTTTGAACAGCGGCGCCTTGGGAATCAGGATGATTCCTGCGCCGACAACGATCAGGCCGGTGTACAGCGAATAGAATGCCGGGGCTTCCTTGAATTTGTGGTCGATGCCAGCTTCGAAGCCGAGGCCTTCGCAGATCACATGCGCAGTAGAGAGAGGCAGGATGGATGCGGCGAAGAGCGATGCGTTGAGCAGGCCGAATGCGAATAGGCCGGCAGCCCACTTCCCCGCCAACGGAACGAGGGCTTTGGCGGCTTCACCGGCGTCGCTGATGGTAGTGAGGCCCTTGGCGTTGAGGGTGGCAGCGCAGCAGATGATAATGAAGAAGACGATGGCCATGCAGGAGATGCTGCCGACCAGCACGTCCCACCGGGCATGCTTGTACTGGCGCGGGCCGACTTTCTTTTCGACGTACCCAGCCTGCAGATAGAAGAATTGCCACGGCGCGATCGTGGTCCCGATTAAGGCCGTGAGCATCAGAAGGTAGTCCGCGCGGAATTGGAACGTAGGCAGGACGGTCTCCCTGGCCGCTAGCAGCCAATCTGGCTTGGCGAGGAACGCGGAGAGCACGTAAGACAAATAGAATGCGCACGCCACGAGAAATATTTTCTCCACGCCTCGATAACTGCCGTACACGACGAGCAGCCACACAGCAATTGCGGCGATGGGCACAGAAATGTATTTGCTGATGTGCAGTGCCTCTGAGGCCGCGGCGACGCCGGCGAATTCGGCGACGGTGTTACCCAGGTCGACAGCAAGTGCGGCAATCATGACGAAGAACGTGGAGCGGAAGCCGAACTCTTCGCGGATGAGGTCGGAGAGGCCCTTGCCCGTCACGACGCCCATGCGCGCGCACATTTCTTCGGAGACGTAGAGCGCGATGGTCATGGGGATGAGCGACCAGAGCAGCGTGTAACCGAACTGAGCGCCAGCCGTGGTGTAAACGGTGATGCCGCCGGCGTCGTTGTCCACGTTCGAGGTGATCAGACCGGGTCCTACGACGGCGAGAAAGAGCGCTATGCGGCGGCGGTAAGGGCGCACACGGCGATTGATTTCCTTGCCGCGGACTTTGATGCCCGCGAATGTGCGCTCGAGTGTGACCCAGGTATTCATTTTTTCTTCGTGCGTTGTAATTCGATTTCAGGTCGAGAGAAGCCGGGCGCCGGACTCTTGTAAATGGTGGCGCGTGTGAAATCTAGAGCTTAGCGTTCATTCTGTCGACTACGTCGTCGACCGTGATCGCGCCGATCGGCCGATTGTCTGCATCCACGACCGTGAGGCCGCGCAGATTATACTTATCGAATAGTTCAAAAACTTCTTTTTCGTTGGCATCGGGGCGCACCGAGACGATGGGTTCGAAACGCAGCTCGTCCATTCGCTGTTCGGAATTTGCGATCACCAGGCGAGCGATGGGAACGGTGCCGGTAAGCGCGCCGTAGTGATTGATGAGGACGATGTTGTCGAGCTGATCGGGTACGATTTCATTGAAGCGGATGTAATCAACCACTTCGCCGCGCGTGGCATCCTCGCCGACAACTACCAGTTCGGTGTTCATCATGCCGCCGGCCGTGTTCTCTTCATATCGCATCAGGGCTTCGACTTCGGTTTTCTCCTGCCCTTCCATTTCCTCCACTACTTCCTTTGCGGTGTCGGGCGGAAGGCTGGCGATCAGGTCGGCAGCTTCGTCGGGAGCCATCTCTTCGAGGATGTCCGCGGCTTTTTCGGGGTCGAGTTTCTCGACCACTTGCGTTTGCAGGCGCTTGTCGAGCTCGGCGATGGCTTCGGCCGCGGTGTCTTCCGGCAGCGAATCGATGATGCCCTGGCGCTCGGCTGGCGAGAGCTCTTCCATGATTTCGGCGAGGTCGGCAGGGTGGAGTTCGGTGAGCTTCTGACTCGACATGCGCAGCTTGACGCGGCGCAGCGGGTCGGGTTCGATCAGGTTGACGAACTCCCAGCGAATCGAGCGCGGGGGAAGCCTTTGTTCGAGGCGGCGGATGGCCATGGGTGGGACGATTCCCTGCAGCAGGCGGCGCACGGCGCCTTTCACTCCCACGTCTACCTGGGTGATGCGCATTTCAACGTTGCCATTGGTACGCTGCTCGGCGAGGTCAATATCGTTGACGCGGACCACTTTTCGGCCATTGGTGTCGATGATCTGCTGGTCGAGCAGGTCTTTGCCGACTGCCAGCCAGGCTTCATTGGGGTGGAAGAGTTCGAGGGCGGACTCGTCGGTGGTGAGGTTCACGCGGCCCGGAGCAACCGATGCGATCTGGTCGTAACGCGCGACAATCGGGCGATACTGGCCGCGACCCAGCAGCAGACGGGCGACGCGATTGGGCTGGTCGGCCGGCTCGATGAACATCTCTTTAACGCGGCCGACGAAGTTGCCGGCCGAATCGAAGGTCTCGGCGCCGAGAATTTCAGTGGCGTGAAGCATGTTGACTCCTTACGCGCTGTAACTGCAGCGAATCAGGGGGGCAAATGCCTACCCGGGTGCGTCCGGGCAAAAAAAAAGCCCGGACCGGCGTAGTTCCGGCCACGGGCAGATGCCACCGCCCTCGGTCTATGGCAGGCCGGGTCTCGCCTCCCTGTCCCCACGTGTCAGATGGGAGCAGCGATTCAATGCGTCCGGGAAGAAGCAAATCGCGTGCCAGTTGCAGCAGAAACTGCAGCTGGCGCGACTACTTCCCGGTTCCCAATTAGACGAACGCTCTTCCATGGTGCTTGCGCTTGTCCCCGATTGAACTATTAAGGGCGTAGGAAAAATTTGTCAAGCAAAGAGTGAAGGTTTGGCGAGAATTTTGCTTATTTTTGTTTATCGAACACCATATTTCGCGGAGCGATGCCCCGACGGCGGCAGTCGGCGACGTAGACGTCCCAATAGCTGCCGCAATAATAATCGCGGGAAGAGTAGCCGAGAGCGCGAGCGGCGCGGTCGATAGCGCGGGGAAGGCCTTCGAGTTCGAGGAACGTTCCGGCGGGAGTCTCGTCAAGCTCGATAGCGAGACCTGGAAGCCGGCTGAGGCGGAAGGTGGACCGGATCTTGTCGTAGCGAAAGCCAGGACGGAGGCCGAGGGATCGGAGCTTGCGGTCCCAGCGGGTCGGAGGACCGGGGACGACCAGTTCCCTCTCGAGTTTTTCCTTGTAGCGGCGATCGCGCGAGGAGCGGAGGGCGGCTGGAGCTTTGGAGGTCAGTATCGTGCGTCGGGATGCAGGACGGCTGGCCACATTTGGAGACTGGTAGCCGGCTCGCGGCGGCGGAGTTTCAGCGCGAATGCGAAGGAGGGCGCCGCGGCGGCGAAAATCAGAGTCGGGCGTGTCGTAGAGAGTGTTCCGTTCGAGAACACGGCTCTCGTAATGGGCGCCGAGATTCTTGAGCTTGCGGAGCATGGCCGGCACATCCGCGACGCGGAGCTTCACCTCGATCTCGCGATTCGTCCGTTTATGTGGCGGCATGACGGCTGAGTATAGCTTAGCTGCAAACTCGGGGAACGAGGTTGCCAGAGGGGACGCGAGACAGCATAATCGCATTCCTACTGTGTTCATCACGCCAAAGAGCTGCGTCGATTGCCGAAGACAAGCGCTGTGGGGACGACTGTCGCGAACGCAATTGTGCCGAAAATATCGCCGCGAAAATGACTGAGCCGACGACTCCCTTGATGCAGCAGTATCACGCCGTGAAGCGTCAGCACCCTGCGGCTCTGTTGCTGTTTCGGCTCGGGGATTTCTACGAACTTTTCTATGAAGACGCGAAAGTGGCGTCGAAAATTCTGCAAATCACGCTGACGTCACGCAATAAAGAGAAGGAAGGCGCTGTGCCCATGTGCGGAGTGCCGTATCACGCGGCCGAGAACTATATCGCGCGGCTGATCCGGGCTGGGCACAAGGTAGCGATTTGCGAGCAGATGGAAGAGCCGGGACCGGGCAAGAAGATCGTGCGGCGCGAAGTGATTCGGGTGCTGACGCCGGGTACTGCGACCGGCGCGGGCCTGATTGAGGCCAAGGAGAACAACTTTCTGGCGGCGGTGGCTCGGAGTTCCGCGGCTAGTGCGGCGATGGGCGCGGGGGGACGGACGAGTACGCGGGCGGGCGCTGGAGCGGGGACGATTGGGCTGGCGTTTGTGGATTTATCTACCGGCGAATTTCGCGCTACGGAGTTCGCGGGGGAGAGGGCGGAAGCGCGCTTGCGCGACGAGCTTGGGATTTTGCGGCCGCGGGAAGTGCTCCTGCCTCAGCCTGTGTCGTTGTTCCCTTCATCCCTGCCGGCTGCGAGCGAATTGAATGGGCTTGGGGCGGTCGAAACGCGGCTCGACGACTGGGTGTTCGAGACAAATCACGCGACGCGTCTTCTCGAAGAGCATTTTCGAGTGGCCGGCCTTGAGGGCTTTGGCTTGAGCGAGCATCCGCAGGCCACGGCCGCGGCAGGAGCGCTGGTTCACTACTTGCGCGAGACGTCGGCGATCGGGGCGCGAAAGCCGGAGGATGCGGCGGTGGTTCCGTCGATGCGGCCGGCAGGGACGGGGCTCGAGCACCTCGACCGGATCGCGTATTACGAACAGCAGGACGCGATGATCCTCGATCAGGTGACGGCGCGGAACCTGGAGCTGGTGGAGGCGTCGAGCGGCGATGACGCGCGGGCGACGCTGCTTGCGGCGATCGACGAGACGGCGACGGGGATGGGAGCGCGGCTGCTGCGAAGCTGGGTGCTGCGGCCGGAGATATCGATTAAGGAGATTGAAGCGCGGCTTGAAGCGGTGGCGGAGTTGAAGGGGCAGACGGTGGCGCGCGAGGAAATACGAAGGGAGCTTGAGGGGATTCTCGATCTCGAGCGGCTGACGAGTCGCGTGACGCTGGGCGTGGTGACACCGCGAGATCTGCTGGCGCTGCGCGGATCGCTCGAAAAGATTCCGAGCGTGCGCACGCAGATCGCGGCTATGAAGACCGGATCGTCCAGGCTTGCGGTGCTGTGCGACGAGATGGACGAAATGGCGGACGTGCGCGATTTGATTGCGCGCGGGATTTCGGAAGAGCCACCGGCGATGGTCAATGAGCCCGGAGTGATCCGCCGCGGCTATCACGTCGAGCTCGATGAGCTGCGCGACATCACCAAGCAAGGACGGCAAATTATTGCGGCGATGGAGGAGCGCGAACGGAAGCGCACCGGGATTGCGTCGCTCAAGATCCGCTATAACCAGGTGTTCGGCTTCTACATCGAGATCTCGAAAGCGAATCTGCACCTGGCGCCGGCTGATTACGAGCGGAAGCAGACGTTGGTCAATGCCGAGAGATTCACGTCCGGCGAACTGAAGGAATACGAACGAAAGGTGCTGTCGGCCGAAGAGCGCGTGCTCGAAATCGAGCGGCGCCTCTATGGTGAAATTCGCGAGGCGATCGCGCGCGAGGCGGCGCGGCTGCGGCGAACGGCGGCGGCCATCGCTCAGCTTGATGTGCTGGTGAACTTTGCGCGGATTGCGGCATCGCGAAACTACTCGCGGCCGCAATTTACGACTGGCGCGGCGGAGGCTGAAGCTGAAGCGCGTGCGAAACCCGGGCCAAAATCGGGTTCGCTGCTGATCGCGGGCGGGCGACATCCGGTGATTGAAAAGCTGCTCGAGGAACGTGGCGAGCGCTTCGTGCCCAACGATTTGTACCTCGACGACGACACGCAGTTTCTTTTGATCATCACCGGGCCGAACATGGGCGGCAAGTCGACATATCTGCGGCAGGCGGCGCTGATTTCGATCCTGGCGCAGATGGGGTCGTTTGTACCCGCGGCCGAGGCGAGGTTGCCGGTGCTGGATCGTGTTTTTACGCGCATCGGAGCGTCGGACAATCTGGCGCGCGGGCGTTCGACGTTTCTCGTGGAGATGAGCGAGGTGGCGGCAATCTTGAACACCGCGACATCCGCGAGCCTGGTGCTGCTCGACGAAGTGGGCCGCGGAACTTCGACATTTGACGGGCTTTCGATTGCCTGGGCCGTGGTGGAAGCGCTGCACGCGGGCGCGCGGCCGAAGACGCTTTTCGCCACGCACTATCACGAGCTGACGGAGCTTGAGCAGTTGCTGCCGGGAGTGAAAAACGTACACGTAGCCGTCCAAGAAGCAGGACGCGAAATCGTATTCCTGCGCCGCGTCGAACCGGGAAGCGCAGACAAGAGCTACGGAATCGAAGTAGCCCGCCTCGCCGGCCTTCCGAATCCGGTGATCCGCCGCGCCCGCGAAATTTTGAAGAGGCACGAGGAGAGCGAGGACAAGCTCACGGAACAGCTCTCACCCGGGGCGGTTCCGCCCTCAGCTCAACAGGTGAGTTTTGCGGCGATTGATGAGAAGGTGCTCGCATCGCTGCGCGAGGCGGATGTAAATGCGCTGACGCCGCTCGAGGCGCTGAATCTGCTGGCGGCGTTGCAGAAGCAGCTGAAATGAGGGCGGTTAGCGGGCGGGCGATGCGGGTGCTGGGGATGATGTCGGGGACGTCGGCCGATGGGATCGACGTGGCACTCGTGCGGATTTCGGGCGCGCCGCCTGCGATTGCGGCGAAATTTGAGGGACATCACCACGTTCGCTTCCCTGCGGCCGTGCGTGAGGCGATTTTGCGGCTGGCGAACGGCGCGACGACTACCACTGCTGAGATCAGCCAACTTAATTTTCTGCTCGGTGAAGAGTTTGCGCGCGCGGCCATTGCGGCTTGCAAAAAATGGCGGGTACCACTGCGCCAGATTTCGCTGATTGGCTCGCATGGGCAGACGATTTTTCATCAGGGCGTGGCGGCGGGATTTCTCGGCCGGCGGGTGGCTTCGACGCTTCAGATTGGCGAGCCGAGCATCATTGCGGAGCGAACGGGAGTGTCGACGATTGGAGATTTCCGTCCGGCGGACATGGCGGCGGGAGGGCAGGGGGCGCCGCTTGTGCCATTCGTGGATTATCTTTTGTATCGAGATGCGCGAATCGGGCGAGTGGCATTGAATATCGGCGGGATTGCAAATCTTACTGTGATTCCTGCCGGCGCGCGGCCTGGCAAACTATTTGCGTTCGATATCGGGCCCGGGAACATGGTGATCGATGCAATCGTCGAGATCGCGACACGCGGGCGCTCGCATTATGACCGCGATGCGCGGCTCGCGATCCGCGGGAAATTGTTACCGGCCTTGCTTTCGACACTGTTGAAGGAACCATACCTGCGCAAGCGACCGCCCAAGACGGCGGGACGCGAGCAATTTGGCCGCGCCTATGCGGAGAAGATTTTGGCATGGGGCAAGCGGCACCGCGCGTCAGCGGAAGATCTGGTTCGAACCGCAACTGTGTTCACTTCCCTTTCGATTGCGGATGCGTTGCGCAGATTTGTTTTGCCGCGTGTGCGGGTGGATGAACTTATCGTGGCCGGAGGCGGTGCGTCGAATCCGTTGCTGATGGCACAGCTTGCGGCGGCCTTGCCGGAAATTGAGATCGTGCCAGCCAGCGAATTCGGGATTCCGACGGAAGCGAAAGAGGCATTTGCGTTTGCGGTGCTCGCGTATGAGGCGTATCACGGCCGCATGAATACTTTGCCGTCCGCCACAGGGGCACGGCATCCGGCGGTGATGGGCAAACTCGTCCGGGGACGAGCGCGCTAGGATGCGACTGGCGGCAGCCGCTCTGGCTTGTGTGCTATTGGGCGCGGGTTGTTCGTCGAATCGCCGCGCTGAAGAGCCTGGTACCGTCAACTTCCTGATCGAATCTATGCCGGCGAATCTTGACCCGCGCATTGGCACGGACGCGCAGTCGCAACACCTCGATGGTCTGATTTTCGATTCCCTTCTAGCACACGATGCGCAGATGAACATCGTTGCGGACCTCGCGGAGCGGTGGGAGGCGCGCGATCCGCTTACCTACGTATTCCATCTAAGAGCACGGCGTGAAATTCCACGATGGGCGTCCGCTGACCTCTGCGGATGTGAAATTCACATTTGATTCGATCCTCGACGGGACGGTAAAGACGCCGAAGCGCGGAGCGTTTCGAATGGTCACATCGGTCGAGGCTCCGGACGATGCGACGGTCGTGTTTCATTTGCGCGAACCATATGCGTCATTTTTATGGAACCTGACGAAGCCCGGTGTGGGAATCGTGCCGCGAGGCTCCGGCCCTGAGATCGCGCAACGTCCTATCGGTACGGGGCCGTTTCGATTTGTGGATGCAGTTACGGATCAAGAGATCGTGCTCCACCGGAATACGTCGTACTTCGGAGATGCAGGCGAGGCAGCCGGCTTGCGAGGAAACGTGGAGCGCGTGCGCTTCCGAATCGTGCCGGATGCGCTTGTGCGCGCGCTCGAATTGCGAAAAGGCTCGGCGGACGTCGCGATTAATTCGCTGAGCCCGGACATGGTGGTGACGCTTGCAAAGGAGCGCGGGATCGTAGCCGACGAGCAGCCGGGGACAACCATCGCTTACATTGGATTCAATCTGGAGGATCCGATTCTGTCGCACCGAGAAGTGCGGCAGGCGCTGGCGTATGCGACCGATCGTCCGACCCTGATCAAGTATCTAATGCGCGGGCAGGCGCGGGCGGCCGGGAGCTTGCTGCCACCGAATCACTGGGCGTATGAGCCGGACGTGCGGCAATATGATTTCGATCCGGCGCGCGCGGAGCAATTGCTCGATGCAGCCGGATTCAAGCGCGGGGCGGGCGGTGTGCGATTTCGGTTGGAATTCAAGACTTCCACGGAGGAATATTCGCGGCTCTTGAGCGAGGCGATTGCGGACGAATGGCAGCGTGTGGGCGTGGCGGTTGAGCTGCGGCCGCTGGAGTTTGCGACGTTCTATGCGGATTTGCAGCGCGGAAGTTTTCAGGTTTCGGCGCAGCGTTGGGTGGGCGGAAATAACGATCCGGATATTTTCGAGTCGGTGTTCAGCTCGAAGAAGATTCCGCCGAATGGATCGAATCGCGGCCATTATCGCAATCCGCAGCTCGATGCGCTCCTCGATAAGGCTCGGATGGAAATGGATCGGGGCAAACGGAAAGAGCTTCTGTGGCAGATTCAGGAGATCGTGGCTGAGGACGAGCCTTATATCAATTTGTGGTATCCGGATAATGTTTGCGTTCATCGCCAGCGCTTGACGAATATCGTGATTCCGCCGGCGGGTGACTATGATTTCATCGAGGGGGCGCGGTTACGGTGAATTGCGCCTAGATGAAAAGTCAAAAGAGCCGGCGGGACGCCCTTCGCTGCTCAGGGCAAGCCGGCGGTACGGAATCGCCTACGGGATGTTAGGGCGGTTTTCTTCTGATGGTGGACGTGCTGATCGAGTGGTTTGATGCAGGCTTTTACTGGGCGCGGACTCGCTCGAGGATGCGAAGGAAATCGGTGCGGCGGTTTGGTCCTGCGCCGGCATAGGCGAGATGAATGATGGGAGTGTTCTTCCGGCTGGGATCGGCTACGAATGGATACGGGCTGATCGTGCCTATCGCCCATAGGAAATCGGCGTGGAGGCCCTGCGTTTCGGTTGGCAGGTTGAAATAGTGCACCGCGTTTTCGCTGATCTGCTCGTGTGAGAGAGCTTCGAATACGAAGAACGTCATTCCTGCAAAATCCACCTGCTCCATCGGCGGCATCTCGAGATTTTTGAAATCGCCATAGGCGCGCGGACCGTTGAGCGCCTGCCGAAAGGTGATGCCGGTCGTGAGTTGCTGCGAGTAAAAGTCCGAGAGCGTAGGCGCATAGCTGCAGGAGTATGTGACCTGTAGCTCCGATTTCGAGAATTCTGCGCCTGATGGGTCCGGTTCGGCGGGGCGGCTCGCGGCGGCAAGCTTAGCGAGTACATCGTCCATGCAGGAGTGGGACGGCGGTAGGAAAAGAAAAAACAGATAATCCGGTAGGCTCGTGCCGGAGCCGTTTGTCGCATGCATCTGGGTATCGAGCCAGTAGGCATCGTGGCCGATCAATGGATTGTCGGAGGTGGCGAGCTGTAGCAGGGTGTATTGGTGCTCGTTGGTCAGAAATAAAATCTGATTGAAATGAAAGGGAGGAGCGTACGGGCCGAGACCTCCCGGAGGCGCCGCGTTGCCGGCACCGGAGGGCTTCCAATTGGGACCGAGTTCGATAGAGACGCCATTCTCGAGAAAATATTGCTGAAGGTCGGAGTGGCGCTGTTCTTGTTGTTGTAGTGGCGCTGGCTTGGGTGCACGAAATGCTGTGCCTAAGACTAGCACTGCCAGGATCGCGGCAGCCGCTGCGAACTGTTTCGCCATCTTCATGCTTGAATCAGTGTATTGGCTAACGCAGAAGCGCTCAAGGCGAAAGGTGGGTGTCGTTCTTCGATGGAAGAGGCCGTTACAGACCTCAAAAACAAAACGTGTAACCGCGGGCGCCTCAAAATCCGAGGCGCCCGCCCGCTGACAAACAGCGAGGGAGATCAGAACGAAAGCTTGAGCCCGAACTCGATGGTGCGCGGCGCGCCTAGCGAGAAGACGCCCGTACCGACGCCAACTCGAACAACGGTAGCGTCCGCGCGGGTGGTGCCGTTGAGCGAGCCGGGGCCGCCCGTGAGAATGCCGCTCAAGACGTTTCCCGGAATGTTGAAGTTTGAGAAGTTAAACAGGTTGTAGAAGCTGACGCTGGGCTCGATGGCGATGGCGCGATCTTTCACCGTGACTTTTCCTGACCAAGTGAGGCTCGCATCGAACGTCTTGAGCCAAGTGAGGCCAACTTCGCCAGGCACAACTGGTTGCAAAGCGGGTGCGACGCCTCCGAGCGCCTGCAGCTGGGCAAGCGTAAACAGGCCATTGTTGATGAGAACGTTTCCGGCTGGAGTTGGATTGTTGGCAATCGTGTTGTTGTAATTGTTTACAAGATTCGTTAGACCGCCTACTGACACGCCGCGCATGAACGAGCCCTGTTTGGTGCCGGGAACCGGATCGCCCACCGTTCCGTCGCCCGTGAAATCGGTGCTGAAAATCTCTCCGGCTCCGTTTCCGGTAGTGGGAACGGCGAGAGCGCTGGCCAGCGGACTATCGAAATGGAAGATAGTGCCAAGGCGGAAATGGAGCGGCAAGTCGGCATAGCCGCCGAATGAAAATTGGTGCGTGCGATCCAAAGAAGAGGGGCCGCTGAATCCGCACGGTTTGTTGTTGTCGATAGTTGGGTTGACGAAATCCTGATCCGCCGCAGCAGGAGACGTGCCTACGGATGTGGAGAGCGCGGCGCCGCAATTTGTAAATCGCGAAAGAGCATAGGCGAACTGGAAGTTCAGGTAACGCACTCCGCGAAACGGAGCTTTGACGTTGTCCACAAGTTTTACGTCCAATGCGTTGTAGACGGAGCGTCCGATAGGTTGCAGGAAAACTGCAGGTCCCAAACCCGGATTCACGCCTTGAAATGCGCATTGAAATCCAAGCGCCGTTTCGCAACTGCCGACCCCCAAGTCCGCCGCGGAATCCAGTCCGAAATTGCCAAAGTCAGACATCGTGGCACCGCCGGCGGGACTTCCGCCTGAGGGAGGATGCAGGCCAGGGCAGGAAGCGATAGCAGCATCAATCGTCGCGGCACCGCATGCACTCAGCGTGGACGCGATCGCCTGCTGCGCGGCGGTTTTGTTAAAGAACCGGGTGTCGCCGCTGTGGTTTACGTCAACACCAATCAGATAGTGGAGATTCACGTTGCGAAGATAGTCGACGCTCAGAACCATGCCGGGTAAGAGCTGTCGCTGTATCCCCGCATTTATTTGTATCGAGTACGGAGTGCGATAGCCGGGCGCCAGTGCTCCGAGAGGTATCGCCGAACCAGATGAGATCAGATTGGGAATGTAGTTGGGATTTGGGGCGTTGGCTCCGACCATTGCGGTGGCGGCTTGATACGTTGTTTGAAAATTGGCTACGCAAACCGCCGCAGTGAGCCCTGCGCACGTACCTCCGCCCGCGTCAATCGTTGACCCGATCAAGGAGGAACAAATATTGTTGGCAGTATTCTGTGTTCCGCCTAGAAATGTGTTTCCCGCCGGAAAAGGCACTCCAGAGCCGCTGCCGTTGAGACAAGCCGAGGGGTTGGCAAGGAAAGCGCCGTTCGCCAAACGCTCGGGGCGATCGAACTCGGCATTGTTCCAGATGGCGTTCTCATAAAACATGCCGATGCCGGCGCGAATGACCGTCTTTTGGTCTTTTTTCGGGTCCCACGCGATTCCAAGTTGCGGCGCGAAGTTCAAGTTCGGCTGCTTAACGCGATCGCCGAAGCCCGGCAGAAGGTCGTTGACTCCGGGCAGTGGAGGCAGATCGCTATCGGTGCGGCCGGTATCGCGCACATAGCGCAGGCCGTAAGTCACCATGAGATTCGGTTTCACCTTCCAGCTATCACCGATGTAGAGGCCGAGCCGGTTATCCGGGGGCGTGCCGCTGCAAGGCGCGTTGAACGCAGGAATTTCGGTGTCGCAGTTATTTCCGTTGCCGAGCGTCACGTTGTCGACAGGATAGTTGAGCGGATTGCCCGCGCCGCCCGGTTGCATCGCTGCGAATGCAACTTCCGCCGCGTTCGCGATGGGGAGCACGTTTGCCGTGATCGCGCTAAAGGAAAAAAGGCCGCCGCCGCGCAGGCGATTGTAAGAAACTCCGTATCGCAGGATGTGAGAGCCGAGGACCTTGCTGCCGTCGTATTTTATCTGGCGGTCGGTTTGAAAGGTTTGCTGCGGCGCAAGGAAATTCGGGACCGGTGAAGAAATTCGAGGCGAAGATATTGATGCTTACGGGGAAATTAGCGAAAGGAAGATCGGAGCCGGCAACGATATCGCGCAGGTTGTTGATGAATTTCAGATATTCGAAGCGGAAACTGTGGGTGAAGCCGGAGGAGGTGAAGTCCGCTCCCACAACGTGCGTCTTCGTGTAGTTCTTGTCCTCGTATGGCTGGAAGCCGATCAACCCGCCGGCTGAAACCGCAAGGCTGTCAAAATAGCTGAAGCGGTAGAACATCCGGATGCCCTTCCCGAAGATCCAGTCGAGCCGGGCGTCGTAGTCGGTCTCATGAAACGGCGCGCTGGAGTTGCCCGGTGAAGGATGTAAACGGATCTGATGGCACAACGGGGGCCGAAAGATTCTGGTTGATATGCTCGGCGTCGAGGAAGAAGAAGAGCTTGTCCTTGATGATCGCTCCGCCGAAGTTGCCTCCGTCTTGATTCCGAGCGTAGGGAGATTGCAGCGGGGGCGCCGGTGGTGGCGGCTCGGGCAGAGCCGCGGAGAAAGCGCTGCTGCGGAAAAGCGCGAAGCCTTCGCCATGGAAAGCGTTCGTTCCGGAGCGTGTCGTCACGTTGACAGCGCCTGACGAAGTGAGTTCGTTCGAAAGATCGAGCGACGACTGGCTCACGCTGAATTCTTGAATGGCGCTCGCGGGAATATTTTCCGTAGTGGTGCCCACCGTCTCGTCGCTGACGTCCACGCCGTCCACCGCAATTCGCGCGGTGCGCCCGAATCGGCCGCCGAACGAAATCGAAGAGAAGCCGACTTTGGTGGGATCGAAATCCGCGCCATCCTGCACCTGAACGCCGGGCTCGAGCTGCGCGAGGTCGAGGAAATTGCGTCCGTTGACGGGCAGGTTTTCAATCTGCTCTTTTCCGAGAACGCCCTGCACACTGGCCTGCTCGGTATTTACGGTAACGGCCTGCGCTTCCACTTCGACGACAGTGCTTCCGGATCCTATCGGCAAGGTGATATTCGCACCGGCTGTTTCACCCACTTTCACAACGATAGATTGCTCTACCGTTTTAAAACCTTGAGCCTCGGCGCGAACCGAATAGTTTCCCGGCACAATCGCGCCCGAGGTGTAGGCGCCGCTGGAAGATGTGGCAACCTGGAAATTCTGGCCGGTGTCCTTATTGCGGATGGTGACATTCGCACCAGGTATAACCGCGCCGCTGGAATCCAGAATTGTGCCTTGAATGCTGCCCGTAGCGATCGTGCTTTGGCCCATCGCGGAGTTCGATGTGAAAGCCTGTGTGATACAGAGAGTAGCTAGCAGAAGTGCAAAGAAGTGGATTTTCGCTGCGTGCGCTCGAATCATCTGGACCCCCCATCGCCCCCCAAATAAAAAAGCGGGGCAATGGCGCACGAGTGCAAATCGGTTGCCAAATCTGCATCGCGGAGCAAGTCACGCCACGCCGGTAAATATTGCGAATCTAAGCGATTGAGAGAAAATTCCTGGGAGAGTCAACGATGGGACTGCTCGGCCATTGACCGTTATCCGAAAAGCGAGATTTTGCGGCGATGATAATTCGGATGTTTTTGCGTTGCTAATGGAGTGGATTGAGCTTCGCGATAGGTTCGCGTTACCGAGACGTGAAGGCGGCCTCCCATAGGAGTTGCATCGCGAGGTTGACTGCGTAAACTGTGGACAGCCCCGCCCGGAAGGCAATTCAAGCGACTTTTGCAGGAGGAGAATTGTGAACGTGATGCGTTCTGGGATTTTGGTGGGGCTACTTGTTGCCACTGGAATGATGTCCCTCGCGTACGCCGGGAAGGGCAATGTAGCTACAAAATATCCGGAACCGGAAGATGCGACGGTGAAGAATGGAGTGTTTCAGGACGATTATTTCGGGATTCCGCTATCCGCTTCCGTCTGGCTGGGTGGAGGATTTGAAAGGGCCGGAGCCTTCGGCGTCGGGATACTACTCGCTGGCGGCGCTGAAGCCTGAGGGTGAGCTTGTGGCGACGATGCAGATTTCCGCGCAGGATAATTTTTTTGCGTCGGAGCCGATTAACGATGCGACGAATTTTCTGAATGCGATGAAGAAAGGTCTGGATGCGAGTCTTTCGGCTCCCCATGCAGTGACACCGGTGAAATTAGGCGAACTGGATTTCGCGCGCCTTGATTATAGCGGCGCTGGGCTGAGCCACATCGTTTTTGCGACGGAAATCCGCTGCCATACGCTTATTTTTTCCATTACGGCAAGTCGGGACGCCGGCCGCCGAGATGCTGGTGGAGTCGCTGCAGAAAATTATCATTTACGCAGCGGATCGAACCGTTTCGTCATCGAAGAGACGCGGCCGCCGATGGCCGCTTTGCATTCCGGAGTCTGCCTATCGAGATCACGTCGCGCACAGAGTGGATCCCGTAATGACGGGGCCTCGATACGCGAGCGTGCCAGTGCGGCTCATCGTCGGTGCCGACGGCAAGCTCGAACACGTCCACGCGATTTCGGGATTTCCGGAACAGGTGAAAAGCGTCACCGACGCTTTGGCAAAATGGGAGTTCAAGCCATACATCGTAAACGGACAGCCCGTAGAAGTGGAGACTGGACTGCTGTTTCAGTTTCCCTCGGCGCCGCCGCAACGGAATTCGGGCAAATAATTTAGTTTAAAAAGTGACCAGGAAAAGACCGCGAGTCCGCCAGATCCGCGGTCTTTTCCCGTCATCCAGCATGCCAGGGCGCACGAAACCTACAACTCTAGAGCGAACGCAAGAAGGCTAACAGAGCCGCCGCGCGAGCCGCCGAGAGTTGGTTGAAGTTGTTGATCACCTGATTCGCTTCCGATCCCTGACTATGGTGCGCCTCGATTGCCTGCATAAGGTCAGAAGTTCGGCCATCATGCAGGAAGAAGATGCGCTGCCCGACTCCCCATAGTGGTGCCGTTCGGAACTGCATTCCGTTCGCGAGACCCTGACTCACCTGATCGGCCAGACCTATGCCCATGTTGTGAACCAGGAAATCCGAAAAGGCGTTCACGGGAACATTGGTAAGGCCCGTGCCATAGAACATGCTTCCACTATTGATCGTCGGCGTATGGCACATGTTGCAGCCGATCTGATTGAACACCTGTTGGCCAACTTGAGTGACAGCGGTTGCGGTCGCCGGACTGGGCGGAGCGGAAAGACGCGCAAACGCTGCGAAGTTGATTATGTCGGCAGAGTAGTCAGAGGCGGAGGACACCGAATTGATGCTGTCAGCGAGGTTGGTCGAGTCTTCCGGCAGAGCGTTGATCAAGCAGCCGGGAGTCTCATCGCGCTCGTTTGGAAACAGTTCGTTGGTAACGCCCTGTTCCACGTTGTAGGCCTCGCCCGCGAACATGACGAGCGATTTGTTCTGCGCTTTCCAACCGAAACGCGTAATCGTACCGTCGTTGCCGCTACGATTCACCTGGCCGGAAATGGCGAGCGCCGCTTTGCGGGGATTCGCGGCGTTAGTAAGAATCGCAGTGTCGGTGATGCTTTCGACGAGTCCTGCGCCGAACAGCGGAGTCGGGATACGGAAGATGATATTGCCCTGGTCTGCTGCGGCCTCGAAGTCCGGTTGAGTGATATTGCAACCTGCGGCGTCGGAGCGGCCGGTGATCACAAAGAGGTCATGAACCCCGCCGTCAGGAGTTCCGTCCGGATTACGGATGAAGCGAGCCTCGCGGACGGGACCGTTCGGTGTGATGAAACGTGGAATCCTGTTGGTCGCGCCATCTGCTAAACCCATTGCGATTTGCGGATTGTTTGCCGGGCTGGTGCCTCCAATCGCGGGCTGAGCGTGGCAGCCACTGCAGCTCATGCCGTTAAAACGTGGGCCGAGACCTACGCCGTTCTCGTTTGTTATTTTTCCGGAAACGGAATCGACTTCCTGGAACCGCGCAAGCGCCGCGTTAAAGAAGTTTTGATAGTCGGTGCTCATTCCGCCGAGAGGTCCGCCTGCTCCCGGAGGGCCACCGCGGACACCGGGATCGAGCGTGTGATTTCCGGTTGTGGAACCACCGTCGCCGCCATTGCCGTCGCGGCCACCGCTGTTTCCTTGAAATTGTGCGGACGCCACCGTAGAACCCACAATCAGAGCCAAGGCGACGAGCGCAAGTCTATACAGCAAGCCTACGCACACACGTTTGCTGCAAAAACGTTCCATGTCACTCCCCTTCCCTCCGAGAGGCAGAGGGCATTCACCAGGATTGAATTACACCGAAGGGATCAGCGTGCGGTCCCGGAACCAGGCAATTGGCGGGCGGGGCAGGCGTGAACGGAACGAAATTACAAACAGATGTTGGATACGCCTATTGCGTGCCGTGAGTAAACGACGGGAACCGGAATAGGGCAAGACCAGAAAAAGAACAGGGGCCGTGTGCTGTACCCGAGTACAGGGAAACTAAGACGTAGGGATGTTTATTGGCTTTGTTTCGATACAGCGTTATCGACCGCCACGTGCCGGAAGAACTGTATGGTGATCCGTTGGCACGGAAACTTAGATTTGGAGGGTTAGATGCGTACGGAGTAGTTTGCCGCTGGTCCAACCCCCTCGGGACCACGAGGGGAGAAAGAAGTCTTGAGAATGAAGCTAAATATCAAACGGCCTTGCCCACACTGTACAAGTACCGAGGTTTTTCGTTCGCACCGTCGAGGTCCGTTTGAGAAGTACCTTTTCAGTATGATCGGGATGCGTCCTTACCGGTGCATCAAGTGCGATTCCCGCTTCTATGGGTTCGCGTCGGTCAACGAGCACGACGCGCAGACGCGCCCGCACACCTTAAGACCGCGTAACAAACACTCGAGATGTAACGGGCTATTGCAAAGCAGCGTGAATCGCGGATTCTGGAATTGCGCCCTCACGCACGATGGACCACTCGTGACCGTTGATGCGCACGATCGTCGAAGCCAGGATCGCACCGGTGTCACCGGAATCGAGAATCAGCGGCAAGCGCTCTCCGAGCTGTTTCACGATTTGACTTGCGTTCGTGCACGAAGGAAATCCCGAGAGATTCGCGCTGGTGCCGGTGATGGGTCCGCGAACCGCCTCAATCAGCGCAGACGCAATCCGCGAATTCGGCCAGCGCAGTGCAACCCGTCCTGTATTTCCCGTCACTTTCAGCGGCAACCGATGCGTTGCTTCCACCACTAGCGTCAGAGCACCGGGCCAGAATTTGTGCGCGAGCACGAGAAACGAATCGGGCAAGTCGCGCGCGAGAGTGACAGCCTGCTCGATGGAATTTACGAGAATCGGCAGAGCCTTGTTCTCGGCGCGGCCCTTTACGCGAAACACGTGCTCGATTGACGAAAGATTGAAAGGGTCGGCGGAAAGGGCATAGAAAGTGTCCGTGGGCATTCCCACGACGCGGCCGCGGCGAATGAAATCGGCTGCATAGTCCACCACGCTGGACTCGGGCGCTTCCGGCGAAATTTTCAGGACTTCAACGGGCAAATTGTTCGCTCACGGCGGGTTACGCCCTCGGTTTTCATCTGCGCGGCAACGTACCACAGCCAGCGCGGGCTACGCAAGGCGTCACACCCGATGCCCGAATTGGAACGCCTCCTACTCGGCAGGATTGCGAAGCCATGCGCGTTTACGATGCTCGCCGCGTTTGTTAGGCTTGCAGCATGACGGACCGTACCCCGAGCGCTTCCGAAGAAAGACGATCTGATCACCAGTCGCGAGAACCGCTGGCTGAAACGCTTTCGCGCGGCGCTGCGTGGCACCGGACCGGCCGAGGGCGAGCCGATAGGCGTTGAGGGGCGCAAACTTGTGGAGGATGCGTTGCGATCGGGTCTGGAGGCCGAGGCACTGCTCGTGTGCGAATCAGCCGAACCCGCACTCGACGCGATTTTGAGGGCTGCGAGTGCCAGCGAAGCCGGTATCCCGCGATCGCGCATTTTGCGGACGACCGACAAACTATTTGCAAGCGTGGCCGGAACCGAAACGCCTCAAGGTGTTGCCGCTTTGTTCCGCAAGCCGGACTGGCAATTTGAAGATATTCTGCGAGGCGCCGCCGATGAGAACGGCGCGCGTTTCGGCGATTCGCCGCTTGTCGTCGTAATGGCAGGCGTACAGGATCCCGGCAACGTTGGCACAATCGTACGATCGGCCGAGGCGTTTGGAGCCACTGGTGCAATTGCGGCGCGACGGAACGGCCGATCCGTGGTCGCCGAAGGCATTGCGCGCTTCGGCGGTGTCGGCCCTGCGCTTGCCGCTGCTTCGCGGGATCGCGATTCCGGTGGTGCTCGCGCAGTTGAAAATGGCGCGCGTGAAAATCATAGCGGCGATTGGACGCGGTGTGGTTGGCTCGCGTCAGGACGCCCGATCGCAGGAAGCACCAGCGTATCCGGATCTCCGAGAGCCTTCGGCGATATTCGTCGGAAATGAAGGCGCGGGGCTACCTGCCGGAAGTGTTGCACTCTGCCGACGGCACAATTTCGATACCGATGCATCCATCGGTTGAATCGCTCAATGCAGGAGTCGCGGCGTCTATCGCGTTATTTGAAGCGGCTCGCCAGCGCAGCACCACATCGTAGTCTTGCCGCCTCAGCGCTGAATCGTCGTTGCAAAGAACGCTTCGGCGAGGTGATCGCCCCAGGCTTCCCGCACTTCGAGAGCAATCGCATAAGGCAGGTATTCGAGTTCAGCGGCGGGCTCTGCTGAAGAGGCATTCAGCCGGTGCAGCCGGTCCTGTTCTACCGATACAAGAAATTGACGAAACCCCTCCAGCGCGTCGAGCGTCGCGCGCCCTTCTTTCGTCATGCGCTTGAGAAACGGCGCCCAGATAAGATTGACCAATGCAAGCGCTGCCACCATCAAGGCGAATGCAGGAGAGACGCCCTGCGACAGCTTCACCAGCAATAGCCCGAAGAAGAACACAAAAACCCCGGCAGCTGCGGTTCCCGGCAACAGTTTGATCCATCCCGACGTACCGCGCAGGACTGCCTTCCAGGCAGGCAGCAGTCCGGTCTCAACGATGGCGCCTAAAATCAGCGCGCAAAAAAGAATCCATGCGGTCATGAAAAAGGTTCCGCCAGTGTCGCGGCCTTGCGCAGTGGCCGCCAGCGAAAAGGCCATGATGAAAGTGGCCAGCACGCCCAGCGCGACGTAGCCGATGTGCCGGGTAAAATAAATTCCGCCGAAGCGTTCCGCCAAATCCTGCTGAATGTTCGCGACATAGCGGCTGTTGCGCGCACTATTTTCCTGGGACATGGACGGGCTGATCTCCGTAATCGGGCCGTCTTCGAATAAATAGTTCAGGGCATACGCTTCTTCGGGCGCGAGTTTGCTTTCCTCGCCGGGATCATGTGCAAGACGCGTGAGTTTGTACATGCCGTCGTGTGGCTCAACGCTGACGACAATTGCGCGCAGCGAGGGCGGCGATCACGGCCGCGAGTGTCCTGCCGTCGCTTCCAGTGGTTATCAGATAGCGTGCGGCGGCAGGGGAAATTCCGGCCGGAGGTTCATAGCGCACGACGATCGTTCCCGGCTTCGGCGAGCGGCCGACGGCGAGCCACGCTAAGAAGTAATAGAGACAAAGCGCCACCGGTGCTGCCAGATACCACCTGTCGCGATTCCAAATTCCGAACGACGGCTTCTTAACGATGCCGGAAGGCCATGAGACAACCACGCTGAGGCTTTGCGTCGGTTGTAGACCGATCGCGGCGTATGAGACCCCTGCGCTTCCGTCTTCGATCGATTCCGCGATCGCTGTGGGCGCTCCTCTATTGTTGGAAACGCCTCGTCCACCAACATGCGGTTCACCGCTCACCTCTCCTGCCGCAACCCCGGCAGGCAAGTGGACAGTCACATGGGCTGCGCCCACGGGCAAAGTCCAGTAGTGGCCGATGGCGTTCCAATACAACGTGTCGCGAGCGGCGCCCAGCCCGAGAGCCCCGCTTACCGTATAGCGGATGATGTAGTGGTGATCGCCGCGTTCGAGGGGGACATTCATCGGTCCGATCCGAAGCTGAGGATAGCCGAACCCGCTTCCCTGCCGATAGCTGACCGGCGCTCCGTTCTCGGTAAGTTCCAGAATTTTCACTCGGATCCCATTGTCCGCTTTCCATGGGCCCTTGTATTGCTCGTCCCAGCGAGCTTCATCGTCGATTGGCAGGTTGCGAATAAAGCCGTATTTAAAATACGACCCCTCGCTGTGCACCACGAAATCTTCGCGTCACGGTGAGCGTGGCGTCCGGGTTCACCACAATATCGGCGTCGAACGACGTGATTTGTTCACCCGGCGCAGCGACCAGCTTTGCGCTGACGGCTGCGCACACGGAGAGAGTTGAAAGCAGGATTCCCAATGGAAGGATTTGCCGCATTACATTCAATTCTATCTTTGCCACGAGCGAAGACGCAGCCGCTTGCGACGCAGTGCAGCGTTTCGTACACCTGCCGCTTCGTGCTAGCCTAATTCGTTGATGGTAGAAGCTTTGAACTGACTGTACCGAAGGCGCGCAGTGGGACTGTTTAGAGCAATCGAGCCGCAGGACGAACCTCTCGCAGGCAGGCCGCTGGCCGACCGCATGCGTCCGCAGACGCTCGACGAATTCATTGGCCAGGAAGACCTGCTTGGCCCCGGAAAACCGCTCCGCACACAAATCGAGCGCGACGATTTGAGCTCGATGCTTTTCTGGGGCCCGCCGGGATGCGGGAAGACGACTCTGGCGCGCATCATCGCCCGCCGCACGAAATCCGAGTACATCCCTTTCAGCGCGGTTCTCGCAGGCATCAAGGAAATCAAAGAGGTGATGGCCAAGGCCGAAGGCGTCCGTCGCTATGGGCGGCGCACGATCGTGTTCGTCGACGAAATGCACCGCTTCAATCGCGCGCAGCAGGACGCGTTTCTGCCGCACGTCGAAGCCGGCAACATCGTGCTGATCGGCGCGACCACCGAGAATCCGTCGTTCGAAGTGATTTCGCCGCTGCTCTCGCGCATGAAGGTGTACATTCTGAAAGCGCTTTCAGCGGAGCAGGTCGCGATGCTGCTTCGGCGTGCTTTGGAAGATCCCACGCGCGGTCTTGGCAACGAAAATGTCGAGATCAGCGACGAAATTATCGAGCGTATCGCGATCCTTGCGAACGGCGATGCACGCTCGGCTTACAACACGCTCGAGGCGCTGGTTTTTGGTACTGCGCCGGATGCGGCAGGGCGCCGCGTCGTCTCGCAGGCGGTCCTCGAAGAAGTGCTGCAGAAGAAGCTTCTGCCTTACGATAAGTCCGGCGAAGAGCATTTCAATCTCATATCGGCGTTGCACAAGTCCGTGCGCAATTCCGATCCCGACGCCGCGCTCTACTGGCTCGCGCGCATGCTCGAATCGGGAGAAGATCCGCTGTACCTTGCACGCCGCATGGTGCGGATGGCGAGCGAGGATATCGGTCTCGCCGAACCGAACGCGCTGGCCGTGACCCTGGCGGCAAAGGATGCGTTCGATTTTCTCGGGCCGCCCGAAGGAAATCTCGCGCTGGCGCAGGCGGCGGTATATTTGTCGCTCGCGCCTAAATCGAATGCAGTCTATAAAGCCTATGGCGAGGTGCAGCAAGATTTGAAGAACACGATCGCGGAGCCTGTTCCTTTGCATCTAAGAAACGCAGTGACCGGCCTGATGCGCAACGTGGGTTATGGCAAGGGCTATCAATACGCACATGACAGCGAGGAGAAGCTCACCGATATGACCTGTTTGCCCGACAGTCTCATCGGCCGAACATATTACACACCGACTGATCAGGGCTTTGAAGCTCGCATCCGGCAGCGACTTGAAGAAATCCGGAAAATTCAGAAGAAATCTGCCGGGCAAAAGTGAGAATCCCCCAGAACATGCTACTGCCCCTTCGTCTTGCTGCGCTTGCGATTCTGGCTGGACTTTTCTCAAGTTTCGCCGTTGCACAAGAGAAACCCAAATTCATTATCGAGGAAGATTGCTCGCATTTTTCGGTCGCGCCCGACAACAAGATCGTTTTCGTCGTGCAGCGCCAGAAGCGGATGAAGAAAATCGTGATCCAGCGCGACGATATCTGGGTGGCATCGCCCAACGGAAGCAAGCGCAGAATCGTCGAAGGCGAAAAATTCATGCCGGCGCCTCCTCCGCTGAGTTTCCAGGTGGACTCGATTTCCTGGTCGCCTGATAGCCGCCTCCTCGCCGCGGACATTACCTTTCAGAAGGCCGCCGTCGACGAGGATTCCTCCCCGACCACGACGAAAGGGATTGCGCTTTTCGATGAGAACGGCAGCGAGATTCACGTGGCTGGGTCAAAAGATCGCTTCATCGAAGACGCTGGGAATGCCACATGGCTTGCTGACGGACAGACCATCGTTTATGTGACGGGCGGCGGACCGTTTCAGATTGTGCGGATGAAGCCGTCGCAGGGTAAGGCCGTCACTCTCTTCGCTGGACACACTTTCGACGGCATCACCTGGGACGCGAAGCACAACCAAGCTTATGCGATCGGGCGGAATCTCAGCCTCTCCGGTAGAGATGTGCTGGTGCAACTCGATCTTCTAAATGAAGGAGTTCGGGAGTTAACTCGCATCCCGGAATTTCAAGGCAAGCTGACGATCGCGCCATCCGGCAATCGCGTCGG
>CAVOOU010000001.1:0-89574 GCA_963697645.1 uncultured Acidobacteriota bacterium | reverse complement strand
GTGCCTGGTTGGCTGGATGCCGAGCCAATAAAGAAAGTGCGAAGAAAACCAAACAGCCGGTCGATACGGTAACGGATGAAGATCCCGGTTGGCCTCGGGAAATTACCAATCAGGGCAGCACACTTCTTTTGTATCAACCCCAGGTCGACGATTGGAAGAACTTTCGAGAACTCAACTGGCGGATGGCCTTTTCTCTCACTCCCGCGGGCGGCCAAGAAGCCGTCGGAGTTGCCACTCTGCATTCGAATGCAGAAATCGACAACGACAACAAGATAGTGTTGCTGACAGACCTGAAGATTGTGAGCACCAACTTTCCCTCATTGGATCCGCAGACCGCCGCGAAAATGGCCCAACTGGTTCAGACGTTTCTCCCGCCGAGCGTGCAGATTTCGATGTTTCGTTTGATTGCTTCCGTTCCGGAAAACAAGCCTCCTTCCGCAGTCGCGCTGAAGAATGATCCGCCGCAGATTTTCGTCAGCTACCGACCCGCGATTCTTCTCGAGGTAGATGGCCAGCCCGTCCGCACTCCCATCGAGAACACTAAACTGGAATACGTGTTGAACACGCAATGGAGGCTGTTCTTCGACAAATCGCAACCTGCCTATTTTCTGCTGGTAGGTCAGCAGTGGTTGCGTTCTAACGACCTCCGCGGCCCCTGGTCGGCGGCCGCAGCGCTACCCAAAGAAATGGCCGCACTTCCTGGTCAAGCGCAATGGGAAGATCTGAAGGATGTCATTCCCCCAGCTGCCACGGCCCCCGGCGCTGTCATTCCCCAGGTCTTCTACAGCGAAAGACCTGCGGAGGTGATTCTCTTCGATGGGCAACCGAGTTTTGTGCCAATCGCGGCAACACAGCTGAAGTATGCCGAAAACGCCTCAAGCTATGTTTTTCTCTACACGCCGACGAAACATTTCTACTACCTAACGGCGGGACGGTGGTTCGCGGCCAGCAGTCTTGATGGGCCGTGGACCTTTTCGACACCCACTCTTCCCCCAGACTTCGCCAACATTCCTGCGGACAGCCCGGTGGGCGATGTACTTGCCTCCGTTCCAGGAACCGGAGAAGCCAAAGACGCTGTTCTGTTAGCGCAGGTTCCCACCACCATGGTTGTGGACCCGACTGCCGCTGCGACGCAAGCAAAAGTGACCTATAGTGGAGATCCACAATTCAAACCCATTGAAGGAACTTCCCTGTCCTACGCAGCAAACACACCGGACAAGGTAATCAAGGTTGGCGACGTGTATTACTTGTGCTTGCAAGGTGTGTGGTTTCTTTCCCGTACTCCGCAAGGACCTTGGCAGACGGCGCCGTCTGTGCCCCAGGTGATTTATACGATTCCGCCGAGTTCACCCGTCTATAACGTGACGTACGTAACCCAAACAACCACTCCCAGCGGAAACGTCCAGTCTAGCTATACCGCGGGCTATTTAGGAGCCTTTGTGGTGGGCGCTGCTGTAGGAGCCATCGTCGCCAACGGGACCGGATACAAGTACCCACCCTACGTCTACTATCCGCCGCGGTACGGCTATGGCTATCCGCCTGTTTACTACCCGCGCCCTCCGACTTATGGACCGCCGCCGATTGCCACTCCATACTACAACATCAGAACGGGCGCCTACGGAGTGTCACAGACAGCGTACGGTCCTTACGGATCGGCAACGCGAACGGCATCCTATAACCCATACACTGGGACTTCCACGCGAACTGCCACTGGTTCCACGTATTATGGCAGTAAAAGCGTCGGTCAGGCGTACAACCCCTATACGGGAACCTATGCGGCTACCCGGCAAGGATCAAGCCCCACGGCGCAGTGGGGCCAGTCCTACGTTTCGAATGGAAATAAATCCGGCTACACGCAACACTACTCGACAGCGCAAGGAACCGTAGCATCCGCGCAGGGATCGCAAGGCGGAAAGGCGGCCGGGGCTTCCACGGCCTACGGCAATGTTGCGGTGGGCAAGACCTCAAGCGGAGACTGGTATGCCGGGAAGGACGGAAACGTTTACAAGAATACCGGGAACGGCTGGCAGAAATACGACAACGGAAATTGGAATACTGCGACTTCTCCCTATAGTGCTTCCGGTCAGACGCGGACGCAGAATTCCCAGCAAGAGAGTCCTACGACCGCTCAAACCGGCGCTCAGCCGAGTGCGCAGAATTATCAGCAGCGCCCGTCAAACAGTCAGGTAACTCCTTCCACGGCTCAAACCCAGCCGGGGACGCAGAACTCCCAGCAAAAGAGTCCCACGACCGCTCAAACCGGCGCTCAGCGGAGTGCCCAGAATTATCAGCAGCGCTCATCTAACAGTCAGGTAACTCCTCCCACGGCACAAACCCAGCCGCGGACGCAGGGTTACGGACCAGCAAACAGCGCGACTACACAGAGTGCCGCTGGAGCGCAGCAACGCGCGCAGGGTAATCAGCAGCAGCGCCAACAAAGCTCTAATCAGTATGCAGGAAGCAGTCAAGTGCCAAGTCTGCAGCAGGAAGCTCAAAACAGGCAAAGAGGCGCAACAGAGAGCCAGAGATTCCAGCAGGGTCAATCCAACCGCCCCGGCCGCCGCAACTAGCGCCCGCGCATCTATGTTGCGTTGCTTTTAGACCTGCTCGAACATGTCTCAACGACACGGGCTTACGATGAATTCTATAAAAAGAGAATGATGATTGTTGCGCGCCCGGTGCTTCTGGCGAGTATCGCATACTCCTTTCCAATTAAATCAAAGAGCGCTTCAAGCGTTGTGACACTCGCGCAAAAATGCTTGCCCAGGGCACTCGTTCTCCTGCTTTTCCTCATCGCGCTGTCTTCGAAACCTGCCAGCGCACAGTCAGTAGAGTTCTTACCCGAGATAGATGCCTACATCAAAATTCAGCCCGATATCAGATTCAACTTTCAAGCGAAGCAGACCAGAGAAGCTGGCGACCCCACACAAGCAGAAGTTGGGCCGGCGCTCGATTTCTTCCTGAAGCCTCTCGTACGGCTAAAAAGAATCACCGCCTTTGACCTCGACGAAGCCAAATCGCGTCCACTGCAGTTGTCCGTCGGCTTTCGATACGTCCCCTCACCGGGCAAACCGCCCATAGAACGCATGATATTAGCCGCCACGCCTCATTTCCCGCTCGTCGCCAATATTCTGCTCAGCGACCGCAACCGCGCCGATCTGGACTGGAAGAATGGGCAATTTTCCTGGCGCTATCGCAATCGAGTGCGGTTGGAACGTAGATTTGCGAGCGGTTCTTACCATCCTGCGCCGTACGTGAGCGCCGAAGTGTTCTACCAAAGTCAATACCGAAAATGGAGCACCACCGCCCTTTACGCTGGTTGTCTGTTTCCTGTGCGGAAGCATATCGAGTTCGATACTTACTATGAACACCAGAACATCACGGGAGTGCACCCCAATCAGCAACTCAACCAGTTCGGGTTAATTCTCAGTCTTTATTACTAGTGCGCGGAGTCGCAGCCGTTCAACTTAAGCGTCTGTGTGAGATCGACGGTTTTACGTCAGCGCATGGCTTCCGCCATGCCGCAATCGGTGAAAAATGTGCGGCGTTTGCCGCTGGGGGAAAGTTTCGCAAGTTTTCACGCAGACTCTTAAGGGGAGGACTTGGAATGAGGCGCGGTGGTCGGCAACGTGGCCAACGATGAATTGGTAGAAATGACTAGCGGCTTGGGAATATTTGAGGATGGACGGCTTGGGTAGCGCCCAGTGCTGCTCATCTTTTTGCGAGACCGAAATTTCTACCGCTTCTCAATTTCTCTCATTATCGTTACTCTTTGCTATCTAAGTCTAAGTTCCAAAAACGACCGTAGAAAGTTGGGTTCCACTGATATGACCAACTCAATCTGCAGGCGCAACACGGCCCTTGGTCTGCTCGTTGTAGCGAGTCTCTTCATCGTTACCCCGGCATATGCCAAGCGAAAGGACGACACCGTCGTCATGATGAACGACGACCGGTTCACGGGCGAAATCAAGAAGCTCGATCACGGAATTCTTTACTTTAAATCCAGCTATATGCTCGAATCCGTTCAACTCGATTGGACCCAAGTGGACAAATTGGAAAGCAAAGACTCGTTCTTTGTTGAGCTCCAGAACGGTAAGCGGTACATAGGTCAAATTGCAAAAATCAGCCACAAGGAGAAAACGAACCAAACGGTCCAGCTTGATATAGAAGGCGGCACCCTTACAGTCGCTCAATCGGACGTAATATCCGTTCAACAGAGTGAGGGGAATTTCTGGAGCCAGCTCAATGGGTCGATTGACTACGGGTTGAGCTATGCGAGCGGGAATAGCACACTCAGTTCTTCTCTGGCAGCCGACGTGAATTATCAGCGCACAAAAAACTACGTCGAGCTTGCGACCAGTTCTCAGTTCAGCAGACAGTCGAATGGGCCTAGCACGAATCGATTCACGTTCGACGGCGAGTATTTTCGCTTCTTGTCCCCGCAATGGTTTTATGGGGGCCTACTGGACCTTTTGAAAAGTGATCAACAAGACTTGAATCTAAGAACGACAATCGGAGGGGCATTCGGACGAACCCTTATCCGCACGGACCGAACAAGTTTCCGCCTATTTGCGGGAACGGTGTTCAGTCGTGAACGATACTTCCCTCAGGCTAATACGACCCCTTCGCAAGGGAACGCTGAAGGATTGCTCGGGGCGGATTTCTATACTTTTCGCTTCAAGGTTCTGGACATTCGGAGCTCCTTGCTCGTCTATCCCAGTCTAACGGACGCTGGGCGCGTGCGTATAAGCTCGGATTCAAACCTGCATATCGAGCTGATCAAGGATTTCTACTGGGATTTTCATCTGTATGAGAATTTCGACAGCCGGCCTCCTGCCGTTCACGCTTCCCGAAACGATCTTGGCATCACTACCGGTCTGGGCTGGAAGTTTTGATTTTGTGCCTGATCTTCCACGAGTTCGTTAATCCGCGGCGTCGGGCGCTCGGCGCAAACCCGCCGCCTATGACCCAAGGGTCATTTCTGATAGCCCGTGAAGTCTTCGCCGACTTTGATGTTGGGGTATTTCTGAATGCTCTGTTGATATTCTCCGATGATCTTGAAATCCACACCGAATGTCCAACCGTTAGTCAAATCAGTGTAGGTAAGGTTGTTGTCCTCGTGCGGATCGCTGCTCAGGTCGTAGACCATGGGAAACTGCAGCTTGATGAACCCGCTCTGAATGGCGGGAGACAGTGTATTGTCCGTGTAGCGGAAGATCGTCTTGAAGATTTTCCACTTGATCGACATCAGCTCGCCGTCTGGGCCGAAGAACATGTAGCTGTCGCGGCCGGTCGTATCGCTTTTGCCCAGCATGAAGGCCGAAGCATCGACGCCGTCGATTGGTCGATCCTTAGGCACCAGGTTCGACGCACCAGCCATGCCCGCCAGCGTCGGCAGCCAATCCACTGCGGCGAGCATTTCATTGGTGACTATGCCTGCAGGCACCTTGCCCGGCCAACGAATCATCGCAGGCGCCCGCATGCTTCCCTCGAATGGTGTGTTGAAAAAATCACCGCGCCACGGCCCATTGGTACTTCCCCCAATCTGTGGAGCAACGCCGCCGCTCGCGTTGTCGCTGCTCAGAATTACAACAGTGTTGTCGTCGATACCCGCTTCCTTGATGGCGTCCAGGATCTGACCGACGCGGTAGTCCATCTCGGCGATGACGTCGGCAAACAGCCCGGCGCGCTTGGTGGACTTGCCGACGAAATCAGGGTTGCCGATCACGGGCGTGTGCATCTCGGAGTAGCCGACGTAGATGAAGAAGGGCTTGTTCGCTGCGGCGTTCCGTTTGATGTATTCGACCGTCTTCGGGATGATGTACTGCCCATCCAAGACCGGCCGAACCTTCAGGTCAAGCGGCATCACTGGCTTGGACGGTTCACCCTTTTTCCCTTCCCAGATCATCGGCACCGGCATGCCACTCTCCTTGAATAGCGGCCAGGCGGTGTAGCCCGCCTCGTCTAAGCTGTTCTTAGTGCCCCACCACTCGTCGAAGCCTTGATCGTTTGGCAGCCGGCCCGAATGTTCGCCCAGATGCCACTTGCCGTATAAGGCGGTGGCGTAGCCAGCGTGCGACAGGAGTTTGGCGATGGTGTATTCCCACGGCGCCATCCCAGCCTCCCCCTGCCCCCGGAAAAGGGACGGTGTAGGTCCCCGAGCGAACCGAATATCGCCCGGTCATGAGGGCAGAGCGCGTCGGCGTGCACTGGGACTCGACGTTGTAGTTGTTGAAGCGAATACCTTCGCCGGCCAATTTGTCAATGCGCGGAGTGGGTATCGTTCCGCCGTACGCGCCAAATGCTCCCCAGCCGACGTTGTCCACTAAGATAAACACGATGTTGGGCTTCGTAGTTGTCGGCACGACCCTGGTGCCCTGCGCGTGAGCGAATCCGACCAGCCCGACTATCGCCAACGCGACCTGTGTGAAGGATCTAGCCCAATCGGCCATCTTCATTTGTCTCTCCATTAGCGCGAGTTGCAGTCTTGCATTACTCCAGCAACGAGACGGCCCCAGTCCCAATATCATAATGTGCGGCGACAACCTTCAATTTGTTTTCCTTCACCAAACCGGCAATCACTGTCGACGCTTGACGCAATAGCGCCGCCTGCATCTTGGCATTTGCCTTTGTCGCTGCCTCAAGATTTGGTCCCGCTTGATCCACCGCAGGCTGGATATGGGGAAAGAGCGCGCTGATTCTCGGAGGAAAGGAGCCGACTGATGTGGATTATAGGTTGTGATTTTCATCCGCGCTATCAGCAGGTCGCCGCACTCGACCGGGAGACCGGCGAGATTGTGGAGCGACGATTGAGTCATGAAACGAAAGAAGCCGAAGTGTTCTACGAGTCGTTGCCACGCGGGGCGCGCATCGGCTTGGAGGCCACTTGCACGGCGCAGTGGTTTGAACGGTTGCTGGATCGTTGCGGGCACCAGCTGCAGGTGGGCGATTCGGCGACCATTCGCGCCTCGGTGGTGCGCAAGCAGAAGACCGACACGCGGGATGCGCAGCACTTGCTCGATCTTTTGCGCACCGATCGCTTTCCGTGCATTTGGATTCCCCCTCCGGCCGAACGGGATTTCCGGCAACTCCTGGTGCACCGCCACAAGCTGGTGTGTTGGCGGACCCAAGTACGCAACCAGTTGTCGGCACTCGCTCGCAACCAGGGAGTTTTGCCGCGCACGCGGTTTTGGACGCAGACCGGCAGGCAGCCATTGGAAGCGCTGCCATTGGATCCTTGGGCCGCGCGGCGGCGGCAAGATTTGTTGCACCTGCTGGACGAACTGGATGGGCACATCGTCGAGATGACCCGGCAAGTCGAGCGGCAAGCCGGTGCGCGCGCCGAAGCCGTCGCGTTGATGCAGCAGGACGGTGTCGGCCCGATCGTAAGCCTGGCCTTCGTTTTGACGCTGGGTCCGGCCAGCCGCTTTCGTCGCGGCAAACAAGTCGCCAGCTACCTGGGGTTGAATCCCAGCGAGCACAGTAGCGGAGGGCATCAAAAGCTCGGTCACATCAGCAAACAAGGCAACCGCATGATGCGTTGGTTGCTGGTGGAAGCGGCGTGGACGGCGGCGCGGAAGGATCCCGAGTTGCGTCGGGTCTATCAGCGGTTGGCTTTTCGCCGCGGACGAAAGATCGCCGCGGTGGCCGTGGCAAGGAAGTTGGCGGTGAAGTTGTACAGGCGGCTGCGCGCATTCGAAGAGCAAAAGAAATCCGCGCAGCCGGCTTCGATGCAGGGCCGCTCGGGCTCAGGGCTGGTGAACGCAACGGGTTCACCGTCGGCTTGATTGGGCACCCTGCCTCCCTCGCCTTACGTCGAGGGAGTTCGCAGTGAATCATGGTCGCGGTCCGGACCGAATAGATGGCTGGTGGAGCAAACCACCGCAGGATTCTGGAGAACGAGCCTTGGTCGGCGAGCGAAAAGATCCTGGGGAGGGAATAAGACGAGTCCGCCTCGCCCAGCCACTCGTGTCTCTTGACACCACCGACGCCTTCATAGATGCCCTGAGCGATATCGCCGCGAAGATGTGGAAAGCGCAGAGCAAGGGGGCGAAGCAAATCAGTTATGAAAACCTGTGAGTGAGGCACTTCGAAACATGCTGGTTGCGATCGTCTCCGTGGCGGTTGCCGCTTATCTAATTATGGGAATTCGTTACGCTTTGTATTCCCCGCAGCTGTCTAATACTTACCTATGGGGTGTGTACCACGTTCATTCGAGCATGTCGGACGGTTTGAATTCCCCAAAAGAAATCGCTCTGCAGGCCCGCGCTTCGGGGGTCGGACTGGTCCTTCTCACCGATCACGGCAGCCCGAACCAGGCATCATCCAGTTTTCGTGAGACCATTGACGGCGTAACAATTGTAGGGGGGTCGGAAGCCAGCTTGCCCGATGGTCGGCTCACTTTTTTTGGCGCGCAGAAGCTGCCAGGATTCCCCCTATCATCCCTTCCGCCGGAAGCGGTTGACGACGTGTGGGAGTGAGGTGCGTTTCCAATACTGGCTTACCCCGACGATCCCAGGTATCGGTGGCGTTACTGGACAAAGACCTAAGGCCCGGCGGTATCGAAGTCCTGAACTTGTTTACCAGCCTCCGCACGGGATCCTGGATCAACCGCCTTCGGCTGGCGATCTATTATCCTTTCTCCCACTATTATTTTCTCACGCAAATTGCGGCTCCCGCGGAATCAATGGCGCTTTGGGACAGCTTCCTGGAGCGCAACAAAATGTGGGCTTTCGTGGCGTCTGATGCGCACGGTGGATTCCACATCACCCCATGGCTCTCAATAAGAATGCCTTCGTACGCGGATACGTTTTCATTTGCCGCGATGGGAATTGACAGACTGTATGAGTCCGATCCGGAAGCGGCCGTCCGCAGCGGAGATTTCTTCAATTGCATACGCGGAGCGGCCGAGCCAGAACGTTTCGAGTTTTCCGCGCAACATGGTGTGCATAGGTTCCCAAGTGGCAGCGACGCACCTGCTAGATCCAGCCTGCATGTCGAAGTGCAGGTCACCAAACAGGCGATGCGGCTTGTATTGAAGAAGGATGGCGTGGTACTACGGGAAATCACCGGAGATCATCTTGATCTCGAAAATGCCGGCGCGGGCGTCTATCGTGTCGAGGTCTTCCTGGTGACCCACCCATTGTTGCAATCGAATGTTCCGTGGATTCTCTCGAATCCGATTTTTGTCGGCACGGTCCGTGGTCCGCACCCGGTGCAGACTCAAACTACAACCCGCGGTCAATTGGCCAAAAGTTCGGGTTTCTACGAGAGTAGAATTTCTGCCTAGAATAAATCCTCTTGGCAGGATCAATTTCATGAGATTGGTCCTGGGAATCTCCGTTCTCGACAGTTATCTCGATGCAGGCGTAAGATGCGCCAAGAATGGCTAATTCATCTATTCTCGACCGCACGATTTCACAGTACCGCATGGTCGACGGTCGCGGTGACGTTGGCATGGATATTTTTCAAGGAGATTTCAAATGAACTGCAGACTCGGAACTACAGACAGTAATCATTCCGTTTCTGGAACGCTGTTCTCAATCAGAAAACTCCTGACGATGCTCGCGGCGGTATTGATTGCAACTACTGGCCCAACCCTCGCGCAAAATGGCGAACTGCAGCAGAAACTTGCGGCTGTGAAGCAAGCTGCGGCGGAAAACCAGCAGCGGCTGCGTCAGTATCAGTGGACCGAAACCACACAAGTGACTCTGAAGGGGGATGCAAAGCCTTCATCTGAAAAATTGTGTCAGTACGGGCCCGATGGGCAGGTTCAGAAGACTCCAATCGGTCCTCCGCCTGAACAGCCCACCGGGGGAAGAATGAAGCAACGGGTCATCGCCAAGAAGAAAGCTGAAATGCAGGACTACATGGAAGATGTAAAGGGCCTCCTTAGCATGTACGTGCCACCGGATCCGCAGAAAATGCAGCAAGCCTTTCAGGCCGGGAAGGTGTCGTTGAATCCTTCGGGCGGCTTCGTGAATTTGATATTTGCGGACTATGCCCAACTGGGGGATCGAATGACGCTCACGTTCGACCCAGCCGCAAAAAAGATCACATCCTTAAGCATCAACACCTATATGGGTCAAGCGAAAGATGCGGTGACATTGCAGGTTCAAATGGCCAGCTTGCCTGAGGGCGTCAATTACGTGCAGCAGACAGTGCTCAGCGCCAGCGCCAAACAGCTTGTCGTAACCACGACCAATTCCAATTATCAGAAGCTCTGAGAGGTAGTGACAAGAGCATCGACGCGATGATTTTCCTTTGCGCAATCTTACTTAGACAGGAACAGCAATAACATTCAGAGAACGCTTACGTTTATGGGCTTGGTAGACATTTCATGTCCTATTGCTTTGATTTCGACTCGAAAACCGGATTATCCGGTGCCGTTTTGAGAGTGGCATCACCGACCAAACTCTGAAAGATTACTACGGAGTTGCGGCGAAACTCGTGGCATCAAAGGTCCCCAACGCAGGCATTCTGGATATGTCGGCAGTCACTTCAGTTGACATCTCCCCGCAAATCGTGCGCAAGTTGGCAAACTCGCCACCAACAATCCTGGACCCGGCCACACCGCGCTTCATCGTTGCAGTATCGCCCCGATTGTTCGGCCTGGCCCGGATGTTCGAGCTGCAGGGGCAGGAAACCCGTCCGAACCTGCATGTCGTTCGCAGCGCAAAGGAAGTATGGGTCATTCTAGGTGTCGAGGAACCTCAATTCGACGAGTCGATTCAGACAGAATGATGGTGCTGTACGCCGATAGTATGTGTCCCGAGATGTGGCGGGATGAAACACGAATCTTTAAGACCTGAGTATTCCCCGTTTGAAAATTGCTTTTGCCCGGCGATGAATTCGGACATGCCGAACTGTGGGAGCAAAACTTGAGAGCAAAACCATCGATTGCTTGGCGAATGGCGCCCTTATTCCTTGCAATGTCTGGGCTGGCGCTGGCGCAAGACGCGAACGAGAAGCGCATACTCATCATCAACGGTCAATCCACGCAGGTGCCCGTAATTCAAATGAACGGCCGCTCCTATGTTGATCTAGAGGCCTTGGCAGGCGCGGTAAATGGCTCGCTCAGCTTTACTGGAAGCCAAATCGCATTTAGCGTGCCTATCGGCCCCGCAACCGCGGTGCCAGCAGCTACTGCTGCAAAGCCGACGTCCGCGCCCGCTCAAGTTTCGGTCCCCGGATTCTCAAAGGGATTCTTGAACGCGGCAATAGAGCAAGGAGCGACCCTTCGCGAATGGCATGCCGCTCTCGCTGGCGCCATACAAAGTGGATACCCTGTGACGGCCACCGCTCTCGCGCCATTCCGTGCTCAAGCAACGACCAATCTGCGTTTAGCTTCAGTTGCGGTCTCGACCGATTCGGATCGCGGTGCTTATCAGCTGTTGAGCAACCTATTTCAGAACATGGTGAAATTGACCGATAAATATGTCGCCGCCCGCGCCAATATGAATTTCGTTTCTCCGGATGCACTCCAGAATGACGGTTTGAACCAGCACATCGTTGCTTGCGGTCACACGCTGGGGGCAATGGCGGCGAGTGGCCACTTTCTTGACGATGGTTCCTGCGATTAAACCCGCCTCGAAACCTTTGAGCCCTGAAGGGAAACCAAACGGTGGGTGTCTCTTGCGGAAGAACGCCGAGTCTTGTTTTTTTAGGAACGCAATGAGTTGTCTCTTAGCGACAAGCGAAGACAGAAGTAACCAACTGTGCCTGCTGCCAAGGAGGCTGCGAGAACCGCGAACTTTGCGGTGGCGACTAAGGTTTCGTCCGCAAAGGAGAGGCCACTAATAAACAGGGCGACAGTAAATCCCAGGCCGGCCAGTATGCCGATTCCAGCAATCCCCGCCCACGTCAAACCGTCTGCCATTTCACCAATTTTCAACTGCACGGCCAAAAATGAAAACGCAGTTATTCCCACCGCTTTACCTGCGACCAGGCCGAGAAATATACCAAGCGCGATCGGGCTCGAAAGCGCTAGCTTGAGTTGTTCAGTGGACAAAGCCACTCCGGCGCTCGCTAGGGCAAATAAGGGAAGAACGAGGTAACAGACCCAGGGATGAACGCCTCTTTCCAGGCGCTCGGCAATAGAATCACTGCCACGGAGAAGTTGATCCAGTTCTGTGAGCGTGGCCTCCGCGGACGATTTGTCCTTACTCGAAATCTGGGTTTGGAAATTTCTCAGGAGGGGCTCCGCACTCTCAGCCAACTCTTCGGGTCGGAATTTTGGTTTAATCGGCGCGATAAGCCCCAGAATCACCCCAGCAATCGTTGCATGCACTCCAGAGCTCAGGACCGCCGCCCAGAAAAAAAAGCCTACAACCATATAGATAGAGATAGGAGCCCGACGCATTGCAACGACTACGAGAAGCGCCAACAAACCGCCGGCCGCCGCCAGAGATGATAGAGAAATCTTGGGAGTATAAAAAAATGCGATAACAAGGATGGCTCCGACATCGTCCACGATAGCCAACGCGAGCATGAATACGCGCAGGCTCGAAGGGATACGCTTGCCGAGCAGCGCGAGAATGCCCATTGCGAAACCGATGTCCGTCGCCATCGGGATGCCCCAACCGCGCGCGCTTGGGCGTGATTGATTCAGTGCGAAATAGAGAAGCGCAGGGAGGACCATGCCGCCGAGCGCGGCCAGGACAGGAAGAGCCGCTTGACGAAAAGAAGATAACTCACCCTTGATGATCTCGCGCTTGATCTCAAGCCCGACAACCAGAAAAAACAGTACCATCAATCCGTCGTCGATCCAGTGATGCAGGTCCATCGAGAAAATAGGGCGACCTATTTTCAACGGAAGCTTCCAGAGTGCGAAGTAAGACGCGCTCCATGGCGAATTTGCCCAAACCAGGGCGACAACGGTGGCTCCAAAGAGAAGGATCGAGCTAGACGTTTCGCTGTGGACAAAACGCTCGAGCATCGACCTCGGATGCGGCAGAAACCGATTTCGGTTGGGCACTGAGAGAGAAGTTTCCATCAGGGGTATCGATGTTCGTTTTCAATAAGGATTTCCGACTCGGGCCCATGAATCGTATCCTTCTCCCACCGTTGGCACAACGAATTTACCAGCCGCCCGATAAACGGCATTTTCGGAAACCGGTGCATTTCCTGATAAGTGTCGAGAGGAGGATCTCTTCACACACATTCAGACGACCAAATCGTGGCTGCGTCTTCTTGGCCTCGATTAGTGCGCACGCAAGGACTGAGAAAGGCTTTCTAGATTCTGCGGGTGTACGCGAACCATCCCGCCGCGCGGGCTGTCGATGTTTGCGATGAGAGTGAATGAGATGGATAGAATAAGCGGTAGAACGCAGAGCAAAACGCCTTTCGCTTCTCCGCGACGCGAACCATATCCAATCAATAAATTGCAGCAGATGGCTATTGCCGCCATCAGACCCCAGGCCGCCATTGGTATGCGGTTCAACCAGGCGGCTTGCGTTTGTCCCCTGGAGTTCAATACGTCGTTCATACCCGTGACCGCAGTGGTGACCAGAGGTGTCGGTTGCGCCGCAGCCGGAACTTGGACAGCGGACCATAGATCGGTTTCTAGTTGAGCAGTCGCAGCGTCAATCCGCCGAAGCTCGCGATCGTCCCGAGTTTCAAAGAACAAAACGCGCTGATCGAGATAGTTCCTCAGCAGAGTACGCACTCTTGCCGCATCGGCAGCGGGCAGAAAGTCCGCCCGGATATACTCCGTACCGATTGCGTTGGCCTCTGACTCTTCGAGGTTTTTGCGCTGCTCGTACCTGCTGCTGGCCATCGAAAAGCTGAACCCAATGATAACGGCGAGCAGTGTCATGGTGCCGGCCACGACAAAGCCGAAATCTTCGCGCTCGGCCTCTTGGGGATCCTGTCGCCTCTTACGAAAGAAAGTACCAATCATCGCCGAGAGCCAGAGTGTTAGGAGTCCCATCGCCAATACAAGCAACGGATATCTAACTATTTGGTTCATATGCTGTAACCTCCTGTCCTGCTCGGGTCAATTTACAGCAACTTGCAAAGAACGAGACACCGATTGCGCACGCGTGGTAGGCAATTTGAAACAACGCGCTTGGACTTGTAACGCATCAATCAGAAATCAGCCCATTTCCAGATAAGTATCGGGAACATCTCTAACGAAACGTTCGAGGGGAGTATCAGATAAGTGGTCCGACCCCGTGTGCTTCGGCACGAGTCACCGTTATCACGCTATGTTCCCTTGGAGAATCAGAAATAGCGATAAGGCTACGAGCCTCGGATAGAACCATGGTTGCCACGGAATTGAATCGCTTGCCAAGTTTCAAGAATCGACGGGCGCTGTCACCACGAGAAAATGAAACCAAGGGAATGTAAAAGCAAGCCAGAGCAAACCCTCTCGAGCGATCGAGGGTCCTATCTACAAACAGTGGGCTGGATATCGAGACAAAAAACTTCTCGGCTACCAGCCGAAGGGGAAGCTTTTTTGTTGACATCCCCTTTTATAGAACCACCTATCTCAAAACGAGACTTATAGCGCCAGCCCGAGCCATTCTGGCACCGCTAACAGTCATCGGATCGGAAACGCTCTTGTACATCCCGGTAGATATGTCGTTTTGCTATTCGACGAAGTGGGATTGCGTAACTTTTCCGCATGCTCACGGGCAAGCACGCATACCCAAGAGTTGTTGAGTGTCCCATTGTTGACCCAATCCAACGCTTGCGATGTTGAATCCACTTGGTCGTCGTATTTGCCTCTCGGGAAGCTAGACATCTCGTGGAGGAATTCCGGTAACCAATGCGCTTCGCCGGGAACGTGGACAAAGCCACTTTCGATGGTGCTGCTGACCGAATGCATGCGCATGACCTTATCTACCTTTGGTTCGTACCGAGCCACGCCGTGTACACCGTCAGCCCGGAGGTCTTGAATGAGTTGCGTTCCCGAGCCTTTGTCTTCGATTAGGATGGTCTTGGCCTTATGCGTTTCCGTATGCTGCTTCACAACTCGTCTCAGGTCTGGGTAGTCCAAGCGTTGGCGAAATACATGCAAAAGATAGAGGTGGTCCTTCCGAAGCGCCCAGGTCGTGCAAGCGCTGTAATCACTTAGCTCCGTGCTTTTGTTGGCCGTGTCCCAGCTCTGAAACACCAGCTCAAACTCCTCAGGAAGCTCATTCGGTTTGTACCTCTTAAACCACGAATCCTTGACCATGCCGCCACCCAAAGGCGAAGGAGCCTGTTCGTATTGGCCAGCGAAATTGTATTCGCCTTGAATCTCGCGGATACGACCGAGTGTTTCGAGAGACTCACGTTCCGAGTGTAAGGCTTCGCCTTGCCGTCTGGTGAACGTCCGCTTGCCGAACGGAGTATAGACGATGTAGCTTTCATCCCTTTCTGCGATAGCCGGAAACGAGAGTAGCTTCCACCCGCCATGTTTTAAAACGTGACCGACCAGATCGTCCTCATGAAGCCTCTGCATGATGAGAATGATGCAGCCGGTGTTCTTGTCATTCAGGCGGCTTATAAGCGTGTGGTCAAACCAATCGTTGGCAGACTTACGTTGAGTTTCGGATAACGCCTCGTCCGGTTTCAGTGGATCATCAATAATGATCCAACCGGCACCTCGGCCCATCAGAACGCCACCCACAGAGGTCGACAAACGAAAGCCTGTCTCCGTCGTCATGTAGTCATTTAACGCAGGCTTCCTGGTGGCAAGGCGAGTTGCTGGAAAGAGTTCCCGATAGAAGTCTGAGAGAATCAATGACCGGCAATCTCCGGCCAGCTTGTCTGCGAGGTCTTGTGCATAACTGGCGCAAATGATCCGGGAGGAAGGATCGCGTCCCAGTAGATAGGCCGGAAATGCGATCGAGGCCATGTGCGACTTGAGTGATCGTGGGGGAACATTAATAATTAGCCGCCGCAACTTGCCGGTCCGACACTGCTCAAGCGCTTCGGCAATGACCTCGATGTGCCAGTTGTGAAGGTAATCTGTCTGGGGATTTAACTCATAAAAGCTTCGTTCCACAAAAGCGGCGAAATCCATCCGCAAGGCTACGTGAAATTCTGCCTTAGTCATTGTTGCCATCGTCTTCTCCTTTCTCAGTTTTCTGTAGCCTTTGCAGAAATCCGGCCATGACCTTTTGATCTGCCTCAGAGAGATCCGGGCTATTCCTCGCTAAGGTAGTTTCAATCTCAGCAGCGACGGCGAGCGGTGTGAGTTGTCTCATCGCCAGCAGATCCCCAGATGCCGACTTATTGGCCACCTGCTTGACTGCTGCCTCGAGCTTGGTAACGGTCTTCCGTACTCCGTTCTCGTTGATCACAACCTTCTCCTTAAGAGTTCGCTTCACGATAGCCGACAGACTAAGTGCTCCTTTCGGCCTACCTCGCGGATTTCCACTGACACCTTTCTGAAATTGAGTGTGCTTGGGAGGCCTCCCATATCCGACCTCTTCGTTTAAATGATCGTCACTATCTGGCATCGACCATCTCCTCTTCGCGTTGAGCGAAAGCCTGTCCCGTGACTTCGTGAACGGCCTCGAGTCCGGTAAAGAGTTGCCACCTGCGTACAATCGTGTCGACGTAACGAGGATCGAGTTCGATCCCGTAGCAGACGCGGCCCGTGCGCTCGGCAGCGATGATGGTCGTACCGCTGCCCAAGAACGCATCGAGCACAATGTCTCCGCGGGCGGTGCAATCCAGAATTGCGTCGGCGACCAGTTTGGCGGGTTTGATCGTGGGGTGGAGATGAGACAGGGCTCCTTCCTCAGCATTGCGAGATAAGGAATTTGCGCGTTGGTAGTTCCAAACATTCGTGCGGTAGCGACCGTATTGGCCTAGTTGAATGTTGTTTCGGTGGGGCTTCTTACCATTCTTGAAGACGAAAACGAACTCGTGTTGGCTGCGATAGAGCGAGCCCTGCCCGGCATTCTCCTTCACCCAGACACATATGTTTTTGAATTCGGAGTAAACGGACTGGGCAGCCGAAATTAATTCGGCTGAATGCCTCCAATCCATGCAGATGAACTGCAAGGCACCGTCCACGCTATTGCGGGCCACCTGGACCATGAATTGGTTCAGGAACTCAGTGAACTCTGAGGAGCTCATTTCGCCCGACGCGACCGCAAATTCGGGATGATGGATTTTGCCGAACCCGGCCACGTACCCGTCAATCGGATCGTTGTACGGAGGATCCGTAAATACCATCTGGGCGCGCTGGCCCTTCATCAGAACGGAATAGGCGGAGACGTCCCGCGCATCGCCACAAAAGACTCGATGGCGATTCAAGAGCCAGCAATCACGCAGCTTGGTGACTTGAGGCTTTAATTCCGAGTCCGGAATTACGTCAGCTGGGTCCTCCCCTTCCTGAGCAACCGGAGCGAGGTTCTCAATGAATAGGTCGATCTCGCACATTTCGAGGCCGGTGACCTCCAAACTGAAATCCAGCTCTGCTTCTGACAGGATCTTGAGCTCTTCACCAAGCAGCCGATCGTCCCATTGAGCGTTTTCCGTAAGCCGGTTGTCAGCAATCGTGAATGCACGAATCTGGTGTTCTGACAAGTGCTCTAAGCGAATTGTCGGAACTTCGGATATGCCGAGACGCTTGCAGGCAACCACCCGGCCATGTCCGGCAATGACTCTCAATTGGCTGTCGACCAATACGGGAACGTTGAACCCGAAGGTGCTGATGCTATTCGCAATCTGACTAACTTGCTTCTCGGTGTGCGAACGCGGATTCTTCGGATTTGGCCTCAGCGCTGTGACCGGAAGGTATTCGACCGCAAGAATTCTCTTGGTCATTTTCATCTCTCCTTGACCGGGAATGGTCTCGAATAAATTGTGCGGATGGAATCGAAACTTCTAAACGCCACGGACGGTTGACTTCGAACGAATCCTCGGCTGAGTTCCGGGCTGCTGGGGAAAGGCTGGGTTGCCGGACACTTCTGCTTGACTGTTTGCCTCCCGCAAGCGGGAATGTGACGTTGAAAAGTTGATAAGAGGAGGTATCGGTGGGCATACCTGGAGAGATCGATCAGCTGCACGTTTTGTCGCGCCAACAGTTGCAGATTTTGTGGCAGAAGCTGTTTGGGCGAGCGCTTCCTCTTGGAATTCGAAGGGAAATAATGATTCCGTTTCTGGCTTACAAAATCCAGGAGAGAGCCCATGGAGGACTCAAGCCTTGGACGCGCTCAGAACTCCGTCGCATTGCTCGAGGGCTGGAAAGACCAGCTGGCTCCGCCAAGCCCAGAACTCAGCGCAGGATCAAGCCAGGAACCAGCCTAATTCGTCAGTGGCGTGGCGAAACGCACGAGGTTGCAGTCGTTGAATCAGGTTTCGAGTATCGTGGGACTGACTACCGCAGCCTGTCCGAGATTGCGCGCAAGATCACGAACACGCGCTGGTCCGGTCCTGCCTTCTTCGGACTGAATGACGTCAAGGCTATTCAATCTTCACAGCAATGACTGACAAACATGTCCGGTGCGCCATCTATACCCGCAAGTCCTCCGAAGAAGGGCTGGAGCAGTCCTTCAACTCTCTTGAGGCCCAGCGAGAGGCCTGCTGCGCTTTTATTCAGAGCCAAAAGCATGAAGGCTGGACTGTGGTGAATGCCCACTACGACGATGGAGGATTCTCCGGCGGAACAATGGAGCGTCCTGCTCTAAGACGACTCTTGGACGACATCGTGGGCGGCAAAATTGAAACGGTCGTCGTCTACAAGGTTGATCGCCTCACTCGATCCCTATCTGACTTCTCTAAGATCATCGAAGTATTCGATTCGCACGGCGTCAGCTTCGTTTCCGTCACCCAGCAATTCAACACGACTACTTCAATGGGCCGTCTCACCTTGAACGTATTGCTATCATTCGCCCAATTCGAGCGCGAAGTTACGGGCGAGAGGATTCGGGACAAAGTCGCGGCTTCCAAAAAGAAGGGTATGTGGATGGGAGGGGTCGTCCCTCAGGGCTACGATTGCGTGGACCGTCGCCTCGTCGTCAACCACAAGGAAGCACGAACGGTTCGCCGAATTTTCCAGGCATATTTACGCCTCGGTTGCGCGACCAAGCTCAAAGATTACCTAGACTGTAGGGGAATCCGCAGCAAGGCGCGAATCAGTTCGGCTGGGCGAGCCTCGGGAGGTGCGCCATACTCGCGGGGTGCCCTCTACCATCTCCTGAACAATCGGGTGTACCTCGGGGAGATCGTCCATCGAGGAGCGTCTCATCCAGGTCTGCACGAAGCAATCATTCCGCGGGAGCTGTGGAACAAGGTCGCAGCGCGCCTTGCAGAAAATAATCAGGCCCACCATGTGCGGGCATGTCTTTCCATGAAAAGTTTGCTAACCGGCAAGCTCTTCGACAGCAATGGCGCGCGGTTCACACCGACTCATGCCGTCAAGAATGCGAGGCGCTACCGTTATTACACCTCGCAGACCGTCATTCGCAAGTCCGGCTTAAGGCCTGCGGTCGCTCGATTCCCGGCTCAAGAGCTGGAGCAGTTCGTATCGCTGCAAATTCGACTCTTGCTCCAAACGCCGGGTCGATGTGTCGCCGGGATGCAGAATGGTCCAAGCAAGGGTGCAGTCGCGGAAAGGTCTAAGGATCTGGCCACGAGATGGCCAGAACTTGAGAGTTCCCGGCAACATGAGTTCATCAGAAATGTACTACGGCGCGTTACGGTCGGGCAGACAGCGGCGTGGATCGAACTTGACCGAATCAAGCTGATCGCGGCTCTACTGGGACAGCACCCTGGGGCGATCCGTCCTCGGTGCGTGCGCGGGTCCGACACAATAAGGTTGACGGGCGAGTTCCAGGTTCACGAGCGGGGAGGCCAAACCCGAACGATTCCTCCTCGCGGCATCCTAAACACTCATGTTGGACGTGTTCCATCACTGGTGAAAGCAATCGCCCGAGCGCGTGATTGGTACGAGCGAATAATTTCTGGCGAGATCGAGTCGATCGATCATCTCATGCAGAAATCGGGGCTGACGCGAACCTACATCATGCGGATCATGCAGTGCGCGCGCCTGTCCCCAAAGATCGTTGAGGCAGTGTTAGCGGGTACGCATCCGCACGATCTCTCATTGAAGTGGATGCTCGCCGAAATACCGCTCGACTGGCGGGAACAAGAAAGAAGGATTCTCCGGGCTTTCTGACTCACAGGTACGTGCGTTCATCGCTGCTCGCAGCCTCATATCAGGCAATTTCCATCCTGTTAATTCCCTGATCGTTCCCTGTTCCGATCTAGGTGAAAATCGCGATTTTCTCTCCAAAGTACTCTCCCGCAGGACGTTATCTAATCTGAATCTCACCAAAACTCAAATATTCCCTGTATTTTCCCCTGTTAGCAGGGAATTTGACCAGAGAGTGGGTTCGCACAAGACTGCATCCACCGCCATATGCAACGCCGGTTCCGAACTTCTAGCGCCTACTGTAAAGCCGGGTGCTAGGCTTGCCTCATTTTTACCTGGATAAATCCAAACGCCTGTTGATCTCGCCGTTTCATCTGGGCCGTTATTCGCAAATCCTACCTACAGCGCTATCTGCGGAAGCCTAGGTGGTCCACCTGATTCATCCCGATGAAAGCAATGTAGGAGAATCAATCAGGGGCATCAATATAGAAGCTCATAGGCGGGGGCGATCCGTTCGGTGAATACGGAGGATCATTTACATAAGTCCGAAACGCTTCCTCAACGAGCCTTGACCTCCGATATGACAGCGCGTGCACATTTCATCAGAAGCCGTCTTACGCCAATCGTTGTAGCCCTATCTCTTTTGCTGCTGACGTCCAGTGGTGACCTGCAGGCCTTTTCAGTTCTGACCCACGAAGCGATCATCGATTCGGCGTGGAAGGATTCGATCCGGCCGCTTCTTCTCCAGCGCTTTCCGGACGCGACGAAAGATGAACTGAAAGACGCACACGCGTACGCGTATGGCGGCTCGATCATTCAGGATATGGGCTACTACCCTTTCGGCAGTCATTTGTTCAGCGATCTGGTCCATTATGTCCGCACCGGCGATTTCGTGGAAACTCTGATAAAAGACTCGAAAGACCTGGACGAATATGCCTTCGCGCTTGGTGCTCTGGCTCACTATGCGGCGGACAACAATGGACATCGGATCGCCGTGAATCGCGCGGTGCCGATTCTTTATCCCAAACTTCGCAAGAAATATGGCGATGTCGTTACTTACGACGAAAACCCTGCGGCTCACCTTAAAACGGAATTCGGATTCGATGTGCTGCAAGTGGCGAAGGGTCACTATGCGCCCGATGCCTATCACGATTACATCGGATTCCGGGTGGCTCAGCCGCTTCTCGAGAGGGCGTTTGAGGAAACATACTCGATCGAATTGAAATCCATCTTCACGAATTACGATCTTGCGATCGCGACGTACCGGCACACGGTCAGCGGGTTAATCCCAGAAACGACGAAAGTCGCCTGGAACTTGAAGAAAGATGATATTCAGCGCACGACACCCGGCATGACTGAGCAGAAATTCCTCTATCATCTGTCACGCGCCAGTTACGCGAAGAATTGGAAAGAGAAATACCAAGAACCCGGCTTCGGTACAAAGGTTCTCGCGTTTCTTATTCGCATTGTCCCCAAGATTGGACCTTTCAGAACCTTGTCGTTCCGAACGCCGACTCCCGAGACGGAAAAAATGTTTGAGGCAAGCTTTAACGAAACCATCGTCAATTACGGAAAGCTTTTGGAGCAGAAGAAAACAGAAGGCCGCGTGCAGCTATTAAACGATAACTTCGATACTGGGAGCGTTACCGGGCCGGGGCAATATCCGCTTGCGGACAAAACCTATGCAGAGCTCCTCGATCGGCTCGCCAAAAATCACTTCGCACAAGTGTCTCCCGAATTGCGTTCCGCCGTTCTTTCTTATTACAGCGACTTGAATGCGCCTTTTTCGAACAAGAAGAACAAGAAGAATTGGCAGCAGGTGGTCCGAAATCTGGACGAACTTAAAAGCTCAACTGAACAAAAGCTCTGTTACGCCCGCCGATTAACGAACTGAGAGCGAGCCACCTGCATCTCAAGAGGCAGCCTTTGTGCGTGCTCTTCTTGGTCGATCCTCCGATTTTATTCAGAGTCTCTTGAGCCTTCGCCTTGTAGGGGCTGTTGACTGACACGGCCTCTGTCAACACGGTTCGTGCTTCGGCTGTTCGCTGCATTTTGGCGAGAGTGAACCCCAAACGGTAAAGATTGCGGCCGTAGCTGAACGCGTCGGATTTCAAAAGCGGACTTGCCTGCTTGAACGCATCGACCGCTTGAGCATTCTGGTTATTATTCACGTAGACTTGGCCCAGAGCAGAATAGGCCAGCCCTTTCTGAATCGAAACTTGTTTTTGCCATTGGTCATCGGGGACATTGTCGGGCTTTTGAGACTTTCCTAGCAGGTCTAGCGCTTTCTTGGCATCGGCTGCCGCTTTGTCGAGTTGCTGGCCATTCTCGCTCCAGTTGTCTGCGAGTAGAAGCAACATCGAAATGTTGTCGGGATCTTTCGTAAGAATACTCTGCGCGGTCTCGATCATCTTCGGAGTATTCTGCGCCTGCTGGTAAGCGATCGCAGTTTGCTCGCGAACGGCCAGCGTGTACTGCGAATCCGGAAAAGCTTTGGCGTACCGTTCCAGCAGTTGGATACGCGGCGGCAAATCTTTGGTCTTATAGGCTGCATTGACCATCGTGTATTGCACGTAATTGAGATCCGCCTGGGCGTCTCTCAGATTCTGGGCCTTCTGCGCGGACCATTGATCCTCGCTCATACCGGCAGGTGGGGGAGATGCCTGATAACGCGCAAGCAGAGGTCCTACTTTTTCGCCGAGGGCGTAGATTTTCTGAGCGTCGCCTTGTTCGTCGGCCGCGTGCACCATTAAGATCAAGGCGGAGAAATCGTCGGGATCGAGCGCCATAGCTTTGTCGCCGTACTCGTACACCTTCGCGTAGTTCTTTTGCGCGAGATAGGTTTGCGCATAGAGCTGATCGCCAAGGAGAGCGAGATCGCCGGTGCCGTGGTCGGCCATGAATTTATCGAGCAGCGCTACTTTTTCCGGACCATCGGGGGCGGCATAAATCGCCGCGAGATCTTTGTCTTCAGGTGTTCCGGCCGCGACGGAAACGCTTTTGCCGATCTGCGCCGAGGCAGTCGTTGTGAGAACCAGGAAGACCCCGAGAAGAACTGCGCGCCGCTTCATACGTTCCTCCTCGATACCCGCAGGGCGAGACCCTGACGCGCGCATCTTAATCGAACTGGTAGATAAGCGTAAGCGATTTTAGAATGAGTTTGACCGTTTGCTACGCGCGAAAGGCATTGACGATTTCTCCCGTTCGATACACGATTCCAACGCAATCAATCTTCAAGAGAAGAGGTGCATGATGCCGGTGGCAACTCCATGGGAAAAGGTTAAAACCGACAAATTGAGCGAAATCATTACTCGGCAGATGGTAAGCGGTGAAGACGGAACGCTCGCGCGGGTTCTGCTTTCGCGCGGCGCGCTCGTGCCTCGCCATTCCCATCGCAGCGAGCAGTACACAATGATTCTGTCTGGCGCGTTGAAGTTTAATTTTGACGGCGGCGAAACGACTACAGTCCGCGCCGGCGAAATTCTGGTGATCCCGGCACATATGCCGCACGAAGCGGTGGCGCTGGAAGACACTGTGGACATCGATTTCTTTGCTCCGCGACGCGAAGAGTGGATTCGCGGCGACGACGCCTATCTTCGTCAGGGAACAAAAAAGGAATAAGCGAATGGATCTGGGGCTGAAGGGACGCGTGGCGATCGTCGCCGCGGCGAGCAAGGGATTGGGTCGCGCTGTGGCGGAAGAGTTTGCGAAAGAAGGCTGTCATGTGGCGATTTGCGCCCGCACGGCCGATGAACTCGAGCGCACCGCCGCGGAAATTGAACGAGCCAGCGGCGCGCAGATTTTTCGACAGGCGCTGAATGTGACGAGCTTTGAGTCAGTAAGCAGCTTTGTTGATGCTGTGGAGCACAAATTCGGACGAATCGATATATGCGTCACGAATGCCGGCGGACCACCTGCCAAGAAATTTCTCGACATCACGCTGGAAGAGTGGCGCGCCGCGATCGACCTTACGCTGCTAAGCACGGTCTACTTCGCCCGCGAAGTGCTGCCGCGCATGCAGCAAAAGCGTTGGGGACGTTTCCTGACGATCACTTCCGTATCCGTGAAGCAGCCGATTGATGGACTGCTTCTCTCCAATTCGTTGCGCGCCGCGGTGACGGGTCTGGCCAAGACGCTGGCAAATGAGTTTGGAGCGAGCGGAATCACCGTGAACAACGTATGCCCGGGATACACCCTGACGGAACGCCTCGACGAGTTGGCTGAAAAACAGGCGCGGATTGCGGGAGTACCGCGCGATCAGATTTACGACACATGGAGTTCGGAAATACCCATCGGGCGCCTGGCGCGACCGGAAGAATTCGCAGCGCTTGTCGCTTTTCTTGCGTCCGAGCGGGCGAGCTCAATCAATGGCACTACAATCGCGGTTGACGGCGGGTGGGTGAAGGGTCTTCTTTAACTCGCGGGCCTTGACAAGGGCGATCACGTCAGTGTGCGATCAGAATTCGCAGGTCGCGCAAATTATTCCCGGTTGGTCCGGTAATAATCGCGTCGTCGAGCGCCGAGAAGAAATTGAAAGCATCACTGCGTTTCTGAAAGTCCACCGGATCAAGACCTTTTGCGCGCGCGCGGGCTAGGGTCTCGCCGTCTGCCACGGCACCTGCGGCGGGGCTGTTCCCGTCAATGCCGTCTGTACCTGCACTGAGCACGGTAATATTTTTACCCGCAATTTTCGGCACGCACGCCAGAACAAAAGCAGAATTGCGGCCTCCCATTCCGTCTCCCGTCACAGGGCTGCTCACTTCGCCGCCGGAAACAATTGCGCAGCGCTGCTTCGGGTCGCTCGATTTCGTCGATTCCAGCAAACGACAGCAGATGATCGGCAGCTTTTTCGAGGGGCCAATTGTCGGTCGTGTTGTCGGCGATGCAGTAGATTCCTTCGCTTTCCAGGGCATGGTGTGCGGCGTGGAGCAGATCGTGCGTTCCAAGAAGCAGCGAGAAATGCGCGCGTGCAAATGCTGGATCGGATTCCTTGGGAGTTTCTCGCAAGCGCTGCTTCTCGAAGATTTCTCGAATGGACGCCGGCAATGCAGGCAGCAAGTGATATCGAGCAACCACTCCATGAGCGTCGGCAATTGTGGTCGGATCGGGCAGCGTTGGTCCCGAGGCAAGCGCAGATTCGTATCCTTGCGGTACATCACTGACACCCAACGTGATCTTCATTGAGCGCGGTGCAGCGGCGGCCAGGCGTCCTCCTTTTGTCGCCGAAAGATGTTTTCGCACCACGTTGATCTCTTCAATCGGAGCGCCGCAGGTAACAAGCACTTGATTCAATTTCTCGAAGTCTTGCTGACTCACCGAGGGATCGAGAGCCTGCTCAACCAGCGCTGAGCCGCCGCCGGACACCAGGAAGAAAATGAGAGTTCGCTCGTCGCAGCGCGCCAGCCGTTCAAGAATGGCGCGGCCGGCGATAAAACTTGCTTCCGTCGGAATTGGATGGCCGCCGATGAAAGTCTTCCAGCGAGGCAGAGTGCGCGCGGGAGCGGCAGGCGCAACCAGTACTCCTTCTGGAGAGCAATTCGAGGGGAGCACATTGACCAGAGCTTCCGCCATCGGAAAGGCAGCTTTGCCAATCGCGATGGCGACGAATTCAGAAAAATCCGCAAGGTTGATTGTGCTGCCTTCGACGCGAACGGATTTACCGTCGCAATCGAGCTTGCGCTCAAGCGCCGCTTGGATATTGATTGCGGCGAGTGTTTCACGGAAAACGCGGAGGGCCGTTTCTTTCACGCTGTTTCAGGCGAGCGCGAACAATGGGGCATGAGTTTTGTCATTTTAAGCCCGAGCGCGTCTGCATTGAGCGCATTGGGAGGCCGCTTGCCCTCAAAGCACGCCACGAGGTTGTTCGCAACCATCACTGCCATTTTCGTCCGCGTTTCAACTGAAGCGCTGGCGATGTGCGGCGTCAGGATAACGTCTTTGCGTCCGAGCAGCGCCGGATTGGCTTTTGGCTCGGCTTCGAACACGTCGAGAGCCGCTCCGGCGATTTTCTTTTGCTGCAAGGCATCCGCGAGCGCCGCTTCGTCCACCACAGGTCCGCGCGACGTGTTGATCAAATATGCGGTCGGTTTCATTTTGTCGAGATTGTCTTTCGAAATCAGATGCCGCGTATCGGGCAAGAGCGGGACGTGAAGGCTGATGAAATCGGATTCTCGAAAGAGGCGATCGCGGTCGACAAATTCGGCGCGCAGCTCTTTTTCGACATCCGCAGGCGCCCTTACGGCGTCGCTGTAAAGCACTCTCATCTGAAAGCCTTGCGCACGTTGCGCCACACCGCGCCCGATTCGGCCGAATCCCATGATGCCAAGCGTCTTGCCCCAAACATCTCCGCCGAGCAGTTGATCGAAGATCCCATCCCGGCCAGGTTCCCGAGCGCATCCACTCATCGCCTTCGAGCACGACGCCGGGCAATTGCCATCAAAAGCGTCCAGGCAAAATCCGCGGTCGTGTCGTCGAGAACTCCGGGTGTATTTGTCGCAATCACTTTGTGCTTTGTACAAGCGGCCACGTCGATGTGGTCGAAGCCGACCGAAACAGTTGCAGCGATGCGCAACTTCGGCGCAGCGGCGAGGAGCTCTTCATCGACTTTTTCGGTGAGCAGGCAGATGAGCCCTTCCTTATCGGCCACACGTTTCAACAATTCGCTGCGGGAAATTTGTTCGCCAGGCTTCCCGTATTCGACTTCGAAATGCTGATCCAGAATTTCTCGAGCCGCCGGAAACAATGGGCGCGTCGATAAAATTTTCGGCTTACTCACCCGCCACCTCGTGCGAAACCGCTACAAGGAAACTAATATACACCCGAAACTGCGCTGGCACGGACGCGGCTGACCCTTAATAATTCGGTGATTCGAAGGGCTTGGACGTGCGTTGACTGCCCCTCTACAGGCGGCTATAGTTGCGATGTTATCGTCGCGCAGGCAACCGAAAAGATCGGTAACAGCCACGCCTAAGGGCCAAACCCACATAAATCCATGGAACCCCGGCTCCTTCAAGACCTGAAAAAGCTGCTCGGCTCAGACGCGGTGTTGCACGAGCCAGAGGACCTCATCCTTTACGAATACGATGGCTCCGTGGAGGTAGCGCGTCCGAATTGCGTCGTATTCCCGCGCACTAAGGAGCACATCGTCGGCCTCGTCGAGATCGCCAATCGCTACAGGACTCCCATTGTTGGCCGCGGAGCCGGCACGGGTCTTATCAGGCGGCGCGCTGGCGAGACGCGGAGGAATTCTCGCGATTTTCTCGAAGATGAATCGCATTCTGGAAGTGGACGTCGAAAACCAGCGAGCTATCGTTCAGCCGGGAGTCGTGAATGCAGATCTGAGCGCGGCCGTCGCGCACACCGGCCTTCATTTCGCGCCCGATCCCTCGAGCCAGAAGGCATGCACGATTGGCGGAAACGTTTCGGAAAATTCCGGCGGCCCGCACACGCTCGCGTACGGTGTCACGACGAATCATGTGCTCGAGCTCGAAATGGTGCTGCCGACCGGCGAGCTGGTTCGAATCGGAAGCTCTGCGCTCGATTCGCCAGGGTACGACTTGCCGGGATTATTTGTCGGGTCCGAAGGTACTCTCGGGCTTCTTACCGAGATTACAGTGAAGCTCACACGTCTGCCAGAGTCCGTGAAGACCTTGCTCGCGATTTTTGACACGCTCGACGACACTACCGAGACGGTAGTCGACATCACCGCGCGAGGCATTACTCCCGCCGCGTGCGAAATGCTTGACGGCTACACGCTGCGAGCCGTGGAAGCCTATGTGCATGCCGGTTTTCCCATTGATAGCGCTGCTGTATTGTTGATTGATGTGGACGGTGTGCGTGAGGGCGTGGAATCGCAGGCCGAAGAAGTGGCGGAAATCTGCCGCGCGCATCATGCTCGTGAAGTAAGGGTGGCGAAAGATTCGCGTGAGCGCGATCTGCTTTGGAAGGGGCGCAAGAATGCGTTCGGCGCGGTCGGCCGGCTCTCAACAACCTACTACGTGCAGGATGGCGTGATTCCTCGCACGAAGCTACCGGCCACACTCCGCCGGATCACCGAAATAAGCGAGCGATATGGCTTTCCGATTGGCAATATTTTTCACGCCGGCGACGGCAACCTTCACCCGCTGATTCTCTTTGATGCGCGCGACGAAAATCAGTTGAAGCGTGTGATCGCCGCCGCCGATGAAATCATTCAGTTCTGCATTGAAATGGGAGGCTCGATCACCGGTGAGCACGGAGTCGGCATGGAAAAAGACCGGTTGATGCCCCTGCTATTCAGCGAGGCCGATCTTGATCTGATGCGAGGGGTGCGCGACTCCTTCAATCCGATTGGGCTGCTCAACCCCGAGAAGATCTTTCCCAACAAAAAAGGCTGCGGCGAAATTCACATTCGTCCTCTGCCGGTGGCAGGAGCTTAGGTCGCGTGACAATCGCGAGCAAAACCGCTTTTTCGCGCCTGTCTGATGTCGTGTGCGCGGAGCATGTCTCGACCGATCCTGCAGAACTGAGCGCATACGCAGTCGACGGAAAACTGCCGAGTGTCATTGTTCGGCCCGGATCAACCGACGAAGTCATCGAGGTTGTGAAGTACGCCGCAGCCGAAAAACTTGCGCTGATCGCGAGTGGTGCGCGAACGAAACTCGGAATCGGTTCGCCACCAGCGCGGTACGACGTTGCTCTCGACACGACCCGCCTAAATCGCATTATCGCGTACGATCCCGGCGATCTTACCCTGAGCGTTGAAGCGGGTGTGCCGCTGCGAAAAGTAGCCGAGGCGCTCGCCCAGCACCGCCAGTTTCTGCCGTTAGCCGTCCCATTTTTCGATCGCGCCACCGTGGGTGGCACAATTGCATCGGGCGTTGATACTCCTCTGAGGCAGTTTTACGGAACAGCGCGGGACTATGTACTCGGGATGGAATTTGTTTTAGGAGAAGGTGTTCGCTCGAAAAGCGGTGGCAACGTGGTGAAAAATGTCACCGGATACGATTTGCACAAATTGATGATCGGCTCCTTGGGCACGTTGGGCGCAATCACCCGCGTGAACTTCAAGACCTTTCCGATGCCGGTGGCGAGCCGCGGCTTCGTTGCCACGTTTGAAAATCTCGACCGCGCCATTGAAATGCGGAATCGCGTCGCGCAATCGCCGCTTACGCCGATGACGTTCGATCTCCTGAGCCCGAGCGTCGCGGATCTTTTCTCCCTGCCGGCTGCTGAGCGGCTTACGACGAGTCCGATGCCGGCTGGTGTTCTTTCACCCGGTCATTGGGCTCTAACCATTGGGTATTCCGGCAAGGAGAATGTTCTTTCGCGCTACGAGGCCGAATTGCGCCGTATGGCAGCGGAATCGGCGGCGGGGAATGTGACCGTACTCGGGGACCGCGTTCGTGCTGTAGCGTTCGCGTTCAAACGCGAGTTTATCCCCATCGCACTTGAGTCGTCGCCCGCAACTACGATCGTCAAGATCAGCGTGCTGTCCGCGCGACTGAAAGACGCTCTCATCGCGGCAATCAAGGCGGCCGATACGAACCAACTACCCTGGGCCGCCATGGCCCGGAGTCTGGGTGTAATCTACTTCGCTCTGCTCCCTGCAGATCTCAGCCAAGCGTCCCATCGTCAAGTAGTTGCTGCCACCAATCAAATTCTCGCGGCCGGCGCATCGCTTGGCACGAATATGACGATTCCCTGGTGTCCCTCGGAATGGAAATCCGCGCTCAAGATCTGGGGACCGGAACGCCACGATCTGGCCCAGATGCAGAAGGTAAAAAAAGTTTTCGACCCGCTCGGCATCTTCAGTCCCGGCCGATTCATTGGAGGCATCTAGAATCGTGGCCGCGCCTGCACCGCAAACTCACGAAGAAGCGCAACGCGAATTCGCTTTGACGCTCAGCGGTTTTACTTCGATTGATAAGCCCGAATACGAAGACTACTCGCGCTGCGTGCACTGCGCGCTGTGCTCGAATCAGTGTCCCACATACCGTCTCTGGGGACGCGAAGCGGATTCTCCGCGTGGTCGCATTCGCCAGATGGCGCTGGTCGATCAGGGACGCCTCGAACTTGGTGATTCTTTCGTGCTGCACATAGATCGCTGCCTGAATTGCCGCAATTGCGAGTCCGCGTGCCCCTCGGGGGTGGAGTACGGGCAATTACTCGAACGCGCTCGTTCTCAAATTGAGCAGAAGTACAAGAGGCCACTTTTTTCGCGAATCGCGCGCGATCTCGTGTATCGCCGCCTGCTCCCCTATCCGGGTCGTATTGCCGCAGCCGCCAGGGCGCTGAAAATTTATCAACGTAGCGGCTTGGCTGCGCTTGCGCGTGGAACTGGAATTCTGCGGCTCCTGGGCTTGCAAGAACGCGAACGCCTGATGCCGCAAATCGATTCGAATTTCTTTTTCTCGGAACTCGGCAAGACGTTTCCAGCCAAGGGAGCTCGGCGCGCGCGCGTAGCGCTTTTTGCGGGTTGCATCGCGCAGGTCACGTTCAGCGAACTCAATCGGGCAACGATTCGCGTTCTCCAGGCCAATGGCTGCGAAGTAGTCGTCCCGCGTAATCAGGTGTGCTGTGGCGCCCTTGCCGCACACGCGGGAGTTCGCGATGTCGCTCGTAATCTGGCGCGCGCGAATCAGGACGTTTTTCTGTCGGCAGACTTCGACTCCATCATCACCAATGCGGCCGGTTGCGGATCGACTCTCAAGGAATACCCCGAATTTTTCGCGGAGAGCGACCCTTCGCATCAGCCGGCTGAAAAATTTTCTGCCAAGGTCAAAGACGTCACACAATTCCTCGATGAACTGGGCCTTGTGGCGCCGCTCCACTCGATGCCTTTGCGCGTTACCTACCAGGATTCGTGCCATCTGTGTCATGGGCAGCAGATTCGCGAAGCGCCGCGCAAGCTGATCCGGTCGGTTCCGGGCGTTGAGTTGATCGAGATGCCGCTCTCGGAGCAATGCTGCGGTTCAGCTGGTGTTTACAACGTGACGGAGACGGACGCTTCGATGGAGCTTCTGGCCGTGAAGATGGAAAACGTGCAAAAAACAAAGGCAGAAGCGATTGTTACCGCAAATCCCGGATGCATTTTGCAACTACGCGCCGGCGCCGCGATCCGCAATACCGGACAGGAAGTTATGCACGTCGTGGAGTTGCTCGATCGCGCTTCTCTTCAGGGATAACTGCTGGGCCACCCTGGACGAAAAAGGAAGCTTGCGGGCGGAGCGTGGTGGGGAATCCGCCCGCAAGTACAGCGAGTATTACGGGGTGGGTGAACTCGAACTGGTCACAGGCGCGTCCGGAGAGGCTCCGGCGACCGGTCCGAAAGTCCGGTGCATGCCCCTCACGTGCGGACCGCCTTGTTCGACTGTGTAATCCGCCGGTACTTGAAAAAGTGTCGCGGCAGGCTCCGTGCGCTGGATGTTGGTCAATTGAAACACTGTCTCGCCCATACGCGGATCGCTGCGCTTGGTCATCACCATCTCCTGCAAATCGGGTGAATACCACTTCTCGATCGTAATCACGATCGGTTTCTGGTTGCCAATTTCTCCGGCGGGAATCGTTCGCGTGATACGCGTACCCTCGGCGCTCACGCCGTTGATCATCTGAGTCCCGAGCGAGGTGGTTGTCGTTTCTTTTTGACGCTCCTCAGCGAAAGCTCCACCTAGCACCTGTTTCCTAAAAACGTGGCCTTCGTGGACATCTGCAGACATCTTATGAGCGACTTTACGATTCTCGTCCAGCGTGTACTGAACTCCAGCCACCGGATCATGAATGAAGCTGAATTTCGGCGCCGGTTGACCTGAAGCGGCCCACGATCCGATAGCGGGCAAAGTCGTGTCGCGGCGCGTCCGACCCTGGCTATCGCGTGCGATGCTGCCCGAGGCGCTGCGCTGAATCTGGTTGCCGTCAGCAAGTGTTTGCGTGGTCTCCGTCGAAAAACTCGCAGTAAAAGGCGCGCCGGTAACCGTCTTCCCGTTTACGCCTCCTTCAAATGACACGAACCCGATCACATCCGGTGGCCCACCCGGTCCCGGCCCCACGGCTTCAAAAAAAACATCCGGCTCGTCGGGGGACTGGGGCACAGCAATTTGCGCGTTCTGTGCAAGTGCGCTGCCTGCCATGAGCAGCCCGATGCCTATCGCTGCCATTGTCGGAAACCGATTGCTCTTCATGAACACTCCTCCTGGATGGTGCTGCAAATCTCAATGCTGCGAATCTTAGTCCACGTTCTGCGCTACGAAGCGGATCGCCTCGGGCGTTCCATCCGCGCTCACAACCAAATCCGCGGGAATCTGTTCCCTATTTTCGATGCCCGAAAGAGGCATACCTAACGATGCCAATGCTGACCGCGAGAGAATCACGCGAACCACCGAACCGCCCTCCATCATCGATGGGTCATCCGCGTAGGGCAGCGGCGTGAAGTTTTGCGCTATCTCGGTCTCATCCAACTCGTCGGCGGTCTTTGCTATAACTTGCGGCGTCGCTGGCTTTCTCTCATTGTTGTGTTCAATAGCTTTCTCTGATGGAGCCTCTGACGTCGAGCCTTGGGTCGGATTCTTTGCGATATTCGCTGGCGACGAGCCCTCGAGCCCAACGGGCGGAGCGTAGTAGCGCTGCAGGGAAAGCCCTAGAACGAGAAACAGCGCTGCCGCTACTCCGATCACAGCTACCCGCCATTGCATTCGCTTCTGCGCTGATTTTCCTTTAACGCGCCGGAACTCCTGGAGCAGGGCAGTTTCCACGCGCGACGGTGCATTTTCCGCATCCGCCCCATTGGCAACCCTCTTCAGGGCAAAATCGAGTGATTCGGTTTCGGTCAGCAGTACGCCGCAATTGCCACACGATTCCGCGTGAATCAAAGCTTCTTCGCGAAGCTCATTGCCCTTAGTCCCCGGGCGATCGAGCTCGTGAAGGATCTCTTCGAATTCTGCGCACTTCATGAAGTTTCTGTTTTCCATCATCGCAGCTTCTGTCTGACTCCCGCTTAAACAAATTCAACTTCGATTACACGCTTCAATTTCCCGCTGATGTTCCACGCACCATCATCGGTTCGCGCAATTTCTCAAGCAGCAATGCCCGCGCCCGGTGCAGCCGCGAGCGTACCGTGCCCAGTGGACAATCGAGTGCCGACGCTGCTTCTTCGTAACTCATTTCCTCTAGCTCGCATAGCACTACAACCTCGCGATAGTTTTCCGGCAGCGTCGCAATCGCCTGGCGAACTCGTCCCACCGTCTCGAGCGACTCAAAATCGCGGTGCGCTTGGGCCGCCGTGCTGAATGCGCCATTACCATCGCGGCTGCCATTCGAGGTGCTGGCGAATCCGCCGATTCCGTGTCCAGCAGCGGTACTGAATCCGCCTTGGCGCGTCTCGCCACCTTCGTCTGGCAACGGGACACACCTGCGATCCTGATCCCAGCGCTTTCGCACATGATTTCGGGCAATTCCAAAGAGAAACCCGCCAAGCGTGCCGCGTTCCGGGTCGAATCTTTTCGCGTCGCGAATTAAGGTCATAAAAACTTCCTGCGTCACGTCCTCGGCCACCGCTGCGTTCCCGCTCATGTGCAAAGCAAATCGGTAAATTGACGGATGCTTACGGCGGTAAAGAAGCGTGAATGCTTCTTCGTCTCCCGCCAGCATCCGCCGAAGCAGGCCGTCGTCGGTGATCGGTATGGCCTTATTCATTGTGTTGCGTTGGACGGCCCGTTCCGCTTCTCGTTACATATTCCGTTGAGCGCGCCGATTAGTTCCCTCAAGTCGAACACGGGCGCAACGATCAGGTTTCGATTTGGAATCTTCTTTTCGCGAGGGAGTCCGAGACTTGCGAGAGGCATCGAAGTTCAGCTTAAACAATTGCCCTTGAAGGGGTTAAAGGCAGTCCGGAGATTACGAGTTTGAGGGCCGCATCATCTTCGCGGCCATTTTCACAACAAAGCTCCTGGGCGCCAATCGCTCCGATTCCATCATTAAGCGATTCATCGCGCCTGAAATCACGTGGCTCTTGCCCGCCGCCAAGGCTTCGAGACCCACGCGCGCAACCTTTTCCGCGGTTTCGGCCGAACGAAAAACCCGATCCGGCTGCTCCGCCACTTGCTGGAATTCTGTGTCCGTTGAGCCCGGACAAAGAGCGCAAACTCGTACTCCGAATGGCCGCATTTCCTCAGCAATGCCCTCCGCGAAAAGCAGATCGAATGCCTTAGTCGCCGCATACACCGAATTAAATGGCACCGCTTGGAAGGCCGCAGTCGAAGCTAGAATTAAAATGTCGCCATGGTGACGCTGGACCATCCCCGCAATATAAAGCCGCGTCAGATGCACCAAAGCGGAACAATTCACCTGAATCATTTCCAGCATCCGTTCTGCGGGAATTTCGTGGATGTAGCCATATGCACCAAAGCCAGCATTATTCACGAGCAACTCGATTTCAATTTGCTTGTTCGATGTGAATTCGTGAATTTCCGTCGGGGCTTCAGGGCGGCTCAGATCGGCTGCGAATATTTCCGCGCGCACTTGATGCTTTCCTGCTAATTCGGCTGCGAGCTGTTGCAGACGGTCGGTCCGCCGCGCCGTAAGGACGAGGTGGGCACCGCCTGCCGCCAGTTGCTTGGCCAGTTCCAGGCCGATCCCGGCACTCGCGCCCGTAATTAACGCCCATTTACCTCGCCAACGGTCGCTCAAGGCTGCCTCCACATCACAACGAGGGCATGAGACCACAAAAAGGAATGCTTCGGAAGCGGGAATATACCGTGGAGGGTTAAGCGCGATCGGCGGACATGCGGGACAGGATGTTGTTGCGGAGGCGGACGCCGTGGTCCTTTAGCCGGTCGCCCTGTTCTTTCATATGGTCGAGGAGCTGGCGGGCCCAGACAAACTCAGCCGCCAGCACACCCAAGGCGATAAGGATGACAAGCCATCCCGGGCCCGGCGTGACAATCATTATGATTCCCAGTACGAGCAACGTGAACCCGAAAAGCATCTTCAGGAACCGCTTCGTCTGCTGGAGAGACTTTAAAAGCATATGCGTCGCTTCATCCTTCCGAAATGCGCTGCCCGATAACTTAGATGCAGCAGCCAATCGAATGAATCAGTAAGCACGTTGATTTCCATTACAAAAGTCCCTTACTTCGATTCTTTGCGGCTCAAGCGCCCAATACACGCTCTGTTGCAAGCAAAATCGGCCTGTTATCCCTGTGGCTTGACTCGTTCTCGGGAACTTTTCTGCCGGGCGGACGCAACCGTTTGGCCAGGGGAAGGGAAACGGCGCTCGCAACGCCAGTTTGGCGCTTGAGAGGACCTATTTGGAATGGCGCGAATGAAAGGAGAAGAAATCAGGCCAAGTCAGGCGGCCGCCTAAAACTTGAACACAAACCCGGTTGAGACCTTGGGACTGAACTGGTAGGTCGAGAAGTAGTGCGATCCGATCACGTCGCCGCTCACCCGTATCGCCCACCTTTTATAGTGTCCGCCGATGTCCACTCCACCGCCGGCTTCGTAGGCGAATGCTTCCTGCGGTCCAAACGCAGTTTGCGGGGTGAAATGTGTCCGTCCGAAGAGCGCATGTCCCCAAAGCTCTAGACCCTCGAGGCCCGGACCACCGAAATCGCGGACCGCCCCCTCCAAAAAGGAACCAGGAATCCTCGTTGCTTTGATGTCCATAGGTCGCTGACATTTCTCCGTCAATTCCCAGCCAATCTTTCCAGTAATACACGATTGACCAGTTTGCTCCGTTCTGGCTTTCATTATGTGTCGGATGCGAGGTCTCATAGAATCTAAAGAACGTGTAACCCGCATAGGCTTGCCATGCGTAGCGTCGGAAAACCCCCTGCACTTGTTGCGGATCCGGATCTAACTCTGCCGCGGAAGCGGTTGGTAAGCTGAGCATGTTGGTCCCATGCAGGGTTCCGGTTTCCGATGAAATCGGCGCGTCAAGGTTCGCTGGCAATGGGGAGCGCGATTGTCTGCGGAATCGGCGCGTTTGAACCGTCTGGCGGCGCGAACGGGCTAGCGAAAGGCATCGCCAACAGCAACGAGTTGTTCGGCACCGCTTGTCCGGCCGTACTTAGGCCCACGATAAGCACAATCCCGATCAGCGTCAGTCCATATCGCATCGCACGCCTCTCCCGGACGTAGTGTGTATTCGATTCACATACATAATTTGACCGTATCTAGCGCTCGGCTGTCCACTGAATTGATTATTGAGGGTCCCGTTATTCTATGGCTCCGTCGCTGGCAAACTGCAATTTCGCTGCCACTTGGCGGTCACATCCTATCGTCTGAGCGATTGCGCTCAACCCTTGACTCCGCTTCGCCATTTGCTATCATCTTTTCGCTGGCTTACCACCAGCGCTTATCCAGAGTGGCTGAGGGTACAGGCCCTTTGAAGCCACAGCAACCTGGTCCATGTGCCAAGGTGCTAATTCCTGCCCAGTGGGGAGAGATAAGATCCTCAGTCGACTGGAACCCCGGTCGTTGAAGATTCAACTCCCAAACTGCTGTTAACGACGGCGGAGGCATTCGCATTTGCGAGTGCCGGTTGCACGTGCTCAAACTGACGTGCGATCTAGCATCCGCCTTACTGCTACTTGGTTCGAGGTCGCTGCATTTCGCAGCGTCCCTGCCAGAAGGCGGTGCGCGGAATGAGTTCTACCTCAAGCGCAAGGGAGACCTGTTAATGTCAGACAGCATATCGGCCAATTTCACCATTGCCGTGATTAAGATTGGCGGCTCCATCCTGAAGAACGCGCGTGCGTACAAGCGCGCCGCCCGCTATGTTCGTAATCGGTACGTTGCCTCGCCGCATGAGCGATTCGTCGTGGTTGTCTCGGCGCAAGAAGGCGTCACCGACTGGCTTGCGGCCACCGCTTGTCAGGTCGTCTCTCCGCCAAACCCGTCAGCCCTCGATTTGTTGTGGTCCACCGGGGAGCTTCGGTCGGTTGCGCTGCTCGCCCTCCACCTGCAAGCCTTGGGGGTTTCCGCCGCCCCACTGAATATTCACGAAGCAGGTTTGGCATTGGCCGATGTGCGCCGAGCCACGGACGCGGCTTTGGACGACGTGCGTCTCAACTCGCGCCGTCTTCGATCTGTGCTACTTCAACACCCAGTGGCTGTCGTCCCGGGATTCTTTGCCACTGACTCCGCTGGTGCCGTGCATTCTCTCGGCCGCGGCGGATCAGACTTGACCGCCGTACTCCTCGCTAAAGCACTAGGCGCATCTCGCTGCGAGCTGCTTAAAGATGTTCCCGGCTACTTCACGAGCGACCCGCACGGCAATCCGAGCGCCCGCCATCTGCCACATCTTACTTTCCAAGAAGCGCTGGTTCTCGCGAACGAGGGCTGCGATCTGGTCCAGCGACAGGCAATCGTGGCGGCCGCGCAATGCAATCTGCCCCTCGTCATTCGCAGCCTCGACGAGGCCGCGCCGCTTAGCCTCGTCACCGCTCAGCAAGAAGTAAGTTCTCGTGGCGACGCTTTCTCTTCGGAAGCGGTGATTGCCGGCTAGAGAACTAAATATGGCGAAAATTATCTTTTCTAGGCCCTGAATTTGAATTCTGAAGATCCAAGAGATCCCGTAATCGAAAGGAGCAACAAAATGAAATTTGCAACCAAGACGATTCACGCCGCACAACCCTCGGAACCCGAAACTGGCTCATTGATAGCGCCTATTTTTCAGACGTCTACCTACGAGCAGGCATCCCCGGGCCATGACAAGGGTTTCAACTACTCGCGCACCAACAATCCGTCCCGCCAGCGCCTCGAAGCGGTGCTGGCTGAGCTCGAAGGCGTCCAGCACGCCGCTGTCTTTGCCTCCGGTCTCGCTGCCGAAAATGCCGTCTTTCAAGCCTACCTGCGTCCCGGCGACGAAATCGTGCTGCCGACCGACGTCTACGGCGGCACCTACCGCATCCTCAACAAGGTCTTCCAGCCGATTGGCGTCGTCGTGCGCCAAATCGACTTTTCGGATGCATCCGCTCTCGATGCAGCGATTACTCCGAGGACGAAGCTCGTCTGGATCGAATCGCCCACCAACCCGCGCCTCCTCGTCTACGACATCGCGGCCATTAGCTGTCTGGCGCATAGTCGTGGCGCGCTCGTGGTCGTCGACAACACATTCGCCACGCCCTGTTTTCAGCAGCCGTTCGAACTCGGCGCTGACATCGTCGTTCATAGCGTCACGAAATATCTCGCAGGTCACTCTGACCTGATTCAAGGCGCGGCCCTCGCCAAAGATCCGGCCGTCTTTGAGCCGATAAAATTCCTGCAAAATGCCACGGGCGCCGTCCCAGCTCCGTTCGACTGTTGGCTCACATTGCGCGGACTGAAAACACTCGAACTCAGAATGCAGCGCCATGAAGAGAACGCCGCCGCTATTGCCAAAGCGCTCGAGCATCAGCCGCTGGTCAGCCGCGTCTACTTCCCCGGCTTGGCTTCCCACCCCGGCCACGATATCGCGCGAAAGCAAATGACCGGCTTCGGTGGAATGGTTTCCTTCGAGTTGAATGGCTCGAGCGACGAGGTTGCCGCGTTTGCCTCCTCGCGCCGCTTTTTTACCCTTGGCGAAAGCCTCGGAGGCGTTAAGGCCCTGCTGTGTCATCCCGCCACGATGACCCATGCCTCGATTCCTCCCGAAGCGCGTGTCGAACTGGGTCTGTCAGACAATCTGATCCGCCTCTCGCCTGGTTGTGAAAATGCCGAAGATCTGGTCGAGCGATCTGCTTGAGGGCCTTTCCAGCCTCGAGCGTGCCCGGGAAGCCAGAAAAGAAGGGCAAAAAGAGAGCGAGAAGGTCGTCTCCGCGCGGGCTTAACCCGCTCCAAAAGCTTGCCGGTGTTGGACGCAATCGCCAATGCTCCGCGTCCAACACTGACGCATTGAACAACTGGCCTGAATCAGAGGACTGCGCTTCCCATTTCATGCGCTAGCATGGAATTATTCCAGCCGTCAGTTTTTTGCGAGGGAATGGGAATGCGCGTCTTCGATCAGGTCGATCCCCAGCGAGTCGAACGCCGGGAACTTCAGTTGACGATGTTGTCGCTCTCCGTCAACGTGATCCTGGCTGCCGGCGCCGCGCTCCTGATGTATCCCACGATCTCGGCCCATCCGGTAATCTTCGGCGCCACCACCTCCCGCGCCATGTTCGTCGGCTTCTGCGCCCTATGCGTGCTTCTCGTCGGCTACCTCTTCGACCGGCAGATTGTGGTTCGCCGGCTCCGAAATGAGATCGCTCAACAGCATCTGAAATACACGCAACTAAGGCTTCAGGCCGCGCGCGATCTTCTGGGCAGCCTCGCGGGATTGAATCACTTTCAGGATCGCCTGGTAATGGAGTTTAAGCGCGAGTTGCAATCCGGTGCCGCGCTTTCGGTCCTCGTCATCCGCCTCACCCCTGCCGATTCGGTGGAGGATTCCAATGAAGTAACCGTAGCTTATGGAGACGCAGCGAAAGCCATGATGCGGAAATTGCGCCGCGAGGATTCGCTCTACTACTTCTCGCTGGGATCTTTCGGAATCCTGCTGCCGAACACGCGCGTGTTGGACGCCCGCGAATTCTCGGCGCGAATTGCAGAAGGCTTGAGTGACGCGGCTGGCGTGATTGGCCGATTCACTTCAGACATCAAAACGTTCAACTACCCGGAACACGTCGAAACCGCCCACGAACTGGAACTCGCCGTCCGCTCCCTGCTTCCCCGCGACATCGTCAGCGAAACAGCCGTAGCCGACGCATTCGCCCTCGCCGACCGCGCCTGAGCCCTCGTCAGAGCACTTCCTGATCCGGATTGGGATTCTCGTGATTCCCGCGGAACAACAGATTCGCGCGGCGAGGCTCTTCCGGCATTACATAAGAGCAGCAATGTTTCCACCGTGCCAAGTGCTAATTAGGTCTGCCTATCCAGGAATACTGCCATGCCACTGACACGTTCTGGAAGTTCCCCCCGAATAGGACGTACGCGCCGTCACTGTAGCTGAATTTCAGGCTCTGGTGCTTGCTCAGAGGGATTGACGCAGTTGCGCCAACGCGGGAACTGGTTTGAAGCGTGCTGGGGTTTTGCACGCCGTTTAGGCTCGTACGACCGCCGTACCAGAAATTGCTATCGAGCGAGAACCAAAAACGCTCTTTCACGTCGTAACTAAGGTGACCTTCAAAGGAGGCTGTAGGTGCTTGCGATTGAGTCTGAGTGCCAGGAAAGAATGCATTGTGCGAAAAAAACTCGGGGTTCGTAGTGAAGAACCAAACCGCTGCATATCCATCGAGCACCCAATGGCCCCAGCGCTCCGAATAGCCGAATTCTGGTTTGAAGGCCCAGCGGTTGGATCCATTGTTGATCAACTTCGTCCCGTCATATTGACCCGTGGGAGCCACCACCTTCAGGCTTACGCCTAGGATGGTCTTCTGCTTCCACGAATGGTATTCCTCAGGGGACATTGCCGGCCCACCCTTGAGATTCACCGAGAAACGAAAAACGGAATCCAGAAGGCCGGAACGGTAAATCTTCGTTTCGTTGTCCATAAAGTGTCCCTGATAGTGGACTATCCCGTAAGGCAGCACAGCAAGGATGTTAGCGGAGCGTCCAAAGAAACGCAGCGAATGAAAATAGTTAAGGCTCGGAACCTGCAGGATGCCTGTTGCATCAGTTACAGGGATCGTATTGTTGGTGGAAACACCGCCGTCGGAAAAGGAATACGTCAACGTAACTGCATTCCAGTGGACCGGAGTGATGATGTAGGCGCGCGGAGCGAGGTCCTGGGCGTGAAGCGATTGCGCTGCTATTACTGCCAACAAAACAAATTTGAAGACAGCCGGCATTCATCTATCCGCAATCTTGATCAAGACGAGCTTCAAGAGTGTCTGGCACAAATAGCTCACAGCTCCTCAGAATAATGCATGACTAATTCTCTTTTACGACAAGTTTTCGAAATTGGTGCTGCCGACTGCGCTTTCCATGCCGCGGATTGCTTGCTTGGCGGCGAAAGTTTCTGAAAACGGCATGACACGCATCTAGGCCGTGGCGTAACAACGAGGGTCATACATGTATGGACGGTAAGGTACTACACACCGGAGCAAATGAGCTATTCGGCGTTCGGCTCCGCGTCGCAAATAAGATCACGCAGGAGGAAATCCGCAACGCGACCGGATTGCGCGATTGGGAAAAGGCACAAGCGCTCGTCCGGGACTGGGACGCGGAAGGTCAACTTCTGGTGGAGACAGAAAACGTGTGCGTAGGATCCAGTAGCTTTCCTCGAAACGAAGGGTACGCCAGAGGTACATGGAAAGACTAGCGCGCTTAACTAATTGAAATCAAACCACAAATCATGGCGGAGAGGGTGGGATTCGAACCCACGGTTGAGTTTCCCCAACACTCGCTTTCGAGGCGAGCTCTTTCGACCGCTCAGACACCTCTCCTCGTCAAGTCTAACAAACGGTCGAATTCCTCACAACTCCGCGAAAAGAAAGCGTTTCTCGATGCTACTCATTCCATTCCAATGTCATCCAAGTCAGCTGCTTTTCGTTTATGCCAGGAGAGGGCGGTTCTCGACGGTCACTCCATTTCAAACGTCACATAAGTCAGCTTTTCGTCACGCTCCACTTGCAAAACGCCCGCGCCCCCTGGCGGAATCGCATTTAGGGCGGCGCGGAGGGCATCGAGCGTTTCCACGCGTGTCCCATTTATTGCGTGAATTATGTCACCGACTTGCAGGGTTGTTTCGATACCAGAGAGGTCCGCAGAAAGAGCTGCGACCACGATTCCCGACGGAATACGCAAATCCTCCACGTCGTCGCCCAGCTTTGCATCCACCTGTACTCCAAAAATTCCAAGCTTGGCGACAAGGGACTTTGCAGGGTCGACGAGATCAGCCAACCGATCGATTTTCTCTTTCTGCTCCGCTACCGGAATGTCGAGCGAAACTTTCTGCGTTCCGCGCAGAACTTCAAGGTGAACAATCGCACCCGCAGGCTTCGTCGTAATAATCATCTCAGCGATCGGCAATGCGCCGATGGGCCGTTCATCCAGAGTCACTATCACGTCGCCAATTTTCAGCCCAGCTTTTGCGGCGGGACCTTCCGCAAGAATATCTGAAACGATCACACCTTCCTGCCGCGGAAGCGAAAGCCCCGACGCAAGATCGGGTGTGATTTCCTGCAAAGTCGCGCCGATGATGCTGCGGTGTACGCGGCCGTATTTCCGCAATTCTCCATAGACAAATTCCACCAGGCTGCTGGGAATCGCAAATCCCAGCCCCTGGCTGCCGCCGGTTTCCGAGAGTATGAACGTGTTGATACCCACCACCCGGCCTTCCGTATCCACGAGCGGGCCGCCGCTATTGCCCGGATTGATGGGTGCGTCGGTTTGGATGTAGACGGTCGAGGTGCTGGGATCCGCCTGTCGCGCTACGGCACTCACGATTCCCATGGTCACCGAGTTTTCGAGACCTTCGGGATTCCCGAACGCCAAGACGATTTGGCCTTTTTTGAGATTTCGGTAGTCGGCGAAGGGAAGAGTGGGAAGATTTTTCGCTTCGACCTTCAGTAATGCCAAATCAATTGTTGAGGCGATGCCGACGATCTTTGCCTCAAGAGGCGCAGGATGCACGCCGATTCCCAGGCTGCTTCGAACCTGCGATCCATCATCGGACTCAGGCGTCAGGAAAACGCGTATGCGCTGTGCTCCTTTCACGACGTGAGCGTTCGTGATGATGTAACCATCGGGATCGACAATTACGCCCGAGGCAAGGCTTCGCTGCCGGCCGATCATGCCGGTTTCGTCTTCGTCTTTATCTTCTACCGCTCGATAGCCTGTCACGCGGACTTGCACGACGGCCGGGGAAACGCGCGCGGTAAGTTCGTCCATCGAGTTGCTGAACTGGTTGAGGAGGATCTGATGTGCATCCGGGGTCTTCGTCTGAATGGGGGTTTGTGCGCGAAGGGAATTAGCTGCAAAGATACACAGTGTGGCAGCACTGAGCCAAGTCCAGATGATTCTGCTCCTTTTCCTGTTCAAATCCTTTTCCTGTTCAAATCCAGATTAACCATACGTCGCATCCTCTCAGAGCGAATAAACTTTATATGAGAATCAGAAAAGTGTAGTCAAATCTTGGGGCGCAAGCGAGCGGAGTTGAGCCCGCGCACGTCCGAACCCCTGACTAAGTCAGGCCGGTGAGATAGGTTCGCTGTACCATAGCCACATATCCGAAGAAGGCTCGATGAAGCGATCCCAACAACCAATTACTTACGACACGGTCCGGCGGATGGCGCTCACGTTTCCGAATGTTGAAGAAAGCACTTCCTACAAGACGCCCGCGCTGAAAGTGAAAGGGAAACTCTTTGTACGTTGGCGCACCGAGGCTGATCCCGATACGATTGTTCTCAAAATGCCGCTCGATCAGCGAGCAGAGTTAATGGCCGGCGACCCGGAAGCTTATTTCATTACCGACCACTACCGCAATTATTCCTGGGTGCTCGTAAGACTCTCGAAAGTCCATCCCGACGCGCTGCACGAGCTCCTGCATATCGGTTATAGCAATGCGTCGCCCGCAAGACGGCTGCGGAAACTCCGAGCTCGCTAGTCTGCGCGCACCTTTCGCATCACCGTCTCACCTCAAAAAATGCACGCAGCAGCTCGACGGACTCCTCGGCCAGAACGCCGGACGTCACGTCCACGCGATGGTTCAGCTTTTCATGCTCGAGAATCGAAAAACAAGATCGAACGGCTCCTGTTTTCGCGTCGTCTGCGCCATAAACGAGCCGCGCGACGCGCGCCTGAATCATCGCGCCTGCGCACATCGCGCACGGTTCGATCGTCACGTACAAGGTAGTTCCGAGCAGGCGGTGATTTCCGATCTTGCGCGCCGCTTCGCGCAGCGCGATCACTTCCGAATGTGCCGTGGGGTCGCAATCCCCAATCGTACGGTTACCTGCTCGCGAAACGATGACGTCATCCAGGACGACGACTGCCCCGATAGGAACCTCGCCGCGGCTGCCTGCCGCGCGCGCCTCATCCAACGCGGCTTTCATGAACTCCATGTCTTTTGAGTTTTCGTTCATAAGAAGAGGTTGAGAATAGCACGTGCACTCAATCGCTAGCTCCATTTGGGGATTGGTAGGATACTGATAGGAGCACGACGGTGCTCTGCACTGATTGCGCGACGCTGAATTTGCACACCTTTTCGTTTCAAACCTAGGAGGAATTCAATGGCTGAGCCGAAGCCCGCTGCAACCGAGACTGAAATTTCCCGTGATCGCCTCGCGGAATTATTAAATGAAGATCTGTCCCGCGAATATCAGGCCATCATTTCGTATGTTGTGTACTCGCAGGTTCTAAAAGGTGCCGAGTATATGGACATTGCCAGCCAGCTCGAGATTCACGCGAAGCAGGAACTCGATCACGCGCTGACAATCTCGCGCCAGATCGACTACCTCGGCAAAATGCCCACCGTGACACCGAAGCCCGTTCGCACTTCGGAAAAAGCGAAGGACATGTTGCGATTTGATCTCGAGAATGAAAACGAAACGGTGCGAAATTATCGTGATCGTGTCCGGCAGTGCGAAGCGCTCGGCGAGTTCGCGATGGCTGAGCAGATTCGTCAAATCCTGATGCAGGAACAGGACCATCAGATTGATTTGGCGACTGCGCTTGGTGAGGAAGTCCCCAACGTTAATAGCGGTCCGCAGAGTCGAAGCCAAAAGCGTCGCTAGGGTCGTCGGTAACGTTTCGGCAAGAATTTCAGCGCTCGCCTTCCGCCCAAAAAGCGGAGGGTGAAGCGCTTCGCATCAGGCCGCCGCTTTCGTCAGAAGCGTTTCGATCTTTGCATCCAGTTCACGCGCCACCTTCAACGCTTCACTGCTTCCATACGGAGCGAGAAAGCTCGCCATTCGGTCGTAGGAGAGCCGCACTCCGTCTGGCCGCTCATCCAGCAGAATCGTTACTGGCGCGTACGAACCTGCATCTGGCGAACGCTCGAGCATCTGTTTCATGATGAGCGGATTGCCAATCAAATACCGGAGGCTTCGAGGCGCGCTATCGCCTCGCTCTTTGCGGACTATCTCACCGAGATCGAACCTCATAAATCGCATCAGCCCAGAAGCGCCAGTTGCGGCGTAAACAATCTTCTCGAGGTCGGTAAATGATTTTGCCGAGCTGATGTCGCTCATAAACGTGCTGATATTTGGATGACCCACGGATGCTTCGAGCGCCTTCACCACTTCGCCGAAGGGCTTAGAAGAGGTAATGCTAAAACGTTCTACGGTAATTTCTTTCGTTGCCATCACAGACCTCCAAGCATTCCCAAGATCAATCAACTCGTCATGGCTCGATTTCGAAAGATGCTTAAACACCTATCATTTTCCGCTCACTTCGCGGCTAGCCACGAGTCAAAGTTTAATCTACGGTAACGCGATTCGGAATTTTCGTAAGTGCTTGAAATAATAGCTGATAGCAATTTCTAATCGGTAGAAAAAACGCTGATTTCGGCATTTTCAGTTGCCCGAATTCGGCCTTCGAATTGCGGTTCGCTACTTTGCATGCTTTACTAGCTCAAATTCTACGAGTGCCAGATTGCACGAAATGTTAAAGAGGATGCGAATGCCCAAAGCTGTTTTGCTTCCATTCGGCGTTGTGACGATCTTAGCAGTGCTTGCGAGCAATCGCCCGTCGGCGGATCAGTCCTGGATCGCCGTCAGCAACGGCTACGCAAATCAGCTCTTTGCCGTTTCGATGAAACATCATCCCGATCGCGGTACGCGAGAAGGGTTGAGCCAATACGACCCGCTCATCTCTCAGCCCACTCGAGCCGACGAGGACCTGGAGCGGCAGGAAACTGCCGAAGTACTGGCAAAGTTGAAAGCTGCTGCGGCGCAGCAACAGCAAAAGGAGGTCGCACAGGATTTGCAGATCATGATTCGTGCGGTCGAGCTACAGTTTCGAGAAGAGGATTTCGCGCGCGCCCACGAAGTTCCGTTTATCAACGCAAGCAGCTACGTCTTTGCCGGATTGCAGATTCTGCTCGATGAACAGACCGCGGCTGACCGCCGGCCCGCGGCCGTAGTACGGCTCCGCAAATATGCGGGCATCGAGCCCGGCTACCCGCCCATCGTGGAGATTTTGAAGCAGCGCGCCATCGAGCAGATGGCGAAGCCAGGAATCGTTTATCCGGCGCGCGTGGAAATTGAAACCGAACTCTCGCGCAATTCGAACTACATCGACGGAATCGCAGCGCTCTTAACAAAATACAAGCTGGAGGGTTGGCAGGAGCCATTCGGCAAGCTCAAAGTGCAACTCGCCAACTATGACGCATGGATAAGGGCGAACGTCTTGCCCAAAGCGCGATCTGACTTCCGCCTGCCGCCGGAGGAATATGCGCTGAATCTCGAGCAATTTGGCATCGACATTCCACCTGCGAAGATTGCCGCAATGGCGCATGAAGCATTCACAGAAATTCAGGGCGAAATGCAGCCAATCGCGGCGCGCATCGCGAAAGAGCGCAATCTTCCGTCAAGCGACTACCGGGATGTGATTCACGAACTGAAGAAACAGCAACTTATAGGCGACGCGATTCTTCCGTTCTACGAGAATCGGCTGAAGCAGATCGAGCAAATTATCGTCGCGCAGAAGATTGTGACCCTCCCCGATCGTCCGGCCCGTATCCGCATTGCCACAGCCGCTGAAACGGCGCAGCAGCCCGCGCCCCACATGGTCCCGCCGCCGTTTCTGCACAATACCGGACAGAAAGGTGAATTCGTCCTCCCCCTGAATATTCCGGGTCCGGCGGGCGAAAGCACCACCGATAAATATGACGATTTCACATACGATGCTGCGGCATGGACTTTGACCGCCCACGAAGCTCGCCCGGGCCACGAACTGCAGTTCGATTCCATGCTCGAGCACGGCGTTTCTCTGGCTCGCGCAAAATTCGCCTTCAACAGCACCAACGTGGAGGGTTGGGGACTCTACGCCGAGTATCTGATCGAGCCCTACATGCCGCCGGAAGGGCAGCTTATTTCGCTCGATCTGCGGCTTCTTCGCGCTGCACGTGCCTTTCTGGACCCGGAGCTGCAAGCCGGAAAGATTCAACCATCGGACGCGTATCGCGTGATGGAAAAGGATGTCGTCCTTTCTCACGCCTTTGCGAAAGAGGAAGTCGAGCGATTCACCTACCGTGCTCCCGGCCAAGCCAACAGCTATTTCTACGGGTACACAAAGATGTTGTCGCTGCGCAAGGAAACCGAGGCAGCACTCGGCGCCAAGTTCAAGCAGAAGGATTTCCATGACTTCATCCTGGCGCAAGGCTTGCTGCCTCCGGACCTGATGCGCCAAGCGGTTCTTGGCGAGTTCGTTGCAAGCGCGAAAACACAGCAGGGGAACTGATGCAGACGGGGCAGTGATACGCAGTGATATTTGAACGCTGCGCTCCTCCGCCTTGACAAAGTTTTCTTGCCCGGTCAGACTACGATTCGATGAAAGACCTTCTGCGTCGCCTCTTCCTCGTGGATCTGCTCAAGGGGATGTGGCTGACGTTCCGTTATCAGGCGCCCAAGAATATTTACACCGAGCAGTATCCGCTGGAGCGCCCTATGGTCGCCGAACGTTACCGAGGTGCGCCGCGCCTGAACATGAATCCAGAGACGGGCGAATCGCTGTGTATCGCCTGCAACCTCTGCGCTCTCGCTTGTCCCGAGAATCTGATCGTCGTGGGCTGGCTTCGCGATGATGCCACTCGCCGCAAAGTGCTCACCACGTTTACGTATGACACGTCGCGCTGCATGTTCTGCGGCCTGTGCGAAGATGCCTGCCCCACAGATTGCCTCGAACTCACCCAGGATTTTGAGATGGCCAATTACACACGGGAAGGCGCCATTTGGGATCGGCATCGTCTCGAAGTCGGACCGACGCCCACACACTACACACGCTGACCTTGCATTTACCGTCACGTCTCGCCAGCGTAACTGTTCACCACGTATCTCCTGTCTCGCATTGGCAACGAGTTCCTTTTGCCCATACGCGATGAGCGTTATAAGATGGCCGTCGCACTTCTCATACCAAAAAATGGAACTTCGTAAAGATCCAATCACCCGCAGTTGGGTTGTGGTCGGCCATCCGGAACGCGAGAAACCTCGGCCCGATCCGTGTCCTTTGTGTCCAGAAAATCGCCTGGAGACCAAGGTCATCCTCGACCTTCCGCCACAGGGTCCGTGGCAGGTTCGCACCTATCCGCATTTCCGGCCGCTTTATCACATCGAAGGCGATACCTCGCGTACAGCAGAAGGAATCTACGATCGCATGGACGCGACCGGCGCCCACGAAATCATCGTGGAGACACCCGACCATGCGCGATACCTCGCGCAAATGCCGGACGAGCAGATCGAACGAGTGCTCGAAGCCTATGCCTTGCGCATCGCGGACCTCAAGCGCGACGCCCGCTTCAAGTATGTGGCCGTGTTCAAGAATCAGGGTCCGCAATCAGGAGAGGAATGGTCGCATTCTCATTCTCAGGTGACCGCGACCACCTTTGTTCCTCGCCGGATCCTCTACGAGCTGCGCGCCGCGCGCGAATGGTTTCGCGACCGTGAACGTTGCGTGTTTTGCGACATCCTCCGCCAGGAAGTGCGGCAGAAGAAACGGATCGTGGACACCATAGGCGACTATTTCGCCTTCTGCCCGTATGCGTCCCGCGTGCCCTACGAACTCTGGCTGATGCCGCGGACACACAACCACCAGTTCGAAATGCCCTCGCCCGGAGAGAATCGGCGGCATCTCGCAAGCCTGCTCGGCCGCACATTGCGTCGCCTGCTTAAGATTTCTGAAAACTACCACCTGGTGGTTCACACCGCGCCCAATACGCTTCAGACCAAAGGGGAACTAAGCGACTACTGGCGAACAATCGCGGGCGATTATCACTGGCATATCGAAATACTTCCAATTGTAGAAACTCGAAGCAAGTCCTACAGCATCAAAGAGGTTTATTTCAACGGGATGCTTCCTGAGGAAGCAGCTGAGCGCCTGCGCCAGATCGATCCAGCGCAATGAGAGCGGGCGAAGCAAGATTCAAATCGTTAGCCCGCTCGAACCAAGGCGGAATTTTCTTTCGCCTTCTGTTTCTGATTTTCTTGGTGATATTCGCGTTTGTAATCTATCTGGCGCGCTATCCGATTCTTCGTTTCGCCGGGAACTTCTGGGTTGTTGACGAATCCCCACAAACCTCGGATGCGATCGTAGTCTTAAGCGATGACGACTACGACGCCGTGCGGGCGTCGCGCGCCGCTGATCTCTACAGGGCGAGTTGGGCTCCGCGGATCGTCGCAAGCGGCCGCATTTTGCGCCCCTACGCATCGATCGCTGAACTGATGCAGAGAGACCTGACCGAGCGCGGCGTTCCTGCAACCGCCGTAGTGCGCTTCCCAAACCGCGGTCGCAACACGCTCGACGAAGCAAATGCCGTCTCGGAGTTTCTTTCTACTCACGGGTGGAAAAAAATCATCGTGGTCACGTCTAACTACCACACGCGGCGCGCGGGATTCATCTACGAGCATGCGCTGGCGCCCGGCGCTGAGCTTCGCGTGGTCGCAGCCCCGGACCCGGCGTACGATCCCAACAGCTGGTGGCGCACTCGGGAGGGAGTGAAGACTTTCTTTTATGAGCTCGTGGGCTACATGGTGGCTCGATGGGAACTTCGGAATAGCGATGTGCACACCGTCTCAGGGGCTCTGGTTCCGAACCTTACGCCCCGTGTTCAGTTGAGAAAAGGCGCTGCAGTCTCGATTTACAGCTAGCCAGCCCTGTACTATAGTTCGAGCACGTTTTGGATACGCCTGCCGCCCGGTCGAGCGTTCCTGGCGATTATGCTGGGGGAGGAAAGTTCTTATGTGGCGTAAGCCTGCAGATGGAAAGCCATCTTCGCAATCTTTAGAGTCAAATTCCGGCGTTCCGGTTAAGGCGCAAACGGCCATTCCAGCAACACTGGCTGCTACGCCTGCTGCCGAAGTTGCGCCGGCTGCCCCTGCGAGCCCGGTTCCGCTGGTTACTTCGCCAGTGCGGGCCGCGACTCCTTCCGCCGCTGATGGCGTCACTCCTTTCGTTGCAAATCCGCTTGCTACACGCGGCATTTCGCGCATATCGTCCGGAATCCGTATTAAGGGCGAGATTTCTGGTAACGACGACCTGTACATTGACGGCCAGGCCGAAGGGCAATTCCACTTCCCGCAGGCCAAAGTGACCGTCGGGCCCAACGGAAAAGTGAAAGCCAATATCGAGGCGCGCGAAATCGTGGTCGAGGGCATTGTAACCGGCGACTTGAAAGCATCGGCCAACGTGCAACTTGGGGGATCGAGCCGCGTGCAAGGCAGCCTCATCACGCCACGCATCGCAATTGACGATGGCGCGCGATTGCGCGGAAAAGTCGAGATGACGCGTGCTGGCGACGCTAGACAGGTGGAAGCTCTCGCGCCCGTTTCCCCGTCGGCGACGGTGACAACGAACGATGCGCCACGCGCGATCGCACATGCCTCTGGGGAATAGGCTTACATGAATTGGACGGCGAAAACTCGCGCAAGCAACACCGGTACGGCGATTCAATCGAAGCCCGGCGCTGGATCAACCGGCTCCGCTGCTTCGCCGTCTGCGAATTTCCGTATCTCAAACGGCTTGAAGGAGTTTCTCCAGCACCTCGAAGATGAAAAAAATCCCCGTATCCTCGACCTCGGGCAGGTTTCGCAGGCCACGCTCAATTTTTTCATCGAAAAGGGGTACCGCGTCACCACCGAGGACTCGCTGCGCTCGTGGAAAGAATTTCTGAGCGCCGAAGAGGAAGGCCTGCGGCTCGCGCCTGTGGGAAACGGCCAGCAGAAAATTTCTCAGGCATATCTGGCCGAAAAATTTCTCGAAACCGGGCTCCGGTATGCGGAACAAAGCTTCCACGGCGTTCTTGCCTGGGACCTGCTCGATTACTTTGATGCCGAGGTCTTGCCCCGCGCGATGGAAAGGCTGTATTCGCTGCTGCAGCCTTCGGGGATCATTCTAGCCATGTTTCACAGCCGGCCAGCCGAACGGTTTCACCGATATCGAATCGTTGATACGCAAACGATCGAAATGCTTCCTGCGCCGACGCTCGCTGTGCACGCCCACGTTTTTCATAACCGCGAAATTCTCGACCTATTCGGAAAGTTCCGCTCATCGAAGACTTTCGTGGGACGCGACCAGCTCCGCGAAGCCCTCTTTCTCAAATAACCGCCCCTCCCGCAGATACTAGGAATCACAGCGAGGTTATTGCGTGTGCGGCAGTTCGTATTCGAACTCGTAAGAATGTTTTCCGCCTTCAATGATCACTGTGAGCTTCCCAGTGATTCCAGTAAGTTGTCCTGAGCCGGAGTCGGGGACTACTGTGATGTTTTGCATAGGCGCGCCTCGCGTGAGCGTCCCGCTATGCTGCAAAACAAAGCTTCCCGTGCGGCCATTGAGAGTGCCGGTAGCTCGCTCGATCGCGACGTAGCCAGCAGAGCCTTGCACCTCGGTCCCCGCTGTAAGCATCTCGCCCTTGGCCGTAGCTTCGAGTCCTCCGCGATACTGCTTGTCGAGCGACATTCGCGCGAGCGTCGAGCCCTCGGCTTTATCAGGTATTCCTTGCGGGACCAGTTTTACCTCGAACGTCCCGCTCGCATGCTGTGCTGCCACGTTTCCTCCCTGCGCTTTGTTTGAGTCCTGTTGGATTTTGTTTTGGTGCGATGGGTGAGCCTTCAGCGGGGCAGAAATGAAGGCCGCGCTTAAATATACCGCCACAAGAACCGCGCCTGCCAGCGTCGCAGGGTTTATTCGTATCGTCGAAGTTCCCCGAGGACTCTGTTTCAATTTTAGCTCCCTCTCGGCTTTATCGGTGTGCGCAGCAGATTCTACAGCAAACACCTGACAGGCAAACACTCTCACGCGTCTTCGCTACACGGATTCCGGCATTGGCGCGGGCCATGACGGCGCCTAGAATTTAGGTACCGCCCTTCTCTTGAGGAGGCTAACTCATGCGCAAGACTTATTACGGAATTTTTTCCCTGCTAATCGCGATAGCAATGCTTTCTCTTGCAGGTGGTGCCAGAGCGCAGGTAAGTGTCGGTGTTTCTGTCACCACCGCGCCGCCGCTGATTCCAGTGTACACGCAACCGATTTGTCCGGGTCCCAACTACATCTGGACACCGGGCTATTGGGCGTGGGGCGATGACGGGTATTACTGGGTGCCGGGGACGTGGGTGGTTGCTCCGGCAGTTGGCCTGCTGTGGACTCCGGGCTACTGGGGTTGGGGTGATGGCGTCTACCTCTGGCACGCGGGATACTGGGGACCGCACATAGGTTTCTACGGCGACATCAACTACGGCTTCGGCTATTTTGGAGTCGGATATGATGGCGGCTACTGGCGTGGTCGAGACTTTTACTACAATAGGTCAGTGACCCGCGTGAACACGACCGTCATTCATAACGTGTATGACCAGCGGGTCAATGAGCGATCCGCCAGCCGCGTCAGCTACAACGGCGGACGTGGCGGAATCGATGCGCGTCCAACAGCGCGTCAAGAAACGGCAATGCGAGAGCGGCGTTTCGGCGCAACCTCGGGGCAAACGCGTCAAGCATCGCTGGCGCGTAACGATCGGCGTCAGTGGGCTTCAGAGAATCATGGACATCCCGGCGTGACGGCTTCGCAGCACGCCGGGGAATTTGGGGGCCGGTCGGCAGAGGTTCGCAACACGAGAATGGCCACCGAAACTCGAAACCATGCTGCAGAAACGAGAGCCTCGGAAGCGCATAGCTCGGCGAAGGCAAACGGATCGGCCGAAGCTCGCAGATCGACTGAAGCGAACAGATCTGCCGAGTTGCGCAGGCCTGAAGCAACCAGGTCCGCGGAGCAGCGTAACCCGGTAACTGAGACACACGCTAATCGAACGGCACGAGTTCCGGAAGCAAATCATCACGCTGCGAACAACACGCCGCGAGAATCAGCTCGCACAGCACATCCCAGCACTGCGCCACGGACGAATACAGCAACGCATAACAACGAGCATCATAATGTGAGCGCGCCGCACACGAATCACGCGCAGACGTCGCATACGGCGGTGCGCACGGAGCCGTCACGCACACATACAAACACGAATGCTGCTCGTCAGCCGAATCACTCTGAGGTTCGTTCGCCTTCGGCGCACAACGCTGCGCCGCGACAGAACGTGAGACAGGAGCACAGCGCTCCGGCTCATGCGCCGGCACAACATCAGGCGCCGCAGTCGCACGCCACGCAACATGCTTCCGGAGGCGGCGGTGAGCGGTCGGGTGGTAGCGGACACGGAAACTCGCCGCGAGGTGGAAAGTAAACGGCGGTAGTTTGGAGATCATGCTCGGGACGCGCAAAAATTTTGCTTGCGCGCTCCCTTGCACGGGAGTAAAAGCGAAGTTGTAGTGACTAGTGCACGGAAGGAGGAAAGTTTAATGACTCCACCGGGCCTAGAATTTTGAAAGCCGTTTACACACCGCTTTTGCGGTGCGCGCCGCCGTAAATGTCTTCGGCATTGACGTCGGCTTACGGACAAGAAAAAACGAGGAGCCGCCAGGTTCCTCGTTTTTTTTTGATACTCGATGGTCATTCTTCTTCGGTTTTAGCGCGTGTCGGCGACAACGTCTGCGCTTGCGAACGCGCTTTCCATGCCGAGTATGCAGCCGGCAGAAGCGACGCGACGATCACAGCCGCGATCACAATGTGAATCCGCTTGTCAATATTGGGCACGCTGCGGCCCAAAGTGTATCCGAGAAGGGTCATGCTCCAGACCCAGAGGAAACCTCCAAAGATGTCGTAGAGGAGATAGCGCGAATAGCTCATTTTAGCCGCGCCTGCTACCGGTGGACAGAAAGTCCGGATGATAGGAACAAAACGCGCCAGGATAACCGTCTTCCCCCCATATTTTTCATAGAATTCGTGCGCCCGTTCGAGATGGCGCTTCTTGAAGAAATGCGAGTCTTCGCGTTTGTAAAGACTTTGCCCCGCCATCCTACCAATAAGGTATCCGAGTTGATCCCCTGCAATCGCACATAACGTAACGAAAACCAGCAGGGTGGTGATGTTCGCATGCCCAGCCCCGGCAAAGACGCCTGCGGTGACGAGCAGGGAATCGCCAGGAAGAAAAAAGCCGACGAACATCCCGGTCTCGATGAATACGATTGCGCACACGAGAACGGGACCACCCCATTCGATCAGGCCTTTGACGTCGTAGAGGTGCGCCAGCAGTTGTTTCAGCGATTCGATCATTGCGATTCTTTTGCCATCCTCAAGCGGCGGGTATCGCCTGAGGGACAAACTAAAACAATAGCAGAAAATGGCGCGCATTGACCTGCGGCGAGGCGCTCTGTTTCGCGATTTGCCCTCATTTCGCCCGCAATGCCCTATGGCCGCCAGGGGATTACAAATAAAGCCCATTGAATCATCTTCTTAGAAGATAGTACTACCCTCCTACCAAACATAGCCCCCTGTACCATTGGCCAGCCCGAACCCACACCCGAGACTATGGTTGTACGAGGCATTCACTCTTAGAGGGGGCGAGCGATGAAAGCTGGCTACGCAGCTTGGATGGGGCAACCGGTGGTCCTTCGAGTAGTGGCAGGGAATCTACGAGTTCCGCTCCGTGGCAGGATGCTTTCAGAAACCGATGACATCGTGAGGCTCCGCATCGCGGATAGCTGGGACATCGATATTTTCAAATCCATGGTTGTGTGCGTCGAGCACGACAACCCGGTCTACATGGTCAATTAGGACGGCGACCGCATGAGCGCCTTGGCAGGCAACCGTTGGGACGTAAGGCAAGAGGCGATTGGTAGCGCAGCGCCGCTCTCGAAGCATTCAGCATCGCCTCTGCGGAACCGTATGAACGCCGTGCGCGACACGCTGTTGGTATTAGGGTTGCAATTAGTCTTTCGAGTGACGTTGATCCTGCGGCGCTGGAACTATTAGGCGCAGCGCGAGCTCGAAGTAAATAAAACGTTTACCGGCCCAAGCCCCTCTCAACCCCCGACCCGGGTCCGCCACCCCCAGCGGACTCGGGTTTCTTCTTTTATGTCCCCCTAGGCTTCCAGTTGGCGTAATATAGAGCCGCTACCCTTGAGAAAGAATTTACGTAAATCATCGTGGGTTATAAGCCCCACTCGATGTAATATCCCCCGAGCCATTACGCATCCCTAGGAGCCTGACGAATGAGAATTGCTAGCGTTGCAAGTGCGTTTCCAGAGCACTATTACAAGCAAGAGCTGTTGGTGGAAGCGCTCAAGAACGACTGGCGACATCGGTTACCAAATCCCGCGATTCTAGATCGCCTCGATGAGAGCATGCAGGTCGAGGGAAGGTACACGGTCCGCCCAATCGATTTCTACGAGAACATGGAAACTTTCGGCCAGGCGAATAATGTGTGGATCGAGTGCGCTCTGGACTTGGGCGAGAAGGCACTTTGCCGCGCGCTTGCTCGCGCTGGAATCGAGCCCGATGAGTTGAGCGCGATTTTTGTCACTTCTGTGACAGGCATCGCCGCGCCCTCGATCGACGCGCGGCTCGTGAATCGCATGGGTCTTTCGCAGAACATCAAGCGCATTCCAATCTTCGGTCTGGGCTGCGTCGCCGGAGCGGCGGGAATATCGCGCGCGGCAGATTACGTGCACGGCTTTCCGGATCAGGCAGCGGCGCTGGTTTCTGTCGAGCTCTGTTCGCTCACGCTTCAGCGTAACGATTTATCCATGGCGCATCTGATATCGGCTCTGCTCTTCGGCGATGGCGCGGCCGCAACGATCGTTGTCGGCTCCGAGCGCGAATCGAAGGGTCCGGAAATCCTCGCCACCAAGTCCATCCTTTACCCGAACACCGAACGCGTGATGGGCTGGGATATTTCTGAGAAAGGCTTCCACATCGTGCTCTCTCCGGAAGTTCCCGATACCGTTGTGAAACATCTCGGGGAGGATGTCGACACGTTTCTCGGAGAGCAGAGACTGAAACGGAGCGATGTTAAGAGCTGGGTCATGCACACGGGAGGCCCGAAGGTCCTTGAAGCTACAGCCCAAGCCCTAGGCATTACAGCGAAAGATCTCGCCGCATCCTGGGAATGTTTGCGGAAGGTTGGCAACATTTCGTCCACTTCCGTGCTCTTAGTATTGGAGGATGTCTATACCCATCGGCGCCCGCCCGCCGGCAGCTACAGTATCCTCGCTGCAATGGGGCCTGGATTTTGCTCGGAATTGGTGCTGCTGAAATGGTAAGGGGAGCGAGGGCCGGGAGTAATGAAATCGGATGTTCTGGTTGTTGGTGCGGGCCCGGCCGGCCTGGCGACCGCAATTGCTGCGGCAGCGAAGGGCCTCCGGGTCACGATAGCGGATGCGCGGCGTCCGCCGATTAACAAACCTTGTGGCGAAGGGCTGCTTCCTGAAGCCGTGGAAGCCCTTCGCAGCATTGGTATCGAATTAAATTCATCTCTCGGTTTTCCTCTCGAAGGTTTTCGCTTTTCTGATAACTCCCATTCCGTTAGCGCTCCGATCAAACGTGGGCGCGCGTTTGGGCTGCGCCGTACCGTGCTTCACAATCTGCTCGTGGCTAGAGCGGCGGAGGTCGGTGTGCAATTTCGGTGGGGGGCCTGCGTCTCCGATTTTGCTTCCGCAGGCGCGAGGATGAACGGCGAGGTCGTGAATTATCGCTGGCTTGTCGGCGCCGACGGATTGAATTCCTCAGTTCGCCGCTGGGCCAAATTCAATTGGCCGCGAATTGGCTACCGCCAGCGGTTTGGATTTCGCCGTCATTTCGCGATTGCGCCATGGTCGAAATCCGTGGAGGTTTATTGGGGCGAGAGATTTCAAATGGTCGTCACGCCGACCCACACGGAAGATGTGTGCATTAGCTTTTTTTCGCGCGACCCCCAATTGCGAATTGCTGACGGTCTCGCGGAATTTCCCGAAGTCGCGCGACGCCTGGAGAACGCCCACGGGAAAACTTCCGAACAGGGAACTCTCGTCGGGCTGACCAGTTCGTGGCGAGTGGCTTCGAAACACATCGCGCTCGTTGGTGACGCTTCATGTTCAGTGGACGGGATCGCGGGCCATGGCCTGAGCCTTGGATTGCAGCAGGCAATCGCGCTCGCTGAGGCATTGTCGCAGGGGGATCTGCGTTCCTATCGCTCAGCGCATCGCAAGATCGTAAGCATGCCTTTCCGCATGACCCGACTATTGCTGCTAATGGACGCCAGCGCATGGATTCGCCGAAAGACCTTGCGGCTTTTTGAGAGCCAGCCCGAATTATTCGCTGAAATCATCTCGGTTCACACAAGCAAACCACAAGACCGCACGTTTGACGCTGGGGAGGTATTTAACCTCTCGTGGCGCGTTCTTCGAGCCTAGGGGATGAAGCGCGCCTTAGGATTTTTCCGGGTCAAAAATATTCGACGTGCCCTTCCAATTGTCGCCATAGCGGCAGCGCTGGTTTGCTCGCCCCATCTCTACGCGCAGGAATCGGTATTCATGCTCGATCCCTCAAAGAGCACCATCGAGTTCACGCTCGGGGCATCGCTCCATACTGTGCATGGCACATTTAAATTGAAGCGCGGCGAAATTCATTTCGATCCTGCCAAAGGCACCGCAACTGGAGCCATCGTGGTGGACGCGCTGAGTGGCGAGAGCGGCAATGAAGGCCGCGACAAAAAAATGCACCAGGAGATTCTGGAAAGTCCGAAGTTTTCGGAGATTATTTTCATTCCGAGCCGTGTCCAGGGAGCGATCGCGCCGCAAGCCACCTCCCAGGTAGCGGTCTCGGGAATCATGAAGCTTCACGGCCAGGACCATGAGATGACCCTCACCTTCGCGGTCCAGCCCGTCACCCCGGGGCAGGCGCAAGCGACCACCACGTTTTCAGTTCCTTATGTGAAATGGGGGCTGAAAAATCCGAGCACTTTCCTTCTGCGAGTCACCGACAGCGTCGATGTCGACGTCCATGCCAGTGGTCAGCTTACTTTGGCATCCCCACACCAATAGCGCCCTTCGCATCGAGCTTCATCCCAAAAACTCTCAGGAACTTTCTGGCGCTCTGGAGCGGAATCCTTGGATGTGAGCGTTAAATCATAGAGATTTCGGAACATGAGGAGCGAGATGATAAGAAATCGAAATAGCACGAAAATTATTACCGCGCGGAAATGCAAGGCTTGCCTGGTCACTTCTGGCAATACTTGGGAGCGGCGCTTGTGTTTTCATTTGCGAGAGCCGCAGCCAAAGGAATTATCGGCGCTTGCTGCTTTGCAAGATGCTACCGCGAATATGCCGAAGCTGGCTGGTCACTGGCAACTAAACAAAGATCAAAGCGATGACGTGCGCCAGAAAATGCAAGCAGCACGCGGCGATTCGAGTGGCGGACAAGGAGAAGGCGGTTACGGTGGTAGCCGCGGGCAGGGCGGCCATGAAGGTGCCGGACGTGCTCAGCGCGCAGGCATGATGGATGAACTGCAGACGCTAACAATCGAGCAGACCGGATCGAATGTGAAGATCACAGGAAAATCCGGACGCGTGCTCGCGCAGTATCCGTCCAGCGATTCCTCCGCTGAAAAGAACGCGGCCCCGGAAGGCGAAGGCCAGAGAACCACCACGTCTCAATGGCAAAATGGCCAGCTAGTTGCCGTAACGCAGAGCCCGCGCGGGAAATCCACTCGCGCATACAGCCTGTCTCCGGACGGCAAGCAATTGTATGTGACCACAAAGATCGAAAATGAACGATTCAAGGAACCCGTCACATATCGCTTGGTCTACGATGCTGCTGGTGGCGGCGCGTCGGATTAATATCACTCTCATCCTGTCGATAGCGCGGTTGAAACGATGATCCGGTCCGTGCCATATAGGCGAGCTAGCAGTGAAACTCCCCACTCGCTGCTTGTGGCACGGACCGGGTCGCCAATTTCGGCCGACGACATTGCTGCAGTAAGCGTATCGAGTTGGTCATTCGTCAGTCGCTAAAAGTAGCTCTGGCCGCCTCAAAAGCGTCAAAAAGGATAATCGGGTGGTGGTTTATATTATTCCAGCTCACAGGTAGGTGCCGTTGCCAATGGCTGCAGCAAGTCGGAATGATGTCGCTTCTACTCGCTCTGGCTCCGATCCTGGCTTCTGCGCAAGAAGCGCAACCTCCAGCACAAGTCCAATCCGGCGACGCAATCGAAAGCGCCGTCCTCTCCTGAACCGTCTGCCACGCCAGCAAGTGTCAGGTCCTGCTGTGACAGGCATCGTTCGAAACCCCGAGACAAGCCCCGTACCCGGGTCGATAGTTCGAGTCACAAACACCGACACAAAGAAAAGCTGGGTCAGTTGGACCGACGAATCCGGAAAGTTTGAATTTCCCGCTCTTCCCCCGGGCCGTTATCACATTGAGGCAAGCCAGCTAGGATTTGCTCCGTCATCGCTCGATGTCGAGCTTCCTGTTGTGCCTCCCGGGCCCATTCCGATGGTGTTGAAGGTGGCCACCCTCGCTCAGTTGACCGCGCCGCCCCCTAATTCCGGTAACGCGAAGCAGAGTCACGAAAATGCTGCGGCTGCCTCCAATCAATCAGGCGCGAATTCAAATGCGCCCGCTGCCGCAGGCGGAAAAGCAGCGGGGAAGCCAACGAACGGAAATAGCGCCGGTAAAAATGGCGGTAGACAGCCGCTTCCACCGGGCGTGTCTAATGCGCTCAGTCAGGGACTGGCCACTGCAGCAGGTCGCGGCGGATTTCAACAAACGGATCTCACCGGCGAAGGCACCGCTCAACCCGGAGAGACCACGACGCCGCAAAATAATAACAACGCCGGGCCGCAGCTCTCAGCGGCTCTTACAACGGGCGGCGGCTCAGCGTCCGGCGATTCGTTCTTATTGCAAGGAACGATCGGTCAGGGATCGGCGTTCAACGGCCCCGCTGGGCTCGCAGGCCTGAATGTGACTGGTCCCGAAGGCCCGGGCGGCCCTGGCGGACAAGGTGGTCCAGGCGGCGCGGGTGGTGGCCGGCAACGATTTGGGGGCGGAGCCGGCGGAGGTGGAGGTGGAGGAGCGATCTTCGGTGGCGGCGGTGGTGCATTCGGAGGTGGTCCAGGTGGCGGGGCCGGCGGCGGAGGCCAATTCGGTGGCGGAGGCGGCGGACGTTTTCTTCGCCAGCAAGTGAACCGGATTCGCTTCGGATTCTACGATCGCTACGAAAATTCCGCGTTCGATGCTCGGCCATACTCGATTACCGGCGTCGAATCGCCGAAGGTCAGCCACTACGACAATCGCTTCGGCGCAAATATCGGCGGCCCGCTGAAAATTCCGCACATCTACAACGGCAGCGACAAGACCTACTTCTTCGTGAACTATCAGCACGAAAACGAACAGACCGCCGTGAACACATTTTCGACAGTGCCCACGCTCGACGAGCGTAACGGCTTATTCTGCCTCGCGAACGCCGGCGTCCCGACGCTCTTCGTTCCATTCAGCGCGACGAATACCCCATTCCCAACGGTCGCCAACACAAACTGCGCAAGCGGCGCGGCACAGCAGATTGGTCCCGATCAATAGTTCGGCGCAGGGGCTGCTCAATTTCATTCCGACACCCAATATTGCAGGCACCGGCCCGAATCAGGCGCAGAATTATCTTCTGCAGGCCGCCACGCCGTTGTCGAGCAATATCCTGAACGTGCATGTCCTGCATACGATCAATGCGAAGTTCAATGTGCAAGTGGGCTACAACTACAACGGCTCAGGTTCAAACACACTCGGCAGTTTCGCGCAGGTCGGCGGCACGCAATCCACGCGCAATCAGAATCTCGACCTGGGTCTCACGCAAAACTGGACGCCAAGTTTTGTCAATGACTCGCACATAAACTACAGCCGAAGCCGCATTCAGATTCTAAGCGACAATTCCTTCGTCAACGACATCGCCTCGCAAGTGGGAATCGAGGGCGGCAGCTCCGGACGCGATTGATTTTGGCTATCCCGGTCTGAATTTCACGAGCTTCTCCGGTTTTGGCGATCCGGTTCCATCGCTCACGCGGAATCAGACGCTTCGTTTTCTCGATACCCTTACCTTCGTGCATAAAAAACACACGATGAAATTCGGCGGCGAAGTCCGCCGAATCCAGTTGAACACAGACACCAATCCCAACCCCCGTGGCCAATTCTCCTTCACCGGGTTGCTCACCAGCGAACTCGTCAATGGCGCTCCCGTCGCAGGCACCGGAAACGATTTCGCCGATTTCCTCCTCGGTGATCCTTATTCCGCCGCCGGCCGCTTCGGAATCACAAACGACTATTTTCGAAGCTGGGATTTCATAGCTTTCGCGCAAGACGACTGGCGCGTCAATTCGCGGTTCACTTTGCTCTACGGGCTGCGTTACGAAGCCGTGACGCCTCCCATCGAAATCTCCAACCACATCTCCAATATCGATCTCGATCCGAACATCATCAATATCGCGCCACCCTGTCCAACCTGCGCCGCACAAGTGCTTCCCGGCGGCACAGGCCCATTCAGTGGCCAGTATCCGCAAGCGCTCGTTCATGGCGACTACGGAAATTGGGCGCCGCGCATAGGCGTGGCTTGGCTGCCTCCGATAATCAAACCAAAAACTGTGGTGCGCGCCGGCTATTCGATTTTCTACAACGAATCAGCCTATAACACGCTCGCGACCAACTACCTCGCTTACCAACCGCCCTTCGCAACCTCCTCGACGCAGCTCACAACGCCTACCGAGCCGCTCATTTTGCAGACAGCCCTCTTGCAAATTCAAAATGGCAACGCGGGAAGGATTCTCAACACTACTGCCGTGAATCCTTTCTATCGCGATGGACGCGCCCAAATCTGGACTCTCGGCACCGAAACGACGTTCAGCAGAAATTGGCTGCTCGATCTCACCTACACAGGAACGAAGGGCGACAATCTCGATATTCTCCGCGCTCCCAACCGTGCTCCTCCGGGCACGAATCCTCTCGACACCCAGGCCGATCTGAAAATTCCTGAGGCCGTGAGTTTCCTCTACGATCAGTCGGGCGCGCATTCGATTTACAACGCGCTGCAAGTCCGCGTAATTCATCGCTTCACCCACGGCTTCAGTTTCCAGGGAATTTATACATTCTCGAAATCGCTCGATAATTCGAGTTCGATTGGAGGCACTGCGCCAACGGTCGTTCAGCAAGACGGCAATGTCGCCGCCGAATACGGCCTCTCGCCTTTCGATATCCGGCATCAATTGCGCTTTTTCTCCGTGTACGAATTGCCATTCGGCGAGCGTCATCGTTACGCGACGCACGGCTGGGAAGAACACCTGCTTGGAAACTGGCGCCTCAACAACGTGATCACATGGCAGACGGGCAATCCCTTCACTGTCCTGCTTGGCGGAAATGCCGCGAATAATTCCGGCACGGGCTCGAACTTTTCGGAGCGCGCCGACCTGTGCCGTCTCGATGGTGATTGCGAAGGCGCCGCAGGCAATCCAAATTTTGGTATTTGCGGGGGCTCGTCGCTCAGTTTCTTTAACACCGGTGCATTCACAGTCCCTGCGCCTGGTGCTTTCGGCAACGAACGACGCGGCTCGGTCGAAGGGCCGTGCAGTTTCACCTGGAATTTCTCGCTCGCAAAAGGACTTCTATTTGGAGGGAGCCGGGAAAGGCAGCACCGCGTGGAAATGCGCTGGGAGGTTCAGAACCTTACCAACACGGCAAAGTTTACCGGTCTCGGAACCACATTCGGCTCGACCGCTCTTTGGGCGCGTGACGAGCGCCGCTTCGATGCGCACGATGGACGTCATGCTGAGATTCAATTTTTGAGATGAGAAAAGCACTCAAAGCAATTTCGATCTCGATGCTGCTCCTGGTGGGGTTGGAGATCCTTTCCATTTCGTCGGGTGCGCAGTCGCCGCGGCAGTCAACCGCAAATCCTGCAACGCCCGCGCAGGCCCCTTCCTCGTCGCAAGAACTGGCCCCGAATCAAGCGCCTGCTATCCGCGCATCGTCGGATCTAGTTCGCATCGATGTCGAGGTCACAGACAAGTCCGGTAAGCCCGTCAAAGGCCTCACTCCCGAGCAGTTCTCCATCACCGAGAACGGCAGAGCTCAGAAAATATCGATTTTCACTTTTCAAGATATCGAAAAGATGGAAACGGCGCAGTCCAACGATACGAAGCCCGTCGTCGTCGCGATTGATAGCCCCAACACTCCTGCTGCGGCAGAAGCTGTAAGCGAACAGGTCCGCGATCGCCGGATGCTCGTCCTGTTCTTCGATTTGACGTCGATGCAAACGGACGACATCTCGCGCGCTCACGATGCCGCTCTAAAGTTCGTCCAGAAGCAGATGACCAGTGCCGACCTGGTCTCGATTGTCACCTATGCTGCGCGCCTCACCGTATGGGCCGATTTCACGAACGATCGCGCGAAGCTCGAGAAGGCAGTGGCGCGACTCACTCCGGATGTCGCCTCGCAGCTCGCCGATCTTTCCTATGCCGCGGCGCAGAATGGCGAGTACGACGTGCAGCAGTACACCGGCGCGGCATACACAGCCGACGAAACCGAGTTCAACGCATTCAACACCGACCAGAAACTCCTCGCCGTGCAGGGCCTCGTCAATGTTCTCGCCGCAATTCCGGGACGAAAAGCAGTGATCGAATTCACGGGTGGAATCACGCAGACCGGCGAAGAAAATCGAACCGAGCTGCGAGCAGCCACCGACGCAGCGAATCGCGCCGATGTCTCAATCTATTCGATCGATGCGCGTGGCCTCTTTGCAGAAGTTCCGGGCGGCGACGCCACCACAAACGCAGCCACTGGCACGTCGCATGTTCACCGGCGCCTCCGTATTTCACCAGACAGATGCCCGCCAGGATTCGCGTGATACGCTGGCAACGCTTTCCTCCGACACCGGCGGCCGCGCATTTTTCGACCTCGGCGATTTGAGCGAAGCCTTTCCCAAAATCCAGCAGGAAAACGGCGGCTACTATCTGCTCGGCTACTATCTCGGTTCCAATGTGAAGCGTGACGGAAGCTGGCGAAGCATCCGCGTGAAGGTGAATGCGCCGGGCGTCCACGTTCACTATCGCAATGGCTACTACGCACCTCGCGATTTCCAGCATCTGCAAAAGGAAGACCGCCAGCAGCAACTCGTCGAGGCAATGGGCTCTGAGAATCCGGTGGTCGAGCTGCCGATCGCAGTCGAAACTTCGATGTTTCGCCTGAGCAATGGACAGACCTACGTTCCAATCGCCGCCAAGATTTCATCCACCGCTCTCGACTGGGCCGAAAAGCACGGACGCAAAGAAGCAGCCTTTGACTTTGCAGCACAAGTCCGTGCGTATCCCAACGGCAGATCCGTCGCCGAACTCCAGGACACAATTCAGGTTCATCTCGACCCGGCGCGATTCCAACAGATCAATCAGAGCAGCCTGGTCTATCAGGGCGGAGTCGTGTTATCGCCCGGCAAGTATCATCTGAAGTTTCTGGCGCGCGAAAATGAGTCAGGACGAATGGGCACTTTCGAACAAGACCTTCTCGTGCCGCAACTACCCACGGATCGCATTATGCTCAGCTCCGTGCTGCTATCGAGCCAGCTTGTGCCCGTCGACAAATCATCTGAAGTGGAAACGCAAGCGAAGGGCGTCCGCGCCAAGCTCACCGAGTCGCCGCTCGAAATGTCCGGCGAGAAAATCGTCCCCAGCGTCACCCGTTACTTCTCGCAAGGCCAGACGCTCTACGTTTTCTTCCAGGCTTACTATCCGGAAAAATCCGACAAGGCCGACAAGTTTGACCCAGACACACTTCGCGCCGCTCTGATTTTCTTCAGGAATGGAATTCAGGTGAACGCAACGCCGCTGCTCACGCCCGTGCAGGTAGATCCGAAATCGCGCACCGCATCATTCCGGATCAGCTTGCCGCTCGCGAAGCTTCCAGCAGGGCGCTACACGGCACAAGCGCTCGTAATCGCGGCGGGCACGCAACATTCCGCGTTCGGCCGCGCCTACCTTGCGATCGAACGCCCGCCAGCAGTTCCGTCCGCCTCGCCAGCACCCTCCACGCCGGATTCAACGCCGCAACCCAAGCCGCCCTCGCCGTAGCCATGGGCGACCCAGAGCCGCCGCGGAGATCACCCTTAAGAACGCGCCAGCTGCTTCCTCCGAAGGAAAATTTCTAGCGCTCCTGAGAGCGCCTCGCCAAAAACTGGCGTCCTTTCGTTAGACCGACGAATGTTACTTGGATTTCGGCGGAGGTTGTCGCTTTTCTTCCGTCTTTGTTGGCTGTTCCTTCTTTTGCTCTTCCTTTTTCGGTGGCTCGGCTGCTCTGTTGTTTAGCGGCGGATGCACATCGTACTTGTCGTCCGATGCTCTTGCTGGCGGAGCAAACTTCACCGCGGGGTGTTGGTCGTATTGCCGTGGCTGTTCGCCCTGCGCATTTGCGTTCCCACGCGCTGGTGCTGTTGATGTTACCGACGGCCGTGGTGGGGCAGCGTTGTTGTGCGCATTAGAGTTTGATTCGGTATTGCTTTGCTGCGCGCGTGAAATCGGCTCCGTGGGTCGTTCGGGCTTGGCCGAATCTACGATGTGCGGTTCGTGCCCGCCCGATGGTGGAATGGGCGGCGGAAGCTTGGCCACCACTTTGCGGTCGGTGAACGACTTTGCAGGGCGCTGGGAAGCAGGCACCGGCTTTGCGGTGGACGCCACGTAACTGTTACGAGTAGGCGCCAGCGGCGCATTCTCCACCACGCGAGCCTTTTCGAACTGTTCCGGCGTCACTCGGATTGCGGCCTTCGACACCGGCCGCGCATTCACAAATGTCTCGCGGTCCACCACCGTCACCGCGCTCACATTCCTTGCGTACGTATATTCGTTCACGTTCACAGTTCGGTTCACGGTGTAGTTGTTATAGACGTTCGTCACCTGCGTCACCGTCACAACTCGCGTGTTGGTGACGTTCACGTTCTGAATGTAACGCGGGCTGCAGCGGTAACCCGGCACCCACACGTCGCGGGGACCGAGCGGAAACCACGCAACTCCCGTCAAGCCGCCGCCGAATCCCACCGTCACACCAAATCCGTTGCCGCCCACAAACGCCACGAGGGCCGGTGCATACACAGGACGCACAACGAGCGGCCCCGGGACCCAGCCCCAGTAGCCGCCGACGAAGGCCCAGCGTCCATAGTGAAACGGCGCAAAGCCCCATGGCTCATCGCCGATCCATGTCCAACCCCACGGCGCGATCCACACCCAATGACCGAAGTGATAAGGCGCCCAGCCGGCGGCAACGCCCCGCGGAACCCACACGCGGCCGTAATCCGGGACCACCTGCCAATCGCCGTAATCATCCAGATCGTAGTAACCATCAATATCGCGTGATACGTACTGCGCAGACGCCGAGCGGTTCTCGCGTTGGTCGCGCTGCTGGCACCAGTTTTCGAAATCATCAAAACCGGGTGCAGGTTGCGCGTCGTAGGAAAGTTGATCAGTTCCACCAAAGGTGTACTGCTGCCCGGGGCCGAGATCGTACGATTCACCGCCGCCAGTCGCTTGTCCTCCGCCTTCTCTCACGATAATCAGCGTCGAATCGCCGTTCGGATCGGTCTCGATTCGATACTCACCGGTGCCGGTAAGCGTGAAAGCGAGATTGGGCGTATCGATTTCTACCGCGTTGCCGGGTTCGTAGCGGCGAAGATGCACTTCAATCGTGCCCTGCGCGAGTTGAATCTGCACGGTTCGGTCGTCGAGATTCAGAAACGAGATGCCGGTCTCGCTCGCCATGCGAATCGCGAGGCTTCCGACGTGAACCTCGCCCAGCGAATCCTTGTCGACCCACAGATTGTCACCGGTGGTGAGCGGGCGGCTGGGATTTGCATCCACCCATTCCTGCGTGCCAGAGGCCTCAAACGAAACCGACCCTTGCATGAAATTGAGCCGTGCTACCCGGCTGGGAGGATCGTCCTGCGCCGCTGCTCGCTTCGGGGCCGTGAGGAAAGCACCTGCGACAAAGAGGAACATGAGAAAGAGCGACAGCGTTTTTCGCATCGAATAAGTTCCTTTTAGAAAGCGTTGTGCCGATAGCATAGCGAGATTCCTCAGCCAGTTGCTAAAAACAAACCATGTGAACCACAAAATGATACGAGCGTCGGTCATTTCCTTCTCTCCTGCTCATTAAACACTCCGGCAGTAGAGAAGTTTCTGAAACGCTGCTTTCGACGGAATTATTTACGTGCGACATTTTTGTCACCTTTCAAAAAAAAACGACCCAGGGCCTCGCTTACTCGAGTACGCGAAACCCTGGGGTATGAGAATTATGAATCCTCGTTATTTGTATTAATGCTTGTGACTTCCACCACCACCGCCGCCGTGCGAACCGCCGCCGCCGCGATATCCGCCTCCTCCTGAACCACCGCGCGAACCGCCATAACTTCCGCCGTTGCGAGGCGTAACAATCGGTTGCCTCATGTTGAGCGGGGGCCTGCTACCGCCTCCCGGATAACCGCCTCGCGCCGCAGAATTTGGCTGCTGATACGATCGCCCTCCGTAGTTTGGTGCTCCGTATCCACCGCGATTGCCCGGGTTTCCCATCGGGCTGCGCATATTCGATTGAGCGTTGGGCTGCTGATACGGCCGCGATGCGGAATTCGGCGCTCCGAAACCGCCGCGATTTCCCGGATTGTTTGTCGTTGGGCCGCGCATATTCGGCTGCGAATTGGGCGGCTGGTACGTCCGAGTCGTTGTATTCGGTGCCCCGTAGCCGCTGCGATTGCCGGGATTACCCGCCGCTCCGCGATTATTCGACGGAGCATTTGGCGTCGTGCGATTTGCACCTGACGAAGATGGGGGCGTGAACGTGTGCCAGCCTGGACGCGCGGTCGAGTTTGATGTTCCGCCGCGATTTCCTGCGTTTATGTTCGGTTGCGCCGAGCGCGTGCTATTGGAGTAGCCATTGTTGCGCTGATTCGACGTCGCGCCATATCCGCGCGACGCTGTCCCGCCAGAATTACGCGACGAAGAATAGAAGCGCTGCGAATTCGATGCCGTGCTGCGAATCGTTGACGGGCTGGCCTCGCGGCTCGACGCGCTGTAGCTGCCGCGTCCCGGGTTCACCGGCATTTTGCCCGAGACCATGCTCGCGTTGCGAAACTCCCCTGCACTCATCGCAGTCTGGTGCGCAGGTACAGTACCGCGTCCGAAACTTCGGCTGTCCATGGAGCTGATTCCCGCGCGAACGTGATCGTTTCGGAATGCTGCGTTGACGTTGGAGAATCCGCGCCCACCGCCATGAAGCGGCGCCCAACCGTTATGAAAATTGTTGGCGTTGTTGAAGCTCACAGCGCGGTAGCTGCCGCCATAGCGTCCGTACCACGGGTGATACCAGTCCCCGGGACCGCACGGGAGCCAGCCCACATGACCGAAACCAAATCCGAATCCAAAGCCGACACCGAACCCAACGCCGCCTCCGAACCCGAAGAACGAAACATACGCCGGCGCCCACACAGGATAGTAAGCGGGGTACGCTGCTACCGGCCCCGGCCACCATGCCCAACCAGCCCCGTAGGGCAGCCAGCGGCCATAGTGATAAGGCGCCCAGCCCCACGGCTCATAAGAAACCCAGGTCCAACCGAAATAGGGCTGCCATACCCAGCGACCGGCGCGATAAGGCGCCCATCCCGGAGCAACATTAGGTACCCACACTCGTCCATAATCAGGAACCGTTACCCAACGACCGTAGGGGTCGAGATCCTGCGAGCCGGTGTAATAGCGATTCGTGTTGCGCGAGCCTTCGGAATTTGTAAAGGCCCTGCTGCGCTCGCTGTTCCAGTTATCCCAATCGTCGCGCGAAGGAGCTTGCGAAACTTTGTATTGCGGATTATCCGTTCCGGCGATCGTAATCATTTGCCCAGCATCCACGCGCGTGGTGCCTTGCGGAGTAGAAATGTCAGCAGAGCCGCGGCGAATCACCACCTGTGTCTCGGCGTCCGAATTTACCAGGATGCGATATTCACCCTCGCCCAGAGGACGGATGGACGCATTAGGTGTGTCGATTTCGGATGATGCTTCTGCGCCGCGGTTTACTGAGTACGTCGCAAGGCCCTCGCCCACTTGCAGCAGAATCTGCGAACGCGTCAGAGTCGCGATTTTCACGGTGACGCGATCGGACATGCGCAGCGTGTCTGCGTAGTCGAGTTGCAGTTCGGCGCGGGATCGATTGCCCGTTGAAACGCGGTCGCCCTGCGAAATCGGAGTGTTCACGATAGCGGCGACCCATTCGCCATTGTCACCGCGCTGCGTCGAAACATCGCCGCGAATCCAGCTGACGCGCGCAACGCCGGGCTGTGTAGTAGCTTGTTGCTGCTGTTCCTGCTGACTCGCTTGCTCCGACTGCTGATTCGCAGCCTCATCCTGAATTTGAATCTGGTCGGCTTGATTCTGATCGGGCGGAGGCGGCGCGTCGTCATCCTGCGCCTGCTGCTGCGCTTGCCGGTCGTCCTGCGGCGGCGGAGAATCCTGCGCGCGCACCGCGACCGCTGCGCCGAGAAGAAAGATTGTCGCGAAGATTGCGAGATACCGTTTCATGGTCACCTTCCGGCGATGAAATGCCGGGCACAGCTGAAGCCACAGAGCTAAATGCAGGCTTGGTGCCAAAGGGGAACGAACCCAGATAGGTTGTAAGCCTTTCTGATTCAATCAATTACGAGGCGGCTCGATCTGTCTCTAAGCAGTAGCTCGAATTGGCGGTGGTGCTTATCACGCGAGGCCTGGTGGTTTTCGGCCAGTGGGATACTGACTTCGCTGGTGGCTATTCTTTTTCAGGCGGATCTGGGACGCCGATTTTCGAGAGGCGATAGCGGAGAGCGTTGCGCGAAAGCCCGAGTGTGCGCGCGGCCTGGCTTTTGTTTCCATTGGCTTGTTTGAGGGCTTCGCGAATGGCTTCGTCTTCCCACTGATCGAGCGTCATGCCCGGGGGGAGAACCGATGGGGCTCCCGCAACAGCACGAGGCGATGGTGGATCGAGATGAATGTCCGCGGCGTCAAGCGTGGAGCCGGCGGAAAGCGTGACGCCGCGCTCGATGATGTTTTCGAGCTCGCGAACATTGCCGGGCCAATGAAAATCGAGCAGTAGCTTCATGGCAGCGGGCGTTATGCCTCGAATGGGCTTGCCGGATTCGCGGGCGAATTTTTCGAGGAAGAAGTTGGCGAGCGCGGGGATGTCTTCTTTGTGGTCGCGCAGCGGCGGAATATCGATGGCGACAACATTCAAGCGGTAATAGAGATCTTCGCGAAATGTGCCGTCCTCGAGGGCCGCGCGAAGATCGCGGTTTGTGGCGGCGATTAGTCGCACGTCCACTTTCAGAGTTTTTGTGCCGCCGAGCCGTTCGAATTCGCGTTCCTGCAGGACACGCAGAAGTTTCACTTGGATCGCGGGCGGGACATCGCCGATTTCGTCGAGGAACAGCGTGCCTTTATCGGCCAGCTCGAATTTTCCCGGCTTGCTTCCCGTTGCGCCTGAAAATGCGCCTTTCTCGTAGCCAAAGAGTTCGCTCTCGAGAAGATTTTCTGGAATGGCGGTGCTGTTGATTTTCACAAACGGGCCGGAAGCGCGGTTCGAATGCTGGTGAATCGCGCGCGCAATCAGATCTTTGCCGACGCCGCTTTCACCGCCGAGCAGAACAGTCGAATTGGTTGGCGCGACGCGCTCGACCAGCGCGAGCACGGCTTGCATTTTCGCGCTTTGCGCAACGATGTTGTCATACTTGTATCGCTCGCCGAGGGCCTCGCGCAGATTGCGATTTTCTTCCCGCAGCTGGTGCGAATCCAGTTCCTTGCGGATTACGAGCACAAGCTCAGCGAGCGAGAACGGTTTCAACACGTAATCGCTGGCGCCGATCTTCATCGCTTCGACGGCGGATTCAACTGTGCCAAACGCGGTCATGATGATGATGGGTATTGCTGCGTTTGCGCGTTTGACGGCTTGCAGGAATTCGATGCCGCTCATGCCGGGCAGTTTGAGATCGGTGACGATCAAGTCGAACTGATTGGTATTAAGGAGTTTGAGAGCGGTTTCGGCGTCGGCGACGGTCTGGGCGCGAAAGTTCTGGTCCGCGAGTTCGAGCTCGAGGAGGCGGCGCATTTTGGCCTCGTCTTCGACGACGAGGATGGAAGGCTTTTCGCTCATTTTTCGGGCTTAAAAACCGCAATAAATTTGCGATTAGAAAGTGTCGCCGTTCTTTGTTTTGAATGACTTGCGGAGAATTCTAATTCCAGATTTGCGATTAGAAAATAGCAGCTTTGTAGAGGGGGTTGTGCGGTCCGAATCGCATTGGCGACTTTTCCTCGACCGCTTAACTGCATGTTCCTTCCTTTCCGGGCGTGCAAATGAGCCCGACTCACGTTAACACAGGCTAAAGCGAATTTCTATCGCGGAAACTACGTATACGCCGAGTTTCGGGGAAGAAGGCAGGTGCGACACCTTCACGCCCCGCACAAGACAACCTCGACGGGATAGGATTGAAAAATTCGATCCGTTGTCAGCAGCGTCAACTCTTCAGCATTGGCTTGGGCAATGAGCATGCGGTCGAAAGGATCTCGATGAGGCGACGGCAAATTGGCCACCGCGAAAGCGTGAGCAGGTGTGACGTCCAACGTTTGAATTCCTAGGATTCGAATCCTGTCTGATAACCACCGAGATGGAGAATCAGGAAGTACAAGCCTTCCCAGCGAGTGCTTGATGACGACCTCCCAAATGCTAGCCGCCGAAAGGAACAACGAGTTGGACTGGTCCGCCAATAGTCTCAGGCACTGGCGGTTCAGAAGCTCCTTAGAGCTCACCGCATGCAGGAGCACATTCGTGTCCAGAAGGAGCTCCATTTATCTTATCTACGCTTTTTGCGTCTTGCGGGCTTCCCCAAAAAACCGGCAAGAATGTCAGGGGGCAGCGGGGCGTCGAAATCGTCCGAGATATGTACGCGGCCTTTGTCCATTCCAAGCGGACGGGGTCCTTTGCGCTCTTGCGGGAAGGGAATCAGCTGAGCGACTGGAACGCCGCGATTTGAGATCACAATTTCCTCGCCAGCGGCTACGCGCTGCAGGAGCTTTGAAAACTTCGTCTTAGCTTCATAAACATTCACAGAGGTCACGTTTTGTCTCCAGTCCCACTCGGTCCCAGGCTGTTTCTGACCTAGTCTAGTCTAGTAGACCAGGTCAAGTCAATCCTGGCGTTCGGGGAGGAAGACATGAAAGCGGGCGCCCTGACCGGGAGGGGATTCGAGGCGGATGGATCCGCGGTGGTCGTCGACGATCTTGGCGACGATCGAGAGTCCCAGGCCTACGCCTTCTTTTTTCGAGGTGAAGAATGGGTTAAAGATTTGTTCGCGAGATTCGGGTGGAACGCCGGGACCGGAGTCTTCGACGATGATGGCGACGCCGGGCCTCATGTTTTGCGTTTCGGGAGCGATGGAGATACTGAGCCGGCCGCGGCCATCCATGGCCTCGTAGGCATTGGTAATCAGATTCACAAAGATTTGCTCGCAGAGCTGGGCGTCGACTTGGACATCCGGTGTGGCTGGGGCGTAGTTACGCTCGACGGTAACTTGCGCATCTGGATGCTGATGTTGGACCGATTCGAGAACGCGATCGACGATGGTGGACAACTGCACTGAGCGAAGCTCAAGGCGAGAAGGCCGCGCAAAATCGAGGAATCGGGTTACGAGTGAATTGAGGCGATTCACTTCGGAGCTGATGTAACCGGCAAGTTCGCTGGCGAGCGGGTTCGAAGCTTCTACTTTCTGGCTCAGCATTTCGGCAGAGCCCTTGATGACGCCGAGAGGATTGCGAATTTCGTGGGCGAGTCCTGCGGAGAGCTGTCCGAGTGCCGCGAGGCGCTCGGAGCGGCGGGCATCGGCTTCGGCGCGGCGGAGCTGGCGATTTGTCTCCTCGAGCTGCTCGGAGAGTTCCTGGTATTTGTGGACCTGTTTGCGATTTTCGGAGGCGAAGCGGTTAACGATGACCGCGGCGATGTAAAAGAAGAGGATGCGAGTGGCGAGATCGGTGGCGCCTTCGGCGGTGAACTCGTATTCCTGGAGGGCGGGTATCAAAAATGCGCAGTAGGCGAGAGATGTGATGGTGGTCCAGACGAGCGTGGCGATCGGACCGAAATAAACGGCCGCCGTCACGACGGGAAGGTAGTAGATCGGGTAGTAGTTGCTGTTGATGCCGATGTCGCCGGTGTGGTCAAGCAGAAGCGTGGCGAGAAGGATCTTGATGACGACGGCGTAGGCGGGGCCGCGTTTTGGTAGCCATGCGATGAGGCGGCCTTCGAGCAGTTGAAATACGCCGATGGCAAGGAGGATGAACTGCTTGTGGATTTCGTGGACGGGAGGCAGAAGAGCGAGAGCGAGGAGGAAGAGGAGCCAGAGGATGTCGAGCCAGTCGAATGTGGCGCGTTTGCGATCGAGCATTTCGGCTTGGGGGCTCCGAGGGTCAATCTAGCACGGATTTGACGAGTGGAAGGCTAGTGCGTGTTGGATAGCGCGAGGAGGAAGGGACGTGAACTGCAGATTCCTCTCTGCGCCACGCGACCACCGCTCTGCGGTGGCGAAGAAAAAGCACGCGCGGCTCCGCTCGGAATGACAGGTGTTTAGTTGTGGTGAGAGCACCCATGCGGAGAGTTTGGATAGGCTGTGCCAGTTGATTCGGAGGGCACGGCCCACGCGCGAAGCGGATAGATTCGCCGTGCAGATTGGGCGTGCGAGCACGGCATGCCGTGCCCCTACGGATGCCGCGATGCGTTGTTTAGCGGAGGAATTTGTCGGCGCCGAAGACCAGGCCTAGCGTGAGGGCGGCGATTACGATTTCTCCCAGGGCGCCCACCACGAAGGGGCGGAGGCCTTGTTTGCGCATGTCGCCGATATTGGTGCGTAGGCCGACTCCTGCGAATGTGAGAAGGAAGGCCCAACGCGAAAGATTCGCGAGGCTCGTGAGTTGCTCCTTGTTGAAAACGTGGGCTGTGGCGATTGCTGAGATGAGAAGAAAACCGAGAACGAACTTCGGGAACTTGTTCCAGAGGAATGCGGCTTTATTGGTGACGCCGGTGGTTTTTTCTTTGCGCGCCCAGTGGATCGCGTAACCGAGAACTACGAAGCCGATCATGGCGTTGCGAGCCGTTTTTGCGAGGACGGCTACTTTACCGGCTGCGTCGGAATAGAGATTTCCGGCGGCGGTGACTTCAGCGGTGTTGTCGATGCCGAGGCCGGCCCAGAGTCCGTAGCTCAGATCGCTCATGTGCAGCCAGTGACCGATGAGCGGGAAAATGAAGAGCGAAATCGCGCCGAGAGTGAGAATCGCGGCGATGGCGAAGGAGGAATCTTCTTCGTCGGCATCGATGGCGCCTTGAGTGGCGATGATGGCGGAGACGCCGCAGATAGACGAGCCGACGGCAAGAAGCGTGGTGAGTTTTGGTTTCAGGCCGAAGGCTTTGCCGAGAGCGGTCATGAAGGTGAGCGAGAGAGCGATTTCGATGGCGACAAGGACGAGGCTGACGCCGCCGAGCTTGAGGACGTCACCGAGAAGAAACCGCGAGCCGAGGAGCACGATTCCGGCTTTAAGCCAGAATTCGTACGTGGCGAGGCCGGGTTTGAAGGCGGCGGGGACGCCGGTGGTATTGGCGATGACGAGGCCGAGGAGGATGGCCCAGAGAACGTATTCGATATTCGGAAGAGTGAGGTGATGCGCGCGTCCGTACTGAGCGATCGAGCGCTCGATGAATTTTCCGGCATAGCCGACGGCTATGAGCAGCAGAAGGCCGGGAATGAGCTGGGCGATTCGTTTGAAGATGCCGAGCGGTTGCGATTGGGGGAGTGCGATGCTGGTGGCCATTTTCTTTTCATTCTCCTCGGTCGAGTTGTGGCGAAGTTCGTACTTCAGGGGCTAAAGCCCCGCGCTTTCTTAACTAGTTTTTGCCGCGGTTGAAACCGCGGCCTACAACGACGGCTTTAGCGACATTGCGAATCAACAAAGAGGAAACATCCCATCTACCACGGGATGTGCTTGATCACTCCGAGCCAGACGAGAAGCGAGATTGCTAGCGACAGCGCGATGGCCCAGGTGTCGAGCGAAAGCTTCGTCTTCGAGCTGCCGTTTGCGGGTGATGATGAACTCTTTTGGGACGTTGATTGTGCGGTCATCAGGTGAAGCTCCTTTCAAGGCTTTGGTTCGCGTTTTTCTCTGCGATGCTGACTTCCGCTCCATCAAGAAGTGATTCCCATGTGAGAGGAACGGAATTGGTAATTGATCGTGCGGCGCGTTCGAGGGTGCGGCCGATGAGGAGGATTGTGGGAGCCGGCATCGGAGGCGCGGTGTCGAGCTGGCCTAGCGTGGTGCGATGCTCGCGCTGTTCGGGCGTGCTTGCTGCGGAGACGATTGCTGCAGGCGTGTCGGCATCGAGACCTGAATCGAGGAGTTCGTGTTGAAGCGCTCCGAGGTTGCGACCGGGCATGTAGATCACGAGCGTCGAATTATTGGCAGCGAGGCTGTGCCAATCGGTGGGTGGCTCGTTTTCATTTTCATGTGCGCGGTGGGCGCTTATCACAACAATGCGCGAACTCGTGCGACGATCGGTTAGCGAAACGCCGAGCGAGGCAGCGGCGGAGAGCGCGGCGGTGACGCCGGGAATTATTTCATAGGGCACTCCGGCGGATTCGAGGGCGTCGCGCTCTTCAGCGAGGCGACCGAATAGTCCGGGATCGCCGCTCTTCAAGCGCACGACGCTCAAGCCGCGGCGAGCGGAGGCGATCATCAAGCGGTTGATTTCGGACTGGGTGATGTTTTTCGTGCCGCAACGTTTGCCGACATTTACGACCATTGCGTGAGGACTCGCGAGCGCGAGAATCGGCGCGGAGACGAGATCGTCGTGGAGGATGACTTGAGCGGTGCGAATCAGCGCGTGGGCTTTCACGGTGAGGAGATCGGGATCACCGGGGCCTGCGCCGACTAGAAAAACTTTGCCGTGCATTGAGGCTTTCATGATTGCTCCTGAATTGCTGATGGGCTGTTAATCGTTGCCAGGCTATCGAGCGCGTGGCTGGCTGTGTCTTCTTCTGGCAAATGCTCGGGGAGATGAACGTGACGACCGGCAAACTCGATGGAGCGCGATTCGATTTTGCAATCCTTCGAATCGCAAATCTGGCTGTAAGCGAGCAGGTTGAGCAATTTTTTGCGCTCTTCGGAAGGCGGATGGTGCTCGAGAACGTGGCGGCGAAGGCTGCCGACGAAGCGGAGCCAATTGCCTAGAGAAAGATCGAGAGAGGCTTCGATCTCGCGGCGGAATCGTTGGGCGACGGAGGGGCTTTCGCCCGCGGTTGAAATTGCGATTTGGAGATCGCCGCGGCGCACAACGGCGGGGAAATAAAAATCGCAGTGAGGTGGATCATCGACAGCATTGGTGAGGATGCCACGCGCTTGCGCTGCGAGGAAAACTTCGCGATTCACGGAGGCGCTGCCCGTGGCTGCGATGGCGAGAAAAATGTCGCGAAGATCGTCGGTGTGAAATTCGCGCTGATGCCAGGTGAGATTTCCAATCGCGGCGAGCTTGGCGACTTCGGCTTTGGCTTGCGGCGCGACGACGGTGATGTGCGCGCCGGCGCGGAGCAGGGAAGCGATCTTTGAAGTAGCGATTGCACCGGCGCCGACGACCAGGCACGGGCGATTTTCGAGTTTGATGAAGGCCGGGAATAGCTCGGGGGACATCTCAGTCTCCCACTCCGTGCGGGACCGGACCGGCGGGAAGGTCACGCGTCACGGGTGCGACGCTGCCGCCGGCGAGCTGGGCGCGGAGAGCGTCATCGGAATGGCGTGCAAAATAGGCGCGCAGATTTTCGTTTGTGTCGCGCGTGGCGAGATACGTTTTGAGCAGGCGCTCGATGGCCTCCGGGACGTCTTCCGCGGCGCAACGGTATCCGACCTGGCGCGAGATGCGGGCATACTCGCCGACGGCGCCGCCTACGCAGAAGTAATAGGCGTCGACGAGATTCGAGCCTTGCTTGATTTTTTTGCCTTCGAGGCCGATATCGGCGATCCAGTGCTGCCCGCAGGCGTTCGGGCAACCGGCGACGTTTAGTTTGAGCGGCTGATCGAATTCGGGGACGCGCTCTTCGAGTTCTTCAACGAGCCAGCGCGTGAAGGTTTTCGTCTCAGTGATGGCAAGTTTGCAGAATTCGGTGCCGGTGCAGGCGACCGCACCGCGCCAGAAGGACGAGGCTTCGACGTGCAGGCCGGCAGCATTGAGTTCGAAAACGAGTGCGTCGATATTGTCGCGCGGCACATTGACGATGAGGAGATTTTGCATGTTGGTGGTGCGGAGTTCGCCAGCGGCATATTTTTCAGAGAGAGCCGCGGCGGCTTGCATTTGTGCGGCGGTGATGCGTCCGCGGAGGACGGCAGCGCCAACGTAGTAGAGTCCAGGCTGCTTTTGCGCGTGGATGCCGACGTGGTCGCGATACGCATCTGGTGGCGCGAACTCTTCGACGCCGGGGTCGAGATCGAATCCGAGGCGGGCGTTGAGTTCGCGGAGGAAACGTTCGGCTGTCCATCCGTGCTGGGTGAAGAGATGTTTCAAGCGCGCGCGATCGCGATTTTCGCGCAGGCAATCCTGGTCGCGGAAAATTTCAGCGATGGCTCGGACGACGGGGATGACCTGATCGCGATGAATGAAAGCGTCGAGTCGAACGGCGAGATGAGGATCGGCGGAGAGTCCGCCGCCGACGCGGACGGAGAAGCCTACCTCGCGTTTGCCATTTCGCTCGCGAACGGCGGGCGCGAAACCGACGTCATTAATTTCAGGGTAGGAGCACCAGACGGGGCAGCCGGTGATCGAGACTTTGAATTTGCGCGGGAGATTGTAGAAATCGCTGTTGGCGGCAAGCAGATGCGCGGCTTCGACGGCGAGCGATGACGCGTCGGTGAGTTCGTCGGAAGCAATTCCGGCGAGCGGGCAGCCGGTGATGTTGCGAGTCACGTCGCCGCAGGCGCTTTTTGGGCTGAGGCCCGCGGCGCCGAGGGCTTCGATAACATCGGGAATGGATTCGATCGTGAGCCAGTGGAGTTGAATATTCTGGCGGACGGTGAGATCTGCGAGCGAATGGCCGTAACGTTCTGAGATTTGTGCGATGGCGCGCAGTTGATTGGAGCGCAGCAGGCCATTGGGCAGGGCAATTCGCATCATGAAATACTGAGTTGCTTTGCCTTCGCCTCCCGTGCCGCCGATGGCGCCGTCGCCGTCACCTTGCGTATAAATGCCCCACCACTTGAAATAGAGATTGGCCCATTCGGGAAGGACAGCGGCGCGGCCTTGTCGCGCGAATTCTTTAATTTCGTCGAAATGCTCCCAGGGGTTCTTCGAGCGTTTGAGGCGCTCGACCTTTTGAGCTTTCGTTTCCTTCGGCTGCCGGGTTGTCGCGATGTCTGCTGTACTGGCCACGATGGCCTCCGCATTTGCTGTCTAGAAATGCTGCTCAAAAACAAAAAACCCGCTACCAGCTGCGATTTGCTGGTGAGCGGGTTGCTAAAATCCGATTTGTGGCTAAGTTAGATCAGTCGGATTGCACACACCCGTGCCAGCCATGGCTCTGACAACAACAAGCGCACGGCAGGCAGTTTTTGGTCCGGGTGCAGCTTTCCATATGCGTATCCTAATCTCCGAACTACTGCTCCGTCAAGATTAGACTTGGCTGGCGGAGAAAAGATTCCGGAATTCGAGCAGATTTTCGGCTCCGGTCGGCAGATTCGATGGGGGTGTAAGCTTCACGCCGGAGTTGCATTGCTCGAGCGCAGCAGGCGAGTGAAAAGGGTCTGCAGCCGGACTGCGTGCTCCTGACTCATGGCCATAAACTGAACGCCCATGCCCTCGCCGGGGGTAACGTTTCTCACCACCGCGGTGCTACGGATTTCGCCTTCGGGCACTGAAAACAGCAGCGTGATGGAAGTGCCGACAGGCGGCGGCGTTTTGGTGTCGATGAAGAGGCCGCCGATATTCAAATCGCGGACGCGCGAGACGCTTTGCGCACCGTCATGCTGCCAGGAGACCCAGACGCCTTTTGGCGTCGGGATTCGCGGGTAGCGACGATTGCTCTTCGATGGATTAACCAACGGAGTTAAGAGATCCAAGGGTTGATTATATCGGTGCCGCCCTATATCGAAAGGGATTCGTTTACGAATGGGTGCGCAAGAGGGAACCGGCTAACCCATCTGCCACAACCGGAGAATAAGACCTCTGTTTGCCTCAGGCTAATCCATCAACCGCCAGTCTGTTGTGCAAATTGAATGGAATTACAGAACTGTTCGTTATGGTTCAAACGCAGCTGGTATCGCAATTGAAAACCCTGTGAGCCAAGGAACCCCGTTACGAGTTGCGGTGGGAATCAAGGCGAGCTGGCAGTACGTGGAAGCCGAGGGCATCAAGGTCGTCGCGAAGCTGGTTGACCTCGCCATAGTCGACATCGTGGTTGCCATCGTCGCGTTTCCCGCTGGAGAGTTTGGCAGGTCTCCTGATTTGAGGAATCTTCCGACACTACTATTTTAGTTGCGGCTCTGAATCTTTCGAGAGGAACTTTTCGATTTGTATCCGGAGATACATGGAGCGATCTGAGCGGTGGAAGTTTTCATTCTGTTTGAAAAGAATGACAAGTCACAAAAGATGATTACGCCTCGACCCAAAGCTTTTGTTGCACAGGAGTCGATTTTACAGACGTACAATCCGGCACCTTGCTGACCCGGTTGTCCTGGAAAAAGTTCGAACCTGTACTCCACCAGCATAAAGGCCAACCTGCTGTGATGTCTCAGCGAACGAAGAAACGGCGCGCACAGAGGATTCGATGTGAGATCGACATCGAATGGTAGGCTTGTGCACCACTGATACGGTTAGTTCGGTTTCAGGCCGTACACGTCAACTTCGCCGAAGACGGTGCCGGCGCCCAGGGTCGAATCGTTGCCGCGAGTACCCACATAAACTTTGCCGTTCGCCACCGTCGGAACTGTGAATTTCACGGCGTTACCGGCAGCGTCGGCGGGAACTTGGGAGCTATTCCAGAGTTCGGTTGCTAGATTCGTGGCATCGAAGGCGTGCAGTACGGCGGGCCCGGCGGTCGCTGGTCCGTCATCGCCTGTGCCAAAAGAATGCGCGTCAATCATCCACACAATTCCGTTGGAGTTCCCGTTCGAAGAAACCGATGGACTAGAACCTGGAAACGAAAACGAAGGTGCGGTAGAAGACGCCACCGACGGATTGAATGTGTCGGAGGCTGGAAGGAACGTATAGGCTAATCCGGGTCCGTTAAAGCCAAAAAAGTAAAGAGTGTTCTGCCAAAAGGCAGGTGTGGAGAAAGACGCCTCCGAGACGTTCAGAGTTTGGACCACTTTATCGGGTCCGCCGCTGGTGAAGTGCCCCATGTTCGTTCGATCCAGAAGGTAGAGAATCTGCGACTTGCCGCCGCCAATTATAAGGTGCGGATGAGGGCCGGAGGTTTGATCAACGAGAACGGCCGCACCTCCTGCTCCCAGGTCCTGGTCAAATGCGTCGAGAGAGAGTTGGCCCATCGGGGTAAACCAATCCGTCAGGGAAAGACCATTGGTGGCGCCGAGTTTAAGAAAACTGTCGCCAAACGCTGACGTGCCATCGAATATGCCGTTGCCGGTAATAACGTACAGGTTGCCCGCGGCGTCAGCGGCAGGCGCACCGCCCGACATCCAGATACCTGCTCGACAGTAGCCCAGGCCCTCGGCGGCGTTGGGCGAAGAGTTGAAGGCAGAAACGCGGCTAAGAGTGGACGCATTAAAACCCAGGACCCATCCGTGGTAGGGATCTACGTCTCCGTGTGACGCCCAGGCAATGTAGACCACACCATTCACTAAAGCCAGGCCAGGTCGCTGGTTTTCCCTCGCAGCATTAAAGCGCTATTGTGGAACCGCCTTCGCAGTTGCCGGGGACCGTGATCGAGCTATCCAGCTCCACTGGGCTGTTGGCAATCTCCGTACCGTCGGCCAGGTTAAGGGCGTGCAGGCGCTGGTGGACGACGGGGCCGGGATCGTTGATGTTTTTTGTTTTCGTCACGAGATAGATGATGTTGGAGGTGCTATCAATCACCGGTGTGCCGAGGATGCCGATGTCAGGGAAAATGCTGTTAGTAGAAACGTCGAAGGCGGTGTAGAAGGTTTCACCCGACGGAATGAATTGCGTATGCCAATACGTGACGCAAGGGCTGGCGTCCGCGTCGAATACGTAAACTGTGTCGCGCATGGTGGCGACAACCACAATGTTGTGTTTCGCCCCGCCAATGGTGATGTTCGGATACCCAAAGTGGCTGTGTGTAAATGGCAGCATCGGCCTGGCAGGAGAACAGTTTGCCGAACGTGGAGCTGTTAACGTTTGCCGTCGTCAGCGCGTATTCAGACGTATTGGTGCCATCGCGAGACACATCATTGTGGTAGGTGTAGACGCCGTGTAGATCGGTAACACCAATTGTGGCCACAGCTCTTTGCGTAACATCGCTCGTCTGGGTCGCAGTGATGGTGTAGATGCCGGGGGTGGAAGGAGCCGTATAGGTGACGGTGGCTCCCGAGGCGCTGGCATTGGATGAAAAGGTGCCCCCGGTCGCCGACCATGAAACCGCTTTCTTGGATGTATCATTCGCCACCGTCGCGGAGACCATGAGCGTCTGCGTCACCGTGAGGCCCGCACGCTTGGGAGAAATCTCAATACCCACAGAGGTCGAAGAGATGGTCAACGTCATCTTGACGGACCTGCTACCTGGAGGTGTGCTGGAATCAGCCACTTGGAACGTGAGGGCTGTGCTTGTGACAGCTTGCGTAGGCGTGCCGGTGAGCGCGCCTGTTGAGGCATTCAGCATAAGACCCGCAGGAAGCGTACCGCTGGTGAGGGACCACGTATACGGCGGGGTGCCCCCGGTGGCCGCCAACACCGCACTATAAGCGACACCTGTCTGTCCGGTGGGCAGCGAAGAGGTTGAAATTGTGAGCGCCGCCGGAGGAGGGTTTGCACCATTACCCGAACCTGAGCCGCCGCCGCAGGCGCTTAGAAGGGCCGTCGCGGTTGTTAAGAATTATGACCAGAAACGGGTTTCGCATCGGAGGAACAGGACGTGAGTGTAGGGTCATAGGTTTCATGGGTTTAGAGATTCCCATTTTCGCACACGGTATTTCAAGGGGGATATTCCTGTATCAATTTACCGTCAGCTCACCAACGCCATATTTGTAGCATCCCCCTCGGAGCATCCCGATTTGCAAGATGGGCCGGGAGCACTCTATTAACGGATATTCACAACACTACGCTGAGAACGAAATCGCCAGCCTGCCATGAGAGAGTTGTAGCGTAAGTATGCCAGCGTTTTCGCCGATGTCGAATCAGGTCTTTTAGGGCTTGTTACTTCCGGTTATGCCTTTTAGGGGAGTGTGTGCCATCAGAGTATGCGGACCGCCGTAGACAAACTCCTTAGCGACGTTCAGGCCGGCGTAGCTTAGCAGAAGATAATTGCCCATCCGAAAGCCGTCGGATGGTTCATAGCGGCCGGGGTACCAACCTAGCGCGGCCGTCATGGTGCCTGCATAGGGGGCTACCAGGTTACTGACCGAGAAACGATAGCGTCCGTCGTCGCCGTGGCGAGTCGCAACTGTTGACATCAGAGAGTGAACCAGACGGTGGCTGAACCCTGTGCACTCACAACGATAATAGATTGTGTCTTCACGGAAGACTTCAGCCATGAGGTAGCGTGCCGTCGTCGCGGTGATGTTAATTCCGTAGTTGCTAGCGAAACGTTCGAAGTAGGGGCCCGTACCTCCTCCCCATTCTGGAGGAGTGCCTGACCCGGTGCCGTTGATTCTGTTGCCGGACGCCTGGTTAATACCGGCGGCCACGGCGCTTCCGAGAATCGCATAGGGGCCGAACGAGTCGAAAATGTAGTTCCTAAACTTTTGCGCATTCGATGGCTTTTGATACGTCTGACCTGGCTGGGCGTGGGTCGGAGCCGATGACTGCGAGCTCGGGGTGGACGACGACGCGCCGTTTCCTGAGGATGATTGCGCCTTCGCGAGTGGCGGAAAGGATCCGCAAACGAAAATTGTAAATAAGAATGCCATTACCACTCGCTGCATCTTCATTTCTATTTTCTCCTCATAGATTGGAAAGCACGCTAATTAGCCATTTCGACCGGCGTGTAGCCTACCCTATTTTGGGTTTTTGTTCACACAAATTTCTGTCGGGCTGGCGCCGCGGTTGGTTGACTTAGCTCATCGTCTCCCCTAACCTTTAGCGTTTATCGAAATGCCGATTGTCCCGGCTTATGCGCCGCAGATCGGCCTGAAAGAGGACCTGGAAGCCCATGTCGGACCTGAAACTGCCCACGCGCGCCGAGGATTTTTCGGAATGGTACAACCAGCTTGTGCTGCGGGCCGAGCTTGCAGACTATGCGCCCGTTCGTGGTTGCATGATTGTGCGGCCCTATGGCTGGGCGCTGTGGGAGAACATCACGGCGGCGCTCGATAGCCGCTTCAAAGCGACCGGACACGTAAACGCTGCGTTTCCATTGCTGATTCCACGCAGTTTCATCGACAAAGAAAAATCTCACGTGGCGGGATTTTCGCCCGAGCTTGCGGTGGTAACGCACGGCGGCGGAGAAAAGCTCGATGAGCCTCTGGTAATCCGGCCCACGTCGGAAACGATCATCGGGCATGCCTATGCGAAGTGGATTCAGTCCTATCGCGATCTGCCGATTCTCATCAATCAGTGGAACAGCGTGGTTCGGTGGGAGCTTCGCACCAAGCTTTTCCTGCGCACACTGGAATTCTTCTGGCAGGAGGGCCACACGGCGCACGCGACGCTGGAAGAGGCCGAATTCGAGACCCGGCAGATGCTCGATATCTACACGGATTTTGCGGTGAGGGAAGCGGCTGTGCCCGTGATTCCCGGACGCAAATCGGATTCGGAACGCTTCGCAGGAGCCGACCAGACATTTTCGATCGAAGCGATGATGGGAGACGGTAAAGCGCTGCAGGCCGGCACGTCGCACAATCTCGGCCAGAATTTCGCCAAGGCTTTCGATATTCGTTATCTCGACAAGGGTGGCGTGCTGCAGCACTGCTGGACCACGTCGTGGGGCCTCTCGACCCGCTTCGTGGGCGCCATCATCATGGTTCATGGCGACGATCAGGGGCTGATTCTGCCTCCACGTCTCGCGCCGTTCCAACTCGTCATCGTTCCGATTTACAAGACCGACGAAGAAAAGTCGAGCGTGCTCGAAAATGCGCACAGGCTTCGCAAGGAGCTTATCGATGCGGGCATTCGAGTGAAAATGGACGAGCGCGACGGCATGAGTCCCGGTTTCAAGTTCAACGACTGGGAGATGCGCGGCGTGCCGTTGAGGCTCGAACTCGGCCCCAAGGATGTCGCGAAGGGATCGGTAGTGTTGGCTCGACGTGACCGTCCCGGCAAGGAAGGAAAATCCTTCGTGCCGCAGCAGGGCATTGCGGCGGCGGTCTCGCAGTTACTCGATGAGATTCAGAAGTCGCTCCACGACCGCGCTCTCGAGTTTCGCAAGGCGCACACGATCGAGCCTGCCGACTATGGCGAATTCAAGAAGGCCGTCGAGACCGGTTTCGCTTTCGCATGGTGGTGCGGCAGCGCGGAATGCGAAGCGAAGATCAAAGAAGAGACGAAAGCGACGATGCGCTGCATTCCTCTCGAACAGCCCGGCGGTTCCGGCCAGTGCATTTTTTGCGGGAAGCCTTCCCGCGAAAAAGGCATCTTCGCTCGAGCCTACTAACGAGGCGTTAGCGCCGCTCAGATGATGCTGAAAGCCCCGTTTACTCATCGAAAACAAGCATTCCGACGTTTTGTTCTTCCGACGCGCGATGAGTGCTAGCATTCAATTGTCCTCTTTATTTCTTTAGGTTTTGGGAGGAAGGGCCATTGAGTCTCGTCACCTCTCGACGATTCGGCAATTCGCAACGCGGCGGCAGCGGCGTGAAGCTATTCCTTCTGCTCGTCTTGCTGGGCTCGATGATTTTTGCGGGCGTCAAGATCCTGCCAATCTACGTGAATAACTACCAGATGCAGGATGCCATCGAGAGCGAGGCGCGTTTCGCCATTGGTAATCGCTTGGGTGCCAAGGACATTCGCGATAACGTCTGGAAGAAGGTTAATGAGATTGGTATTCCTGCGGACCAAGACAGCCTGAAAGTCACAGCCAACCAGGCGCCGTCCAAATATCGCTCGACTATTCGGTCCCCGTCGACTTGCTAGTCTATAAATTCACCCTCGATTTTCATGACCACGCGGACAACCGCTCGATTTAGAATAGGAATCCATACAGTAGGGGGCAGGAAATGCGTTGGCGGCGGCGCGCTGGCCGGAAACCAGCTTTTCGTTTGAGCAATGACCTTTTCACACGTGCTGATAGATGGAAAATAATCGCCGGTTTAGAATTCGAATCGCGCCGGGCTTCTGGACGTCCCGGTACGGTATCGCGCTGCTGTGCATGGCTCTCGCGGTGTTGCTCGCCGGAACCTCGCTCTTCGCTTACTACTACGTTCAATTCGGCCGCCTGATTAACGAACGCCTCACGGGCCAGATTTTTCAGAATACCTCGCGGGTTTATGCTGCTCCAGCCGTGATCTATGTGGGAGAAGCCCTCCATCCCAAGGATTTGGCCACCTACCTTCTCCGCGCCGGATACCAGGAAGCCGAGGTTGCCGGAGCGCCCGGTCTGTATAAGATTTCCGGCACCGCCGTCGAAATTCGGCCTTCGGCCGACTCTTATTTCCACCAAGAAAACGCCCTGCGCGTCAATTTTTCTGCAACTGCAATCACGCGGATTGCGCAGATTTCCAACGGCGTCTCCCGTGAATCTGCCGAGATCGAGCCGGAGCTGATTACGAATCTCTTTGACAGCTCACGAGAAAAGCGCCGGGTCGTTCGCTTTGACGATCTACCGAAGGTGCTCGTGGATGCCGTGATCGCCACAGAGGATAAGCGCTTTTTCGAGCACGGCGGGCTCGACTGGGTGCGCGTGATTGGCGCTGCCTTAGCCGACCTCCGCGTGGGGCAGAAAGCGCAGGGCGCCAGCACGATCGACATGCAGGTGGCTCGCAGCTTTTTCTTCACCACCAAGCGAGAGTGGCGGCGCAAGGTGAAAGAAGTTCTCATGGCGATTGAAATCGACCACCGTTTTTCGAAACAACAGGTTTTCGAGCTCTACGCCAATGAGGTCTATCTGGGGAATCGCGGCAGTTTTGCGATTCGAGGTTTTGGCGAAGCTGCGGAGGCTTACTTCGGAAAAGACGTGCGCGACTTGAGCCTCGGCGAAGCCGCATTCCTCGGTGGCATCATCCGCGCACCCAACCATTACGCTACCGCCGAGACCCACATGGACCGCGCCATCGAAGCGCGCGACCGCGTTCTCACTCAGATGGTCGAAAACAATTACGCCACTGAAGATCAGGCTGCCGCCGCCAAGAAAGTGCCCTTTAAATTCGTCAGCGGCGGCATCGACAGCGGTTCCGCGCCCTACTTCGTGGACATGGTCAAGGATCATCTTCTCGAGAAATTCTCGGAAAATGACCTGCAGAGCCAGAGCTATCGCATCTATACGACTCTCGATCCCAGTTTGCAACGCGCTGCCACAGCTGCCGTGCATCAGGGCATGGAGCAGGTTGATAAGCTTCTCGCCAAGCGGTATGCAATTTGGAAAAAAGCCGGCCAGTCTGTGCCTCACCCGCAGGTGGCCCTGGTCGCGCTTGACCCGAAGACGGGCGAAATCCGCGCCCTGGTCGGCGGACGCAACTACGGCGAAAGCCAGTTGAACCACGCTCTCGCCCATCGCCAGCCCGGCTCTGTGTTCAAGCCCTTCGTCTATGCCGCCGCATTCGATAACGCGGTCAAAGATCTGCAGCCCGTGATTACGCCTGTTACCACCGTGGACGACGTTCCGACAACCTTTCAATTCGACGGCAAAGACTACACGCCCGACAATTTTGGCCAGGAGTTCTACGGCACCGTTACCGTACAAGATGCGCTGATTCATTCGCTGAACGTCGCCACGGTAAAAGTGGCCGAAATGATTGGCTATCAGCGCGTTGTCGAGCTCTCGCGGCAGTTGGGGCTCGGTAACAACATCATGGCAACTCCGGCGGTAGCGCTCGGCGCGTATGAAATGACGCCCGTGGATGTCGCCGCTGGTTACACCGCATTTGCGACGAACGGAACCCGCGCCGAACCGCTCTATCTCCGCAGCGTCGTAGGGGGTGACGGCAAAGTGGAGGAGTCTGACTCGCCAAAAACGCGCCCGGTTCTCGACCCGCGTGTGGCCTACCTCACGACTAGCTTGATGGAAGACGTGATCAACCGCGGCACAGGCGCCTCAGTTCGCTCGCTTGGATTTACGGCACCAGCGGCCGGGAAGACCGGCACTTCGCATGACGGCTGGTTCGCGGGATTCACCTCCAATCTGCTTTGCGTTGTCTGGATTGGATTCGACGATAACCGCGATCTTGGTCTCTCCGGCAGCCAGACCGCCGCCCCTATCTGGGCTGAATTCATGAAACGTGCCGTCGCGCTCCCGGCCTACGTGAATACCGCTCCATTCGATCCGCCGCCAGGCGTGATTCAGGAAGCAATCGATCCGAAAACGGGCGAACTCGCCACCAACACCTGCCCTCAATCCGAGGAAGAGTATTTCATCGCGGGCACCGAGCCGACCCAGTATTGCGGCGAAAATGATGGGCATCTTGCGCAGTCTACTTCCGGCTCGTGGCTATCACACCTGTTTGGCAAAGGTTCCCCGCAGCCTCCCCCGGCTCCCCATTCGGCGGCGAGCGCGTCCAACAGTCCAAACGCGCCGAAAGCGCACCCAAAGAACGCGCCTAGTACTAGTGCATCACAGCCGACCGAGGAACCAGAAAAGAAAAAGGGCTTTCTCGACAAGATTTTTGGTATCTTTGGTGGCAGCAAAAAGCCTGCGGACAGCTCGAAACCCCAACCGTAGGTCAGGCGCGGAAAAAGGAGCAGGGCAATGAGACGATTCGTCTTCTTTGCCGTTCCGCTGTTGTATGTGTTCGTCCCGTCGCTCGGTGCACAGCAGTCCGCGCCGGCCGCAAGTCAGCCTGCATCTACCCAGTCCGCGTCCACTTCATCCTCGTCCGACATTGTCTACGTCGCTTCTCCCAGGCCCGAGCTCACTCCTCGTCAAGCCGCGGAACTGAAGGCCGACGTTTTTATGGCCCGCAAGGAATTCGGCGAAGCCACTACTGCATACGAGGCGATTCTCGAAACTGAACCCAAGAACGCGCAGCTGCTGAACAAGACTGCAATCGCCTATCAAGAGCTGGGAAGCTTGAACCGTTCGGAGCGCTATTACCATCGGGCGATGAAGGCGGATAAGAATTTCGCCAGTCCCATCAACAATCTCGGCACAGTCGAGTACGAGAAAAAGCACTACAGCAAAGCTATCGTTCTTTACAAAAAGGCTCTAGTGCTGAAGATGGAGACTTCGACCATCTACAGCAATCTGGGCTATGCCTACTTCGCGAACAAACAGTATCCGGAAGCGATGGCCACTTTTGACAAGGCTCTCGCCATTGATCCCGAGCTGTTCGAGCGGAAAAGTGGCTACGGCACCATCATTCAGCAGCGCACGACCACCGATCCCGGCTTGTTCAATTTCTTCGTCGCGAAATCCTATGCCTCGATGGGCGACGCCGAACGCGCCGCGCATTTTTTGAGGCTGGCGCGCGATGATGGATACAAGAACTTCCTCTCTGCGGAAACAGATCCCGCTTTCGCCAAAGTGATCAAAGATGCGCGGGTGCAGGACGTTCTGCACGTGATGCCGTCGTACCAGAGCGACGCGAAGCGCGCCGAGCCGCCCCAGCAAAATTAGCGCTCAGTGCCACACGGCGATTCTCATCCTTCGTCCTGCGCCAAAGTCTGTACGAGTTTGTCTCGCGAACCTTCACATCTTCGCGCCCTTCTCTTGCTATAATGGCTTCCTGAAATGCTGTTCCAAAGATTGCGGCGTTATGCTGTGGTTTTCTTCGCGCTCGCCGCACTATCCCTCACCCTAATCCAGTCCGCAGGATCTGTTCCAGCGCCGCCAAACTCCTCTCCCAATGTCGTCGAGCTTCGCATCGACGGTGAAATCGAGCCGGTGCTCGCCGAATACGTCGTCCGTGGCATCAACGAAGCGAATGCCGACCGCGCCTCCCTGATTCTCATCACCATGAATACACCGGGCGGCCTCGACACCTCGATGCGTGAAATTATTCAGGCAATACTCGCCTCCAAGGTTCCGGTCTGCACCTACGTTGCACCCACCGGTTCTCGCGCTGCTTCGGCGGGATTTTTTATCCTGCTTTCGGCCGACGTTGCCGCCATGTCCCCCGGCACAGACACGGGCGCCGCCTCGCCGATTCTGGCGTTCGGCGGCCAGCCGGTGCAGATTGACGACACGCTGCACAAAAAAATCGTTAACGAGGCCACC